>NZ_JBISAC010000005.1:0-90569 GCF_044391475.1 Micromonospora sp. NPDC018662
AACCAAAAGATCAACACCCCACCGACCAGCCAGAAAACACCTCACACCACCACGTCAAGACCCCCCGACCAGCACAAACAGGATGAGACAAGCTCACGGAAAGCGTGGCCATTCCGCCCGCCATAGCCACTCTTTCCGTGAAACAGCGAGGTGGCGAGGGTGGGGCAGGTGGGTCAGTGCACGGTGACGGTGGCGCCGCCGGGCACCAGCTCGCGCAGCTCCTCGGGGAGTTCGGCGCCCATCTCGTCGGCGATCCGCAGCGCCTCCTCGATCAGCGTCTCCACGATCTGCGCCTCGGGCACGGTCTTGACGACCTTGCCCTTGACGAAGATCTGGCCCTTGCCGTTGCCGGACGCCACACCCAGGTCGGCCTCGCGGGCCTCACCCGGACCGTTCACCACGCAGCCCATGACCGCGACGCGCAGCGGCACCGGCAGCCCCTCCAGGCCGGCGGTGACCTCCTCGGCCAGCTTGTAGACGTCGACCTGGGCCCGCCCGCAGGACGGGCAGGAGACGATCTCCAGGCCACGCTCACGCAGGCCCAGCGACTCCAGGATCGCGTTGCCGACCTTGATCTCCTCGACCGGCGGGGCGGAGAGCGAGACCCGGATCGTGTCGCCGATCCCCTCGGCCAGCAGCGCGCCGAACGCGACCGCCGACTTGATGGTGCCCTGGAACGCCGGGCCGGCCTCGGTGACGCCCAGGTGCAGCGGGTAGTCGCACTTCTCGGCGAGCAGCCGGTAGGCGCGGATCATCACCACCGGGTCGTTGTGCTTGACCGAGATCTTGATGTCCCGGAAGCCGTGCTCCTCGAACAGCGAGCACTCCCACAGCGCCGACTCGACGAGCGCCTCGGCGGTGGCCCGGCCGTACTTGGCCAGCAGGCGCTTGTCCAGCGAGCCGGCGTTCACGCCGATCCGGATCGGCACGCCCGCGTCGCCGGCGGCCCGGGCGATCTCCTTGACCTTGTCGTCGAACTGCCGGATGTTGCCCGGGTTCACCCGCACCGCGGCGCAACCCGCGTCGATCGCGGCGAAGACGTACTTCGGCTGGAAGTGGATGTCGGCGATCACCGGGATCTGCGACTTCTTCGCGATCGCCGGCAGCGCCTCGACGTCGTCCTGCGACGGCACGGCGACCCGCACGATCTGGCAGCCGGAGGCGGTCAGCTCGGCGATCTGCTGGAGCGTGGCGTTGACGTCGGCGGTGAGGGTGGTGGTCATGGACTGCACCGACACCGGCGCGCCACCACCGACCGGCACCGAGCCGACCATGATCTGGCGGCTGGCCCGGCGCGGGGCCAGCGGCGGCGGCGGTACGGGGGGCATACCGAGACTGACAGCTGTCACTTCAGGCACTCACCTTGAGAAGAGCGTGATCGGGTTGACCACGTCCGCGGTCACGGTCAGCAGCGTGAACACGCCACCGACCAGGATCACCGCGTACGTGAGGGGCATGAGCTTCAGGTAGTCGACGCGGCCCGGGTCGGTGCGGCCGATCCGGGCGTAGAGCCAGGACCGGGCCCGCTCGAACCAGGCGATGGCGATGTGGCCGCCGTCCAGCGGGAGCAACGGCAGCAGGTTGAACACGCCGATGAAGAAGTTCAGCGACACGAAGAGCATGAAGAACACCAGCCAGGCGTTGTTCTCCACGGCCTCGCCGCCGAGCCGGCTGGCGCCGACCACGCTGATCGGGGTGTCCACGTCGCGCTCCGCGCCGGTGATCGCGTTCCACAACGCCGGCACCTTCTGCGGGATGCGCTGCATGGCGTGCGCGGTCTGCACCGCCATGTTGCCGGTGAAGTCGGCGGTGGCGCCGAACGCGGCGACCGGACCGTACTCCACCCGGGTCGGGGTGCTGGGCCGCAGCGCGACGCCCATCGCGGAGACCGCCGAGGTGGCGCCCTTCGGGTCGTCCAGCGGCGGGCGCTGCACCGAGGCCAGGTCGACGGTGGCGGTGGCCGGGGTGCCGTCGCGCAGGTAGGCGACGGTGGCCGGGCCGGGCTGCGTGCCCCGGACCACGTCCAGCATGTCGCCCCAGGTGGAGACGGGCCGGCCGTTCACCGCGGTGATCCGGTCGCCGTCCTTGAGCTGGGCCTTGCCGGCCGGGCTGGCCGGGTCGGAGGCGGTGCAGGCGCGGGGGGCGTTCTCCACGACCACGCAGGGGGTGAGCGCGATCACCGCCGGCTCGGCCCGGAACCCGGCCTCGGTGGTGGGGAACTTCGGGTTCGGCAGGCCGGCGGAGACCGCGATGATCCAGAGCGCGACCAGCGCGATGGCGAAGTGCATCGCGGAGCCGGCGGACATCACGATCGTCCGCTTCCACACCGGGTAGCGCCACATGGCGCGCTTCTCGTCCCCGGGCTCGACGTCGTCGTCCTGGGGGGTCATGCCGACGATCTTGCAGAAGCCGCCGAGCGGGATGCCCTTGACGCCGTACTCCGTCTCGCCCCGCCGGAACGACCAGAGTGTCGGCCCGAAGCCGACGAAGTAGCGGGTGACCTTCATCCCGAACGCCTTGGCGGTCACCATGTGCCCCGCCTCGTGCAGGCTCACCGAGATGAGGATCGCCAGGGCGAACAGCACCACCCCGAGCAGATAGCTCATCGAGCTCCTTCCACCGACCCGACGATGATCTCCTGGGCGTGCGCCCGTGCCCACGACTCGGCGGCGAGCACGTCCTCGACGGTACCTGGTTCGTCGAAGTCGGGAGCGTCCTCCAGCACCCGTTGGAGGGTGTCCACGATGCCGAGGAACGGCAGCCGCCCCGCCACGAACGCCGCCACGCACTCCTCGTTCGCCGCGTTGTAGATCGCCGGCCGGCACCGCCCCGCCTCACCGGCGGCCTTGGCCAGCGCCACGGCCGGGAACGCGGCGTCGTCGAGCGGGGCGAACTCCCAGGTGTGCGCCGCCGTCCAGTCGACCGCGGCGGCCGCCTCGGGCACCCGGTCCGGCCAGCCGATGCCGAGCGCGATGGGCAGCCGCATGTCCGGCGGGCTGGCCTGGGCGAGCGTGGAGCCGTCGACGAACTCGACCATCGAGTGGATCACCGACTGCGGGTGGACCATCACCTCGATGTCGGCGTACGGCACGTCGAACAGCTCGTGCGCCTCGATGACCTCCAGCGCCTTGTTGACCATGGTGGCGGAGTTGATCGTGACGACCGGGCCCATGTTCCAAGTCGGGTGCGCCAGCGCCTGCTCCGGCGTGACAGCGGTCAACTCGTCGCGCCGCCGGCCCCGGAACGGCCCGCCGCTGGCGGTGACCACGAGCCGGCGGACCTCGCCCCGGGCGCCGCCGCGCAGGCACTGCGCCAACGCCGAGTGCTCCGAGTCGACCGGCACGATCTGCCCCGGTCGGGTCACCGCGGCCTTCACCAGCGGGCCGCCGGCCACCAGCGACTCCTTGTTGGCCAGCGCGAGGGTACGCCCGGCGCGCAGCGCGGCCAGCGTCGGCGGCAGGCCCAGCGAGCCGACCACGCCGTTGAGCACGACGTCGCACGGCCACTGCGCCAGCTCGGTCATCGCGTCCGGCCCGGCCACGATCTTGGGAAGCTTGAAGTCGCCGGAGGCCCAGCCGCGCCGGCTCGCCTCGGCGTAGAACGCGAGCTGGAGATCCTGCGCGGCGGAGGCCCGCGCCACCCCGACCGCCGCCACGCCCAGCTCCAGCGCCTGCGCGGCCAGCAGCGCCACGTTGCCGCCGCCGGCGCCGAGCGCGACCACCCGGAACCGGTCGGGGTTGCGCTTGACGATGTCGATGGCCTGGGTGCCGATGGAGCCGGTCGAGCCGAGCAGCACGAGGTCTCGGGGAGTGGTCACCCGCCCATTGTTCCCCAGCGCGTCACCCGTTCTCGTTCGGCCTCTCGATCGACTCCACTTCCCCGAGGTGGTGCCCTCCGAGCGCTCCCGACACCGCCACCTCGCCGAGCCGGTGTCGATCATGCGTCGTTTTCGGAACCCGGTGCCTCCTCGTCGAGAAGGTCCGCCGGGTCGAGGCTGAACTCGAACGGCTGCCGCATCACGAACATGGTCCCCGCAGCCGCGGCGGCCAGCGGGCGGTACTCGCCGTCGGCCAACTCGTAGAGCACGAGCGCCGGCACCCGGTTACGCAGGTCGACCCGGAGGAAGTACGGCACGCCGGCGGCGGCGTACTCCCGCGGCCGGTCGATCACGTCCTTGCGCCGGTTACCGGGCGACACGATCTCCCCGAGGAGTACGGCTTGGCCGATGTCGACCGCGGACCGCCCTCCACCCGACGAGCGCAGCACCGCGATGTCCGGGATGAACAGGTCCTTGCCGGACATCAAGTTGATCTCCGGGTAGACCCACAGGCCAGCCCGGCGAGCGGCGCGGTGCAACAGGTAGGGCAACTCACGTTCGACCGACTGATGGTCGATGCCGGCATGTGGTGTCACGATCACGCTTCCGCTCAGGACCTCGACCTTCGGGCCGTTGGTCTCCGGTAGGAGATCGAGAGCGAGCTGCGCGGTCCACGGCTCGTCGTGCCAGCGGAGCACGTCGAACGACGGCTCGGCGGGCTGCGGTGCCGGCTCGGGCGCGAATGCGGCCTGGGCCATCGGGCTCACCCCCTCAGCGGGTAATCGTGCTATCACCCACCCTAGCGGCGCTGTCCCGCGCCGCCCTGATCGCACACGCTGTCCGTCACGGCCCGCGCAAGGATGACGCCATCGCGCCGCGAGGCGTAAAGGTCGGCCAGGAAACGGTCCAACTCGTCGTCGGACTCGAACAGCTCGGGACGGGCCAGTTGCTCAAGACCGGCGACCGGCTCCACACCCTGACGACGCGCGAGCTCGTCGGCCGGCACGTGAGTCGCGCCCGGCCATTCCGGATCCCGCTCCGCATCGGTCGACATGGGGCCACTCTTTCTGTTCCGACAGCCCGCACTCGCACACCCAGTGCGCTCAGGCCGGGGACACACCCCACCGGAGCGCACCCGATCGCCCGTGATCATGAAGTTGGCGGTGCCGGCCGTCCGATATGTCGCCGCCAACTTCATGATCAATCCCGAGGTGGGGTGCGGATGAAGGGGAGGAAGGCGGTCCAGGCCGTGGGGTGGAAATGGAGCACCGGGCCGTGGCGGTCCGTGCTGTCCCGCACCCCGACCACGTGCGGCAGGTTGGTGGCCACCTCGACGCAGGTGGAACCGCCGTTGTCGCTGCGGGTGGAAATACGCCAGACCGCGCCGGTCAGGTCCATGACTTCGCCAACTCCCGGATCAGCTCCCGGGAGGCCCGGCGGGGCAACGCCTCGCCCCGCAGGCTCTCCCACCTGCGGCGAAGATTATCCACGTCGTCCGGCCGGTCGGTGACATGTGCCCGCAGCGCGTTATCCAGGTGTGCCACCTCGCCGCCGTCCGGTGTGCGGGCCAGGATGAACGGGCCGGCCAGGCCGGCGTGCATGCCGGCGTCGGCGGGAACGACGTGCACGGTGACGTGCGGCTGCTCGGTCACCCGCAGCAGGTGCTCGAACTGCTCCACCATCACCGCCGGCTCCCCCACCGCCCGGCGCAGCACCGCCTCGTCGACCACGGCGACCACCTCCGGCGGTGTCTCCCGACCCAGGATCGCCTGCCGCTCCATCCGGGAGGTGATCCGCTGCTCGACCTCACTCTCCCGCAACATCCGGCCGCCGCGCAGCACCGCCCGGGCGTACGCCTCGGTCTGCACCAGGCCGGGCACGAGCGACGGCTCGAACCAGCGGATCAGCGTGGCCTCCCGCTCCACGCTGATCCACTCGCGGAGCCACGGCGGCGCGGCGTCGGCGCGCACCAGCACGAGCAGCCGCCCGAAGAGCCCGCCGGCCTCCAGCGCGGCGTCAGCCCGGGCCACGAAGTCCTGCGAGGGCGTGCGATGGCCGATCTCCCCCATGCCGACCAGCGACGCCGAATAGTTGATCCGCTGGGCCAGGTCATCCTGGCTGAGCCCACGCTCCCGGCGGGCCCGGCGCAACTCCGCCCCGAGGAACTCCAGCGTCGACACCGGATCGCCGTCCATCACACCTCCACCACATCTCGCCCGTCGATCGGCACAGCCGGGCTGAGGGCACCCGCCGCCTTCCGACCGTAGTCGCGTCCACACCAGAGTGTGAACAGGCGCGAGGAAGGAGCAGGGCATGAACGAGGAAATTCCGCGTACCCCGCCGGGACGCCGGGCGGTGACCGCCGTCGCGCCCGGCCCGGACGTCCTGGCCCGGCACGTCGCGACCCGACCGGCCTGGCGGTGCCGGGCGTGCGCCGCGCCGTGGCCGTGCCCGCCGGCGAAGCTCCGGCTACGCCGGGAGTACGCGCACGACCACGCCGGCCTGGCCGTCTATCTCTGCGTGCTGATGCACGACGCGATCGCCGACGCGCTGCACCTGGACCTCGGCCCGATCGACCCGGCCGAGTACTTCGCCCGGTTCATCGGCTGGACCCGGCCATGGCCGGCCCGGGGCCGTTAGACCTCGGACGCGGCCACCGGCCCGGGGTGATCGCGGCTGTCGGGTGCGGTGACGTGCTCCAGGTGCCCCCACGGCGGGTGCGGCGGCTGCCACTCCAGGAACAGGGCGGTGGCGTCGTCGTCGAGCTGGTCCTGCTGGTACGTGAGGACGGCCCGCACCAGGCGACGCATCGTCTCCGGGCTGGGCAGCGCGTCGTTGAGGGCACGCTCGACGAAGTCGACCAGCCGGTCCCGCCCGAACCGTTCCCCGTCGTCGCCGCGCGCGTCGGTGATGCCGTCGGTGTAGGCGAGGACGCGGTCGCCCGGGTGCAGCGCCTCCTCGTGCACCCGCGGGCGCTTCCCCGACAGGTGGCCCAGGCCGAGCGGCAGGGCGGTCGGCCCGGGCAGTGCCCGGATGGCCTTGCCGTCCCGCAGCAGCAGGGCGCCGGGGTGGCCGGCGTTGATGATCCTGAGGCGGCCGGTCCGCCGGTCGAGCTCGGCGAGCAGCGCGGTGGCGAAGTAGTTCGGGTGCTCGGAGCGCACCCACCTGTCGATGCTGATCGCCGTGTCGATCAGGTCGAGACCGGTGCGTCGGGCGTTGCGGTACGCGCTGACCACGAGTGAGGCCAGCGCGCTCGCCTTGATGCCGTGCCCGCAGGTGTCGAAGAGCCCGACGCTGAGCACGTCGTCGTTGAGCGCGTAGTCGAAGATGTCCCCGCCGACGTCGTAGCACGGTTCGAGGATGGCGGTGATCACCAGGTCGTCGGTGGCGAACGTCAGCGGCGGCAGCAGCCCCCAGACGATCTCGGCGGCGACCTGCATCGGCAGGCGGCGGCGCATCCGTTCGACGACGTCGCCGTAGAGCCGGCGGTTCACCAGGAGCTGGGCGACGTTGACCGCGATCTCCCAGGCCGGCCGGTCCAGCGCGGGGTCGCCGGCGGCCGGTGAGACGACCTCCAGCACGCCCAGCCGTTCGCAGCCGAGCAGCAGGGGCACCCAGAGCCGATCCGGATTGTCGGTGGCGCGCTGCACCTCGACGCTGGTGAACGCCCGGCCGGCCAGGGTCGTCTCGATCATCAGCTCGTCCCGGGTCTGGCCCGCGCCGAGCAGGGGTACGAGTGACGACTGCGTGTAGTCGGCCAGGTAGATCACGATCTCGGTGGCGCCGACGGCCGGCGCGGCCCGGGTCACCAGGAGCGCCAACTCGTCCGGCCCGCCACGGGGGGCGTGGAGTTGCAGCCAACGCGCCGCATCGCCGCCGTCGACCAAGCCGCACCTCCCCGTGTCCCCACCACCGTAGGAGTCCGGCGGCGAACTGCCAACGTACGGGCTGGGGTGAGACGACGTACCGCTGCCTGCCCCTCCGGCCTACCGCGCCGTGGCCAACGGGAACCTGACGCCGGTCAGCTCCTCGGAGCGGGCCCACAGGCGACGGGCGAGCGTGCCGTCCCGGGCGGTTCTCGACCGGCCGACCAGCTTGGGGGCCCCGCGTCCCTCGAGGAAGCCGCCGGGGCCGGCGTAGCTGCCGCCGGGAACGTCCGCGACCGCCGCGTAGAGCGTGGGCAGCGCGCCGTCCTCGTCGCTCTGCGACAGGCGGGTGCTGATGGCCGTACGGAACCGGTGGAGCAGGGACTGCTCGTCGTCGAGATGGGCGAGGAGACCGGTGGCTGCCATGCCGGGGTGCGCGGCGGTCGCGAGGACCGGCGAGGCGGCCTCGGTGAGGCGGCGGTGCAGTTCCGCGGTGAACAGCAGGTTCGCCAGCTTGGACTGCGCATAGGCGGGGAACGCCCGGTAGGGCCGACGCTCCCAGTTGAGGTCGTCGAGGTCGATGCGGCCGGCCCGGTGCCCGTTGGAGGAGACGGTGACGACCCGCTGCCGGATCCGTGGCAGCAGCAGGTTGGTGAGCGCGAAGTGCCCGAGATGGTTGGTGCCGATCTGCAGCTCGAACCCGTCGACGGTGCGCCCGAGCGGAGGGATCATCAGGCCGGCATTGTTGACCAACACGTCGATCGGGTCGGTGACGTCCTCGGCGAACGCGTGGATCGAGGCAAGGTCGGCGAGGTCGAGCCGCCGCACGTCGACCTCGCCGGTCATGGTCGCGGCGGCGGCCCGCCCCTTGACGAGGTCGCGGACCGCGAGCACGACGCGGGCGCCCCTGGCGGCGAGCGCGCGGGCGGTGGCGCGTCCGATGCCGCTGTTCGCCCCGGTCACGACGACGGTGCGGCCGGTCATGGCGGGGAGCTGTGCGACTGCGAATGTTGTCATGAGAAACAATGTAGGCAGCGACAACAATGCTGTCAATGGCAACATCCGGCTAGGATGAGCCCGTGCCCGCGTACCATCACGGAAGTCTTCGCACGACGCTGCTCGCCGCCGCCGAGCGCAGCCTGCGTCAGCACGGCGCGGGTCAGCTCTCGCTACGCGAACTGGCCCGCGAGGCCGGCGTCAGCCACGCCGCCCCCCGCCGGCACTTCCCGGACCGTCAGGCGCTGCTCGACGCGCTCGCCGAGGCCGGGTTCGCCCGCCTCGACGCGGAGCTACGCGCGGCGCTGGACGCCGCGGGAGACGAGTTCGGGCCGCGCCTGCACGCGGTCGCGGCGGCCTACCTGAGATTCGCCACCGAGGACGCCGCACTGCTCGAACTGATGTTCACCGGCAAGCACCGTGACGGCGCCGAACAGCTCGTGGCGGCCGCCGCCGCGCCGTTCGGGCTGATGGACTCCCTGATCAGGCAGGGACAGGCACAGGGCGTGCTGGAGCCCGGCGACTCGCCGCGCGCGGGCGTCGTGCTGTTCGCGACCCTGCAGGGCATCGCCACCCTCGTCAACGGCAACCTGGTGGCGCCGGCACTGCTCGACGGGATCGTGGAGACCGCGGTCGATCAGTTCATCCGAGGATCGCGGCGCCGTTAGGCGGGGCGGTCCAGGACGAACGTCTCCAGTTCGGCGCCGCCGTACCAGTCGGTGCGGGTGCCGACGTGGGTCATGCCGAGTCGTCTCGCCACCGCCATGGACGGGTCGTTGCCGGCCATCACCACCGCGTACACCCGTGCGGCGCCGGCGGCGAACTCCCGTGCCAGCACCGCCCGGGCGGCCTCGGTGGCGTAGCCGTGACCCTGGGCGTCGGGGTGCAGGTGCCAGCCCACCTCGAGGTCGTCGGTCGGCGTGACGCCGTCCCGGCCGGGCAGCGGCTTGAGCAGCACGCTGCCGGCCGCGCAGCCCGCCGCGCGCGGTTCGATCGCCCACAGGCCCCACCGACCGGCGTACGGCGCGTTGCGCTCGCGCCACAAGCGCACCCGGTCCTGCGCCTCGGCCGGGTCGGTCATCCGCCCCTTGCCGCCGCCCAGCCAGCGCATCACCTCCTCGCGGGAGTAGATGTCGTAGACCCGGGCGAGGTCGTCGGGTGACTCGGTCCAGTCCCGGACCACGAGCCGCTCGGTCGAGGCGATCATCATGACGCCGGATCGTAATGCGTGGCCGGCGACCGCACGGGGAACGAGGGGGCGATGGGCGACGGCTGGCAGCGCACGAAACGGATCACCTCGGCGGCGTTCCGGCCGGTCCGTGGCCGGGACCTGTCGCTGCACGCCGCCGCGATCACCTTCTACGGCGCGATCGCCGTGGTGCCGGTGGCGCTGCTGGCGATCTGGCTCACCGGGCTGCTCGCCGGCGCCGACCGGGTACGCCGGCTCACCTCGTACGCCATCGAGACGCTGCCCACCGAGATCGGCGCGCACCGGGCGGTGGCCGCGCTGGTCGAGGCCGGCCTGGGGCTGACCCCGCTGCTGGCGCTGGCCTCGCTGCTGCCGGCCTCGCTCTACGGCGAGGGGCTGCGCCGGGCGTTCGTCTCGGTGGCCGAGCCGCGCGCCGAGTCCGGCGCGCTGGTCGGCTGGCGCGGCCGGCTGCTGCTGCTGCCGCTGCTCGCGCCCGCCCCGGCGCTGCTGCTGTCGATCCTGCTGGCGCTGCCGCTGACCACCCGGCTGGTCCGGCAGGGCGGCTGGATCGGCGCGCTCGGCGTGGTGCTGTCGTTCCTGGCGGTGTGGCTGGTGCTCACGCCGGTGCTGGTGTGGGTGTTCCGGGTGGTCGGCCCGGCCTCCCCGGACTGGCTCGCCACGCTCGGCATGGGCTCGTTCACCGCCGCGAACCTCTCCGGCTTCCTGCACGGTTTCGTGCTGTTCTGCTCGCTGCCGCTGAACCTGGGCGTGCCGTTCGGCGGGTTCGACGAGATCGGCGGCGGGGTGGCGGTGCTGCTCTGGCTCTACCTGTTCCACGTGATCGTGCTGGCCGGCTACTCGGCCACGCTGGCGTTGAGCCGGTGGCGGGCCGCCCGGGAGGCGGCCCGCGCCTGACCGGCCCCGGTCAGCGCCGGAACGGGCCGCGCACCTCGTACGTGATGCCGCCGGTGCCGGCCTTCGCGCCGCTGGTGCCGCGCTGCGAGGAGAAGTAGAGCCGGCTGCCGTCCGGGGCGAACGCCGGGCCGGTGAGTTCCGACCCGGGCTGCCCGAGCAGCCGCAGGAACGGCGTCACCACGCCGGCCGGCGTGATCATGTTGATCTCCATGTTGCCGCCGTCCTCGGCCACATAGAGGTCACCGCCCGCGGTGCCGGTGAGGTTGTCCACCCCGGTCAGCGGCGGCGCACCGGCCTCCACCAGCGAGTCGTCGTACGCGAGGTCCAGCCGCTGCCGCGCCGCGTCGTACGCCCACACCCGGTTGTCGCCCTTCGTGGTGAACCAGCAGGTGTCGTCCGCGTACCAGCAGCCCTCACCGCCGGCGAACGACTTCGCGGCGCCCACCTGGTGGCGGGTGGGCACCGGGAAACCGTCCCGGTCGGGCAGGTCCCGCCAGGTCACCGGGCCGGCCACCGGGTCGTCCGGGGCGCAGAGCACCTGGACCCGACCGGTGCGCAGGTCGCCCCAGGTGTCCGGCACGAAGCGGTAGAAGCAGCCGTCCGGCTCGTCCTCGGTCAGGTAGACCACCCGCCGGACCGGGTCGCAGGCCGCCGCCTCGTGCTTGAAGCGGCCCATCCGGGTCCGCTCCTCGCCGGCCCGGCCGCCGTCCGGCCACGTCTCGAACACCCGGCCCAGCGGCACCTCCTCGCAGGAGAGCCAGGTCCCCCACGGGGTGGGGCCGCCGGCGCAGTTGGTGTTGGTGCCGCCGAGGATCCGGTACGCGGCGACGATCGCGCCGTCGGCCGCGAACCGCACCGCCGAGGCGCCGCCGACCAGCGGCACCTCCGAGTTGGAGACGTAGATCCAGCCGTCGCCGGCCGGGAAGCACGCCCCGCCGTCCGGCGCCGGGTGCCAGGAGTACGAGGTGCCGGCGACCCGCTGGCCGGAACGGGCGATCACCCGACTGGTGAAGCCGGCCGGCAACTGGAGGCCGTTGGTGTCGGCGGCCAGCAGGTCGCCGTAGGGGCCGGGGCCGGGCTGGGCGGGTGCGGCCGGCGCGGCGGCGGCCCAGAGACTGCCGGCGAAGGCGGTGCCCCCGGCGACGGCGACGGCGGAGCGCAGGACGGTACGACGATCCATCTGACGACCTCCCGGAGACGAGGGCTCTCGGCCGACGGTAGACCCCCTGCGGCATCGACCGCTGCCGCCGCCCGGTGAACGCGACGTGACGTCAGAGGCGCTCGACGTAGCGCTTCGCCTCGGCCAGCGACCAGTTCGTGTGCTCCCGCACCAGCTTGATCGCGTGGATCTTCTTCCCGGCGCGGGCGAGCCGGGTCGCCTCGGCCCGCAGCCCGGGGTCGACCTCGACACCGGCGTTTCGGGCCGGCAGCGTGCCGCCCGCCCGCAGGGCGTCCACCGCCTGCTTCGCCTCCAGCAGCGGCAGCCCGGTCTGCTGGCGGAGCAGCTTGACCGCCTCCACCGTCCGCCCCTCCCGGGCCAGGCGGAGCACCTCGCCCTGCCCGCCGCCGGCGGCCGGGTCCGGGGCGACCAGGTCGCGGGGGCGGCCGGCGGCCCGTCGGAGCACCAACCAGAGCAGGAGCAGGACGACGAGCACGGCCAGGAGCGCGAACTGGACAGCCTCGGGCATGCCGGCCACCGTAGCGCCCGGCCGCGAACCCTCCCGCCGGGGACCGCCCGGCAGTAGGCTCCGGTCCCATGAATGACGGGACTGAGCTGCCGGCACGCGCCGACGTCGTCGTGGTCGGCTCCGGGCACAACGGCCTGGTCTCGGCGATCCTGCTGGCCCGCGCCGGCCTCGACGTGCTGGTGCTGGAAGCGGCCGACACGCTGGGCGGCGCCACCCGCACCGAGAACCCGTTCCCGAAGGTGCCCGGGCTGCGCCACTCCACCGGGTCGTACCTGCTCGGGCTGATGCCGCCGGAGCTGCTCGCCACGCTCGACGTGACCATCCCGGTGCTGCGCCGCGACCCGCACTACTTCCTGCCCACCCCGGGCGGCCCCGGCTCGCCGTACCTCCTCTTCGGCAGCGACACCGCGGCCACCCGGCGGCAGCTCACCGAGATGTTCTCGGCGGCGGACGTGGCGGCCGACGACGCGCTCCAGGCCGAGCTGGCCCAGCTCCGCGAGGACCTGGCGCCGGCGTGGCTGGCCGAGCCGCTGCCGGTCGAGGAGACCGCCGAACGCTACGTCCGGCCGGCCCTGCGACAGGTCTTCGTCGACCTGGTCCGCGGCTCGGTCGCCGACCACCTGGCCCGCTTCGACTTCCGCTCCGAACTGCTGGTCAGCATGTACGCGGTCACCGACGGGCTGTCCGGGCTCAACGCCGGCCCGGACGACCCCGGCACCGGGCACAACTTCCTGGTGCACAACATGTGCCGGCTCCCCGGCGCGGACGGCACCTGGATGATCGCCCGGGGCGGCATGGGCACCGTGTCGCGCACGTTCGCCGAGGCGGCCCGGGGCGCGGGCGCCCGCATCGTCACCGGCGCCCCGGTCACCGCGATCACGCTGGCCGCCGGCGCCGCGTCGGGCGTGGTGCTGGCCGACGGTCGGGAGGTCGGCGCGTCAGTGGTGCTGGGCGCGTGTGACCCGTACCGGCTGATGGACCTGTTGCCCGACGGCGCGCTCCCGGCGGAGCTGGGCGCGCGGATGGCGGCGGTCCGCCGGCCCGGCACCACGCTCAAGCTCAACCTGGCGCTCACCGGGCTGCCGCGTTTCTCCTGCCTGCCGGCCGACGCGCCGAGCCCGTTCGGCTCGACCATCCACCTGCTGCCCGGTTCCGACTCGCTGGTCGGCGGCGGCGGTGAGTCGCCGATGGCGGCACTGCGCGGCATGTGGGCCGACGTGCGGGCCGGGCGGCTGCCGGCCGAGCCGACCATCGAGTGGTACCTGCACACCACCGTCGACCCGTCACTGCAGGACGACGCCGGGCACCACTCGTCGGCGTTGTTCGTCCAGTCGGTCCCCTACGAGCTGGCCGGCACCACCTGGGACGCGGCGCTGCCCGGGTACGTCGAGCGGCTGATCGCGATCTGCGAGCGGTACGCCCCGGGCGCCGGTGACCTGATCGCGGACGCGGTGCCGCTGCCCCCGCCCGGCATCGAGGCCCACTTCGGCATCACCGGCGGCCACATCCACCACGTCGACAACACGGTCTCGTTCACCGACCGGATGCCGTACGCCACCGGCGTGGACGGCGTCTACGCGGGCAGCGCCGGCTGCCACCCGGCGGGCAGCGTGATCGGCGCCGCCGGCCACAACGCCGCCCGCCGCATCCTCGCCGACATGTAAGGCGGGGCCCCCGGTTAACGCCTGCGGTAGAGGCGGGGCCCCCGTTTAACACCTCACGACGAGGCGGCCTCCTGGCCGGCGCGTGGGAGGTCGCCCGGGCCCCGGATCACGTAGAGGCCAACCAGCAGCAGGTACGCCAGCAGGCTGAGGATCGGGTCGACGAACACCACCGCGAACGCGATGAGGTAGAGCAGCGGGCCGAGGCGGAACCGGCGGGCCACCGCCTGCGCCAGCCGGGGGTCGAGATCCGGGTGCAGCAGGCCACGCCGGCGCGCCCACCACCAGCTCAGGTTGAAGAAGAGCGCCTCGCCGAGCACCGTGCCGACGTAGAGCGCGGCGGTCAACCGCTGGTCACCGGGCGAGCCGCGCAGGTTGTCCGCGAGCAGGTTCGCGGTGAACGGGATGGCCGCCACGAACATCAGCAGCAGCAGGTTCAACACCAGCAGCATCTGGTCGACGCGGCACACGTAGCGCCACATGTTGTGGTGGGTCAGCCAGACCTGCCCGACCACCGCGAAGGTGATCACGTAGGCCAGGTAGGCCCGCCACTCGTGCGCCAACGCGGCCGACAGCGCTCTGTCGTCCGGCGCGTCCGGGCCGAACTGGAGCAGCTCGACCGCCATCAGCGTGAGCACGATGGCAATCACCGCGTCGCTGAACGCCTCCACCCGGGAGGCGTCCCGCGCCATCTCGCTGCTGCGCCCGAACCGGTACTCCGGCTCCCTGTCCGCACCCGTCACGCCGCCCCCTCACGAGACGATGGTCGCGTGCCGGGGGCGGCGGGCGGGACGAAAGCGTCAGATGATCGCGTCTCCGGCCGGTGCCGGCGTCTCCTCGTCGGCCCGGTGGGCGCGGATCTTGTGCCCGACGCTGGTCAGGCAGCGACCGCTGGCCAGGTCGAACTTCCACCCGTGCAACTGGCAGGTGAGCTGGTCACCGTCGACGATGCCGAACCGGCTCAGGTCCGCCTTCAGGTGTGGGCACCGCCGCTGCACCACCCAGCCGTCGAGCGTGATGTCCTCGGCGTCGACCGCGCGCTCGTGCTCGTCGTACCAGCCCTCGGCGTACTGGAGGCGCTCCTCGGAGAGACACTTGAAGAACGCGTAGACGAACTCGTTGTACTGACCGATCCGGGCCGCCGAGAACCGGCAGGAGAGGAAGAGCGAGTTGACCCAGTCGACCTCGCCGATGTGGAACAGGTGCTCGATCAGCGCGCGCTCGGTGCGGAACCGGTAGCGGACCTTCTCGTCCGCGTACGGCCGGACCTCCTTGCCCGGGAAGTCCACCACGATCGACTCGACGTCGGCGCCGTCGTAGCTCACCAGGTCGAAGCGGACCGGACCACCGACGCCCTTGGCCAGGTAGATCGACTCGTCCAGCAGCGGCTCGATCCGGCGCTTCATCTCGGCCAGCACGTCGATCTCCGGGTGCCGCCAGGACGCCTTCTCGGCCTCGATGACGCCGCGCTTGCGCTCCCGCATCTCCTCCAGGTGGGCGACCTTGTTCTCGAAGAACTCCTCGACCGGCATCGGGTGGGTGGTGGTAGCGCCCTCGGTGGTGATCTCGGTGACGCTGCCCGGCAGCAGCACGATGCCGTTGTCGCCGCCGACCTTCGCGTACTCCGCCAGGAAGACCGACTGGTCGGGGAAGATGTTGCCCTCGTCGCCGAAGATGTCGTTGAACTGCCACAGCTCGTCGTCGAGGAAGCAGGGCGGACCGGCGATCGGGAAGACGTGGTCGGCCTTCAGGTCGTCGATGTAGCGCCAGGTGCGGTCGAACTGCCGGTCCCGCTTCTGCTTGCCGAACGCGGTCTTCGCCGCCTGCGGCAGCTCGTAGACCATCGGGTACCAGATCGCGCCGGAGAACTGGAGCATGTGCGCGTGCACGTGGCCCAGCTCGGCGAAGACGGTCAGGTCGGTGGGGCGGGCGTCGTTCTGGTTGAGCAGCCGGACGCCGTCGTACTCGACCCAGAGCGACGAGTCGCCGATCGGGCCGTCGGTCGGGCTGGTCAACGCCTGGATCATGATCTTCAGCCCGCCGGGCAGCTCCATGACCTGCTCGTTCGGGGCCTTCAGGAACTTCGTGAAGCCCAGCTCCCGCAGCTCGTCCTCCATCTCGGAGGTGGGGTACTCGGGCAGCAGGACGGTGGCGTCCTTCGAGACGAAGTCCCGCAGGTGCTTCGCGTCGAAGTGGTCCCGGTGCAGGTGCGACACGTACAGGTAGTCGACCTGACCCAACGTCGCCCAGTCGAGCTGGGAGTTGTCCGGGAAGGGGAACCACGAGGCGAAGTAGGCGGGATTGACCCACGGGTCGCACAGGATGCTGCCCGCGGGCGTGTCGATCCGCATGCTGGCGTGGCCCGTACCGGTCACTCGCACCGTAGTCCCCCTCAAAAAGGCATCAGGCGTACGTCAAGACGCTACCGGAGACAGTGTGGTCGCCGTCCCGCGACGCCCACAGTGCCGGCCGGCCCTCGCGGAACAGGCCCAACGGCCCGGGCCGATCCGACCGTCGTCGTGCCGTCAGGCGGTCGCCCGTGCGGGTCGTCCACCCCCGTCGGGTCGGACCCTGCGCCGGGCCCGGCACGGGGCGTGCCAGACTAACCGGAGATCCGATCGCGAGGGAAGGACCGACAGTGGCAGGAGACGAGCCGGTAACCGCGCCAGACCAGCACAGGCCCGGGCACCGCAGGTCCGGACGGATCGGGGCGGTGGTGTCGGCGGTGGCCCTGGTGTTGATGGCGCTCTGCGGCACCGAGGAGGGCCGGGTGGAACACATCTGGCTGTTCGGGATCGCCGCGCTGCTGCTCGCCATCGTCATCGGCGACGCCGTGCTGCGCCGCAACGGCCTGCGGTCCTGACACCCGGCGCCAGCGGTACGCGGAAGGGCCCGCCCCCTCGGGGGCGGGCCCTTCGTCGTCGGGTGCGGCTCAGCGACCGAGCAGGATGTCCTGCACGTCCTTGAGCGCGGCGTCGACCTCCGCCTCGAAGTAGCCGCCGGGCACCAGCCCGAAACGCAGCGTGTCGAGTTCCTTCGGGTTCACCGGCATCGCGTTGCGCCCCTGCATGCCGCCGAGCAGCGTGTCGAAGAACCGGTCGACCTGGTCCGGGTCGTACCCGCTGCCGAACCGCCGGACCTGGAAGCCGCGCCGGATCTGGTCGACCCGGTGCAGGTCGCTGCCGGGCGGGCCGGCCATCGGCGGACCCACCATGGGCGGACCGGCGGCGGGCGGGCCGACCAGCGGCGGACCCGTCATCGAGGGGCCGCCACCGTAGCCCTGGTCCGGTGGGCCGTAGCTTGGATCCGGCGGGCCGTAGCCCTGCTGCGGCAGCGCCGGCGGGCCGGCCGGACCGCGCCCGCGCAGCTCACGCAGGTCGCGCTCGGGCATCCGGATCTCCGCGGTCATGTCGGCCCGACCGTGCCGGCCGGCCTCGAAGCCGTCGAAGCGGTCACTCGGGCCACCGTAGCCACCCGGGCCGGGTTCCTGGCCGTAGCCGCCCGGGCCGGCGTCCTGGCCGTAACCACCCGGGCCGGCGTCCTGGCCGTAGCCGCTCGGGCCGGGCGGCAGGCTGCGCGGCGGCGGTCCGCCGTGCCCGATCGGGGCACCCGGGCCGGGACCCATCGGGCCGGGGCCGGCCGGACCGGGGCCGGCCGGACCACGCGGCGCGTCGTAGCCGCCACGCGGGCCGTCGTACCCGCCGGCGAACGCGCCGGTCGGCTCGTCGTAACGGTTGCCGTAGCGGTCGACGGGCGGGCCGGCCTGGGCCGGCATCTGCCGGGGCGGCATCGGCGGCTGCGGCACCGGCGACAGGCCACGGTCGTCGCGCATCGGCGGACCGAGCCGGTCGGCCATCCGGGGATCGCCACCCCGCCCGCCGGGGGCGCCGGCGCGCTCCTCCAGCTCGGCGAGCTGCCGCTCGACCCGGTCGAGGTGCAGGTCGACCTGCCACTCGTCGTAGCCGTTGAACCGGACCCGGAAGACGACGTCGTGGACCTCCTGGGACGCGACGGGCGCACCGACCGGCTGGCCGTCGAGGGTCGCCTCGACCCGGTCCAGGAAGGCGTCCACCTCGTCGACCTTGTATCCCCGGCGGAGCGCCTTACGCCGGAAACGCTGCCCCTGACTCGCCACTATGTCTCCTGGTCTCGTACCGCTACGCCGTTGCCGCGCGGGGGTCGCTGTCGGTGTCCTCGGCGGCGGCGAGCTGCCCACACGCCCCGTCGATCTCGCGCCCCCGGGTGTCCCGCACCGTGGTGGACACGCCGGCGTCGCGCAACCGCCGGACGAACTCCCGCTCGACCGGCTTCGGGCTGGCATCCCAGCGGCTGCCCGGAGTCGGGTTGAGCGGGATCAGGTTCACGTGTGCCAGCTTGCCCGCCAGCAGTCGCCCGAGCAGGTCGGCTCGCCACGGCTGGTCGTTCACGTCCTTGATCATCGCGTATTCGATCGACACGCGACGCCCCGTCGTGGCCGCGTAGCCCCACGCCGCGTCCAGCACCTCGGACACCTTCCAGCGCTGGTTGACCGGGACGAGTTCGTCGCGCAGCTCATCATCGGGGGCGTGCAGCGACAACGCAAGGGTCACGGAAAGGTCTTCGCTGGCCAGTCGGCGAATGGCCGGGACCAGCCCGACCGTGGAGACGGTGATGTGCCGCTGGGACAGCCCGAGCCCCTCCGGGGCCGGCGCGACCAGCCGGCGGATCGCCGCCACCACCCGCGCGTAGTTGGCCAGCGGCTCGCCCATGCCCATGAACACCACGTGCGACAGCCGCGGCGGCGAGCCCGCCACCGCACCGGAGGCGGCCACGCCGGCCAGGTAGACGGCCTGGTCGACGATCTCCGCGGTGGAGAGGTTGCGGGTCAGCCCGGCCTGGCCGGTGGCGCAGAACGGGCAGGCCATGCCGCAGCCGGCCTGGCTGGAGATGCAGACGGTGACCCGGTCCGGGTAGCCCATCAGCACGCTCTCCACCAGCGAACCGTCGTGCAGCCGCCAGAGCGCCTTGCGGGTGGCGCCGTCGTCGCAGGCCAGCTCGCGGACCGGGGTGAGCAGCGTGGGCAGCAGCGTGCCGGCCAGCCGCTCCCGGGTCGCCGCCGGCAGGTCGGTCATCTGCCCCGGGTCCCGGACCAGCCGGCCGAAGTAGTGGTTCGACACCTGTTTGGCGCGGAACGCCGGTTCGCCCAGCTCGGTGACGAGCGCCTGCCGGCCGGGCAGGTCGAGGTCGGCGAGGTGACGGGGAGGCATCGCGGGCCGGCGGCCGCGGGCGTCGGGGTCTACGGAGATCAGCGGGAGGCTCGTCATGGCGCGTCCAGTCTGACACGCGCCGAGCCGGACGCACCTGTCCGTGGGTGCCGAATCGCCCCCGACCGGCCGGTCAGGGGCGTGGCGCCGACGTGATCCATCCCTCAGCCCACCACCGGCACGAACACCGCCAGCAGCAGGTACGCCGTCGGCACCGCGAACAGGATCGAGTCGAGCCGGTCCATCAGGCCGCCGTGGCCGGGCAGCAGGTTGCTCATGTCCTTGACGCCCAGGTCCCGCTTGATCATCGACTCGCCGAGATCGCCGAGCACCGCCGCGCAGGAGATCGCCATGCCGAACAGCGCGCCCCACCACGGAGCCACGTCGAACAGCAGCCACAGCAGCAGCGCGCTGCCCGCCGCGGCGGCGGTGACCGAGCCGGCGAAGCCCTCCCACGACTTCTTCGGGCTGATCTTCGGCGCCATCGGGCGCTTGCCGAAGGCCACCCCGGCGGCGTAGCCACCGGTGTCGGAGAGCACCACCGCCACCAGCGTGACCAGCACCCGCAGGTGGCCGTCGTCGGGCGCGGCCGCGAGCAGGGCCGCGAAGCCGGCGAGGAAGGGCACGTAGACCGCGATCAGCGTGGCCGCGGTCAGGTCACGCTGGTAGTTGCCGGGGCCGTCGCCGAGCCGCCAGATCATCGTGCCCAGCACGGTGACCAACAGCCCGAGGCAGAGCGCGTCCGGGCCGGCGAACCAGGCCAGCCCGACCATGATCACGCCGCCGGCGACCAGCGGCACCAGCGGCGGGTGGGCGCCGCTGCGGCGGACCGCCCGCGCCATCTCCCAGCTGCCGATCGCCACCGCGGCGGCGAGCACGGCCAGGAACGCCGGCAGGAAGAAGAAGAGCGGCACCACGATCAGCGCGCCGAGGGCCGCCCCGACGCCGATCGCCGCCGGCAGGTTGCGGCCCGCCCGGGAGGCCGGCGGCGCGGTGGTCGGCGGACGCTCCGCACTCGCCCGCCGACGCCCCTTCGACCGGCGACCGGCCGGCGGTTCGGGCGCGGGCTCGCGTACCGCGAGGTCGTCGCGGACCGCGGGCTCGTCGCGGACCGGGGCGATCTGCGCGGTGGGGTAGTCGTCGTCGGACCGGTCGTCGGACCACGGGCCGCGGTCGCCGGGCCCCGGCTCGTCCCGCCGGCCGCGCGGCGCGGCCGGCGATCCGTCGGCCGGCCACGGCGCGTCGTGGTGCCGCTGATCCACCGGGTACGCGTCGGTGACCGCCCCGGCGTACGCCTCCGCGTCGGGGTAGGCGTCCGGGCCGGGGGCGGGACGCCGCCACGGACCGGGCTCCAGGTCGGTCTCCGGCCAGGGCAGGGCGGGAGCCGAGCGGTCCCAGCCGCGCGGCTCGGTGCTGCCGTAGGGGTCGGGGTGGGACATCACGCACCGGCAGACGGTACGAAAGCCACCACATGACGCAAGACCAAGACCATCCCCTACCGGCGTGAGACTTCCTGTTGACCGACCGACGACCTGACGATCCCCGCCGTTCATCCGGTGGTGGTCGCCGAATCGTGCCGAGCCTACTGCAACCGGCCGACGTCGAGGGTGGACGCCGCCGGGCACGACGACGGCACCGGGCCGTCGCCCGGGTCCCGGGCGACGGCGGCGCGGTGCCGTCACGGAGTACGCGGGCCGCTCAGACCTCGAGCAGCTCGCTCTCCTTGTGCTTGATCATTTCATCCACCGTGGCGACGAAACGCTGGGTCAGGTCGTCCAGGTCCTTCTCCGCGCGCCGGCCCTCGTCCTCGCCGACCTCGCCGTCCTTGACCAGGCGGTCCAGCTCTTCCTTGCCCTTGCGGCGGATGTTGCGGACGGCGACCTTCGCCTCCTCGCCCTTCTGCCGGGCCACCTTGATCATCTCGCGGCGCCGCTCCTCGGTCATCTGCGGGAGCACGATGCGCAGCTGGTTGCCCTCGTTGTTCGGGTTGACCCCGAGGTCCGAGTCGCGGATCGCCTTCTCCATCGCGTTGGTCTGCGAGGTGTCGTACGGCTTGATGATCACCATGCGCGGCTCGGGCACCGCGATGGACGCCATCTGCGGCAGCGGGGTCGGGCTGCCGTAGTAGTCGATGAGGATCCGGGAGAACATGGCGGCGTTGGCGCGACCGGTGCGGATCCCGCCGAATTCCTCCCTGGCGTGCTCGATGGCACGCTCCATCTTCTCCTCCGCCTCGAGGAGGGTGTCGTCGATCACCGGTCTCCTCGCCTCCTTCTGTCGCTCGTCGTGGGCTGTGCTGGGGCTGTGGCAGAGGACCGCTGCCGGTCCGGCGGGCCGGTCAGGCGGTGATCAGCGTGCCGATCTTCTCACCGCCGACGGCCCGGACGATCGTGTCGTCGCCCTGGGCGCCGAAGACCAGCATCGGCAGGCCGTTCTCCATGCAGAGGCTGAACGCGGCGGCGTCGGCCACCCGCAGGTTGCGGCGCAGCACCTCGGAGAAGGTGATCGAGTCGAGCTTGCTCGCCGTCGGGTCGATCCGGGGATCGGCGGTGTAGACCGCGTCCACGCCGTTCTTGCTCATCAGCACCACGTCCGCGCGGATCTCCAACGCGCGCTGGGCGGCCACCGTGTCGGTGGAGAAGTAGGGCATCCCGGCGCCGGCGCCGAAGATGACCACCCGGCCCTTCTCCAGGTGCCGGATCGCCCGCAGCGGAATGTACGGCTCGGCGACCTGGGCCATGGTGATGGCGCTCTGCACCCGGGTCTCGATGCCCTCCTTCTCCAGGAAGTCCTGGAGCGCCAGGCAGTTCATCACCGTGCCGAGCATGCCCATGTAGTCGGCGCGGGCGCGGTCCATGCCGCGCTTCTGCAGCTCGGCGCCGCGGAAGAAGTTGCCGCCGCCGACCACCACGGAGACCTGCACCCCGCGGCGGACCACGGTGGCGATCTGGCGGGCGATGCCCTGCACCACGTCCGGGTCCACGCCGATCGCGCCGCCGCCGAAGACCTCACCGGAGAGCTTCAGCACCACCCGACGGGACCGACCGGGCGGAGGGGCGGTCGGGTCATCCGCCGCCAGGCTCCGGTCACTCACAACCTGCGTCATCCGCCCCGCCCCTTCTTCCCCGCGCACCGCGCGAGCGTCGCGTACCTGCCCTTGCCGACCCTATGTGACGAGGAGGCCGCGGTGCCTCTCGCGTACACCGGCGGCCTCCTCGTCCACGTTCTCGCTGCGCCCGGACCACCGGCCCGGTGCGACGGCTCAGGCCTGGCCGACCTCGAACCGCACGAAGCGGGTCACCTCGATGCCGGCCTCGGCCAGCACCTGCTTGACGGTCTTCTTGTTGTCGGCGACCGCCGCCTGCTCCAGCAGGACGAAGTCCTTGAAGAAGGCGTTCACCCGGCCCTCGACGATCTTCGGCAGCGCCGCCTCGGGCTTGTTCTCCTCGCGGGCGGTCTGCTCGGCGATGCGCCGCTCGGACTCGACCGTCTCGGCGGGCACCTCGTCACGGGTGAGGTACTTCGGCCGCATCGCGGCGATCTGCATCGCGACGCCACGGGCGTCCGCGTCGCCGGCCTCGTCGGTCTTGCCGGAGTACTGCACCAGCACGCCGACCGCCGGGGGCAGGTCCTGGCTCTTGCGGTGCAGGTAGACCGCGGTGGTGCCGTCGAGCTTGGCGAAGCGGTTCAGCACCAGCTTCTCGCCGATCTTGGCGGACTGCTCCTGGATCAGGTCGGCCACGCTCTTGCCGTCGATGGTGCTGGCGAGCAGCTCCTCGGCGTTGGTGGCGCCACTGGTCACGCCGTGCTCGACCAGCTGCTGGGCCAGCGCGATGAAGGCGTCGTTCTTGGCGACGAAGTCGGTCTCGCAGTTGAGTTCGAGCAGCGCCTGGCCGGAGTGGGCGATGAGACCGTTGGCGGCGGTGCGACCGGCCCGCTTGCCGACGTCCTTGGCGCCCTTGACGCGCAGGATCTCGACGGCCTTGTCGAAGTCGCCCTCGGCCTCGGTCAGCGCCTTCTTGGAGTCCATCATGCCGGCGCCGGTGAGGTCCCGGAGCTTCTTGACGTCCGCGGCGGTGAAGTTGGACATGACTCTCTCTTCGGTGTCTGTGACTACTGCGGTGGGATGGTCTGGCTGCCGGTTACCCGGAACCGGGCCGGTGTCGCCCGGTGTGTCCGCCGCGCCCCGCCGGCCGGCGGAGAACCGGACGGCGGGGACACGACGGTGCGATCACTCCGCGGCGGCGGTCGCCGGCTGCTCGGCAGCGGCCGGGGTCGGCTGCTGCTCGGCGGCAGCGGCGGCCGGCTGCTCGGCGGCAGCGGGCGCCGGCTGCTCGTCGGCCTTCTTCGGCTCCTCGAGCAGCTCGCGCTCCCACTCGGCCAGCGGCTCGTCGGCGCCGACCTGGCCCGCCTCGGGCTTCTCGTCGCCGCCCCGGCCACGGCCGGAACGGGCGATCAGGCCGTCGGCGACGGCAGCGGCGACGACCTTGGTCAGCAGCTCGGCCGAGCGGATGGCGTCGTCGTTGCCCGGGATCGGGAAGTCGACCTCGTCCGGGTCGCAGTTGGTGTCCAGCACGGCGATCACCGGGATGCCCAGCTTGCGGGCCTCGTCGACGGCGATGTGCTCCTTCTTGGTGTCGACGATCCAGACCGCGGCCGGGAGCTTCTGCATGTCCCGCAGGCCACCGAGGGTCTTGGTGAGCTTGATCTTCTCGCGGGAGAGCTGGAGGGTCTCCTTCTTGGTGTAACCGGCGGCGGTGCCGCTCAGGTCACCCAGGGCCTCGAGCTCCTTCATCCGCTGGAGCCGCTTGTACACGGTCTGGAAGTTGGTCAGCATGCCACCGAGCCAGCGGTGGTTGACGTACGGCTGGCCGACCCGGGTCGCCTGCTCGGCGATGGCCTCCTGGGCCTGCTTCTTGGTGCCGACGAACAGGATGCTGCCGCCGCCCGCGACGGTGGTGCGGATGAACGCGTACGCCTTCTCGATGTAGTCGAGCGTCTGGCGCAGGTCGATGATGTAGATACCGTTGCGCTCGGTGAAGATGAAGCGCTTCATCTTCGGGTTCCAGCGCCGGGTCTGGTGCCCGAAGTGCACACCGCTCTCCAGCAGCTGACGCATGGTCACGACGGCCATGGTGGGTACTCCTACTTCGTCCCTGGTTGTCCGTCCGGCCGGCGGCCGGACGCCTGGCGCCCGGTCGCCGGCCAGGGTGGGCCCGGATCAAGGACCGGGACCAGGGAGGCCGTCGCTCCACAGGAGGACCGTGGAGAGGGCACGCGAGGTCGACCGCGCGAGGCGGTCGCCAGTTGACCAGTGTACGCGCCTTCTCCGCACCCCGGCCCCGGGGTGCTCGGTCGTCCTTGATCGTCTCCCGGGTCGCTGCCGACGCTCAGCGCGCGGCGAGCGCGGCGGCGACGAAGAGCACCAGGCCGACGGTCAGGTACGCGGTCGGCGGGCGGAGCCAGCCACGGCT
The DNA here is from genome assembly GCF_044391475.1 of Micromonospora sp. NPDC018662. NCBI lineage: Bacteria > Bacillati > Actinomycetota > Actinomycetes > Micromonosporales > Micromonosporaceae > Micromonospora > Micromonospora sp. NPDC018662. The sequence continues at coordinate 24,850 of NZ_JBISAC010000005.1, forward strand.
GCCGTCGGCGAGCGCCAACCCACCGGTGCGCAGCCCGTACAGCCCGGCGCCGAAGATCGGCAGCCCGACCACCAGGAACGTGCCCACCACGACGTGCGAGGTGGAGACCGGATCACCCACCAGACCGTGCAGCAGCACCCGGAACGCCGGCACCTCCAGCACCAGCACCAGCGCCGCCAGCAGCACCGCCAACGCCGGCCGCCGGGTCCGGTAGACGCCGTCACCGGGCGGCGGCCCGTCCGGCCGGGGCACGACCGCCGGCATCGGGCCGGTCGGCATCTCCAGCGGGTTCACCGGCGCCGCCGGCTCCGCCGGGCCGGCCGGACGCTCACCGATCGTCAGCGACGTGGCCGCGCCCGGGCTCGGCCGGCCACCGACCGAGATCTGCGTGCCGCCGGCCGTGGCGGGCTCGCCCGACCGGCCGGTGTCCACGATCGGATAGCCGCCGAGCGGGCCGGGTCGGGCCGGGTCGGCGCTCCCGGCCGGGGCGTCCGCACCGAAACTTCCGAACGAGGCGGCACGGGCCGGATCGGCGCCCCCGGCGGCAGGGTCCGCCCCGAAACCCCCGAACGAGGCGGCACGGGCCGGATCGGCGCTCACGGCGGACGAGTCCGTCCCGAAACCCCCGAACGAGGTGGAACGGGTCGGGTCGGCGCCCCCGGCGAGAGCCTCGGCCCCGCGCGACCCGAGCGGATCCGGTGCCCCGCGCGACGCGGTGCCGAGCGCGTCGACGCCGCTGCGGGACACCGCGCCGAGCCGGTCGTCCCCGTGCCCGGCCGCCGACTCGCGGGCCGCCCGCCGCCCGGCGCGCCCCGGCAGCTCGCCGGAGACCTCCGGGTCGTCCGGTCGCTGCGACCGCCAACCACTCGTGTCGTCGACCAGCGGATCGGCGGCGGAATACCGGCCCGGGTCCGCGTACCGGCCCTCGCCCGCCCGCTGCTCCGGGGCGCGGTAGTCGTCGTCGCGGTAGCGCGGCTCGCCCGCGGCACGCCAGTCCGACTCGTACCCGCGGTCGCCCCACCGCGGTTCCTGCTGATCCTCGGGATAGCTCCGTCGTCCGTCCACGACGGGCACGGTATGCGACCGGCACCAGCCACGCCATTCGGGCCGGCCGGAGCGTCATCGCAGCTCACCACCGCAGCGCCCGGGTCGCCGCGCGATCACCAGGAGTGGCGTCGTGGACCGTTTCCGTAGCAGATCGGGGGCGAGATCGTGAGCCCGTCCACAAGCCCACCCTCGTCCACAGGCCGGTGGCGGCAGACCTGCGCGGCCGTGCCCGCCGGTCGCATCCTGACCGGCATGACGAACCGGAACCAGGCCGTCGGCGCCTACGGCGAACGGTGCGCGCTGCGGCACCTGATCGAGACCGGGCTGCGCCCGATCGCCCGCAACTGGCGCTGCCCCGACGGGGAGATCGACATCATCGCCTGGGAGGGTCCGGTCCTCGCCTTCTGCGAGGTGAAGACCCGGCGCACCGAGCGGTACGGCTCCCCCGCCGAGGCCGTGGTCCGGGCCAAGGCGCGTCGGCTGCGCGGCCTGGCCGTCCGCTGGCTCGCCGAAACCGGCACCACCGCCGACGAGGTCCGGTTCGACGTGCTCTCGGTCCGGCTGCCGGCCACCGGCCGCGCCCGCGTGGAGCACCTCCGAGGCGCGTTCTGACATGGGCTACGCCAAGGTCCTCAGCGTCGGGCTGGCCGGCGTGTCCGGGCAGCTGGTCGAGGTCGAGGCCGACCTCGCGCCCGGCCTGCCCGCGGTGATCATCTCCGGCCTGCCGGACACCGCGCTGCACGAGGCCCGGGACCGGGTCCGCGCCGCCATCGTCAACTCCGGTCAGAAGTGGCCCAACCGCCGGATCACGCTCAACCTGCTCCCGGCCACCCTGCCCAAGTACGGCTCCGCGTTCGACCTCGCCATCGCCGTGGCCGTGCTCGCCGGCTCCGGCGAACTACCGCCGGTCGCCCTCGAGGCCACCGTCATCCTCGGCGAGCTCGGTCTCGACGGCACCGTCCGCCCGGTCCGGGGCACCCTGCCCATGGTGGCCGCCGCCGCCCGGGCCGGATGCCCGCGCGTCGTGGTGCCCGCCGGCAACGCCGCGGAGGCCGCCGTCATCCCCGGCGTACTGGTGCACGGCGTCGACACGCTGCACCGGCTCGTCGCGCACGTCCGCGACGGCACGCCGCTGCTCGCCCCGCCGGCGCAGGCCCCGGCCGGCCCGCCCGCCGGCCCCGACCTCAGCGACGTCGCCGGGCAGCCCCTCGGTCGTCGGGCGCTCGAGATCGCCGCCGCCGGGGGCCACCACCTCGCCCTGCTCGGCCCGCCCGGAGCCGGCAAGACCATGCTCGCCGAGCGGCTGCCGTCGATCCTGCCGGAGCTGGACGACGACGCCGCCCTGGAGGTGACGGCGCTGCACTCGATCGCCGGCCTGCTGCCGCCCGGGGGCGGGCTGCTGCGTCGTCCACCCTTCCAGGCGCCGCACCACACCGCCACGGTGCCCGCGCTGGTCGGTGGCGGCTCCGGGCTGGCCCGGCCCGGCGCGGTGTCGCTGGCCCACCGGGGTGTGCTCTTCCTCGACGAGGCACCGGAGTTCAGCAAGGCCGCGCTGGAGGCGCTGCGTCAGCCGCTGGAGAGCGGGCGGGTCCGGGTCGCCCGCACCCGAGGCGCCACCGAATACCCGGCCCGTTCCCAACTGGTGCTGGCCGCCAACCCCTGCCCCTGCGCGAAGCCGTCCGGCGACGTCGACTGCGAGTGCGCCCCGCAGGCCCGGCGACGCTACCTCGGCCGGCTGTCGGGGCCGCTGCTCGACCGGGTCGACGTGCAGGTGCAACTGATGCCGGTACGCGCGGCGGAACTGTTGCAGACCGGCACGCCGCAGGAGTCGTCGGCGACCGTGGCCGCCCGGGTCATCAAGGCGCGCCGCGCCGCGGCCGACCGCTGGACGCCCACCGGGCACCGGGTGAACGCCGACGTACCCGGCCCGCACCTGCGCCGGCCACCGTGGCACCTGCCGGCCGGGGTCACCCGGGAGTTGCGTCGCCGCCTCGACACCGGGTCGCTGTCGGCGCGCGGCTACGACCGGGTCCTGCGGCTGTCGTGGACCATCGCCGACCTCGACGGGCGGGACCGGCCGGACGGTCACGACATCGGGGAGGCGATCCACCTCAGGACGGGAGAGGGCAGATGACCGCCGCTGACGACCGCAGACTGGCCCGGGTCGCGCTGACCTGGCTCGCCGAGCCGGGCACCCGGTCGGTCCACGACCTGGTCCGCCGGCACGGCCCGGTCGCCGCGCTCGACCTGCTCCTGGCCGGTGACGCGCCGGACCGTACGCTCCGGGCCGCCGTGCGGGCCCGGACGGCGGCCGCCGATGCCCGGGCGGTCGCGGCGGAGGCGCTGACGCGCGCCGAGCGGCTCGGCGCGCGGCTGGTCACCCCGGAGGACGACGAGTGGCCGTCGCGGGTGGCCGATCTCCGCAAGCTGGTGCTTCCGGACGCCACCCGACGGGTCGACGTGGAGACCGATCCCCCGCTCTGTTTCTGGGTCCGTGGCGGCTGGCCCCTCGGCGAGGCGCTGGAACGCTCGGTGGCCGTGGTCGGCGCGCGGGCGGCCACCCCCTACGGCTTGCACGTCGCCACGGAGCTGGGCTACGGGCTCGCCGACCGGGAGTGGACGGTCGTGTCCGGCGGGGCGTTCGGCATCGACTCCGCGGCGCACCGGGGGGCGTTGACCGCGGGCGGGCGCACCATAGCGGTGCTGGCCTGCGGGTTGGACCGCCCGTACCCGATGGGCAACGCCGCGCTGTTCGACCGGATCGCGGAGACCGGGCTGCTGGTGAGCGAGTGGATGCCGGGCGCCGAGCCGTTACGCCCACGGTTCCTCATCCGCAACCGGGTCATCGCCGCGGCGACCAACGGCACGGTGCTGGTCGAGGCGGCCGCCCGCAGTGGCGCCACCCAGACCCTCAACCGGGCGCTCGGCCTCCGGCGGCCCGCGATGGTGGTGCCGGGGCCGGTCACCTCGGCCATGTCGGTGGGCGGGCACCAGGCGCTCCGCGAGGAGCCATACTCCCGGCTGGTCACCGGCGTCGCACACGTGCTGGAGGAGGTGGGCCGGATCGGCGACGACCTGGCCCCACTCGCCCGTGCCGCCGAGCGCCCACGGGACCGGCTCGACGACGACGCGACCCAGGTGCTGGAGGCGCTGCCCCGCCGCCGGGCGATCGACGTGGAGAGCGTCGCGGCACGGGCCGGGGTGGACCTCCGCACCGCGATGCGCAAACTGTCCATGCTGGAGGAGCTGGCCATGGTGGTGCGCCGGGACGACGGCTACGCGCTCGCGTCGCCACCCGCGCGGCGGGCCACACCGCCCGCCGACGACACACCGGGGTCGTAGGCTGGACCGGTGATCGACGAACGCGGTCGCCGCCGGCGTGGGCACGCGCGTCGACGGCGGGCGGAGGTCTCCGGTGGCTGAGCGGAAGCGCGGGACGCGGGCCGCGCACGAGGAGCTGCCGGCGTCGATGCGGGCGGCGGTGGACGACTTCGCCGACCACCTGTCCCGGGTGCGCAACCGCTCCGCGCACACCGTCCGGGCGTACGTCACGGACGTGGTCTCGTTGCTGGATCACGCCGTGCGGATGGGCTGCGTCGACCTGCCCGGGATGGACCTCGCGGTGCTGCGCAGTTGGCTGGCCCGGCAGCGGACCATGGGGACCGCCCGGACGACGCTGGCCCGCCGGGCCGCCGCCGCCAGGACCTTCAGCGCCTGGGCGCACCGGGCCGGCCTGCTCACCGCCGACGTCGCCGCGCCGCTGGCCAGCCCCCGGGCCCAGCGGGCGCTGCCCACCGTCCTGCGCGCCGACCAGGCCGCCGCCCTGATGGACGCCCCGGCACAGGCCGCCGACCGGGACACAGGACTGCCCGCCGAGACCGAAGCCGAAGCCGGTGCCGGGGCCGGTCCGCCGGAGGCGGTGCTGCTGCGGGACCGGCTGCTGCTCGAACTGCTCTACGGCACCGGGGTGCGGATCAGCGAGGCGTGCGGGCTGGACGTCACGGACGTCGACCAGGCCCGCCGGGTGGTACGCGTGCTGGGCAAGGGCGGTCGCGAGCGGGCGGTGCCGTACGGGGTCCCGGCGCAGCGGGCGCTGGACGCGTGGCTCGACGCCGGCCGGTCGGCCCTGGTGACGCCGGGCTCGGGTGGCGCGCTGCTGCTCGGGGCCCGGGGCGGGCGACTGAACCCGACCACCGCCCGGCGGATCGTGGCCGGCTGGACCGCCGCGGCCGGCGTGCCGCGGGTGACGCCGCACGGGCTGCGCCACTCGGCCGCGACCCACCTGCTGGAAGGGGGCGCGGATCTGCGCGCCGTCCAGGAACTGCTCGGGCACTCGTCGCTGGCCAGCACCCAGATCTACACGCATGTCTCGGTCGAGCGGCTGCGGGCGGCCTACCGGCAGGCGCACCCGCGGGCCTGACGGAAGCGGCCGGAGATGATCCACGGCGGGCTACCATCGACGGATGACGGTGCCGCAGCCGCCCGAGCCGATTCCCGGGGCTCGGCTGCTCTTCTCCCTCGACCCGTCCGTCAGCCACCTCAACCACGGTTCGTTCGGTGCCGTGCCGATCGCCGTGCAGCGCGCCCAGCAGCGGCTGCGCGACGAGATGGAGGCCAACCCGCTGCGGTTCTTCAGCCAGGGCCTGGTCGACCGGATCACCCATGCCCGGCGGCACCTGGCCACCTTCCTCGGCGCCGATCCGGACGGCACCGCCCTGGTCGGCAACGCCACCGCCGGCGCGGCCGTGGTGTTGCAGTCGCTCGGGCTGGGCCCGGGCGACGAGGTGCTGACCACCGACCACGGGTACGGGGCGGTCGCGCTGTCGGTGGCCCGGGAGTGCGAGCGCACCGGGGCGGTGTCCCGAACCCTGCCGGTGCCGTTGACGGCCACCGACGAGGAGATCGTCGAGATCGTCCGGGCCGGGCTGCGCCCCGGGCGGACCCGGTTGCTGATCGTCGACCAGCTCACCTCGCCCACCGCCCGGCTGTTCCCGGCGGCGGCGCTCGTCGCGGTGGCGCGTGAGCGGGGTGTGCCGGTGCTGGTGGACGCCGCGCATGCGCCGGGCATGCTGCCGGCCTCGGTGGCCTCGGTCGGCGCCGACTTCTGGGTCGGCAACCTGCACAAGTGGGCGTACGCGCCGCGCGGCACCGCCGCGCTGGTGGTGGCGGAGCCGTGGCGGGAGCGCATCCAGCCACTCGTCGTCTCGTGGGAGCAGGGCAGTGGGTTCCCCACCCGGGTCGAGTGGCAGGCCACTCTCGACTACACCGGCTGGCTGGCCGCCCCGGTCGGCCTGTTCACGCTGCGCAGCCTCGGTGTGGACCGGGTGCGCGCGCACAACGCGGCGCTGGCCGCGTACGGACAACGGGTGGTCGGGGATGCGCTCGGGGTGGCGCCGGAGCGGCTGCCGGCGCCCGGCGGACCGGCGGTCGCCATGCGGCTCGTGCCGCTGCCGCCCGGTGTCGCGACGACCCTGGAGGCAGCCCGGGCGCTGCGGGCCCGGATCGCGGACCGGCTGGCCGCCGAGGTGTCGGTGGCCGGCTGGAACGGTCGGGGCTACCTGCGGTTGTGCGGCCAGGTCTACAACACGCCCGAGGAGTACGACCGGCTGGCCGTGCGGCTGCCCACGCTGCTCGCCCAGGGCTGAGCGTCCGCCCGGCCGGCCGTCGCCGGGTCGAGCGGGAGCAACCGGACCCGGCCCAGCCCGAGCAGGGCGAGCGGGTCCAGGTAGTCGGTGCCGCGGCGCAGGCCCCAGTGCAGGCAGGCCGCGACGGCGCAGCCGGGGTGCCCGGCGAGCAGGTCGCCGAGCGGGTCACCGGCGTCGACAGGGGTGCCGGCCGCGAGCCGGGAGCGGACCGGTTCGTAGGTGGTGCGCAGCCCGTCGCCGTGCCCGACGGTGATCACCGGCCGCCCGGCCACCGAGCCGGCGAAGAGGACCGTGCCGGCCCCGGCGGCGCGTACCTCGGCGTGTGGTGCGGCCACGAGGTCCACGCCCCGGTGCCCGGACAACCAGGGTTCCGGTGGCGGGTCGAACCGTCGCGCCACGCGGGGTGGGCCGGGTAGCGGCCACCGGAAGCGCGCCGCCGGATGAGTCCCCGGTGCCGCAGCCGGCGCCGGACCGGCCGGCGCCGGGCGGGGGGCCGGCTCGGCGGGCCGGACCGGCGTGAGGAGCAGCACCAGCAGCACGGCCGGGCCGGCGCGACCGATCGGGGTAGCCATGCCGCGCACTCTGCCCCCGCCCCCCGGCCTCCCGCCACCGCCCGCGGGCGACGCTGTGGACGGGCACCGGCTTGTGGACGACGCCCGAAACCGGGGGCGGATCTGCTATGGCCGGGCCGCCTATGCTGGCCGCGTGACGAAGGACTGGTACGCCTGGCACCGCGACTACGACCAGCCCGATTCCGCGCTGTCCCGGCGACTCGTCGAGGTGCGCCACCGGATCGCCGAGGCGCTGGACGCGGCGCCGCCCGGCCCGCTGCGCGCGATCAGCCTCTGCGCCGGTCAGGGGCGCGACCTGATCCCGGTGCTCGCCACCCATCCCCGTGGCCGGGACGTGACCGCCCGCCTGGTCGAGCTGGATCCGCGCAACACCGAGCCGGCCCGCCGGGCCGCCGCCGACGCGGGGCTGAACGGCGTGGAGGTGGTCACCGGCGACGCGTCCCTGACCGACCGCTACACCGACCTGGTCCCGGCGGATCTGGTGCTGGCCTGCGGCATCTTCGGCAACGTCGGCGACGACGACATCCGGTCGACGGTGCGGCACTGTGCCTCGCTCTGCGCCACCGGCGGCACCGTGTTGTGGACCCGGCACCGGCGGGAGCCGGACCTGGTGCCCGCCATCTGCGACTGGTTCGCCGAGGAGGGCTTCGTGCCGGTGGCGGTGAGCAGCCCGGCCGACGGGGTGGGCGTCGGCGCGCACCGCTTCACCGGGCCGCCCCGACCGCTGGCCCGGGGTGTGCGGATGTTCGAGTTCGTCGGCTACGACACGTTGGAGCAGCGATGACCACCGTGGACGACGTCAGCCGCCCGTCGCGGGTCGCCGGCCCGGACGAGGCGATCAGCACCGAGGAGCTTCAGCTCGCCGCGCGCAACCACGGCATCCCGCTGGAGGCGTTGCGGTACGACGTGACGCCGGCCGGCCTGCACTACCTGCTCATCCACTACGACATCCCGGACGTGGACGAGAGTGCGCACGCGTTGACCGTGTCCGGGGCGGTCGAGCGTCCGCTCCGGTGGGACGTGGCGGCGCTGCGGGAGCGGCCCTCGGTCACCCGGCAGGTCACGCTGGAGTGTGCCGGCAACGGCCGGGCGCTGCTGCGTCCGCGTCCGGTCAGCCAGCCCTGGCTGGTGGAGGCGGTGGGCAACGCCGAGTGGACGGGCACCCCGCTGGCTCCGCTGCTGCGCGAGGCCGGCCTGCCCGCCGACGCGGTGGACGTGGTGTTCACCGGCGCCGACCACGGGGTGGAGCGCGGCGTCGAGCAGGACTACCAGCGGTCACTGCCGGTGGCCGACGCGCTGCGCGAGGAGGTGCTGCTGGCGTACGAGATGAACGGCGCTCCGCTGCTGCCGCAGCACGGCGCCCCGCTGCGGCTGATCGTGCCCGGGTGGTACGGCATGGCGCACGTCAAGTGGCTGCGCGACATCCGCGTGTCGACCGAGCCGTTCGACGGTTACCAGAACGCGGTGGCCTACCGGCTGCGGACCGACGCCGACGATCCGGGCGTGCCGGTGACCCGGATCGAGCCGCGCGCGCTGGTGCGTCCGCCCGGGTTCCCGGATTTCATGACCCGCACCCGGGTGCTGCGCCCCGGCGCGTGCACGGTGGACGGTCGCGCCTGGTCGGGGCACGCGCCGGTGACGTCGGTCGAGGTGACGTTCGACGGCGGGGGCACCTGGACGCCGGCGGCCCTGGACGAGCCCACCGGGGGCGGGTGGGCGTGGCGCCGGTGGTCGGTGGCGTGGACGGCGACGCCGGGGCGGTACGTGCTGGGGGCACGGGCGACTGACGCGTCCGGGCGGACCCAGCCGGTCGAGCAGCCGTGGAACCGGGGTGGGTTCGCGAACAACCTGGTGCAGCGCGTCGAGGTGGTGGTGCCGGCGGAGTGATCACGCTCGGCCGGCGGGCGGTTGCGGCCCCCGGGGGGTCAGCCGCCGAAGCCGGAATCTGCGGGAAGCGAGATGTCGGGCTTTTCGAGCTCTTCCACATTGACGTCCTTGAACGTCATTACTCGGACGTTCTTGACGAAACGGGCAGGACGGTACATGTCCCACACCCACGCGTCGTGCATCTCGACCTCGAAGTAGACCTCGCCGTCGGAGTTGCGGACGTGCAGGTCCACCTGGTTCGCCAGGTAGAACCGGCGCTCGGTCTCCACCACGTAGGAGAACTGGCGGACAATGTCGCGGTACTCCCGGTAGAGCTGCAGCTCCATCTCGGTCTCGTACTTCTCGAGATCTTCCGCGCTCATCGCACTCCGCCTTCCATGACCACATCTTCCCCCACCGACGCCGGAGGTCGAGGCTGCTCGCCCAACGCCACGCCGACGGTACCCCGTGGCGCGCCGGAGTGCTCCATCGGCTCGTCCGGACGCCCGAAGAGCGCCGCCTCCGCCTCCCCGCCGGCCGGACGGCGGGCGCGGGGCGGCCGCCCGTCGCGCCCGGAGACGGCCGCCACGTTCACGTACGAGAAGCGGTGTTCCCGGCAGGGCCCCCGCTCCCGCAGCGCCGCGCTGTGCTCGGCGGTGATGTAGCCCTTGTGCTCGGCGAAGCCGTAGCCGGGGAAGCGCCCGTCCAGCTCCACCATGAGCCGGTCCCGGGTGACCTTGGCGAGCACGCTCGCCGCCGCGACGCAGGCGGCCACCCGGTCCCCCTTCCAGACCGCCAGCCCCGGCACGTCGAGCCCGTCCACCCCGAAGCCGTCGGTCAGCACGTAGTCCGGGCGGGTGTCGAGCGAGGCGAGCGCCCGGCGCATCGCGGCCAGGTTGCACACGTGCAGCCCCCGCGCGTCGACCTCCTCGGCCGGGATGATCACCACGGCGTACGCCAGGGCCCGTGCCACCACCTCGTGGTAGACCCGTTCGCGGGCCGCCGGGGTGAGCAGCTTCGAGTCGGCCAGCTCGTCGATCTCGCCGCGCCGGCCCTCGGGCAGCACCGCGGCGGCGGCGACCAGCGGCCCGGCGCAGGCGCCCCGGCCGGCCTCGTCGGCGCCCGCCACGTGCCGGAAGCCCCGCCGTTGCAGCGCCCGCTCCAACGCGTAGAGGCCACCGTCGCGACGCACCACAGTGCGCGGTGGGGTCAGCACCCGACGCTCCCGGTCAGCACCCGGCCGAGCCGGTCGGGCAGGTCCGGCGGGTAGTAGCGCTCGGTGGTGGCGGCCAGCTCGGTCACCGCCCACCAGCGGTGCCCGTGCACGCTGGCCCGCTCGATCTCGTCGAAGCCGGCGGTGTCGACCTCCCACCGGGGCACCCGGACGAGGAAGAACTCCTGCTCCTGGCGGTACCAGACGCCGTCGAACGGGAACTCGACGGTCTCGGACCAGACCGGCGCGCCCAGCTCGGCCGGGGTCAGCCGGAGGCCGGTCTCCTCGGCCAGCTCCCGCGCCGCGCCCTGGGCCGGGGTCTCGCCCGGATCGAGCCCGCCGCCGGGGGTGAACCAGTAGCGGTGCCCCGGCCGGGCCGGATCGCTGCCCTCGAACAGCAGCACCCGGTCGGCCGCGTCGACCAGCAGCACCCGGGCCGCGCGACGAGGGGTGTAGACGGTCACCGCACCAGCCTGCCAGACGCGTCCGACGAACGACCACGCACGTCGGTCAGGGGTTGGGGATGCCGTCGAACTGCTTGGGCACGGTGAGCCAGGTGGCCCGGTCGACCGGCCAGAAGATGGTGAAGGCCCGGCCGACGACCTCGCCCTCTCCGATGGTGGCCTCGGTGATGTCCTCACCGGACTGCTGCCAGTGCTCCAGCGAGTCGCCGGAGGCCTCCCGGTGGTCGCCCATCACCCACAGCCGACCCTTCGGCACGGTGACGTCGAAGTCCTGGTCGGCGGGCTTGTTGCCGGGGTAGACGAACGGCTCGTCGATCGGCTTGCCGTTGATGACCAGGCGTTCCTGGCCGCCGGTGCGGTCGCAGCAGACCACGTGGTCGCCGCCGACGCCGATCACCCGCTTGATGAAGTCCTCGCCGTTGGGGTTGCCGCTCCACTCGGTGGGCGCCTTGAAGACGATCACCTCGCCCCGGTGCGGCGAGCGGAAGTCGTAGACCAGCTTGTTGACCAGCACCCGATCGTCGATCTTGAGAGTGTTCTCCATGGACGGGGACGGGATGAAGAAGGTCTGCAGCACGAAGGCACGAACCAGCACTGCGACCAGGATCGCCACACCCAGGAGGATGGGCAGTTCCTTCCAGAAGGAGCTGCGCGGCTTTTCGGTCTGCTCGTCAATCACGGGAGGAGCCTACGTCCACCGGTGCGGCGCAGTCGCCCCGAACCCGGGAGAACGACCAGCGTGGCTGCGACCGGGAGGATCAGGACGACTCCCCCCACCGGGTCGGGATCGACCGGGACCGGTCGGGCCGGCGCGGCGTCCGCGCGCGGCAGGTCCGCGAAGGTCTTCGGTACGGGCAGGCTGGTCCACCGTTGCGACGGCCAGACGATCATGAAAGCCCGGCCGACCACGTTGTCGATCGGCACCGGCCCCTGGCAGCGGGCGTCCTGTGACACCAGCCGGTGGTCGCCCATCACGAAGATCTGCCCCGGCGGCACCACCACCTCGGTGAACTGCCGGGAGCGGCACTCCTTCGGGTTGGGCGGGAGGTCGACCGGGGAGTCCTCGGTGACGTAGGCCTGCTCCTCCAGCGGCGTGCCGTTGACCACGACCCGGCCCTTGTCGCAGCACCAGACCTTGTCGCCGGGCACCCCGATGACGCGCTTGATGAAGTCCTTCTCGCCGGGGCGGCTGACCCCGACGAGGTCGCCGAGCGTGCGGCCGACCTTGCCGGCGAGGTTGGTCGGCGGGGCGGGCGCCTCCTGGGCGACCCAGCGGTCGGTGCCGCGGAACACCACGACCTCGCCGCGGATCGGGTCGCGCATGTCGTAGACGACCTTGTTGACCAGCACCCGGTCGCCGATGAGCAGCGTGTTCTCCATCGACCCGGACGGGATGAAGAAGGCCTGGAGCAGGAACGTGCGGATCAGCACCGCGAGGCAGAACGCCACCACGAGCAGCAGCGGCAACTCCTGCCAGAGCGGCATCTGCCGCCGGGAACGCCGGGCCCGCCGGCGCCAGGGATCGGCGGTGCCGTCCTCGTCAAGCATCTGCACCATGCCACTCTCCGGTTCGCCGCGGAAACGACACTACCGCCCGGGAGTCTCCTCGAAGACCCCACGGGCGGCAGTGGACCGCTTCGCGCCGTCCGGCTGCGCCCGTATCGACCAGGGTAATGCGATCTGGTCGATACGACATCCGCGCAGCTCGGGCGGCGTGGCGAACAGTGGTTCAGTTCGCCGGCTGCTTCTCCCGCAGCTCCTTGATCTTGGCCTTCTTGCCGCGCAGCTCGCGCAGGTAGTAGAGCTTGGCGCGCCGCACGTCACCGCGGGTCACGATCTCGATCCGGTCGATGCCCGGGCTGTTCAGCGGGTAGGTCCGCTCCACGCCGACACCGAAGCTGATCTTGCGGACCGAGAAGGTCTCGCGCAGGCCGTCACCCTGGCGACGGATGACCACGCCCTGGAAGATCTGGACCCGGGACCGGCTGCCCTCGACGACCCGCGCGTGCACCTTGACGGTGTCACCGGCACGGAAGTCGGGCAGGTCGGCGCGCTTCGACTGGGCGTCAAGGGCGTCCAGGATGTTCATCGCTGCGTCCTCGTGAGGCTCACGGCGCATCGTCAGTCGATGCGCGAACGGGTGATTCTGACCCCCGGGTGATGGCCGGCGACGCCGACCCCGGTCGAGGGTCCTCGCAGCCCCCCACGGCGTGGGCGGATGCGGCAACCCCCCTACTTTGCCACATGCTCCGGCGGCGCGGAAAACCCACCCCGGTCCAGCGCCGCCCGGTCCCGCCGGTCCAGGCTCTCCGGGGGCAGCGCGCCGACCAGGTCGGGGCGGCGGGCCGCGGTGCGCCGCAACGCCTCGTCGCGTCGCCAGCGGGCGATCCGGGCGTGGTCGCCGGAGCGGAGCACCTCCGGCACGTCGAGGTCACGCCAGCTCGCCGGCTTCGTGTAGAGCGGGGCCTCCAGCAGCCCGTGCGCGTGCGACTCCTCGTCCAGCGAGCCGGCGTTGCCGAGCACCCCGGGCAGCAGCCGGGTGACCGCCTCCAGGATGACCAGCACGGCCACCTCGCCGCCGAAGAGCACGTAGTCGCCGAGCGAGACCTCGGTCACCGGCATCCGGGTCGTCGCGTGGTCGAGCACCCGCTGGTCGATGCCCTCGTACCGGCCGCACGCGAAGAGGAGGTGCGACTCGGTGGCCAGCTCGTGCGCCATCGCCTGGGTGAACGGGACGCCGGCCGGCGACGGGACGAGCAGCCGGGGCAGCGTGTGGCCGTCCGGGCTCAGCTCGTCGGGGGCCAGCGCGTCCAGCGCCTCACCCCACGGCTCCGGCCGCATCACCATGCCGGGGCCGCCGCCGTAGGGCGTGTCGTCCACCGTGCGGTGCACGTCGTGGGTCCAGGTCCGCAGATCGTGTACGGCCAGCCGCAGCAGCCCGCTCGCCCGGGCCTTGCCGATCAACGACAGGTCCAGCGGGGCGAAGTACTCCGGGAAGATCGACACGATGTCGACGCGCATGCGGTGGCTCCAGCTAGAGGTCGAGCAAACCGCCGGGCAGGTCGACGACGACGCGACCGCCGGCGAGATCCACCTCGGGCACGATCGCCTTGACGAACGGAACGAGTACGGGAGTTCCCGCCGGGCGCCGCACCACCAACAGGTCGGAGGCGGGGGCGTGGTCGATGCGGTCCACCTCGCCGAGCTGCTCCCCGTCCCGGGTGACCACGGCGAGCCCGACCAACTGGTGGTCGTGGAACTCCTCCGGGTCCGCCGGCTCGGCGACGTCGGCGCTGTCCACGCCGACCAGCGTGTTGCGCAGCGCCTCGGCGACGTCGCGACCCAGGACGCCGGCGAACACGACCAGCAGGCGGCCCTGGTGCCAGCGCGCCGACTCGACGGTCAGCGTCGGCGGCACCCGCCAGGCGCCGGGCTCGGCCGGCACCACCCCCGGCTCGGTAACCAGTACCGAACCGGGGGCGAACCGTGCTTCGGGCTCATCGGTCCGCACCTCCACGGTGACCTCACCACGGATGCCGTGCGGTTTGCCGATCCGGCCGACGACGAGAAGCATCAGTACGAGTCGACGATGTCGACGCGTACCCCACGTCCGCCGATGGAGCCGATCACCTGGCGCAGCGCCTTGGCGGTCCGTCCGGACCGCCCGATCACCGTGCCGAGATCCTCCGGGTGCACGCGGACCTCGAGCCGCTTGCCCCGACGGGAATCGACCATCCGCACCCGGACGTCGTCCGGGTGGTCGACGATCCCCTTGACCAGGTGCTCCAGGGCGGGACGCAGCGCCATGTCAGGCCTGCTCGCCGGACTCGGCGCCGGTCTGCGCCTCGGCCTTCGGCTCCTCCGCCTTCGGCGCCTCGGCCTCGGGCTTCGCGGCCTCCGTCTTCGGGGCCCCCGCCTTGGCGGCCTTCTTGGCCGGCTTGGTGGGGGTGTCCGCCACGCCGGCGGCGGCCTTCGCCTCGGCCTCGTACGCCGCCTTGCGGTCGGCCCGCTCCGGGGCGACCTTCAGCGGCGGCGGGGCCGGCAGGCCCTTGAACTTCTGCCAGTCACCGGTCAGCTCCAGCAGGCGCTGCACGGCCTCGCTCGGCTGCGCGCCGACGGAGAGCCAGTACTGGACCCGCTCCGACCGGACCTCGATCACCGAAGGGTCCTCCTTCGGCTGGTACACACCGACGAACTCGATCGCGCGACCGTCACGCTTGGTGCGCGAGTCGGCGACGACGATGCGGTACTGCGGGTTGCGGATCTTGCCCATCCGCAGGAGCCGGATCTTTACGGCCACAGTTGTTTCGCTCCTGTTGCGATCTCACCGGCCCGTACGGGCGGTGTGGCGGGTGAGCGCCGACCGGCACAGTGGGGTTTGGGCCGGAGACTGCTCGGTGAACTGGCGACGCGCCCGGGTTAGAGGGCGCCTGACGCGTGCCGGATACCAGCGGTCCATTCTGCCAGATCCGGCCCGGAGCGCTCGCACCGGACCCGGGCCGAGCGCTGCCTATCGACCCGACGGTGACGAAGGACACCCGGTCAGCGCACCGGCGGACGGTCCCAGCCGGGTGGCAGCTCGTCCGGAACGTCCCATTCCGCGGGCGGCGTGAAGTCGTGCCACGTCCCGTCGAACGGGAACTCGCCCGCCTCGGCGATCCGGATCACCCGTTCCCCCTCGGCGCGCACCGCCTTCTCGTCGGTCACCCAGTAGTGCTCCGGGAAGGCGAGCCGCTCGGCGAACTCGTCCTCGTCCTTCCACTCCCAGGTCAGGTCCGGGTGGATCACCACGTCGAGGTCCTGGTCCACCATGTCGACCCCGGCCACCGCGCCGTCGTCCCAGCGGACCCCGGACTCCTCCAGGTTGACGTACCAGTTCTGGAACCGGCCCCGCTCGTCGGAGAACCACCACACGGAGTGGTCGGCGCCGGCGGGCAGGAACTTCAGCACCGGCGGGCCGTTCCACCGGCCGCGCGCCAGCCGGTACGACGACGTGATCCACTCGGCGAACGGCACCGCGCGCATGTTCAGGCCGGCGGCGGTCACCTCGTGTGCCACCGGCGCGTCGCGGGGCACCCAGAGCAGCAGGCCCCGCTCGTCGTCGGCGACCACGCGGGCCGTCCGTACCCACCCGATCCGTCCGTGCCGCACGTTGCGGTGCAGGACCAGCCGCCCCGGTTCGAACCGCACGCTCACCCTCCCCGGCTCGTTAAGCGGGGCCCCCGCCTCTACCGAATGCGTTAAGCGGGGGCCCCTCCTTACACCTCAGTAGGCGCGGGCGAGGATGGCCACCAGGTCGGGCTCGTCCTCGGTGTCGGGCACCGAACCGTCGGCGCGGAGCAGGCAGCGCACCGTGACGCCCTGCGCGTTCGCCTCCGCCTCACCGGGCACGCCGACCGCCGACCACGGCACCATGGCCCAGCCGGTCGCGGACGCCTCGATCGCCTCGGCCAGCGTCGACACCTCGACGGTGCGCGAGCGGCGGAACTCCAGCGCCTGGTCGTGCAGCGCCCGCTGGTCGGCCTCCAGCGCGGCAAGCACCGCGCCGACCACGTCGGCCACCGGCGTGGGGGCCTTCGAGCCGTCCGTACGCCGGACCACCACCGCGTTGCCGGCGGCCAGGTCACGCGGGCCGACCTCGACGCGGACCGGGTAGCCGCGCAGCTCGGCGTCGACGGCGCGGCGGCCGAACGCGGTGTCGGTGCGGTCGTCCAGCGCCACCCGGACCCCGGCGTCGCGCAGCGCGTCGCGCAGCTTGGCCGCCGCCTCGCCGACGCCCTCGCCGTCCTTGACGACCATCACGTACGCCTGGACCGGCGCCAGCTTCGGCGGCACCCGCAGCCCGTTGTCGTCGCCGTGGCACATGATCAGACCGCCGAGCATCCGGGTCGAGGTGCCCCAGGAGGTGGTCCAGGCGTGCTCCCGGCCGCCCTCGGCCGACGAGTAGCTGATGTCGAACGCCTTGGCGAAGTTCTGGCCCAGCTCGTGGCTGGTGCCCAGCTGGAGCGCCTTGCCGTCGCCCATCATGCCCTCGCACGTGTACGTGGCGGTGGCGCCGGCGAAGCGCTCCCGGGCGGTCTTCAGGCCGACCACCACCGGGATGCCCAGCACGTTGACCATCAGATCCTCGTACGCCTCGTGCAGGATGCGCCGGGCGTAGGCCCGGGCGTCCTCCCGGGTGGCGTGCGCGGTGTGCCCCTCCTGCCAGAGGAACTCGCTGGTGCGCAGGAAGATCCGGGGCCGCAGCTCCCAGCGGACCACGTTCGCCCACTGGTTGAGCAGCAGCGGCAGGTCCCGGTACGAGTCGATCCACTTGGCCATGAACTCGCCGATCACCGTCTCGCTGGTGGGACGCACCACCACCGGCTCGGCGAGCTGCTTGCCACCACCGTGGGTGACCACTGCGAGCTCCGGCGAGAAGCCCTCGACGTGCTCCGCCTCGCGCTTGAGGTAGCTCTCCGGGATGAAGAGCGGGAAGTACGCGTTCTCCGCGCCGGCCGCCTTGATCCGGGCGTCCATCTCGGCCTGCATCCGCTCCCAGATGGCGTAGCCGGCCGGTCGGATGACCATGGTGCCCCGAACCGGGCCGTTGTCGGCCAGCTTCGCCTTGGCGATCAGGTCCTGGTACCAGCGGGGAAAGTCCTCCGCACGGGGAGTGAGCACGCGTGCCATGACCGCACATCCTATGCGCCGCGTGGGCCGCCGCTGCGCCGGGGAGCCGGCCCGCGCCGTGTCGCCCCGACGACCCGTAGACTTCGACGGCGATGGGTGAGGCACGGGACGCGATCGTGGAGGCCGCCCGGGCGCAGACCGTGGCCTGCGGCTGGGACGGCGTACGGATGGGCGCGGTCGCGCGCGCCGCCGGCGTCAGCCGGCAGACGGTCTACAACGAGTTCGGCACCAAGGCCGGCCTGGCCGAGGCGCTGGCCCGACGCGAGGTGGACCGCTTCGTCGGCGAGGTCCGGGCCGCGCTCGGCGAGCACGGCGCCGACGTGCGCGCGGCCGCGTACGCGGCGATCCGCCGGACGCTCGCCGCAGCCGCCGACAATCCGCTGGTCAAGGCGATCCTGACCAGCGCGCGGGGCGGCTCGGACGAGCTGCTGCCCTACCTGACGACCCGCTCCGAGCTGGTGCTCACCGAGTCGACCGCGGCGCTGCTGGAGTGGGCCGGGTGCCACCTGCCCGACGCCGACCCGGCGGCCCTGGCGTTCGCGGCGGACAGCGTCGTGCGCCTGGTGGTGAGCCACATCGTGCTGCCCGGGGCGCCGGTGGACGAGACCGCCGGCAAGCTGGCCGACCTGGCCGTGAACCTCTTCCTGTCCGCCACCACCCCACACTGACCCACCCCCACCCCCACCCCACCCACCCCCGCGCCACGCCACCCCCACGCCGCGCCGCGCCGCGCCGGGCCACGCCCACCCCCGCGCCGGGCCCTAATTCACGGAAAGCGTGGCCATTCGATGCGAAATGAGCACTCTTTCCGTGAAACAGCAGCCACGCCGACGGGCGGGCGGACGGACGGGGGGACGGGGGGACGGGGGGAACGGGGCGGACGCGCGCTGGCGGATGGGGCGTCAGCGGATCACGCGACCCCGCAGCACGATCCGGCGGGGCGACCGGACGACGCGCAGGTCGCAGCGCGGGTCCTCGGGATAGACCACCAGGTCGGCGAGGCCGCCCTCGACCAGGCCGGGGAAGCCGAGCCACTCCCGGGCCCGCCAGGAGGCGGCGGCCAGCACGTCCTCGGCGGACATGCCGGCCTGCTCGTGCAGCAGCAGCATCTCCTCGGCCGCGAGCCCGTGGTCGATGCCGCCGCCCGCGTCGGTGCCCACGTAGATCGGCACGCCGGCCTCGTGCGCGGCGCGCACCACCTCGGGGAAGCGGTCGCGCAGGGCGAGCATGTGGTCGGCGTACCCGGGGAACTTGGGTCGGGCCTGCTCCGCGATGTGGCCGAACGTCCGGATGTTGATCATCGTGGGGACCAGCGCGGTGCCCTGCCGGGCCATCAGGTCGATCAGGTCGAGGCTCAGCCCGGTGCCGTGCTCCACCGAGTCCACCCCGGCCCGCACCATGATCTCCACTGCCGACTCGGCGAACGTGTGCACCGCGGCGCGTACCCCGGCGGCGTGCGCGGCGGCGACCGCAGCGGTCATCGTGTCGGCGTCCCAGGCCGGCGCCAGGTCGCCCACGCCCCTGTCGATCCAGTCGCCGACCAGCTTGACCCAGCCGTTGCCGGCGGCGGCCTGCGCCGCCACTGTCGCGGCCACCTCCGTGGCGTCGACCTCGACGCCGATGTCGCGCAGGTAGCGCTTCGGCGGCGCGACGTGCCGGCCGGCGCGGGCCAGTCGCGGCAGCTCCGGCTCATCCTCCAACTCGGGGTACGGGTAGGGCGAGCCGGCGTCGCGGATCGCCAGCACGCCGGCGTCCCGGTCGATCCGGGCCAACTCCCGGGCCTGGTCGAGCGAGGTGATCGGCGCGCCGCCGCGGGCGATGCCGATGTGGCAGTGCGCGTCGGTCAGGCCCGGCAGCACGAAGCCGCCGTCGGCCACCGTCTCCGCGCCGGGCACCGGTTCGAAGGTGACCCGGTCGCCGACCAGCCAGACATCCCGGACCTCGTCGTCGGGAAGGAACACACCGCGCACATGCAGAGCCATGTGCTCAGTCCTACCCGATCACGCGTCCTCGCCGGCCAGCAGGTCGTTGCGGCGCGCGGTCAGCGCCGGCAGGTCGACCGAGACCTTCCACGGACGCTCGGTGACGAACAGGTCCTCGGTCTGGCCGACCTGTTCGTAGTCGCCGGTGGCACCGAGCACGTGCTCGGTCAGCGTGATCTTCTCCTTGATCGGGTCGAGCACCCAGTAGGAGCGGACACCCGCGCGGGCGTAGACCTTGGCCTTGTCGTACATGTCGCGGAAGGTGGACGTCGGTGAGATGACCTCGACGGCGAGCAGCGCGTCCTCGACCGGCAGCGGGCTTCGGTTGGCGTTACCCCGCAGCACCGCGACGACGTCCGGCCGGGGCTCGTTCCGATGGTCGACCCGCATCGACAGGTCTATCCCGACCTGGTACTCCTTCGGGCAGTTGACGCGAAGCGCGAGCAGCAACTCGACACACATGTCCTGGTGCAACAGGGTGGGCGACGGCACGATCAACCTTCCGTTGATCAGTTCGTACGGAAGGTCCTTGGGCAGGTCGCCCAGGTCGTCGACCGTCCACTCGTGCCGCTCCGGCAGGATCGGGGCCGCGGTCATTGACATCTCCTTCCACGGGGGCGACATCACCCTAGGAGAGGATGACGTCGCCCACCGTCACCGACACGCGTCAGCGTGGGCCCTTGTCCCCGCCCTTGCCCAGCTTGTTGAAGTCGATCTTCGGCAGCTTGAAGCCCGGGGGCAGGCCCTGGCCGCCGGCCAGGTCACCCGGGTCCAGGCCCGGCGGGAGCTGCGGCATGCCGCCGGGGAAGCCGCCCGGCATCCCGGCACCGGTACGCGGCCGACCGCCGCCGCCCTTCGTGCCCTTGCGCTTGTTCTTCGGCGACTTGGTCGCCTTGCGCCGGCCACCGCCGGGCAGGCCCATCATGCCGCCCATCTGCTTCATCATCTTCTGCGCGTCGGCGAAGCGGTTGAGCAGCTGGTTGACGTCCATCACGGTGACGCCGGAACCGCCGGCGATGCGGGCCCGACGGGAGCCGTTGATGATCTTCGGGTTGGTGCGCTCGGCCGGCGTCATCGACCGGATGATCGCGGTGACGCGGTCGAAGTGCTTGTCGTCCAGCTCGGCGATCTGGTCCTTCATCTGCCCCATGCCGGGCATCATGGCCAGCACGTTGGCGATCGGTCCCATCCGCCGGACCGCGATGAGCTGATCGAGGAAGTCCTCCAGCGTGAAGGTCTCCCCGCCCATCAGCTTGGCGGTCATCTTCTCCTTCTGATCGGAGTCGAAGGCCGCCTCGGCCTGCTCGATCAGCGTGAGGACGTCGCCCATGCCGAGGATGCGGCTGGCCATCCGGTCGGGGTGGAAGACGTCGAAGTCCTCCAGCTTCTCGCCGGTGGAGGCGAACAGGATCGGCTGGCCGGTGACCTCCCGGACGGAGAGCGCGGCGCCACCGCGGGCGTCACCGTCGAGCTTGGAGAGGACCACGCCGGTGATGCCGACGCCGTCGCGGAACGCCTCGGCGGTGCGGACCGCGTCCTGGCCGACCATGGCGTCGATGACGAAGATGACCTCGTCCGGCTGGACCGCGTCGCGGATGTCGGCGGCCTGCCGCATCATCTCCGCGTCGATGCCGAGCCGGCCGGCGGTGTCCACGATGACGATGTCGCGGGCGGCGCGCCGGGCGTGCTCGATCGAGTCGCGGGCCACCTGCACCGGGTCGCCGACGCCGTTGCCGGGCGCCGGGGCGTACACCTCGACGCCGGCCCGACCGCCGAGCACCTGGAGCTGCCCGACGGCGTTCGGGCGCTGGAGGTCGGCGGCGACCAGCAGCGGCTGGTGGCCCTGGCCCTTGAGCCAGCGGGCCAGCTTGCCGGCGAGCGTGGTCTTGCCGGAGCCCTGGAGGCCGGCCAGCATGATCACCGTCGGCGGGTTCTTGGCGAACTGGAGCCGACGCCCCTCGCCACCGAGGACGTTGATCAGCTCCTCGTTGACGATCTTGATGATCTGCTGGGCCGGGTTGAGCGCCTCGGAGACCTCGGACCCGCGGGCCCGCTCCTTGACGTTCGCGATGAAGCCCTTGACCACCGGCAGGGCGACGTCGGCCTCCAGCAACGCCATCCGGATCTCGCGGGCGGTGGCGTCGATGTCGGCGTCGGTGAGCCGGCCCTTGCCACGGAGCTTGGTGAAGATCCCGGACAGGCGGTCACTCAAGGTGTCAAACACGCGAACATCCCGTTTGTCGTCATCGGCGGGCACAGTGCGGCCGGGCCGGCTGTCCAGCCCACCGTTAGGGTAGCCCGCCGCCCGCACCCCCGCTCCGACCCGGCCGCAGGGTCAGGAGACGACCAGGCCCGACTGGTACGCGAAGACCACCAACTGGGCGCGGTCCCGGGCGCCCAGCTTCACCATGGCCCGGCTGACGTGGGTACGCGCGGTCGCCGGGCTGACCACCAACCGCTCGGCGATCTCGGCGTTGCTCAGCCCCTCGCCGACCAGCCCCACCACCTCACGTTCCCGGTCGGTCAGCGCGTCGAGCCGGGGATGCGGGCGCGGCACCCGGACCGGTCGGGTGGCGAACTCCCGGACCACCCGGCGGGTCACCGACGGGGACAGCAGCGCCTCGCCCTCGGCGACCAGGCGGATCGCCCGCAGCAGCTCCACCGGGCGGGTGTCCTTGGTGAGGAAGCCGCTGGCGCCGTGCCGGAGCGCGTCGAAGACGTACTCGTCCAGCTCGAACGTGGTCAGCACCACCACCCGGGTGCCCGCCAGCGCCGGGTCGCCGACGATGCGGCGGGTGGCCTCGATGCCGTCCACACCGGGCATCCGCACGTCCATCAGCACCACGTCCGGGCGTTCCCGGCGGGCCACCGCCACGGCGGCGAGCCCGTCCGCGGCCTCCCCGACGACGGTCAGGTCGTCCTCGCTCTCCACCAGCGCGCGCAGGCCGATCCGGACCAGGTCCTGGTCGTCGGCGAGCAGCACCCGGATCATGTGACCTCCCGCGTGGGCAGCATGGCGTGCACCCGGAAACCGCCGGACGCGGCCGGCCCGGCGTCGAACGTACCGCCGAGCGCGGTGACCCGTTCGCGCATGCCGGCCAGGCCGGAGCCGGTGGGTCGGTCCGCCGGGGCGGGCCGGCCCCGGCCGGTGTCGGTGACCTCGACGGTGACCGCCCCCGGCGCGTACCCGACGCGGACCGCGGCGGTGGCCGCACCGGCGTGGCGCAGCACGTTGGTCAGCGCCTCCTGCGCCACCCGGTAGGCGGCCAGGTCCACCGCCACCGGCAGCGGGCGCGGATCGCCGGTGGTCTCGACGGTGACCGGCACCCCGGCGCCGGCCAGCCGCTCCCGCAGGTGCCCGAGCTGCGCCAGCCCCGGCACCGGCGTGCGCTCGTCGGTCACCTCCTCACGGCGGACCACGGTGAGCGTGACCCGCAACTCGTCGAGCGCCTCCTTGCTGGTCCGGCTGATCGCGGTGAGCGCCGCCTCGGCCTGCTCGGGCCGGCGGGCCAGCAGGTGCAGCGCGACCTCGGCCTGGAGGTGGATCGCGGCGAGCCCGTGGCCCACCACGTCGTGCACCTCCCGGGCCACCCGCAGCCGCTCCGCGTCGGCCAACCTTCGCGCCTCGTCGGTCCGGCTCCGGGCGGCGGCCTCCCGGCTCAGCCGCACGGCGACCCCGACCGCGAACGGCACCACCACCCAGGCGGCGACCGGCATCAGACCGACCGGGCCGGGCGGGCGCACGCCGACGAAGACGTAACCCACGAGCGCCGCCAACGTGACCGCGCCGGCCACCGCCGCGGTCCGGACCGGCCGGTGCGCGGCCACCGCGTAGACCGCGACGAAGAAGGACAGCAGGATCGGGCCGTACGGCTGGCCGAGCATCAGGTACGCGGTGGCCGCGGCCGCGACCACGGTCAGGGCGGGCAGCGGAAAGCGTCGGCGCACCGCCACCGCGAGCGCCGCCACCACCACCAGCGGGTAGGCGACCGGCCCGGCGTGCACACCCTGGTTCAGGCCGGCCGGCGCGGTCCCGGCCAGCCCGATCGCCAGCAGCGCCAGGGCGAGCAGCCCGTCCAGGAGCCACCGCCGCCGGTCACCGCGCCCGCGCTCCACGTCCACTCCCCGTCCCCGCTCAGCCGATGTCCCGTCGGCGCAGCAGCGCCGCGCCGACCACCGCGAAACCCACCAGGTACGCGGACACCACCACCGCCGCCTGCCCGCCGCCGACGGTGGCCGCCACCCCCGGGGTGTCCCCGGGCGCGCCCAGCGCCGCCGCCAGCGCCCCGGCGTTCGGCCCCGGCAGCCCCCGCTGGGCGGTCGCCACCCAGTCGACCAGCGGGGCGGCGATCGCGGCGAGCAGGTTCTGCACCGCGAGCATCCACACCAGACCCAGGCCGACCGGCAACGCCACCGCACGCAACGCGACCGCGAGCACGGCACCGAGCATCGCCCACATCGTCGCGACGAGCCACCCCGCGCCGACGCCGGTGAGCAGGTCACCGGCCGACGGCCAGCGCACCGGCTGCGCCTCGGCGGACGCGATGAGCACGGCGGCCACCGCACCGACCGCGAACACGGCGAGCACCACGGCCAGCGCGGCGAGCGCGAGGGCGAGCAGCTTGCCGGCGTACACCTCGAGCCGGGTGGGCCCCTGGGTGAGCACGGTCTTCCAGGTGCCCCAGCCGTACTCGCCGCCCACCGTGAGCACGCCGAGGATCAGCAGGATCGCGCCGAGGAAGACCGGCAGTCCGCCGAGCGAGTTGCCGACCAGGTGGTCGGGGAACAGGGCGGGCAGCGCCCGGTCCGTGTTCGGGCCGTCCGCGCCACCGGCCGCCCCGGCGTACGGGAAGAGGTAGGTGAAGATCAGCGACAGCGCCAGCGTGATGGCCAGCAGCAGCCAGGCGGCCGGCCGCCGGACCAGCTTGACCAGTTCGGCGCGGAAACTACGCGACATCGGCAGTTCCTCTCTCCACCAGGTCGAAGAAGACCTGCTCCAGGTCCCGCTCCCGGGGCCGCAGCTCGCGCACGGCGAGCCCGGCGCGGACCAGCTCGGCGTTCAGCCAGGCCGCCCGCTCCGGCTCGACCGCCAGTTCCAGCCCGCCGTCGACGACGCGGACCCGGTCCGCACCGACGAGGTCCCGGACGCGGCTCGCCGCCTCGTCCAGCGGGTCGGCGAGCAGCCGCAACCCGGCCGCGCCGCGCAGCTCGTCGACGCCGCCCTCGGCCACCAGCGCGCCGCGGGCGATCACCCCGACCCGGTCGCAGACCTGCTCGACCTCGCCGAGCAGGTGACTGGAGACCAGCACCGTCGACCCGGCCGCGCCGAGTCGCCGGATCAGCGTCCGCATGTCCGCCATGCCGGCCGGGTCGAGGCCGTTCGTGGGCTCGTCCAGGATCAGCAGGCGCGGGTCCTTCAGCAGCGCGGCGGCCACCCCGAGCCGCTGCTTCATGCCCAGCGAGTAGCCGGCGTACCGGTCGCCCGCCCGGTCGGCGAGGTCGACCAGGTCGAGCACCGCCGCGACCCGGTCCGCGCCGACCCCGGCGTAGCGGGCCAGCACCCGCAGGTTGTCCCGGCCGGACAGGTACGGGTAGAACGCCGGCCCCTCGATCAGCGCGCCGACGCCGGTGAGCCGTCCGGCCCCGGGCGTGCGGCCGAGCAGCCGCACCGTGCCGGCGCTGGGCCGGACCAGGCCGAGCAGCATGCGCAGCGTGGTGGTCTTGCCGGCGCCGTTGGGGCCGAGGAAGCCGTACACCTCGCCGGCCCGCACGGTCAGGTCGAGATTCCGTACGGCGGTCAGGCCGCCGTACCGTTTGGTGAGCCCTTCGGTCTGCACTGGCAGGTTCATGCCCCCGAGCGTCCCGCCGCCCGGCCCCCGGCACGTCGTCCCGTCGGCGGCTCCCGGCGTACGTCAGCGGGCGTAGCTTCGAGGTGTTAAGCGGGGGCCCCGCCTCTACCGAAAACGTTAATGGGGGGCCCTTCCTTACACGGCGGCGAGGACGGCGGCCTCGACGCGGGCCCGCTGCTCGTCCGGCAGGCCGGCGCCGACCAGGTAGAACGTGTCCACCACGTCGCCGCCCAGCGTGGCGATCCGGGCGGCGCGCACCTGGGCGCCGGCCTCGTCGAGCGCGCACGCGACCCGGTAGAGCAGGCCCGCCGCGTCGGCCGCGCGCAGCTCCAGCAGCACCGCGTCGGTGGCCGCCTCCCGGTGCCAGACCACACGCGGCGCGGCGCCCCGGCTGCGCGCGGCGAGTGCCCGGCCGCGCAGCCGCTGGGTGACCGAGACGTCGCCGGCCACCGCGCGGCGCAGGTCGGCGCTGAGCGCGATCGGGTCGGGGGCGAGCCCGTAGCGCGGCTGCACCCGGCACTCCACCAGGGCCCGGCCGTCCACCGTGGCGGCGTCCGCGGAGATCACCTCCAGCCGGTGCAGGGCCAGGCATCCGGCCACCGTGGCGAGCAGCCCGCGCCGGTCGGCCGCGGCCACCGACACCCGGTCCTCCCCCAGGTGTACGACCGGCAGCGGCCCGGCGACCAGCGCCGGGTCGGGGGCCGGCGGGGCGGGCACCACGCCGGTGTCCAGCGTGGTGCGCACCCGGGCGACCAGCTCCGCGACCAACCGGCCCTTCCAGCCGGACCAGGCGGCCGGGCCGGTGGCGGCGGCGTCCGCCTGGACCAGGGCGTGCAGCAGTTCCAACGTGCCGGTGTCGCCGACCCGCTCGGCCACGCCGGCGATGGTCTTCGGGTCGGACAGGTCCCGCCGGGTGGCCACCTCGGGCAGCAGCAGGTGCAGCCGGACCAGCGTGCCGATCAGCGCCGCCTCGGCCGGGGGCAGCCCGATCCGGGCGGCCACCGCCTCGGCCAGCGGCGCCCCGACCACCGAGTGGTCCCCTGGCAGTCCCTTGCCGACGTCGTGCAGGAACGCGCCGAGCAGCAGCAGGTCCGGGCGTTCCACGTCGCGGGCGTGCCGGCTGGCCTCGTAGGCGGTCTGCACCAGGTGCCGGTCGAGGGTGAACCGGTGCACCGGGTTGTGCTGGGGCAGGCTGCGCATCCGGGTCCACTCGGGCAGCCAGCCGTCGATCAGCCCGTACCGGTCGCAGGTCTCCCAGGCCGGCACCAGGCCGGGGCCGGCGCCGAGCAGGGTGGTCAGCGCGGTCCGGGCGGCCGGCGGCCACGGCGCGGGCAGCGGCGGGCAGTATGCGGCCAGCCACTCGCAGGTGGCGCGCGCGATGGGCAGCCGGGTGGTGGCCGCCGCGGCGGCGACCCGCAACGACAGGCTGGGGTCGGGGCGGGCCCCGATCGCGGTCCGGGCGAGCACCAGCTCGCCGTCCTGCTCGACGACGTCCCGGGCGACCGGGCGGCGCACCGGCCGGCCCGAGGCGGCGCGCTGCCGGCCGGAACGGAGGCGGTCGGCAGCGCGCCAGGCGTCGTCGAGCGCGTGGCGGACGGTCCGCGCGTCGCCGGCGGTCAGCCGCAGCAGCGCGTCGCCCTCGTCGACGCCGAGGAGCTTCGCCACGCCGTCGCGCTCCTGGGCGAGCAGGCGGTCGACCCGGCGGCCGACCTGCTGGTGCAGGGCGTCGCGGGTGTCCAGCAGCCGCCGGTGCGCGGCGTGCACGGCGGGCCGGAGCGCGTCGGTGACGCCGGCGGTGGCGATGGCGCGCAGGATGCCGACGTCGCGCAGCCCACCGGCGGCCTCCTTGAGGTCGCCTTCGAGCAGGAACGCCAGCTCGCCGTGGGCCTCCCAGCGGGCGGCGGTGATCTCGCGCAGCCGGGGCAGTTGCCGGATCGCGGTGCGCCGCCAGTGGTCGGTGGCGGTACGGGCGAGCTGGTCGGTCAGGGCCGGGTCGCCGGCCACGTGCCGCGCGTCGAGCAGCCCGAGCGCGACCTTGACGTCGTCCTGGGCCACCGAGAGCGCCTCGGTGACGGTGCGGACCGAGTGGTCCAGCCGCAGGCCGGCGTCCCAGATCGGATACCAGAGCGCGGCGGCCAGCTCGTCGACGCCGGGCACCCCGGCGTGCAGCAGCACCAGGTCGAGGTCGCCGCAGGGGGCGCACTGGCGGCGTCCGAGCCCACCCACCGCGACCAGCGCGACGCCGGGCCGGCCCGGGAAGATCCGGCGCAGCCAGGCGTCGAGCGCGTCCGCGCGGGCGGAGCGGGCCGCCTCGCCGACTCCCCCGGGTACGCCGGCGACCTCGTTGACCACGGGCGCGCCGTCCCCGGTGGGGGCGGCGGCCGTGGTCAACGAGGTCACGTCGGCGTGTTCCGTGCTCAGAGCGCGTCGAGCCCGCGCTCGCCGGTACGCACCCGGACGACCTCCTCGACGCCGGTCACCCAGACCTTCCCGTCGCCGATCTTGCCGGTCCGGGCGGCGCCGACGATGGCGTCCACGATCTTGTCGACGTCCATCTCGTCGGTGAGCACCTCGACCCGGATCTTGGGCAGGAACTCGACCGTGTACTCCGCACCTCGGTAGACCTCGGTGTGCCCCTTCTGCCGGCCGTAGCCCTGAACCTCGCTGACGGTCAGCCCGGCCACGCCGAGCGCGTGCAGGGCCTCCTTCACCGCGTCCAACTGGTACGGCTTGATGACCGCGGTCACCAGCTTCATGTCCAACCCCTCCATCCCAGGAACGTTAACCGGCGACCTTCTCGCCCACCGGCGCGGCGGACGGGTCCGCCTCGTCGGCGGGCTCCGGGCTCGGCTTGCCGCCGCCGATCCCGGCCAGGGCGAACGCGCTCGTGCTGCTGCCCGTGGTGGGCGACAGGTCGTACGCGCTCTCCGCATGCTCGGCGACGTCGATGCCGTCGACCTCGGCCTCGGCCGACACCCGGAAGCCGATCGTCTTCTGGATGGCGAAGGCGAGCAGCCAGGCCACGCCGCCCGACCAGACGGTGACGATCAGACCGGCCAGCGCCTGCCGGCCGAGCTGGGTGACGCCGCCGCCGTAGAACAGGCCGTCGGACGCGCCGACCACGTCACCGATCGCGCTGTTGACGGAGTTGGTGGCGAAGAACCCGAGCCAGAGCGAGCCGATCCAGCCGCCGACGAAGTGCACGCCGACCACGTCGAGCGAGTCGTCGTAGCCGAGCTTGTACTTCAGGCTGATGGCGAGCGCGCAGACCGCACCGGCGACGAGCCCGAGCAGGACCGCCGCCCAGGGGGCGATGAAACCGCAGGCCGGGGTGATCGCGACCAGACCGGCGACGGCGCCGGAGGACGCGCCGACCATGGTCGGACGGCCGTCCTTGATCCGCTCGACCAGCAGCCAGCCGAGCACCGCCGCGGCGGTGGCGAGCTGGGTGTTGAGGAACGCCAGGCCGGCCACCGAGTCGACGGTCAGCTCGGAGCCGGCGTTGAAGCCGAACCAGCCGAACCAGAGCAGA
The DNA here is from genome assembly GCF_044391475.1 of Micromonospora sp. NPDC018662. Taxonomy (NCBI): domain Bacteria; kingdom Bacillati; phylum Actinomycetota; class Actinomycetes; order Micromonosporales; family Micromonosporaceae; genus Micromonospora; species Micromonospora sp. NPDC018662. The sequence continues at coordinate 53,692 of NZ_JBISAC010000005.1, forward strand.
CCGGCGCCGAGCGCGACCAGCGGGATGTTGTGCGGCTTCATGCCCTCGCGGGGCCAGCCGACCCGCTTGCCGAGCACCAGCGCCACGCCGAGCGCCGCCGCACCGGCGTTGATGTGCACCGCGGTGCCGCCGGCGAAGTCCAGCGCGTGCAGCTTGGCGCCGATGATGCCGCCGCCCCACACCCAGTGCGCGACCGGGAAGTAGACCAGGGTGGCCCAGCCGAACGCGAAGAGCAGCCAGCCGGAGAACTTGGCCCGGTCGGAGATGGCACCGCTGATCAGCGCGACGGTGATCACCGCGAAGACCATCTGGAACGCCATGAACACGTAGAGCGGGATGCCGATGCCGCTGGGGTTCTCCGCCGTGGCGCCCCAGAGGTCGGTCTCGGCGAGGAACGTCTTGGTGCCGAGGTAGGCGCCCGGGTCACCCCAGAGCCCGTTGACGTCGCTGCCGAACGCGACGCTGAAACCGTAGAACCACCACAGAACAGAGATGAGCCCGATGGCCGAGAAGCTCATCATCATCATGTTGAGCACGCCCTTGGACCTGTTGAGGCCGCCGTAGAACAGCGCCAGGCCGGGGGTCATGAGCAGCACGAGAGCGGTCGAAACCAGCAGCCAAACGGTGTTGCCGCCGTCGATCGTCGGTGCTTCAGGCACGCTGGCCTCCTAAGGGTGAATGTCCTCCTTCGCGGCTTCCGGGGCAGCGTCGCCCGTACGCCGGTTGCGCGGAAGCTTGGTCGGCCGCTGTTTCCTTCACCGACACCGCTCGATTTCCGACGCGTGACGGGTTGTTTCCGGCGTGTGAAGAACGCCGATCTTGCTCAGCGCAGCGCGTACTCCAGGTGGTGCCGCTCGTAGTCGAGCAGGCGCAGGTCCCGGATCGGGCGGCGGAGGTGGCCCTTGTGCACGATCCGGACGAACGCCGGCTCACCGGCCGCGGCCATCCGTCGGATGCCCTCGACGTGGTCGACGATGCGCTTGCGGATGGTGCGGATGAGCCGGTGCCGGTCGCGCGGGATCAGCCCGTACGCGTCGGCGAACAGCCGCAGCCGGCGCGGTCGGTCCGGGCGCTTCCAGCCGAGCGTGATCGAGTCGCGGTCGGAGAAGATCGGCACCCAGGTCCAGGCCGCGTACGCCACGTCGTAGATGCGGGCGCCGGGCGAGGCGAGGTCGAAGTCGATCAGCCCGAGCGTGCCGTCGGGACGCCAGATCACGTTGTGCGGCGCGGCGTCGTGGTGGCAGATGACCTCGGTGTCCGGCGGAGGTGGCCCGAACGAGCGCCAGACCGCGCCGGGCGGCGGGGTGAAGCCGTACTGGGCGTCGTGGAACATCCGCAACATGGTGGCCACCGTGACCAGCGCCTCGTCGGTGACCCAGTGCGGGGCCAGCGGATACTCCCCGCACTCCCCCTCCAGGTACGACAACACCTCCCGGTTGCGCTCGTCCATGCCGAGCGCACGCGGCGCACCGGTGAAGCCGACGTATTCCAGGTGGCGCAGCAGCGCGTGCACCGAGGGCGTCCACGGGCCGGCGTTGCGCCGGACCGTGTCGCCCACGCGGACCACGGTGCTCACGTTCCCGCCGTGCAGCGGGATCTCCTGCGAAGTCACGTACGGTCTCCCGAGGCGCGGCGCGGGGTGGTGGGGGTCGCGCCACTCCGGGTAGGCGCGATCGTCGGTCGTCACGGGAGGGGTTACGCGTCCCGGCCGGGCGGCTCGGTGCCGAGCAGCGCGTCGACGAACTGCGCCGGGTCGAACGGGGCCAGGTCGTCCTTGCCCTCGCCGAGCCCGACCAGCTTGACCGGGATGCCGAGCTTGCGCTGCACGGCGATCACGATGCCGCCCTTGGCCGTCCCGTCGAGCTTGGTCAGCACCACGCCGGTGACGTTTACCGCCTCGGTGAAGACCCGGGCCTGTTCCAGGCCGTTCTGACCGGTGGTGGCGTCCAGGATCAGCAGCGTCTCGTCGATCGGGCCGTGCTTCTCCACCACCCGCTTGACCTTGCCCAGCTCGTCCATCAGGCCGACCTTGTTCTGGAGCCGGCCGGCGGTGTCGATGAGCACGGTGTCGACGCCCGTCTCGATGCCGCGCTTGACCGCGTCGAACGCGACGCTGGCCGGGTCGGCGGCCTCCGGGCCGCGCACCGTCTCCGCGCCCACCCGGCCGCCCCAGGTCTCGAGCTGGTCGGCGGCGGCGGCCCGGAACGTGTCGGCCGCGCCGAGCAGCACGCTGCGGCCGTCCGCGACCAGCACCCGGGCGATCTTGCCGCAGGTGGTGGTCTTGCCGGCGCCGTTGACGCCGACCACCAGCACCACCGCCGGGACGCCGTCGGTCGGCGTGGTGCGCAGCGACCGGTCCAGGCCGGGGTCGAGCGCGTTGACCAGCTCGGTGGCGAGCAGGGTGCGCAGCTCGTCGACGGTGCGGGTGCCGAGCACGCGGGTGCGCTCCCGCAGCCGGTCGACGATCTCCCGGGTGGAGTCGACGCCGACGTCGGCGGTGATCAGGCTGTCCTCGATCTCCTCCCAGGTGTCCTCGTCGAGCCGGTCGCGGCTGAGCAGGCCGAGCAGGCCCTTGCCGAACGCGTTCTGGGAGCGGGACAGTCGGGAGCGCAGCCGGACCAGCCGGCCGGCGGTGGGCTCGGGCACCTCGACCGGGGGCGCCTCGACCGGCGGCGCCTCGACCACCACGCCGGTCGTCAGCTCCGCCTCCGGGGCCTCCACCGGCGGGCCGGCCAGCTCCTCCTCGGTGCGGGTGTCGACCTCCGTGCGCGGCAGCGGCGGCTCGGGGCGCCGGCGCAGCCGGGGCACCACGAGGCTCAGCCCGCCGATGATGAGCACGCCGAGCAGGGCGAGAGCGACGAGGAGGTATTCCTTCATGCCCGAAATCCTGTCAGATGCCGGCGACGGCGTCCCACTCACCGCCTCGGCACGCGAACAACCTGCGGGTACGCTCGCGTTCGGAAGGCGTACCGCAACCGCCGGCCGGGTAGGAACGCCCAAACGATCTTGTCGGAGGTAGACGCCGTGCCCGGTTCCCGCCTGCTCATCGGCCCACTCCTGCGCCGGGTCGTCGACACGCGGGCGACGGTCTGGGTGGAGACCAGCGCGCCCGCCGTGGTCACCGTCCGCACGGCCGACGGCGCCACCGGCAGCGCGCCCACCTTCTCCGCGTACGACCACCACTATGCGATCGTGGTGGTGACCGGGCTCACCCCGGACCACGCCACCGAATATCAGGTGCTGATCGACGACGAGGTGGCCTGGCCGCTGCCGGACAGCGCGTTCCCGCCCAGCGTGATCCGCACCCGCGCGGCAGACGACGCCGACCAGCCGGTGCGCCTGGTGTTCGGCTCCTGCCGGGAGACCACCCAGCACTCCACCGCGCGCAAGCTGCCGCCGGACGCGCTCGACGCGTACGCCCGGCGGGTGATGGCCGCGCCCGAGGAGAACGCGCTGCCCGACCTGCTGGTGCTGCTCGGCGACCAGGTCTACGCGGACGAGACCTCACCGACCGTGCGCAAGCTGCTGAAGCGACGCCGGCGGCGGCCGAAGGACGCCCCGGCCACCCAGGTGGTCAGCTTCGACGAGTACACGAAGCTCTACCTGGAGTCGTGGCGGGATCCGGAGATCCGCTGGCTGCTCTCCACCGTGCCGAGCGTGATGATCTTCGACGACCACGAGGTCATCGACGACTGGAACACCTCGCAGTCGTGGCGGGCGGACATGCGCGAGCAGCCCTGGTGGGCCGAGCGGATCCGCAGCGGCCTCGCCTCCTACTGGGTCTACCAGCACCTGGGCAACCTGAGCCCGGACGAGATCGCCGCCGACCCGGTCTACGCGAAGGTGATGGCCGCCGAGGACGCCACCAGCGTGCTGCACGAGTTCGGCGCGCGGGTGGACACCGAGGCCGACCTGGCGCACGACACCGAGCGCTGGCGGGCCGTGCAGTACCAGTGGAGCTACGCGCTGGACCTGGGCCGCACCCGCCTGGTCATGCTGGACAACCGCTCCAGCCGGGTGCTGCTGCCGGGCAGCCGGGCGATGCTCCCGTCGGGCGAGTGGTCGTGGTTCCTGGACCAGGCGCACGGCGCCTACGACCACCTGGTGGTGGGCACCTCCCTGCCGTGGCTGCTGCCACCGGGCATCCACCACGTGGAGGCGTGGAACGAGCGCCTGGCCGACTCCGACCGGCAGTGGGTGGCGCGGCTCGCCGAGCAGATGCGCCGGGCCTGGGACCTGGAGCACTGGGCGGCGTTCCGGCGCTCGTTCGAGGCGCTCGGCGAGCTGTTCGCCCGGCTGGGCAGCGGCACGGCGGCGCGCACCGGCGCCCGGGTGGGCGCCGGTCCGGCGTACCCGCGGCCGGCGTCGATCAGCGTGCTCTCCGGCGACGTGCACCACTCGTACGTGGCCCGGGCCCGGTTCGCCGACCGCGGCGTGAAGACGCCGGTGCACCAGCTCACCTGCTCGCCGATCCACAACCAGGTGCCGGCCGCGATGCGCCCGCTGATGACGCTGGGGTGGAATCCGGGGCCGGCCGGGGCGACCCGGGCGCTGGCCCGGTCGGCCGGGGTGCGTCGGCCGCCGGTGCGGTGGCGGAAGCTGGCCGGACCCTACTTCGGCAACGCGGTGGCCACGCTGACCCACCGGGGCCGGTCGGCCGCCGTGGTGATCGAGGGCACCACCAGCGGGGGCGAGTTGCGGCCGGTGGCACGCCAGCAGCTCAGCGACGAGGGATGAGTACCCTCTGACCGTGGACGAGACGCTGCGGGCCGTGGAACACGAGTTGACCGCGCTGCTGCGCCGCGGCCGGGCGCTGTCCTGGGAGATCGCCCGCGAGGTCCACCCGAACCTGGAGCCGAACGCCTACGGGCTGCTGCTCTGGCTGCGCCGCTCCGGTCAGATCCGCCTCACCGACCTGGCCGTCAAGCTGGGCATCGGCAAGGGCACCCTGAGCCGGCAGATCGGCGGCCTGGAGACGCTGGGTCTGGTCCGCCGCGACCCGGACCCGACCGACCGGCGGGCCGCCCAGCTCAGCCTCACCGAGGAGGGCACCCGGCGCTTCGACGCGGCGCGGGCGGCCCGGCTCGGGCAGATCCGGCGGTCGCTGGAGAACTGGCCGGCGGAGGACGTGGCGGCGTTCGCCCGGCTGATGCACCGGTTCAACGAGACGTTCTGAGCCGCACCGGGGAATAGGACGCGCACCACGCGCGGTTGTTGCTCAAGGCAACCAAACCGTACGGTTGCCCGAGGCATCCGTTTCACTCTCCCCCTTCGGAGGCAACCCACGATGACGCAGGCGACCGTGCCCACCCGGGCCCCCGCCGTCGACATGTCCCACCGGCAGATCCTGGAGGCGCTCTCCGGCCTGCTGCTGGGCATGTTCGTCGCGATCCTCTCCTCCACGGTCGTCTCGAACGCGCTGCCAAGGATCATCACCGACCTGCACGGCAGCCAGTCCGCGTACACCTGGGTGGTCACCTCGACGCTGCTGGCCACCACCGCGACCACCCCGATCTGGGGCAAACTGGCGGACCTGACCAGCAAGAAGGTCCTGGTGCAGCTCGCCCTGGCCGTCTTCGTGCTGGGCTCGGTGCTGGCCGGGCAGGCCCAGACCACCGGCGAGCTGATCGCCTGCCGCGTGGTGCAGGGCGTCGGCGCCGGCGGCCTCACCGCGCTGGCCCAGGTGATCATGGCGACGATGATCGCCCCGCGGGAGCGCGGCCGGTACAGCGGCTACCTCGGCGCGGTGATGGCGGTCGGCACCATCGGCGGCCCGCTGATCGGCGGCGTGATCGTCGACACCGACTGGCTCGGCTGGCGCTGGTGCTTCTACGTCGGCGTGCCGTTCGCCGTGCTGGCCCTGGTGGTGCTCCAGAAGACGCTGCACCTGCCCGTGGCGAAGCGCAAGGTCACCATCGACTGGTGGGGCGCCACCCTGATCACCGCCGCCGTCTCGCTGCTGCTGATCTGGATCACCCTGGCCGGCGACAAGTACGACTGGATCTCCTGGACCAGCGCGGCCATGGTGGCCGGCGCGGTGCTGCTCGGGGTGCTCGCCGTCCGGGTCGAGCAGCGCGCCGCCGAGCCGATGATCCCGCCGCGGCTGTTCCGCAACCGCACCATCACGCTCGCCGTGGTGGCCAGCATCGCGGTCGGCGTCGGCATGTTCGGCTCCTCCGTCTTCCTCGGCCAGTACTTCCAGATCAGCCGCGGCGAGAGCCCGACCATGGCCGGCCTGATGACGCTGCCGATGATCGGCGGGCTGCTGGTCGCCTCGACCGTGGTCGGCCGGATCATCACCAGCACCGGCCGCTGGAAGCGCTGGCTGGTGACCGGTTCGGTGCTGCTCACCGCCGGCTTCGCGCTGATGGGCGGCATGCGGGTGGACACGCCGTACTGGCGGCTCGCGATCTTCATGGCGCTGATCGGCCTCGGCCTCGGCATGACCATGCAGAACCTGGTGCTGGCCGTGCAGAACACGGTCGGCACCCACGAGCTCGGCGCGGCCAGCTCGGTGGTGGCGTTCTTCCGCAGCCTCGGTGGCGCGGTCGGCGTCAGCGCGCTCGGCGCGCTGCTCGGCCACCGGGTCACCGGCTACCTGGCCGACGGGCTGAGCCGGCTGGGCATCCCGGCACCCGACTCGGGCGGCGGTGGCGCGCTGCCGGACGTGCACGCGCTGCCCGCCCCGATCCGCGCCGTGGTGGAGTCCGCGTACGGGCACGGCGCCGGCGACATCTTCCTGGCCGCCGCCCCGTTCGGTCTGCTCGCCCTGATCGCGGTGGTGCTGATCCGGGAGGTGCCGCTGCGCCGCACCAACGCCGACCCGGTCGCGACCGAGGCCGAGCGGGAGCCGACGGTGACCGCCGCCCCGGTGGTCCGATGAGCGCGCCCGAGCGTGAGCGGTACGGCCCGCAGGCCCGGCCGCTGCCCTACGAGCGGGGCACCGACGGGCCCCGGGTGGTGCTGGTCGGCGTGGACGGCAGCCGCACCTCGATGCGGGCCGCCTCGTACGCCGCCGGACTGGCCCGCCGGCAGGGCGCCGGCCTGGTGGTGGTGTTCGTCAGCTCACCGGCGCCGTACAGCGGCATCATGTCCGGCGTGGTGGCCGGCGCGGTGCAGCAGACCCACGACGAGCTGGCCGACGAGCTGCGCGCCGAGTGCCGGCGCGGGGCCGAGGAACTGGCCCTGCCGGTGACGTTCCTGAGCCGGCGCGGCGACGCGTACGCCGAGCTGTGCCGGGCCGCCGACGAGCACCGGGCCGACCTGGTCGTGGTCGGCTCCTCCGAGCAGGCCGGGCACCGGCTGGTCGGCTCCGTCGCCACCCGCCTGGTCCGCGCCGGCCGCTGGCCGGTCGTCGTGGTGCCCTGAGGTGTAAGGAGGGGCCCCCGGTTAACGCCTCGCGTTGTACCGGGGCCCCCTCTTAACATCGCCGGGATGACAACCTGGACCGCACCCGAGATCGACCGCCGCCACGAGCCCTTCGTCGCCGACGAGCGCGCCATGCTGCAAGGCTGGCTGGACCTGCACCGCGACACGCTGCGACACAAGTGCGCCGGGCTGACCGCCGAGCAACTGCGCACCCGCAGCGTCGAGCCGTCCGGGCTGACGCTGCTCGGCCTGGTCCGGCACATGGCCGACGTGGAGCGCTGGTGGTTCCGCGTCCACGCCGCCGGCCTGGAGCTGCCCGACATGTACGACTACAGCAAGGATCCGGACGCCGACCACAACGACATCGCCGACGCCGACCCGGCCGAGGCGTTCGCCACACTGGTCGCCGAGATCGAGGCGGCCGACCGGGCGGTGGCCGACCTGCCGCTGGAGCACACCTTTCCGCATCGCCGCCGCGACGGCAGCACCAAGGAGATCAGCCTCCGCTGGGTGTACGTCCACATGATCGAGGAGTACGCCCGGCACAACGGCCACGCCGACCTGATCCGGGAGCGCCTCGACGGCGTCACCGGCTGCTGACCGCGCGGGCTCAGTACGCCAACGCGGCCCGCAGGTAGCGCAGGTCGGCCGGCCCGCTCCACCGGTGCGCGGAGAGGCCGGCCACCCGGGCGCCGGCCACCGCGCGGTCCTGGTCGTCGACGAACAGCACCCGGCCCGGCGGCGTGTCCAGGGCCGCGCAGGCGGCCTGGAAGTATTCCTTCGCCGGCTTGTGCACGCCGACGACCGAGGAGTTGACGATCACGTCCAGCTCGTCGGTGAGGCCCAGGGCGGCCAGGTCGGCGTCGAGCAGGTCGGTCGCGTTGGTGCCCAGCCCGACCCGGAGGCCGGCCGCCCGCACCTCCCGGACGAACGCGAGCACGTCGGGGTCGACCTCGCCGCGGTAGCGCTGCCACTCGTCGACCGCCGCGCGGGCCCGGGCCGGGTCGCCGACCGACGGGGTCAGCGCGTCCGCCACGCTCGCCATCCACGCGGCGTGGCTCATCCGCCCGGTGAGCACCGGTTGGAGCAGCCCCCAGGACATCGCGATCTCACCGAGGACGCCCTCGGTGAGCCCGTACTCCCGCTCGACGCCGGCGGCCACCGCCGGGTCCCAGCGGCGCAGCACGCCGTCGAAGTCCACCAGGAGCGCCGTGGCGCGTTCCCGACTCACTCGTCTGTCTCCTGCCCGTCGTCCTCGGCCCGGTTGAGCCGCTGGCTGATCACCTGGGTCACGCCGTTGCGCATGGTCACGCCGTAGAGCGCGTCGGCGATCTCCATGGTCCGTTTCTGGTGGGTGATCACGATCAGCTGGCTCTTCTCCCGCAACTGTGCCATCAACGTGATCAGCCGGCCCAGGTTCACGTCGTCGAGCGCCGCCTCCACCTCGTCCATGATGTAGAACGGGCTGGGCCGGGCCCGGAAGATCGCCACCAGCATGGCCACCGCGGTCAGCGACCGCTCGCCGCCGGAGAGCAGCGAGAGCCGCTTGATCTTCTTGCCCGGTGGGCGGGCCTCGACCTCGACGCCGGTGGTGAGCAGGTCCTCCGGGTCGGTGAGCACCAGCCGGCCCTCGCCGCCGGGGAAGAGCACGGTGAAGACCTGCTCGAACTCCCGCGCCGTGTCCTCGAACGCGCTGGCGAAGACCTCCAGGATCCGGTCGTCCACGTCCCGGACCACGGTGAGCAGGTCCCGCCGGGTCGCCTTGAGGTCCTCCAGCTGCTCGGAGAGGAACTTGTAGCGCTCCTCGAGCGCGGCGAACTCCTCCAGCGCGAGCGGGTTCACCTTGCCGAGCAGGGCCAGTTCCCGTTCCGCCTTGGCGGCCCGCTTCTCCTGCGCCGGCCGCTCGTAACGGACCGGCTCGGGCACCGGCCGGCCGTCGGACTCGGCGAGCGCGGCGTCCGCGTCGGTGGGCGGGACGAGCTGGTCCGGGCCGTACTCGGCGACCAGCGTGGGCACGTCCAGGCCGAAGTCCTCGGCGGCCTTCGCCTCCAACTGCTCGATGCGCAGCCGCTGCTCGGCGCGGGCCACCTCGTCCCGGTGCACCTGGCTGGTGAGCCGCTCCAGCTCGGCGGCGAGCCGCTTGGCCGCGCCGCGTACCTCGGCCAGCTCGGCCTCGCGGGCGGCGCGCTCGCGGGCCACCGCGTCGCGGTGCTCCTCGGCCCGGGCGACTGAGACGGTGAGTCGGGTGAGCGCCTCGCGGGCGCCGCCGACCACGGCGCGGGCGATCTCCGCGCCCCGGACCCGGGCCGCCCGCCGGGCCGCCGCCCGCTCCCGGGCTGCCCGCTCCGCGGTCGCCTGCCGGGCCAGCGAGTCGGCCCGGCCGGCGATCGACGCGACCCGCTCCTCGGCGGTACGCACCGCGAGCCGGACCTCCATCTCGTTCTGCCGGGCCGGCGGCACCATGGCGGCGAGCTGGTCGCGTTCCTCGGTGGACGGCTCGGCGTCGATCGGGGTGACCTCGGCCAGCCGCAGCCGCTCCGCCAGCTCGGCGAGCGCCGCCAGGTCGCGTTCCCGAGCCGCCTCGGCCCGCGCCCGGGACTCGCCGAGCCGGTCCGTCTCCGCCTTGGCCGACCGTGCGGCCGCGCCCAGCTCGGCGAGGCGGCGGGCGGCGGCGTTGCGGTGACTCTCCGCCTCCCGCTTGGCGGCGGCGGCGTGCTGCACGGCCTCCTTCGCCGCGGCCACCTCCGCCCGCGCCTCGGCCAACTGCTCGCGCAGCTCGGCGGCGGTGTGCTCGGCGGTGGCCCGGTTGGCGCGGGCCTCCTCGACCGCGGCCTGCACCTCGATGAAGCTCGGCGCCTTGGCCGACCCGCCGGCCGCCGCGTACGCCCCGACCACGTCACCGTCCGGGGTGACCGCGCGCAGCTCCGGGTTCGCGGCGACCAGCTCGGCGGCGGCGGCGAGGTCGTCGACCAGCGCCACGTCGCGCAGCGCCCGGTGCACGGCCGGGCGGATCCCGGCGGCGCACTCCACCAGGTCGGGCGCCCACCGGGCGGCGTCGGGCAGCTTCGGGCGCAGCGCGTCCGCCGGGCCGTCCATGCCGGGTCCGGCGGGGCTGCCGACCAGCAGCCCGGCCCGCCCGGCGTCGGAGATCTTGAGCAGTCGCATCGCCTCGACGGCCTCGTCCACGCCGGTGACCGCCACCGCGTCGGCGAGTCCACCCAGCGCGGCGGCGAGCGCGGCCTCGTCGCCGGGCGCGACGGTGAGCAGCCCGGCGAGGCTGCCGAGCAGGCCGGGCACCTGGTCGGCGCGGGACAGCAACGCCCCGGCGCCGTCCTTGCGGCGTAGACCGAGCGCGAGCGCCTCCTCCCGGGCCTTCCAGGTGGCGGCGTCCTTCTCGGCCGCCCGCTCGGCGTCGGCGAGGCTGCGCACCGTCGCCTGGGCCCGCTCGTGCCCGGCCACCGCCTCGGCGTGCCGGGTGTCCAGGTCGGCGTTGTCCCGGTCCGCCTCGGTGGACTGCTCGGCGACCGCGTCCAGGTCGGCCTGCGCCGCCTCGGCGCGACCCAACGCGTCGGCGTGCGCCGCGGCGAGCCGCTCGATCTCCTCGCCGGCGCTGGTGGTCCGCGCCCGGGCGGAGTTGACCTGGCCGGTCAGCCGGGCCAGCCCCTCGCGCCGGTCGGCGATGGCCTTGGCGGCGACCACCAGTTCCCGTTCGGCGGCGGCGAGCTGCCGTTCCAGCTCCTGCCGGTGCTCGACCGCCTCGGCGAGCCGGATCTGGTCGTCGGTGAGCGCCGCGCGCAGCTCCTCCTCCTGCTCACGGACCCGCCGCGACTCCGCCTCGAGCTGCTCCGGGTCGCGACCGGGCCGCTCGTCGTCGCCGGTGGCGCTGAGGTGCCGCAGGCGTTCCCGGGCGAGCTGCTCGATGGACCGGAAGCGCTCCTGCAACGCGGAGAGCTTGTACCAGGTGTCCTGGGCCGCCGCCAGCAGCGGAGCGTCCTCGGCGAGCGCCGCCTCCAGCTCGCCGAGGCGCCCCTGCACCTCGCCGTGCTCACCCTCGATCTGCTCGCGCCGCTCGCGCAGCGCGGTCTCGTCGGCGATCTCCTTGTCGAGCGTGGTCCGCAGCGTGTGCAGGTCGTCGGCGAGCAGCCGGAGCCGGGCGTCGCGCAGGTTGGCCTGGATGGCGGCGGCCCGCCGGGCCACCTCGGCCTGCCGGCCCAGCGGCTTGAGCTGGCGGCGCAGCTCGGCGGTCAGGTCGGTGAGCCGGTTGAGGTTCACCTGCATCGCGTCGAGCTTCCGCAGCGCCTTCTCCTTGCGCTTGCGGTGCTTGAGGACGCCGGCCGCCTCCTCGATGAACGACCGCCGGTCCTCCGGCTTCGCGTGCAGCATGCCGTCGAGCCGACCCTGGCCGACGATGATGTGCATCTCCCGGCCGATGCCCGAGTCGGAGAGCAGCTCCTGGATGTCGAGCAGGCGGCAGGAGTCGCCGTTGATCTCGTACTCGCTCTCACCGGAGCGGAACATCCGGCGGGTGATGGAGACCTCGGTGTACTCGATCGGCAGCGCGCCGTCGGTGTTGTCGATGGTGAGGGTGACCTCGGCCCGGCCCAGCGGCGCCCGCCCGGCGGTGCCGGCGAAGATGACGTCCTCCATCTTGCCGCCGCGCAGCGCCTTGGCGCCCTGCTCGCCGAGCACCCAGGCGATGGCGTCGACGACGTTGGACTTGCCGGAGCCGTTCGGACCCACCACGCAGGTGATCCCAGGCTCCAGCTTCAACGTCGTGGCGGAGGCGAAGGACTTGAAGCCCTTCACCGTCAGGCTCTTGAGATGCACCTTCTCGATCCTCGTCCGGTGGCCGCCGTACCGTCGCCGGAGCCGCGGACCTGGTGAACCCGCAGACTAACCCGCCACGGGCAGACGGCCGGCACGCGACCCACCCGGGTTTCCGCCGACGCAATTCCGGAACGGCTCACAAGATCGAGAATTGCAGAAAGGGTACGCACATGGCTGCGCGCCGGCACTGAAGTGACGGCGCGCTTTTCGGTGTGGTGCGATTCAGTTTTCTGACAACTGGAACTCAGGTCAGCGCGGGCTCGGCGAGACGGAGGAGGTCGTCGGCCTCCGCTGCCGCCGCCGCGAGCCGATCGTTCTCGGCACGCAGACGCGTGATCTCGAATTCCAGTGCCTGAACCCTGGCACGCAGTCGGGTGACCTCGTCGAGCAGACGCCGGTCGGACGCTGCACCTACGTGGCCGTAGAGGGCCTTCGCCATGCTGAACTCCTCGATATGCGCTGCCGGAAAGGCCGGCCAACGCGCGCCCATGATGTTCGCGGCTACCATTCCCGCTGTGTATCGGGGCATGGCTGGGCGCGACTGGCGACACCTACATATTGAGCCGAACCCCCCTCCTTCGTCAAGTTGCCGCAGGCCGTAGATCATCTCCACGTCGGCCGGGCCACTCGTCGGGGGGCTGCCACAAGGGCGCGGACACGCTCTGTCCGGACGCCTTCACTGTACGCCCGGGTGCCCGGGAACGCGTCACCCTTCCCGTCGGCTTCGCCTTAACTCTTTCTTAGCCACGTTGCCGCTGCTCGGGACGCGCCCGTAGCGTCACCCCGGCCCGCAACCGACCCGTGGAGGGGACAGGCGTGTACCGCTGGACCGACCCGATCGACCCGGACGACGCCGCCCGGCGCCCGGAGCCGCCGACCGACCAGGGTCCGGCGTGGCTCACCGACCGGCCCGAGCCGCGGTCGTCGTACCTCTTCGGGGACGAGTCCGGACAGCCGCCCGCCGGCCACCTGCCGCCCACCCTCGACGCCGGCCCCTACGGCGACGCCGCCCGGCCCGGCCCCGGCCCGGCCGCGTTCCCCGGCCCCGCCGACGCCCAGCCGGGCTACGAGCAGCGGAGCTACGGTCAGCAGGGCTACGACCAGCAGGGCTACGACCAGCAGAGCTACGAGCAGCGGGGCTACGACCAGCAGGGCTACGACCAGCGGGGCTACGAGCAGCGGGGCTACGAGCAGGCGGGCCACGGTCACGCCGCCGCGCAGTCGGCGCACGACCCTCGGGCGGCGTACCCGCCGGCCGACAGCTACCCGGCGGGCCGGGACCGCTGGAACGGCGAGGAGCGGGCCGGCGGGTGGGAGCAGCCCACTGCGGCCTGGCAGCCGGTGACCGACACCCCGGCCGACGACGACGGCCGGCACCGGCCGAAGCGGCGGCTGTCCCGTCCGTTCGTGATCGGTGGCGCCGCCGCCGCGGCCACCCTCGTGGTGAGCCTGGGCGTGGGCGCGGTGCTGCTGCCCGGCGACGACCGGTCGGCCGAGCGGACCGCCGCGGACGCTCCGGTGGCCGCCGCCCCGTCGTCGACCGGGGAGACCGACGCCACACCGTCCCCGGACGCGCTCGCCTCCGGGTCGGCGTCCGCCAGCCCGTCCGCCGCGCCGACCAGCGCCAGGCCGAGCCCGACGAAGAAGGTCGCGCCGAAGCCGAGCCGGACCACCGCCCCGTCGCGCCAGCAGCAGCGCAGCAGCGCGCCGAGCGGCACCACCGCCCGGACCACCTCCTCGGGCGGGCTCAGCGCCGAGTTGCGGCAGGTCGTCGACCTGGTCAACCAGGAGCGGGCCAAGGCCGGCTGCAAGGCCCTCGGCGTCGACACCAAGTTGACGCTCGCCGCCCAGCGGCACAGCCAGGACCAGGCCGACCACAAGACCATGACGCACGACGGCAGCGACGGCAGCGACGTCGGGAAGCGGCTCGACCGGGTCGGCTACGCCTGGCGGGCGTACGGCGAGAACGTCGCCTGGAACCAGCAGAGCCCGGCCGCGGTCATGGACGCCTGGATGAACTCCCCCGGTCACCGGGCCAACATCCTGAACTGCTCGTTCACCGAGATCGGCGTGGGCGTGGCGCGCAGCAACGGGCCGTACTGGACGCAGGACTTCGGCACTCCGCGCTGACCGGCGCGTCGTGACCGGGCCGGCGCTCGTTGACCGGTCGGGGGTGGCGTCGGGCCGCCCGCGTCCGGGGAGCTGTCGATGCGGATCCGGCCGGCGTACGCCGTGCCGCGCTCCCGGCCGGTCCGCGTCCGCCGACGGGGACCGCGCCGGGGCGTGGCGCTGGCGTTGACCGCGCTACTGCTCGCCCCGGCCGCCTGCCGGGAACAGCTCGCCCCGCCGCCGGGCGCCCCCACCTCGTGGCCGGCCGCGCTGGCCCGTCGCTGGGCGTGGCAGTGGCAGCTCACCGGCCCGGTCGACGTCTCGGTCGCGGCGGACGTCTTCCTCCTCGACCCGGTCGCCACCACCTCGACCGAGACCGCCGCCCTGCGGGCCAAGGGTCGCCGGCTGGTCTGTCAGGTCCGGGTCGGCACGTACGCGACAGGCGACCCGGACGCCACCCGCTTCCCGGTTGCGGTGCGCGGCGCGGCGGTGCCGGGTCGGCCCGGGAGCCGGTTCCTGGACGTCCGGCGCTGGGACGCGCTGGAGCCGGTGCTGGCCGACCGGTTCCGGCTCTGCCGGGGGAAGGGCTTCGGCGCGGTGGCGCTGTCCGACGTGGACGGCTTCCGGCACCGCTCCGGGTTCCCGCTCGGCTTCGACGAGCAGGTGCTGTTCAACCGTCGGCTGGCCGGGCTGGCCCGACGGTTCGACCTCTCCCCCGGCCTGGTCGACGACGTGACGCAGGTGGCCGCGCTGGCGCCCGACTTCGACTTCGCGGTCAACCAGGAGTGCGTCCGCCGACGCGAGTGCGCGAAGCTGCTGCCGTTCGTTGACGCCGGCAAGCCGGTCTTCCACGTCGAGTACGTCGGCGAGCCGGCCACGTTCTGTGTCACCTCGGTCGGCTACGGCTTCGCGTCGATGCGCAAGGACCGACGCCTGGACGCCTGGCGGGAGCCCTGCCCGCTGCCGTGAACGCGGCGCCGCCCCCGCCGGTTGTGGGGCGGGGGCGGCGCCGAGGCGTCCTCGGGGTGGGGGTCAGCCGGCGCTCGCGCCGGTGGTCGAGGTCGGGCTGTCGGCGCCGCGCTGCGACGGCACCCCGGCCTGTTCGGCGCTGAGCGGGGTGGCCAGATCCTCCAGGGACTTCCCTTCGGCCCTGACGCCGAGCGCCAACTCCACCAGACCACCGATGATCATGATGGAGGCGCCGATGACGAACGCGAGCACGGTGTCGCCGACCTGGCCGCTGCCGACCAGCTTGGCGAAGAGCAGCGGGCCGGTGATGCCACCTGCGGCGGTGCCGATCGCGTAGAAGAACGCGATCGCCATGGCCCGGGTCTCCATCGGGAAGATCTCGCTGACCGTCAGGTACGCCGCGCTGGCCCCGGCGGAGGCGAAGAAGAGCACCACGCACCAGCAGGCGGTCATGGTCACCGCGCTGAGCACGCCGGAGTGGAACAGCCAGGCGGTGCCGAGCAGCAGCACGCCCGAGCCGATGTACGAGCCGGCGATCATCGGCACCCGACCGACCGTGTCGAACAGCTTGCCGAGCAGCAGCGGGCCGAGCAGGTTGCCGACCGCGATGACCGCGAAGTAGTAGCCACTGCTGCCGGGCGGGACGTCGAAGAAGGTCTGCAGGATCTGGGCGAAGCCGAACGTGATCGCGTTGTAGAGGAACGCCTGCCCGATGAAGAGCGAGAAGCCCAGCGTGGCGCGCTTCGGGTAGCGGCGGAACAGCGTCTTCGCGATCTCCAGGAAGTTCGTGCTCTTCCGCTGCCGGATCTCGATGTAGTTGTCGGCCTCGGCGAGGTCCTTGCCGGTCTCCCGCTCCACCTCGGCCTCGACCGAGTCGACGAGGTGGTTCGCCTCGTCCGCCCGGCCGTGGATGAACAACCAGCGTGGGCTCTCCGGCACGTGCCGACGGACCAGCAGGATCACCACGCCGAGCACCGCGCCCAGGCCGAACGCCACCCGCCAGCCGAGGTTGGTCGGCAGGCCGTTGAGCAGCGGTACGGTCAACAGCGCGCCGAGCGCCGCGCCGAGCCAGAACGTGCCGTTGATGATGATGTCGATCCGGCCGCGGTGGCGGGCCGGGATCAGCTCGTCGATGGCCGAGTTGATGGCCGCGTACTCACCGCCGATGCCCATGCCGGTGAGGAACCGGAACAGGAAGAACCACCAGGTGTCGAACGAGAGCGCGGTGAGCGCGGTGGCCACCAGGTAGAGCCCGAGCGTCAGCAGGAACAGCTTCTTGCGACCGAACCGGTCGGTGAGCCACCCGAAGAAGAGCGCACCGGTGCACGCGCCGGCCACGTAGAGCGCGGCGGCCAGGCCGGTGACCTGGCTCTGGGTGATGTCCAGGCCGCTGCCCGGCTCGGCCAGCTTCCCGGAGAGGTTGCCGACGATGGTCACCTCGAGGCCGTCGAGGATCCACACCGTGCCGAGACCGATCACGATCATCCAGTGCCAGCGGGACCACGGCAGCCGGTCGAGGCGGGCCGGGACGTTGGTCCGTACGGTGCCGGTCGACACGTCGGTGCTCATGACGCGCGCCGGGGAGATGTGGAGGCCGGGGCGGGAGTAAGCGCCTCCGGCGAGAGCTGTTCATCCATGGCCGCCCAGATGCCCCACCGCTCGGCGCGTTAATCCTGCCGCGTTTCCGGCCTCGACGTCGCGAATTCCCGGCACTCTCCGTGTTCCTCGGCCGCGAAGGAAGACATCGGAGCGATATACCGGAGAGGCATAATTATGACCCTGAGGTATATCGCTGAAAAGCGGATGTCGTCCACCGGCCGGCAGTCGACCGACCGGAGCACGCGCCGCCGGACCAAGCCGACGCCGCCGGACCAGGCCGACCAGCCAGGCCGGACCCGCCCCGGCCGAAAGCCGGCTGGGGTGGTCCGGCCCGGTCGGGTCAGCGGGCGCCGACCAGCTCCGGCGCCGGCGCGGGCGGCGGCTCGACCGGCGGGACGGCCACCCGACGGCGCAGGAAGCGCGGCGCCCACCAGTTCGCGTCGCCCAGCAACGTCATCACCGACGGCAGCACCACCGCGCGGATGATCGTGGCGTCCAGCAGGATCGCCGCCGCCAGCCCGATCCCGAGCTGCTTGAAATCGATCATGCTGAGCGTGGCGAAGATCGAGAAGACCCCGACCATCACGATCGCCGCGCTGGTCACCACCGGGGCCGAGGAG
Source organism: Micromonospora sp. NPDC018662 (assembly GCF_044391475.1). Classification (NCBI taxonomy): domain Bacteria; kingdom Bacillati; phylum Actinomycetota; class Actinomycetes; order Micromonosporales; family Micromonosporaceae; genus Micromonospora; species Micromonospora sp. NPDC018662. The sequence goes on from NZ_JBISAC010000005.1 coordinate 71,184, forward strand.
GTGATCCCGTACGCGACCGCCTCCCGGTTGGGCATGCCCCGGTCGACCGCCTCGCGGATCCGGCTGACCACGAAGACGTGGTAGTCCATGGAGAGCCCGAACAGCACCACGAACAGGAACAGCGGCAGCCAGGTGACGATCGCGTCCATCGAGGTGAACCCGAGCAGCCCCTCCGCCCAGTGGCTCTGGAAGACCAGCACCAGCAGCCCGTACGCGGCGCCGACGGAGAGCAGGTTCAGCAGGATCGAGGTGAGCGCCACCACCACCGACCGGAACGTCCAGGCCATCACCAGGAACGTCAGCGCCAGCACGAACGCCGCGACCACCGGCAGCTTCGCCCAGATGTGGTCGGCGTAGTCCTCGCTGGCGGCCACCCCGCCGCCGACCGCGTACTCCACGCCCGGGACGCCGCCCAACGCGGCCGGCACCAGGTCCTCGCGCAGCTCGTGCAGGGACCGGGACGCCTCCTCCGAGCGGCTGGCGAACGGGGTGGCCACCTCCAGCACCGACACCCGCCGGTCCGCCGACACCCTGATCTCCGGGCCGTCCCCCTCGGCCGGCGCGAAGAGCGGGTCGGTGGCGGCGCGGGCGGCCAGGCCGGTGAGCGCGGCCCGCACCCGGTCGGCCTGGTCGGCTGGCGCCCGCACGGCCACCGTGTGGCTGGTGCCGTTGCTCGGGAAGGCCGCCGCGAGCCGGTCGTACGCCTGCATCGCGGCCGTGGTGCGCGGCACGTCCTCGGTGCCGGGGAACTTCAGCTTCATGCCGAGCGCGGGCGCGGCCAGGGCGAGCAGCAGCGCGACCGAGACCAGCAGGGTGGCCACCGGCGCGCGCAGCGCGGGCCGGAGCACGGCCGGCCAGAAGCGGGGACGCCGCCCGGGACGCGGGGTGGTGAGCCGCCACAGCAGCGGCACCCGGGGCCGGTCCACCCAGCGGCCCAGCTTGGCCAGCAGCGCCGGCAGCACGGTCAGCGAGCCGAGCACCGCCACCGCGACCACCAGGATCGAGCCGACGGCCAGCGACGAGAAGATGGCGTCCTGGGCGAGCAGCAGGCCGGCCATCGAGATGATCACGGCGGTGCCGGAGACCACCACGGCGTGCCCGGAGGTCTCCGCCGCGATCTCCACCGCGTCCAGGCCGGATCTCCCCCGGGCCCGTTCCTCACGCTCGCGCCGCACGTAGAACAGCGAGTAGTCCACGCCCACCGCCATGCCGATCAGCAGGATGACGCTGGCCGTGGTGTCGGTGGCCGGCACCAGGTGGGAGGCGAGCGTGGAGAGGCCCATCGCGGCGGCCACCGAGGAGAGGGCGAGCAGCACCGGGACGCCGGCGGCGATCAACGCGCCGAACGCGATGATCAGGATGGCCAGCGTCACCGGCAGGCTGAGCAGCTCGGCCCGCTTGAAGTCCTTGCCGAGCGTGTCGTCGAGCGCCTTGTCGATCGACGGGCCGCCGACCTCCTCCACCCGCAGCTGCGGATGGGCCGCCTGCACACCGGCGGTGGCGTCCCGCAGTGGCTGCACCCGGTCCCCGGCGGTCGCCGGGTCGCCGGACATGGTGATCGGCAGCAGCAGCGCGCTGCCGTCCCGGGACGGCAGCGGCGTACCGACCGACGCGACGCCCTCGACCTGCCGCAGCCGGCCCGCGGCGTCCTGCGCGGCGGCCTTCGCCGCGGCCGGGTCGAGCGCGCCCGACCGGGCGGTGATCAGCACGTTCTCGGTGGCCGCCTGGTGGAAGCCGCCACTGTCGACGATCAGCTCGGCCCGCCCGAACTCGCCGATCGCCTGATCCGCGTCGGTGGCCTCGTTCAGCCCGGCGGCGTTGCCGCCGACGAAGCACACCGCCACGAACACCACCCACAGCGCGATGGCCCGCCACGGATGCTCCGCACTCCACCGTGCCACCCGCACGGTCACCGGTCGCCTGCCCATATCCGGGTACCCCTCCAGACGTCGGCCCCGTGCCGACGTCTGCCGACGCTAGGCAGCCGGCGGAGCCCGGACATCCGGGAACGGCCCCGGCTCCTCCCCGATGGGGCGGGCCCTACCAGGCGGCCGGAACCGGCCGCGCCGGCCGGGCGAAAAAGGGCATTTCAGGGTACGGTGCGGCGGGCCCCCGGGCACCGTCCGGCGCAGCACACCGGCGCAACCCCGAACCGACTCGGGGTCATCCCCGGAGGCTGCCCCGGGGCCGTGGCTGGCACCGCGGGCAACTGTAGGAGGAGCGGTTCATGAACGCCTCCCGCCGGATCGGCGCGCCGCAACGCGGGCAGGGCTCGCCCTCGCGGCCGTACGCGTTCAACGACCGGTCGAAGTAGCCGCTCTCCCCGTTGACGTTCACGTACAGCTCGTCGAAGCTGGTGCCGCCCTGCTTGATCGCCTCGCCGAGCACGTCCCGCACGTGGCCGAGCAGCCGCAGCGCCGCCGGCCGGGTCAGCGCGTCGGTCGGCCGGGCGCCGTGCAGCTTCGCCCGCCACAGCGCCTCGTCGGCGTAGATGTTGCCCACGCCGGAGATCAACGTCTGGTCGAGCAGCGCCCGCTTGATCTCCGTACGCCGGCGGCGCAACGCGGCCACGAACCCGTCGTCGGAGAACTCCGGGTCCATCGGGTCCCGGGCGATGTGCGCGATCTCGGCCGGCAGCTCCGCCCCACCCTCGGAGACCGACAGCCCGCCGAACGTGCGCTGGTCCACGAAGCGCAGCTCCGGACCGTCGTCGGCGAACCGGAACCGGACCCGCAGGTGCAGCTCGTCGGCCGCGCCCACCGGTTGCAGCAGCAACTGCCCGGACATGCCCAGGTGGCCGATCACCGCGTCCCCGCTGTCCAGCGGCAGCCAGAGGTACTTGCCCCGGCGGCGTACGTCGGTGATCGTCCGGCCGGCCAGCACGTCGGCGAAGTGCGCGCCGCCCGGCGCGTGCCGGCGTACCGCCCGGGGGTGGCGCACCTCGACGGCGGCGATCCGCCGGCCGACCACCCACTCGGCCAGGCCCTGCCGGACGGTCTCCACCTCGGGCAGCTCAGGCACGGCCGGCGCCCGCCTCGGCGTCCTCCGGGTCGACCGCCAGCTCCGCGTCGGCCGCCGCCGCCTCCGCCCGCGCGGCGGCCTCCGCCTGCTCGGTGAGCATCCGCCAGGCCGACTCGGCGGCCCGCTGCTCGGCCTCCTTCTTGCTGCGCCCCTCCGCGCCGCCGTACCGGTTGCCGGCCACCACCACCCAGGCGGTGAACGTCTTCAGGTGGTCCGGCCCGGTGCCCTCGATCCGGTACTCCGGAACACCCAGCCCCAGCGCGGCGGTCAACTCCTGGAGGCTGGTCTTCCAGTCCAGCGCCGCGCCCCGGCCGGCCGACTCCGCCATCAGCGGGTCGAAGAGCCGGTGGATCACGATGGCGGCGGTGTCCAGGCCGTACTGGAGGTAGATGGCGCCGAGCAGCGCCTCCAGCGTGTCCGCCAGGATGCTCGCCTTGTCCCGGCCGCCGGTGGCCTCCTCACCCTTGCCCAGCAGGAGGTAGGCGCCCAGCCCGTCCGGGCCCAGGCCGCGCGCCACGTCGGCCAGCGCGCGCATGTTGACCACGCTGGCCCGCAGCTTCGCGAGCTGCCCCTCGGGCAGGTCCGGGTGGTTGTGGAAGAGCGCGGTGGTGATCACCACACCGAGCACCGAGTCGCCCAGGAACTCCAGCCGCTCGTTGGTGGGCAGGCCGCCGTTCTCGTACGCGTACGAGCGGTGGGTCAGGGCGCGTTCCAGCAGCTCCGGGTCGAGCGACACCCCGAAGGCCGCCTCCAGGTGGCTGACGGGCGCACGCCGCCGCTTGTCGTTGGTCATGGTGCTACCTCGGTGTCGTTGCGGTCAGGTGCGGGATCGTGCGGGATCTCGGCGAGCAGGGCACGGACCGTGCCGGCGGCGTCGCGACGCCAGAGGTGGGCGGCCAGCGCGATGCCCGAGGCCACGTCGTCCGGGCCGGCCGCGCCGTGGCACACCACCACGGTGCCGGCCACGCCGAGCAGGGCCGCCGCACGCGGTGCGCCGCCGCTGAGCGGTGGCCCGCCGGCCATGGCGTACGCGCCCTCGATGGCCTTGAGCAGGACGTTGCCGGTGAAGCCGTCGGTCACCACCACGTCGGCGCGGGCGCCCAGGGAGAGGTCGTACCCCTCGACCAGGCCGACGTAGCGGGCGCCGCAGGGCAGCGGCACGGCGGCGAGCGCCGGGTCGGCGGCCCGGCGCAGGCGGTCACCCTTGCCGGCCTCGTGGCCGACGGAGAGCAGCCCCACCCGGGGCGCGACGACGCCGTGCGCCACGGCCGCGTAGGCGGCGCCGAGGACGGCGTGCCGGGCCAGCGTGGCGGGGCCGGGTTCGAGCGTGCCGCCGACGTCCAACAGCACCACCGGCCCGGCGACGGCCGGCAGCGTGGCGACCAGCGCGGGTCGGCGTACCCCGGTCCAGCGGCCCAGGCCGAGCGCGGCGGCGGTGACGGTGGCCCCGGTCGAGCCGGCGGAGACCACGGCGTCGGCGAGCCCGTCGTGGACGGCCTGCACGGCCGTGCGTACCGTGCTCTCGCCGCGGGCGGCGGTCGGATGGTCGGCCATGCCGACGGCGGCCCGCACCGGGCGGACCGTGACCCGGGCGCGGTGCGCCGGGTCGAGCGCGGCGAGCAGCCCGTCGGCCACCTCGATCGGGCCGACGAGCATCAGGCGCAGGTCAGGGTCGGTGCGCACCGCCCGCAGAGCGCCGTCAACCACGACGGCGGGAGCATCGTCCCCGCCGAGGAGGTCGACGGCGATCCGCGCGGTGCCCGGCTCCGTCGGCCCGCCGGCCGGGGAACGGCCGGCGGCGGAGGGAGCCGGGGCACCGGGCGTGAGCCGTGGTGCGCGCGCCGCCCGACCGGTGGTCGGGGGCGTCACTCGGCGTCCAGGTCAGACCTCGAGAACCTGGCGGCCGTTGTACGTGCCGCAGACGGAGCAGGCGGTGTGCGGCAGCTTCGGCGACTTGCACTGCGGGCAGGCAACGGTGGACACCGCCGTGGCCTTCCAGTTCGCCCGGCGGGCGCGGGTGTTGCTGCGCGACATCTTGCGCTTGGGGACGGCCACGGTTCCTACTCCTCTGTACGGGTCAGTTGCGACAGGCCCGCCCAACGCGGGTCGACCTGCTGGTGACTGTGGTCGGCCGGCAGATCGTCCCAGTGCACCCCACACTCGGGGCACAGCCCTGGGCAGTCCTCCCGGCAGAGCGGGTTGGTCGGCAGTGCGAGCACCACCGCGTCCCGCAACGCCGGCTCCAGGTCGATCAGATCGCCCTGCATCCGGCCCACCTCGTCCTCGTCGGTCGTCTCGTCCGTGGTGCTGTCCTCGTACGCGTACAGCTCCTGGAGGTTCACGACCACCGAGTCGTCGATCTCGCGCAGGCAGCGACCGCACTCGCCCTTGACGGGACCGGTGACGGTCCCGGAGACGAGCACGCCCTCGGACACCGACTGCAACCTCAGGTCGAGGTCGAGGTCCGCGCCCGCCGGCACGCCGATCAACTCCACGCCGAGGTCCGCCGGTGCCGCCACGACCCGCCGGTGCTCACGCAACGCGCCAGGGCGACGCGGCAGGTCCCTCGTGTCGAGGACCAGCGGCGCCCTGGGGTCGAGTTGGCGAGGCGAATGTTTGGGCATAGTCAGACTCCGGCCGGTGAGAGGCCGACAAAAAAGGTTACCTGGGAGACCGGCGGACCGTCGAACCGGGGGCGTGTCCGCCCCGGCCCGGCGGCAGCCGGCTGTCGGCGACCGGCCCGCGCGCCGCTCAGAAGGGTAGCGGGCGGTCGGCCTCGTCCCCACCGAAGGTGCCGATCTCGCGCAGCGCGTGCATCTTGTCCCGGCCGCGCTCTATCGAGGCCAACGCCCGGGTGAGGAACTGCTCGAAGTTGGCCAGCGCGGTGTCGACGTAGTCGTCCACCTCCTCGCGGAGGCGCTGCGCCTCGGCCCTCGCCTCGGCGATGATCCGGGCGCCCTCGTGCTCGGCGGAGACGGTGATCTCGTTCACCGAGACCAGCCGGGCGTGTTCCGCCTCACCCTCGCTGATGATCCGGTCGGCCTCGCGCTTGCCGGCCTCCATGATCTTGTCCCGCTCCTCCAGCAGCGCGGCGGCCCGGCGCAGGTCGGCGGGGAGCTCGGCGCGCAGCTCGTCGAGCACGGCGATCATCTCGCCGCGGTCGACCATGCAGTTGTTCCGCGACATCGGGACGGAGCGGGCCTGCTCCACCATGGCGATCAGTTCGTCGATGCGATCGAGCGGGTCCACCGGCGCCTCACTCCTGTCTTCGTCGGCCGCCCTCCATGATGCGGCCTGCGCCCGGTTTCGGCGCTGCACCCATCATGTCGCGCCCCGCCCACTCCCGTCCCACCCCGCCCCACCCGACGCGCCGCCGCGCCCCGCCCCCCGCCTCGTTGATCATGCGCTTTCCGCCCGGACATTCGCCGCAGAAGGGGCAAACCTAGGGCCGAAAGTTCAAGATCAACGCGGTGGGGTGGGGCGGAGGCGGGTGACGAGTTGCTCGCGGACCAGGTCGGGGACGTGGGCGGAGATGTCGCCGCCCCACTTGGCCACGTCCTTGACCAGGCTCGAGGAGAGGAACGAGTAGAGCGGGTTGGTCGGCATGAAGAGCGTCTCCACGCCGGCCAGGCCGATGTTCATCTGGGCCATCTGCAACTCGTAGTCGAAGTCGCTGACCGCCCGCAGACCCTTGATCAGCACGCTCGCCTGCTGGTCGCGGCAGAAGTCGACGAGCAGGCCACGGAACGACTCCACCCGGACGTTGTCGTACGAGGCGGTCACCTCGCGGAGCATCGTGATCCGCTCCTCGACCGTGAACAACCCCTGCTTCGACTGGTTCACCAGCACGCCGACGATCACCTCGTCGAAGAGCCGGCTGGCCCGGCCGACGATGTCGAGGTGACCATTGGTGACCGGGTCGAACGAGCCCGGGCAGACCGCACGTCTCATGATCGGCGACCGTACCAAAGGGTGGTCTCGCCGTAGCGGCGGCTGCGTTCCGGCGTGACGCCCTCCACCCAGCCGACCGGCCCGGAGCGGCGGGACCGCTCGACGACCACCAGCGCGTCCGGGGCGAGCCAGTCGCCGTCGACCAGCGCGGCCAGCATCGCGGTGATCTCCGCGTCCGGCACCGCGTACGGCGGGTCGGCGAAGACCGCGTCGTACGGCCCGCCGTCCGGTCCGGCCGCCAGCACGCCGGCCACCTTGCCGGTGACCAGACGGGCGGCCGGCGCGGCCCGGAGCGTGGCGATGTTCTCCCGGATCACCCGGGCGGCCCGGGCGTCCGACTCGACCAGCAGCACGTGCGCCGCGCCCCGGGACAGCGCCTCCAGCCCCACCGCTCCGGAGCCGGCGAACAGGTCGGCGAAGCGCGCCCCGGCCAGGTCGAGATCGGCCTGCACGGCGCTGAACAGCGCCTCCCGCACCCGGTCCGAGGTCGGCCGGGTGCCGGCGCCGGGCGGCGCGGCGATCCGCCGCCCACCGAACGTGCCGGCCACGATCCGGGTCATCGCCGTTCCCTGCGCATGCCCCGACGCTACGCGACCCGGCGACGGACGGTCGGGCCACCCGGCGCAACGACCCGTGACCCCGCGTACATCAATGATCTCAAATTCATAACGGACCGTTTACGACCCGTCGATCCCGGTCCCACCCGTCGTGTCGATCTCGCTAGGGTCTGCCCGGTTGCCGCGCCGACGCGTGACTCCGGTCCGTCCGCCGCACCCCTCTCCGCACCTCCCCTCATCAGGAGAAGACGTGAACCGTCTCAACCTCCGGCGTGCCGCCGTCCTCACCGCCGGCGCGCTGATCGGCCTCGCGGGCGTCGCCACCGTCGCCGCCCCCGCCGCGGCCCACCACCCCGAACCGTCCGGCAGCTTCTGCGCCACCAAGGACGGCAAGGTCACCGTCACCTGGTCGGTGATCAGCAGCGAGACCGACATCTCCGGCCGCATCACCAAGCTCGAGTCCACCGTGCCCGGTGACGTCACCGGCGGCCTGGCCGTCGGCGCGGAGCTGAAGCCGGCCGGCGAGGGCCCGCTGACCGGCACCCAGACCCACACGTTCGCCGGCGCCATCCCCGAGCTGAAGCTGACCGTCGGGGCGCACTGGGAGCGGGGCCGGCAGTCGCACGACGGTGAGCGCACCGTGGTGGCCCGGCCCAGCCGCAACTGCGAGGTCGCGGAGAGCCCGTCGCCGTCGCCCAGCTCGCCGTCGCCCAGCGCCACGCCGGAGCCGACCCGGTCGCCGGAGCAGCCCACCCCCACGCCGTCCGCCTCCACGCCGCCGAGCCCGTCCGCGACGCCGAGCGTGACGCCGTCCGCCCCGGCCGAGCCGGCGGAGCCGATCTTCAAGCTGGACCAGGACTGCGACTCGATGACCTTCATCGTGGAGAACCCGGCGAAGGGCATCCCCTTCACCGCCACGCTGACCACCGAGAAGGGCGTCACCAAGAAGCTCGTCTCCGCGCCGGGCAAGACCACCTCGGTCGAGTTCGACGCCTACCGCGGCCTCAAGGTCACCGTGAAGTACGACGTGGTCGCCGACGCCGAGACCATCCCGTACACCCAGCCGGAGGACTGCTCCGGCCAGGGCGGCGGCCTGCCGGTGACCGGCCCGGCCGCCGGCGCCATCATCGGCGGCGCCGTGCTGCTGCTGGCCGCCGGCGCGGTGCTGTTCGTGGTGGCCCGTCGCCGCCGGATCCGCTTCACCGCTGCCTGATCCACCCGCACCGCCGTCGAGGGCGCGTCGACCACCCGGTCGGCGCGCCCTCGCCGCGCGTGATCCCCGCCGGCCGGTGCCATTTTCGCCGCGCCGGCGTCGATCAGGAGCGGTCCCTGTCGAGCACCGACGTGACGGCGGCCGGGTCGACCTCGGCGTGGTTGGTCAGCAGCACCAACCGCTGGTCGGTGTCGGGCAGCCAGGCGGCGAACGCCTTGTAGCCGCCGTTGTCCCCGGAATGGTGGACCGCCCGCCGGCCGGCCAGCGCGCCGACGAAGAAGCCGTAGCCGTACGCCTCGCCGGGGCGGCCGGTCGGCGCGTGCGGGGCGGTCAGCGCCGCCACCGACGCCGGGGTGAGCAGCCGGCCGCGGCGCGGCACGTCGAGCCAGGCGAGCAGGTCCGCGCCGGTGCACCAGACATCGCCCGCGCCCAGGCTCACGGTCGCCAGGTCCCAGGACGGCACCGGCCGGCCACCCTCGTGCCCGACCGCCACGTCCGGCCGGCCGCCGGCCGGGCCGGCGAAACTGCCCGCCATGCCGAGCGGCGTGAAGACCTCCTCGGCCAGGAAACCGGCGTACGGACGGCCGGTGGCCCGCTCGACGGCCCGGGCCAGCAGCACGTAGCCGGGGCTGCTGTAGTGCCAGCCGGCCCCCGGCCGGAACAGCGGCGGCACGGCGGCGAACGCGGCGAGCAGGGCGTCCGGCTCGGCCGGCCCGGCCAGGTCGACCGCCGGATACTCCGGCCAGTGGCCCAGGCCCGAGGTGTGGGTGAGCAGGTGGTGCAGCGTGATGCCGGACCACGCCGGCGGCGGGTCGGGCAACCACCGCGTGACCGGATCGGTCAGGCGCAGCACGCCCCGCTCGGCGAGCAGCAGGACCGCGACGGCCGCCATCTGCTTGCTGATCGAGGCGATCTGGAACCGGGTGGCCGGGGTGCAGGGCACTCCGGTGGCCTCGTCGGCGGTGCCGCTGACATCGTCCACCAGGAGTTCGTCGCCCCGGGCCAGCAGCAGCACACCGCGATCGTGAAGGAACGCTGACATCCGGCGAAGCCTAGGCGCATCCGGCCGACCCGTGGGGTCAGCCCTTCTCGAGGTATTCGGCACGCTCGGAGTCGACGAGCGCGGCCACCGAGGCGGCCAGCGCCGGGTGCCGGGCCAGCTCCGGATCGTCCGCGACCAGCGTGATCGCCTCGGCGCGGGCGTCCCGGATCAGCTCGGTGTCGCGAAGCAGCGACAGCAGCCGCAGGTGCGAGCGCCGGCCGGACTGCGTCGCGCCGAGCACGTCGCCCTCCCGGCGCTGCTCCAGGTCGAGCTCGGCCAGCTTGAACCCGTCGGTGGTGGAGGCCACCGCATCCAGCCGCTCCCGGGCCGACGAGCCCTCGGCCGCCTCGGTGACCAGCAGGCAGAGCCCGGCGGCCGAGCCACGACCCACCCGGCCGCGCAACTGGTGCAACTGGGAGACGCCGAACCGGTCGGCGTCCAGCACGATCATCACGGTGGCGTTGGGCACGTTCACGCCCACCTCGACCACCGTGGTCGCGACCAGCACGTCCAGGTCGCCGGCGGCGTACGCGCGCATCACCGCGTCCTTCTCGTCGGCCGGCAGCCGCCCGTGCAGCACGCCGATCCGCACCCCGTGCAGCGGCCCGTCGGCGAGCAGCGGGGCCACCTCAGTCACCGCCAGCGGCGGCCGGCGACCGTTGTCGTCCTCCCGCGGCGCCTCCTCGTCCGAGACCGGACCTTCGCCGATCCGGGGGCAGACCACGTACGCCTGGTGCCCCTTGCCGACCTCCTCCCGCAGCCGGCGCCAGGCCCGGTCGAGGAACGCCGGCTTCTCGGCGGCCGGGACCACGTGCGAGGCGATCGGCGAGCGCCCCTGCGGCAACTGGGAGAGCGTGGACGTCTCCAGGTCGCCGTAGACGGTCATGGCGACCGTGCGCGGGATCGGGGTGGCGGTCATCACCAGCACGTGCGGCGGCTGCTCGGCCTTGGCGCGCAGCGCGTCCCGCTGCTCCACGCCGAAGCGGTGCTGCTCGTCCACCACCACCAGGCCCAGGTCGGCGAAGTCGACGCCCTCGTAGAGCAGGGCGTGCGTGCCGAGCACGATGCCGGCCCGCCCCTCGGCCACCTCGGCCAGCGCGCGCCGTCTGGCCGCCGCGCCCAGCGAGCCGGTGACCAGCTCCACCCGGGTGGCGTCGTCGGCGGCGCCCAGCTCACCGGCCTGGCCGAGCGGGCCGAGCAACTCCAGGATGCCGCGGTGGTGCTGGGCGGCGAGCACCTCGGTCGGGGCGAGCAGCGCGGCCTGGCCACCGGCGTCGACCACCTGGAGCATGGCGCGCAGCGCCACCACCGTCTTGCCGGAGCCCACCTCGCCCTGGAGCAGCCGGTGCATCGGGTGCGCGGTGGCCAGGTCGGCGGCGATCTCCCGCCCGACCACCTGCTGGCCGGGAGTCAGCTCGTACGGCAGCCGGGCGTCGAACGCGTCCAGCAGGCCACCGGCCCGGGCCGGTCGGGCCCGCGCCGGTGACGCCGACGCCCGGTGCTTGCGCTGCGCCAGGGTGAGCTGGACGGCGAAGGCCTCGTCCCACTTGAGTCGGCGGCGGGCCCGGTAGAGCGCCTCCTTGCTGGTCGGCCGGTGGATCTCGCGCAACGCGTCGCCGATGCCGGCCAGGTTGCGGGTGGCCCGCACGCCTGCCGGCAGCGGGTCGTCCGGTGGGGTGAACGTGTCCAGCACCACGCGTACGCAGCGGGCGATCACCCAGGTCGGCACCGCCGCCGCGGCCGGGTAGACCGGGATCAGCGCGCCGGCGAACTCCTCGACCTCCTCGTTGGCCGCCGCCTCGCCGTCGCCGCCCTCGCCGAGCAGGACGTACTCCGGGCCGTTGAGCTGCCGCTTGCCGCGGAACTCGGTCACCTTGCCGGCGAACAGCCCCCACCGGCCCGGTCGCAGCTCCCGCTCCCGCCACGCCTGGTTGCCGAAGAAGGTGCAGGTCAGCACGCCGCCGGAACCGTCGCCGACGGTCACCTCCAGCAGGTTGCCGCGCCGCTGGCGCATCGGCCGGACCGCGGTGCGCTGCACCTGGGCCAGCACGGTGACCTGCTCCCCCACGTCGAGCGAGCGGATGTCGGTGTGCTCGCCGCGCTCGTCGTAGCGACGCGGGAAGTGGTAGATCAGGTCGCCGGCGGTGTGCAGGTCGAGGTGACCGGCCAGCGCCTTCGCGGTCTTCTCCCCCACCAGCTTCTTGAGCGGGGTGTCCACCGTCGACGGTTCGCTCGTCATTCGACCCCCAGCAGGAGCGGGTAGTGCGGCTGGCCGCCCTCGTACGCCTGCACCTCGACGAACGGCCAGGACCGTTCGACGTGGGCGCGCACCCGGTCGGCCAGCCCGGCCGGGGCGTCCGCCCCGCAGAGCAGCGTGACCAGCTCGCCGCCGCCGCCGAGCATCCGGTCGACCACGGCGGTGCAGGTGTCGGTCAGATCCTGCCCGATCAGGTGCACCTCGCCCTCCACCAGGGCCAGCACGTCACCCGGCCGGCACGGGCCGGCGACGGTGAGCGCCTCCCGGCCGGCGTGGCAGACCTCGGCGTAGCGGCAGGCGCCGGCGGCCTCGGCCATCGCGATCACGTCGTCCTCGAAGCGCCGCTTGGGGTCGCGGACGGCGAGCGCGGCGAGCGCCTGCACCGGGGAGCGGGTGGGCACCACGCTGACCTTGACGCCGAGGCGGTGCGCCTCCTTCGCCGCCGCGCTCGCCACCGACTGCGTGTTCGGGTCGTTGGGCAGCACCACCACCCGGGCCGCGCCGGTGGCCCGGACCGCGTCGAGCAGCTCGCCGGTGGACGGGTTGGCCGGCACCACCACCGCGCCCTCGGCGGCGAACAGCTCGGCGATGCCGGCGCCGGTCGCCACCACCACGGCGGCCCGGCCGCCGGACGGCGCGGGCGGCGGCACGGGCGCCGGGGCGGCGCGGTCGGCGAAGCGGGTCACGGTGATCCGGCGGGGCCGGCCGGCGACCACGCCCGCCTCCACCGCGGCCCCGACGTCGTTGACGTGCACGTGCACGTTCCAGGTGCCGGCGCCGTCACCGACCACCGCCAGGGAGTCGCCGAGCGCGGCCAGCTCGCCGCGCAGCCGCGCCACCGCCTCGTCGGTGGCGTCGAGCAGGTACTGCACCTCGTAGGCGTACGCGTCGGAGCCGGTCTCCCGGACGGCGACCTCGGGTCGGTGGAGCGCGGCCGGCGCGGGCGCCGGTCGGTCGGGGCTCTCCCCGGTGATCACCTCGACCAGCGCGTCGAGCAGCAGGCAGAGCCCGCGCCCGCCGGCGTCGACCACCCCGGCGCGGGCCAGCTCGGGCAGTTGCTCCGGGGTGCGGGCCAGCGCCTGCGCGGCCGCCTCGGACGCGGCGTGGGCCACCGTGCGCAGGTCGTCGCTGTCCGCCCGCTGGGCCGCGCGGGCCGCGGCGGCGACCACGCTGAGCAGCGTGCCCTCGACCGGCCGGGCGACCGCGGCGTAGGCGGCGGTGGTGGCGTCGGCGAGCGCGCCGGCGAGCTGCCGGCCCCGGACCGCCGGCGCGGCGGCGAGCGTGTCGGCGAGGCCGCGCAGGATCTGCGAGAGGATCACCCCGGAGTTGCCCCGCGCGCCGAGCAGCGCGCCCCGGGCCATCAGCCGCAGCGCGTGCCCGTGCGGGGTGTGCCCGTCGTCGGGGAGGGTGCCGAGGTCCATGGCCAGGGCCTGCTGGGCCGAGGTGAGCGTGAGCACCAGGTTGGTGCCGGTGTCGCCGTCCGGCACCGGGTAGACGTTCAGGTCGTCGATCTCGCCCTGGTGCCGCTGGAGGGCGGCCAACCCGCTCGTGCACCAGCGGCGCACCGCGGCGGCGTCGAGGGTGTCCAGCACGTCGGGAAGCCTACTGGCGCGCACCGACACGCGCCGGGGCGTCCGGCGTGTCCGCCCGGCGCGCTGGCCCGGGCCGGCCGGCCGGTACGCTGGGCGGGCTCGGCGAAGGGCCGGTTGGGCGTACGGACCGGCATCGGGTAACCTGACCAGGTTGCCCGGGCTGCGACTGCCGGCGACCTCATGAACGTATCAATCCCAGGAGTATCCCGTGGCTAGCGTGTGCGACGTCTGTGGCAAGGGGCCGGGCTTCGGCCACAACGTGCCCTGGTCCAAGAAGAAGACCAACCGCCGCTGGAACCCGAACATCCAGTCGGTGCGTACCCCGGCCGGTGGTGGCACCACCAAGAAGTTGCAGGTCTGCACCTCGTGCATCAAGGCCGGCAAGGTCACCCGCGCCTGACGCGGCAGCCCCACCCCGAGCATCGTCGGTCGCCGGCGGACCCTGAGGGTCCGCCGGCTTCTGTCGTGCCCGTCGGTCGCGGCGACGGACCGCGCCCCGACCGGCTGGCTCCCGCCGGTTAGGGTGCTGCTGCGCCGGCCGTCCGGTTCCGGCGCGAACCGTGGGGAGGGACGACCGGTGGACCTCGATCTGGGTCGCGAGCAACTGGTGGTGGTGGGCGGGTCGTTCGGCTCGTTGCGCTGGTTCGACCAGGAGCTGCCGGCCGGCAGCGTGGTGCTGGTCGAGGAGCCGGACGTGATCCGCCGCCGCGACCTGGCCCGGTTCGCCGACGAGCTGCCGCTGATCGGCCGCCTGGTCGCGGCGGAATACCAGACCGGCCTGGACGTCGACGCCCTCCTCGCCCGCGAGCCCGGCCTGGCCGGCGCGCGGCTGGTGCTGCCCGGCCTGGAGTACGCGGTCGCCGCCACCGCCCGGCTGGCCGACCGGCTCGGTCTGCCCGGCGCCGGGGCGACCGCCGCGGACATCTTCTCCGACAAGCACCGGATGCGGCTGCTCGCCGACGAGGTCGGTCTGGCCAACCCCGCCTACGAGCTGGTCGACGACCCCGGCCGGGCGGCCGCGTTCGCCCACGCGCACGGCGGCCGGTGCGTGCTCAAGCCCACCCGCCGCTCGGGCAGCCTCGGCGTGCAGCTCATCACCGACCCGGCCGAGGTGCCGGCCCGGTGGGCGGCCAGCGCCACCCCGCCGGAGCCGGCCGAGGCCACCGCGGGCCTGCCCACCGGCGTGCTGGTCGAGGAGCTGCTGGTCGGCTCCGAGCACAGCGTGGAGCTGCTGGTAGCCGGCGGCGAGGTGATCTTCGCCAACGTCACCGACAAGCGGGTCGCCGGTGGCCGCCACCCGGTGGAGACCGGGCACACCGTGCCGTCCGCGCTGCCGCCGGCCGAGCACGACGCGTTGCGGTCGGCGGCGGTACGCCTCGCCGGGGCGGCCGGCTTCGGCAGCGGCATGCTGCACAGCGAGTGGATCCTGGTCGACGGCGTGCCGACGCTCGTGGAGTGCGCCGCCCGGATGCCCGGCGACATGATCACGGCGCTCATCTCGATCGCCTACGAGCGGGACGTCATCGAGGCGTACCTGCGGGTGCTGCGCGGCGAACGGCCGACGTTGCCGCGGCGGCCGACCGGCGCGGCGGCGATCGAGTTCCTGACCGCCCCACCCGGCCGGGTCACCGCTGTGGACGGCCGGCGGGCCGCGCTGCGCGTGCCGGGTGTGCTCGACGTGCAGGTCGAGACGAAGGTCGGGCAGACCGTGCCCGAGCTGCTCTCCTCGGCGCACCGCAGCGGGCACCTGATGGCCTGGGGCGCGACGCCGGACGAGGCGGCGGTCGCCGCCCGCCGGGCCGCCGCGGAGATCCGCATCACCGTCGGCTGACGGCGGCGGCGGTCAGAGGGTACGGCCGAACGACAGGCAGCCCGGCGCGTCCCGGTAGTAGCCGAAGTTCGGGATCCGCTCGTAGCCGGCCGAGGTGTACATGGCGATCGCCTCGGGCTGCTTGTCGCCGCACTCCAGCACGATCCGCTTCCGGCCGGCGTCCCGGGCGGACCGCTCGATCGCGGCGAGCACCGAACGGGCCACCCCCCGCCCCCGGGCGGCCGGCGCGGTGTACATCCGCTTCAGCTCGGCCTCATCGCCGTCCGCGCCGTGGCTGCGCCAGCCGCCGCAGCCCACCGGCTGCCCGTCCAGGTAGGCGACCAGGAACGCGCCGTCCGGCGGGTCGAACTCGGCGGCGTCGACGGGCGTCTCGTCGCCGCTGCCGCCGTACCGCGCGCCCAGGTCGGCCAGGGCCGCCCGGATCAACGCCTGCGACTCGGGCGCGTCGAAGCGCCGCGGGAGGATCTCGATCTCGCTCACCGTGCCAGGCTACGACCGGCCCGGCGCCCGGCCCGTCCGCGCCGCCGAGGTCGGACGCAGATCACTGTGGCGCAGCGTCAGCGGAAGTGGTCCCAGCCGCGCGGGCCGTCGTACCCGCCGCCGTCGACGGTGACCCCGGCGCCGTCGGTGACCCGGCCGACCGGACGCCAGCCGTCCGGCAGCGCCGCGCCCGCCGGGAACGTCGCCGCCAGGGCGTGGTCGTCGCCGCCGGCCAGGATCCAGGAGTACGCGTCGACGCCGAGCGCCTGCGCCGCGTCGCGCATCTGCCGGGGCACCTCGAACGCGTCCCGGCTCAGGTCGATCGCCACCCCGCTGGCCGCCGCCACGTGCCCCAGGTCGGCGAGCAGCCCGTCCGAGACGTCGATCATGGCGGTGGCGCCGGCCGCGGCGGCGGCCGGCCCGGCGGCGTAGGGCACCTCGGGCCGGCGGAACGCCTCGACCAGCAGCCGGGGCGTGCGGAAGCCCCGGGACAGCACGGTGAAGCCGGCCGCCGCCCAGCCGGTCCGCCCGGCGAGCGCCACCACGTCGCCCGGCCGGGCCCCGGAGCGGACCACCGGCGCGCGGCCGGCCAGGTCGCCGAGCGCGGTCACCGCGACGGTCAGCGTCGGGCTGGCGGACATGTCCCCGCCGACCACGCTCGCGCCGACCACTGCCGCCTCCGCGCCCAGCCCGTCCGCCAGTTCCTCGGCCCAGGCCGGGTCCAGGTCGGCCGGCATGCAGAGCGCGACCAGCAGCGCGGTCGGGGTCGCCCCCATGGCGGCGACGTCGGCGAGGTTGGCCGCGGCGGCCCGGTGCCCGACGTCCCGCGCCGACGACCAGTCCCGCCGGAAGTGCCGCCCCTCGACCAGCACGTCGGTGGAGGCGACCACCCGCCGGTCCGGCGCCGCCACCAGCGCCGCGTCGTCGCCGGGGCCGAGCAGGCAGCTCTCCCCGTACGACAGCCGGGCGGTCACCCGGTCGATCAGCCCGAACTCCCCGACACCCGCGACCGTCATGCCGTCCCCTCGTTCCGCTCCGTCGTCCCGCACGTCCCGACTCCCGTTCCCCGCACCGGCGTGTGCTCGCTCACCGCGTCCGCCCGACGACCGATAGGGATCACGCCCGGTCGGTACGGTAGTTTCACCCTTCGGGCCGCCCCAGGCGGCGACGGACGGAGGTCGAGTCGTGGTACAGGCGTACATCCTCATCCAGACCGAGGTCGGTCGGGCGCGTGACGTGGCCGGTCTGATCGCGGACCTTGCCGGCGTGGTGCGGGTCGACGCCGTCACCGGGCCCTACGACGTGGTCGTGCTCACCGAGGCGAACACGGTCGACGAGCTGGGCAAACTCATCGTCAGCAAGGTGCAGATGGTGCCCGGCATCACCCGCACCCTCACGTGTTCGGTGGTGCGGCTGTAAGTGGACGAGACGGAAACCACTCCGCGCCGGGACCACGGCACGCGCCGCGCCGCGCTCTGGGCCACACTGGTCGCGGTGCCGGTGACCGTGGCGGTGGCCGGCTTCACGTTCGCCAAGCTCGCGCCGGAGTCCCCGGACGCCGCGCCGAGCGCGTCGGCCAGCCCCCGGGCGCAGTCGAGCGCGCCGGTCGAGCTGCCGGCGCCGGCGCTCGCCCAGCGCCCGGGCGTCGTCTGCCGCGCGCTGGTCTCGCAGCTTCCCGACAGCGTGCGTGACCTGCGGCAGCGTCCGGTCACCGCGGGCCCGGAGCAGAACGCCGCGTACGGCGATCCGGCGCTCACCGTGGCCTGCGGCGCCACGCCGCCGGTGCGGCCCTGCCCGTCGCCCACCGGCGGCGCCACGCTGCCCGCCGGTTGTTTCCCGAACACCGACGAGGTGATCCGGGTCAACGGCGTCTGCTGGCATCCCGTGCAGGAGGCCGGCGCCACGGTGCTGACCACCGTCGACCGGGAGGTGCCCGTCCAGGTCCGGGCGCCCGAGACCTATGAGCAGCCGTTGCAGTGGGTGGTGCAGATCTCCGACGCGATCGTCAGCGCGGTGCCCTCGGCGAAGCAGGCCCCCTCGGGCTGTTCCGCGTGACGCCCACGCCGGCCCTCAGCGGCCGGCGTGGCGGTGCAGGGCGGTGCGGAGCAGGCGGTTGACCAGCTTCGGATACTCCAGCCCGCTGGCCGCCCACATCCGCGGGAACATCGAGGTCGGCGTGAAGCCCGGCATCGTGTTGATCTCGTTGAGGACGACGTCCAGCTCCGGGGTGACGAAGAAGTCGACCCGGGCCAGGCCGGAGCAGTCCAGCGCGGTGAAGGCCCGGGTGGCGTAGTCGCGCACCTGCCGGGTCACCGCCTCGGGCAGCTCCGCGGGGACGTCGTACTCGGTCACCTCGTCGGCGAAGATGTACTTGGCCTCGAAGTCGTACCAGTCGCGGTCGCCGATCATCCGCACCTCGGCGAGCACCGACGCCTCGGGCGCGCCGCCGGCCTCGCCCTCCAGCACGCCGCACTCGATCTCGCGGCCCACCACGGCGCCCTCGACCAGCACCTTGCTGTCGATCTCGCGGGCGGTGGCCAGCGCGGCGTCCAACTGCGCCCAGTCGTCGACCTTGGTGATGCCGAACGACGAGCCGGCCCGGGACGGCTTGACGAAGACGGGCAGCCCGAGGCGCTCCTTGTCCTCCTCGCTCAACGACATCCCGGCGCGCAGCACCGCGTACGGGCCGACCGGGATGCCCTCGGCCGCGCAGAGCTTCTTGGTGAACTCCTTGTCCATGGCGGCCGCGGAGGCGAACACGTTCGCCCCGACGTAGGGGATGTCCGCCATCTCCAGCATGCCCTGGATGGTGCCGTCCTCGCCGTACGCGCCGTGCAGCACCGGGAAGACCACGTCCACGTCGGCCAGCGCCACCGGGCCCTGGGTCGGGTCGAGCACCATCAGGCCGCCGGCGGCCGGGTCGGCGCGCAGCACCAGTTCGGCGCCGGAGCCGGCGGTGATCTCGGGGAGCTTGCGGTCGGCGATGGCGAGCCGGGCCGGGTCGCCGCTGGCGAGCACCCACTGGCCCTGCCGGGTGATGCCGACCGGGACGACCTCGAACTCGTCCGGGTCGAGGGCGGCCAGCACACTGCCGGCGCTGACACAGGAGATGCCGTGTTCGGGGCTGCGGCCGCCGAAGACGATCGCCACGCGGGTCTTGCCTGGGGTGGTCATGGTCACCTCATCGTTCGCGACTGCGGCTGGCCGTGCTCGCCGGTGGCGCTCACCCGGTTGACCTTACTGTGCGTCGTCGGCAGCGGTGGCCGATACCCGGGGAGAAGCGCAGCCGCGTGGCAAACGGTCAAGGTGACATATACGGTGAGTAACGGCGCGGGGGGGGGGGGGGGGGGGGGGGGGGGGGGGCCCCCCCCCCCCCCCCCCCCCCCCCCGCCACGTCGCGCCACCGCACCGACAGGGAAGCAGATGACCGGACGATTCGCCT
>NZ_JBISAC010000005.1:90576-488527 GCF_044391475.1 Micromonospora sp. NPDC018662
ACGGCCCCCCCCCCCCCCCCCCCCCCCCCCCCCCCCCCCCCCCCCCCCCCCCCCCGCCCCGGGGCGCCCCCCCCGCCCCCGCCGCCCCCCCCGCCCCCCCCCCCCCCCCCCCCCCCCCGACTCCCCGACCCCCGTCGCCGCGTCCACGGGGTCGGGCCCGGTGTGGCTCAGGCGGCCGGGTGCCGGAGGCGGCGCCCGACCGCGATGACCTTGACCCGTTGCCGGCCGGCCCGCACCATGCCCAGCGCCATGAACGCGCCGGCGATCCGGTCGGCCGCCTCCCGGCTGCTGGCGCCGACGACCTGCCGGCGTCGTTCGGGGCTGGTCCGTTCGTCGCGCCAGGGGCCGTCGGCCGGGCGCACGTCGGTGAGGACCACGAGGAACCGGGTCATTCCCGGCCACCCCCGTCCACCGGGCGACAGGCCGTCACCGTCATCGCGAACCCCTCCCCGTCTGGCGGACCGGGCACGGGCACGCGGCGATCGGGTTGTGGGGGAGTAAAACCCGATCGCCGCGCGCCCCATCCCCTCCGGTCGCTCACCACCACCGTCGCCACGACAACCGGCGGTGAGGACGCCATCACAGATTGACAGGTGGACAGGCGTGAATGCAACTCTCATCGGCTTTCTCTCATGCCCATCTTCCCACCGGATGTGCGACCATCGATGCATGGCGCCGAAGACCGCCCGAGCCCGACGGCTCGGCATCGCCCTGCGAACCCACCGGGAGGCCGCCGGCCTCACGCTGGAGACCGCGGCCGACGAGATCAACAGCACCCGCAGCACGCTGTCCCGCTACGAGAACGCCCAGACGCTGATCAGCCCGGCCACCGTGCGCGCGCTGCTCATCAGCTACGGCGTGGGACCCGACGAGATCGCCGCAGCGGTCGAACTGGCCAAGGACGCCCGCAAGCCCGGCTGGTGGGTGTCCTACTCGTACCTGCTGGACCGGCGCACCATCGACTTCATCGCGCTGGAGGCCGAGGCCACCGGCATCGCGAACTTCGAACCGTCGGTGGTGCCGGGCCTGCTCCAGACCGCCGACTACATCCGCGCGGTGATGCGCGGCGGTCCGCACACGCTCAGCGACGAGCAGGTGGAGCAACGCGTCCACCTACGGCTGGACCGCCAGCAGCGGATCACCGGCGCGGAACCGCCGATCCTCGACGCCATCATCGACGAGGGCGCGCTGCTGCGTCCGGTCGGTGGCCCGGCGGTGACGGCCAGCCAGCT
Source organism: Micromonospora sp. NPDC018662 (assembly GCF_044391475.1). Taxonomy (NCBI): domain Bacteria; kingdom Bacillati; phylum Actinomycetota; class Actinomycetes; order Micromonosporales; family Micromonosporaceae; genus Micromonospora; species Micromonospora sp. NPDC018662. Next base: position 91,809 of record NZ_JBISAC010000005.1, read on the forward strand.
CCACCACCTGCTCAAGATGACCGAGCTGCCGAACATCACGGTGCAGGTGATCCCGCTCTCCGCCGGTTACCACCGGGGCACCCGGGGTTCCCTGCACATCCTGGAGTTCGCCGACCCCGAGGACCCGATCATCGCGTCGGTGGAGACCGTCGCCGGGCAGATGATCCTGGACCGGCCGGGCGACCTGCGTACCTGCACCAAGATCATGGAGCACCTGCGGACCGTGGCGCTGAGCCCCGCGGCCAGTCGGGACCAGTTGCTCCGCCTGCTGAACGAGAGGTGACCGCATGAACGGCACGAACCACAGCCACCCGACGCCGCCGCGGTGGCGCAAGAGCAGCCACAGCGGCGACGAGGGCGCCTGCGTGGAGATGGCGCCGCTGTCGGCGACGGTCGCGGTCCGCGACTCCAAGGACCCGACCGGCCCGGTGCTGGTCTTCCCGCCGGCCGCCTGGGCCGCCTTCACCGCCGCACCGCCACGCGCCTGACACGTCGCGCCGCGAGGTGTTAAGCGGGGCCCCCGCCTCTACCAAAGGCGTTAAGCGGGGGCCCCGCCTTGCACCGCCTCCAAGGCGGCGATGGCGACGCCTCGCGCGCCGGCCATGTCGCGGTCCGGGACCAGCGCGAAGGTCGCCACCGCGCGCTGCTCGTCGCGGAGCACCGTGTGCTCGGCGACCGTGGCGAGGAACCAGTCGCGGAACTCCGGCGCGGCCTCCACCACACCACCACCGACGAAGTACGCGTGCGGATCGGTGAAGTTGGCCGCGATGGTGAACAGCCGCCCCAGCGCCCGGGCCTGCTGGCCGAACACCTGCCGGGCCAACGGGTCGCCCCGCTCGCCGTGGTCGCGCAGCAGCTTCGCCGCCCGGCCGGGCTCCTCCGCCGCCAGCGGGTGCTCCGGGTGCCGGGCCAGCCAGTACGGCAACAGGTTGCGCCCGATGGCGGTGAGCGAGGCGACGCTCTCCGCGTCCCCGGCGAAGCCGCAGGCGCAGACCGGCACCGGCTGGCCCGGTTCGAGCAGCCCGTCCAGCGGGATGTGCACGTGGCCGAACTCGCCGGCCATGCCGGCCGCGCCGCCGACCACCCGGCCGCTCTCGACCACGCCCCCGCCGAGGCCGGTGCCGACGATAGCGGACACCGACGAGCGGGCCATCGCGTCCGCGCCGAAGTGCACGTGGTGCGCGTAGAGGGCGGCGGCGTTGCCGTCGTTGGCGTACACCACCGGCAGGTCGAGCCGCCGCTCCAGCGCGCCCCGCACGTCGTAGCCACGCCAGGCGGGCTGGGCGAAGTTGGTCGACCCGCGCGAGGAGATCACCCCGGTCGCGCTGGCCGGACCGGGCGTGTCCAGCCCGACCGCACGCACCAGCTCGCGGGGCACCCCGGTGTACGCGAGCACGCCGTCGAACGCCCGCGCGAGCGCCTCGATGGCCGCCTCCGGGCCGTCGCCCACCTCGCTCGGGATCTCCCGCAGCCCGTCGACCAGGAACCGGCCGTCGACGGTCAGCACGGTGGCGTTGTTGCTCGTGCCACCGTTGTCCAGCCCCACCACCACCGGCACCCCTGCGCTGCCCACCGCCACCGCCTCCCCGTCGAGCCTGAGCCGAGGTTAGTTCCCGCCGAGCCCACCCGCCATGCCGACGTCAGCCGGGACGCCGGCCGGTCACGGCGGTGGCCTCCCACTCCTCGTTGCGCACCACTGTCGGGTCCAGCCCGGCGGCGGTGAACACGGCGCAGAGCGCCGGCGCCTGCTCCTCGCTCACCTCGACCGCGAGGTGCCCGCCCGGGGCCAGCCACTCGGCCGCGCCGGTGGCCACCCGGCGCAGCACCGCCAACCCGTCCGCGCCGCCGTCCAGCGCCACCGGCGCCTCGTGCAACCGCGCCTCGGCCGGCAGCATCGCCACCGCGCCGGTCGGCACGTACGGCGCGTTCGCCACCACCAGGTCCAGCCGGCCGCGCCAGCGCGCCGGCACCGGCTCGAACAGGTCACCGGCGTAGACCGGCACGCCCAGCGGGTCGAGGTTGCGCCGGGCGCAGGCCACCGCCACCGGGTCGACGTCGGCGGCGCCCAGCCAGCGCGGCGCCAGCCGGTCGTGCAGCACCACGGCGGCGGCGCCGGAGCCGCAGCACAGGTCGAGCACCGCCGGCGCCGGCCCGGCCACCGCCACGGCGGCGTCGACGAGCAGCGCGGTACGCCCACGGGGCACGAACACGCCGGGGTGGACGGCGACCCGCCGGCCGCAGAACTCGGCCCAGCCGAGCAGATGCTCCAGCGGCAGGCCGGCGACGCGGCGGTCGGCCAGGCGGGTCAGCGCCTCGGCCGAGTCGGCGGCGGCGATCAGGAGATCCGCCTCGTCCTCGGCGAAGACGCAACCGGCGGCGCGCAGCCGGCGGACGAGGGCGGGACGGTCGGGGGTGAACACGGTGGATGCCATGGCAAGCCTTTCGGGGAACGCTCGTCGGCGCCCCCGGCGTCGCCTCAGCCCCGGGGCGACACGGACTCGGAGGGAGCGCCGGTCCTCTGCTGGTGGATCGGACTCACCTCCTCGGTGTCGGGGCCGCACGGGCCGTGGCTGCCGTCACGATAGCCCAGCGGCCGACCCGCCGTCAGCCCGCCGCGGCGCCCGGCGCCTCAGCGCGCGGCCGCGTCCAGCGCCGCTGCCACGTCGGCGGCCAGGTCGGCGGCGTCCTCAATGCCGCAGGAGAGCCGGACGAAGCCGGGCGCGGTGTCGTCACCCCACTGGGCCCGCCGGTCGGCGGTGGTGTGCAGCCCGCCGAACGAGGTGGCGGCGGCCACCAGGCGGGACGCGTCGAGGAACCGGGCGACCCGGTCGGCGTCGCCCAGGTCGAAGGAGAGCACGCCCGGGATGCGCCGCATCTGCGTCGACGCCACCCGGTACGCCGGGTCCGCCGGCCGGCCGGGCCAGCGCAGGCCGGTCACGTCCGGGCGGCCGGCGAGCAGCTCGGCCAGCGCCCCGGCGTTGGCGGTCTGCCGGGCCAGCCGCAGGTCGACGGTGGCCAGCGAGCGGTGCGCCAGCCAGCAGTCGAACGCGCCGGGCACCCCGCCGGTGGTGGTGCGCCAGCCGGTCACCGCGTCGCGCAGCGCGGCGTCGCGCGTCGCCACGTAGCCGAGCAGCAGGTCCGAGTGGCCGGTGAGTGCCTTGGTGCCGGAGGCGACCACCACGTCCGCGCCGAGGTCCAGCGGGCGCTGCCCGAGCGGCGTCGCGGTGGTGTTGTCCACCGCCAGCAGCGCGCCCGCGGCGTGCGCCGCCGCGGCCAGCGCCGACACGTCGGCCACGTCGAGGCCGGGGTTCGCCGGCGTCTCCAGCAGCACCAGCCGCACGCCCTCGAACGACGGGTACGGCCCGGCGGTCGGCACGAGGACGACGCGGACCCCGATCCGGTCCAGCGTCTCGGTGGCGAACGCGCGCACCGGGAAGTAGCCGTCGGCGGGGAGCAGCACCGTGTCGCCGGGGCGCAGCACGGCCAGCAGCAGCCCGGTGATGGCCGCCTGGCCGCTGGCGAAGGCCCGGCAGTCACCGCCCTCCAGCTCGCCGATCGCCGCCTCCAGGAGCCGGCGGGTGGGATTGTCCGGCCGCCCGTACCCGTCGGCCGCCGCCGCCGGCCCGCGCCACGGGTCCAGGTGGTACGGCGCGGCGAACACCGGGCCGGGCAGGAACGGCTGGCCGGGTACGGCGTCCGGCAGCCCGGCGCGCACGCTGCGGGTGCCGTCCCCCCAGTCACCGCTCACTCGTACGACTCCGGCTTGGCGGTGCGGCTCATCAACGCGTCCACGGCCAGGCGGGGGTCCATCCCCTCGTGGCAGATCCGCTCGATCTGCTCGGTGATCGGCATCTCCACCCCATGTGCCCGGGCCAGGTCGCGGATGGCCAGGCAGCTCTTCACGCCCTCGGCGGTCTGCCGGGTGGCCGCCTGGGCCTGCTCCAGCGTCTCGCCCCGGCCCAGGTGCTCGCCGAACGTGCGGTTGCGGGCCAGCGGCGACGAGCAGGAGGCGACCAGGTCGCCCATGCCGGCCAGCCCGGCGAAGGTGATCGGGTCGGCGCCGAGCGCCACCCCGAGGCGGGCGGTCTCGGCCAGGCCACGGGTCATCAGCATGGCGCGGGTGTTGTCGCCGAAGCCCATCGCGGTGGCGATGCCGTACGACAGCGCGATCACGTTCTTCACCGCCCCGCCCAGCTCGCAGCCGATCACGTCGTCGTTGGTGTAGGGGCGGAAGTAGGGCGTCCGGATCGACGCCTGGACCAGCGCCGTACGCCGGCTGTCGGTGCCGGCGACCACGGTGGCGGCGGGCTGCTCGGCGGCGATCTCGGGGGCCAGGTTGGGCCCGGAGACGACGACCACCCGGTCGGCCGGCACCCCGACCGTCTCCATGATCACTTGACTCATCCGCTTGGTGGTGCCCAGCTCGATGCCCTTCATCAGGGACACCAGCGTGGCGTCGGGGGCCAGGTGCGGCGTCCACTCGGCGAGGTTGCCGCGCAGCGTCTGCGACGGCACCGAGAGCACCACCACCTCGGCCCCCTCGATCGCCTCGGCGGCGTCGCCGGTGGCGGTGACCCGCTCGGGCAGGCGCACGTCCGGCAGGTACTCCGGGTTGTGCCGCCCGTCGCGGATCGCCTCGGCCACCGCGCGCCGGCGGGCCAGCACCGTCACGTCCCGCCCGGCGTCGGCGAGGATCTTGGCGAACGCGGTCCCCCAGGAGCCGGCGCCCAGCACCGCGACGTGCCCGCTCATTCGGAGACCTCCGACGTGCCGGTGCGGGCCGGCCGCTCCCACAGCGGCGGCGGCGTGCCGCCGCGGATCTCGGCGACCAGGTCCCGGATCCGCAGCATGATGGTGTCCGTCATCTCCTCCAGGATCGGCCGGGTCGGCGTGGCGCCCGCCCACCGGCCCAGGTCGACCGGCGGCCCGGCGACCACCGTCACCGGGATCCGCGGGCGCAGCCCGAACCGGGCCGTACGCGGGTCGAACATCCGCTCCGGGCCGACCATCGCCACCGGGATCACCGGGGCGCCGGTGGCCAGCGCCAGCCGGGCCGCGCCGGTCTTGCCCCGCATCGGCCACAGCTCCGGCTCCCGGGTGGTGGTCCCCTCCGGGTAGATCACCACGGCGCCTCCCTCGTCCAGCGCGGCGATCAGCTTGTCCAGCGACTTGACCGCCTCGATGCTGCCCCGCTCGACCGGGATCTGCTTGCAGCGGTGCAGGATCCAGCCGATCACCGGCACCCGGAACACGCTGGCCTTGCCGAGGAACTGCGGCCAGCGCCCGGCGTCGTAGATGAAGTGCGCGGAGACCAGCGGGTCGGCGTGCGAGATGTGGTTGGGCACGATGATGATGCCGCCGTCGCCCCGCAGGTGCTCCATGCCCCGCCAGGTGCGCCGGGTCCAGACGGTCAACACCGGCTTCACCAGCACCACGGCGAACCGTCGCCAGAATCCCAGCCTCCGCGGTGCCACAGTGCCTCCTCGTTCCGCCCCACGCGCCCCGGGGAAGAATCATGCCTGCTCGCCCCCGGTCCGGCCAGTGAGGGTACCGCCGGGGTCGCTGGCAGGATGGTCGGTGTGTCTGAGCCCCGCTGGACCGTGGTGACGCCGGTGAAGCGCCTCGGGGTGGCGAAGAGCCGCCTGCGGGGCGCGCTGCCCGGCGTACCCCATGAGGAGCTGGCGCTGGCCCTGGCGGCCGACACGGTGCGCGCGGCGCTGGCGTGCCCGGCGGTCGGGCGGGTGCTGGTGGTCACCGACGACCCGCGGGTGACCGCGACCGTGACCGCGGCGGGCGCCCGGGTCGCGGCCGACCCCGCCGGTGGCCTCAACGCCGCCTTCCGGCACGGCGCGGCGGTGGCCGGGCCGGGCGCCGCGGTGGCCGCCCTCACCGCGGACCTGCCGGCGCTGCGCCCGGCCGAGCTGGCCGCGGCGCTGCGCGCGGCCGAGGGGGTACGCGGGTTCGTCGCCGACGCCCCGGGCGCCGGCACGGTGCTGCTGGCCACGCCGCCCGGGGTGCCGCTGGCGCCGGAGTTCGGGCCCGGTTCGGCCGGCGCGCACGCGGCGAGCGGCGCGCTGCCGCTGGCCGGCGACTGGCCCGGCCTGCGGCGCGACGTGGACACCGCGCTCGACCTGGCCACCGCCGCCGGGCTGGGCGTGGGGCCGCGCACCGAGGCGCTGCTGGACCGCGCCGGCGACCCGGTCCGGTACGGTGCTGGCATGCAGGGCACGGTGGCCACCTACGACGCGTCGACGCGCAGCGGCGTGCTGCTGCTCGACGACGGCAGCGAGCTGGCGTTCCCGGCCCGCGCCTTCGACGCCTCCGGGCTGCGGCTGCTGCGGCTCGGGCAGCGGGTGCGCGTCGAGCGGGACGCGGCCGGCGAGGTCACCCGGGTGACGTTGCCGACGATGGCCTGAACAACCTGGTCGAGTTCATTTTCCGTTCACCCTCGTCAGGGAATCATGGGGTGGTGAGCACCCCTCGCGAGCAACCCGACGGTCCGCCGCCCCTCATCGAGCCCGGCACGCCCCGCAACGGCCGCCCGACGCGCGGCGCGGACGGGCGGTTCCGGCCGACCCGGCCGCCCGAGGAGCGCCTCGGGGCCGACCCGGACGCGGCCGCCGCGACCGGGCTGGACGAGCCGCTCGACCCGGTCGAGGGGCCCGGCCCGGTCGCCGGGGCCGACCCGGAGGACGCGCCACCGACCGCGGAGCCGCTGCCGGAGGACCGCTTCCTCAACCGCGAGTTGTCCTGGCTCGACTTCAACGCCCGGGTGCTCGCGCTCGCCGAGGACCCCCGGACGCCGCTGCTGGAGCGGGCGAAGTTCCTGGCCATCTTCGCCGGCAACCTCGATGAGTTCTACATGGTGCGGGTGGCCGGGCTGAAGCGCCGGCTCTCCGCCGGCCTGCCGGTACGCGGCGGCGACCGGCTGCCGCTGCGCACCCAGCTCGACCTGATCACGGAGAAGGCCGCCGACCTGGTCGCCCGGCACGCCGCCTGCTTCGTCAACGACGTGCTCCCCCGGCTCGCCGAGTCCGACATCCGCATCCTGCGCTGGAGCGAGCTGGACGACGCCGAGCGGGAGCGGCTGCGCACCTGGTTCCGGGAGCACATCTTCCCGGTGCTCACCCCGCTGGCGGTCGACCCGGCGCACCCGTTCCCCTACATCTCCGGCCGGTCGCTGAACCTGGCCGTCTCGGTGCGCGACCCGGACGGCGGCTCCGAGTTGTTCGCCCGGGTCAAGGTGCCGAACAACGTGCCCCGGTTCGTCCGGGTCGCCCGGGACCGGCCCGGCGTCCGCTTCCTGCCGGTGGAGGACCTCATCGCCGTCCACCTGGGCCAGCTCTTCTCCGGCATGCAGGTGGTCGAGTGCCACCTGTTCCGGGTGACCCGCAACGCCGAGGTGGAGGTCGACGAGGACCGCGACGAGGACCTGCTCCAGGCGTTGGAGCGGGAGCTGGCCCGGCGCCGGTTCGGCCCGCCGGTACGGCTGGAGGTGGCCGCCTCCATCTCCGACCACATGCTGGAGCTGCTCGTCCGCGAGCTGGACATGGACGACCACGACGTGCTGCGGGTCCGCGGCCTGGTCGACCTCTCCGCGCTCTGGCAGGTGTACGGCGAGTCCGACCGCCCCGACCTCAAGGACAAGCCGTTCGTGCCGGCCACCCATCCCCGGCTGGCCGAGGGCGAGGTGCCGCGTAGCGTCTTCGCGACGTTGCGCGACGGCGACGTGCTGGTGCACCACCCCTACCACTCGTTCGCGACCAGCGTGCAGCGCTTCGTCGAGCAGGCCGCGGCCGATCCGAACGTGCTCGCCATCAAGCAGACGCTGTACCGCACCAGCGGCGACTCCCCGATCGTCGACGCGCTGGTCGACGCCGCCGCCGCCGGCAAGCAGGTGGTGGTGCTGGTCGAGGTGAAGGCGCGCTTCGACGAGGTGGCCAACATCGGCTGGGCCCGCACGTTGGAACGGGCCGGCTGCCACGTGGTCTACGGCCTGGTCGGGCTGAAGACGCACTGCAAGACCGCGCTGGTGGTGCGGCAGGAGGGCAACCAGATCCGGCGCTACTGCCACATCGGCACCGGCAACTACCACCCGAAGACGGCCCGGCTCTACGAGGACTTCGGCATGCTCACCGCCGACCCGGAGATCGGCGCCGACCTGACCGACCTGTTCAACGTGCTCACCGGCTACAGCCGGCAGACGGCGTTCCGGCGGCTGCTGGTGGCGCCGCAGGGCATCCGCAGCGGCCTGGTCGAACGGATCGAGCGGGAGATCGAGCACGTCCGGCTGGGCATGCCGGGGCTGGTGCAGTTCAAGGTGAACGCGCTCGTCGACGAGGAGATCACCGACGCGCTCTACCGGGCCTCCCGCGCCGGCGTGCACGTGGACCTGCTGATCCGGGGCATGTGCACGCTGCGGCCGGGCGTGCCGGGGCTGTCGGAGAACATCCGGGTCCGGTCGATCCTCGGCCGGTTCCTGGAGCACTCGCGCATCTTCCGGTTCGGCAACAACGGCGACGCGGAGTTCTGGATGGGCTCGGCCGACCTGATGCACCGCAACCTGGACCGCCGGGTGGAGGCGCTGGTGCAGGTGAGCGACCCGGTCGCCCGGGCCGAGCTGGACCACGTGCTGGCCGCCGCGTTCGATCCCGAGGTGGACGCGTTCGAGCTGGCCGCGGACGGCACCTGGCACCGGCGTACCGGCGACGGCGACACGCCGCCGACCCATCTCCAGGACCTGTTGTTGCGTCGGGTCGGCGGGCGGGCGGACTGAGCGGGCCGTGGCACGCGGCGGGCGGGCATACGGTGGGCGGATGAACGACGACGAGCCGGTACGGATCCGGGCGGCCGGCGGGGTCGTCTGGCGGCCGGGGCCGGCCGGCGTGGAGATCTGCCTGGTGCACCGCCCCCGGTACGGCGACTGGTCGCTGCCGAAGGGCAAGCTGGACGCCGGTGAGCACCCGTTGGTGGCCGCCGTCCGGGAGGTGGCCGAGGAGACCGACGTGCGGGCGGTGCCGCAGGTGCGCCTGCCCACGGTCCGCTACCGCAGCGAGGGTCGCGCCAAGGCGGTCGACTGGTGGTCGATGCGGGCCGTCGGCAGCGGCGGTTTCCAGCCGGGCACCGAGGTGGACGACGTGGCCTGGTTCCCGGTCGACGCGGCGGCCCGCCGGGTCAGCTACCCGCACGACGCGGAGGTGATCGCCGCGTTCGCGGCGCTGCCGCCGGTCACCGCGACCGTGCTGCTGGTCCGGCACGCGCACGCCGGCAAGCGGGGCACCTGGTCCGGCCCGGACACCGGCCGGCCGCTGGACGCCGAGGGCCGGGCCCAGGCGCGGGCGCTGGTCCCCCTGGTGGCGCTGGTCCGGCCGGCCCGCCTGCTCTCCGCCTCGGCCCGCCGGTGCGTGCAGACGCTGGATCCGGCAGCGGCCCGGCTGGACCTGCCGATCGAGGTCTGCGGCGACCTGGACGAGCCGAAGCCGGCCCAGCAGCCCGAGGAGTGCGCGCTGGCCGCCGCCGCGCGGCTGGGCGCGCTGGCCGCCGTCGGCGAGCCGGTCGCGGTGTGCAGCCAGGGCAAGGTGATCCCGGGCGCGCTGGAACGTCTCACCGGCCACGCCGACGACTTCACCACCGCCAAGGGCGGCGGCTGGCTGCTCCCCTTCGCCGGCGACCGCCTCCTGCCCCCCGACCGGTTGTAAGGCGGGGGCCCCGCTTAACGCTTTCGGTAGAGGCGGGGGCCCCGCTTAACACCGCGGTGTTAAGCGGGGCCCCCGCCTAACCGGTGGGCGGCGGCTCAGGGCAGCGCGACGGTGACGCGTACCGGGAGGTGGTCGCTGGCCTCGGTACGCGGGGCGCGCGCCTCGGCGGCGGTCAGGCCCGGCGAGACGAAGACGTGGTCGATCTCGGTGCGCGGATCGTCGGCCGGGCTGGTCCGCAGCGGCCGGGCCGCGGCCAGCGCGTCCACCAGCCCGGCGCGGAGGAACTCGGCGAACGCCGGGTCGTCCGGCTCGGTGTTCAGGTCGCCGCCGAGCACCAGCGGGCGGCCGGCCGCGTACCCGCGGGCGAACGCGGCCGCCTCGCGGGCCTGCTCCACCGGGTCCCGGCCGGGTGGCGGTTGCAGGTGGGTGACGACCACGGCCAGGTCCCGGCCGCCGAGGTCGAGCGTGACGCCGAGGGCCTGCGCGCCGGTCGGCGCGCCGTGCGCGGCCAGCGGCCGGGTCCGGCCGGAGCGCGCCGGGAACCGGCTGAGCACCGCGTCGCCCCAGACCGGGTCGGCGGCGGGCGCGAAGACGTACGGCATCCGCAGCCGCGCCGCCAGCAGCGCCAACGTGTCGTGGCCGCCGTTGAGCCACCAGCCCCGGTCGACCTCGCTGAGCAGCACCACGTCCGCCCCGCGCAACGCCCGGGCGGCCGCGTCGAGGTCGAGCCGGCCGTCCAGCCCGAAGCCCATCCGGATGTTGTAGGCGGCCACCCGTACCGTCGCGGGCGCGACGCCGGGTCGCGAGGTGGACGGCGGTGTGCGGTGGAACGCGGGCCCGAGCGCGGTCGACAGCACCAGCACCAGCACGCTCCACCGTCGGACCCGTCCGGGCAGCTCCGACGGGGACCAGGACGGCCCGGCAAGCGCCACCAGAGCGACCAGGACCGCCGTGCCGACCGGCACCCATCCGTTGGGGTACCCCAGGTCGTAGGCGGCGTAGTAGGCGACCGTGGCCGCCGCGAAGACCACCATCCCGACGACCGCCGCCCGGCCGCGCCGGGCCGCCGCCCGCCCGTCCGGGACGTCGCCGTCCGGCGGGGCCGTGTCGGTACGGGCCAGGCAGCCGCCGAGCCCGGCGGCGGTGAGCAGGTACGCCGGCACGAGCCACCCGGCCGCGAACAGCACCGCCCCGGCGAGCAGCGCGACCGGCCAGAGCACCCGGGCCGCCCGGGTCGGGGGCCGGAACAGCGCGGCCAGCAGGAACAGCGCGACCGCCGACGCGCCCCACGGTGCGACGCCGCCGGACGCGCGGAACAGGCCGGGGAAGCCGGCCGCGCCGGCGCCCGAGGAGGCCGCCCACACCGCCGGGGCGAGCGCGATCTGGTTGGCCAGCAGCAGTGCCGGGCCGCAGAGCAGCCATGCCCGGCGCCCGCCCGCCGACGCCGGCGGACTCCCCTGTCTCCCCGCCCAGACCTCGGCGGCCAGGAACGCCAGCACCAGCAGGACGCTCAGGGTCCAGCCGAGCGCGCCGCCGCGCCAGACGAGGTCCTCGGTGCCGAGCAGCGCGTGCCCGACGGCGGCGCCGGCCAGGCCGAGCGCCAGCCCGGGCACCGGCCGGTCGACCCGGGCGGCGGTGGCGGCGAGCCAGGTGAGGCCGGCGAGCAGGCCGGCGCAGGCGAGCCAGAGCTGGGCGCTGCCACCGGGTGCGGCGGTGAGCGCCAGCCGGACGGCGGCGAGCACACCGGCCGCGGCGAGGCCGACCGGGCGGGCGCCGAGCCGGCGGACCAGGGTGGGCGCGGCCAACGCGAGCAGGAACCAGCCGAGCGCGAACGCGCCGAGCAGTTCCGCCGGTGTCTCGGCGGCGCGGCCGAACAGCGTGATGACCGACGGGAGCCAGACCCGCAGGACGTCCAGGAAGACCGCGACGCCCAGGGCGAGCGCGAGGGTGGGGAGGTGACGGTGCCGCACGGGCGCCTCTTCTCGTGACCGAGGGGGTTTCGGCACGGCGATTCTGCGGGCCGGTGCGGCGGGCGGTCAACGCGTACCCACGAACGAGGGCGCCCACCGCGAACGGTGGGCGCCCTCGGTCGGGCCGTCCGGTCAGCGCCGGGTGGCGGCCTTCTTGGCCGGTGCCTTCTTCGCGGGCGCCTTCTTCGCCGCCGTGGTCTTCTTGGCCGTGGCGGACTTCGCCGCGGTCGTCTTCTTGGCGGCGGGTGCCTTCTTCGCCGTGGCGGACTTCGCCGCGGTCGTCTTCTTGGCCGCCGTGGCCGTCTTGGTCGCGGCGGCCTTCTTCGCCGGCGCGGCCTTCTTGGTCGCGGCGGCCGTCTTGGTGGCCTTCGCCGCCGTGGTCTTCTTCGCGGCCCCGGTGGTGGTCTTCGCCGCCGTGGTCTTCTTCGCCGCCGCCGTGGTCTTGGTGGCGGCGGTGGTCTTCTTCGCGGCGCTGGTGTCCTTCGGAACCTTGCCGCTGGCGACCATCTCCTTGAAGCCCGCACCCGCCCGGAAGGTCGGGACGGAGGTCTTCTTGACCTTCACCGCCTCGCCGGTCCGCGGGTTGCGCGCTGTTCGGGCCCCACGGACGCGCTTCTCGAACGCTCCGAAACCGGTGATCGCCACCTTCTCGCCCTTGGTGACCGCCGCCTGGACCTCAGCGAGAACCGCGTCGAGCGCGGCCGTCGCCGTCTTCCGGTCCCCCAGGCGAACGGCGAGCGCCTCGATGAGCTCGGCCTTGTTCACGACTTCCTCCCGATTGTGCAACTGACTCGACGCGAGCCATTCTGCGCGCACCGTATGCCCTGCGCTGCCTGGACACAAACATTCGGTGGAAAAAAGCCCTTGTGTCGTAACGGATTCGCCCCCACCGGCCGGGCCGGTGGGGGCGAAAAGGGGTCCGGGGTCAGGCGATCGAGGGCAGGAACGCCGGCCGGGCGGCCTCGTACGCCCCGATCTCGGCCTCGTGGCGGAGGGTGAGTCCAATGTCGTCCAAGCCCTCCATCAGCCGCCACCGGCTGTGGTCGTCCAGCGGGAAGGCCCAGGTGGCGTGCCCGGCGTGGACCTCACGGGCGGCGAGGTCGACAGTGATGGCAGTGGTGGGCTCGGATTCCACCAGATCCCACAGTTCCTCGACGGCCTTCAATTCCAACTCCACCGGAAGGAGACCTTCCTTGAGCGCGTTGCCCCGGAAGATGTCACCGAAGCGGGGCGAGATCACCGCCCGGAAGCCCCAGTCCCGGAGCGCCCAGACGGCGTGCTCGCGGGACGAGCCGGTGCCGAACTCGGGGCCGGCGACAAGAATCGACGCGCCCGCGTAGGCGGGGTTGTTGAGCACGAATGACGGGTCCTCCCGCCACGCGCTGAAGAGCCCGTCGGCGAAACCCGTCCGGGTCACCCGCTTGAGGTACACGGCGGGGATGATCTGGTCGGTGTCCACGTTGGACCGCCGCAGCGGCAACGCGGTACCGGTGTGTGCGGTGAACTTGTCCATCTCTCGGCTGCCCTTCTACAGGTCGGCGGGGGCGGCCAGCCGGCCGACCACGGCGGTGGCGGCGGCGACCGGCGGGGACACCAAATGGGTACGCCCGCCCCGGCCCTGGCGGCCCTCGAAGTTGCGGTTGGAGGTCGAGGCGGAGCGCTCGCCCGGCTTCAGCGTGTCGGGGTTCATGCCGAGGCACATGGAGCAGCCGGCGAACCGCCACTCGGCGCCGGCGTCGGTGAAGACCTGGTCCAGCCCCTCGATCTCGGCCGCCTCGCGGACCGCGGCGGAGCCGGGAACCACGAGCATGCGGACGCCGTCGGCGACCCGGCGCCCCCGCAACACCTCGGCGGCGGCCCGCAGGTCCTCCAGCCGGCCGTTGGTGCAGGAGCCGACGAAGACCACGTCCACCGCGAGGTCGCGCAGCGGCGTGCCCGGGGTGAGGTCCATGTACTCCAGCGCCCGGCGGGCGGCCACCCGCTCCGGTTCGGTGACGAACTCCTCCGGGTCCGGCACGGTCGCGCCCAGCGGCACGCCCTGACCCGGGTTGGTGCCCCAGGTGACGAACGGGGTGATCCGGCCGGCGTCCAGCGTCACCTCGGTGTCGAACGTCGCGCCCTCGTCGGTGGGCAGCGTCCGCCAGTACTCGAGCGCCGCGTCCCAGTCGGCGCCCTGGGGCGCGTGGGGACGCCCCTTCAGGTACGCGAACGTGGTCTCGTCCGGCGCGATCATGCCGGCCTTGGCACCCCACTCGATGGACATGTTCGCGATGGTCATCCGCGCCTCCATGGAGAGGTCCCGGATCACCTCGCCCCGGTACTCCACGATGTGGCCGCGACCGCCGCCGGTGCCCACCTGGGCGATCAGCGCGAGCACCAGGTCCTTGGCGGTGACGCCGGGGGCCAGTTCGCCGACGACGTCGACCGCCATCGTCCTCGGCCGGGCCTGGGGCAGCGTCTGGGTGGCCAGCACGTGCTCGACCTCGCTGGTGCCGATGCCGAACGCGAGCGCGCCGAACGCGCCGTGGGTGGCGGTGTGCGAGTCACCGCAGACGATCGTCATGCCCGGCTGGGTGAGACCGAGCTGCGGGCCGATGACGTGCACGATGCCCTGGTTCTCGTCGCCCAGCGGGTGCAGTCGCACGCCGAACTCGGCGCAGTTGCGGCGCAGCGTCTCGATCTGGGTGCGGGAGGTGGGGTCCGCGATCGTGAGCAGGTCGCCGCGCCGGGCCCGGAACGCCGGGTCGTCGTACCCGGTAGGGGTGTTGTGATCCTCGGTCGCGATGGTCAGATCGGTCCGGCGGACACCGCGACCGGCCAGGCGCAGGCCGTCGAACGCCTGCGGGCTGGTCACCTCGTGCAGCAGGTGCAGGTCGATGAAGAGCAGGTCCGGCTCGCCGGCGGCGGAGCGGACCACGTGTGCGTCCCAGACCTTCTCGGCCAGGGTCCTCGGTTGAGTGACTCCCACCATCTGGACATCCTAAATTCTGGGAGGTAAATTTCGGCTTGTGGGACACAGTATGAGCGGTGTCGGCGTTCTCGACAAGGCGGTGGTCATCCTGGCCGCCTGTGTCGACGGCGCCAGCCTGGCCGAACTCGTTGAACGCACCAAGCTGCCCCGGGCCACCGCGCACCGGCTGGCACAGGCGCTGGAGATCCACCGGATGCTGGTCCGGGACACCCAGGGCCGATGGCGGCCCGGGCCACGCCTGGGCGAGCTGGCGAACGCGGCGCCGGACGTGCTGCTCACCGCCGCCGAGCCGCTGCTCGCCGCGCTGCGCGACGCCACCGGCGAGAGCGCCCAGCTCTACCTGCGCCGCGCCGACGAGCGGATCTGCGTGGCCGCCGCCGAACGCGCCAGCGGCCTTCGGGACACCGTCCCGGTCGGCTCGGTGCTGCCGATGGTCGCCGGCTCGGCGGCGCAGATCCTGCTCGCCTGGGAGCCGCCGGAGGCGGTGATGCCGCTGCTCCCCCGCTCCAAGTTCACCGGCCGCACGCTCGCCGAGGTGCGCCGGCGCGGCTGGGCCCAGAGCGTGGCCGAGCGGGAGGCGGGTGTGGCGAGCGTCTCCGCGCCGATCCGCGACCGCACCGGCCGGGTGATCGCCGCGATCAGCATCTCCGGCCCGATCGAGCGCCTCGGCCGCCGCCCCGGCGAACGCCACGCCATGGCCGTCGTCCGAGCCGGCCAACGCCTCTCCGGCCTCTGACCCACCCACCCCCCGACCTCCGCCGCGAGGAGGCGGGGAGGGTGGTGGAATGGCGAACGGCCCGTCTCGCGGGAGCGAGACGGGCCGTTCGGCGAACGTAGCCCCGACCGGATTCGAACCGGCGCTACCGCCTTGAGAGGGCGGCGTCCTGGGCCGCTAGACGACGGGGCCAGGCACTTTTCCTGCTTCACCACCCTCGCGGGCGGTGCGGGAGTAGTCTAGCGGCACCGCATCCGGCACCGCTGCGGGGGGTCACCCCCCGACACGAGGCCCGAACAGCAGAACAGCCCGCCCCGGAAAACGGGACGGGCTGACGGTGCTGTAGCCCCGACCGGATTCGAACCGGCGCTACCGCCTTGAGAGGGCGGCGTCCTGGGCCGCTAGACGACGGGGCCAGAACCTTCGTGCACTCCGGCAGTGGCACCTGCCGAAATCCAGCGACCGGGGATTCTCACGAACCCACGGTTGCGCTGGGGTACCAGGACTCGAACCTAGACTAACTGAACCAGAATCAGTCGGGCTGCCAATTACCCCATACCCCATTGGCCCCTTGCGGCGCCGGGAATGAACTTTACCCTCCCGCTGCCGGCAGGCCAAATCCAACCCCCCGAACCGCACCTGACCTGCGGAAACGAGGCATCGGACGGCTCAGGCGACCGGGACCACCGGGTTGCTGAGTTCCCCGATCCCCTCGATCCGCACGGTGACCGTATCCCCCTCGGTGAGCGGGCTAACCCCCGCCGGGGTGCCGGTGAGCACCACGTCGCCGGGCAGCAGCGTCATCACGTGCGAGATGTACGACACCAGACCCGGCACGTCGAACACCATGTCCTTGGTGCGGCCGAGCTGGCGCACCTCCATCTCCTCCGGATCGCGTCCCACCTCGCAGCGGATCTCCAGGTCGCGGACGTCCAGTCCGGTGGTGATCCACGGCCCGATCGGGCAGAACGAGTCGAAGCCCTTGGCCCGGGTCCACTGGCCGTCGGACCGCTGGAGGTCCCGCGCGGTGACGTCGTTGGCGCAGGTGTAGCCGAAGATGGCCCGCTCGGCGGCGGCCCGGTCGGCCCGCCGCGCGCCGGGGGCGCCGATCACCACGGCGAGTTCCGCCTCGTGCTCCACCTGCTTGGCGAAGATCGGCAGCCGGATGGCGTCCCGCGGGCCGATCACCGAGGTGGACGGCTTGAGGAAGAGCAGCGGCTCCTTCGGCACCTCGCTGCCGTGCTCGGCGGCGTGCTCGGCGTAGTTGCGACCGACGCAGACCACCTTGCTCGGCAGGATCGGCGACAGCAGCCGGACGTCGGAGAGCGCCCAGCGGGCGCCGGAGAACTGGATCTGCCCGAACGGGTGGCCCTCGATCTCGGCGATGGTCAGGCCCTGCGGCCCGGCCTCCGGCTCGCCTTCGACGACCCCGAACGACATTCCCTTGGCATGAGCGAAACGAGCGATACGCACCGGGCCAATCTATCCCGCTCCGACCGGCCGGCCGCCGCACACCGGCAGGTGATCCCGGCCTCGGCGGGTGCGCCAGGGTACGCCGACTCCGGCCGGACAGGGTGGGAATGCCGGCTTCGTACCCGCCCGGCGGGCCCCGCCCCATAGCTTCGGGTCCGGAGGTTCGTTGGTATGCCTGCATCGAGACGACACCACAGGACCCTGGCCGTGCTGGTGAACTGCCTCGGCGTGCTCGCCGCCGTGCCGGCGCTGCCCCCGGCGGCGCCCCGGGCGGCCGCCGCGCCGGCCCAGCCGGCCCCACCACCGGTCGTGGCCGCCGTGCCCGCCCGCCCGGTAGCGGCCGCCACCCCGATCCCGACCGGGGTGCCGGCGGTGCCCCCGGCGGTGCCGACCACCGGCCCGGCGCCGGTGCGGCCGTCGATGCCGCCGGTCAGCGTGGCCGTCGGTGCGGCCGGCACCCCGGCGCCGGGCTACCGGATCGAGGTCCGCAACGCCGGTACGGCACCGGTGGAGACGATGGTCCGGCAGGAGTTGCCGAGCGGCTCCCGGGCCACCGCGGTCACCGGCGGCGGGCAACGTACCGGCCCGATCGGGGCGACCGCCGGCGAGGTGACCTGGCGGCTGTGGCTGCCGGCGCGGAGCACCACCACACTGCACACCGCGCTCGCGGTGAGCGGTCCCGACCGGGCGGTGTCGGCGCCCACCTGCGTCTACGGCACCGACGGCACCCGCCCGTACGACTGCGCCACGGCGACCTGGGTGGGTGCCGCCACGGCTCCGACGGCGCAGGTGGCGGCCACTCCGGCCTGGCGCCGCCCGCCGGTGCTGCTGGCCGTGCTCGCCGCGTTGCTGGTGGTGACCGGCGGGGCGCTCTGGTGGGCGGCGCGGCGCCGACGGCGGGGCGCTCCGGCGCCGACGGGCGTCGCCCGGTCCGGCGCGGGCCCGACCGCCCCGCTGTCCACCGCCGGACCCGGCGGCGGGACGGCGGGCGGCCCCGGAGTGGGCGGCCCGGCGGACCGGGGCACGGTCTACCCGCGCCCGGCGCTGCCCGCGCCCGCCTCGCGGCGTCGCCGGCCACCGGTCTGGCTGACGGTCGGCGTGGCGGCGGCGGTGCTGGCCGGCGTGGTCGGCGCGGCGGCGTGGACCGCCACGCAGCGGGTCGCCGCGATGGACACCACCAAGCAGCCGACCAGCGGCGCCTGGGTGGGCAGCACGGTCAGCGGAGGGCTGGGCGTGCCGCTGCGGGAGACCGCGTTCGAGTTCACCGTCTACCGGATGAGCTGCGGCGCGGGTGTGGTGCCGGCAGCGCCGGGCGGCGGGCGGCCCTGCCTGGCCACGATCGGCGTGCGCAACGTCACGTCGGAGCAGCAGACCTGGCACGGGCAGTTGCAGCGCGCGTACCTGCCGAGCGGCAACTGGGTGGCCGCGGACGAGGACGCGACCCGGGTGGCGAACCTGGGCCGGGATGTGTTCGCCGAACCGGTGGCCGCCGGGCGGCGGGTGCTGCTGCCGCTGGTGTTCACCGTGCACGGGGCCGAGCCACCGCGGCAGTTGGAGCTGCGCAGCGGCGTGTTCTCCGCCGGCGTGCGGGTGAACGTGGACTGATCGGGGGTCGGGCGGCGGTGCGTACCCTGGGTGCGTGACCGCCGCCCTCGCCCCCGCCGCCGTGCTCGACGCGGCCGACTGGCGGGCCCGCCGGCGCGACCACGAGGACCGGGTCGACGCCTGGCTGGCGCCGCACCTGGCCCGCCGCCGCACCGGCGTGCGGCACCCGGTCGAGGACTTCCTCTTCACCTACTACTCGCACCGGCCGGCCCAGCTGCGCCGCTGGCACCCGGGCGCGGGCGTGGCGCTGCGCGACGCCGACCCGGCCGGGTTCGGCCCGGACTACACCGCCGGCGCCGCCGGGCTCACCCTCGACACCGTCCGGGTACGCGCCCGGCGCGCCGACTCGATCGCCTGGATCCGGACGCTGCTGGCGGCGACCGCCGCCCGCCCGGCGCACCTCGGCTGCTTCGGCATGCACGAGTGGGCGATGGTCTACCGGCAGACCCAGGAGCAGGTGCGGCACAACGCCTGGCCGCTGCGGCTCAGCCCGGAGGCGACCGCGGCGGTGGTCGAGGAGCGCGGCGTGCGGTGCAGCCACTTCGACGCGTTCCGCTTCTTCACCGCGCCGGCCCGGCCGCTCAACGTGCTCCAGCCGACCCGGGAGCGCCAGCACGCGCTGGAGCAGCCGGGCTGCCTGCACGCCAACATGGATCTCTACAAGTGGTCCTACAAGCTCTCCCCGCTGGTGCCCTCGGAACTCGTGGCCGACTGCTTCGCGTTGGCGCGGGAGATCCGGACGCTGGACATGCGGGCCAGCCCGTACGACCTGGCCGACCTGGGCCACCCGCCGGTGCGGGTGGAGACGCCGGAGGGCCGGGCCGAGTACGCCGCCGCCCAGCGCGGGTTCGCCGAACGCGCCGCCGGCCTGCGGGCCCGGCTGCTGGCCGCGCTGGACCGTGCCGTCCCGGCCGAGCCGGCCTGAGATCCGCTCGTCCGGCGGTCGCGACGCACCCTCAGGTGCCGGGGCGGCGCCGGCCACGCGCCGGGCGTGTCGCGCGATCGGCGTGTCGCGCGCTGGGGGCAGCACCGCTGGGAGCCCGTATACCTCTCGGTCATATTTATGACCGAGAGGTATACGGACGCAACGCGATGCCCTTCCCCTCGCCGTCACGCCACGTGATCAGCGAGGCGAACCACGCCCCTCAGCCGAGGGTGCAGACCGGCAGCGGCGGCGGGTTCGGGACGGCGCCGTCGGCCAGCAGGCCGAACGTGGCCTCGGTGCCCGGGGCCAGCGCGCCGTTCCAGGTCACGCTCCGGGCGGTCACCGCGGTCCCGCCCTGCGCCAACTGGGCGTTCCAGGTCTGGGTGATCCGCTGGCCGCCGGCGAGCGAGAAGCGGACCACCCAGTAGGGGATCGGCACGGCGCCGGTGTTGCGGACCGTCACCTCGGCCTGGAAGCCGCCCGGCCACTGACCGGCGATGCGCCAGGTGGCCGTGCAGTTGCCGACCGTCGGCGTCGGCGACGGGCTGTCGGTCGGGTGCGTGGGGCCGGTGGGCGTCGGGGTCGGGGTCGGCGACGCGGTGGGCGTCGGGGTGCTCCGGCGCAGCGCGGCGGTCAGCGCCGGGTACCACCGGTCGGACATCTTCTGGTCACCGGCGGCGTTGGGGTGCACCCCGTCGTACGTGTCGGTGGTGGTGCTGAAGCCGGTCCACTGGTCCACCACCACGATCGGCGACGCGGCGGTGGTCTTCCCCGCCGCCCAGCCGTCGATGGCGGCGTTGAGCGCGACGGTCCGCTGCCCGCACTCCGGGCAGCTCGCCGGGTTCATCGGGATGATCTTCGCGACCAGCACGGTGGTGGCCGGGTTGGCGGCCCGCATCTGGTCCACCAGCTTCGAGTACGCGGCCAGGATGGTGGCCGGCGCGATATTGCTCCACACGTCGTTGGTGCCGAGGTGCATGAGCACCACGTCCGGGTGGGTGGCGGCCAGCCAGCCGGGCAGCAGGTTCTGGTTCGCGATGTTCGTCGCCAGGTAGCCGCCGTGCCCCTCGTTGTCGCCGTCGTAGGACACGCCGCAGCCCTGCGGGCCGAGCGTGCCGACGAAGTCGACGTCGGTGTAGCCGGTGGACTGGAGGCGGTTCCAGAGCACGGCCCGCCAGCATCCGGGCGATCCGGTGATGGAGTCGCCGAGCGGCATGACCCGGATCGGGGCGGCGGCCGCGGCGACGGCCGGCGGGGTGACGGAGACGAGGGTGAGGCCGAGGACGAGGACGGGCAACAGCGCGGCGACCGCGGTCAGCACGGCGCGCAGGCGGGTTCGGGACATGCGTACGGGACTCCTGTCACGTGACGATGGTCGGTGACGGCCCTGACGCTCCCGTACGCATTGAAGCGCTTCGAAGCCCGAGACTCAACCCCCGGACGGCGCTCAGTCGCCGTCCACCCGGCGGTCGCGCTTGCGCTGGGACTGCCGCTTCTTCTCGGCCAGCCGGCGCTCCTTCGCGCCCCGGGACGGGCGGGTCGGCCGGCGCGGCTTGGGCGGCGGGGCGACCGCCTCGCGCAGCAGCGCGGCCATCCGCTCCCGGGCCGCCTCCCGGTTGGCGAGTTGGGCGCGGTGCTCGCTGGCCGTCACCGTCAGCACGCCGTCGACCAGCCGGCCGGCGAGCCGACCCAGGGCCCGTTCCCGCAGCGCGGGCGGCACGCTGGGCGAGCCGGCCAGGTCGAAGCTCAGCTCGACCCGGGAGTCGGTGGTGTTGACGCCCTGCCCGCCCGGCCCGGACGACCGGGAGAACCGCTCCCGCAGCTCGGCGGCGGGCACCACGAGCCGGTCGGTCACCCGCAGTCCGTCGTCCACGCCCCGAGGCTAGCGCCCCGGGCGGTGACTCGGCGTCGGGGTTCCGGTTGCGCCGCGCGCCCGGCCCGGTCAGCCGCCCCGGCCGATGATCGTGTCGGCGGTCTGCTGCACCTGGTCGATCGGGATGGCGAACCCGATGCCGATCGAGCCGTTCCCGTCGATGGTGGCGATGGCGGTGTTCACGCCGACCACCTCACCGCGCGCGTTCACCAGCGGCCCGCCGGAGTTGCCCGGGTTGATGGAGGCGTCGGTCTGCACCGCGGTGTGCCGGCCGTTGCCGATCCGGACCTGCCGGTTGAGCGCGCTGACGATACCGGCGGTGACCGTGCCGGAGAGCCCGAGCGGCGACCCCACCGCGAGCACCGGCTCACCCACCCGGGTCCCGTTCGGCTTCGCCAGCGGCAGCGGCGGCAGCCCGGCCGACGCGGGCACCTTGAGCACCGCCAGGTCGCTGTCCGGCGCCCGGCCCACCACCTCGGCGGCGAACCGACGCCCGTCCGACGTCTCCACCGTCACCGGGCCGGCGCCGCCGCGCGCCAGGATGTGGTCGTTGGTGACGATGTGCTGCTCGTTGTCGATGGCGAAGCCGGAGCCGGACGCCCCCGCGCCGGACCTCCCCGCCACCATCACCGACACCACCCCGGGCACCGTCTTGCCGGCGGCGGTGACCAGCTCGGCCGGCACCGGCGCGGCGGAGGCGGCGGACGGGCCGGGCGCGCCCCGGTCGGCCGCCCAGGTGCCGGCCGCCGCGCCGGAGACGGTGGACAACGCCACCACCACCGCCGCGCTCAGCAGCCGGCGCTGCCAGCTCCGTCGTCCCGCCGGCCACTCCGATCCGGGTACGCCGTCGTGGCCGCGCCCGTCCGGGTCCAGCTCCGGCGAGACGAACCACGGGCCGCGTGGCTCGCCGAGTCCGGTCTGCACTGCCATGCCTGGCTCCTCACGTGTCGTGCGTCGTCCGGTCCGGGTGTGCGGGTCAGGGCAGCCGGGAGAACCACCGCAGCGAGCCGGCGGCGGCGCCCATGGCCAGGACCAGCCCGAACCCGATGAAGCGGGCCGAGACGTCCTGCCGTTCCGTGCGGTAGCCGACCGAGGTGCCGATGTCCTCGTAGACGTCCTTCAGCTCGCGGCTGGTCGACGCCTCGTGGAAGCCGCCGCCGGTCTCCTCGGCGACCGCCTTGAGCGTCTGCCCGTCCACCGGCACCTGGATCGCCCGGCCACCCCGGTCGACCGACCCGCCGGGCGTGCCGAACGAGATGGTGTGCACCGGCACCTTGGCGGCCACCGCCTGATCCGCGGCTTCCATCGGATCCATCCCGGAGGTGTTCGCACCGTCGGAGAGGATGATGATCCGGGCCGGCGGCGGGTTCTTCGCGGCGGTGGAGTCCAGGCTCTTCACCGCGCCGAGCGAGGTGCTGATCGCCTCGCCGATGGCGGTGCCCTGCACCCCGGTGATCCCCTCGGCGAGCCGCTGGATCCCCTCGTGCAGCGCCTCCCGGTCGGTGCTCGGCGGCACCAGCACCGCCGCGCTGCCGGCGAACGCGACCAGACCGACGTTGAACTCGTCCGGCAGCCCGTCGACGAACTTCCGGCCGGCCTCCTTGGCCGCGGTCAGCCGGTCCGGGTCCACGTCACCGGCGAGCATCGAGGTGGAGACGTCCACCGCGACCATCACGGTGGCCCGCTCCCGCGGCACCCGCACCTCCGCCTCGGGCCGGGCGAACCCGACCACCAGCAACGCCAGCATGGCGAGGAAGAGCCCCGCCGGGACGTGCCGACGCCAGGCGGGCCGGCGCGGCGCGACCCGGTCCAGCAGGCGCAGGTTGGTGAAACGGACCGCGTACCGGCTCTGCCGGCGCTGGAGGACCAGGTAGCCGGCGACCAGCGCGGCGACCGCGAGCAGCAGCCAGAGACGGGCGGGCGACTGCCAGCTCATGCCGCACCTCCCCGGGCGGCGGCCGGCGCGGTGGCCAGCCGGCGCTGCTCGTGCACGTGCCGGACCACGTCCGCGCACCAGTCGCGGTCGGTGCGCAGCGCCAGGTGGGTGGCGCCGGCCCGACGCAGCGCCCGGCGTACCTGGTCGCGCTGGGCGGCGGCGGCGTGCGCGTACCGCTCGCGCAGCGCCGGGTCGCCGGTCCACACCTCGCGGTGCCGGCCGCTCTCCGGGTCGACCAGGGTGACCAGCCCGACGTCGGGCAGCTCCAGCTCGCGCGGGTCGGTCACCTCCACGGCGAGCACCTGGTGCCGGACCGCCAGCCGGCGCAGCGCGGTCGCCCAGGGCGGGGGCGCGTCCGGGTCGTCCGGCAGGTCGTCGAGGAAGTCGGAGACCACCACCACCAACCCGCGCGAGGTGGCGACGCGCTGCACCCCGGCCAGGCCGTCGGCCAGGCCCGGCGCCGCGGCGTCGGGACCGCCGTCGGCCCGGCTGGCCGCGCGCGCGTCCGGCCGTTCACCGGTACGCGGGGCGCCGAGCAACGCGCGGAGCAGCCCGAGCAGGTGGGTACGCCCGCTGCGGGCCGGGAACCGGCGCAGCCCGTCCGGGGCGAGCACCTGGGCGCCGAGCCGGTTGCCCACGCCGGCGGTGAGGAAGCCGACGCAGGCCACCGCCGCCACCGCCAGTTCGCGTTTGTCCAGGGTGGAGGTGCCGTACTCCATGCTGGGGCTGGCGTCGACCAGCAGCCAGGTGGTCAGCTCCCGGTCGGCGTCGACCTCGCGTACGTGCGGGACGGTGGTCCGGGCGGTGACCGCCCAGTCCATCCGGCGGACCTCGTCCTCGCCGGGGCGGTACTCGCGACTGCCGGCCGCCTCGCTGCCGGGCCCGGGCAGCAGGCCCCGGTACCGGCCGTGCAGCAGGCCGTCGAGCCGCCGGGTCACGGTCAGCTCCAACCGGCGCAGCCGCTGGTCCGGAGCGAGGTCGGCGAGGCCGGGACCGGCCGGCGCGGGAGCGGGCCGGCGGGTCACGCCGCCGCCAGGTCCGGCAGCGCCGGCGCGGGACCGGTCACGAGTCGGGGCGGGGGCACCGCCTCGACCAGCCGGCGCACCAGTTCCTCGCCGGTGACCCCGTCGGCCACCGCGTCGAAGGAGAGCACCAGCCGGTGCGCCAGCACGTCCACCGCCAGGTCCCGGATGTCCTCGGGGAGCACGTAGTCCCGGCCGTGGATCAGCGCGTGCGCGCGGGCGGCGGCGACCAGGCCGAGCGTGGCCCGGGGGCTGGCCCCGTACGCCAGCAGCGGCGCGACGTCCGGCAGGCCGAAGCGGCAGGGGTCCCGGGTGGCGAGGATGAGCCGGACCACGTACTCGGCGAGCGCGTGGTGGACGAAGATGTCGGCGGCGCGGCGTTGGAGTTCGCGCAGCCGGACCGGGTCCAGCACCGGGCGCGCGGTGGGCCGCTCGGTGCTCATCCGGTAGAGGATGGCCAGCTCGTCGGCGTCGCTCGGGTAGTCGACCACGACCTTCATGAGGAACCGGTCGCGCTGCGCCTCGGGCAGTTGGTAGACACCCTCCGACTCGATCGGGTTCTGGGTGGCCAGCACCAGGAACGGGTCGGGCACCGGCCAGCTCCGCCCGGCGATGGAGACCTGCCGCTCGGCCATCGCCTCGAGCAGCGCGGACTGCACCTTGGCCGGGGCGCGGTTGATCTCGTCGGCGAGCACCAGGTTCGCCATGATGGGCCCCAGCTCCACGTCGAACGCCTCGGTGGAGGCCCGGTAGATCCGGGTGCCGACGATGTCCGACGGGACCAGGTCGGGCGTGAACTGGATCCGGGAGAACGTGCCGCCGACCACTGTGGCGAGTGTCTGCGCGGCCAGCGTCTTGGCCACCCCCGGCACGCCCTCCAGCAGGCAGTGGCCGTTGGCGATGAGCGCGGTGAGCAGGCGGTCGACGAGCCGATCCTGCCCGACGATCACGCGTTTGACCTCGAAGAGGGTCTGGTCCAGCTCGACGCCGCTCGCGTCCGCATCGACCGGGCTGGGCACGCTGGCCAGGGTGTCCGAGATGTCCGTCACGGTGCTTGCTTCCCGGGCCGGGCGCGCCACAAACGTCGGATTATCGTGCCCAGGCCGGCCCGTGCCGGGCCGGACCGGGAGGACCTCCCCGATCGGGCGGCAACGGCGCGAACCGGCGTCCGGAGCGCCGGACCGGGACGGAACACGACACCGGCCCCCGCCGTGGCGGGGGCCGGTGTCCGGCGGGGCGGGTCAGTTCGCGACCACGAGGTGGAACGGCCGGGGCGAGTAGACGCCGAGGGAGTTGCGGGTCTGCACGAAGACCGCGTTCGGCGTGAGCAGCCGCGGCGCGACGGACACCTCACCGGCCGGCGGGACGTTGGCCGAGTCGTTGGTGCCGACGGTCGCCACGTACGCCTTCTGGCTCACGTCGTAGTCGAGCAGCACCTGGAACTGCCCCGGCAGCACGCCCGGCCCGGGCGGGAACCGGAACGCGGACACCACGTTGCCGGAGTGCTGGAGCAGCACCCCCGTGGACGACACCACGGCCCAGGCGACCTGCCCGGGAGCCGGTGGGGCCAGCGTGGCCCGCATGGCGGAGCGGGCGGCCTGCTGCTCGGCCGGGCTGACCACCGGCTGCTGCCCGGCGGACTGGGTGGGCTGGCCGGCCTTCGACTCCGGCTGGGCGGCGACCGCGATCCCGCCACCGGCCACGGTGAGGGCGAGCGCGGCGAGCGCCACCACCGTCGCCTTTCGCTTGAAGAATGTAGCCATGACTGATCTCCCTTTTTGACCGTGGTGATGAAACGGCGCGAGCAATTGCGGGCCATCGGGTTCCCGCATCGGAGAGCACGGCCGCTGAGCTGGCCTTACACGGAGCTTTGGATGTCTCGACCAGGTGGAACCTAACACCGGGAAATGGGGCGGTCAATAGCGTTAATCGCGTGTCCGACACCCGCCGAAAACCGGCAGCAAATTGTGAGAAGGCAGCGCTCGACCATTCACGAAATTGCTTCACGGGACACCGTTCCACCCCGGCCACCGGTAGCCTCACCGGGTGATCACGATG
Source organism: Micromonospora sp. NPDC018662 (assembly GCF_044391475.1). Lineage (NCBI taxonomy): Bacteria > Bacillati > Actinomycetota > Actinomycetes > Micromonosporales > Micromonosporaceae > Micromonospora > Micromonospora sp. NPDC018662. The sequence continues at coordinate 118,055 of NZ_JBISAC010000005.1, forward strand.
GACGCTCCCCCGCGCGGCGGCACCCGACGCGGCCGGTGGGCGACGGCGGTGTGCTGGCTGGCGGTCGCGCCGGTGGCCGCCTGGGCGGCGCTGCGGCTGGCCGGGCTGGAACGCGGCCCGCTGGTGCTGACCACGGCCTTCACGCCGTACGTCGCCGCGGTGGCGCCGGCCGTCGCGGTGCTGGCGCTCGCGCTGCGGCGCCGCGCGCCCGCGGTGGTCGCGGCGCTCGCCACGCTGGCGCTGGTCGGCGCCGTGGCACCCCGGGCGGTCGCCGACGACCAGCCGCCGGCCGACGGCCCCGCGCTGCGGCTGCTCACCGCGAACCTGCGGCTGGGCTCGGCCGACCCGGCGGCGCTGGTGGCCCTGGTCCGCGCACACCGGGTGGACGTGCTCACCGTGCAGGAGCTCACCCCGCAGCTCGCCGCCGACCTGGACCGGCTCGGCCTGGCCACGCTGCTGCCGTACCGGTCGCTGAGCCCCGAGGTGGGCTCCACCGGCTCCGGCCTCTACAGCCGCCATCCGCTGCACGACCCCGGCCACCGACGTCATCGGCGATATTTCCTCACCCAGGCGTACGCCACGCTGACGGTGCCGGGCGCGCCGCCGCTGCGGGTGGAGTCGGCGCACCCGGGCGCGCCGTACATCCTCGACGCGGTGCCGCAATGGTGGACCGACCAGCGGGCCCAGCCGCCGGCCACCCCGACCGGCGGCCTGAGCGTGCTGGCCGGGGACTTCAACGCCACCCTGGACCACGCCACCGTGCGCCGCCTGATCGCGACCGGCTACACCGACGCCGCCGACGCGGTAGGGGCCGGGCTCGCCGGCACGTGGGGCCCGTACGACGGGGACCCGATCCCGCCGGTCACCATCGACCACGTGCTTGTCGACCGGCGCATCGCGGTCCGCGCCGTCGACGTCTGGCCGGTGCCGGGCAGCGACCACCGGGCGGTGCTGGCCGAGCTGCGCCTGCCGGCGGCGTGAACGCGGACCGGGTACGCCACCTCAGGCGTTCAGCCGGGCCCCCGCCTTGTCGAGACCGTAGGTGAGCGCGTCGACAAGCGCGTGCCAGCTCGCCTCCACCACGTTGGGGTGCACGCCGACGGTGGTCCAGTCCCGGCCCGCGCCGGCGGTCTCCACCAGCACCCGGGTCACCGCGCCGGTGCCGTGGCTGCCCTCCAGGATCCGCACCTTGTAGTCGGCCAGCTCGAACTCCCGCAGCTCCGGGTAGTGCCGGGCCAGCCCGACCCGCAGCGCCTCGTCGAGCGCGTTGACCGGGCCGTTGCCCTCGGCGGTGGCGATCACCCGCTCACCGCGTACCCGGATCTTGACGGTCGCCTCGGAGACCACCGCGCCGTCCTCGCGGTGCTCGACCAGCACCCGGTACGACTCCAACGCGAACGGCCGGGCCGGCGCGGCGTCCGGCAGCTCGGAGCGGACCAGCAGCTCGAACGAGGCGTCGGCGGCCTCGAACGACCAGCCGCCGGCCTCCAGCTCCTTGACCCGGCCGGTGACCCGGGAGAGCGCGTCCGGATGGCCGGCCAGGTCCAGACCCAGCTCCCGACTCTTGAGCTCGATGCTGGCCCGGCCGGCCATCTCGGTCACCAGGATCCGCATGTCGTTGCCCACCACTGCGGGGTCCACGTGGTTGTAGAGCAACGGGTCGACCTTGATCGCGCTCGCGTGCAGCCCCGCCTTGTGGGCGAAGGCGGCGGCCCCGACGTAGGCCTGGTGGGTGTCGGGGGCGATGTTGGCGATCTCGGCGATGGCGTGCGAGACCCGCACCATCTGTTCCAGGCAGCCGTCCGGTAGGACGGGCATGCCGAGCTTGAGCTGGAGGTTGGCGACGATCGCGAACAGGTCCGCGTTGCCGGGGCGCTCGCCGTACCCGTTGGCGGTGCCCTGCACGTGCCGGACGCCGGCCTCGACCGCGGCGATCGTGTTCGCCACCGCGCAGGCGGTGTCGTTCTGGGCGTGCATGCCCATCCGCTCCGGCGCCACGCCGGTCCGCGCGACCAGGTCCTCGATCGCGGCGGTGACCTGGGAGGGCAGCATGCCGCCGTTGGTGTCGCAGAGCACGAACCGCTCGGCGCCGGCGGCCGTTGCGGCCTCGACCACGGCGGCGGTGTAGCCCGGGTCGTGGCGGTGGCCGTCGAACGTGTGCTCCCCGTCGACGAACACCCGCCGGCCCTGCCCCACCAGGTACGTGACGGTGTCCCGGATCATCGCCAGGTTCTCCTCGGCGGTGGTGCGCAACGCCCGCTCGACGTGCCGCAGGTCCGCCTTGGCGACCAGCGCCACGGCCGGGGTCTCGGCGTCGAGTAGCGCGCGCACCTGCGGGTCGTCCTCGACCGCCAGGCCGGCCTTGCGGGTGGCGCCGAACGCGACCAGGACGGCGTGCCGCAGCTCCAGCTCCGTGCGGGCCCGGCGGAAGAACTCGGTGTCCTTCGGCACCGCGCCCGGCCAGCCGCCCTCGATGAAGCCGACCCCGAGGTCGTCGAGCAGGCGGGCCACCGCCAGCTTGTCGACCACCGAGTAGCTGAGCCCTTCACGCTGGGCGCCGTCGCGCAGCGTCGTGTCGTACACCTGGAAGGTCATCGGAGTCCTCTTCTCGTGCCTGGGGAGAGCAACAAAAAGACCCCCCGCGAATGCGGGAGGTCGGCGCGCTCGGCGAGGGGGAAGCCGGCGCGCTAGCTGCTAATGATCAGGACGGAGCTGGTCACGACCGGTACTCTGCCACCTCCGCCGCCTTCTGGGAGGCGTAATCCACATTCCGGGACACCGCGTCGCCGGGTTGGCACCCCGACCGGGTGGGTAACTCCGGCGGGGACAGCGTCGCTGCGACGGCCACCGCCGTCGGGACGGGAGTGGGCAGATGGAGAGACTCGATCCGCACGCCACGCACGGCGGCATCGAACCGGTCGTCGACGACGGCGCCGGCACGGTCGCCGGTGGCGCCCCGGCCGGCGCGTTCGACCCGTGGCGTTACCGCGACGAGGCCGGCGTGGCCAGCGCCGACCTGACCGGTTACCACGTCGAGGCCACCGACGGCGGCATCGGGAAGATCGACCGCGCGAGCCACGTGGTCGACGACAGCTACCTGGTGGTCGACACCGGTCCGTGGATCTTCGGCAAGAAGGTGATGCTCCCGGCCGGGACCGTCAACCACGTCGACCACGACGCGCGCACGGTCCACGTCGACCGGGAGAAGGACCAGATCAAGGCCGCCCCCGAGTACGACGAGGCCAGCCACGCCGAGCCGGCGTACCGGGACCGGCTCGGCGGCTACTACGGCGAGAACCACTCGGCGCTGCCGCCGGACGTGCCGCCCCGGAGCTGACCGCTACCGACGGCCGGCGGGGGGGCACCGGAGCCCGCCGCCGGCCGTTACCGTGTCAGGGATGGACGCCCCGGAGACTCCCTTTCCCGTGTTGTTCAACTTCCGCGACGTCGGCGGCCACCCCGCCCGCGACGGGCGCACCGTCCGGCGTGGCCGGCTCTACCGCTCCGACTCGCTGCACCGCATCGACGAGACCGACCGGGCCGCGTTCACCGCGCTCGGCATCCGCACGGTGATCGACCTGCGCCGCCCCAGCGAGGTGGAACGCGACGGCCGGGTGCCCGCCTACGACGGGCTGGCATACCGGCACATCCACCCCGAGCACGAGGACTGGGCCGCCCAGCAGTTCGAGTCCTCCGGCGTCAGCCTGGCCCGCTACCTCGCCGACCGGTACGCCGACCTGGCCCGCACCGGCACCGCGGGGCTGGCCGAGGCGGTCGGCCTGATCGCCGACAGCGCCAACGCACCGGTGGTCGTGCACTGCGTCGCCGGCAAGGACCGCACCGGCATCGTCTGCGCGCTCACGCTGGCCGTGCTCGGCGTGGCGGACGACGACATCGTCGCTGACTACGCGCTCAGCACCGCCGCGTCCGAACGGTTCAGCGCCTGGGTGCGGGCCACCCTGCCGGACGCGGAGGAGCCGCCACCGCCGTTCCTGGGCTCCCCCGCCGAGGCGATGGAGCTGTTCCTCGCCGAGCTGCGGGCCGGCCACGGCTCGGTCGAGGGCTACCTGACCCACGCCGGCGTCACCGAGGCCCAGCTGGAAGCCCTCCGCGCCCACCTACTGAGCTGACGGCATGGGCTCGGCCGGCCGGGCCGGTGCCCGGCCGGCCGACGCCGCGCCGCACGACGACGGACGTCAGAGGACGCGGGTGACCCAACCGTGGGGGTCGGCGGCGCGGCCACGCTGGATGTCGACCAGCTTCTGCCGCAACGCCATGGAGGTGCGGCCCGGCTCGCCGCCACCGATGAGGAACTCACCGTCCGGGAAGCGCACGCCGCCGATCGGGGTGATCACGGCGGCGGTGCCGCAGGCGAAGACCTCGCGCAGCCGTCCGCTGGCCGCGTCCGCCTGCCAGTCGGCGAAGCTGACCGGGCTCTCCCGGACCGTGTGCCCGGCCTCGGCGGCCAGCGTCAGCACCGCGTCGCGGGTGATGCCCGGCAGGATCGTGCCGCTCAGCGGCGGGGTGACCACCGTGCCGTCGTCGTAGACGAAGAAGACGTTCATGCCGCCCAGCTCGTCGACGAACCGCCGCTCGACCGCGTCCAGGAAGACCACCTGGTCGCAGCCGGCCTCGATCGCCTCGGCCTGGGCCGCCAGCGAGGTGGCGTAGTTGCCGCCGCACTTGGCCGCGCCGGTGCCGCCGGGCGCGGCCCGGGTGTAGTCCGGCGAGACCCAGACCGTCACCGGCTTCACCCCGCCGGCGAAGTAGGCGCCGGCCGGCGACGCGATGACGCAGTAGAGGTATTCGTTGGCCGGGCGCACCCCGAGGAAGACCTCGCTGGCGAACATGAACGGCCGCAGGTAGAGGCTGCCGTCCTCGTGCTCCGGGATCCACTCCTGGTCGATCTCGACCAGCCGGCGCAGCGACTCCACGAACGTCTCCGGCGGCAGCTCCGGCATGGCCAGCCGCCGGGCGGACGCCACGAACCGGGCCGCGTTGGCCTCCGGCCGGAACATGGTCACCGACCCGTCGCCGCCGCGGTAGGCCTTCAGGCCCTCGAAGATCTCCTGCGCGTAGTGCAGCACCGCGGCGGCCGGGTCCATCGGGATCGGGGCGCGGGCCTCGACCCGGGCGTCGTACCAGCCCTTGCCCTCGGCGTAGCGGATGGTGACCATGTGGTCGGTGAACACCCGGCCGAAGCCCGGGTTCGCCAGCAGGGCGGCCCGGTCGGCGGCGGATACCGGCGCGGGATTCGGACGGATCTCGAAATCGAGCATGTCACCACCGCTCATCGCGCTGACCTCCCTGCGGGTCCACGGCGTGCGGGGTCGCACACCGACGTCACTGGTGCCAGAAACTTACCCCGAACGGTCGTTCAGCGGATAGCTCCGCCCCGGCACATCGACGATGCCAATTGGGGGGAGCCGGCCCGGAAACGGGTCTGGCGGCCCGGTTCCGGGCCGCCAGGAGGATCGGCCCGGTCAGGCTACCGCGTGCCCGGCGAGCCGGTCGCCGACCTCGTCGGTGCGCAGCGGAGCCCCGGGCGTACGCCCGGCCAGCTCGGTGCCGACCGCGGCGGTCACCCGGGCGGCGGCGTCGGCGTGGCCGAGCTGGTCGAGCAGCAGCGCGGCGGAGAGCACGGCGGCCACCGGGTCGGCGACGCCCTTGCCGGCGATGTCCGGCGCGGAGCCGTGCACCGGCTCGAACATCGACGGGTAACGCCCCTCCGGGTTGATGCAGCCGCTGGCGGCCAGCCCGATGCCGCCGGTCACCGCCGCGGCGATGTCGGTGAGGATGTCACCGAAGAGGTTGTCGGTCACCACCACGTCGTACCGGGACGGGTTCGTCACCAGGAACATCGCGGCGGCGTCGACGTGCTGGTATTCCGTGGCCACGTCGGGGTGCTCGGCGGCCACCTCGGCGAAGGCCCGCGACCACAGCGAGCCGGCATGGGTGAGCACGTTGGTCTTGTGCATCAGCGTGACCTTGCGCCGCTCCCGCCGACCGGCCCGGGCGAACGCGTCCCGGATCACCCGCTCGACACCGTGCCGGGTGTTCAGGCTCTCCTCGGTGGCCACCTCGGCCGGGGTGCCCCGGTGCAGGCTGCCGCCGGCGCCCGCGTACAGCCCCTCGGTGCCCTCGCGGACCACCACGAGGTCCACCTCGCCGGGCTTGACGGCGGCCAGCGGGCCGGTCACGCCGGGCCAGAGCCGGGACGGGCGGAGGTTCACGTACTGGTCGAAGGCGAAGCGGAGCTTGAGCAGCAGGCCGCGCTCCAGCACGCCGGGCGGCACGGTCGGGTCGCCGACGGCCCCGAGCAGGATGGCGTCGTGGCCGGCCAGCTCGTCGAGGACGCTGTCGGGGAGCACCTCGCCGGTGCGGTGCCAGCGCGCGGCGCCCAGGTCGTACTCGGTGGCCTCGATGCCGGGCAGCACGGCGTCGAGGACCTTGCGGGCCTGCCCGACCACCTCGGGACCGATGCCGTCGCCGGCCACCACCGCGATGCGTGCCACCTGGCGCTCCTCACCTCGTCGTTCTGCGCAACGGTACGTCGCCGTCCCGCCTCCCGGTACGAGTCTTCCATCATTCGGGAAACCCGATGCACAGGAGGCTCCCAGCCGGCATTCATGGTGCCGTCATCTCCACTGCTTAGGGTCGGGTCGACCGGGTCGACGGGCGCCCGGGACGGCATCGCCGCGGCGCGGCGGCGGCCAGCGAGGGGGCGGGTGTCATGCGGATCGACCAGCGGCGGGCACACTGGGCGGACGAACAACCCCGGACCCGCTGGGTCGACCAGTCCGCGTTCCGCCAGCCCCGTCCCGACCTGCGCCTCGGCGCCCGCAGTCACCGGGTGGAACGGGACGGCGGCGCCCCCTACGACCGGATCAGCGTCCGGCACACCGTCAGCACCTCCACCGCGGAGTACACGCTGCTGCTCAACGCGCCCGACTGGTTCGGCCACCGGGGCGTCGGCGAGGCGCTCCGGGACGCCGTCGCCGAACTGCGCGCCGTCGACCTCACCTACGGCCCGAACCAGCCGGACAGCCTGGTGTCACGGCTGCGGCGCGACGAGATCAGCCCCGACTCGTACCCCCCGCTGGCCGACCTGGTGGACCGCTGCGCCGCCATGCGGGCGGCGACCGACGGGTGGTTCGACGCCTGGGCGGTGCCGGGCGGCTTCGACCCGGGCGGCCTGCTCGGCGGCTGGGCGGTGGAGCGGGCCGCGGCGCGGTTGCGCGCCGCCGGCATCCACGACTACGCCGTGCTCAGCGGTGCCGACCTGACGGTACGCGGCCACGCCGCGCACGGCGGCCCGTGGCGGGTCGCGGTGCACCACCCGACCGAGGCCCGCCGGCCGCCGCTGGTGCTGGAGATGACCGCGGGCGCGGTCGGCACCTCCGGGGTCACCGGTCGGCGGGGGCACGTCGTCGACCCGCACACCGGTGAGCCGACCGAACGGCTCGTCGCCGCCACAGTGGTGGGCCCGGACCTGGCGATCGCCGACGCCTACGCCACCGCCCTGTACGCCGCCGGCCCGGCCGGCCTGGCCTGGTTCCGCGACGGCTCGGACTATCGCGCGCTCTTCGCGCACCACCGCCGCTGACGCGCGGTCGCGCCCCGCTCGCATCCGGGGCGTGGGACCGCGATCGGCCCCCGCGGTCTCGGCAACGACCGTGGGGGCCGGTCAGCGACGAGTGCGCGTGGCTCGCGCAATCGAGGGGTGCGGGCCGGCGGGCCGGACGCCCGACCACGCCACCCGAAGACGGGTCGGGAAATCGACTCAGCCGGAAACCGCACCGGTACGCTAGCGAATCGACGCAACTCGACGCAAGAGTCTCCACAGCGGACTCCGCCGCGCGGCTGTCGACAATCGGCAGGTGAACCCGCGCGGTGGGGCAGAAGTGACGTGGGCCGCCTCAGATGGCACGCTGTCCGCCGTGAGTTTCGATCTGAGCGTGTGGGCCCTGCCGAACGGGGCGACACCGGAGCAGGTGCGAGCCGCCGTGCGGCAGTGCCGCGAGGGATGGCACGGCGAGCAGCACCCCGACCCGCGCGTGGTCGGCTTCTACCGGGCGATCACGGCGAGCTATCCCGACCGGCCGGCCCGACCCGGCACGCCGTGGGAGGTCGCACCGCTGCACGCGGCGGCCGACCACGTCGAGATGAACCTGCATCCCACCTGCCCGGACCAGGTCCTGCTGGACATCGAGCGGCTGGCCGGCGAGCACGACCTGATGCTCTTCGACGCGCAGGACGGCTCGGTCTACCCACCGCCGGCCCGCGTCCGGTCCTGACCGACGCGACCGGCGTCCGGTCCTGACCGACGCGACCGGCGTCCGCCACCCAGCGGCACGACGAAGGGCCCGGCCGAAGCGGCCGGGCCCCGATCCGTCGGTTCCGGACTACTCGTCGCGCAGGTCGGCCGCGCTGGCCGCGACCGCACCGATCGAGTCGGCCGCGGAGGTGAGCAGGTCGGCGCCGAGCGCCTGGTCGACGGTGAGCGTCATCAGCGTCTCGCCGCCGGCCTCCCGCCGGGCCACCTGCATGGCGGCGATGTTGATGCCGGCCTCGCCGAGCAGCGTGCCGACCGTGCCGACCACGCCGGGCCGGTCGACGTAGCGCAGGAAGACCAGGATGCCCTCCGCGCCGATCTCCACGTCGAAGCCGTCCACCTCGGTCAGCTTGAGCACGTCCCGGGCGCCGGTGTGCACCGCCGTGCCGGAGACCCGGACGGTCCGCCCGTCCGGCAGCGCGCCGCGCACCGTCACCAGGTTGGGGTGGTCCACGGTCTCGGCCGGCGTGGCCAGCGTGACCTCCACGCCCCGCTCGGCCGCCAGGTGCGGCGCGTTGACGTAGGTGACCTGCTCCTCCACCACGGAGCTGAACAGCCCCTTGGTGGCGGCGAGCTTGAGCACCGACACGTCGTGGGTGGCGATCTCGCCGCGCACCTCGACGGTGACGCTGGCGGCCACGCCACCGGCCAGCGCGGTGAAGGCCCGGCCCAGCTTCTCGGCCAGCGGCAGCAGCGGCCGGACGTCCTCGGCGACCACGCCGCCGGCCTGCACGTTCACCGCGTCCGGCACGAACTCGCCCTGGAGCGCGAGCTTGACGCTCTTCGCCACCGCCAGGCCGGCCTTGTCCTGCGCCTCGTTGGTGGACGCGCCCAGGTGCGGGGTGGCCACCACGTTGTCGAACGCGAACAGCGGCGACGAGGTGCAGGGCTCCTTGGCGTACACGTCGACGCCGGCGCCGGCGACCCGGCCCTCGGCGATCGCGTCCGCGAGCGCCTGCTCGTCGACCAGCCCACCCCGGGCGGCGTTGACGATCCGGACGCCCGGCTTGACGACCGCCAGCTCCTTCTCGCCGATCAGGCCCACGGTCTCCGGCGTCTTCGGCAGGTGGATCGAGATGAAGTCGCTCTCCCGCAGCAGCTCCTCCAGCCCGACCAGGCGCACCCCGAGCTGCGCGGCGCGGGCCGGCTGGATGTACGGGTCGTACGCGATGAGCCGGGTGCCGAACGCGGCGATGCGAGACGCGAACAGCACGCCGATGCGGCCCAGGCCGACCACGCCCACGGTCTTGCCCTGGATCTCCACGCCGGTGTACTTCGACCGCTTCCACTCGCCGGCCTTGAGCGCGGCGCTGGCGCTGGCGGTGTTGCGGGCCACCGCGAGCAGCAGCGCGACGGCCTGCTCGGCGGCGGAGACGATGTTGGAGGTGGGAGCGTTCACCACCATGACGCCGCGCGCGGTGGCGGCGGGCACCTCGACGTTGTCCAGGCCGACGCCGGCGCGGGCGACCACCTTCAGCCGGGGCGCCGCCGCGACCGCCTCGGCGTCGATCTGGGTGGCGCTGCGTACGATCACCGCGTCGGCCTCGGAGAGCGCGGAGAGCAGGGCCGGACGGTCGGTGCCGTCCACGTGGCGCACGTCGAAGTCGTGCGCGAGCACCTCGATGGCGGCGGGGGCGAGTTCTTCGGCGATCAGTACGACAGGATTCATCGGTCCTCGTAGACGTCGTATGCGGTTGGTCCGGGGCGTCGGGACGCCGCGCTGCGCCCTGCGCTGATCCGTGTCCATGGCCGTCAGGTGCCGGCTGCGCACCTACCAGGGATCGTAGGTGGCTCGCCGGTCGTCGTACCTCGGAGTGTGGGGTGAGGGCCCTCACACAGGGTTGTCACACACCGGTCATCCACGGTTCACGCACCCGGAACAGGGCCGACTTTCAAGCGGTATACCTCACAGGCATATTTATGCCTGTGAGGTATACCGCTCGTCATCGTCCTATCTTGTGCGGCGCGACACGCCCGAGGTCAGGCGGTCTCGGTGATCGGGCGGTCGACCCAGCTCATCATGGCGCGCAGCTTCTGCCCGGTCTCCTCGATCGGGTGCGCCGCGCCCTCGGCCCGCCACTTCGCGAAGTTCGGCCGGCCGGCCTCGTCCTCGGCCACCCACTCGCGGGCGAACTCGCCGGACTGGATCTCGCCGAGGATCTTGCGCATCTCGTCCTTGACCCGGGAGTCCACGACCCGGGGGCCGCGGGACAGGTCGCCGTACTCGGCGGTGTCGGAGATGCTGTAGCGCATCCGGGCGATGCCGCCCTCGTACATCAGGTCGACGATCAGCTTCAGCTCGTGCAGGCACTCGAAGTAGGCCACCTCGGGCGCGTAGCCGGCCTCGGTGAGCACCTCGAAGCCGGTCTGCACCAGCGCCGCCGCGCCGCCGCAGAGCACCGCCTGCTCGCCGAAGAGGTCGGTCTCGGTCTCCTCGGTGAACGTGGTCCGGATCGCGCCGGCCCGGGTGCCGCCGATCGCCTTGGCGTACGCCAGCGCGAGGCCGAACGCGTTGCCGCTGGGGTCCTGCTCGACGGCGACCAGGCAGGGCACGCCCTTGCCGTCGACGTACTGGCGGCGGACCAGGTGACCGGGGCCCTTCGGGGCGACCATCGCCACGTCCACGTCGGCCGGCGGCGTGATCAGGCCGTACCGGATGTTGAAGCCGTGGCCGAAGAAGAGGGCCTTGCCGGCGGCCAGGTTCGGCGCGATGGCGTCGGCGTAGAGGCCACGCTGGGCGGTGTCCGGCGCCAGGATCATGATCACGTCGGCCTCGGCCGCCGCCTCGGCCGGGCTCAGCACCCGCAGGCCCTGCTCCTCGGCCTTGGGCCGGCTCTTCGAGCCGGCGGGCAGGCCGATCACCACGTCGACGCCGGAGTCACGCAGCGACAACGCGTGCGCGTGCCCCTGGCTGCCGTACCCGATCACGGCGACCTTGCGACCCTGGATCAGGCCCAGGTCGGCGTCGTCGTCGTAGAAAACCTCAACGCTCATTGACTTCCCTTTCGTACGGCGGTGCCCGTCGGCCCGTCGAAAAACTGGTGGGTACGGATCAGGCGGCGCGCAGCGCCGGGCCGGCGGTGATGGCGCGGGAGCCACGCCCGATGGCCACCGTGCCGGACTGGACCATCTCCTTGATGCCGAACGGCTCCAGGTCACGCAGCAGCGCGTCGAGCTTGTCCGGCGTGCCGGTGGCCTCGATGGTCAGCGTGTCCGGCGCGACGTCGACCACCCGGGCGCGGAACAGGCCGACCGTCTCCAGCACCTGGGCCCGGGCGCTGCGGTCCGCGCGGACCTTGACCAGCAGCAGCTCCCGGGCCACCGAGACCTGCGGATCCAGCTCCACGATCTTGAGGACGTTGACCAGCTTGTTGAGCTGCTTGGTCACCTGCTCCAGCGGCGAGGACTCGGCGTTGACCACGATGGTGATCCGGGAGACGTCCGGGTTCTCGGTCTCGCCCACGGCGAGACTGTCGATGTTGAACCCGCGCCGGGAGAACAGCCCGGAGACCCGGGCCAGGACACCGGGCTTGTTCTCCACCAGCACGGACAGCGTGTGAAGTGTCATTGTCAGATGTCGTCCTCGTCGAACGCGGGGCGGACGCCCCGGGCGAACATGATCTCGTCGTTGCTGGTGCCGGCGGCCACCATCGGCCAGACCATCGCGTCCTTGCCGACCACGAAGTCGATGACCACCGGCGCGTCGGTGATCGCCATGGCCGCCTCGATGGTCCTGTCCACGTCGGCGGCGTTCTCGCAGCGCAGCCCGACGCAGCCGAGCGCCTCGGCGAGCTTGACGAAATCCGGGATGCGGTGCTTGTGCGTGCCCAGCTCGGTGTTGGAGTAGCGCTCCCCGTAGAACAGCGTCTGCCACTGCCGGACCATGCCGAGGTTGCCGTTGTTGATCACGGCGATCTTGACCGGGATGCCCTCCAGCGCGCAGGTCGCCAGCTCCTGGTTGGTCATCTGGAAGCAGCCGTCGCCGTCCACCGCCCAGACCGTGGTGTCCGGCCGGCCCACCTTGGCGCCCATCGCGGCCGGCACGGCGTAGCCCATGGTGCCCAGCCCGCCGGAGTTGAGCCAGGTGTTCGGCTTCTCGTACGAGATGAACTGGCTGGCCCACATCTGGTGCTGGCCGACGCCGGCCACGTAGATCGCGTCCGGGCCGACGATCTCGCCCAACCGCTTGATCACGTACTGCGGGGAGAGCGTGCCGTCGGCCGGCTCCTCGAAACCGAGCGGGTACCGCTCGCGCAGGTCGTCGAGCTGGGTCCACCAGTCGGCCAGGTCGGTGGCCGGGTGGGTGGCCTGCTCGGCGGTGACCGCCGCGATCAGCTCGTCGATCACGTGCCGCGCGTCGCCCACGATCGGGACGTCGGCGTGCCGGTTCTTGCCGATCTCGGCCGGGTCGACGTCGGCGTGCACCACCGTGGCGTCCGGCGCGAACGAGTCCAGCTTGCCGGTCACCCGGTCGTCGAAGCGGGCGCCGAGCGCCACGATCAGGTCGGCCTTCTGCAGGCCGTAGACCGCGGCGACGGTGCCGTGCATGCCGGGCATGCCCAGGTGCTGCCGGTGCGAGTCGGGGAACGCGCCGAGCGCCATCAGCGTGGTGACCACCGGGATCCCGGTCAGCTCGGCCAGCCGGCGCAGCCCCTCGGTGGCGCCGGCCTTGAGCACGCCGCCGCCGACGTAGAGCACCGGACGGCGGGCCGCGGTCATCAGCCGGGCCGCCTCACGGATCTGCTTGCCGTGCGGGTGCAGCGTCGGCCGGTAGCCGGGCAGGTCCAGCGTGGGCGGCCAGGCGAAGGTGGCCGGCGCCTGGAGCACGTCCTTCGGGATGTCGACCAGCACCGGGCCGGGCCGGCCGGTCGAGGCCAGGTGGAACGCCTCGGCGAGCACCTGGGGGATCTCGTCGGCGGTCTGCACCAGGAAGTTGTGCTTGGTGATCGGCAGCGTGATGCCCTGGATGTCGGCCTCCTGGAAGGCGTCCGTGCCGATCGACGGCCGGGCCACCTGGCCGGTGATCGCCACGATCGGCACCGAGTCCATGTAGGCGTCGGCGATCGGGGTGACCAGGTTGGTCGCGCCCGGGCCCGAGGTGGCGATGCAGACGCCGACCCGGCCGGTGGCCTGCGCGTAGCCGGTGGCCGCGTGCCCGGCGCCCTGCTCGTGGCGGACCAGGATGTGCCTGACCGTGGAGTCGTAGAGCGGGTCGTACGCGGGCAGGATCGCGCCACCCGGGATGCCGAAGACCACGTCGACGCCGAGCGCCTCCAGCGACCGCACCAGCGAACCGGCGCCGGAGACGTGCGCGGTGGTGGGCTGCCGTACCGGTGCGCCGGCCGGGTCCGGGCCGGCCGGGACGGCCCGGCTCCCGGCGGGGGCGGCGCCGGCCCGGGCGGCGGGGGCGTGGTCGGCGTCGCCGGCCGCACCGGCGCCCGGGCGGGCTCGTCGGGCGGAGTGGGCGAGGGTCTCTGGCGTGGGTCTCGTCATGGCGGTTCAGGCCTTCGGCTGTGAGTGGGTGACGCGGTTGTCAGGATGGGACGCGGGCGTCCCGGCGATGGTCCGACGGCAACAAAAAAGCCCACGTGCAGGATGCACGGGGCCAGCGCACTCTCGGGAGGAGAGTGCGCTCAGGTAAGTACTCGCAGCGACCGGTTCGACGACATGTGGTCAAGCCTGACGCATCTCACGCGATGAGTCAACTGATCCCACATTCTGGTTCACGGACGTGGGCGTGTCGGTCGCCGACACCCGGTCCGCGCCGGCCGCCACCTGCGGCGACGCCTCCATTGCGGGGCGCGGGGCGGGCGGGTTGTTGCGCAGCCGGGGCAGCAACGGCGACGGGGTACGCGCCGGCGGGGACGGCGGCGCGGGCGGGATCGAGGCGGGACGGTTGCCCGGCGCGGTGGCGGCCTCCAGCATCGCCTCCAGGTGCTCGGCCGGCACCCCCCAGCCGAAGAGCGCGCCCTGACCGAACCGGCAACCGGCGGCCACCACGGCGGCCAGCTCGGTGGGGTTGGTGACCCCCTCGGCGATCACCTCCAGCCCGAGCTGGTGGCCGAGGCGCATGACGATGTCGACCATCGGGGCGAACGCCGGCCCCTCCCGGCCCACCGGGCGGACCGGTTCGTGCTCGGCGACCAGACTGTGGTCGATCTTGAGGATGTCGATCGGCAGCCGCCGTAGCTGCCCGAGCGAGGAGTAGCCGGCGCCGAAGTCGTCAAGCGCGATCCGGACACCGGTCAGGCGCAACGCGGTCAGCCGCCGGATCAGCTCGTCCAGGTCGGTGGCGACGGCGTGCTCGGTCACCTCCAGCACCAGCCGCTGCGGCGGCACGTGGTGCGCGCGCAGCGCGTCGGCCACCTGCACGACGTATTCCGGGGCGTGCAGCTCGCGCGGCGAGACGTTCACCGACACCCAGACGTCGTGCCCGTCGGCCAGCCAGCGGGAGAGCTGGTAACACGCCTGGTGCAGCACCCAGGCGCCGAGCTTGGAGATCATCCCGCACTCCTCGGCCAGCGGGATGAACTCGTCCGGCCGGACGTTGCCCAGCTCCGGGTGACGCCAGCGGAGCAGCGCCTCGGCGCCGACCGGCCGGACCGAGGGCAGCGAGGCCACCGGCTGGAAGACCAGCCGCAGCTCGTCGCGCTCGATCGCGCCGCGCAGCTCGTGCTCCAGCCGGGTGCGCCGGCTCAGCAACTGGTCGTACGTGGCGTCGTAGCGCTCGATCCGGTTCTTGCCGCGCTGCTTGGCGTAGCGCAGCGCCAGGTCGGCGTTGCGCAGCAGCAGCTCGACGTCGTGGTCGCCGGGGCTGCCGGCCACCCCGATGCTGACCGAGAGGAAGACCGGCCCGTCCGCCTCCTCGTACGGGCGGCCGAGCACCCCGAGCAGCCGCTCGGCCACCGGCCCCGGCTCGGCCGAGCCGTGCATCAGCACCGCGAACTCGTCGCCGCCGAGCCGGGCCGCCAGGTCGCCCGGCCGCAGGTTGCCGCGCAGCCGCCGGCCCACCTCGGCCAGCACCGCGTCGCCGACGTCGTGCCCGCGCATGTCGTTGACGTTCTTGAAGCCGTCCAGGTCGAGCCCGAGCAGCACGCAGGGCACGCCCGTCTCGGCACACCGGTGCAGGGCCCGCAGCAGGCCGCGCCGGTTGGCCAGGTCGGTGAGCGGATCGGTGTGCGCCAGCTCGCGGAAGTGCGCCTCCCGCTCGGCCAGCCGGACGGCGTAGCCGCGGACGTCGTTGAGGGCGAGATATTGCCGGGCGACGAGCGCGAACCCCTCGACGCTGCCGGTCACGATGCCGTACCCGTCGAACCGGCCGCCCTGGGTGAGGTGGTACATCGCGGAGGCGGCCATGGCGAACATCGGCACGAACGCGTACTCGCCGTCGCGGCGGATGAGGTCGACGTCGAACCGCGTCGCGTCGGCCCGGCGGCCGGCGACGGCGGTGGCCACCAGGCCGGCCACGGACACCACGGCGCCGGCCAGCAGCATGCCCGGGCCGCCCTGGCAGAGCCCGGCCGCCACGCCCAGCCCGCCGGCGGTCACCGCGATCGCCCCGGCGCCGAGCAGCGCCAGCCAGCCGCGCGGCGGGGCGGCCCGCAACACCAGGATCAGCGTCAACCCCGTGGTGAGCGCCGCGCTGACGGTGGCCAGCAGGATCGGCAGGCAGGCGACCGGGGTGGCGTCGCCGAGCAGCCGGGTCGGCGCGCTGAACGCCACCCAGCCGACGAACCACAACGCGGTCGCCATGATCACGCCGTCGAGCAGCAGCCGGGCGGTGGCGGCCCGGGTCGCGGCGGCGCCGGGCAGCCGCAGCAGCGCCGCGCCGAGACCCAGCCCGGCGACCGTGGTGGACGCCGCGACGAGCGTGGCCCAGCCGGTGCGCTGGCCCGGCCGGTGCGCCCAGTGGTCGCCGGCGAGCAGCAGGCCACCCAGGCCGAGGAGCAGGCTGAGCAGCGCGACCCCGCCGGCCACGGCCAGCAGCAGGTGGGCCTGTCGGCGGGGACTGGTGCGGCGGCGGGCCGACGCGGCGAGCAGCGCGACGGCGCCGGCTGCGGCGAACCCGCTCAGGGCCGCGACGGTGACCATCCCCGGGGACGACTGCACGCGTCCAACTCTGCCGGATCCGCGCCCTCCGTGGGGCACCGGGTGTGCAACTGTTGGGACACAGGGTGTACGGCCGGAGGTCGCCGGGCCGGCGGTGTCAGACTGGTGGACATGCCTGAGCTGCGGTCGAGGACATCCACCCACGGTCGGACGATGGCCGGCGCCCGGGCCCTCTGGCGGGCCACCGGGATGACCGACGACGACTTCGGCAAGCCGATCGTCGCCATCGCCAACAGTTTCACCCAGTTCGTACCCGGTCATGTCCATCTCAAGGACCTCGGCGGCCTGGTCGCCGACGCGGTGGCTGAGGCCGGCGGCGTGGGTCGGGAGTTCAACACGATCGCCGTCGACGACGGCATCGCCATGGGCCACGGCGGCATGCTCTACTCGCTGCCCAGCCGCGAGCTGATCGCCGACGCGGTGGAATACATGGTCAACGCGCACTGCGCGGATGCCCTGGTCTGCATCTCCAACTGCGACAAGATCACCCCGGGCATGCTGCTCGCCGCGCTGCGGCTGAACATCCCGACCGTCTTCGTCTCCGGCGGCCCGATGGAGGCCGGCAAGACGGTGGCGATCGAGGGCGTCGTCCACTCCAAGATCGACCTGATCGACGCCATGATCGCCTCGTCGAACGAGGCGGTCACCGACGACCAGCTCGGCGAGATCGAACGCTCCGCGTGCCCGACCTGCGGCTCCTGCTCCGGCATGTTCACCGCCAACTCGATGAACTGCCTCACCGAGGCGATCGGCCTGGCGCTGCCCGGCAACGGCTCGACGCTGGCCACCCACGCCGCGCGCCGGTCGCTCTTCGTCGAGGCCGGCCGCACCGCCGTGGAGATCGCCAAGCGCTGGTACGACGAGGACGACGCCTCGGTGCTGCCCCGGGCGATCGCCGGCCGGGCCGCGTTCGAGAACGCGGTCGCCCTCGACGTCGCCATGGGCGGCTCGACCAACACGATCCTGCACCTGCTGGCCGCCGCCCGCGAGGCGGAACTGGACTTCGAGGTGGCCGACATCGACGCCATCTCCCGGCGGGTGCCGTGCCTGGCCAAGGTCGCCCCGAACTCACCGAACTACCACATGGAGGACGTGCACCGGGCCGGCGGCATCCCGGCCATCCTCGGCGAGCTGGACCGCGCCGGCCTGCTGCACCGCGACGTGCGCGCGGTGCACTCCCCCAGCCTGGCGCAGTGGCTCGCCGACTGGGACGTGCGCGGCGGCTCGGCCACGCCCGAGGCGGTCGAGCTGTTCCACGCCGCGCCCGGCGGCGTGCGCACCACCGAGCCGTTCTCCACCACCAACCGCTGGTCGTCGCTGGACACCGACGCGGCCGGCGGCTGCATCCGCGACCTCGCGCACGCCTACAGCGCCGACGGCGGGCTGGCCATCCTGCACGGCAACCTGGCCCCGGACGGCTGCGTGGTGAAGACCGCCGGGGTGCCCGAGGAGTGCCTGACGTTCCGCGGGCCGGCCAAGGTCTACGAGTCGCAGGACGACGCGGTGACCGCCATCCTGGCCAAGGAGATCGTCGCCGGCGACGTGGTGGTGATCCGCTACGAGGGCCCGAAGGGCGGCCCCGGCATGCAGGAGATGCTCTACCCCACCTCGTTCCTCAAGGGGCGCGGGCTGGGCCGTTCGTGCGCGTTGCTCACCGACGGGCGGTTCTCCGGCGGCACCTCCGGCCTGTCCATCGGGCACGTCTCCCCGGAGGCGGCCTCCGGCGGGCTGATCGCGCTGGTGCGCGACGGCGACGAGGTCGTCATCGACATCCCGGGCCGCTCCATCGAGCTGAACGTGCCCGCCGACGAACTGGCCGCGCGCCGGGTGGCCGAGGAGAAGCGCGACCGCCCCTACACCCCCATCGACCGGCAGCGCCCGGTCTCGGCCGCGCTGCGCGCGTACGCCTCGATGGCGACCTCGGCCAGCGACGGCGCCTACCGCCGCGTCCCGGAGTAGGTGTAAGGCGGGGCCCCCGCTTAACGCTTTCTGCATAGGCGGGGGCCCCGCTTAACACCCGACGACGAAGCGGACCGGCTCCGTCAGCACGGTGGCCGCGGCCGGAAGGTCGGCGAGGCGTGCGGCGAGGGTCACGTTTCCCCGGAGCCCGGCCCAGGTCCACCAGCGCAGGTCACCGTCGGAACGCACGACGCAGGTACCACCCGGACGCACCTGGTCCGCCTGCGGGGCCAGCAGCATCTGCTCGAGGCTGGGCAGTTGGCTGTCGCCGTCCACCCGTGGACATGCTGACGCCCGATGTCGTCCAGCTCGCAACGCATGCTGAGGGCGTGCAGGAAGACCGCGGCGTGGACGGATGCTGGCGCCCGACGGCGCGTATGTGCGAATGACGCTGCGCAGCCGTTCGCCTTGCGGGTTGGTCAGGATCAGCGGACTGTCGAGATACATCCGGCTGTGGGAATCCCGTGCGCGGTACCGGCTTGGGAACGCTCACAAGTCGACTATCCGACATTGAGCAACGAAGGCCCTGCGCGGTGACCGCCCACCAGGCTCGAATCCGTCGTCCGACAGGTGGTTCGACAGAACACTTGTTGCGATACCCGACAGTAACCCAGACCGTGCTGGGGTACGTCAAGCAGGTCATCCCTCGGAGGCTTCGCAAATGTCGGTCCGGCAACGCCCCACTGAGCAATCTCCGCATCGCACGGACGAACTCCGACAGGACTTGGCGCTGAAACTCTTCAGCGCCTTGTTAGTCCTGATCATGGCAGCGCTCCTCCTGATGCTGCCGCCCATCGTCAATGATCAACTCGAAGCTGCCGTCGACCTGTTGCGACAGCCGGTGGCCGAGGTGGTGGCCGCCGCCGCACTACTTGCCTTCGCTGCTTGGCGGTACCGGTATGCGCTCGGCATAGCGCTGGTCCTCCTGCTCCTGGGCGCCGCGCAGATGACCTACTTCATCGCGACCACCGCCGACGGCCGCGGGATTACCTCACAGGCGAAGGCATGGCGTGAAGTTCGGGCCACCACGACAGAGTCGGGCCGCCGCGAGAACGAGCCGAACGAGAATGGCCGCGCCTACCTTGAGTGGTCGGGCTCCGCTGTCACGCTCCGGCTCAGGTCCGAGAGAGGCACAACTCAGCAGGGATTCAATCTCGCCGCCGGCAACCCGGGCCGACCGTACCTGTTCAGTGCTCGCCTGACCGGGTGGGACGGACGCCTCACATCAAGCTGCCCACTGCTGTTCGGAATCGAGAGCATTCGCAGTTACTACACCTTCCGTCTCGAACGTCAAGCCGATCACTCGCATCAGGCGGCCGCGTATCGAATCCTTCCCATCACCGAGCAGAAGTGGGGGTTCCGGGCGGCAACTCTGGACCAGGCGGATGATCTGCCCTATGTATGGCACTGGAACATCATCCGGCAGTGGGAGGGCAGTGAGGTCAAACTGGCGATCTACTTCGACGGCACGGAATACCACTTTTTCGTCAACGACCGACAGGTGTTCCATCGGCGGATCGACGACAGTCCGCCGCAGCGGGTAGCAGTGGGAGCGACGACCCTCGGGGTCGAGGCCGGCGACCCTCCCGGTCATGGGGAGCCCGAGGATGTGATCTGCCACTTCAGTCACGTCGAACTGCGGGTACAGGATTGACCCGCGATGCTCTCCCCAGCCGGTCGTGGACGGGCGTCAGGTCGCGTAGCTCTACCGCCAGGAGAGCCGCTCGGTGTCCGAGATCCGGACGGGGCCCCGCTCGACACCCGCCCCAGGTAGGGTCCGGCGGCGTGGAGACGACGGTGAGCTACGCGCGACTGGTCCGACCGGCGATCGACCGGGTCTATGTGGGCGCCCGCTGGAAGGCACGCCCCCGCATGGAGGCGTTCTACGCAGAACGCGGCTGCGACCTCGGCGCGGAGAACAGTTTCTTCTCCGGCGTGCTGGCCCGGCCGATGCCGGCCGAGGCGCTCGCCGACGGCCTGGTCTACACGTCCGGAAGCATGGACGCGGAGCTGGCGCAGGGCATCGTCGTCACCGACGACGAGGGCGCCTGGCACCTGACCGAGCGGGGCCGGGAGTTGGCGCTGTTTGCGCAGCGGGCCACCGGCGAGGCCGCCGAGGAGCTGTGGGCGATGCTGCCCGGGGTGCTGCCCGGCCTGAGCATCGTGCCCCGGCTGGCGGACCTGGTCGGCCGGGTGCTGGCGCACGCGCAGGCCACCGGCGGGCCGGCGTTCCGGGCCATGTCCCCGCCGTACGAGCCGGAGGGCGCGTCGCCGGCGCTGCTGCTGGTGACCCGGCTGGGCTCGCTGCGGCACCACCGGGCGGACGCGCACCGGGCCGCGTGGCGGGCCGCCGGGCTGACCGCCGACGGGATCCGCGCGCTGCCGGACGGGCCGGACCGCGCCGCGGTCGAGGCCGACACCGACCGGCGCGACGAACCGGCGTACGCGGTGCTCACCGAGCCCGAGCGGTGGGAGTTGCTCGCCGGTCTCGCCGCCCTGCCCAACTGAGTTAAGCGGGGCCCCCTCCTATACCGAATGCGTTAAGCGGGGCCCCCTCCTTACCAACCAGGCGTACGCCGTCGTCGTCATGGCGGTGGACGGTGTGGTCGTCGCGGGTTACGCGCAGGGTCACCGCCCGGCCGGTGTGCTGCGCGGCGAGCCGGACCAGCGCGGGCACCGGGTCGGCAACCAGCTCGCGGGCCGGTGAGTCGGGCACCGGAAGCGGCTCGTCCGGGTCGGTGGGGACCAGTCCGGCCACGTCGTCGGCCAGGTGGGTGCGGCAGTCGTCGAGCGCCGCCGCCAGGCTGGGTCGGGTGGGCAGGTCGTCCGGGTGCACCGGGGCGTCGCGCGGCCGGACCGCCACCGACCACCACCGGCCGTCCGGCCGCAGCGGATGCCCGGCGTGCTGCCGCATGTCGAGCACGCCGACGTGTAGCGCCAGGTCCAGCCCGAGCACGAGCCGGACCAGCTCGGGCAGCGGCGGCACCTCCGGACGGGCGGCGGTGACGAGGAGCCGGCCCACCCCGGCCCGACGCACGTACTCCCCCACCGGGTCGGCCCCCACCCAGGGCAGGCTGACGTATCCGTCGCGCAGGTCGCGGGCGATCATGTGGCCGCCGTCCGCCTCCGCTAGGTCCTCCGGGCGTACGCCGAAGACGCGCGCCCACGCGCCGAGCCGGTAGCGGTCGGGGAGCTGCACCACCGGCCGGCCGTCCGGCGTGGTGGCCACCGTGCGGGTGACCTCCGGGGAGCCGCTGCGCCAGGTCAGGTGCACCACCCGGTGCCGCAGGTCGGTGACGGTGACCAGCACCGCCGGGCGCTCCGGACCGGGAGCCGAGGCGTCGGGCCCGGATGGTTCGGGTGGCTCGGCGACCCGGCGCAGGGACGCCCGGCCCCGAACCGCCGACCGGCCGGGTGACCCGGCGGAGCGCGGGGCGGTGTGCCACCAGCCGCCGTCCCGCCACACCGCCTGCGCGCCCGGTCGCCCGGTGCCGCCGGCCAGCTCGGCGACGACACGTCGCTCGATCCGGCCGACCGGCCCGGGTGGCGCCGGGATCGCCGGCACCCTCGGCCGGCCGCAGCGCCGGAAGCCGGGATCGAGCAGCCGGGCCGGCGCGGTCAGCCCTCGCTCGGTGAGGCCGGTCAGGGCCGCCCGCGCGTCGGTGCGCGTCAGCGCGGTCGCCAGGTCGGTGCTGCCCTCGGCCGGACCGCCGGGGACGGGTGAGCCGGGCACCTCGAAGCGGACCGTCCACAGCAGACAGTCGGTGCGTCGGCGGACCGTCCCCGGATGACGACTGTCGCACCGGCGGGCCGTCACGACGAGGTCGAGCAGGAGCAGGTCGGCCAGGCGGCAGAGCTGAGCGAGTCGGGCATCCGGGTCCACCGGGGCAGGTGCGGTCGAGCCGCCCACCCAGAGCCGCCAGGGCCGGCGGGCCGCGTCCGCGAGGGCCTGCGCCGCGAGGGCGTGCCGCTGCGCGACGGGCAGCCCGGGACGCCAGGTCGGCGGAAGGCGTACCCGCAGCGGGTCGGGGTCGAGCGCGACGGCGACGGTGGACGCGAGGTCGCGTACCCGAGGAGTCAGGTCGGCCACCGCGCCACCCGCCGCTTCCGGTCGGGGGTCGAGGTCGGCGGGCGTCACCCGGTGGGAGGCGACCGCGCCGGTCTCCGAGTTGGCGACGGTGAGCAGGAGCTGCGCGCGGCGGCGGCCCCGCCACCGGCAGCGCGGGCAGCCGGTGCCGCCGCACCCCGGGCAGGCGGTCACGTCGCTCATCGCGGCGGCCTCGGCGCGCAGGGCCCGTCGTGGTCGACCCGGCGCGCGCACCGGCGGCGGTCGGGCAGCGGCAGGTCGCAGAAGACCCGATGGCGTACGACCTGCTCGTCCTCGAAGCTGACGGTGACCTCGCCGGCGTCCACCTCGGACAGAAAGCTCACCGAGCGGGCCAGCGTGCCGGCGAAGTGACGGGCGGCGGACAGGTCGGCCGCGGTGAACGGCAGATGCGCCACGAAACGCTCACCCATGGGATTCCCAGAATGCGTACACGAGAACACCACTCCCATTTCCGATAACCGCTAGAACAGAGCTTGTGCGCTGGTCATCGTGGAGCGGTATCGGCATTGGCGCGACGCTCTCCGGCCCCGATTCTTGACTTATTTCTGCCCAACGGTTAGGCATTCCGGAGAGGGTATTTCGAGTGTTGCAGAATGGGACGGAGGCGTGGTCGTTGGCGGAAGACATGGGTTCGACGGTGCCGCGACGGCAACTCGGGCGCGCGTTGCGGCAGTTGCGCACCGAGGCCGGGGTGACGCTCGACGCGGCGGCCGAGGCGTTGGAGTGCAGCCGGCAGAAGGTGTGGCGGATCGAGAGCGGCCTCGGGTCGGCGCGCGGCGTGGACGTGCGGGCGATGTGCCAGCTCTACGACGCGAACGCGGAGTTGACCGGCGCGTTGGCCGCGCTGGCGAGCGAGACGAAGGCGAAGGGTTGGTGGCACGCCTACGGAGACGCCATCCCGGACTGGTTCGAGCTGTACGTCGGCCTGGAACAGGCAGCCGGTCGCCTTCGCTTCTTCAAGAACACGTTGGTGCCGGGACTACTCCAGACCAGACGGTATGCCCTCGGCATCTACCAGGTCGATCAGCCGGAGATGAGCCAGGAAGACCGGGAGTTGGCGGTCGAACTGCGGCTGCAACGACAATCCCTGCTGACCCGTCGACTGCCTCGCGCGCCACGGGTGCAGGTGACGCTCTGCGAGTCGGTGCTGCTCCGCCCGGTCGGCGATCCACCGGTGATGGCCGAACAGCTCCGACACCTGCTGGAGCTGACCGACCTGCCGAACATCTCCGTCCGCATCGTCCCCCTGGCAGCCGGGCCGCATGGCGGAAACGTTGCCGGTGAGTTCGTGATGCTGGAGTTCCCACCGGGCAATCGAAGCACCCCGGAGCCCGCCGTCATCTACAGCGAGTCGCTGACGGGCGGGCTCTACCTTGACCGCCCGTCAGAGTTCGCGGCCTACGAGAAGGTTTGGATGAACCTCGATCGACTGGCGCTTGATGGAGGACAATCACGGCATCTGATCAACAAGATCCTTGGGGAGGTTCACCATGGCGCGCCTGACCAACGCCCGATGGCGTAAGAGCACCCGCAGCGCTGGCAATGGGGGTGAGTGCGTCGAGGTGGCCGACAACCTGCCCGGCCTGGTCGCCGTACGCGACAGCAAGGACCCGGCAGGCCCCGTCCTCACCTTCACCCCGGCTGCCTGGACCACCTTCACCGCCCACACCAGGCACAACCGCTGACGCCCGGCCGGTCGGTGGAACGCCATGGGTGTCTCCGGCCCTGTTTGACACCCATGGCGTTCCACTCACCCGGCCTGGGCGCGGCGAGTGGAACCGTGTGGGTGTCACTCGCGACACGGGACGTGCAGTCAGCTAACGGACGGAAGAGCCGGTAAGGGCCGAACCGTTGACGCGGGCGTCGCCGTCCGGCAGTCCGATCCGGCCGGGCGGGTCGCCCGGCACCCGACCGGTCAACTCTTTTCGTGCGTACGCGCCAACGATCACGCC
Organism: Micromonospora sp. NPDC018662; assembly: GCF_044391475.1. Classification (NCBI taxonomy): domain Bacteria; kingdom Bacillati; phylum Actinomycetota; class Actinomycetes; order Micromonosporales; family Micromonosporaceae; genus Micromonospora; species Micromonospora sp. NPDC018662. The sequence goes on from NZ_JBISAC010000005.1 coordinate 142,518, forward strand.
GCTTTCCGGGCCGGCCCGCAGGTAACTTCTCGTACCACCGCCTTCACGAGGAGTCATCGCATGTCCGAGGAGACCTGGCTCGCCGCCCGCCTGATCCCCACCTCCGGCATCAACGGCGCGGAGGAGCAGGAACGCCGGGCGACGTCCGCCCTGTTGGCGGTGATGAGCGCGGTACGGGAGTTCGGGCGGGTGCTGACCCAGTCCCTCGGCGCACCGGCCGGCACGGTGCAGACGTTCATCGAGGTCCCGTTCAAGCTCGGCACCCAGCAACTCTTCCCGGACGGCCTCATCCGCGTCACGCGCGGGCAGCGGCAGTGGACCGCGCTGGTGGAGGTGAAGACCGGCAGCAACGCGCTGCGGTCCGAGCAGGTGGAGGCGTACCTGGACATCGCCCGGGAGCAGGGCTTCGACGCTCTCATCACGATCTCCAACGAGATCGCCCCCGTTCCCGGCCAGCATCCGACCACCATCGACCGCCGGAAGCTGCGCAAGGTCGCGCTCTACCACCTGCCCTGGACGGAGATCCTGACCCAGGCGGTGATCCAGAAGGAGTACCGCGGGGTCGCCGACCCGGACCAGGCATGGGTCCTGGGCGAGCTGATCAGGTACCTCGAACACCCGCGCTCGGGCGCGCTGGAGTTCAGCGACATGGGGCCGGCCTGGGTCCCCGTACGCGATGGGGTGTCGGCCGGAACGCTGCGGGCCGGCGACGGCGGCGCGGCCGAGGTGGCCGGCCGCTTCGACGCCCTGATCCGGTACGCCTGCCTGCGTCTCGGCCGGCAGTTGGGCACCGACGTCACGCCCGCGCTCAGCCGGCGCGACCTGGCCGACCCGGCCGCACGCACCCAGTCACTTGTCAACCAGCTCGTCACCACCGGCACCCTGACCGGCAGCATCCGGATTCCGGGCGCGGTCGGCCACCTCCACGTCACCGCCGACCTGCGGGCCGGGCAGATCGTCTGCCACGTCGACGTGGACGCCCCCCGCACCGGCCGACCGACCACGAGGGTGAACTGGCTGGTCCGCCAACTGAAGGACGCGCCGGAGACGGTACGGATCGAGGCGTTCGCCCTGCACGCCCGGGGCGGTGGCGCGACGGATCTCCTGCGGCAGGTCCGCGCCGAGCCCACCACGCTGATCACCGACCCCGCCCGTGAGCTGCGGTCGTTCCGGGTCGCGCAGAGCACGGCGGCGGGCACCAAGCGGGGCAGCGGGCGGGGCGCGTTCATCGACTCCGTGCTGCACGCGGTCGACGACTTCTACGAACAGATCATCCAGAACCTGAAGCCGTGGCTGCCCGCGCCGCCACGCCTGCGTACACCGGACGACGTCACGCCCGTGCAGCCGGTCGCCGCGAGTCTCGTCTCCACCGCCATCTCCTCGCAGGACAGCCCCGACCTCGACGCCCCGTCGGCGGCGGGCGACGAAGGAGCGACGAGGAACGGGTGAGGCTGCGTGGTCAGCTCACTCCGGGGATGTTCGTCCATTCTTCGATCCAGGAGGCGACCACCGACGTCTGGGTGGCATAACCGCGGGTAAGGTCCACCGAGTCTGCGTAGAAGACCCCATAGACGCGGTCGCCCTGCCAGACGCCCGCGCCCGAATCTCCCTTCAACGGAATCCCGTTGATGGGAGTCAGCAGCATCTCGTCCACGGCGGACCCCTCCACGGACATGGAGCAGACCCGGAGCGACGAGGTCGGCGCCGACGAGGGGACGGATGGCTGATCACGGCCCCAGCCCCGCACGGCGACGGTGACGCCCGACTTCAGGATCGAGTTGGCGTTGTACTTCGCGATGAGGTCCACGTTGCGCACGGACCACTGCAGCTGCATCACCGCGACGTCGTACTTGTTGTTGGGCACCCAGCCGCTGACCGGGACTCCCTCGCCGTACTTCGGCCTGCGGTCTCCGGTCCAGATCTTGAGCTTTCCGGCGTCCTCGTCTTCGAGGCAGTGCTTGGCGGTGAGCACCCAACGCTGACCGATCAGCGTCCCCGTGCACAGGTATTTCGCTCCGGAGTCGGCCCAGACGTTGACCTGGCCACGGAGCACCCCGCTGGTGGTGCCGCCCCAGATGGCCGATGCCGGCGTCGAGCCGGCGAACACCAGCGCGACGGCGAGGCCGGCCGCCGCGGCGGCTGCGGCACCTGAGCGGAACATTCGTCCGATCTTCAACAGGGCTCTCCCCTTCGTAGAAAATGTTGATTCGATGACCGTAATCGATGTCGCATCCGGGCAGCAGAAAGACTGGATGACAAAGCGGTTTCGAGGTGATGACGCGGTCCGGCGCGCCGCGCAGCCCGCCACGACAACGACTTCGATCAGGCGTAGCGGTTGGTGCTGACGCTTTGCTGACCGCGCCACCGACACTCTCATCGGCCGGACCAAGCGCACCCGCTGACGAACCCTGGTGCTGAGCTGGCTTCTCGTGCCTGAGGGTACGGGCGAGGAGAAGTGGTGGGAGGATGGGGCTCCACCACTGGCAGGCTTGTCCCACACAGGCGTGTAGGAGTGTCGATGAACCTTGAGCGGCTGTGGTCCGAGCTGGCGACGGAGATTCTCAGCACCCTTGCCGCCTATCGGTCCCGGTTGTCAGAGATCGACGTACAGGAGAAGGCCGACCAGACCTTGCTCACGGAGGCCGACCTCGCAGTAGAGAAGATGATCATCGACAGGCTCCGCGCCGTGGATCCGGCGGCCCGGGTGCTGGCAGAGGAATCGGGTAGCGGGAGTTGGCGGCCCGACGTCGACGAGGAGCCCGAACGGATCTGGATCATCGATCCGATCGACGGCACGGCAGAGTTCGTCCGACCGCAGAGCACCGAGTTCTGCTCCGTCGTCTGCCTGTTGGAACGGCGGGAGCCGGTGGCGGCACTCATCGTCGCCCCGGAACTCGGCACCGGCCGTGCGCCGGTGGTCGTGCACGCGTCCCGAGCCGACAGCACGATCCTTGTCAACGGACTGCCCGCTACGCTCAACAACGGGCCGGCGCCCGCACTTGTCGCATCTCTGACACGCAGTGCGACGTCCGAGGCACCGCCTCACGAGTCGGCCATGGTCAGGGCTGGATACCGGTTGAAGACCCGCACCACGTCACAGACGCTCGACATGCTCCGCACCGCGCTGGACCTCACCGACCTTGTCGAGGGCGCACCGCGCTTCGACCTCTTCCATCGCCGGCGACAGAAGGTCTGGGACGGCTTGGCGGGCTTGTGCCTGGGTGAGATCGTCGGTCTAATGTCTACGGACATCGATGGAAACAGGCGTCTACCCGTGTCCATCGAGACGCTCGCTCAGCCAGAACCGACTTTCGCCAGCACCGTGATGGGTCGCCCGGAGGCAGTCAAGTGGTTCGTGGAGGTAGCGCGGAACTCCCGCACCGAAACACCGAAGTCCTCGTAGACGTCACGTCGATCATCGGTGCCGATGATTTCGTCACCGCCCAGAACCGCCGCGCGCAACCTGGCGATCCGTTCGCGCGCCAAGCGTTCGTCGAGCTGATCCAGTCATTGATCTTCATGAACCGGGTGTGGGTCGCCCACCCGGTGCTCGCACGACCTACCGCTGCGGACTTCGGCACCAAGCCTCTCCTGCTCCGGGCGTTGGCAGAGGCCAAGCTGCTCCATCCGCTGCACCTGGACGCCGATGAGAGTCAGGCCGCTCGGACCGCCGAGGAGTCCGCTCTTCAGGATCTGCAGAGCTGGCGGGGAAGCCGGGCGCTCGGGCAGTTCATCGAGCAGGCGCTCGCCTGCGACGACGCCATGCCCGGCACCCGTAACTCGCTGTCGAGGCGTATCCATGGCTGGTCCACGTTCCAGGCCGCACATGTCCGCGTCGCCGGTCATCACGCGGACCGGATCGCGACCTCCGACGGTGTGGAGGACGACCCCTTCGGCGAGTGGGCGAGGGCGGCCTCGATCGTCCTACGGGGGCCACTGCAGTCGATGGCCCCGCCGGGTGAGGAGGTGTACGTCGCGGCCACCCTGGCCCGAGGGCTCAAGTACCGGTCGAGAGCGGATGCCACAGGGCTCTCCTACCAGGCACACCCCATACGCAGAGACTTCCTCCTCACCTTCGACCTGTCCCGCGAAGGCGCGGCCGAGGGAGTCGTACTCGACGTCATCAAGGCCATTCGCGGTATCCACCAGTCGCTCGCCACCGCGGCGAGCGAGAGCGACACCCATCAGGTACGGCTGCTCGAGCTGGAGCTACCACTCCTCGGCGGCCGACTCTGGCAGGCCTCGGAGACCGGCAGGCTGGGCGACAACGCATGGGTCGACCTGGTGGTCAGCCGCATCGGCGAGTATCGGCAGAAGGCAGCCGACCTGCGAGCGGCCGTCGCCAGGTGCGTCACCGACGAGGACTACCTTCGCCTCGCACGGGACATCGACGAGGCGAAGAAACAACTGCTCGAACGCCTCGGGTTTCGCAAGATCGCGTTGTCGACGGTGGAGCAGGAACTCGTCAATGGTGTGGCGTCCGTGGCCGAGTCGGTGCCGGGTATTCCGAAGGTCTCGGGAATGTGGATCGGAGCCCGGGTGATCGGCAAGCAGATGGCTGCCACCGGCACGCCGGTGCAGCGGTTCCTCTACAAGGAGTTCTATCGGGCGTGGAAGCGGGCCGGACGCTGACGCGACACCCAGCGTCAGGTGTTAAGCGGGGCCCCCGCCTATGCAGAATGCGTTAATAGGGGGCCCCTCCTTACGGTGTCCCGGTTCGCGAGGAGTAGCACCGCCACGACGACCGGCAGGGCGGCCAGCCAGTACCGGTGCACGAGCGACCAACTCGGCTCGCCCGGCATCGGCCACGGCGAGTACGCCTCGCTGAGGAAGAGGCTCGCCGCCACGAGGACCGCCTGGGTGCCGGGCCCGGCCAGCGCCGCCGTCGACGAGTGCCGGTAGCGGGCGACGACGGCGGCCCCGGCGAGGCCGGTCAGCCCGCACACGGCGGCCTCGACGAAGACGTCCCCGGCAGGTCCGACGGCGGAGGTGCCCGCGGCGCCGCGCACCATGGCGTACAGCGCCAGCCAGCCGATCGCCGCCGGTGCCGAGACCACCAGCAGCCGCAGCCACTGGCGCAGCCAGCGTGGCGTGGGCCCGACAGTCATCGGGGCCATCGGGTCCACCATCGCGAAGCTCGCCGCCGCCCCGAACAGCACCGCCGCCACCCGCAGCCCCCACAGCGCCGCCCCCGGTGCGGGGTCGTCGAGCAGGGCGGGCAGCACGGCGAGGACCGCCATCGACGCGGCCACCGCGGGCGGTCCCCACGGCACCGCGCGGAGCAGCGGTCGTACCAGGAGGAGAGCCTGCCGCCGGCGCACGCTCACCGGCACGACGTGGCCTGGTCGGTCCCCACGGGGGCGAGGCGTCCGACGCCGAGCGGATGGAGGAGGTCGCCGACCGGCGCGGCCGAGACGACGGCGTCCCAGTGCGCCGCCAGGACCGCCGTCACCCGGGCACGCGGCTGGCCGAGCAGCGCGACGGCGGCGGCGGTCTCCGCCCGGCCTGCCGTCAGCCGGCCGAGTCGCACCTGGTTGCCGTCCAGCATCGCCCGGCCGTCGGGCAGCGCCTGCGCGATCAGCCACAGCGCCACGACGGTGCGGAGCTGGCCCGCGCCCGAACACGTCCGTTCGCCGAACGGATCGTCAGCGGTCGGCTGCGGCAGGGCGGTCACGGCCCGCACGTACCGCTGGACCAGGCCGACCCGGGACTGCGCCGCCCAGGTGCCGTGTCGGCCCCAGACGAGGTCGACGTCCACGGTCGGCGGCGCCACCGAGACCGGCGGCAACAATCGGACGCCGACGTGCTGCCGTACGCCCGGCAGGGCACCGGCCACGCCCGCCGGCACGGCCCGCACCACCGGAGCGACGGCGTCCCGCCACAGCGGAATCCACCGCCGGTAGCCCGGCAGCGCGCAGTACCGCACCGCGTCGTGCTCCTCGCACCGCAGGACGGTGGGCCCGACGTACCCGTCCATCATCGCCTCGGTCACCGGCATGTCGACGCTGCCCGGCCGGTCCCGCGCCTGCTGCGACACCGCCACCGCGCCCAGCGCCACGGCGAGCACCGCGACCACCGCCGACACCACCGTGCGGTGCCGCGCCAGGGCGCCCGCCACCACCACGGCCAGCAGCGCCAGCAGGTAGGCCGCGTGCCAACCGGTCGGCTCCGGAGCACCCGGCGCCCAGTTCGGCGTCAGCAGCACCGGTGACAGCCACCGGCCGACGTTGTCGCCGCCGACGGCGGGCAGCAGGAGAACCGTCATCGCGCCGGCCACCACCGCGAGGGGGCCGGCCGCGGTCGCCGGCAGCCACCGGCCCACCGTGATCCCGAGGGCGACGCCGATCGGCGGGACCAGCACGACGGGTGCCAGGTTCCACCCGTCGAAGGTGCCGGCCGGCACGTCCGGCAGCAGCAACACCAGTTGGGCGCCCAGGACGAGCACGGCCAGCAGCCCGGCGACCGGGATCAGCACGAGCAACGCGATCGTCCGCCGGGCCGGCCCGGCCGGCAGGCTGGTGGTCGCCTCGGTCGCTGCGTACCGCTGGTCGCGGGACGCGGCGAGGTGTCCGAGCGCGAGCAGGACGCCGGCCAGCACCACCGCGGCCATGCCGGCGTCGTCGGCGATGCTGTCCCAGGTCGGCATCCGGGTCCAGCCCCACACGGTGCCCAACGCCACGGTCACCGCCGCGCCGGCCCAGAGCGTCACGCTCCGCAGGAGGATCCGCGTCTCGGCGCGCGCGAGGGCCCGGGTGGCCACCCGAGGTGGGGGTACCGGCCGGACGGCGGACGGCCCCACGGTGCTGACGCTCATCGCGGCGTCCCGACAGCGGCGGGGCCGAGCAACGTCAGGTAGCCGTCCTCGAGCGAGGGCGCGGTCGGCTCTCCACCGTCCGGTCGCTCACCCAGCGTCCGGTACCGGCCGTCCGCCGTACGCCAGTAGGTGCGCGAGCCGCCCGGCGGCTGCGCGGACAGCCAGACCCGGTCACCGGCCAGGCCGGCGAGGGCGGGCGGCGTGCCGTCGAAGACGGTACGTCCGTCCCGCATGACGACGACCCGTTCGCACAGCGCGCCCACGTCCTCCGTCTGGTGGGTGGACAGCAGCACGGTCCGGCTCTCGCCGAGGCGGGAGATCAGGGCGCGGAAGCTCATCCGCTGTTCGGGATCGAGCCCCACGGTCGGCTCGTCGAGGATCACCAGCTCCGGGTTGCCCAACAGGGCCTGGGCCAGCGCCACCCGCTGCCGCATCCCGCCGGACAGCTTGCGGACCTTCGTCCCGGCCCGGTCGCTGAGCTGGACCTCCGCCAGCACCCGGCGCACCTCGCGGTGCCGTTCGCGCCGGTCGGTCAGTTCCTTGAGCACGGCGACGTAGTCGAGCAGGGCGAAGGCGGTGAAGTTCGGGTAGAGCCCCGGATTCTGCGGCAGGTAGCCGAGGCGGCGGCGCAGGTCGGTCCGCTGCTCGACCACGGTCGGGTCGCGCCCGAGGATCTCGAGCCGGCCGCGGTCGGGGGCCAGCGCCGTGGCCAGGCAGCGCAACAGGGTCGTCTTGCCCGCGCCGTTGGGGCCGAGGAAACCGGTCAGCCCGGTCCCGATCTCCAGGTCGACGTCGTCCAGGGCGACGGTGGAGCCGAACCGCTTGCCGAGCCCGGCGATGCGAACGGTGGTCAACGGGACCCTCCCGGTTCGAGGCGGCGTCGCCGCATGATCAGGATCAGGGCGGCCACCAGCCCGGCGACCAGATATGCCGCCTGCGCCGCCGGCCCGAAGAGCTGCCGCCGCACCGCCGCGTCGACCGGGACGCCGGGGGTGGCCAGGACGTTCGTCAACACGGTCACCGTGGTCAGCCAGCCGCCGCCGAGCAGGCCGGCGGCCAGCGGCAGCGGCATCACCGTGGCCAGGGCCAGGGAGCCGAGGCAGAGCAGGAACGCCGGCAGCAGCCAGGCCACCGCGTACCAACCGCGGTCGGGCAGCAGCATGGCGGCCACGACGCCCATGCTCATCGACACGCCCACCACGGCCAGGGCCCGCCACAGCACCAGACCCGGGCCGGCCGTCGGCGTCGTCGAGGTGATCTCGTGCAGGCGGTCGACCACCGCGCCGTACGCGGTCGCCACGGCGAGCACCGGCAGCACCGGCGCCGCCACGAGGAACCACAGCAGGGTGGGCTGCCCCTCCCGGCCCAGGTAGGCGGCCGAGACGGCAAAGGCGAGCACCACCGCCGTGGCCGCCAGCCAGGAGCGGCGCAACGCCGGGGTGGCCGCCAGGACGAGCGCCCGGTGCTCGGGCACGCCCAGCCGGCACAGCGCCCGTTCGGCGAGACTGCGGCGCGGCGCCTGCACCACGTCGAGCACGGCCTGGAAGTTGTCGTCGAGCCAGCGGACATCGACCGTGACGGTGCTCCGGCAGGGCGGGCAGCCGGTCAGGTGGGCCTCCACCGCCATCACCCGGGGCGTGTCGAGCCCACCCCGCTGATATTCGTCGATCAGCTCCGGGTGCACGTGCCAGCTCATCCGTCCCTCCTCCGCGTTCATGCCAGCAACTCCCGCAGTCGTGCCCGGGCCCGCATCAGGCGGGTCTTGGCGGTGCCCTCCGGAACGCCGAGCAGTCGGGCCGCCTCGCGCACCGTCAGCCCGTCGATCGCGGTGCTCTGGATGACCGCCCTCAGCTCGGGCGGGAGGCGGGACAGCGCGGTGCCCAGGTCGCCGTGCTCGACGCCGAGCAGCACCAGTTCCTCGGCGGACGGCGTCGTCGCGGCCCCGTCGGGCAGGCTCTCCCCGGAGCCGCCCAGCCATCGATGGGCCGGCCCGCGCATGGTGGAGATCAGACGTCGGATGGCGATGGTCCAGATCCACCCGGCGGCGTCCGCGCCGGTGTCCGCGTACCGGTGGGCGTCGCGCCACACCGCCACGAACGTGTCCTGGACAGCGGCGTCGACGACGTCGGGGTCGGCGCAGCGCCGGGTCAGCCGGGCGCGCAGCCACGGGGCGTGCCGCCGGTGCAGGAGTTGCAGCGCGTCGACCTGCGACCGGGCCACCGCGCGCAGCAGCTCGACGTCGCTGCTGCGTTCCGTGACGGGCCCGTCCCCGCCTTGGCTCTTCCGCTGCACACAAGAACTATCGCGGTCGCGCCCGCGTTCGGTTCACGGCGGCACCAGCTGTTAATAGGGGCCCCCGCCTATGCAGAATGCGTTAAGCGGGGGCCCCTCCTTACCTGTTCACGCAGCGCAGCACCGGGCGGCGCGTCAGCGCCGCCGCGTCGAGCGGGCGCGCGGCGTGCACCGTGAAGACGGCCGTCTCGCCCGGCAGCAGCGTCACCAACGCCGCGTCGACCTGCGCGGACGGGTCCAGCCGGTCCGGGAAGAGCGTCAGGTCGCGCAGCACGGTCCGGGCGGTCACCCGGACCCGCTGGCCGCCGTCCGCCGGCTCGACAGTCGCGTCCCACTCCGCCGCCGGCCAGTCGACGTCGCGGTCCTCGGCGAAGAACCACAGCGCGCGCTCCGCGGTGTCGCCGGCGTCCGCGACCAGCAGCTCACGGCGGGCCTCGTCCGGCCGCGCCAGCTCCGCCGGCAGCGCCAGCACCACCGAGGAGTACGCCGGGACGTCGAGGTCGACCGAGGTCTTCGCCCTCGGCTCCCCGGTGACGGTGAGCCGGGTGACAGTGGTCGGCCCGGTCCACGCCTGCCCGGTCTCGTTCACCGCGACCAACGCCAGCCCGCCGTCGCGCGGCTGCACGGTGAGCAGCCGGGCGGCGTACGCGCGGCGCAGCGCGTACCACAGGGGTTTGCGTCGGCCGTCGCCGTCGACGGCGGCCCAGGAGGTGACCGGCCAGCAGTCGTTGAGCTGCCAGACGATGGTGCCCATGCAGACCGGCCGGTGCGAGCGGAAGTGCTCGACGCCGAGTTGGATGGCGCGGGCCTGGTTGAGCTGGGTGTAGTAGTGCCACTCGTCGAAGTCGGCCGGCGCGGGCAGGTGGGCGTCCAGCCCACGTTGGAGTTTCCGGTCCCCGTCGATGGCCTTCTGGTGGTGGGTCATGCCCGGTGAGTCGTGCGCGAGTGGCTCGTCGGAGAGGGACCGGCGCAGCGTCGCGTACGCGGGGGGCGCCTGGTAGCCGAACTCGGCGACGAACCGCGGCACGTACTCGCGATATTTGGTGTAGTCGTCGTCGTTCCACACGTCCCAGATGTGCATGGTGCCGTGCGCCGGGTCGTTGGGGTGCCGGTCCTCGGTGCCGGACCAGGGGCTGCCCGGCCAGTACGGGACGGTCGGGTCCAGCTCGCCGACGACGGTGGGCAGCAGCTCCAGGTAGTAGCCGCGGCCCCAGGTGCGGCCGGCGAGCGGCTCCTGCCAGTCCCAGTCGTGCCAGCCCCAGATGTTCTCGTTGTTGCCGGTCCAGAGCACCAGCGACGGGTGGCCGGCGAGTCGGGCCACCTGTTCCCGCGCCTCCGCCTCGACCTCGGTGCGGAACGGCTCCTCCTCCGGGTACGCCGCGCAGGCGAACAGGAAGTCCTGCTGCACCAGGAGCCCCAGCTCGTCAGCCAGCTCGTAGAAGTCGTCCGACTCGTACCGGCCGCCGCCCCAGATGCGCAGCAGGTTGACGTTCGCGTCGACCGCCTGGCCGAACCGCTGCGTCAGCCGGGCCCGGGTGACCCGGTTGGGGAACGCGTCGTCGGGGATCCAGTTGACGCCCTTGACGAAGATCGGCACGTCGTTGACGTGCAGCGTGAACGGGGTGCCGTGGGCGTCCGGCGTGGTGTCGAGGCGGACCGAGCGGAAGCCGATCCGGCGGGACGCGGCGTCCAACTCCCGGCCGTCGGCGGCGTGCAGCGTGACGTCGAGGTCGTGCAGCGGCTGCTCGCCGTGGCCGACCGGCCACCACAGCGCCGGGTCGGGGACGATGAGGGTGAGCACGGCGGCCCGCTCCCCCGCCGGCACGGTGACGTCGGCGGCGACCCCGGCGACGGTGGCACGGACGGTCAGCGGCTCGTCGCCGGCCCGCTCCAGGTCGACGTGCAGCTCCACCCGGCCGTCGCCGTCGACGACCGTGACCAGCGGCCGGACGCCGGCCAGCCGGGCGGTGGACCAGGCGTGCAGGCCGATCTCCTGCCAGATGCCGGCGGTGACCACTGTCGGTCCCCAGTCCCAGCCGAAGTTGCAGGCGATCTTGCGGATGAAGTGGAACGGCTCCGGGTACGCGTTGGGCCGGTCGCCGAGCCGGTCCCGGTGCGCCTCCGCGTAGCGGTAGGGCGACTCGAAGCGTACGGCGAGGGTGTTGTCGCCGGGACGCAGCAGCGCGCGGACGTCGAACCGGTAGGACCGGTGCTGGTTCTCGGTGCGGCCCACCTCGACGCCGTTCAACGTCACGGTGGCTACCGTGTCCAGGCCGGCGCAGGCCAGGTCGACCCGGTCGTCCTCGCCCGGCTGCCACGCGAAGGTGGTCTGGTAGACCCAGTCGGTGCGCCCGATCCAGGTGAGCCGGTTCTCGTTGTCGTCCAGGTACGGGTCGGGGATGAGGCCGGCGGCCAGCAGGTCGGTGTGCACACATCCGGGCACGGTGGCCGGCACCTCGGTCCCGGCGATCTGCGGCGGCACCTGCGGGCCGGGCTCGGCCCGCAGCGTCCAACCCTCGTGCAGCAGCGTGGAACGGCTCACGACTTCACCGCGCCTTCCATGATTCCGCGGACGATCTGGCGTCCACCGATGAACAGCATCAGCAGCAGGGGGATGGTGGCGATGAACGCGCCGGCCAGCACCCGCCGGTAGATCACGTAGTTGCCGCTGGCCAGGTCGGAGACCGCCACCATCGAGGTCGGGAAGTCGGTGCCGCTCAACGTGATCAGCGGCCACTGGAAGTCGTTCCAGGTGGCCACGAACGTGAGCAGGCCGAGCACGGCGAGGGCCGGGCGGATCGCGGGGAGCACGATGGTCGCGTACACCCGCATGGTCGTGGCGCCGTCGACCCGGGCCGACTCGACCAGCTCGTCCGGGACGGTGTTCACGATGAACTGCCGCATGTAGAACACGCCGAACGCGGTGACCAGGCCGGGCGCGATGACCGCGAGCAGCGTGCCGTTCCAGCCGAGCTTGCCCATCACGATGTAGAGCGCGACGATGCCGAGCTGGTTCGGCACGGTCAGCGTCAGCACCACGAACAGCATCAGCGCGTTGCTGCCCTTGAAGCGCAGCTTGGCGAACGCGAACCCGGCCAGCGAGCAGAAGAACAGCACCGAGGCGGTCACCACTGTCGACACGATGACGCTGTTGACGAGCGAGGCGGCGAAGTAGACGTCCTGGAGGGAGAAGACCTCGTCGACGTTGGTCAGGAACCGGTCGCCGGGGATGATCGCCGGTGGCAGCTTCGCCAGCGCCTCGTCGTTGCTGGTGGCGATGACGAACATCCAGTAGAGCGGGAACGCGGCGAACAGCATGCTGACCGCGAGCAACAGGTAGGTCCAGAGGCCGGCCGGGGTCTCCTGCGGGGCCCGGGCCATGGCGCGTCGCTTGCGCGCGGCCGGCGGAGCGCTGGGCGGGGAGGCGACGGCGGTCATTTGCGCCCTCCGGAGAGTCGGTTCGTCAGCACGTAGTTCAACCCGGCGACGACCAGGATGATCAGGAACAGGGCCCAGGACATGGCCGCGGCGTAGCCGAGGTTGAGGTCCTTCCAGCCGACCTTGTAGATGAGCTGGGCGATCGTCTGCCACTCGCCGTTCGGTCCGCCGGTGGCGGCCTGGGCGTTCGGGTCGAACAGCATCGGCTCGGTGAAGAGCTGGAGCCCGCCGATGGTGGACAGGATGACGGTGAACACGACCACCGGCTGGATCATCGGCACGGTGATGCGCCAGAGCTGCTTCCACTGGCCGGCGCCGTCGATCGCGGCGGCCTCGTAGACGTCACGCGGGATGGACTGCATGGCGGCCAGGTAGAGCAGCGCGTTGTAGCCGATCCACTTCCAGTTGACCATGGTGGCGATGGCGATCCAGGCGTGCAGCTTGTCGGCCCGCCAGTCGATCGGGTCGTCGCCGCCGCCGATGCCGAGCAGGCCGAGGACCCAGTTGGCCATGCCGAAGTCGCGGGAGAAGAAGACGCTGAACACCATGGTCGAGGCCACGATCGGCGTCACGTACGGCAGCAGCACGCCGACCCGCCACCAGGTCTGCGCCCGCAGTTGCCGGTTGAGCAGCGAGGCGACCAGCAGCGCGAGCAGTAGCTGCGGCACGGTGGAGAGCAGGAAGATGCCGAACGTGTTGTAGAGCGCGTTCCAGAAGTCCTCGTCGGCGACCAGCCGGCTGAAGTTCTCGACGCCGGCCCAGTAGGGCAGCGTCGGGTCGTCCAGGCGGTAGTTGCGCAGCGAGACCACCGCGTTGAACAGCAGCGGGAACAGCCCGAACACGATGAAGAGCAGGAAGAACGGCGCGATCATCAGGTACGGCATGTAGCGCATGTCGAAGCGGTACAGCCGGTTGCGCCAGGTCAGCCGCCGGTCGTCGGCCCCGCGACGGCCGCGCTCCGGCGCGGGTCGGTGGCGCGGCGGCGCGGGCGCGGCACGGGTGCTGGACATCGGATCACTCCAGAGCCGAGGAGGGTGGACGGGGTACGGCGGTGCCGGAGCGGGTCGGTTCCGCTCCGGCACCGGTGGTGCGTCAGGACTTGGCGGCCTTGTCGGCCTCCTTGACCGCCTCGTTCCAGGCGGCATCAGGCTTCAGCGACTTGTTCTCCACCCGCCGGATGACGTTCTCCACGGCGACCCGGGTCGGACCGTTCTTCTTGCCCAGGTACTGCGGGGTGAGGCCCTGCGCCATCTTCGGGAAGATCTGGCCGACCGGGGCGTTGTTGAAGAACGGGTTCTTGAAGTCGGCGATGGCCGGGTCGGCGTAGAGCGCCGGCTGCGACGGCAGGTTGCCGACCTTCTTGAAGATCTCGATCTGCTGCTCCGGCGCGACCAGCCACTCCAGCAGCTTGTACGCCTCGTCGACGTGCTTGCCCTGCTTGGGGATGGTCAGGAACGAGCCGCCCCAGTTGCCGCCACCGCCGGGCACCGCGGCGATGTCCCACTTGCCCTGGGTGCCGGGCGCGGTGTCCTTGATGTGGCCGAGCATCCACGCCGGGCAGGCGAGCACCGCGAACGCGCCGCTGGTGAAGCCCTTGTCCCAGTCGGCCTGGAAGCTGACCAGGTTGGCGGAGAGCCCCTTGTCGACGGCCTTGACCGTGTAGTCGAACGCGACCTTCGGGCCCTGCTCCATCTGGAGCTGGTCCTGGTCGTTGTAGAAGCCGACCTGCTGCTGCCCGAGGATCGGGTTGAACAGGTTGGTGCCGGCGTCGATGAACTTCTTCTTGGTCTTGCCGGTGTACTGCTGGCCGACCTCGAGGAACTTGTCCCAGGTGGGCCACAGCGCGGAGACCTGGTCGCGGTCGGTGGGCAGGCCGGCGGCCTTGAACAGGTCGGTGCGGTAGCACATGGCCAGGCCGCCGACGTCGGTGCCGAGACCGATCTGCGTCTTGCCGTCGGCGGACAGCGACTGCTTCCACTTCCAGGGCAGGTACTTGCTCTCGTACGACCCGGCGCCCTTGTCCAGCAGGTTGACGAACTTGTCGGACTGGCTGCGGAACTGGACCATGAAGCCCTCGTCGATCGCCGCGATGTCCGGCGCGCCGTTGCCGGCGACGAGCTTCTTCTGCAGGTCCTCGTGCTGGGCGTTGTACTCGCCCGAGTTGAGCTGGATCTTGACGTTCGGGTGGTCGGCCTCGTACTTGGTCTTGAGGTCCTGAAGGCCGAAGTCGCCCCAGAAATTGATCTTCAACGTGACCTGACCGTCGGCCGCGTCCGAGCCGCCGGTGGTGCTCTTGCCGCTGCAGGCGGCGACCATGACCAGGCTGACGGCACCGACGGCGGCCGTGCGCGCCCAGTGCGTCCAGGACCGTTTCATGTCATCCTCCGCGCTGAATGGGAACGCTCCCGAGATCGAGAGACGTTGACTGAACCGGATAAGTGAGGCCACCGTACGGTTCGCTCTTTGCACTGTCAACGGCCGGTTAACAGCGAGGCCGTCCCGTAACCTTCGGGGCCCTCTGGGAGCGCGACCATGCGTGGTGGAGCGCTTTCCGGAGCAGTTTCGGCAACGCCGGGATGGTGGACACGGGGCCGGATGCCCGTACGCTGAACCGCACAAGTGCCGAACTGTGCGGTTCAGTCGCCGGCGTGCCGCCGCGCCGACCGGACGACGGGCCCGGTGCAGTAGCGTCACTCCCCGTCGCCACCCGGCGGCCGGAAGCGCCCGCGAGGGCCGGACACAGTGGAGGAACGCTTCGGTGAAGCGGCCGACCATCGCCGACGTCGCCCGGCGCGCCGGGGTCTCCAAGGGCGCGGTGTCGTACGCGCTGAACGGGCAGCCCGGCGTCTCCGAGGCGACCCGCCAGCGCATCCTGGCCATCGCCGCCGAGATCGGGTTCAGTCCGAGCAGCGCCGCCCGGGCGCTCTCCGGCGCCACCGCCAAGGCGGTCGGGCTGGCGCTGTGCCGGCCCGCCCGGATACTGGGCATCGAACCGTTCTTCATGGAGCTGATCAGCGGCGTCGAGGCGGAACTCTCCGCCCGCTCGTACGCGCTCACGCTCCAGGTGGTCACCGACCAGGAGGCGGAGATCGCGGTCTACCGCCGGTGGTGGGCCGAGCGCCGGGTCGACGGCGTCTTCGTCTGCGACCTGCGCACCGACGACCGGCGCGTGCCCGCGCTGGAGGAGCTGCAACTGCCCGCCGTGATCATCGGCGGCCCCGGGCACACCGGCAGCCTGGCCAGCGTCTGGTCCGACGACGCGGCGGCCCTGGTCGAGACCGTCGAATACCTGGTCGCGCTCGGGCACCGGCGGATCGCCCGGGTCGGCGGCCTCCCCTCGCTGCTGCACACCGAGATCCGCACCGACGCGTTCACCGACGTGTGTCGGCGGCTCGGGCTGGACGAGGCGAGCACGGTCTGGTCCGACTACACCGGCGAGGAGGGCGCGCGGGCCACCCGCCGGCTGCTCAGTTCCGCCAACCGCCCGACCGCGGTGATCTACGACAACGACGTGATGGCCATCGCCGGGCTGTCCGTGGCGCAGGAGATGGGGCTGGCCGTCCCCGGCGACCTCTCCATCGTCGCCTGGGACGACTCGCCGCTCTGCCAGCTCGTGCACCCGCCGCTGACCGCGCTGGGCCGGGACATCCCGGCGTACGGGTCGCACGCCGCCCGGCAGCTCCTCGCCGTGATCGCCGGCGAGCCGGTGACCGAGTTGCAGGACGAGACCGCCCACCTGACCCCGCGCGGCAGCACCGCCCCGCCGCGCCATCGCTGAACCGGTTAAGTCAGCTCCTCACCGGGACGCCGACGGGAACTCCTCGAACCACGCCTCGACCCGCTCCGCGGTCGCCGGCCGGGCCAACGCGAAGCCCTGGCCGTACCGGCAGCCGGCCCGCCGGGCGCCGGCCACCTGACCGTCCGACTCCAACCCCTCCACCACCACCTCCACGCCGAGCCGGTCGCCCAGGTTCGCCACCACGTCGATCAGCGGACGCTGCCCGTCCCCGCCCGGCGCCACCAGGTGCGGGCCGACCTTGAGCAGGTCGATCGGCAACCGGCGGAGTTGGGCCAGCGAGGCGTGCTCGGCGCGGAAGTCGTCGAGCGCGGTGCGGACCCCGAGCGACCGCAGGCCGGCCAGCCGCGCCGTCACGGTGGACAACTCCGCCCCCACCGCCGGCTCGGCCACCTCCACCACCAACCGCTCCGGCGGCACGTCGTACGCCGCCAACGCGGTCGCGGTACGCGCCACGAAGTCCGTCGCGGCCAACTCCCGCGGCGTGACGTTGACCGCCATCCACAGCTCGCGGCCCCCCTCCGACCAGGCGGCGAGCTGCCGGCACGCCCGGTCCACCACCCACCACCCGACCTCGCCGAGCAGGTCCAGGTCGGCCGCCACCGGCAGCAGCTCCGCCGGCAGCACCGTGCCCAACGCCGGGCTGCGCCAGCGCAGCAACGCCTCGGTGCCGACCGGCATCCGGTCGGCCAGCGCCACCACCGGCTGGTAGACCAGGTCCAGCTCGCCCCGGGCCACCGCGCCGGGCAGCTCCCGCTCCAGGTCGAGCCGGCGGACCAGTTGCTCCTCCAGGTAGGCGTCGTACCACTCGATCCGGTCCCGGCCGAGCTGCGCCGCCCGCCGCCGGGCCAGGTCGGCCTGACGCAGCACGTCCTCCGGGTCACCGCCGGTGGTCTCGGCAAGCCCGATGCTGAACCGGACCCGGGTGACGCCCTCCGGCCGGGGATACGGCTCGGCGAGCGCCGTCAGCAGCCGCGTGCCCAGCGCGTACGCGGGCACCGGCCCGAGGTCGGTGAGCACGGCGAACCCGGTGTCGCCCACGCGGGCGACCAGGTCGTGCGGACCGCAGCCGGCGCGCAGCCGGCGCCCGACCTCGGCCAGCACCGGCCCGTCCGGCGGCGCCGCCTCGTCGCCGTGCAGGTCCACCAGGAGCAGCGCGCCGCCGCTGCGCAGGGGCAGCGCCCGCACCAGGTCGGCCCGGGTCAACGGCGCCGGCTCCCCGCCGGCGTCCGCGCCGACCAGCCGGCGCAGCCACGCCTCGCTGGCCGCGAGCCGCTCCACCCGGCGGCGCTGGTCGGCGGCGGCGAGCAGCTCACCCACCATGATCGGGGGGATGACCGACAGCCCCAGGGCCATCGCCGCCGGGGTGAACTCCCCCGCCGTGCCCAGGTGCACGCCGGCGGCCAGCGCGGCGATGCCGGCCGGCGCGGTGAGCCGCGGCCACGCGGCCGGCGCGGCGCCGCGGTGCGGTCGCTCCCCCGCCGACGTACGCCGGGCGCCGGCAGCGGTGAGCAACGCACCGGCCAGCATCGGCGGCGCGACGGCCGACAGGGCCCGGTCCGGGGCGTCGTACGCGAGCAGCACCACGAGCAGCGCCAGCCCGCCCAGCGAGAGACCGGCACCGGCGTGGCACAGCGCGGCGCCCGGCCGACGCCGGCGCTCGGAGACCGCCGCCATCGCCAGCACCGCCAGCGCCACCGCCCCGCCCACGCTGGCCACCCACGCGGCCGGTGGCACCGGGCCGGCGGGCAGCAGCATCCAGCCGGCGAAGACCAGGCTGACCCCGAGCGCGAGCACGTCGACGGTGCGGCGCAGACGTTCCCGCCCGGGGAGCCGGGACCGGCCCGGCAGGCGGAGCAACGCGGCGGCGTGGAGCGGCGCGGTGAGGCCGAGCCCGACCAGCGCTACCGGCAGCCGGTGCGCCGGATCGCTCAGCGGCAGCACCGCGACGGTGAGCCCGGCGACCAGGACGGCCGCGTCGAGGATCGCGGCGACCCGACGGGACAGCGCCACCCGGCGGGCCTGCCGCCCGGTCGTCGCACCCGGCGTGGATCCGTCCACCCGGCCGGCCACCTCGGTCCGGCCCGCGGCAGCGGCCCGTTCCGCCGGCCCGGAGCCGCCCGGACCCGGGACGCCCAGGCGGGTCGCCGGCCGGCCCGGAACGGCGTCCGACGCCGGATGGCCGGTGCCCGCCACGGCGTGCGGTGCCGGCGCCAACGGGTTGGCGCCCGACACCCCACGGATCAGCCAGGCCGACGCCGGATCGGCCACCTGCGGAACGGCGTACTGCGCCGCCGCCGGATCGGCGGAGCCCGGGACGGCGTGCTGCCCCGACGCCGGGCCGTCAACGCGCGGGAGGGCGTGTTGTCCCGACGCCGGACCGTCGACGCGCGGAACGGCGTGCTGCCCCGATGCTGGACCGTCGACGCGCGGGAGGGCGTGCTGCGCCGGCGGCACGGGGTCGGCGCCCTCGGCACCGCGACGCGTCCGGGCCGAGGGCAGCGGGCTGCGCGCCGGGACGGCGTGACGAGTCGGCGTCGGCGTGGGTGGGACGCCCGCCAGCCAGGCGAGCCGGACGCAGGCGAGGGCGGAGGCGCCGGCAACGGCGAGCGCCGCGGCGGCCGGACCGGGCACGAGCCCGGCGACGCCCGCCAGCAGGAAGGCCATGCCGATGAGCGACACGGCGAGGTCGGGCAGCGGTGGCCGCCGGTGGGGTCCGGCGGAGGGGATGACGGGCACGGCGGTCGCCTTCGTGAGGGGGCACGGGGCGGTGCTGTTGCGGTGCGGCGTGCGGGGTCGGGCGGGCGGTCGCATCGGCGGGGACCGCTGCGGCCATGCCTAAGAACGATCCCGGAAGCGGCCGGTGACGGCACGTTCTTAGTGACGCGCGTCACATCCACCGCAGCCCACCAGATCTTGGTAGGAAAAGGCCCCTCTGGGGGCCTTTTCCTACCAAGATCCCGCAACGTTCCGCCCTACGGACGCCGCCGCCCAGCCGACGGGACGGTGGGCAGCCAGCTCGGGTGATCATGAAGTTGACGGCGACAAACCGGACGGAGGGTGCCGCCAACTTCATGATCACGGAGGCGGGGGCAGGAGGGCGGGGCAGGGAGGGGCGGGGCAGGGGGCAGGGGGCAGGGGGCAGGGGGGCAGGGGCGGGGCGGGGGTGTGAGCTGGTCGGATGCGATCATCGGGAGCGTGAGCCGCGCCGACACCGTCCGTTTTCGTCCCAACCAGGCCATCCTGGTGGCCGCGATCGTCGCCTTCATCGGCGCGCTGCCACTGGCCACCGCGCGGTGGTGGCTGCTCTGGGTGCTGCTGGTGCCGCTCGGGATCGGGCTGTGGGCGTGGCGGTCCGGCACCGAGGCGGACGCCCGGGAGCTACGGCTGCGCGCGCTCGTCGGGCAGCGACGGGTGTCCTGGGGCCGGGTCGCCGAGTTGGCCGGCGACGCCCGCGGCCGGGCGGTCGTCCGGCTCGACGACGGTCAGGTGCTGACGCTGCCCGCGGTACGCGCCTCCGACCTGCCCCGGCTGATCGCCGCCACCGGCCAGCGCCTTCCCGACGACGACACCGGTCGGGGACGGCCCGACGACGACACCGGTCGGGGACGGCCCGACGACGACACCGGTCGGGGACGGCCCGACGACGGCACCGGTCGGGAGCAGCCCGACGACGACGCCGGTCAGTAGCCGTCCACCACCCGGTTCGTCAGCTCCTCCCCGGCCACGAAGCGGCGCAACTGCGCCCCCACCAGCCGGTACGCGCGCGGCAGCAGACCGCGTACCGAGCCGGCGACATGCGGGGTGAGCAGCACGTTCGGCAGTTGCCACAGCGGGTGGTCGGCGGGCAGCGGCTCCGGGTCGGTGACGTCCAGCGCGGCCCGTAGCCGTCCCGACGTCAGCTCGGCGACCAGCGCCGGCGTGCGGGCCACCGGCCCCCGCGCGGCGTTCACCAGCAACGCGCCGTCGGGCATCGCGGCGAGGAACCGCTCGTCGACCAGGCCCCGGGTCTGCTCGGTCAGCGGCACCAGCAGCACCACCACGTCCGCGGCGGGCAGCAGGGTGGGCAGCTCGGCCACGCCGTGCACGTCCTCGTCCGGGCGGGCGGTGCGGGCGACCAGCGTGAAGCTCACCTCGAACGGGGCGAGCCGGGCGCGCACCGCCGCGCCGATCGAGCCGGCGCCGACGATCAGCACCCGCTTGCCGGCCAGCTCGTCGGTCGGGGCGACCTCGTCGTACGCCCATTCCCGGCGGGCCTGGGCGCGGGCCAGCGGCGCGAACCCGCGCAGCGCGGACAGGATCGCCGCCACCACCCACTCCGCGGTGGCGGAGTCGTGCACACCGCGGGCGTCACAGAGCGTCACGCCGTCCGGCATCCGTCCCGCCCACGCGTCCGCGCCGGCGGAGAGCAGCTGCACCACCTCGACGTCCGGCAGGTCGGCCAGGAGCGTGCCGGCGTCCGGGCCGGCCAGGAACGGCGGCACCCAGAACCGCACCCCGGCCGGGGACGACGGGAGCCGGGTCGGATCCGCCAGCACCTCCACGGTGACGTCGGGCGGCAGTTCGCCGAGCAGTCGACGACCGTCGGGGTGCGGAATCCATGCCTTCACGACCGTCGACGATATCCGTAGCCGCAGGTCGACGCCGCGGCGACCGTGACGAACGCCCCGCCGACGGTCGGACACACGTGCGACAGGGTTTAATCGAGGGCGGGACGCCGGCCGGTGTCGCGTGACGCAGGACAGGGGGGCGATGAGCGAGGACGACCCGGAGCGGAAGGCGACGCCGATTCCGGCGCTGACCGATCCCGACCGGCTGCGGTCCCTCGACGAGACCCGCCTCGACGCGGTGCCGGACGAGGCGTTCGACCGGTTCGCGCGGCTGGTCGGCGACCTGCTCGACGTGCCGGTCGCGCTGGTCTCCCTGGTGGACGCGGACCGCCAGTTCTTCCCCGGCGCGACCGGGCTGCCGCAACCCTGGGCGGCCCGCCGGGAGACCCCGCTCAGCCACTCGTTCTGCCAGCACGTCGTCGACATCGAGGTGCCGATGGTGCTGCCCGACGCCCGGCTCTACCCGCGGGTGCGGCTGAACCTCGCCATCGAGGACCTCGGCGTGGTGGCGTACGCCGGCATGCCGCTGACCGACCTGGAGGGGCGGGTGCTCGGCTCGCTCTGCGCCATTGACAGCAAGCCCCGGGCCTGGACCAAGGAGCAGCTGCGTACGCTCGCCGACCTGGCCGCCGCCTGCTCGTCGGAGTTGCGGCTGCGGATCGCGGTCCGCAGCGCCGAGCAGGCCCGCCGCCGCGCGGAGGAGGCCCACGACCGGCTGGCCATGCTGGCCGGGATGAGCGAGATGCTCGGCGGCACGCTCGACGTGACCACCGCTGTCGACCGCCTGGCGCACGCCATGGTGCCGTTGCTGGCCGACTGGTGCCTGATCACGCTGGTCGACCCGGCGGGCCGGCCGCGCAGCATCTCCGGCGTGCACCGGGACGGGGAACGCCGCGGCGATCTGGCCCGTTTCGCCACGCTGCTGACCACCGGGCTGGGCCAGGAGTCGCTGATCCGCTCGGTGCTGCGGTCCGGCCGGCCGGTGATGCGCGGCAGCGCCGGCATCGAGGACGTGGCGCGCGGCACCACCCGTCCGGAGCTGGTGCCGCTGGCCGAGCGGCTCGGCGTCGGCTCGCACGTGACAGTGCCCATCACCGCCGTCGGGGACCGGGTGATCGGCGCCGTCACGCTCGTCAACCGCCCGGGCCGGCGCGGGTTCGACGCGAGCGACCTGCGGACCGCGCAGGACATCGGGGTACGGGCCGGCCAGGCGGTCGGCAACAGCCGGCTGTACGGCGAGCAGCGGCACGTGGCGGAGGTGCTCCAGCACAGCATGCTGCCGGTGCTGCCGACCGTGTCCGGGATGGAGCTGGCCGCCCGCTACCTGCCGGCGGCGGACCGGGTCGAGGTGGGCGGTGACTGGTACGACGCGTTCGTCCAGCCCGACGGCGAGCTGATCGCCGCGATCGGCGACGTCGCCGGGCACGACATCGAGGCGGCGGCCACCATGGGCCAGCTGCGGAACCTGGTCCGGGGCAACGCCTACGGGCGGGACGACCCGGTGGAGGAGCTGGTGGCCAACCTCGACCGGGCCATCGGCGGGTTGCGGGTGCCGACGGTCGCCACCGCCGTGCTGGCGCGGGTCCGGCCGGCCGACGGTGGGCTCCGGGTCTGCTGGTGCAACGCCGGGCACCCGCCGCCGCTGCTGATCCGCGCCGACGGCACGGTGTCGGTGGCGGAGGGACGCGGCCCGCTGCTCGGTCTGACCCGCCCGCCCCGGCGCACCGGCCGGACGCTGACCCTCGCCCCGGGCGACACGCTGCTGCTGCACACCGACGGCCTGATCGAGCGCCGGGACCAGCCGATCGACGAGGGGCAGGCGGAGCTGCTCGAACAGCTCGCCGCCGACGGTCCGGCGGTGCCGCTGGCCGTGCTCTGCGACCGGCTGCTCGCCGCCGCGCACCGCCGCGAGGACGACGTCGCCGTGCTCGCCCTGCGCGCCGGCTGACCGACCGGCACCCGGGCGGCGCGGTCACCGGCAGCGCTCGACCGGGCCGGTTCGCCGCCGGGTCCGGCTAGGCTGGGCCGGGTGAGCCCGCGACTCCCGTACCCCCGCGCCCGCCGCCTCCGGACGGTGCTGGCGGCGTCCTGCGCGGCGCTGCTGCTGGGCACCGCCGGCTGCGCGCTCGGCGAGCCCGAGCCGGACCCGGCCGGCGAGCCGCCCAACCTGCCGACGCCGTCGAGCACGGCCAGTCCCGGCGGGGCCGGGCAGCAGGTGGTGGCCACGGTGCTGGCGAAGGGGCTGGCGGTGCCGTGGGCCATCGCGTTCCTGCCCGATGGCGCGGCGCTGGTCACCGAGCGGGACAGCGGGCGGATCCTCCAGGTCGGTCCGGAGTCCGGGCCGGACGGGCTGACCGTCCGGCCGGTGCAGACGGTGCCGGGCGTGGCGTCCGGCGGTGAGGGCGGCCTGCTCGGCATCGCCGTCTCCCCGACGTACGCGCAGGACCGGATGATCTTCGTCTTCTACACGGCCGAGGCCGACAACCGGGTCGCGAAGCTGCGGCTGGGTCAGACGCCGACGCCGATCCTCACCGGCATCCCGAAGGCCGGCAACCACGACGGCGGCGGGTTGGGTTTCGGCCCGGACGGCTTCCTCTACGTGAGCACCGGGGACGCCGGGCGCACCGCGAACGCCCAGGACCCGAAGAGCCTCGGCGGCAAGATCCTCCGGATCACGCCGGACGGCAAGCCGGCACCGGGCAACCCGACCACCGGTTCGCCGGTGTGGTCGTCGGGGCACCGCAACGTGCAGGGCTTCGCCTGGATGCCGGACAAGCGGATGTACGCCTCGGAGTTCGGCCAGAACACCTGGGACGAGATCAACCAGATCAACCAGGGCGGCAACTACGGCTGGCCGCAGGTCGAGGGGCGCGGCGACGACACGCGCTACGTGAACCCGATCGTGCAGTGGCGCACCGCCGACGCGTCCTGCTCGGGGCTCGCGGCGGTGGAGCGGCTGCTGGTCGCCGCCTGCCTGCGTGGGCAGCGGCTGTGGCTGGTCGAGCTGGCCGGCAACGGTACGGTCCTGGGCCAGCCGCGCGAGCTGCTCACCGGCCGGTACGGTCGGTTGCGCGCCGCCGCCGTGGCGCCGGACGGCTCGATCTGGGTGAGCACGTCGAACCGGGACGGCCGGGGCAAGCCGGCCGCCGAGGACGACCGGATCCTGCGGCTGGTCTTCGCGGACGGCGGCGCCGGCCGGAGCTGAGCGGCTTCCGGCGGGTTTGCCAAGATCACTCACTGGGCAGGTCAGAATCTCAGCATGGACGGCCAGCAGAACGAAGAGCAGCGCGCCGGGGACGGGACGTCCCCGGTGACCGGGCGCGCCCGCCGCTGGGCGGCCTGGCGACCGGGGCACCGGCTGCGCCGGGTGGGCGTGGTGCTGGCGCTGTTCGCGGTCACGCTCGGCGGCATCGTGGTCGGCACGTACGCCGGCGGCCACGTCGGCACCGACATCGGCCCGTTCCGGGCGGAGCTCAAGCTCAGCCCGTCGGTGAGCGGCGGCACCACTGTCGACATCCCGCCGCTGGGCGCACTGCTGCTGGACAGTCACGACGGGCCGGCCTACCTGACCGTCGAGGTGGGCTCCCTGGACCAGCGGCGCACCGAGGCGCTGATCGACGACCCGGCGAGCATCAGCCGGGCCAGCCAGTCGGCGGTGCAGGACGTCCGTGACGGCGTGATGCGGCTCGGCCTGCGGACCCTCGCCTCGGCGGTGCTGGCCACCCTGCTCCTGGCCGGGCTGGTCTTCCGCGACGTGCGCCGTACCGCCTGGGCCGGCGGCCTGGCGCTGGTCGTCACCGCCGGCAGCCTCGGCCTCGGCGCGGCCACCGTGCGCCCACAGGCGATCGAGGAACCGCGGTACGAAGGCCTGCTGGTCAACGCGCCCGCGATCGTGGGTGACGCGCGGCGGATCGCCAACGACTACACCAAGTACGCCGAGCAGCTCCAACGGCTGGTCGGCAACGTCAGCAAGCTCTACACGACGGTCTCCGCGCTGCCGGTGGTGCAGCCGTCCCCGGGCACCACCCGGGTGCTGCACGTCTCGGACATGCACCTCAACCCGACCGGATGGCAGTTGATCCGCACGGTGGTCGAGCAGTTCGGCATCGACGTGGTGATCGACACCGGCGACCTCACCGACTGGGGCAGCGAGCCGGAGGCGTCCTACGTCGGCTCGATCGGCCTGCTCAAGAAGCCGTACGTCTACATCCGGGGCAACCACGACTCGCCGCGGACCGCCGCGGTGGTGGACCAGCAGCCGAACGCCGTCGTGTTGAACAACTCGACCACGACGGTCGCCGGGCTGACCATCGCCGGCATCGGAGATCCCCGGTTCACCCCGGACAAGGAGACCTCGCCGGCCGGCAGCGGGCTCACGTCGGCGGTGGCCAACCAGGTGATCGGCGCCGGCGAGCAGCTCGCCACCACGGTCGAGAAGTCGCCCCGGAAGGT
The DNA here is from genome assembly GCF_044391475.1 of Micromonospora sp. NPDC018662. Taxonomy (NCBI): domain Bacteria; kingdom Bacillati; phylum Actinomycetota; class Actinomycetes; order Micromonosporales; family Micromonosporaceae; genus Micromonospora; species Micromonospora sp. NPDC018662. Next base: position 167,920 of record NZ_JBISAC010000005.1, read on the forward strand.
GGACATCGCGCTGGTGCACGACCCGGCGTCGGCCGGGCCGCTCTCCGGCACCTGCCCGCTGGTGCTCGCCGGGCACACCCACGCCCGCCAGGTGTCGAAGCTGCCGCAGGCGCCGGGCGAGCAGCCGACCACGTTGATGGTGGAGGGCTCCACCGGCGGGGCCGGGCTGCGCGGCCTGGAGGGCGAGAAGCCCACCCCGCTGACCATGACGGTGCTCTACTTCGACCAGCAGAAGCTGCTCCAGGCGTACGACGAGATCACCGTGGGCGGCACCGGTCAGTCGCAGGTCAACCTGGAGCGGCACGTGATCCGGGACCCGGCCAAGGGCGACGAGGTGCCGGTCACCCCGACGCCCACCCGTGGCCCGTCGGAGTCCCCCGCGCCGTCCTCGAGCGCCACCTCGCCGAGCCCGACCACCACCGGCTGACCGGTCCTCCCAGCGGCCGGCGCCGCGCCACCCGGCCGCGCCACCGGCCGTCCCGACGCCGGCCGACCGGCGTCGCCCGCCGGTCACGGAGCGCGACGACCAGGGTCAGGCGGCCGATGGGCGGTCGCTGCCTTTGCTCTGCAGCCACCACCGCAGCAGGCACCGAGAGTCACCATCCGGCTCGGCAGCCCGCGCGGCGGACTTCCGTCCAATCCCAGGTCGTAGCGGTGGTGCGGAGATGGCTGCAGAGCAAAGGCGGCGGGCGGGCATCCCCCCACCCTCGGTGCATCGTCACTCGGAGCGACCGGCGGTGTGTCACGGTCCGTGACGCCACCGGCCACCGGACCGCCCGGCCACCGGACTGCCCGGCCACCGGACCGCCCGGCCGCCGAGGCGTCGTCGGGCGCCGGGTCAGCGCAGCGCGAGCGCCGCCAGCGCGGCGTTGACGATGCTGCCCGGCAGCAGGTCGTGCAGCTCGTACAGCTCCCGGACGCTGCCGGACTGACCGAACTCGTCCACCCCGAGCGGCACCGCCGGGGCACCCACCGCCGAGCCGAGCCAGGCCATCGCGTGCGAGGCCGCGTCGTGCACGGTCACCACCGGCACCCGGTCCGCGAACGCCGACCGCAGCGCGCCGGGCACGCTCGGCACGGTGGCGGTCCGCACGCCCTGGCGCAGCGTCCGCTGCCACGCACGGTAGAGCCGGTCCAGGCTGGTCACGTCCACCACGTGCGCCGCGACGCCCTCCTCCGCCAGCTCCGCGGCGGCGGCCAGGACCTCGGGCAACACCGCGCCGGACGCGGCGAGCTGCACGACCGGGGCGTCCGCCAGCTCCGGGTACGCCTGGTGCGCGTCGACCAGCCGGTACGCGCCGGCCACCACCTGCCGGCGCAGCACCGCGTCGCCGAGCCGGGCCCGGGCCGCCTCGAACGGCGCCTGGTCGACCGGCCGGGTGCTGAGCCGGAAGTAGTACGCCCCGTCCTCGGCCGGCGCGGCGGTCGCGGCCGGCACGGCGCCACCGGCGATCTGCCCGAGCGCGTCGCAGAGCAGCCAGTCGAGGCTGCCGGCGTACGCGGGCTCCAGGAACGTCACCCCGGGCAGCTCCAGGCCGACCGAGGCGGTGATGGTGGACTGGTGCGCGCCACCCTCGGGCGCCAGCGTGATGCCGGACGGGGTGCCGGCCACCACGAACCGGGAACCCGAGTAGGTGCCGTAGAGGAACGCGTCCAACCCGCGCAGCACGAACGGGTCGTAGACCGTGCCGACCGGCAGCAGCGGCTGGCCGGACAGGTCCCACGACAGGCCGAGCTGGCCCAGCAGCAGGAACAGGTTCATCTCGGAGATGCCCAGCTCGATGTGCTGCCCGGCGGGGCTCTCCGTCCAGCGCAGCATCCGGTCCTCGGTCCAGGAACGCTGCTCGGTCGGGGCGAACACGCCGGTCTTGTTGATGAACCCGGCCAGGTTCGTCGAGGTGGCCACGTCCGGCGCGGTGGTCACCAGGTAGGGCGCCACCTGCGGGTCACGGGCCAGGTCGACCAGCACCCGACCGAAGACCTCCTGGGTGGAGACCGGCTTGTTCGCGCGTACCCGGGTGGTTTCCGGCACGGTGACGCCGAGCGCCCGCTCGCGTGGCGCGCGGGACAGCGCCTCCCGGCGCTCGCCGGCCCGGATGCCGGCCGGGGACGACGGGTCGAGGCGGTCCCACTCGGTCTCCGCGGTCAGGCCCTGCGCGGCCCGCAGCGCGTCCACCTGCTCGGTGCTGAGCAGCGCCGAGTGGTTGCGCGGGTTGCCGGCGATCGGCAGCCCCCAGCCCTTCACCGTGTACGCGAACACCACGCTGGGCCGGTCGGTGACCGCGTCGCACTGGGCGTACGCGTCGAGCATCGCCTGCGCGTCGTGCCCACCCAGGTCGGTGACGAGCGGGCCCAGCTCGGCGTCGGCGATGTCGGCGACGAACGCGGCCACCTCGGCCGGCGCACCGTCCAGGAACTGCTTGCGCAGGGCCGGCCCGGCCAGCCCGAACAGCGACTGGTACTGCTCGTTCGGCATCAGGTCGATCCAGTCACGCAGCGCCGCCCCGCCCGGCCGGGCGTACGCCTCGGCGAGCTTGCGGCCGTACTTGACCTCGACGACGTGCCAGCCGGCGGCCTCGAACTGACCACGCCACTGGTTGATCCGGATGCCGGGGACGACCCGGTCCAGCGACTGCCGGTTGAAGTCGACCAGCCACATCACGTTACCCAGGCCGGTGGTGGCCGGGTCGGCGACCGCCTCCCAGATGTTCCCCTCGTCCAGCTCCGCGTCGCCGATCAGCGCGATGAAGCGGGAGTGCGGGCGCGCGCCGAAGTGCGCGTCGACGTAGCGGCGGGTGACGGCGGCGAACAGCGGCGCGGCGGCGCCCAGGCCGACCGAGCCGGTGGAGAAGTCGACCTCGTCCGGGTCCTTGGTCCGCGACGGGTACGACTGGAGCCCGCCCCGGGCGCGCAGCTTCGGCAGGTAGGACTTGTCGAGATTGCCGAGCAGGTACTGGATGGCGTGGAACACCGGGGAGGCGTGCGGCTTCACCGCGACCCGGTCCTCGGCGTCGAGGTGCTGGAACCAGAGCGCGGTCATCGCGGTCACCAGCGACGCGCTCGACGCCTGGTGGCCACCGACCTTCACGCCGTCGCCGGTGTCCCGATCGTGGTTGGCCGCGTCGACGATGCGGGTGGCGAGCCAGAGCACCCGGCGCTGGATCTCGTCGAGGACGTCATCGTTCATAGGTGACTCCATCCGGGCGTCGCCGTTGACGCCCTCTGCGGGGTGGGGGTAAGGCGGGGCCCCCGCTTAACGCATTCTGCATAGGCGGGGGCCCCTCTTAACACGTGTCAGGCGGCGCCGAGACGCTCCAGGATCAGCTCGCGGACGGTCTTCGCGTCCGCCTGGCCCCGGGTGGTCTTCATGACGGCGCCGACCAGCGCGCCGGCCGCCGCGACCTTGCCGCTGCGGATCTTCTCGGCGATGGCGGGGTTGGCGGCGATCGCCTCGTCCACGGCGGCGGTGAGCGCGCCGGTGTCGGAGACCACCTCCAGGTTGCGGTTGGTCATGATCTCGGTCGGCGAGCCCTCGCCGGCCACCACGCCCTCCAGCACGGCGCGGGCCAGCTTGTCGTTGAGCTTGCCGGCGTCCACCAGGCCCTGAAGCTCGGCGACCTGCGTCGGGGTGGCGCCCACGTCGGCCAGTTCCACGCCGGTCTCGTTGGCCCGGCGGGACAGCTCACCCAGCCACCACTTGCGGGCCGCGGCCGGCGTGGCGCCGGCGGCCACCGTGGCCTCGATCAGCTCGACCGCGCCGGCGTTGACCACCGACTCCATGTCCAGGTCGGACAGGCCCCAGTCCTGCTGGATCCGCTTGCGGCGCAGCCGAGGCAGCTCCGGCAGGGCGGCCTTCAGCTCGGCCACCCAGGCGGTGTCCGGCGCGAGCGGCACCAGGTCCGGCTCCGGGAAGTAGCGGTAGTCGGTGGCGGTCTCCTTGGACCGGCCCGACGTGGTGTCGCCGGTGTCCTCGTGGAAGTGCCGCGTCTCCTGGACGATCCGGCCGCCCGCGTCCAGCACCGACGCCTGACGCAGCATCTCCGAGCGCACCGCCCGCTCGACCGAGCGCAGCGAGTTGACGTTCTTGGTCTCGGTCCGCGTGCCCCACTCCTCGCCCGGCAGGTTCAGCGAGGTGTTGACGTCACAACGCAGCGAGCCCTCCTCCATCCGGACGTCGGAGACGCCCAGCGAACGGATCACGTCACGCAGCTCGGCGACGTACGCGCGGGCGATCTCCGGGGCGAGCGCGCCGGTGCCGGGGATCGGCTTGGTGACGATCTCGACCAGCGGGATGCCGGCCCGGTTGTAGTCGACGAGCGACTCGGTGGCGCCGTGGATGCGACCGGTGGCGCCGCCGACGTGCAGCGTCTTGCCGGTGTCCTCCTCCAGGTGCACCCGCTCGATGCCGATGCGCACCAGCTCGCCGTTGACCTCGACGTCCAGGTGCCCGTCGAAGCAGAGCGGCTCGTCGTACTGGCTGATCTGGAAGTTCTTCGGCATGTCCGGGTAGAAGTAGTTCTTCCGGGCGAACCGGCACCACTCGGCGATGGAGCAGTTCAGCGCCAGCCCGATCCGGATCGTCGCCTCGATCGCCGCCTTGTTGGCCACCGGCAGCGAACCGGGCAGGCCCAGGCAGACCGGGCAGACCCGGGTGTTCGGCTCGCCGCCGAAGTCGGTCGGGCACCCGCACCACATCTTGGTGTTCGTGCCCAGCTCGACGTGGGTCTCCAGGCCGATCACCGGTTCGTAGCGCGCGACGACCTCGTCGTACGCGGGCAGTGTCGTCGTCATCTGAGCTCCAGGCGCGATCCGGACAGAACCGTTCCAGCCTAATCGGGTGCCCCGGCCACCCCGCTGCCGGGCTTCGAGATCGCCGCGCGGGGGCCCGCCGCGCCGGCATGGGAAAACCGACACCGGGGTACGGGTCGACCATGACGAATACGGGGAACGACGCGACGACACGGCGCTCACGGACCAAGGTGCTGTTGCTGGCGGTCACGGCGGCCTGGTTGGTGGCCGCCCTGACCAGTTGGGCGCTGTGGCTGGCCAGCGACGACGGCAATCCCGAAAGCCCGGCCGCGATGGTGGCCGGCACCGTGATCCCCGGGCTGGTGGCGATCGCCATCGTCCTGGTGCTGGACCGTCTCACCCGCCGCCGGCAGCGGCGGTGACCGGGACGGACCGGGTGGGGTGGCCCCGGTGAGAGACGGTCCGGTGCAGCCCGGCGTGCTGCTGGTCGCCGGGGCGGTGGCGCTCGGTCTGCCCGCGCTGCTGACCGGGATCTGGGCGACCGACGGAGAGCACGACTTCCAGGACGTGGTGGGCCTGGTCGCGATCGTGTTCGTGGCCGCCGGCGTCGGCGCCGGTGCGGCGCTGCTGCTCGGCCGGCGGCTGGTGCCGCGGATGCGTACCCCCGCCGGGAGCCCGACCGCCGCGGCGCGGGACGCGCTGCGCGCGGGCCGGGCCACCGATCCGGCCGTCGACGCCGCCGCCCGCCGGGAGGCCCGCCGCCGGCTCGGCCAGCGCTGGTACATGTGGTTCTGCGTGGTGCTGGCGGCGTTCCAGGCGTTGGTGCTCGCCGGCGCCACCCGGTGGTCCAGTCGGCTGGTCGCCGCCGCGCTCGTCGTGCTCTGGTCGGGCATGGCGTGGTCGCGGTGGCGCGGCATCCGGGAGGCCCGCCGCTACCTCGGCACGCCGGCGGACCGCCCCGAAACGCCGATCGGCGCCGACGGAGGTCCGTCGACGCCGATCGGTGGTGACGTCAGAGAGCCGGCGGAGTGAACGTGCCGACCGAGGACTCCAGCGCGGCGGCCACCCGGTACATCCGGTCGTCGGCCATCGTCGGCGCCATGATCTGGAGGCCGACCGGCAGCCCGTCGGACAGCCCGCACGGCACCGAGATGGCCGGGCCGCCGTACAGGTTCGTCGGGATGGTGAACAGGTCCGCCAGGTACATCTGGTAGGGGTCCGAGGTGCGCGCGCCGATCGGGAACGCCACGAACGGGGTGGTCGGCGAGATCAGCGCGTCCACCTGCTCGAACGCGGCGGTGAAGTCCCGGGTGATCAGCGTACGGACCTTCTGCGCCTGACCGTAGTAGGCGTCGTAGTAGCCCGACGAGAGCGCGTACGTGCCGAGCATGATGCGGCGCTTCACCTCGGGCCCGAAGCCGGCCTCGCGGGTCAGCGACATGACCTCCTCCAGCGACCGGTTGCCGTCGTCGCCGACCCGCAGGCCGAACCGGACGCCGTCGAACCGGGCCAGGTTGGAGGAGCACTCGCTCGGCGCGATCAGGTAGTAGGCCGGCAGCGCGTACGAGAAGTGCGGGCAGGACACCTCGACGATCTCGGCGCCCAGCTTGGCCAGCGCCTCGGCCGACTCGCGGAACGCCGCCACCACGCCCGGCTCGGCGCCCTCGCCGGTGAACTCGGTGACCACGCCGAGCTTCACGCCGGTCAGGTCACCGCTCGCGCCGCGCTTCGCCGCGCCCACCACGTCCGGCACCGGGGCCGGGATCGAGGTGGAGTCGCGCGGGTCGTGACCGCCGATCACCTGGTGCAGCAGCGCGGCGTCGAGCACGGTACGCGCGCACGGGCCGGGCGTGTCCAGCGACGAGGAGAACGCCACCAGGCCGTACCGGGAGGTGCCGCCGTAGGTGGGCTTCGCGCCGACGGTGCCGGTGACCGCGCCCGGCTGGCGGATCGAGCCGCCGGTGTCCGAGCCGATCGCCAGCGGCGCCTCGTACGCGGCCAGCGCCGCCGCGCTGCCGCCGCCGGAGCCGCCCGGGATCCGGTCGGTGTCCCACGGGTTGCGGGTCGGCCCGTACGCCGAGTATTCGGTGGACGAGCCCATGGCGAACTCGTCCATGTTCGTCTTGCCGAGCATCACCGTGCCGGCGGCGCGCAACCGCTCGACGATCGTCGAGTCGTACGGCGGGCGCCAGCCCTCCAGGATCTTCGAACCGACTGTGGTCGGCACGCCCTTGGTGGTGAGCACGTCCTTGACCGCGACCGGCACACCGGCCAGCGGGCCCAGCTCCTCGCCGGCGGCGCGGCGCTCGTCCACGGACCGGGCGGCGGCCAGCGCACCCTCGGTGTCGACGTGCAGGAACGCGTGCACCCGGTCGTCGACGGCGCCGATGCGGTCCAGGTGGGCCCGGGTGACCTCGACCGCGGAGGCGTCACCGTTGGCGACGAGACCGGCGATCTCGACGGCGCTGAGCTTGGTCAGGTCGGTCATGAAGCCACATCCTCGTCCAGGATCCGCGGGACGCGGAACCGCTGCTCCTCGGCGTCGGGCGCACCCGACAGCGCCTCCTGCGGGGTCAGGCTCGGCGTCACCACGTCCTCGCGGAGCACGTTGGTCAGCGGCACCGAGTGGGAGGTCGGCGGGATGTCCGCCGCGGCGACCTCACCGACCTGCGCGACCGACTGGAGGATCACGTCCAGCTGGCCGGCGAACGTGTCCAGCTCCTCCTCGGTGACGGCGAGCCGCGACAGTCGCGCGAGGTGCGCGACCTCCTCGCGGGAGATGGCGGCCATCGGGTGCCCCCTTCGTGGCTGTCCTGAGACGTCTGCGGTGCCGGCCGCGCGTACGACGGAGAACGATGACGCGCGGTGACCGCAGCGAGTCTATTGTCCCGCTGTCACGACGACGCCTTCGACTCCCCCTCCGCCGCCGGCCCGCCCCGCCCGTCGCCGTCCGCCGCGGTCGGGCGGACCGGGCGGTAGCGCGACAGCCAGGTGATCAGCTCCTCGGCCGGCATCGGCCGGGCGTGGAACCAGCCCTGCGCCACGTCGCAGCCGGCGGCGTGCAGCAGCCGCCAGGTGCGCTCGTCCTCCACGCCCTCGGCGACCACCCGCAGCCCGAGCGCGCCGGCCAGCTCGATCATCGAGCGGACGATCGCCGCGTCGTCCGGGTCGTCCGCCATCCCCAGCACGAACGACCGGTCCACCTTCACCTCGGACAGCGGCAGCCGGCGCAGGTGCTGGAGGGAGGAGTAGCCGGTGCCGAAGTCGTCGAGCGCGATGCCGACGCCGATCCGGTGCAGTTGGGTGATGCTGGCCAGCACCCGCCGGGGGTCGGCCATCAGCGCGCCCTCGGTGATCTCCACCTGGAGCCGCTCGGGCGGGACGCCGTACCGGGTCAGCCGGTCGGCGATCTGCTCGGCGATCTCGCCGGTGTGCAGGTCCCGCACGCTGACGTTGAGCGCGGCCCGCAACGTGAGCCCGGCCGCGAGCCACTTGGCGAGCTGCTCCACCACGTCGTCCACCACCCGGCGGGTGAGCAGCCGCATGACCGCGCTCTGCTCGGCGACCTGGATCAGCTCCCCCGGGTCGACCATGCCCCGGCGCGGGTGCCGCCAGCGCAGCAACGCCTCGACGCCGACCACCTCACCGGTGGCGATGGCGATCTGCGGTTGGTAGTACATGGTGATCTCGCCGGCCTCCGCGCCCGACGCCAACCCCGCGGCGGGCGCGGCCTCCACCGGGGGTACGCCCTCCCCCGCGGCTACGACCTCCAGGGCCGGCGCGGTCGTCGCAGCCGGCGCGGTCGTCGCAGCCGGCGCCGCCGGCGCGGTCCGCGGCGTGTCACCACTGCCGGAGCGGACCGGATCGGGGACCCGGCCGGCCCGGCGGCGGATCGGGTCGGCACCGGTGAGGATCCGCTCGATCAGGTCGTCGTCGGAGCGCGCCTCGACGCGTTCCCGCCGCCAGCGGAGCCGCCGACGGGCCGGCGCGGCACCGGCCCGGTCCGCGTCCCGGCCGTCGTCGTGGACCGGCCGCGCGTCGTGGACCGACCGCGCGTCATGGACCGGGTCCCCCTCGGAGACCGGTCGGGCCTGGTGCGCCGGCCCGGCGACGGACGGATCCGGCGTCAGCGCCGCTCCGTCCCCGCCGCGCACGCCCACCGGCTCACCGGACGGCGACGGCGGGTGCGGCGGGGCCTCCAACACCCGGCGCAGGTCCGCCAGGAGGCTCAGCCGCTCGGCCGAGTTGTGGTCGGACTCGGGCGCGTAGACCGCTACCGTGTCGGTGCGGTGCTTGGCGTCGTACATGGCCACGTCGGCGTGCCGCATCAGGGTGGCGAAGTCCTCGCCGTGCTCGGGGAAGAGCGCGACGCCGATCGAGCCCCCCACGTCGAGCGGCAGCCCGTCCAGCGGCACCGGCTCGGCGAGCGCGGCGACCACCCGGTCGGCCCGCTCCCGGGCCTCCTCGACGCCGGCCAGCCCCGGCACGACGATGGCGAACTCGTCGCCGCCGAGCCGGGCCACCATCTCGTCCGCGCCGACCACGTCGATCAGCCGGGCACTCACCTCGACCAGCAGCCGGTCGCCCACCGCGTGCCCGAGCGCGTCGTTGACGTGCTTGAACCGGTCGAGGTCGAGCAGCAGCAGGGCCAGGTGGGTGCCCGGCTCGCCCCGGGCGGCCCGCTCGGCGTGCAGGTGCACCTGCTCGGCCACCTCGGTGAGCAACGCCTTGCGGTTGGGCAGCCCGGTCAGCGGGTCGACGTCGGCGAGCTGTTCCCGCTCGGCGGAGAGCCGGGCCATCCGGTAGACCGCGAAGAGCGGCACCAGCACCAGCGGGATCAGCGCCGCGCTGGCCCGCGCGGCGGCCACCAGCACCGGCGCGAGCAGCAGCAGCGACCCGGTGGAGAGCAGCTCGTAGGCCAGCCCGAGCCGGACACTGGGCCACCACCGGTCCCCGAAGCGCAGCCGGATGGCGGAGTTGACCAGGCCGTAGTTGACCACGAACCAGGCCACCGTGGCGCCGCCCACCGCCGCCACGTCGGTCCAGTGCAGCCGGCCGCCGTCGAACAGCTCGCCCGGACCGAGCCGGGTGATCGCGTACGCGGCGGCCAGCGCGCAGGCGTACTGGGCCGCGTTGAAGCCGGTGCGCCAGGCGGCGTACCCGAGACGCCAGCCGGAGACGGCCACCGCCACCGCCTGCACCGCCACGGCCGGGCCGAGCCCCCAGCCGAGCAGGATGGCGAACGTGAAACAGGTCGACGGGAAGACCGCCGAGGTCTGCCGCCGGCCGGGCGGGACGAACGGGCGGGCGTCGCAGGCGACGGCGAGCGCCGCCATGGTCCAGAACGCGACCGGCAGCTCGGTCAGCCGCTCGGGGAGCGCGGCCAGCGGCCCGACCGAGACGAGCAGGGCGACCACGCCGACCGCACCGACGAAGCCGAAGAACGGCCCGGTCCGCCCCGGCGGGACGGAGTTGCGCGGGTCGCCGGTCGCCATCGCACCTCCCGGGCACGGTCCTGGCGCGCGCCGTCACGCGCCGTACGCCAATGAAACGCCCTCCGGGCCGATTTTCCCGACACGACAGTCACGAATCGGTAGTAGTCGTAATTAAGTTGGTATACGCCGCAGGCCCGGCAGTGCCTCCCCGGTCAGCCCTCCACCCGGGCCACCGCCCGGGCCGCCTCCGGGCCGGACTCCAGCAGCACGCGGAACCCGTCCTCGTCGAGGATCGGCAGCTTCAGCGTGGCCGCCTTGTCGGCCTTGCTGCCCGGGTTGTCGCCGACCACCACGAAGCCGGTCTTCTTGGAGACCGAGCCGGTCACCTTCCCGCCCCGGCTCTGGATCGCCTCGGCGGCCTCGTCGCGGCTGAACCCGGCCAGCGTGCCGGTGACCACCACGGTGACCCCGTCGAGCGGGCGCGGCCCCTCGTCACCGGACTCCTCCACCATGCGTACGCCGGCCTCGGCCCACTTGCGCACCACGTCGCGGTGCCAGTCGACGGCGAACCACTCCTTGAGACTCGCGGCGATGGTCGGGCCGACGCCGTCCACCGAGGACAGCTCCTCCTCGGACGCCGCCTCGACCGCGGCGACCGAGCGGAAGTGCCGGGCGAGCGCCTGGGCCGCGGTCGGGCCGACATGCCGGATGGAGAACGCCACCAGCACGCGCCACAGGTCGCGCTCCTTGGCCTCGGCCAGGTTCTCCAGCAGCTTGGTGGCGTTGCTGCCGAGGCTGCCGTCCTTGTTGACGAAGAACGGCGAGCGGGCGAGCTGCTCGGCGTCGAGCTGGAACAGGTCGCCCTCGTTGGTGATGATCTGCGCGTCCAGCAGGGCCGCCGCGCCCTTCTCGCCGAGCACCTCGATGTCGAGCACCTTGCGGCTGGCCAGGTAGAAGACGCGCTCGCGGATCTGCCCCGGACAGGCCCGGCCGTTGGGGCAGCGGATGTCGACGTCGCTCTCCTTGGCCGGCGCGAGCGGCGTGCCGCAGGCCGGGCAGGTGGTCGGCATGACGAACGGGCGGGCGTCGGCCGGCCGCAGCTCGACCACCGGGCCGAGGATCTCGGGGATGACGTCGCCGGCCTTGCGCAGCACCACCGTGTCGCCGATGAGCACGCCCTTGCGCTCGACCTCGCGGGCGTTGTGCAGGGTGGCCAGCGCGACCGTGGAGCCGGCCACCAGCACCGGCTGGAGCACGGCGAACGGGGTGACCCGGCCGGTGCGCCCGACGTTGACGTCGATGTCGAGCAGCGTGGTGTTGACCTCCTCCGGCGGATATTTGAAGGCGATCGCCCAGCGCGGCGCACGGCTGGTCGAGCCGAGTCGGCCCTGGATGGAGACCGGGTCGACCTTGACCACCACGCCGTCGATCTCGTGCTCGACGTCGTGCCGGTGCTTGCCGTACCAGGCGATGTATTCCGCCACGCCGGCCAGGTCGTCCACCACCTTCCAGCGGTCGCTGGTGGGCAGCCCCCACGCCTTGAGCGCGGCGTACGACTCGGACTGCGCGGCCGGCCGGTAGCCCTTGCGGGCGCCGATGCCGTGCACGACCAGGCGCAGCGGCCGGGAGGCGGTGACCCGCGGGTCCTTCTGCCGGAGGCTGCCGGCGGCGGCGTTGCGCGGGTTGGCGAACGGCGCCTTGCCCTGCTCGACCAGGCTCGCGTTGAGGTCGGCGAACCCGGCCACCGGGAAGTAGATCTCGCCGCGCACCTCGATCAGCTCGGGCACGTCGGGGAAGTCGTCGGCCGGGGTCAGCCGGGCCGGCACGCCCCGGATGCTGCGGACGTTGGCGGTGACGTCCTCACCGGTGCGGCCGTCGCCGCGGGTGGCCGCCCGCACCAGCCGGCCCTTCTCGTAGGTCAGGTTGATGGCCAGGCCGTCGACCTTCAGCTCGCAGAGGTAGGGCACCGGGCCGCCGGCGTCGCGCTCGACCCGCTCGGCCCAGGCGGCCAGCTCCTCGTCGGCGAACGCGTTGTCGAGCGACATCATCCGCTCGGCGTGCGTGACCGGCGTGAAGTCGGTGGAGAACGTGCCACCGACCCGCTGGGTGGGCGAGTCGGGCGTGCGCAACGCCGGATATTGCGCCTCCAGTGCTTCAAGCTCGCGCAGTTGCCGGTCGAACTCCGCGTCGGTGATCGTCGGCGCGTCCAGCACGTAGTAGCGGTATTGATGCTCGGTGAGCTCCTGGCTCAGCGTGGCGTGCCGCTCCCGGGCCGCCGGGGTGGGCTCGGCGCCGGCCGCCGCCTGCTGGGCGGCGTCGGGCGTCGGGGGAACCGCTTCTTCGGACACGCCGCCACCATCTGACACCGCTGTCGACCTCCCGTGCTCGTGCTACCCCCGAACCGTAACGGTCGGCTGTGACAACCGTCCGCCCACCCGCGCTGAGCAGGGCGACCCGTCGCCCCGGCGACGCGTGCCGCGCCGCAGAGCGGACGGGCCGCGACCGTGCGACGATCGCTGGGCCGAAGCGGACGGAAGGCGGGGTACGGATGCGCGACGGGCTGATCTGGGCACTGGTGATCGTGGCCTGCGTGGCGGCGGGCTGGCTGTGGGGAGAGTGGCGCCGCCGGGCCGCCGACCGGTCCACCCGTCCGGGGGTACGCGGGCGGGCCGGGAACCGGCGGCCGGGCGGCGGACGGGGCAGCCGGCCGGACAGCGGCCGGGGCGGCCGGCCTGGTGGCGGGCGGGTCGCCGCCCCGCCGAGGCCGCGCGGCGCCGACCGGCCGGCCGGGGACCGGCCACGGCCCGGGGAGATCTGGTGGGCCGACGTGCCGTACGCCGACGGCACCGGTTCGAAGGTGCGCCCCTGCCTGGTGCTGCGCGTCGACGGCCGGGCGGCCGAGGTACTGAAGATCACCAGCCAGGACAAGTCGGACCGGGACGACCACGTGCGCATCCCGACCCGCACCTGGGACCCGGACGCGGACCACGACAGTTTCCTCGACGTCAGCGAGCCGATCCCGGTGCCGCTCGACGCGTTCGCGGACCGAGCCGGCGACTGCGACCCCGAGGTGTGGCGGGGCGTGCGCCGCCTGCCCCACCTCACCGCGTAGCCGCGGACGCCGCTCAGTCCAGCGCGTCGGCCAGGGCGGTGAGCTGCTCGGCGTACTCGATGCGGGCGGACCAGCCGGCCGGCCAGGCGGCCATGCCGTGCGCGGCCCCGAGGAACGCCCCGGCCAGCGCGGCGATCGAGTCGGAGTCGCCGGCGGTGGTGGCGCCCCGGGCCAGCGCGGCGACCGGTTCGTCCGGGTGCCGCAGCGCGCAGAGCAGCGCGGTCGCGAGCGCCTCCTCCGCGATCCACCCCTCGCCGGTGAGCCGGCACGGGTCGCCGCCGTCGTCGGGGCGGGCCAACGCCGCCTCCAGCCGGCCGAGCACCCGCAGGCAGTCGTCCCAACCCCGGGCGATGAACTCGGTCGGATCACTGACGCCCGGACGCTGCCACAGGTCGCCGAGCCACTCGCCCCGGTAGACCGTGCGCTGCTCGCGGGCCCGCTCGGTGAGCAGGGCGGGCAGCGCCGGGAGCGCCGCGCCGTCGCGCAACAGCCGCACCGCGTACGCGGTCAGCTCGCTGGCCGCCAGCCCGGTCGGGTGACCGTGGGTGAGGCCGGCCTGGAGCTGCGCCAGCCCGGCCAGCGTGTCGAGGTCGACGTCGAGCAGCCCGACCGGGGTGACCCGCATGTTCGCGCCGCAGCCCTTCGAGCCGGCGACGGTGGCCGCCTGCCACCGGGTGCCCCGGCTCAGCTCGGCGCACGCCCGCAGGCAGGTCATGCCCGGCGCGCGGTTGTTCTCCGGGCTGGCCGCCCAGTCGAGGAAGCGCTGGCGCAGCAGCGGCTCCACCGCCGCCGCCGTGTATGCGGGCGCGTCGTGCAACGCCCACGCCACGGCCAGCGCCATCTGGGTGTCGTCGGTGACCAGCGCGGGGTCACCGACCAGCTCGCGGGGACCGGCCGGGCCGTAGCGCCGGACGATCTCGGTGACGGTGAGGAACTCGGTCGGCTTGCCCAGGGCGTCGCCGTAGGCCAGGCCGAAGAGCGAGCCGGCGGCGCGTCGGACGGTGGAGGCGGTCACGGTGGTGATCATGCACCGGCCGTGCAAGGCCGGCGGGGTCAGTCCCAGCAGAGGCAGAACGGGTGGCCGGCCGGGTCGGCGTAGACCCGGAAGCCCTCCCCCTCACCGGGCAGCCGCCGCGCGCCCAGGGCCAGCGCCGCCTTCTCGGCCGCCTCGATGTCGTCCACCGTCACGTCGAGGTGGAACTGCTGCGGCCGCTCCGGGTCGGGCCAGTCGGGGGCACGCAGGTCGAGCGCCTTCTGGAACGCAAGACGCGGCTGGTGCCCGGGCGGACCGCCGAGGACCACCCAGTCGTCGCCGTCGGAATTGTCCTCGATCAGCGGGAGACCGAGCAGCTCCGCGTAGAAGCCGGCCAGCGCACGCGGGTCGGGGCAGTCGATCACGGTGGAACGCAGTCGTCCGATCATGCCGGCCATGCTGCCCCCGGGGTACGACAGGAAAACGTCACTCCTCGGCCAGTCGCCGGCCGGCGTCGCGACAGGCGGTCAGCACCGCCCGGGCGTACGCCGGGGTGGCACCGGCCAGGCCGCACGCGGGCGTCACCACCACCTGTTCGGCCAGCCGCCGGCGGGGGAAGCCGAGCTGGTCCCAGACCCGGCGGACCCGGGCGGCGACCTCGGCGGACGTCGGCGGACGGCCGGACGACGGCGGCAGCGTCGGCGCGGCGCCGGCCAACAGCCCGAACCCGGCGTCGAGCGCCTCGCCGAGCGGGTCCAGGGCGGTGACCAGGGACAGGTCGAGGGCGACGCCGACCGCGCCGGCGGAGCGGAGCAGCTCCAGCGGCACGTCCGGCGCGCAGCAGTGCACCAGCGTGGGTACGCCGGCCGCGTCGAGCACGCCGTGCAGCAGCGCCCGGGCCACCTCCGGCTCCACCGGCCGATGGGTGCCGAAGCCGCTCTCGGTGGGCACCCGGCCGGCCAGCACCGCCGGCAGGGACGGCTCGTCGAGCTGGAGCAGCACCGAGGCGTGGGGCAGCCGTCGGGCCACCGCCGCCACGTGCCCGCGCAGCCCCTCGGCGAGCGAGCCGGCGAGGTCGCGTACCGCGCCGGGGTCGCGCAGCAGCCGGCCACCGATCGGCAGCTCCAGCGCGGCGGCCAGGGTGAACGGGCCGGCGGCCTGGACCTTGACCGGGCCGGTGTACTCCTCGGCCTGCTCGGCGAGCTGGTCGAGGTCGCGTTCCATCAGGTCACGGGCGCGGCGCAGGTCCCGGCCGGGGCGCGGGGCGATCCGCCAGCGGGCCGCGTACAGCTCGACCGGCAGCTCGACGAGCAGCCCGGCGGTGCGGCCCACGAGATCCGCGCCCGGACCCCGGCCGGGCAGCTCCGGCAGGTGCGGCAGGGCGGGCAGCTCACCGAGCACGATCCGCTGCGCCTCGGCGATGTCGGTGCCGGGCAGCGAACCGATTCCGGTCGCCGCCCCGGCCGGCCAGGGCCACTGCTGATCAGTCACCGCCGAAGCCTAGCCGCTGCCCGCCGGGGGCGGGCGGGACGTGGGCCGGCGGACCAGAGCGCTTCAGCGGCCCTTTCGAGCTGAGAGCAGGAACGACTCACCCGCCCGCCGCCGACCCCGACCGGCACCCTGCTTGGCCGGGCATGCCCTGCGCTGAGCGTGCCTCAGGCCGAGCATGCCCCAGGCCGCGCATGCCCCAGGCCGCGCATGCCCCAGGCCGCGCATGCCCCAGGCCGCGCATGCCCCAGGCCGGGCATGCCCCAGGCCGGGTGCAATCGGGCCCGTTCCGGAGACCGCTGCTCCGCGTTTACCCTCCCGTCCCCCGCCCGCACGGGTCGCGCCGACGGGGTCGCCCCGGCGCGGCAGCGGGGTGCCGGTCGGTGAGTCGTTCGTGCTCTCAGCTCGAAAGGGGCACCGCAGAGAACTACCCGAGGCACCTGGCCCGGCCAGAACCCGGTAACGGCGCGAGCCGGATGCGCCACGGCAGCCCGGCGGAGCCACCGCGGGGGGTGACCCCAGCAGGCCCGGCACGCCCGGCGGGCCCGGCACGCCCGGCGGGCCCGGCACGCCCTGAGCCGTCAGCCGGCGATGGTGGCGGAGCCGAGGACCACGTCACCGGCCGGATCCGGCCGGTAGGCCACGATCGCCTGGCCGGCGGCGACACCGCGGAGCGGACGGCGCAGCGTGGCGTGCAGGCCGTCGGCGTCGACCGAGACGGCGGCCGGCACCACGTCGCCGTGCGCCCGTAGCTGCACCTCGCACTCGAACTCCCCGTCCGGGCGCGGCCCGCCGGTCCAGACCGGGCGGGTGGCGTGCACCGAGGAGACCTCCAGCGCCTCGGCCGGGCCGACCGTCACCGTGTTGGTAGTCGGCGTGATGGAGAGCACGTAGCGGGGCCGGCCGTCCGGCGCGGGGCGGTCCAGGTGCAGGCCGCGTCGCTGCCCGACGGTGTACTGGTAGGCGCCGCTGTGGTTGCCGACGACCGCGCCGGTGAGCGCGTCCACCACCTGGCCCGGGGCCTCGCCGAGCCGCTCGGCCAGGAAGCCGCGGGTGTCGCCGTCGGCGATGAAGCAGATGTCGTGCGAGTCCGGCTTGTCGGCCACGGCGAGGCCGCGCCGGGCGGCCTCCGCGCGCACCTCGGCCTTGGTCGAGTCGCCGAGCGGGAAGATCGACCGGTCGAGCTGCGCGCGGGTCAGCACCGCGAGGACGTACGACTGGTCCTTGGCCGCGTCGACGCTGCGCCGCAGCAGGCCGTCCGGGCCGAGCCGGGCGTGGTGGCCGGTCACCACGGCGTCGAAGCCCAGGGCCACGGCCCGGTCCAGCACCGCGGCGAACTTGATCTTCTCGTTGCAGCGCAGGCACGGGTTCGGGGTACGGCCGGCCGCGTACTCGGCGACGAAGTCGTCGACCACGTCGTCGTGGAACCGGTCCGCCATGTCCCACACGTAGAACGGGATGCCGAGCACGTCGGCGGCACGCCGGGCGTCCCGGGAGTCCTCCAGCGTGCAGCAGCCCCGGGCGCCGGTGCGATAGGTCTGCGGGTTGCGGGCCAGCGCCAGGTGCACGCCGGTCACGTCGTGTCCCGCCTCGACCGCCCGCGCCGCCGCCACGGCGGAGTCCACCCCGCCCGACATCGCCGCCAGAACCCTCACCGGCCCACTCCCCTCGTCCGCACCGAGGGTATCCGGGTCAGCGGGGCGAACGGAGGGCGGCCGCGCGGCGGGCCCGCTCGACGGCGGCCGGCAACGCGGCGATGAGCGCGTCCACGTCCGCGCCGGTGCTGGTGTGCCCGAGCGTGAAGCGCAACGAGGAGCGGGCCCGGTCGTCGTCGGCGCCCATGGCCAGCAGCACGTGCGAGGGCTGTGCCACACCCGCCGAGCAGGCCGACCCGGTCGAGCAGGCGATGCCCTGAGCGTCGAGGAGCAGCAGCAGCGCGTCCCCCTCGCAGCCGGGGAAGGAGAAGTGCGCGTTGCCGGGGAGACGGTCGGCCGGGTCGCCGTTGAAGACCACCTCGGGCACCGCCCGCCGGACCCGCCCGACCAGCTCGTCGCGGAGCGCGGCGACGCGGGCCGCGTACTCCTGCTGGCCCTTCACCGCGGCCTCGACGGCGACCGCGAACGCGACGATGCCGGCGGTGTCCAGCGTCCCGGAGCGGACGTCGCGCTCTTGGCCGCCGCCGTGCAGCAGCGGGACGGCCGCGACGTCGCGGGCCAGCAGCAGCGCGCCGACGCCGGCCGGGCCGCCGAGCTTGTGCCCGGTGACGGTGAGCGCGGACACCCCGCTCGCGGCGAAGTCGACGGGCACCTGACCGACCGCCTGGATCGCGTCGGTGTGGAACGGCACCCCGTGCTCGGCGGCGACCGCGGCCAGCCCGGTCACCGGCTGGAGGGTGCCGACCTCGTTGTTGGCCCACATCGACGTGACCACCGCCACCCGGTCGCCGTGCTCGGCCAGCTCGGCGCGGAGCCGCTCCGGGTCGAGCCGACCGGTCGCGTCGACCGGCAGCCAGCCGGCCTCCGCGCCCTCGTGCGCGACGAGCCAGTCCACCGCGTCCAGCACGGCGTGGTGCTCGACCGCGCTGGAGACCACCCGGACCCGCTCCGGCCGGGCGTCGCGACGGGCCCAGAAGATGCCCTTCACGGCGAGGTTGTCGCTCTCCGTGCCACCACCGGTGAAGATCACCTCGGAGGGGCGGGCACCCAGCGCGGCGGCCACCCGCTCGCGGGACTCCTCCACCCGTCGCCGGGCACGGCGGCCGGCCGCGTGCAGCGACGACGCGTTGCCCACCTCGCGGGCGGTGGCGACGTACGCCTCGAGTGCCTCGTCGAGCATCGGGGTCGTCGCCGCGTGATCCAGGTATGCCATCACCGTTCAGCCTAACGGCCGGCGGGCGGGCCACCGGTGGCCGGACCGCCCGTCCCGCGCCGGGGTGGGACGGGCGGTCCAGCGCTTCATGAGGGAACCGCGGTGACCACGATGTTGTCGCGGTAGTGCCGGGTCTTCGGGTCGAACGGGCCGCCGCAGGTGATCAGCGTCAGGCGCGGCTTGCCGTCCCGGGCGAAGTACCGCTCCAGCGGGATCTTCGTCTTGGTGTACTCCTCGCGGGCCACCACCCGGTAGCGGCGCTCCTTGCCGTCCGAGCCGGTGGCGGTCAGGGTGTCCCCCCGGTCCAGCTCGCGGAGCCGGAAGAACGCCCCCTTGCCCTGCTCGGCGCTGTCCACGTGCCCGGCGATCACCACCGAGCCGGCGTCGGCCTCCAGGCCCGGGCCGTAGCGGTACCAGCCGACCTGGTCCACGCTCGGCGGCACCTCGAACTCGTCGGTGCGGCTGTTGATGCCGACCGGGTTGACCGAGGCGGTGACCTTGATCGGGGGGATGCTCAGCCGTACCGGTGGCACGGTCGTGCCGTCGGCCGGCAGGGTGCCGGCGTTCACCGGCACCGACGGGTCACCGGTCGCCGCCGTCGTCGGCGTCGCGGCCGGTGTGGCGCTGGCCAGCGCCGCCGCCTCGTCGGCGCCGACGTCCTCGGCGGGCTGCGAGCCGCAGGCCACCAGGGCCGAGACGGTGAGCGCGGCGGCGCCGGCGGCCATCGCCGCCAGCGCCCCGCGGTTGCGCACCGTCACCGGCGACCGGCCCGGGCGGTGGCCACCCGCGCGCCGCCGCCGACCAGGAGCAGCACGCCGGCGCCGGCCAGCACGTACCACCAGGTGTCCACGCCGGTGCCGGCCTGGCCGCCGGTGCCGCTGGGCACGCCGCCCGGCGCGGAGTGCAGGCCGGTGATGGTCTGCGCCACCAGGTCCAGGTTCTTGGCGTCGGCCGAGCCGATGGCGTAGACGATGGTGGCGGTGCCCTCCTTGAGGTTCAGGTCGGCCGGGCCGATGGCGACGGTGTCGGTGCCGGCGAGCACCACGTCCGCCTTCACGGTGCCGGCGGCCACGTCGGCCTTGGCCTCCTTCGGGTTGGTCAGCCCCTCGAAGACCGGCTTGCCGCCGGCCCGCACGTCGACGGCCGGCGCGGCCGCGGTGTGCCGGACGATCAGCCGGGCCTTGCCGGCGCCCACCTTGGACACGTCGTTGACGAACGGCGTGATCTGCGGCTTGCCGTCGGCGCTCAGGTGGGCGGCGAGGCTGATGTTCGCCCCGCCCGGCACCTCGGCGTCGTCGACCTTCAGGATGGCCTTGTCGACCGCCTCACCGGGCTTGGTCAGGGCGATGTCGTACTCGCCCTCGGGCAGGGTGAGCGGGCCGGCCACGTCGCCGGGCTTGAAGTTGTCCAGCGTCTTCTTGCCGTTGACGTAGACGTCGACCGGGGTGTCCGGGATGCCGTGGACCACGGAGACCTTCGACGAGGCGGCGTAGGCCGGGCTCATGGTGGCGGCGCCGACGCCGGCGAAGGTGAGGGCGGCCACCGCGCCGCCCGCGGCGACCCGACGGAACATGGCGTGCTGCATTTGTGTGCCTCCTGCTGGTTGGTGCTGATTCGTCAGGCCTGGCTTGCAGAACGGGTTACGCCGGCCCCGCCGCCCTCGGATGCGCTCCGGATCCGTTTTCTTTTTCCGGCCGCGACCGCATCCGCCGGGGTCCCCGGCGACGAAGGAAGAGGTGACGGGCGTCGTGCCGGACACACCGGGAGAGTGGGGCGGGGGCGGTGGGAGTTACAGTTCGGCATGCCCCACGGATGGCGAGCCGCCCGGTGACGGCGGCCAGGCAGGGCCCCGAGCCGCCGGGCGAGGACGACCTCGCGACGCGGTTCCGCGACGGCGACGAGGCTGCCCTGCGCGAGGCGTACGACAGATACGGCCGAGCGGTGCTGCACCTGGCCACCACGACACTGGCCAACCGGAGTGACGCCGAGGACGTGACCCAGGCGACGTTCGTCGCCGCCTGGCTCGGCCGGGAGACGTTCGACCCGGCGAAGGGATCACTGATCGGCTGGCTGCTCGGCATCGGGCGGCGCAAGGCGATCGACCGGATCCGGGCCGCGGCCCGGGAGACCCGGGTGGTCGAGACCGTGAAGCAACTACCCGAGCCGGTGGACACCGGCCCCGACCCGGACACGGTGGTCGACCGGCTGGTGGTCGCCGACGAGCTGGCCCGGCTCCCCGACGAGCAACGACGGATGCTGGAGCTGGCGTTCTACGACGACCTGACACACCAGCAGATCTCGGCCGTGACAGGCGTGCCGCTCGGCACGGTCAAGAGTCACATCCGGCGCGGCATGCAGAGCCTGAAACGCAGATGGGAGGTGGACGGTGCAGCACCTGGACCACGACCGGCTGGTCTTTCTGGCGCTCGGTGAGAGCGAGGCGGCCGACGCGGAATCCACCCACCTCGGCTCCTGCGGTCACTGCCGGGGCGAGCTGGAGACGCTCCAGCACGTCGCCGGGCTCGGCGCCGGCACCCAGGGCCTGGCCGACCTGCCCGATCCGCCGGAGCATCTCTGGCAGGGCATCGTCGCCGAGATCCGGGCCGCCGAGGAACTGCCCACGTTGAACGGCCGCCGGCCACCGCGTACCGGCGAGGCGACCGGTGACCCGGCCGGCCGGCCGGCTGTCGCGACCCGGCCGCGCCGCGGCCGCCGCTTCCCCCGGTGGGCGAGCACCGCGGTCACCGCCACCGCCGCCGCGGTGATCGGTGTGGCGGGCACCGTCGCGGTGCTCGGCACCGGCGGGGACGAGCCGACGCCGCAGCCGACGGTGCTGGCCAGCGCGCCACTGGCCGCGTTCGGCTCGACACCGAAGGACGCCTCGGGCGACGCCCGGGTGCTCGGGGACAACCAATTGCATCTGCACGTGGCGAATCTCCCGAACGTTCCGGGGTACTACGAGGTCTGGCTGATCGATCCCAAGACGATGGAGATGTTCTCGGTGGGCACGTTGAGCAACGGATCGGGAGACGCGTTGCTGCCGATCCCCCGCAACGTCGACCTGAGCACCTTCTCCGTGGTCGACATCAGCGCCGAGCAGTACGACAACAACACCCGCCACTCCGGCGACAGCCTGTTGAGGGGCACCCTGACGGGCTGATCGGCGGGCCGGCTCAGCTCCCCGGCCCGCCGATCAGCTCCCTGCGGCGCGACGCACGCTCCGCCCGAGCGAGCGAATGACGCGCAGATACACGGAAAGAGTGGCCATTCCGCGAAGGATGGCCACTCTTTCCGTGTATCTGCGCCTTGCGAGCCCGGGGGTGCCACGAGGCGCCCCCGGGGAACGCCGGGTCACTTGCGCTTGCGGATCTCCTCGGCGGCCTGCGGGACGATCTTGAACAGGTCGCCGACCACGCCGTAGTCGGCCAGCTCGAAGATCGGCGCCTCGCCGTCCTTGTTCACCGCGACGATGGTCTTCGAGGTCTGCATGCCGGCCCGGTGCTGGATCGCGCCGGAGATGCCCAGCGCGACGTAGAGCTGCGGGGAGACCGTCTTGCCGGTCTGGCCGACCTGGAACTGGTGCGGGTAGAACCCGGAGTCGACCGCCGCGCGGGACGCGCCGACCGCGCCGCCGAGCAGGTCGGCCAGCTCCTCCACCAGCTTGAAGTTGTCGGCGTTGCCGACGCCGCGACCGCCGGAGACGACGATCGACGCCTCGGTCAGCTCGGGGCGGGAGCCCTTCTGCTCGGCGACCCGCTCGACGACCTTGGCCAGCTTGTCCGCGTCGGTGACCGACACGGTGAGCTGCTCGACGGCCGGGCTGGCCGCGGCCGCTGTCGGGTTGAGCGAGTTCGGCCGGACGGTGACCAGCGGCAGGCCCCTGGTGACCTTGGACTTGACGATGGTGGAACCGGCGAACGCGACCTGGGTGGCGGTGCCGTCGGCGTCCAGGGCGACCACGTCGGTCAGGATGCCGTTGTCCAGCTTGACCGCCAGGCGGGCGGCGATCTCCTTGCCCTCCTGCGACGAGGCGAGCAGCACGGCGGCCGGCTGCACCCGCTTGACCAGCTCGGCGATCACGGTGGCCTTCGGGGCGACCAGGAAGCCGTCGATCTCCTCGCCCTCGGCGGCGTAGATCTTCTCCGCGCCGTACTCGCCCAGCTTGGCGCTCAGCGCCTCGGCGGCGCCGGCGCCGCCGAGCACTACCGCGCTCGGGGTGCCCAGCTCGCGGGCGAGGGTGAGCATCTCCAGGGTGACCTTCTTGACGCCGAATTCCTTGGTGGCTTCGACGACGACGAGAACCTCAGACATGTCCAGACCTCTCACACGAACTTCTCGGTGGCGAGGAACTCGACCAGCTTGACGCCGCCCTCGCCCTCGTCGGTGATCTTCTCGCCGCCGGAGCGCGGCGGACGCTTGGTGTGCTCCACCACGGCGCTGGTGGCGCCGTCGAAGCCCACCTCGGCCGGGGCCACGCCCAGGTCGCCCAGGGAGAGCGTCTGCACCGGCTTCTTCTTGGCGGCCATGATGCCCTTGAAGGACGGGTAGCGCGGCTCGTTGATGGTGTCCCAGACGGAGACCACGGCCGGCGTCGAGGCGGTGACCACCTCGTAGCCCTCCTCGGTCTGCCGCTCGGCGGTCAGCGTCGAGCCGTCGACGGTGAGCTTGCGCGCGCCGGTCAGGGCGGCCACGCCCAGCCGCTCGGCGATCATGTGCGGCATGACCTGCACCCGGCCGTCGGTGGACTCGGCGCCGCAGATGACCAGGTCGGCGTTGAGCTGACCGAGGGCGGCGGCGAGCACCTTCGAGGTGGCCACGGCACAGGAGCCGTGCAGCGCGTCGTCGACGACGTGGACGGCCTTGTCCGGCCCCATGGAGAGCGCCTTGCGGATCGACTCGGTCGCCCGGTCCGGACCCATGGTCAGGATGGTGACCTCACCGCCGTGCGCTTCCTTGATCTTCAACGCCTCTTCGATGGCGTACTCGTCCATCTCGTTGATGACGTTGTTCGCCGAGCCGCGGTCGACGGTGTTGTCGTCAGGACGCAGGTTGCGGTCCGCGCCCGAATCGGGCACCTGCTTGACGAGTACGACGATGTTCATCGCGCTTCGACGACCCTCCTGTTTGGTGTAGCGATCACTCGCCCGGTCACGGGCGCAGCCTGCCGCGTGACTTAACGCTCGGTCAACCACAGGCTGCTGTGCACTTGCCCACGGGGCAATGTTACCCGCAAGTAGCATCGACTCCCGGAAGGCCCGGAGTGACGCAAATCACCGTAGCCGGTGGCCGTCACGCCGCTTCGGTCAGTGCCGCCCGGATCTTGTCGATGGTCGCCGCCTCGGCCGGCGCCACGCCCCGGTGCGCCGCCGCCACCCGGTCCGCCGCCGCCAGCACCACCGACCGGTACGCCTCGACGTCCCCCGGCGACTTGGCGCGCAGGATCTCCACCGCCCGGCCCAGCGCGGGCAGCACCACCGACTCGATCTCCAGCGCGGAGTCGCGGGGCAGCTGCGGCAGTGGACCGGTGGTGAGCGCCTCCTTGACCACGCCACCGGCGTCGGCGAGCGCGCCGGAGGCGGCGATGCTCTCCCGCACCATGGCCAGCACCCCGGGCACCGCGTTGGAGACCAGGAACACCGCCCCGAACGCGCCGGTCTTCAGGGTGAGCTGCTCGTCCGCCGTCAACCGGTCCATGATCACGGAGTGTAGACGTACGGCGTGGTGGTGGTGACCGCAACGAGCCCGAGCCGCTCCAGGATGGGCCGGCTGTCCGGCGAGCAGTCCACCTGCACCAGCGTCCGGCCACGCTGCTGCGCCAGCCGCGCCCGGTAGGCCACCAGCGCCCGGTAGATCCCCTTCTTCCGCCACTGCGGCAGCGTCGAGCCGCCCCACAGACTGGCGAAGCCGGTGCCCCGCTGGTAGCGGATCCAGCCGGCGCTCACCATCGTCTCCCCGGCCTCCGCCACCACGATCGTGATCGACTGCGGGTCCGCCTCGATCTCCCGGGCCAGCCCGTGCACCAGGTGACCGCGGTCGTCGTGCCAGACCTCCTCCTCCATGGCGGCGATCCGCTCCAGGTCGGCGTGACCGGTGACCTCGCGTAGGCGTACCCCCTCGGGGAGGACCGGGACGGCGGCGGCCAGCGGTGCCACCGGGCCGACCACGACGGTCTCCTCGTCCTCCGGGACGAAGCCGGCGGCGCGCAACCGGTCGCCCAGGTCGGCCGGCTCGTCGTGGCCGGCGAGCTTCCACTCGACCGCCTCCCCCCGGGCCCGGAAGAGCTCGACCTGCCGGGCGATCAGCGCGTCCAGCTCGGCGCCGGCCAGGCCGTCCAGCGTCCGGTAGGTGAGGAAGCCGCGCTGGTCCAGGCCGAGCACGCGGAACAGCGGGCCGTCCCGCTCGATGGTCACCCCGGCGGGCACCGGGTCCGGCAGCTCGGGACGAACCTGAGTGTCGTAGGCGTCGCGCAGGGCGCGCGCGTCAAGATCGGTCATCCCCTCAGGCTAGGCCGCTGGCAAAGCGGATAATCGGTGCCGTGTGGGAGTCGATCAAGCGCTGGTTCGACCCGCGGGAGCTGCGTTCGGTCGGCAGCACACCGGACTACCGCTTCTCGCTGGCCAACGAACGGACGTTCCTGGCCTGGCTGCGGACCGGGCTGGCGCTGGTCGCGGGCGGGCTGGCCGCCGCGCAGTTCCTCCCGCCGCTCCCGCTGGCCCACCTGCGTGAGGCGCTCGCCGTCGGGCTGCTGCTGCTCGGCGCCACCGTGTCGATCCGCGCGGTGGACCACTGGGCCCGCACCGAACGCGCGATCCGGCTGGGCGAGGAGCTGCCGGCGTCCCGCTTCCCCGCCGTGCTGGCCCTGATCGTCGCGGTCGGCGCGCTGCTGCTGGTGGCCGCCGTCCTGCTCCGGGGCGCCCGGTGACCGCACTGCTGCGGGGCGCACGGTGAGCGCCGACGCCGGCCTCCCCGCCGAACGCACCCGGCTGGCCTGGCGGCGGACGCTGCTCACGCTGACCGTGGTGCTGCTGCTCCAACTCCGGCCGGCGTTCACCGGCCGGGTCGTGGACGCGGTGCTGGCCGGGGTGGCGATCCTGGTCTGGCTGGTCGTGCTCGCCGCCGCCTGGCGGCGGGCCACCGGCACCGGCCCGCACCGGCTCGGCCGCCTGTCGATGCCGCTGACCGCGCTCGGCGCGGCCGGGCTGGCCCTGCTCGGCGTGGCGCACGTGCTCGGCAGGGTGCACTGACCACGCCGGGTGCGCCATCATGGGGCATGGCCCGCCTCTACGTACTGCTCTTCCTGGTCCAGGTCGTGCTCGCCGTGTGCGCGCTGATCAGCTGCCTCTCCGCCGAGGACGGGCAGGTCAAGGCGCTGCCCCGGATGATCTGGGTGCTGATCATCCTGTTCTTCCCGGTGGTGGGCTCGATCGCCTGGTTCGTGGCCGGCCGCGAACGCCCGACCGGGCCGGCCGGCGTCACCGGATCTCCGGGACCCGCCGCCCGGGCCCGCGGGCCGCTCGCCCCGGACGACGACCCCGACTTCCTCGCCTCGCTCGACAAGCGCTCCCGCGACGAGGACCAGGAACGCCTCCGCCGCTGGGAGGAGGACCTGCGTCGCCGCGAGGCGGAGCTGCGCGACCGCCCCGACGACCGGGACCGCCCGGAGGTCTGAAACGCCACGCGCCGCCGCCGGTCACCCGGCGGCGGCGGTCGTGGTCGTGGTCAGGCCAGGTTCGACGAGCGGGGGTACGCGTCGGCCGGGTCGGTCAGCACGTTGACCAGGTACGGCACGCCGGCGTCGAACGCCCGACCCAGCGCCGGGCCGAGGTCGGCGGCCTTCTCCACCGTCTCGCCCGCGCCGCCGAGCGCCTCGACCACCCTGTCGTAGCGCAGCCCGGGCTGGAGGTCGGCGGCGACGTCGTAGCCGTACATGGCGCGCATCGGGTGCTTCTCCAGCCCCCAGATGCCGTTGTTGCCGACCACGATCACCACCGGCAGCTTCTGCCGGGCGAGCGACTCCACGTCCATCAGCGAGAAGCCGGCCGCGCCGTCGCCCATCAGCACGCAGATCTGCCGGTCCGGGTGGCTGACCCGGGCGCCCATCGCGTAGCCCAGGCCGGTGCCGAGGCAGCCGTACGGGCCGGGGTCGAGCCAGGTGCCGGGCTGCGCGGGTTCCAGGTACTTCCCGGCGTACGAGACGAAGTCGCCGCCGTCGCCGATGGTGATGGCGTCCGGGGCGAGCACCTTGCGCAGCTCGCCGTAGACCCGGGCCGGCCGGATCGGGTCGGTCTCGGCGCCCATCTCCTCGGCGTCGCGGGCCTTCGCCGCGTCCTCGGCGGTGCGCAGCTCGGCGATCCAGTCGGCGTGGTCGGCCCGGTCGCCGCTGTGCTCGGCGAAGCGGGTGAGGATCAGCCGCAGGTCACCGGCGGGCGCGGCGGCCGGCTGCACGTGCCCGGCGCGCTGGCTGGGCGCGTCCACCACGTGCACCACAGTGGCGTCGCCGAAGTCGCCGAAGGAGAGCCGGAAGTCCAGCGGCGTGCCGATGACCACGACCACGTCGGCGCCCTTGAGCGCGACCCGGCGGGCCTTGGCGAACGCGAGCGGGTGGGTCGGCGGCAGCGCGCCCCGGCCCATCCCGTTGGTGAACACCGGCACCTGGAGGGCCTCGGCGGCGGCGCGCAGCGCGTCGACCGCGTCACCGGCGTACACGTCGGAGCCGGCGATGAACACCGGCCGGGACGCGCCGGCGATCAGGCCGGCCGCCTTCGTCACCTCGTCCGGGTCGGGCTCGATCGGCGCGGGCGGGGTGACCGCCGGCAGGTCGGCGTCGCCGACCGAGAAGACGGCCTCCAGCGGGAAGTCCAGGAAGACCGGGCCCCGGTGCGGGGTGAGCGCGGTGGTCAGCGCCGCGGACACGGCCCGCGGGATGTCGTCGGCGCTGAACACCGTCTCGGCGTGCTTGGTCACCGGCGCGACCAGCGGGAGGTGGTCCATCTCCTGGAGGCTGCCGGAGCCCCAGCGGAACTGCGGGGCCCGCCCGCCCATCACCAGCACCGGCGAGGCGTTGAAGAACGCGCTGGTCAGGCCGGAGACGCCGTTGGTGACGCCGGGGCCGGCGGTGAGCACGGCCAGGCCGGGGCGGCGCTGGAGCTTGGCCACCGCCTCGGCGGCGAAGACGGCGGACTGCTCGTGCCGCACGTCGTAGAGCGGGAAGCCGGACTTGTGCGCCGCGTCGTAGAGCGGGAAGACGTGCCCGCCGGAGAGCGTGAACATCTCCCGTACGCCGTGCGCCCGCAGCGCCGCCAGCGCCAGCTCGCCGCCGTGCCCCTCGACCCGTTCCGACATGCCACTCCCCTTCGTCGCGCGACCGGAGTCACACGCTACTGGCCGGTAGACCGGATGTGAACAACCCTCGCGTCAGCGGCCGGTGAAGCCCGGCTTGCGCTTCTCCACGAACGCGGCCATGCCCTCGCGCCGGTCGTCGGTGGCGAACAGCGCCGCGAAGAGCTGACTCTCCCAGGCCAGGCCGGAGGTGAGATCCATGTCCAGACCGCCGTCGACAGCCGCCTTCGCCGCCCGCAGCGCCTGCACCGGCCCGGTCAGGAACGGCTTCACGTACGCGACCGCGGCGTCGTAGACCTCGGCGGCCGGCACCACCCGGTCGGCCAGGCCGATGCGCAGCGCCTCCTCGGCGTCGACCATCCGGCCCGTCATGATCAGATCCTTGGCGCGGGCCGGGCCGACCAGCCGGGCCAGCCGCTGGGTGCCACCGGCGCCCGGGATGATGCCGAGCTTGATCTCCGGCTGGCCGAGCTTGGCGTCCTCGGCCACGATCCGCCAGTCGCAGGCCAGCGCCAGCTCGCAGCCGCCGCCGAGCGCGTACCCGGTGATCGCGGCGACGACCGGCTTGGGGATGCGCGCGATCGCGCCCAACGCGCTGGACAGGTCGGCCGCCCGCTCCGCCATGTCCACGTAGGACATGTCGGCCATCTCCTTGATGTCCGCGCCGGCCGCGAAGACCTTCTCGCCGCCGTACACGATGACGGCGCGGACCTCGGGGTCGGCGGTGGCCGCCGTGGCGGCGGCGCGCAACTCCTCCTGGACCTGCGTGTTGAGCGCGTTCATCGGCGGCCGCTCCAGCCGGATGGTCCCGATGCCGTCCTTCACTTCCAGCCTGACGAACTCGCCCACGCCGCCCTCACTTCCTCGTCGAAGTAGCGTGCCAACCTTACGACCCACGTCGTTGGGGTAGACAGTGCGGTAGACGCCGGACACCGGGAGTGAGGTCATGACCACCTACTACGACGACCGGTCGGTCCGGGTCACCGCCACCGCGCTGCGGGTCGACGACCAGAGCTACCCGCTGGCCGAGCTGACCCTGGTGTGGCACCGCCGGGGCAGCCGCTCCTGGCGGGTGCTGGCCGGGCGCGGCGCGATCGGCGCGGCGCTCGCCGGGCCGCTGGTGGCCGCGCTGCTGGGCATCGCGCTGGCGGTCTGGCTGCACCGCTCGCTCACCGTCACCATCGCCATCGTCGGGGCCTCCGTGCTGATCGGCCTCGCCGTCGGGCCGCTCGCCGACGTGCTCTTCGAACACCTGGACCGCTCGTACGTGCGGGGCAGCCGGGAGCTGGAGATGTGGGCCACCTGGCGGGGCCAGCCGGTGCGGCTGCTGCACACCGGCGACGCGCTGCGCTTCGGCCAGATCTACCGGGCGGTGCAGCGGGCCATGGAACGGGTGCCCGCTCAGAACGTGATCGGGTCGTCCGGCAGCAGGCCCAGCCCGCGCAGCAGGCCGTAGGTGTCCTGCTCGCCCCAGAACTGGACGATCCGGCCGCCGGCCAGCCGATACATCTTGCAGGCGCTCTGCACCGTGGTCGCCCCGGTCGCGTCCCGCCGGTAGGTCTGCGCCATCGACACCACCACCCGGTCCTCGGCCGCGAAGATCTCCCGGATGTCCTGGTCGAGCACGGTCAGGCCGGGCGAGGAGACGGCCGCCTCGGGCCACCGCCGGCCGCGTACCGCCGTGCCGGAACCGTAGATCTCCACGTCCTCGTCCACCACCTCGGCCAGCTCGGCCAGGTCCTTGGTGACGAAGGTGCGCAGGTAACGCCGGACCACCTCGACGTTGCGCGCCCGCTCGTCCCCGTCCGGTCCGGCCCCGACTGCTCCTGTCCCGATCCGATCCGTCATGCCCGGCACGCTAGCGATCCTCGCCCTTCTCCGCGCGCCCGCTCCGGGGTTCCGACCCAGCGGCCCGCGCCGGTCTTCCGGCCCGCCGGCCCGCGGTCTTCCGGCCCGCCGGCCCGCGGTGTTTCGGTCCGCCGGCCCGCTCTGGCGGCCCGCGCCGGTCTTCCGGTCCAGCGGCCCGGTCCACGCCGGCCCGTCCGACGCGGGGGCTCATCTGAGCCGGGCCGTCCGGCGGGGGCGTGCTCAGCGGAGCGCTGTTCGGAGGGCCCTCCGGCGGAGCGCTGTGCGACGTGGATGCCCGCGCGCGGCCTTTCACGTTGAGGTCACGAACGACTCACCACCTTCGGCACCCCGCCCTCTTCCTTGATCCACTCCACTTCGCCGAGGTGGCGCTAACGAAGGCGCTCTGACCCCACCAGTTCTCCGAACTGGCGTTGATCAAGACGGTCGATACCCCCACCTTGCCGAAACGGCCACGATCGGGAACGGAGTGCAGCGCCTAGTCACCGAATCGGGCGGTGACCAGGCGAGGCGACGACGACCTCGCGGGAAAGACGAGGGGCCACAGCGCAAACGGCATCTCGCCCGACCACCGGCTCCGGGCCGCCCCGAGCATCGGCCCCGGGCAACGGATCCGGCACGGCGACCCGTCGAGGATCCGGCTCGCCGGCGACGCGGGCAGGCGGGGCGTGTTCTCCCACCGGTGGTTACGCTGATTTATGACCCTCTATTACCGGGACGACGCGGTACAGGTCACCTCGACGGCCATCCACGCCGGCGGGCACGTCGTCCGGCTCGCCGACATCACGTACGTCTGGCATGCCCGGGGCACGACCACGATGGCGGTCCGGGGCCGGGTCCTGGGCCGGGGCGTGCTGGTCCTGCTGCTGTCGCTGCCACCGCTGGCGGCGCTGGTCTGCGTGCTGTCGCTGGCCTGGGCGGCCCAGGACCGGGGCGACTGGAAGCTCGCCCTGATCATCGTGGCCGCGTTCGTGGTGGTCGGGCTCGCGCTCACCCCGTTCCTGGAGGTGCCGCTGGGCTGGCTGGACCGCTCCTACGAACGGGGCAACCGGGTGCACGAGCTGTGGGTGCAGGTCCACGGGCGGGAGACGATGCTGGTCCGCACGCCCGACGCGCTACGGTTCGGGCAGATCTACCGGGCCGTGCAGCGCGCCGTCGAACAGCAGGGAGACCGACGATGACCCACCGTCGCGGCGAGGCCGTCGCGCTCGCCGGGCTACTCGCCGCCGCAGGCGTCACCCACTTCGCCCGCCCCGGCTTCTACGACCCGATCGTGCCGCGCGCGCTGCCCGGTCCAGCCCGCTTCTGGACGTACGCCTCGGGGGTCGCGGAGCTGGCCGTGGCGGCGGCGGTGGCGCATCCGGCGACCCGACGACGGGGTGGCCTCGCCGCGGCGGCGTTGTTCGTCGCGGTGCTGCCGGCGAACGCGCAGATGGCCTGGGACTGGCGACGGCGACGGCCGGTGAAGCGGGCGGTCGCCTACGGCCGGGTGCCGATGCAGGCGCCGCTGATCTGGTGGGCGCTGCGGGTGGCGCGGCCGAGCCGCTGATCCCCACCCCGGCTCAGGCCAGCGGCAGCGTGGTGGCGATCGGCCAGGCGAGCAGCACCGCACCGACCGCTGCCGGCAGCCACCACGGCGCGTCGCGCCGGCGCAGCACCCCGGCCCACGCCGCCTGCCAGGCCACCAGCGCCGCGAAGAGCGGCACCACCAGCAGCACGAACCCGGGTGCCAGGCCGGTCACCGCCGCTCCGGCCAGGACCACCACCGCGAGCCCGCCGACCGCCGCGTAGGCCCCGCCCCGGCCCTCGGTGACCAACTCGGCGCCGAGCAGGAAGACCAGGCAACAGAGCGCCACCAGGGGCAGCAGCCACCAGCGGGCGCCGACCGGTGCCGTCGACGTGAACCCCAGGTGCAGCGGCAACGCGACGGCGAGCACCGCGTACCCGAGAAGCACCGCCGCCACCCCGGCGGCGCGCGTTGGCCGTCCGGAATGGCCGGCCGGCGTTCGGCGGGGCCGGAACCTCCGGTGCGCCGCGACCAGCAGCACACCGGTGAGCAGCAGGAACACGGCCACGTGCCCGCCGACCGCGAGCGGCAGCCGGTCGGTCGGCAACGGCGCGGCGAGGACCGCGCCGAGCCCGGCCGCCGGCACCGCCACCGCGAGCCACCGACCCGGCCAGGAGCGTGGTCCGCCGGCCGACGCGGCGGGCGGCGGCGGGCCGCGCAGCAGCAGCGAGGCCAGTGGTACGAAGCCGAGCCCCAAGCCGAGCAGGAGCAGCCCGCCGCCGGCCAGGCGGGTCAGCGGGGCCGGCGGCGGACCGCCGGGGCGACCCGGGATCGCGGCCAGCGTCGCGGCGTGGGTACGCGGCGCGAAGAGCACCGAGATGTGCTCGGTGCCGGGTGCCACCACCCGCTCCCGAGCCCCCGGTGGCCCGCCGGCCGTCGCCGCCTCGGCCGCCCGGCGGAAGTCAGGAAACTCCAGCCCGCCCACCACCACCGTGAGGCGGCCCGCCCAGCCGGGCGGCACGTCGTCCGCGTCGGGCAGCGAGATCGCCACGGTCCGGGTGATCTCCGGGTGGGCGACCGCGTAGCGGGTGACCGCCCCGGCGCCCATCGAGTGGCCGACCAGGACGATCCGGTCCGGGTCGACGTCCGGCCGGCTCCGCAGCCAGGCCAGCGCGACGTCCAGGTCGTGCCGCAGGACCGCCCTGGCCCGCTCGTCGTCCCGCCCCGCACCGGGCAGCCCGGCCGGGTTGGCGCCGTGCCCGGCGAAGTCGAGAAGCACCGCGACCGCGCCGTGCCGGGCCACCGAGTCGGCCAGCGGGCGCATCAGCCGGGCGGAGCCGGCGAACCCGTGGGCGATCACCACCCCCGGTCGACGGTCGCCGCCCGCCCCGGACTGGCGTACCTCGGTGAGCGGCACCCCGGCGACGGTGGCCCGCCGCGTGCTCAGGCCGGCGTCCGCGCGGACCAGCAGCAGCGTGCCGAGCACGACGGCGAGCAGGGCGAGCGCGCCGAGCACGAGGAGTCGCCGCGGGGCCGGGCCGGGGGCGGGCATGCCGGCACCCTACGCGGCCCGTCCGCGCTGCGGGAGAGCCAGCGTTGCTCCGTCCGGGACGGCCAAGCCGGATCAACGCGCGCGGCCTGCTCATGGCGGGATGGATGGCCCCCCACGGCCAGGAGTGGGGGCGGTCCGTCGTTGGGTGACCAGGCCAGCGGATCGCACGAAGAGGGACCGTCGAGCGATCGCATCCCCACGCTGGTCAAGCTGGTAGCCGTCGAGCCACACCCACCCGTCGTAGGTCGTCCATTCGAGCTGGCGGATGACGCGGAACATGATCGGGTTGACGAACTGCGGGCTGGCCGCTCGGGTGACGTGGATGAGGTCCCCGGCGCGAGCTGCGCTCATCGGGACCGCCCAAGCAGGACGCATGCCTTACGCCACTCCTTGATCCGGGCACGCGCCTCCCCAACCGCCGGGCAGGGATCGTCCTCCGAGCACCGATGGCAGCGCTTGTGGCGGTGGTGGTCCAGGCATGACCAGGCGAGCTGCACCAGGAAAGGCACATCGCGGCGAACCGGGATCGTCATGACGCCTCCGGCCAGTGCCCCCGGTTGATCGGGACGCGGTGCTTCGCGTGACAGGGGAGATCCCGACCGCACCGACAGGTCACCCGTTTGAGCAGGTAGTCCCAGGTGGGCCGGTGCCTGCGCGCCAGGGTCAGGGCTGCCGCCCGGAGGTATTCGTCGAAACTCACCGTCGCCACCACTTCAACCTACGTTACTAGGTACGCTGGGTACACCCGCAATACCCCGTGTCGCCTCCTTGATCCCCCCGCGTGTTCCCTGAATGCAGGGAGGGTGACGGATGGCCGAGCCGCTGTATCAACAGATCGCCGACGACATCACGCGGCAGATTGAGTCCGGCGTTCTGAAGCCAGGTGACCGCCTGCCCAGCACGCGGCAGCTATGCGACATCTACGAGGTCAGCGAGACGGTGATCCGCTTCGTCATGATCCAGCTCAAGGCACGGAACCTCGTGTACGGGCAGCCGGGCCGAGGCGTCTACGTCAATCCCCCGGCAGAGTAGGTCCGCCGGGGGTGGTGGGCAGCGGTTGGTGAGGCTCGACACCTCTTCGGCAACCGCACCGGCGGCGAGGGTTCACCGTCTGGCTCAGGCGCCACCGGGCGCGGCTGGCCGGCGCGACGCACACTTGTCGGCATGGCGATCCCACTTCCCCGGCCCGGCGCCGTCGTCGGCCTCACCCGCTCCGCCCTGGACCAGGCGCTCGGTTCCGCCGCCGCGTTCGCCGCCGTGCCAGCCCGTGCCTTCGCCGTGCTCGACGAGGTGGAGGCGCTGGTGCGACGGATCAACGGGGTGGTCGACCGGATCGAGGGCACGCTCGACCGCACCGACCGGGTGCTCACCGACGCCGAGGGGGCGGTGCGTGAGGTGGCCGTGATCAGCGCCGCCGCCACCACCGCGATCGACACCGCGACCGAGGTGGCCGCCGCAGCAGCCGTGGTGGTCGGCGAGGCGGAACGGGTCTCCGCCGCCGCGGCCACGGTGGTCGGCGAGGCGGACCGGGTGGCGCGGGCGGCGGCCGGCGTGGTGGCCGAGGCGGACACCGTGGCGACCCGGGCCGCCGGCACGGTGGCCACCGCCGAGCAGGCCGCCGGCACCGCGGCCGAGCTGCTGACCGCGTACGAGGCGACGCTGCGCCGGGCCGCGCCGATGGCGGCCCGCTTCGTCGAGCAGCTCAGCCCGGAGGAGGTGACCGCCGCGATCCGGCTCGTCGACGAGCTGCCGAAGTTGAAGGAGCACCTGACCTCGGACGTGCTGCCGATCCTGGCCACCCTCGACCGGGTCGGCCCGGACCTGCACGACCTGCTGGACGTCACCCGGGACCTGAAGCTCGCGGTGGCCGGCATCCCCGGCCTCGCCATGCTCCGCCGGCGCGGCGAGCGCGCCGAGAGTTAAGAAGGGGCCCCGCCTATACCGGAGGCGTTAAGCGGGGGCCCCTCCTTAACAACTCGCGAACAGCGCGTCGATCTCCGGGCGGTGGGGCAGGGCCACGGAGGCGCCGAGCTTGCGGACGCAGGCCGCCCCGGCGGCCGCCGCCCAGCGCACCGCCTCGGCCAGGTCGCGGCCCTCGCCCCAGGCCACCGCGAGCGCGGCGGTGAAGGCGTCACCGGCGGCGGTGGAGTCGACCACGTCCACCGGTACGGCCGGCACGTGCACCGCCGGGCGGTCCCGGTCGACGTACCAGGCGCCGTCGCCGCCGAGCGTGAGCACCGCGCGGGGCACCAGGTCGAGCAGCGCCGCCGGCTCGTCCCGGCCCCGACCGGTCAACGCCTGCGCCTCGGGCTCGTTGACCACCAGCAGGTCGGTCGCGGCGAGCAGCTCGGCCGGCAGCGACCGGGCCGGCGCCGCGTTGAGCACCACCCGGGTGCCGGCGGCCCGGGCCGCCAGCGCCGCCTCGGTCACCGTCTCGACCGGCACCTCGAGCTGCGCGACCAGTACGTCCGCCTCGCGTACGGCGGCCAGCTCGTCAGCGGTGAGCCCGGTGAACGCCTCGTTCGCGCCCGGGGTGACCAGGATGGCGTTCTCGCCCGCGCCGCCCACCATGACCAGGGCGACACCGGACGGGCCGTACGTCACCCGGAGGTGACCGGTGTCGACGCCGGCCGCGGTGATCCGGGCCCGGAGGGTGACGCCGAACGCGTCCGAGCCGATCGCGCCGAGGAAGACGCAGGACGCGCCGGCGCGGACCGCGGCGACCGCCTGGTTGGCGCCCTTGCCGCCGGGCAGCATGACGAAGTCGCTGCCGAGCACGGTCTCGCCGGGCCGGGGCAGCGCGGCGGCGGTGCCCACCAGGTCCATGTTGGCGCTGCCGACGACGGCGATCCGGGTCTGCGGCATGACAGGCTCAGGCGGCCCGGGCGGTCCAGCGGTCGCCGGCCCGCGAGACGACCAGCGGCAGGCCGAAGGTCTTGGACAGGTTGTCGGCGGTGAGCACGTCGGCGAGCAGGCCCTGTGCCATCACGCCGCCCTCGCGCAGCAGCAGCGCGTGGGTGAAACCGGGCGGGATCTCCTCGACGTGGTGGGTGACCAGCACCATGGCCGGGGCGTCCGGGTCGTACGCCAGCTCGGCGAGCCGGGCCACCAGGTCCTCCCGACCGCCCAGGTCGAGCCCGGCGGCGGGCTCGTCGAGCAGCAGCAGCTCCGGGTCGGTCATCAGGGCGCGGGCGATCTGCACCCGCTTGCGCTCGCCCTCGGAGAGCGTGCCGTAGCCGCGCTCGGCGAGGTGGCCGACGCCGAGCTGGCTCAGCAGCGCGGCGGCCCGCGTCTCGTCGGTGCGGTCGTAGCTCTCCCGCCAGCGGCCGACCACCGACCAGGCGGCGGTCACCACCACGTCGACGACCCGCTCCTCGGCGGGGATCCGCTCGGCGAGGGTGGCGGTGGAGAGGCCGATCCGGGTACGCAGCTCGTTGACGTCGGTGCGGCCGATGCGCTCGCCGAGCACGTGCGCGACGCCGCTGCTCGGGTGCAGCCGGCCGGCGGCCAGGTTGAGCAGTGTGGTCTTGCCGGCGCCGTTCGGGCCGAGCAGCACCCACCGTTCGTCCAGCTCGACCCGCCAGTCGACGTCGTGCACCAGCGCGGTGCCGGAGCGCACGACGCCGACCCCGTCGAGGCTGACCACCAGATCCGCGTCCACGGTCGAGGGAGCGGGGGCGCCCACGGCGCCGGGGATCAGGTCACCAGTCACCGCCCCATCCAACCACGCACCCGGCCCGGCGCCCCCCACGGGCGGCGCCGCCGCCATAGGGTGGGGCGCCGTGTCGTTGGTCACCGCCGGAGGAAGGACGACTCATGCCCGACCGCTGCCGGGAGGCAGGCGGATGAGCGCGGTCATCGAGATCGCCGGCCTCCGCAAGACGTTCCGCACGCTGCGTCAGGGGCGCCGGGTCGCCGTCGACGACTTCCACATGCTGGTCGAGGCCGGCCAGGTGCACGGTTTCCTCGGGCCGAACGGCTCGGGCAAGACGACGACGCTGCGGGCCCTGCTCGGGTTGGTCCGGCCGGATGCCGGCCAGATGCACGTGTTGGGCGCCCGCTCCCCGGAGCAGCTGCCGGACGTGGCCGGGCGGGTCGGCGCCATCGTGGAGAGCCCGCAGTTCTTCGGCAACTTCACCGCGCACCGGACGCTGCGGCTGCTGGCGCTCGCCGGCGGCGTGCCCACCAGCCGGGTGGACGAGGTGCTGGAGCAGGTCGGCCTGCGGGACCGGGGCGAGGAGCGGGTCAAGGGCTACTCGCTCGGCATGAAGCAGCGGCTGGCGGTGGCCTCGGCCCTGCTCAAGCGACCGGAGCTGCTGATCCTCGACGAGCCGGCGAACGGGCTGGACCCGGCCGGCATCCGGGAGATGCGTGACCTGACCCGGTCGCTCGCCGCGTCCGGGGTGACCGTGCTGCTGTCCAGCCACATCCTCGCCGAGATCCAGCTGATCTGCGACCACGTGACGATCGTCAGCCGGGGGCGGCGGGTCGCGCACGGCCGGGTCGACGAGGTGCTGGCCGGCTTCGACCAGCACCAGTGGCGGGTCCGGGTGGCCGAGCCCGAGCCGGCCGCGCACCTGCTGGGCCGGGCCGGCCTGTCGGTGGCCGGGCACGCCGACCATCTGGTGGTGACCGGCGTGGAGGACCCCGAGGTGATCAGCCGCACGCTGGGCGAGCAGGGCATGTGGGTGCGGGAGCTGGTCCCGCTCCGCCCCGACCTGGAGAGCGTCTTCCTGGAGTTGACCGGCGGCCACGAGCACGTGGCGGTGCCGCGGCAGGTGGACGGCGCGCCGGTCCACGACGGCGTGATCGATCTCGACGTACGGGGCAGCCGGGAGGTGGACGCGTGAACCTGGTCCGTGCCGAGTTGGAGCGGCTCGCCGCCCGGCGCTTCGTCCAGCTCATGGTGGTGTTGCTGGCGGTCGCGTTCGCGGTGACGGTGGTGACCACGCTGGGCGGCTCGCACCGGCCGACCGCTGTGGAGCTGAGCCGGGCCCAGTCGCAGGCCGCGGACGAGGTGCGCCGGCTGGAGCTGGCGCACGACCGCTGCCTGCGGATCAAGGCGGGCACGCTCAGCCCGGACGAGAACGACTACCTGCCGCGGGACTGCGCCCAGATCGATCCGGCCCAGTCCGAGCAGCTGCCGACCGCGTCCGACTACCTCAGCGGCGTGTTCGTCTTCGCCAAGGAGGCCAAGCCACTGCTCTACTTCCTGATCGCGTTCCTGGCGCTGTTCGGGTTCCTGGTCGGCGCCTCCTACATCGGGGCGGACCTGAACTCGGGCGGCGTGGTCAACCTGCTGCTGTGGCGGCCACGCCGACCGACCGTGTTCGCCGCGAAGCTCGGCACGCTGCTGGGTGGTCTGCTCGGTCTCTCCGTGCTGGCGTCGGTGGCGTACCTCGGTGCGTTCTGGCTGATCGGCCAGGCGTCCGGGCTGACCGGCCGGATGAGCGGCGAGTTCTGGGCCGGGCTCGGCGCGGTCTGGGCGCGCGGCGTGGTGCTGGTGCTGCTCGCCGCGGCGCTCGGGTTCGCGGTGGCCACGCTGGGCCGGCACACCTCGGCGGCGCTCGGCACGGTGGCCGCGTACGTGGTGGTGTGGGAGCTGGGCGCGCGGCTGGTGTTCCAGATCCTCCAGGTGGGCCGTCCGGACCGGTTCATGCTCTCCAGCTATCTGGGGGCGTGGCTCGCCGGCCAGGTGCGGTTCTGGGACGACAACGCGTGCCGCACCGGGATCTCCGGCTTCTGCGACGGCTCCTACACGGTGGGTTGGCCGGCGGGCCTGGTGGTCCTGGTCGGGCTCACCGCCGCGCTGGTGGCCGCCGCGTTCGCGGTGTTCCGCCGCCGCGACCTGATC
This sequence comes from Micromonospora sp. NPDC018662, assembly GCF_044391475.1. Taxonomy (NCBI): domain Bacteria; kingdom Bacillati; phylum Actinomycetota; class Actinomycetes; order Micromonosporales; family Micromonosporaceae; genus Micromonospora; species Micromonospora sp. NPDC018662. The sequence continues at coordinate 206,663 of NZ_JBISAC010000005.1, forward strand.
TGAGCACGTCGGCGCCGCCCGGCCGGCCGGGCGGCGCCGACAACTCCTTGCAGACTCCGCCCGCAGCGTGAAGAATTCCTTCACATGGCGGCCGGGGCGGTGACGGGTCGGCGGTCAGCCGACCGTCGAGCCGAACACCTCGTCCCGGACCGCGTCGAGCGCGGTGCGCAACGCGCCGCGCAGGATCGGCTCCTCGGTCAGCCCGGTGCTCACCACCCGGGGACGGACCAGCGTGATGGCCGCGACCTCCTGCTGCACCCGTTCGGCCAGCGCCGCCCCGCCGGCCCGGCCGACCGCGCCGGCGAGCACCACAAGCGGCGGGTCGAGCACCACGCAGGTGCTCGCCACGCCCAGCGCCAGCCGGCGGGCCAGCTCGTCCAGCACCTGGCCGCCGGCCGCGCCGGCGGCGATGGCGGCCTGCACCGCCTCGGCCGCCCGGGCCGCCGCGACGCCCTGCTCGGCCGCGTCCGGCGTGGCGAAGCCGTGCTCGGCGGCCACCGCGCGCACCGCGTCGGCGCCGGCGAGCTGCTGGAACGCCGGCTTGGCCCGCCGCGACACGTCCCGCGGGATGGGCACCCCGGGCACCGGCAGGTAGCCGATCTCGCCGGCCGCGCCGCTGCTGCCGTGGTGCAGCCGGCCGCCCAGCATGATCGCCAGGCCGACACCCGCGTCCACCCAGACCAGCACGAAGTCGGCGGTGCCCCGGGCGGCGCCCGACTGCGCCTCGGCCACCGCGGCGAGGTTCACGTCGTTCTCGAACACGACCGGGGTGTCCAGGTCCTCCCGGAGCGCGGCGAGCAGACCGCTGTGCCAGCGCGGCAGGTTGAACGCGAACGTGATGTCGCCGGTGTGCGGGTCGACCAGGCCGGGGGTGCCCAGCACGACGCGCCGGACCGCGGACAGCTCCGCCCCGGCACTGCTGGCGGCCTGCACCACGGCGTTGTGCACCACGCCGACCGGGTCGTCGGTGTCCTTCGTCGACTGCTCGACCCGACCGGCGACGGTGCCGGTGATGTCGGCGCAGGCGGCCACCACCCGCTCCGCGCCGACGTCCACGCCGACCACGTACGCGCTGCCCGGCCGCACCGCGTAGAGCTGGGCGTTCGGGCCCCGCCCGCCGGCCTGCTCGCCGACCCGGGCGACCAGGCCGCGTTCCTCCAGCCGCTCGACGAGCTGGGACGCGGTCACCTTGGAGAGCCCGGTCAGCTCGCCGATCCGGGCCCGGGTCAGCGGGCCGCGCTCGAGCAGCAGCTCCAGCGCCGCACGGTCGTTGAGCGCCCGCAACAGTCGGGGGGTGCCGGGCAGCCGGGTCGCACTCATGCCAACGTCCTCAATTTTTCCGTAAGGTTTTCTCACCATGAAACGCCTGCCGAAGGGTGCCCGTTAGCGTATCGGCCACCCCGTCCGACGGAGGTCGGACGACCCGGCAGGGAAAGGGGAACGACAGTGGGGCTGGATCCAGGACTCCGTCGGCTCGCGCTGGGCACGTTGCTGGCCGCGTACCCCGGCCCGGTGCCGCCGGGCTGGGCGGTCGACCTGCTCGGCGACGGGCTCGCCGGGCACACCCTGTTCGGCACCAACGTGCACGACCCGGCCCAGGTGGCGGCGTCCACGGCGGCGCTGCGCGCCGGCCGCCCGGACGTGATCGTCGCGATCGACGAGGAGGGCGGCGACGTCACCCGGCTGGCCCACGCCACCGGCAGCCCGTACCCGGGCAACGCCGCGCTCGGCGCGGTCGACGACCCCGACCTCACCCGGGCGGTGTACGCGGCGATCGGCGCGGAGCTGGCCGCGCTCGGCCTCACGCTCGATCTGGCCCCCACGGTCGACGTGAACACCGCCGACGAGAACCCGGTGATCGGCACCCGCTCGTTCGGCGCGGACCCGAAGCGGGTGGCGGTGCACTCGGCCGCCGCGGTCGACGGCCTCCAGTCGGCCGGGGTGGCCGCCTGCGCCAAGCACTTCCCCGGGCACGGCGCCACGGTCGCCGACTCCCACCACGAGCTGCCCACTGTCGACGTGCCGCCGGCCCTGCTGCGGGAGCGGGACCTGCCGCCGTTCGCCGCGGTGGTCGACGCCGGCGTACGCGCGGTGATGACCGCGCACATCCGGGTGCCGGCGCTGACCGGCGACGGCCCGGCGACGTTCAGCCGGGCGGTGCTGCACGACCTGCTGCGCGTCGAGTACGGCTTCACCGGCACGGTCGTCACCGACGCGCTGGAGATGAAGGGCGCGGCGCTGGCCGCCGGCGGGGTGGGTCCGGCCGCGGTCCGCGCGCTGGCCGCCGGCGCCGACCTGCTCTGCATCGGCGCCCAGGTCGACGCCGCGCTGGTGGAACGCGTCGCCGCCGAGATCGTCGCCGCGCTCGGGGACGGCCGGCTGGACCGCGCCCGGGTGGAGGAGGCCGCCGGCCGGACCGCCGCGCTGGCCGGCTGGGCCGGCCCGGCCGACGCCCCGACGCCGGCCGCCGACGACCTCGGCTACGCCGCCGCGCTGCGGGCGGTGCACGTCGAGGGCGACCTGCCCGGTCCGGGCGCCCCGCTGGTGGTGCAGGTGCACGCCACCTCCACCATCGCCGAGGGGCGGGTGCCGTGGGGGCTGGGCCCGCACCTGGCCGCCGGTGTCGAACAGGCCCGCGCGGTGGCCGGTGAGACCGACCCGGGCGAGCTGGGCCGGCTCGCCGGCGAGCGGGCGGTGGTGCTGGTCGGACGGCACCTGCACCGGCTGCCCGGGGCGCGGGAGCTGGTCGAGACGCTGGCCGCCACGCACCCGGTGACAGTGGTGGAGATGGGCTGGCCGGGGGCGTGGCGGCCGGCCGGCGCGCGGGCGTTCGTCGCCACCTACGGCGCGAGCCACGCCAACGGTCGCGCCGCCGCCCGGGTGCTCGGCCTGACCGGCTGATCCGTCCGTTCCCGCCGGCCCGCCGTCCATCGACGGCGGGCCGGCGCGTTTCCGGGACCCCCGACTTGAACACGTTCAAAAGACGTCGTACGCTCAGCGGGACGCAAATTTGAACGCGTTCAAGAAAGGCGACGGGGATGGATGCGAAGGTCTGGATGTACCTGGCGTACCTCGCGGTCAGCATCGGGCTGACCGTCTGGGTGGCGCGGACGCTCTCCCGCAACGGGTTGGTCTTCCTGCGGGACGTGTTCCCCGACAGCCGGCTGGCCGAGGCCGTCAACAGCCTGCTGGTGGTCGGCTTCTACCTGCTCAACCTCGGCTACGTCACGGTGGCCATGAAGGAGTCCGACCCGATCGGCGACGCCAGCCAGGCGCTGGAGCAACTGTCCCTGAAGGTGGGGATGGTGCTCCTGGTCCTGGGCGCCCTGCACTTCTTCAACGTGTTCGCCCTCGGCCGCTACCGGCGCGGCCGGCTGCGCCAGCAGTCGACCCAACCGCCGATCCCGCCGGCCGGCATGCTCCCGCCGCAGGGCGTCCCGCGACCGGTCCAGCCCGCCGGCCCGAACCCGCCGGCCCGGTGACGTCCGCCCCCGGCGGGCACCCGTCGGATTCCACCGGGCACGGGGCCGGTGGAATCCGCGGGTTCACCGTCCTCTACGACGCGGGCTGCCCGCTGTGCCGTTCCGCCCGGCGGTGGCTCGCCGCACGCGACCAACTCGTACCGCTGGAGTTCGTGGCGGCCGGGTCGGCGCAGGCCCGGCAGCGCTTCCCCGGGCTGGACCACGACGCCACGCTGCGGGAGCTGACAGTGGTCGCCGACACCGGCGCGGTCTGGACCGGCGACGGCGCCTGGTTCGCCTGCCTCTGGGCGCTCGCCGGGCACCGGGCCACCGCCGAACGGCTGGCCCGCCCGCACCTGCTGCCGCTGGCCCGGCGGGTGGTGGCGGCCGCCGCCGCGGTTCGCGAACGCGTCCGGGAACCGGGATACGGTGACGACGATGACCGAGCAGAGTGCGCCGACGAACGGTGCGGGTGGCCCGAGCGGCGGGGCGACCGCCCGGGGTGAGCAGACCCGCCGGCTGATCCTGGACACCGCGATGCGGCTGTTCCGCGAACGGGGGTACGCGCGCACCACCATGCGGGCCGTCGCCCAGGAGGCCGGCGTGGCGGTGGGCAACGCCTACTACTACTTCGGCTCGAAGGAACACCTGGTCCAGGAGTTCTACGCGGACACCCAGCGTGAGCACCGGACCGCCGCCGCGCCGGTGCTCGCCCGGGAGCGGGACCTTGCGCCCCGGCTGGCCGGCGTGCTGCACGCCGGCGTGGACGTGCTGAGTCCGTACCACTCGTTCGCCGGCTCGTTCTTCAAGACGGCGGCGGAGCCGACCTCGCCGCTCAGCCCGTTCTCCGCCGAGTCGTCGGCGCCCCGGGAGGCGTCCGTGGCGCTCTTCCGCGAGGTGCTCGCGGGCTCCACCGCGAAGCCGGACCCCGAACTGCGGGCCGCGCTGCCGGAACTGCTCTGGCTCGGCTACCTGGGCGTGGTGCTCTACTGGGTGCACGACCGCTCACCCGAGCAGGTCAGGACCCGACAGCTCATCGACGGCGCGGTCCCGTTGGTCGACCGTCTGGTGGCACTGTCCCGACTCCGGGTGCTGCGCCCGGTCACCCGTCAGGCAGTCACGCTCATCAACACGCTGCGTCACTGACCACTACGTGATCGCAACCGGGATTTCGCAGGTCAAGTCCACAACCAGACAAGGTCAGCATCTTGCCCGACCGCATACGTTCACCTAGCGTTACCGGTATCGGGGCCTGGGGGGAGAGGCAGCGGACCGTGGATCCGGCCCGGGATCCACGGTCCGCGCCCACGCCGCCGATCAGTGCGGGAAGACGCCGAACGAGGTCCAGCCCCGGTCCGGGAACCCGGCCGCCTCGGCCACCCGGGCCGACGCCAGGTTGCCCGGGCCGTGCACGTAGGTGGGGATCGCCCCCTCGGCCAGCACCCGCCGGGCCGCCTGCGCGACCAGCCGCCGGGCCAGCCCGCGCCCCCGGGCCGCCGGCACCGTGCCCACCGCCAGCTCGTGCCCGTACGCGTCGTGCCGCTTGATCCCCACGCCGGCCAGGTAGGCGCCGTCGGCGTCCCGGACCACCAGCACGTCGCTGTCGAAGAGGCCCAGCCAGGGCGGGGCCCCCGGCATCGCCGGCGGCAGCCACTCCCCCACGTCGGGCAGCGGCGCCGGGTCGGTGCACCAGCGGAACACTCCCCGGTTCGTGGTGAGTTCCGGGGCGCCGACCGCCGCCGGCAACGCCGGCAGCCACTCCTCGATCGACCGCCCCGCGACCAGCGCGCGCACCGCCTCGACCCGGGCCGGCGGCACCGAGAGGATGGTGCTGTCGCCGACCGCGACGCCGATGGCCGGGCGCGGCCGACCGTCCCAGGCCGGGCGGGCGCGGCGCCAGGACCGGACCACGTGCAACCCGGGGCCCGCCGGCCACTGCCCCAACCAGGTCGCCAGGTGCAGGAAGAGCCGCCGGTCGAGCACATGATCACGGTACGCCCACCGGGCCCACCCGGTCGCCGCCGACCGTAAGAACCTGGCAATGGATCACGTGTCCGCCCGTGGCTACGCTGGCCTCCCGGCCGGCAGGAGGTGCACGGTGGCGCAGCGGGTGCTGGTGGTCGACGACGACCGGACGGTCGCCGACGTGGTCTGCCGCTACCTGGAGCACGCCGGCTACGAGGTCGAGCACGCCGGCGACGGGGCCACGGCCCTGGACGCCGTGTCCCGCCGCCCGCCGCACCTGGTGGTGCTGGACCTGATGCTCCCCGTGCTCGACGGGTTGGAGGTGTGCCGGCGACTCCGGGAGCGGCCGGACGGCGTACCCATCGTCATGCTGACCGCGCGCGGCGACGAGGCCGACCGGATCCTCGGCCTGCAACTGGGCGCGGACGACTACCTGGGCAAGCCGTTCTCCCCGCGCGAGCTGGTGCTGCGGGTCCGGTCGGTGCTGCGCCGGTCCGGTGGCGAGCCGGCCGGCGCGCTGCCGGAGCTGCTCACGGACGGCGACCTGGAGGTGGAGACCGGCCCCCGGGTGGCCCGCCTGCACGGCCGGGAGCTGGCCCTCACGCTGCGCGAGTTCGACCTGCTGGCGCACCTGATGCGGCATCCGGCGCGGGCGTTCCGCCGGGCCGAGCTGCTGGAGCGGGTCTGGGGCTGGAGCTTCGGCGACCAGTCGACGGTGACCGTGCACGTGCGGCGGCTGCGGGAGAAGATCGAGGCCGACCCGGCCCGCCCCCGCCGCATCGTCACCGTCTGGGGCGTCGGCTACCGGTACGAGCCGACCGATGCGTGACCTCGCGCTGATCTTCGGCGCGGCGCTGGCCGCGGCGCTCGCGGTGGGGCTGGTCGGCGCGGTGGCGCTGCGGGTGCTGCGCGGCCGGTCGATCACCGTGCACATCTCGGTGCTGCTGACCACCACCGTCGGCGCGGTGGCCGCCGGGGTGGCGGTGGTCGCCCAGGCCATGTTCCTGTCCCCGCACGACCTCCAGGTGGTGCTGACCACGCTCTCCGCCGCCGCCGTGGTGAGCCTGGCGGTGGGCTGGCTGTTCGGCCGCCGGCTGGCCGCCGCCGCGGTCTGGGCGGACCAGGCGCGGGCCCGGGAACGGCAGATCGAGAAGGGTCGCCGGGATCTGGTCGCCTGGGTCTCGCACGACCTGCGGACCCCGCTCGCCGGGTTGCGGGCGATGGCCGAGGCGCTGGAGGACGGGGTGGTGGACGAGCCGGTGACGGTGGCCGAGTACCACCGCCGGATCCGGGTCGAGACCGACCGGATGACCCGGCTGGTGGACGACCTGTTCGAGCTGTCCCGGATCAACGCCGGCGCGCTCCGGTTGTCGCTGTCCACGGTCGCGCTCGGCGACGTGGTCTCCGACGCGCTGGCCGGCGCGGCGCCGCTGGCCGCCGCCCGCCGGATCCGGCTGGTCGCCCCCGAGGCGGGTTGGCCGGCGGTGACGGCCAGCGAGCGGGAACTGGCGCGGGTGGTGGGCAACCTGCTGCTCAACGCGATCCGCTACACCCCGGCCGACGGCACGGTGACGGTGGACGCGGGGCGGGACGTCGACACCGCCTGGCTGGCGGTCGCGGACACCTGCGGCGGCATTCCGGCGGACGATCTGCCCCGGGTCTTCGACGTGGCGTTCCGCGGCGAGCCGGCCCGTACCCCGGCGGCGGTGGAGCCGAGCGGATCCGGCGGGCTCGGGCTGGCGATCGTGCGCGGCCTGGTTGAGGCGCACGGCGGGCGGGTAGAGGTCCAGAACGTCAGCGACGGATGCCGATTCGTGGTCCGCCTGCCGGCCGCCGGAATCTGACGCGTCGACGGAACCGAACGCATCGATCCCACGTCATATTCATTTCCATACATGGACAAGTTTCTCTGGGACGGTAGTGGTCATGCCTCAGAAGCCGAATGACCGATTCCAGCAGGACCCGACGCGGAGCTGGCGGGCCGCCGACGCGACCGGGCGATTCCCGGCGCAGCCGGCCTACCGCGAGGCCCGACACCGGGGAGCCTCCTGGGCCGAGCTGAACGCGCAGCCCGCCGACACCCCCGCCTGGCGCGGCCTCACGACGGGTTGACACACCACGACACCCGACTCCTTGGTGCGTTTTAGGCGGTTCCCCTGGCGTACGGTCGGGGGCGTGACGCGCATCACCGTGGACGTGAACGACGAGTGGCTCGAAGCGGCCCGGGAAGCGTTGGGCACGGACACCAAGGTCGCCACCATCAACGCCGCGCTCCACGCGTTCGCGGTCCGGCGACAGGCCAAGGAGATCGTTTCGGCCTTCGACCAGGTCGAGATGGATTTCACCATGTCGGAGCAGGCGTGGCGGCACGGCGGAGGGCGTGATCTGAGCCGGCTGGCCGAACACGCACGAGAGGGCGAGGCCGCGGCCTGATGGCTGGTCGGATCCACCTGGCGGACACGTCGGTCTACGTGCTCCAGGCCCGCCACCCCTCCGTCCGGAAACGCTTCGAGCCGCTGTTGATGGAAGGACGCCTGGCGGCGTGCCAGATGACCTCCCTGGAATACCTGAACAACGCGCCCCACCCCAAGGGTTACGAGATCCTCTGGCAGGCACTCCGCGGGCACCGCTGGCTGGACGTCACCACGGAGGCGATGGACCGCGCCCTGTCCGTCCACCGACTCCTGGCGGCCGACAGCCAGCACCGCAACTTCCGCCTGCCGGACCTCATCATCGCGGCGACCGCCGAACTCCATGGGGCGGTGGTGTTGCACTACGACGCCGACTACGACCGGATCTCGGCGCTGACCGGCCAGCCCACCGAGTGGGTCGCGCCGAGGGGCAGCCTCTGACCGGCGCGGGCGGCGACACACCGGGCGGCGGCCGCACCGGCCTTCGTACGCCTGTGCGGTAGCGTCTTGTGGTCCGATTTCCGGCCAACGACAGGAGAAGCTCCGCGCATGGGCAAGAAGACGATCCACGTCTCCGACTTCACCGGCCAGGCGCTGTCCCCCGACGACGAGGTGGTCCGGGTCGTCGTGCTGGAGCACCCGGACCTGGTCGCCGGGCCCGTGCAACTGGACGCCACAGCGGTCGACGTGGAGAGCATCGACGACGCGGCGCTGGACGTCGCCGTGGTGGAGATCCACGACCGGCACGGCGGCGGTGAGCCGCGCCGGGTGGTGCTGACCGCCAGCGAGTTCGACGCGATGGCCACCGACGTGCCGATGGCGCAGTTGCTGCGGACCGCCGAGCGGGTCAAGCCGCCCAAGGCGCGCCGCGCCGCCGAGAAGATCGACTACGGCACCGTCGAGCACGCCGGCCGGCCGCACCGCGGCCGGGTCACCGAGGAGGAGGCCCGGCTGGTCCGGGACCGTCTCGACGAGGTGAACAAGCGGCTCGCCGACGCCGGCATCCGCCAGGTCGACCCGGCCGACCCGGAGCACGCCGCCCGCTACGGCTTCCCCGCCGCCGACTGACATCCGCGTGCCGGGCGCGCGCCCCCGTGGCGCGCGCCCGGCGCGGTTCAGGCCCGCTTACGGGCCAGCTCGGCCAGCGCGCCCTCCACCGCGGACTCCATCGCCTCCTTCGTCAGGCCGAGCCCGCCGAGCACGCCGTCGCCGCCCTCCTCCTCCAGCAGGGCGAGCAGGATGTGCTCGGTGCCGATGTAGTTGTGCCCCATCCGCAGCGCCTCCCGGAACGTCAGCTCCAAGACCTTCTTGGCCCGCGCGTCGTAGGGGATCAGGTCCGGGACCTGGTCGGCCTTCGCCGGCAGGGTCGCGGCGACGGCCTCCCGGAACATCTCCAGGGGTACGCCCCTCGCCTTGATCAACGCAGCCGCCAGCCCGTCCGGCTCGGCGAGCAGCCCCAGCGCGACGTGCCCCGGGGTGATCTCGGCGTGGCCGGCGGCGCGCGCCTCCTCCTGTGAGGCCAGCACCACGTTGCGGGCGCGCGGGGTGAACCGGCCGAACCCGGCGTTCGGGTCGAGCGCGGCAGCGGTCTCCGCCTTGGCGGCGGAGCGCTTCTGGGCGGCCTGCTTGCTCACCCCCATGCTGCGGCCGATCTCCGTCCACGAGGCGCCCGAGCGGCGCGCCTGGTCGACGAAGTGCCCGATCAGGTGGTCGGCGACGTCACCGAGGTGGTCGGCGACGAGGACGGCGTCGGCCAGTTGGTCGAGCGCGTCGGTGTGCGACTTCTTGATGCCCTCGATCAGATCGTCGAGGCGCACCGGGTGGCTCATCTTGAGCGGTTCGGTCTCGTCCATGCGTCAACCATAGGTTGACGCATGCCTTTCGTCAACCCTGGGTTGACGCTCCTCCGGCCGCGCCTCCCTCCCACACGGGTGCGCCCCGGCCCGTCGAGCGGACCGGGGCGCGTGCCGAGTGCGCTGGCGTCACTCCACCGTGCCGAGTGACACCACCACGTCCTCGCGGCCCGTCTGGGACCAGAAGACCGGCTCGTCGCGATAGCCCAGCTTCGACTCCGCCCAGAGCGGGCTGGCCGAGACCACGAACCAGTCCTGGGTGCGCGAGACCCGGTAGACGTCCCAGGCGGGGTCCGCGTCCAGCTCGTGCTGGTCCAGCAGGCGGGCCGCGTGCTCCGGTTCGGCCTTGGCCAACCACAGACCGCGCAGCACGAACGGCATGCAGAGGTATCGCACGTCCTGGAAGAGGACCTCCAGCCGATGCTTGTGGTTCTCACTCGCGTCCGACTGGAGCCACACCTGGGTGTGGGTCCGGCTCACGTGGGTGATCTGGAACAGCCGGTCGGGTACTTCCAGCTCGGTGGTGGTGCGTCGTGGGATCATCTGCGTCCCTCAAACGAGTCGGCCATGTCCCTGACCGTAGTTGCCGGTGTGACGCGTCGACCCGGCCGCCCGTGACGGGGCGACCGGGTCGACGGACGGTCGTGCGTCAGCCGCGTACCCACTGCTGGTTGCTGCCGCCGTTGCAGGTCCAGACCTGGACCGCGGTGCCGTTGGCGGTGCCCGCGCCGTTGACGTCCAGGCAGAGCCCCGAGCCGACGCCGACGATGGTGCCGTCGGCGTTGAGCCGCCACTGCTGGTTGCTGCCGCCGTTGCAGGTCATGATCCGCGCGCGGCTGCCGGAGGCCGTGCCCGCCACGTCGAGGCACTTGTTGCCGTAGACGGTGAGCTGGTTGTTCGTGCCGGCCGTCCACTGCTGGTTGGCGCCGCCGTTGCAGTCCCAGATCTGCACCACCGCGCCGTCGGCCTGGCTGGCGCCGTTGACGTCCAGGCAGCGGTTGGCGCTCGCGCTGCGAACCTCGCCGGTCGGGCTGCTGGAACCGTCGCCCGGGGTGATGGAGAGGTTGTCGAACTGGGCGGTGACGCCCTGGCCGGTGCCGTACCCGATCTGGCCGGCGACCCACGCGGAGTCCGACACGGTGCCGACGGTGGTGCCGTCGATCGCCGCGGTGAGGGTGCCGCCGTTGAGCTTCAACGACAGGTTGTGCCAGCGTCCGGTGCCCAGCGCCGTGGTGTTGCCGCTGGCCAGGGTGCGCCAGTTGCCGCTGGTGTTGTTGCTCCGGATGGACCAGGCGCCGCCGTCGGTGACCCGGAAGTAGTAGCCGTTCAGGTTCTGCGGCCCCTGGTGGTTGTAGGTGTTGCCGCGCCCGATGAGCTGGACGTAACCGGGCTTCTCCAGCAGTACGTCCGAGGAGACGGTGTAGTTGCGCCAGGTCAGGTCGCCCAGCAGGGCGTACGGCTCGGCCTGGCCGGACGTCCAGTAGATCGGCGCCTGCTCCGACATCTGGCGCACGCACTGGCCGGTACGCCCGGCGGTGCACCCGGCGATCTCGAACGAGCCCTGCTGGTCCATCAGGTACCGGGCCTCGCGGCCGGTGGCGTAGCTGTCGAAGTTGTCGCTGTACGGCAGCTTCAGGTTGCCCTGGGCCGGGCTGACCGCGGTGCCCTTGCCCTGTCCGAAGGTGGTGGTGATGCTGTAGACGTAGCCGGGCTGGACGGTGAGCGAGAAGCGCCCGCCGTTCGGCGTGATGTCGCTGCCCCGGACGAAGTGGTCGGCGCTGTTGTTCGACCGTACGTTGGTCGCCCAGACGCGCACGGTGCCGGTGGACAGGCCGCCGGTGACGGTGAAGTCGAGCTGCTGGGCCGCGCCGGCGTCCTGCGTCTCGATGATGGTGCTGTAGTCACTGTTGTTGGTGGACTTGAGCGAGACGTAACTGCCGTTGTTGCGGTTGCCGCCGAGGTAGCCGCTCGACGCGTCGAGGTAGCGCCAGCCCGGGGCGGCGAACTGCGTGGTGTGCGCCATCACCCAGGTGCTCTTGCCGATGGAGTAGGCGCCGGACCAGGGCTGCTGGGCCACCGCCACGCCGGTGGTCGACCAGGGGATGTTCGGGGTGATCGCGGCGATCACCGGCCAGTTGATGTAGCCGGTCATCTTGCCGTCGAGGTAGCCGCGGTTGATGCCCCGGGCGAGCGCCGGCGCGCCGGCGTTGTAGTCGTCGGAGCCGTTCTCGCTGGCCCACAGCGGCTTGCCGGTCGAGACCGCGTTGGCGGAGCTGGGGCAACTGCTCTGGGGGCCGCGGTAGCCGCAGACGTAGTGGCTGCCGAAGACCTGCACCGCGCTGGCGAAGGCCGGGTCACGCAGCGAGTCGTCGACGGCGCCCCACCCCCAGTCGTCCGAGGCGACGATCTTCACGTTGCCGTAGCCGCGGGCGTTGAGCGTGGACCGCAGGTTCTTGTACCAGGTGGTGTTCCAGCCCTTCTCGTTCCAGCCGCCCAGGTAGTTGATGGTCAGCCCGTGCGTCGCCGCGCAGTCCAGCCATCCCACCAGGTAGTTGATCGAGTCGGTGGACCAGAAGTTGCCGTTGCCGATCCAGCCCGGCGCCCCCCAGGCCAGGCCGGCCAGCGCGATGGTGGGATTACGCAGCCTGGCCTGCTCCATCAGCCACCACTCGTAGCCCCGGTTGCAGTTCACGCTGCCCCGGGTGTGCTCGTGGCTGGGCTCGGCGCCGGAGGTGGAGTTGGTGTCGCCGCCGATCTCCGCCTTGAGCAGTTGCATCGCGGCGCCGTAGCCCGGCTTGAAGAGATAGTCGAGGATGTCGCTGCGCTGCGGTTCGGGATAGTCGATCAACAACCTGCTGTTCCCGCCGCCGCCGCTGACCGCGCCGATGCCGTCGAGCGCCCGCCCGCCGGACGCCCCGTTGATGGTGATGGCGGTGGCCGCCTGGGCCGGGGAGGCGGATGCGGTCAGTACGGCCGCCGCCGCCAGGACCGATGCCGCCGCCGCTGACATCACCGCCCGCCACGATCTCCGTGGACGACTCACTGTGCTGAACATCCGATCCGCCTCCCGGTCACCTTTAATCGATCAATGTCGATCTATAAGACGTCATATGTTAGCGTTCACACGAAGAACGGTCAACGGCTCAGGCGCGGCTCCACCGCTGGCTGGCCGCGCCGGTGCAGTCCCGGATCTCGGTCCGCGTGCCGTTCGCCGTACCGGCGCCGACCAGGTCCAGGCACCGGCCCGAACCAACCCCGGTGATCGTGCCGTCGGCGGTGAGCCGCCACTGCTGGTTGGACTGGCCGTTGCAGTCCCAGATGATCACCGAGCTGCCGTTGGCGGTGCCGGCGCCGTTGACGTCGAGACACTTGCCGCCGAAGACGCGCAGTTCCTGGGCCGCGGTCGAGGTCCAGGACTGGTTGCTCTGGCCGTGGCAGTCCCAGATGATCGCCGCCGCGCCGTTGGCCTGCGAGCCACCGTTGACGTCCAGGCACCGGCCGGCGGCGGCGTTGCGGACGACGGACGTGCCGCTCGGCGGCGGGGTGGTCGGGCTGGCCGTCGGGGTCGGCGTCGGCCCGGCCCCGCCGAACTGGGTGAAGAACCGCCACACCTCGGTCTTCGTCCAGGTCCGGGCGCCGCTGTCTCCACCGCCGTCCACCGGGCCAGGGGTGTGGCCACCGTCGAACGCGGCCCACACCACCGGATAGCCGGACCGGCAACCGGCGTAGGTGGTGGTGAGGTGCGTCAGGCTGCCCGCCCTCGGCTCCGGCGGGTTCTGCGGGGTGCAGCCGTTGGCGCGCACGAACGTGTCCCGCAGCGAGCGGCCGGCCGAGATGTTGAGCACCGGGTCCCCGATGCCGTGGATCCCCAGGTACGCGATCGGCTGCGTGCCGCCGGCGCACCCGCTGAGCTGGCCACCGGAGTAGACCGCGACGGCCCGGAAGACGGTGGCCCGGGCACAGGCCAGCGCGTAGCTCATGCCGCCGCCGTAACTGAAGCCGAGGGCGAACCGCTGCGTCGTGTCGACGCACAGGTCCCCCTCGATCAGCCTGATCATGTCGTCGACGAACGTCACGTCCTGACCGCCGGGGTTGGCCCAACCGTTCCCGTTGCCCTGCGGCGCGACGAAGATGGTGCTGTTGTTCGCCTGCTGCCGCAGGCCGTAGTAGGACCAGGCCTCGCGGTCCGCCCCACCGGAGTCGACGTCGTTCGCGGTGCCGCCGTTCCAGTGGAATCCGAAGATCAGCCGGTAGGGGTGGTTCCGGTCGTAGTTGTCGGGGATCCGCAGGATGAAGCTTCGATTCTGGCCACTGCTCTGCATGGACCGGGGACCACTGGTCAACGTGGGGGCCCGACCGCACCCCGCGGTCCCCGCGAGCGCGCCGGCCGACGCGGCCGACGCGGCCCCGCCCGGACCGCCGGCCACTGCCGTCGCGGCCACCACGACCAGGGCCGCCGCGGCCGCGAGGGGCCCCAACACAGTGCTGCGTATCGTCATGACGCGGCTCCTTCGCCACTTGGTGAGAACCTGTTTCGGGTACGGGGACCGCGAACGATCCCCGTACCGCCACTCCACCGGCCGGCACGGGGGAACGCGCACGCCGGGGCCCGCCGTGATCGGCTCAGCTCCCGGGCCTCACCCCTGGTCCGCATGCCCGGTGCGGGACCAGCCGGCCGTCGCGTCGGCGGCGGCACCCGCACCGCACGCGCCCGACCGCGACCCGAACCGCCCGCCGTCGCCGCTGGAACGCCACAGCGCGCGACTCGAATCGATTCGACCAGACCCTAGGCCGGCCAGTGACATATGTCAATGCCGTTTCCGGCGGGTGACGTTCCGGCGCGGCGTCGGACCGAGCCGGTACGGTGGTCCGACCGAGTCCCGTCGGCCGGACCGGTCCGCACCGGCATGAGGGAGATCCGCGTGGCGTCCAGGGCAGCCGACATCGCCGCCGAGCAGAAGTACTTCGACACCGCGGCCGAGCACCGCGACCGGCGCCGCGACCACCTCGCCCGGCTGCCGTCCGCCGCCGCCCACCCCACCGCCGCCGCCCACCTGCGCCGGTACGCCGCCGACGCCGGGCGGGCGCTCGGCGCGGCCGACGACGCGGTGGCGTTCGGCCGGATCGACGACGAGGCCGGCGAGATCCGGTACGTCGGGCGGCACCTGATCCGGGACGCCGACGGCGAGGTGCTGGTGGTCAACTGGCAGGCCCCGGCCGCCGCCGGCTGGTTCGAGGCCACCCCCGACAACCCCGCCGGGGTGCGCCGCAAGCGCGCCTTCACCTGCACCGGCAACACCATCGACGACCTCACCGACACCATCCTCGCCGAGATCGCCGAGGCGGTGGACGCGCACCTGCTGGCCGAGCTGGGCCGCGGTCGCACCGGCACCATGCGGGACATCGTGGCCACCATCCAGGCCGCCCAGTTCGCGCTGATCCGCGCCCCGCGCGACCAGGTGCTGGTGATCGAGGGGGGTCCCGGCACCGGCAAGAGCGCCGTGGCGCTGCACCGGGTGTCCTGGCTGCTGTTCCGGCACCGCGCCGAGATGTCCGCCGCGGACGTGCTGGTGGTCGGGCCGCACCCGACGTTCGTGCGCTACATCGGCCAACTCCTGCCCGCGCTCGGCGACGACGGGGTGGAGCTGCGCGACGTCGGCCGACTCGCCCCGGACGTGCCCCGCGGGCGCACCGAGTCCGACGCGGTGGCCCGGGTCAAGGGCGAGGCCCGGATGGCAAGCCTGCTGGCCCGCGCGCTCGACGCCCGGATCGGCGTCCCCGACCCGGCCGAGCGGCTGCTCGTCGGCGGCCGGTTCGTCACGCTGCCCGGCGCCGAGGTGGCCGAGGCGCTCGCCGTGGCCCGGGCCGCCGCCCTGCCGTACGCCGGCCGGCGCCGGCTGCTCGGTGACCGGCTCGCCGCCCTGGTGGCGGCCCGCACCGGCGTCGACCCGGCCCGGTCCGACGCGGTCGGCAACCTCGTCGAGCGGCTCTGGCCGCAGCAGACGCCGACCGGCCTGCTGCGCGACCTGCTCGGCTCCACCGCACGGCTGCGGGCCGCCGCCGGGGACGCGTTCACCCCGGCCGAGGTGGGGGCGCTGCACCGGCGCGGCGCGGACCGGCTGTCCCGGGAGACCTGGTCGGCGGCCGACCTGCCGCTGCTGGACGAGCTGGCGCACCTCATCGACTCCCCCGGCCGGCGGTACGCGCACGTGGTGGTCGACGAGGCACAGGACCTGTCCCCGATGCAGTTGCGCGCGGTGGCCCGGCGCAGCGCCACCGGGTCACTGACGGTGGTCGGTGACCTCGCCCAGTCGACCGGCAGGTGGGCGCGCGACTCGTGGGACGAGGTGCTCGCGCACCTGCCGGCCACGCATCCGGCCCGGATCGCCCCGCTGCGGTACGGCTACCGCGTACCCCGGCAGGCGTACGCGACGGCGGCGGCGCTGCTGCCGGTGGCCGCGCCGGGCGTCACGCCGGTGGAGGTGGTCCGGGAGGGCCCGGCCGACACCGGCGTGCACCGGGTCGGCCTGGCCGAGCTGGCCGGCCGCGCGGTGACGGTGGCGCGGGAGCACGCCGAGGCCGGCCGGTTCGTCGGCATCGTCTGCCCGCCGCGCCAGCGGCGCCCGATCGAGGCGGCGCTGGCCGCGAACGACATGGCCTGGAGCAGCGCCGACCGGGGCGAGCTGGGCGGCGCGGTCAACCTGGTCAGCCCGCAGGAGGCGAAGGGCCTGGAGTTCGACGCGGTGGTGGTGGTCGAGCCGGAGGAGATCGTGGCCGGCGACGAACGCGGTCACCGGCTGCTCTACGTGGCGCTGACGCGCACCATCGGGCACCTCGACATCGTCTGCACCGGCGAGCCGGTGCCGCTGGACGCGCCGGTCCGTCCCCCGCCGCGGGTGGGTGACGACACGGACGCGCCGTTCACCCGGCGGGAGGCGCACCGGCTGGCCGAGCACCTGGCCGGGCAGTTGCGCAGCGCCGCCCCGTCGGCCTTCTGGGCCGACGTGCTCGCCGAGGTGCGGACGCTCCTGCCGAGCGACGCGGTCAGCCCCGCGCGGCCGACGGACGGCTGACGGCGGCCGAGTCCAGTCGCCGGCCCACCGTCCACTGCACGATGTCGTGCTCGAGGTCGGCCTTCCGGGCCTTGCCGGGCACCGCGATGCCCAGCTCCCCGGCCAGCGCCCGCAGCTTCGCCACGGTGAGCTTCAGGTCGGCGAGGTAGCGTACGCCGGCCGCGCGGTCACCGATCGCCGCGAGGTCGGCGCGGACCCGGTCGGTGTCCACACCGGCCGACGCCGGGGCGGTCTTCCGGGCGGCGGCCCGGGTCCGGTCGACCACGGCCAGCTTCGCGGTGCCGTCGGCCAGCGCGGTGAGCTGGTCGGCGGGCAGCGCGCGGACGAACTCCGCCACCCGCAGCAGGACGGCGTGGGCCAGGTCGGCGGGGTTGGACACCGGGAAGTCTCCTTCTCACAGGCGGGTGCGGGCCAGGAACTCGCTGGCCAGCTGCCGCAGCTCGTGCTGCACCGTCTCGTTGGCGTTCGGCACCAGCACGGCGGGCAGCCGCCGTTCGCCGGCGGTGCCGAACAGGGTCTTGTTCTCCCGGATGGTCTGGCGGAACACCGGGACCTCCAGGCTGTCGGTGTGCCTCATGTAGTTGCGGGACGCGTTGATCGGCCCGCCCGCGGCGTACTGGATCATAGTGAACACCACGCCCAGGTACTGCGGGTCGATGGTCGGCCCCGGCGCGGCGACCCGGTTGAAGTCGCGGACCAGCTCGGAGACCTTGCTGCGCAGGTAGTCGATGCCGAGCGTGGACAGGTAGTCGGGCCGGGCCGGGGTGAGGATGTGCTCGCTGGCCACGATGCCGGTCCGGGTGACCATGGTGAAGTTCGGCGCGCAGTCGATCAGGACGTCGTCGTACCCGGCGAACTCCTCGGCGGCGAGCGCGTCGGCCAGCGCCCGGTGCAGCGGCAGGAAGTGCGGGCTGCCGTGCTGGAAGCGCGACCCGCCGAGCGCCGCGGCGAGGTCCAGGTCGACGTCGACCAGGCCCAGGTGGGAGGCGACGAGGTCGAGCCGACCCCCGTCGGGCAGCAGCGCGTTGGCCGGTTCCGGCGTGAGCACGTACGGGTGCAGCGGGCCGGTGGGCTCCTCGGCCAGCACCGACCCGAACCACTGCAGGATCGTCCTCTCGTACGCGAGGTCCTTCTCCCACTCGTGCGCCGGATAGAACGAGAAGGTGAGGCTGGCCTGCGGGTCGAGGTCGATCAGCAGCACCCGGCGGCCACGGGCGGCCAGCTCGGCGCCGAGGTTCGCGGTGACGGTGGTCTTGCCGACCCCGCCCTTGTAGTTGATCACCGACGTGATGCTCATGCCGCTCCCCGCATCGGCCGATGATCGCAGGGGCGGGCCAGGTCGCGCACCAGCCGACCGGCGAAGTCCTCGATCACGCAGGCGATGCTACGCCCGGACCGTCGAGTCTGGAGTGTCCCCGGAGCGGCCTCCCAACCGGTCACCGCAGTCTGGTGATGCCGTCCAGGACGGTGGCCAGGTTGTGGTGGAACGTCTCCGCGGCGTCGAGGTGGGCGCCGTCGACGACGAGCCGGGCGACGGTGGGATAACGGCCGGTGTCGAGCATGCGGGTCAGGTAGGGCCCGAGGGCGGCCTGCCAGGCGGCGACGTCGGCGCCGGTCGACCGCGCGGTGCGTCGCTCGGTGATCTCCCGGCGGAGCGCCCCGACGACGAAGGCGTTGAGCGCGCCGAGCGCCCGTTGGAGGTCGTCGATGTCGCGTACGGCCGGGGCCCGGCTGAGCGCCGCCGCGGTTGCCTCACCGACGGCGAGCGCGTGCGGTCCCAGGTGGGGCCGCGCGCCGAGCAGGTCGACGAACCACTCGTGCGCGAGTGCGGCCTCGCGGGTCCGGTGCATGACGGCCAGCACGGTGGCGCGCCACTCGGCGTGCCGGTCGGCCTCGGCGATCCCGGCGTAGACGGCGTCGACCATGAGATCGAGCAGCTCGGATCGGTTGAGCACGTAGTCGTAGAGCCGCATCGGGCCGACGCCGAGCGCCTTGGCGAGTTTGCGGACCGACACCCCGTCGAGGCCGTCCGCGTCGGCGAGCCCGATCGCGGCGGCGGCGATCTTCGCCCGGCTCAGCGGCACCGGCGCCGCCCGCGGCTGAGGTTCGGGGCGTTCCCAGACCGGCAACGGTACGTTACCGTACGGCGTATCCATAAAAGACAGTGTACGGCAAGAGGAGGTGGCGATGCGAATCTCAATCGCCGGCGGGGGCCTGGGCGGCCTGACGCTGGCCCGGATCCTGCACCGACACGGCATCGACGCGGTGGTCCACGAGCGCGAGGCCGACCGCACGGCGCGTTCCCCGGGCGGGATGCTGGACCTGCATCCCGAGTCCGGCCAGCGGGCGCTGGACGAGGCGGGCCTCACCGGCCGGTTCCGGTCCGAGGCGCGGCCGGAGGGCGAGGAACACCGCATCCTCGACCCGGCCGGCCGGACCCTCGTGCACCACGTGCCGCAACCCGGCTCGTTCGACGGCCGCCCCGAGATCGACCGCGGCGCACTGCGTGACCTTCTGCTCGACTCGCTGCCCGCCGGCACGGTCCGGTGGCGGCACCGGCTCGTCGCGGCGGCGCCACGCCCCGGCGGCGGCTTCCGGCTGACGTTCGAGGGCGGCCACCGCGACGACTGCGACCTCCTCGTCGGCGCGGACGGCGCCCGCTCGGTCGTCCGGTCGCTGCTCACCGACGCTCCCCTCGTCGAGGTGTCCACCTCGGTGGAGCTCCGCATCGGCGACGCGGACCGGCGCCACCCGGAGATCGCCGAACTGGTCGGCCCCGGCAACCTCTGGTGCGTCGGCGTACGCCGGATCCTGGCCGCGCAACGCCTCGGGGACGGCAGCATCCGGGTCGGGATCACCCTGCCCGCGGACGATCGACACCCGGACACCTGCCGCAGCAAGGACGCGCTGCTGGCCATGTTCGACGGTTGGCACCCCCGCCTGACCAGACTCATCGAAGCCGGCGAGGGACCGCCGGTCCCCCGCCAGGTCCAGGCGATGCCCACCGGCACCCGCTGGACGCACCGGCCAGGCGTCACCCTCATCGGCGACGCCGGGCACCTCATGCCGCCGGTCGGCGAGGGCGCCAACCAGGCCATGCTCGACGCGGCGGAGCTCGCGGCCGAACTCGTCCGCACCCCCGCCGACCCGGACGCGGCGATCCGGGCCTACGAGGAGGCGATGTTCCGCAGGATCCACCCGATCGCCGAGATGTCCGCCCGGGTCCAGGCGATGATGCTGTCGCCCACCGCCGCCGACGACATCGTCCGCTTCTTCACACCGGAGCCGGACTGACGCGCCGGCCGGTCCGGTCCCGGCCGGCCGGGACCGTGCGGTCGCCGGACGGGCACCGGCTCAGGCGGGGCGCGCCCGGAGCCCGTCGCCCAGGATGGCGAGCAGCCGGGACCCACGGGCGTCGAGTTCGGCGTCGTCCAGGCGCGACAGCCAGCTGATGAGCACGATGACGTCGCGGGCGTCCGCGTCGGGGCGGATGGTGCCCGCCGCGCGGCCGGCGGCGAGCAGCAGCTCGACCGCCTCGCCGATCGGACCCAGGCTGTGCGCGGCCAGGCCGCGCCAGGTCGCCGCCTCCACGGCGGCGAACACGTCGCGCTTGACCCGGGCGTACGCGGCCACCCGGTCGAACCAGGCCGCGAGCGCGTCCACCGGCTGGTGTCGGGCCAACAGTCGCGGGGCGGCGGCGACCAGCTCGTCGACCTCCTGGCGGTAGACCTCGGCCAGCAGGTCCTCCCGGGTCGGGAAGTGCCGGTACAACGTCCCCTGCCCGATGCCGCACGCCTTGGCGACCGCGTTGAGCTTCAGCTCGCCCGGTTGGCGCACCAGTTCGCGGGCCGCCGCGAGGATCCGTTCGCGGTTGAGCTGCGCGTCGGCCCGCCGCGACGGGTGGCCGGTGGCGGAAGCGGACATGTGTCCGCTAGGCTGGTCGGAGTAACCGGACATGTGTCCAGTCTAGGGGGAAGCATCATGGCCATCCAGGGCAAGGTCGTCGCCATCACCGGCGCCAGCAGCGGTATCGGGGCGGCGACGGCTCGCCACCTCGCGTCGCTGGGCGCGACCGTCGTACTCGGCGCCCGCCGCACCGACCGGCTGGACCAGCTCGTCGACGAGATCACCGCCGCCGGTGGCGCCGCGACCGCCGTACGCGTCGACGTCACCGACGCCGACGACCTCACGTCGCTCGTCGACACCGCCGTGCAGCGGTACGGGCGGCTGGACGTCCTGGTCGGCAACGCCGGGATGACCAGGATCGGCCCGCTGGGCGACCTCGACGTGGCCGGCTGGTCGGCCATGATCGAGGTGAACGTCAAGGGCATCCTGCACGGGATCGCCGCCGCGCTGCCGACGTTCCGCCGCCAGGGCAGCGGGCACCTGGTCACCGTCGTGTCGACCTCGGGGCTCAAGATCGTCCCCACCCAGGCGGTCTACGCCGGCACGAAGAACGCGGTCCGCACCCTCCTGGAAGCGCTGCGCCAGGAGAGCACCGACGGCGTGCTGCGCACCACGTCGATCTCCCCCGGCTACGTGCGTACCGAGCTGATCGACAACGCGATGGACGACCCGGCCACGCGCGAGCAGGCCCGACAGCACATGGCCGACCTCGGCATCGACCCGGCGGCGGTGGCCCGGGTGATCGCCTTCGCCATCGACCAGCCCGACGACGTCGAGATCGGCGACCTGACCATCCGGCCCACCCGTCAGGGCTGAGCCGCGGCGCGACCGGGCGCCCGCGCGGGTGTCAGCCGTCGAGGAGCTGCTCACGGAGGATGTCCGCGTGCCCGCAGTGCTGGGCGAGCTCGCGCAGCACGTGCAGGTACACCCACCGCAGCGGCAGCGGGCCACGGCGATGTCCACGCAGGACGTCGTCCAGGCCGAGGGACGACGTGGCCCGACGGGACGCCGCACAGGCGTCGCGGTGTGCCTGCCGGACCGTGGCGATCGTGTCGCCGTCGTCGAGGACGAACGAGTCCTCCGACCGCTCCGGAATGCCGATCTCGGCGCGCGACCGGCCGGTGACCGCCTCGTCGAACCAGACCTTCTCCACGAAGGTCGCGTGCTTCACCAGACCCAGCAACGTGGTCCGGGACGCGACGAGCGACCGGCGTGCCTGAGCCTCGGTCAGCCCGTCCAGGCAGCCGTCGAGCGCGTCACGGTGCTCGTCGAGGAACGCCTCGAACTGGGCGCCGGCCGGCAACGCGACGACCCGGTCGGCGAAGGTGGGCGGAAAGGAAGGCATGGCCGAAGCATCCCAGACCGCCACCCGGGAGCAACCTCGATGCATACGGCGCGCAGTCGCGTACCAGACAACCGGGTGGCTGCCCCTGGATGAGCGTCCATCATGCACCGGTGGCCGAACCCCATTTGACCCCGAAGCCCGGATCCTCCTGGAAGCGCCGGCCCAGTGGCCTCTACACCAGGAGGGCGGGGAGCAGACCGCCGGTCACCCGCCCACACAGCCTCGCTGGCGGTACACGAACGGGGATTCACCCGTACGTTCGACGGAGTGCCCGGCGCGAGCACTTGCCGGTGCGTCGGGTCGCACTCCGACCTGTCGCCGATCGACACGTCCATCTGGTTCTCCCTGGCGTGACCTAGCCGCTGACCCGCCAGCACCGTGGGATCAGGATGTGCCTGGACCCTCCCGCCGACGTGTTCCTGACGTCCACGATCGCGGCAGCACGGTCCCAAGACAGACCCAGCATGGTGGGCCACGGCGGGCCTCACTGTGGTCGACCTCGACCGATACGAGGAGGACAGGCGGTACTACCCGTCCCTACGAGACTCACCTCACAGGATGTGCCAGCGGCGGAGTGACCGAGGGCCTCGGCATCGGACGTGCTGGCAGAGCCGGGCGGCTGATCAGATACCCGCATTCCGCGGGTTCTGATATCCGGGTCTCCCAATTTCCGGGCTGCCAGTGGGTTCAGCGAGCACGATCCCTCCTCGGATTCACTTTCTATGGACGGTAAGGCTGAGGGCAGCGACGGCCAGCTGGGTAAGGTCAGGAAGTTGGTCCTCGCCGAGGGTGACGCCGCGCAGGTTGTCCAGCGGCGTCTTGAGACCGTGGAGCCGGCTGCCCCGAAGGTCGGTGCCGTCGAGGTGGCAGGAGTCCAATTCCAGTCCGGCGAGGTCACATGACCGCAGCGCGACGCGCGGTAGTCGGCAGGACGACCACGCGCCGTTGGTGAGAGTGCAGTCGGTGAACGCGACCGAGCCGGCAGCGGTGACACGCTGAAGGGTGGCGTAGTCGAAGCGGCAGCCGTCGAACAGGACATCCTTGAGGCGTACGTCGGTGAGTCTGGTGCCGGTGAACCGGGAGCCGGTTATCGCGCACCGTTCGATGGTGATGCCGGTCAGGGTCGAGCCGGAGAAGTCGGTGCGGGTGATCTCGCAGCCATAGAGGCTGTCGGCTTCCCAGGTGCTCTCGCTCAGGTCCGCGCCGGTGATCATGCTGCTGCGGATGCTGACGTCCTCAAGGTGCGAGCCGTGCCACGCTGCGCCCTCGACGAGGGCGTCGGTGAGGCCGCCGTCCAGGTCCGTCGTGGTGTCGAGGTCGTCCGGTTCGAGGTCCGGGAGCAGGACCTTCACGTCGCCGATCGTGGTGGTGCGCATGTGTCCTCAACCTGTACGGGCGCGGGGTGGGCACGCCACCCCCCGCGTCCCCGTGGTGGTGGCTACTTCTTCTTGTTCCAGTTGTCCCAGCCGGGTCGGCTGTCGAACTTACCCTTGTTGTCCCAGGTGGGGCGGTTGTCGAACTTCGCCGCCTCGATTGACGCTATCGACCGCTGCGGGTCGACGCCGAGGCGGGCGAGTTGCTCGGGTGCGGCGTTGACGAGGACCGCGAGAGCGTTGGTCATGGTGCTCCTCCTTGAGGGGTGAGGTGGTCCGCGGCGGCGCGGACGAGGGCCTGTCGGGTGGTCCGGCAGTAGGTCGTTTCTCGGGTGGTGAACGTCGCGTGCTCGAAGTAGCGGTTGCCGGCCTGGGCGCCACGGCAGAAGTCGTAGAAGGCGCAGTGGTCGGCGCAGTCGTTGACGGCCGTGACGAACTCGGCGACGTAGTCCAGGTTGCCGGCGCGGGCGAGCATGGCGGTGATGGGTTGATGGAGGACGTTGCCGGCGATGAAGTCGCCGTATCGCAACCCACCGAGCGACCACCAGCAGTCTACGTACATGGAAAAGACCCTAACCCGGTGTTAACCACCAGGTCAGGGCCTTGATCGTTGGTGCGCCGCCAGGGACTCGAACCCCGAACCCGCGGATTAAGAGTCCGCTGCTCTGCCAGTTGAGCTAGCGGCGCTCGCCAGCAACGGGACGGAACGTTAGCAGCCTCCGCGCCGGCCCCCGACGGCAGGGCCGGCCCTAGCGCACCGCCAGCGTGACCTGCCCGGTCGCGGCCCCCGACGGATCCACCGACAGCGTGTACTCCCCGGCCGCCGGCAGTGTGGTCGCGTCGATCCCGCCGGCCCCGTTGATCACGCAGCCGGTGGCGAGGGTGCTGCCGTCCGGGGCGCGCAGCACCAGCACGCCGCACTGGTCGGGCAGCGTCGCGGCGGTCGCGGTGATCGTCACCGACGTGCCGGCGGCGACGGTGAACCGATGGTCTCCGACCGCGCCGGGCCGGTCGATCCCGGCGACGACCGGCGGCCCGCCGACCGTGACCGTCGCGTCCCGGTCCCGGCTGGTGACCAGGCGCAGCGTGGCCGTGCCGGTGCCGCGTTCGACCGGGTCGACCAGCACGGTGTACGTCCCGTCGGCGGGCAGGAGCGTGCCGTCGACCTCGCCGACGCCGTTGACGACGCAGCCGCTGCGCAGCAGTTGCCCGGCCGGGTCCCGCAGCTCCAGCGGGGAGCACTGGTCGGTCAGCGTGCTGCCGGGCACCTCGACGTAGGCGCGCTCACCGGCCCGGCCGGTGAACCGGTAGCGCGCCCGGGCGCCGGGCTGGGCGATCGAGGCGGTCACCGCCGGGCCGTTCGGTTGCAGCGTGCCGCCGCTGTCCCGGGGCGCGTAGACCCGCACGGCGGCGCGGCCGGTGTCGCCGGGGGCGGCGGTGACCCGCAGCGCGTACGTGCCGGTGGTGGTGAGGTCGACGCGGTCGACGTACCCGGCGCCGTTGATGGTGCAGCCGCTCGCGATCTCCTGCCCGTCCGGGTCGACGAGCACGTACGGCGAGCAGCGGTCGGCCATGCCGGGCGCGGTGACGTCGACGAAGACGGCGTCCCCGGCGCGGCCGGGGAACGTCAGCGGCGCACCGCCCGGCGTGAGGCCGGCGGTCGCGATCGGCGTCGCGGTGATCGGCGTACCGGCCGGCGGGGCGAGGAGTTCGGTGCCGGCGCCCGCGACGGCGAACTCCGGTCGTCCGCTGACGGCGACGTCGAAGACGCACTCGGCGAGCGGGCCGGGCGCGGTGACGCCGGCCCACCGGCAGACCTGCTCGGCGGCGGCGCGGCGGGCCGGGTCGAGGTCGCCGGCGGTCACCTCCCGCTCGGGGAAGCTCCGGTCGGTGAACGTGCCGGTGTCCTCCCCGTCGTCGTAGGGCAGCAACGAGCGGTCCGCGGTGATCCGCCAACTGTCCGCGTACGCCGGGTAGAGCGCCGCGAACGGGACGGGCTGGGCGAGGGCCGGGCCGGCGGCGGGCGCGATGTCGTCGGCCGGGTCGCCGTCGAAGTCGCCCAGCAGGCCACGGACCTTTCCGGCGCGGCCGTCGGCGAGCCGCACCAGCACGCGGTAGCCGTACCGGCCGATCTGGTCGACCGCGGCGGCGGACCCGTCCGGCCACGTCACGTCGTAGCCGTCGGTTTCTCCGGTGTCGGAGGGACGGCGGGTGAGGTTCCCGCCGCCGGCCAGGTCGGTGCGCTCCGGTGGCGCGGCGAGCGCGCCGCCGTCGACGTGGACCCGGGTGACGCCGTCGATGAGGGTGAGCGCGACGCGGTGGGCGCCGACCCGGAACGCGACCGCCGAGTTGACCGAGGCGGTGCGGGTGCCGGCCATCGGCGTCTGCCGGACCTGCACCTCCAGCGGGTCGCCGCCGGTGGCGGCGACCAGCGTGAACTCGCCCACGGCCTGGAAGTCGTAGGCGACCCGGTCGAAGGTGACCAGGTGCGGGTCGCCGTTGCTGCCGCCGCAGTCCGCCCCGTCCTCGCAGAGCTTCACCGGCCCCTTCGGCGGCGGCGTCTTCTTCGCCGGCTTCTTGCACTCGTCGAGGCTCTTCGGCAGCGGGTTCCCCTTGTACTGCGTGCGCGGCGGCAGGCCCTTCGCCACCCGGTAGCGGTTCTCCGCGAGCGTCGCCTTCACCTCGGCGGTGGGGATTCCGGTGCTGCCGCACTGGCCGGGCGGGACCGCGTCGCGGGAGATGTCGTCGGCGTGGTTCAGCTCGTGGTAGAGCGCGGCGCAGGGGTCCCGGGCCACCCCGTCCTCGTACGCGTCGGTGGAGGTGGGGTTCCAGGTCACCGTGGACGAGCCCTTGCCGTCGGCGCTGTCCGGCGTCTCGAACGCGCCCGAGCCGCCCGGCGTCGGGATGATCCGCACCTTGGGGCTCTTCTTGTCCTTCAGCCGGGGCAGCAGGCCGGCCGGATCCCCGCCGGGCAGCGCGAACCCGGCCAGGCAGCCGTCGACCGCGGCCTGGAAGTCGATGCCGCTGACCGGCACGCCGGCGGTCGGGTCGACCGAGTAGTCGGCCCGCGCCGGCCGGCCGCCGCCGACCAGCGTGCCGGCGGCCACCAGCAGCAACGCCACGGCGGCGGCGGTCGGCCGGCGGCGGAGCCGCCGCACCACGATCAGCGCGGCGAGCAGCAGCACCAGCAGCACCGCCCCGGCGGCCGGCCAGAGCCAGCGGTGACCGGGCCCGCCGTCGTCGCCCCGACCGACAGTGAACGTGGCGGTCCGCAGCGCCGTTGCGCCCGGGCAGAGGTTCGTCGCGCCGGTGACCGGCAGCGGCACGTAGCCGGCCGTGACCTCGTAGCGGCCGGGGGCGCCGACCGGCCAGAGCGAGTCCAGGCCACCGCCGTCCCCGGTGGCGGCCACCGACCGCAGCACGACGTCGCCGGGCCGGTCGCCGTCGTGCAGCCGGACGCCGGTCAGCGCCACGGTCGTGGTCGCGCCCGGTTCGACGGTGGTCAGGCCGGCGGTGGCGGCGGCGGCGATGCCGTCGTCGTGGAAACTGCGGGCGAGCGTCGGCGCGAGGTCGCGCCCGTCCCGGCGTACCCCGGTGATCTGGACGGTGCCGACGGCGCTGGTGGGCAGCGCGCAGGCCGACCCGGTGGAGTTCGTGACCGTGAGGTCCAGGCGGACCTGGTCGCCGGCGCGGAGGTCCGCCCGGCCCGGGCGCACCGTCAGGCCGAGGCCGCCGTCGGCGGGCGCCGCGGCGGCGCTCACCGCCCCGGCCACCAGGGTCGTCACCAGTACGGCGAGCCCGGTCGTGAATCGCACCGTCCACTTCATGGAGGGGACTGTAGGGGCGCGACGCCACGATTCCCGTGCTCTGTCGGGGACCGGTCGCTCAGCGGCGGACGAGCGCCCGGCGGCCGCGTCACGGCAGGGCGGCGAGGCCGATCAGATTGCCCTCCGGGTCGGTGAGGTGGCCGACCACGAGCCCGGCGGCGTTGCGCTCGGGCCCCATGACCCGCCTGCCGCCGAGACTCTCCGCCCGCCGCAGTGCCGCCTCCACGTCCGGCACCTTGACATAGAAGACGACGTGACTGTCGAACCCCGGCCCGCCCCCGATGCCGCCGGGGATCCGCTGCCCGGTCTCGTCGGTGGCGTCCATGAAGCCGTACCGACCCGCCTCGGAGACCGACGGCGCGACCGGACCGCCGGTCTCGAACTGCCAGCCGAACAGGTCACCGAGGTAATCCCGGAGCCGCTCCGGATCCTTGCCGATGATCTCGAAATGGATAACTGGATTGCCCATCGTCCCGACCGGTCCCTTTCGTTGCGTCGTCCGCGTGGACCCTCACCGTAACGATGTAGGTTGTGAAGAACAACCACTCGGTTTATATTGACAACTTGCCGTACCGGGAGGACAACGTGCCCACCAACCGCAGCTACGGCGACGGATGCGGCATCGCCCGCGCCCTCGACGTCGTCGGCGAACGATGGGCCCTACTCGTCGTGCGGGAGCTGATTCTCGGCCCGCAACGCTTCACCGACCTGCGCCAGAGTCTCGCCTCGGCCAGCAGCAACCTGGTGGCCGACCGGCTCCGCGAGCTCACCGACCGGGGTGTCGTCCGGCGGCACCGGCTGCCACCGCCGGCCGCCTCCTGGGTCTACGAACTCACCGACTGGGGGCGGCGGTTGGAGCCGATCGTCATCGCCCTCGGCGAATGGGGACTACGCGCGCCGTTCCCGCCCCAGCCCACCGTGGGCGCCACCTCGGTGCTGCTGTTCCTGCGCACCGCCGGCCGCCCCGACCCCGGCGACCCGCCGTCGACCGGTCGCGTCGAGCTGGCCGGACGGGTCTTCACCGTCCGCACCGCCGCCGGCCGGACAGAGATCGCGCAGGGCGGGCCACCCGCACCGGAGTACGACCTCCGGACCGACCCGGCGACCCTCAACGCGGCGGTGCACGCACCGGACATCCTCGACACAGCCCTGCACGACGGCCGCGCCACGCTCAGCGGCGACCGCAGTGCGCTCGACCGGCTGCTGCGCGCGGTGGCCCGCCAGTCGCCCGTCGGCGGACATCCACCCCAGCCGTAGGGCAACCGACAGCCGAAGTCGTGCCGCACAAAGCCGGGCGTGGCGGCAGTCCCGGCAAAGCTCGGACGACGTTTGCATCCCGTCGACCGGCGACGAATGGCAGACACAAGGCATTGACATCGATGCCCCATCCCGGCAGGCTTTGCGGAACGCCGGGAAACGTGATGCATTTCGGCTTTCCCTTTCACTGTCGCGCCTTTCCCGCGTGTCCGAGAACGAGTTGACGCCGTTTCCCGACGGATCGGAGACCTGATGCGCGTCGCCCTCCTGACCACGACGCAGCACGGTCATCTGAACCCGTACGTCCCGGTGGTCAACGCGCTGGGCGCCGCCGGCGGCGAGGTCACGCTGCTGCTGTTGTCCGCGGACGGCGGCATGCTCGACGACCAGCGTCGCCGTGCCCTCGGCAGCACGCCGGTCCACGTGATCGGCACGGTCGAGATGGCGCCGTGGAGCGGCGATCCGGCGCAGATCGGCGCGATGCTCCAGGCGTCGCCGGTGGCTGACCAGACGACCGAGGCGCTCCGCGCGACGGCACCGGACTTCGTGCTCGTCGACTCGCTGCCGGTCACCGCGTCGGCCATGGTCGGCACCGAGGCCGCCGGCATTCCGTACGGGATGATCTGGGCCAACCTGGGTGGCGTCTGCCCGCGCGAGCACCGACGGGGACGCTGGGCCTACGACGAGCAGGTCGGTGACTATTTGACCCGGCACGGGGTGCGGTGGTCGACCCGTACCCATTCGGCGCGATCGCCCATTCTCAATCTGATGCCGACGATTCCCGCGCTCGTCGGGAACGACGGCGTCACCGACGACGGAGTGCAGTTGATCGGGTTGCCGGGCGCGGCGGGAACCCGCGGCGACGAGGTCGCCTTCTCCGGCCTCGACCGGCTCGAACCGGGCCGTCCGATGGTGTACGTCTCCTTCGGCACGATCTTCTATCGACGACCCGACCTGCTGCGCACGGTCATCACCGGGGCGGCGGCCACCGGCGCGCAGGTGATCGCCGCGGTCGGGGACCTCGCCGAGGACCTCGCGCTGCCCGACGACGTGCTCGCCGCCCCCTATCTGCCGCAACGCGAGGTGCTCGAGCGCGCCGACGTGTTCGTCACCCACGGCGGCTACAACTCCGTCGCCGAGTCGATCCGGGCGGCGACGCCGATGCTGGTGATCCCGCTGGCGGTGGATCAGCCGGTGCAGGCGCACTTCGTGGGCAGCGCGGGCTTCGGGACGGCGTTGGCGCCGGCCGACGTCACCGCGCAGGCGGTCACCGACGCCGTCACCGACCTGCTCGACCCCACCCGGGACTACCGGGCCCGGCTGCGCGCCGCCCAGCCGGAGTGTGGCGACTCCGCCGTACGGACGGCGGAGCTGGTCATCGACGCGGCCCGGTCGCCACGGCGCGAGGAGAAGCAGTGACGACCGGGGCGCGACCGCCGGGCGACCCGATCGTGCTCGACGACCGGGAGCGCCACACGTTCCGGGTGGATCGCCGCGCCTACACCGACGGCGACCTGGCCGCGCAGGAGATGACCAGGATCTTCGACCGCTGCTGGCTGTACGTCGGGCACGAGTCGGAGGTCCCCGGCCCGGGCTCCTACGTGGCCCGGGACGTCGGCGGGCGACCGGTGGTCATGGCGCGCGGGTCCGACGGGGTGATCCGGGTGTTCGCGAACAGCTGCCCGCACCGCGGGGCGCTGATCTGCTCGCAGCCGGCCGGGCAGGCCAGGTCGTTCCGGTGCCCCTACCACGACTGGACGTTCTCCAATCGGGGCGACCTGGTCGGGGTCCCGATCCCGGACGGGTACGGGCCGGGTTTCCGGAAGGCGGACCACGGCCTCGCGCAGCACCGCAGTGACGCCTACCGCGGATTCGTGTTCGTCACCTTCGACCCGCACCAGCGGCGCAGCCTGACCGAATACCTGGCGGGCGCGACGGAGTACCTCGATCTGATCGACGACCAGTCCGAGGTCGGGATGGAGGTGATCCAGGGCGCGCAACTCCACGGCGCTCGGGCCAACTGGAAGCTCATGATGGAGAACAGCGTCGACATCTACCACTTCCGGGCCCTGCACAAGCGGTACGTCGGCTACATGGAGTCGCTGGGGTCGGTGCCACCACGACGGCGCGGCGGCTTCGGCTGCGCCCTCGGGCTGGGACACGGCGCCAACGAGCTGCCACCGGCGGCGGCCCGCCCGCTCGCCTACTGGACGCCGATGTTCGGCGCCGAGGTCCGGCCGCGGATCGAGGCGACGGCCGCCCGGTTCGTCGACCGGTTCGGCGCCGAGCGCGCCGAGCGGATCACCCACACCAATCGCGCGCTGCTGATCTTTCCCAACCTGATGATCATCGACGCGATCGCGATCACGATCCGCAAGATCGACCCGATCGGCCCCGATCGGATGGCCATCACCTCGGTCGCGCTGGCCCCCCGGGACGAGGATCCGGACATCCGGGAACTCCGCAAGAGCCACTACCTGACGTTCCTCGGCCCCGCCGGCTTCGCCACCCCCGACGACATCGAGATCGTCGAGTCGTGCCAGCGGGGCTACCTCAACCGCACGGTCCGCTACTCGGATCTGTCCCGCGGCATGAACAAGGCCGTACCGGAGACGACCGACGAGCTTCCCGCCCGGGAGTTCTGGCGGCAGTGGGACCGGCTCATGCACGGCGACGACGAACACCACGAGGTCGCCCGGCGGGCGGAGCGTCAGGGGGCGGAATCGCGATGACCATCGAGCTGACCGTCGACGAGACGGCCCAGGTGCGGTTGTGGCACCGGGTGAACCAGTTCCTCTTCCGGGAGGCACGGCTGCTCGACGAGTGGCGCCTGCGCGAGTGGTACGACGAGATGCTGACCGACGACGTCCGCTACCGGGTGCCGGCCACCGACGTCCGGGACGAGGCGGCCGACGCGCTCGGGCTCATCGACGACGACGCCGCCCGCCTGCGCCAGCGCATCGAACAACTCCTCGACGGCGAGGTGTGGTGCGAGAACCCGCGGTCACGGACCAACCGGATGGTCGGCAACGTGGAGATCCTGACCGATCGGGGCACCCACCTCGACGTGGCGGCGAATGTCGTCGTCCACCGGTTCGGGCACGGACGCTCCGACGTCTACGTCGGAAAATACCGGTTCGAACTCGTCGTCGAGGGCGGGTCGTTCCGGACCCGGCGACGGGTCGTGGTGCTGGACCACGAGACGCTGGTCGAGCACGGAAAGCTCAGCATCATCCTGTGACCGGGCAGTGAAGACGGCCGTCCCGGGCAGCGCCCCACCCGTCGCCGCCGTCCAGCCGGGTCTCCCGCGCGAGGTGTACGTCCTCAGTGTCGTCGGCGGATGCGTCATGCTGGGCCTGGGGCTGGTGCTCCCGGTGCTCCCGGTGTACGCGGCGACGTTCGGGGCGGGGCCCACCCGGATCGGCGCGCTCGTCGCCCTGTTCGCGTTGATGCGGCTGGTCGCCAGCCCGTTCTGTGGCCGACTGGGCGCGCGTTTCGGGGAACGGCGGGTAGTGGTCGCCGGCCTGCTGCTCTGTGCGGTCTCCTCGGCCCTGACGGCGAACGCCTCGTCGTACGGGCAACTGCTCGTGTTCCGTGGCCTCGGCGGCGTCGGCTCGGTGCTGTTCTCGGTGTCCGCGCTGGCGATGCTCCTGGCGGTCGCGCCGGCCGACCGACGAGGGCGGGCCAGCGCCGTGTTCGAGGCGGGCTTCCTGCTCGGCGGGATCTGCGGACCGGCCCTGGGCGGGCTCCTCGCGCTCGTCTCCCTGTCCACGCCGTTCCTGGCGTACGCCGCGCTGTTGCTGACCGCCGCGGTGCTGACGCCGGCGCTGCTGCGCAGGGGCCGGACCGCCGGCGCGGAGCCCGGTCGTCCGGAGGTCGGGCTACCGGCGCTGCTGCGGGACCGACGCTACCTGGTGGCCTGCCTCGCCGCGCTGGCCCAGGGATGGGTCCTGTTCGGGCTGCGCAGCGCGCTGGTCCCCACGCTGGTGGTGGTGGCGTGGCGACACGACGTGTCGTGGGTGGGGTGGGCGTTCACGCTGTCCGCCGCCGTCCAGGCGCTGCTGATCATGCCGGCCGGCCGGATGGTCGATCGGGCCGGCCGCCGGATCGCCATGATCGCCGGCACCGGTGTGGCGGCGGCGGCGATCACCGCCCTGGTGTTCGTGGACCGGTACGCCTGGCTCGCCGCGCTGCTGGTCGTCTACGCGGCGGGATCGGCGCTGCTCAACGCCGCGCCGGCGGCGCTGATCGGTGACGTCGTGGCCGGCCGGGCCGGCAGTGGCGTCGCCGTCTTCTCGATGTGCACCGACGTCGGAGCCGTGGTCGGACCGGTCGTCGTGGGGCTCGTCGCCGAGCGCGTGAACGTTCCGGCCGCCTTCGCCAGCGGCGCCGCGCTGCTGGCCGTCGCCTTCGTGGCGTCGGGCACGTTGACCACCGATCGGCCTACCCGAAGGAGTTGACCGATGGATCAGCCGGCTGACCGCCATGAGCGGGGTGAGGCCATGTTTCAGCAGGTCTTCGGCCGTGCGCCGCGCCCGGGTTCCTATCCGGAGTTCCTGCGGATCACGGTCGACCACCTGTTCGGGGAGATCTGGACCCGCCCGCACCTGAGCGTCGAGGAGCGCGAACTGGTCGCGCTGACCGCTGTCGCGCTGGCCCGTACCGACTGGGAGCTGCGCGGCCACATCGGTGCCGCCCTGCACCTGGGGATGTCGCGGGAGAAGATCGTCGAAGTCATCATCCAGCTCGCCTACTACGGTGGCTGGCCGGTCGCCAACAACGGACTGCGCGTGGCCCAGGAGGTCTTCGCCGAACTGGACGACGCCACCGGGAGGGCCGCGGACGATGACCGGTGAGCCGCCTCCCCTCGACCCGGCCGAGAAGGTCGACCTGTGGCGCCAGCGGTTCTTCGAGGCCCAGGCGGCCGCCGAGGAGTTCATCCTGGGCGAGCACGGCGAAGCGGGCCTGGCCGCGTGGATCCGGGCCAACTCCCGCATCACCGCGGAGCTGCTACGGGCGCAGCGGCCCGCCGGGATGTCCGCCACCGACCACTTCATGACCCGGCTGCAACGGCAGCTCCTGCTGTACGACTCGGCGGTGACCAGTGAGCCCCAGCCCTCGGGCACCGTCCTGCGCAACGCCGACTGCGGGATCCTGCGCTACCGCAGGCGGGCCGCCCGCGCCGGCGTCGTCCTGACGTTCTCGTCACCGTGCCCGTACTGCCAGGAACTCAACACGGCCATCGCCGCCCGCTATGTGGAACCGGACGTCAGGGTGTCGTGCGTGCAGGCCGGCGACGGGTGCACCTGGCGCGCGGAGTCTCCCGCCCCGGAAGAGGACACGGCCGGGTCGCCGCACCGCGGACGAGCCGGCGACTGAACCACCGGCAGCAGCGTGCGCTCGTCGGCCGGCGACCGGCTGGCGACGAGCGTCATGCCGAGTTGCCGGCCCACTGCCACACACATGTCGAACGCCGCGGTGCGGGTCAGGTCCTGATGATCGTTGCGGGTGAAGCACGCCGACGCCACGTTCTTGTTCCGGAGCCGCAAGTACCACGGAAACAACGCACCCAGCGCCGGCTCGGTCAGCATGGTGCGCGAATGCACGATGGTCCCGACCAGCAGGTTGCCGAACGGTCGATGCCGGGCGTTCATGAAGCTCTTCAGGCGTTCCTGGAAGATCTTCAACACCGCGGGCACGTTCCCGGCGTACACCGGCATGGCGAGCAGCATCGCCTGCGCCCCCTCGGCCAGCTCGACGACGTGCGCGAAGTCGTCGTCGATCGGGCACCGGCCCACCTCCGGGTCGAGGCAGGTGTCCTCGCCCTCGCACATCGCGATGCGGTGGTCGATCAACCGGATCCGCTGGACCTCCGCGCCGTCGACCTCCCGGACCACGCCGGTGATCGCTGCCTCCAGCAACGCGTCGGTCACCGACGGCAGGCGCTTCTGGGTGCAGGACAACGCAACGATCTTCATGCGAGGAGCCTCCAGGAATTGACGACTGTCGAAGCATAGCGGCATAATCTCCACCGGAGCCGGGCTGGCCTCAGGCCGAACCACACGGTGCGCCGAAGCCGGCGGACCGTGGCCACCCACCCGACGTGCTGCCAGCGGGCCGCGAGCCACGTCGCGGACCGACTCCCGGGCAGAGCGATCCGCGACGGCGCCGAGCAGCACCTCGAACGCCAGCGGGAGAAACCACCGATGACCCCCTTCGCCAGCTCCTCCACCCCGCCCCGATCCTCGCGTCGCCCCACGCTGGTGGCCGCAGCCGCCGCCGCCCTGCTGACCGCCGTGACGTCCGGCCTGGCCGTCACCGCCGCGCCCTCGATGGCCGCCGCCTGCACCGGCTACGTGGCGCTGACCTTCGACGACGGGCCCACCCCCGGCAACACCACCACGCTGATCAACACCCTCAAGGCCGCCGGCGTACGGGCGACGTTCTTCAACGTCGGCCAGAACGTGCAGAGCAATCCGGCGCTGGCCAAGGCCCAGCGGGACGCCGGCATGTGGATCGGGAACCACAGCTGGACGCACCCGCACATGACCCAGCTCAGTCAGGCCCAGATGGCCTCGGAGATCTCCCAGACCCAGCAGGCGATCCAGCAGGCCACCGGGGAGACCCCCAAGCTGTTCCGGCCGCCCTACCTGGAGTCCAACGCGATGCTGCGAGCGGTCGAGGCCCAGTTCGGGCTGACCGAGATCAACGCCGACGTGGACTCCCAGGACTGGAACAACGCCAGCACCGACCAGATCGTGCAGAACGCCGACCGGCTCCAGGCCGGCGGGTCCATCCTGATGCACGACTGGCCGGCGAACACGATCGCGGCCATCCCGCGCATCGTCAGCAATCTCGCGAGCCGTGGCCTGTGCGCCGGCATGATCTCGCCGACCACCGGCCGGGCGGTCGCCCCGGACGGCGCCACCCCGCCACCCACCACCCCGCCGCCCACCACCCCGCCCCCCACCACGCCGCCCCCCACCACCCCGCCGCCGGACCCCTCGGGCGCCTGCACCGCCACCTACCGCCTGGTCAGCAGCTGGACCGGCGGGTTCCAGGGCGAGGTGACCGTGAGCAGCACGAGGGCCATCACCGGCTGGACGGTACGGATGACCCTGGCCGGCGGGCAGAGCATCAGCAACGTGTGGAACGGCGTGGCCACCGGCGCCAGCGGCCCGGTCAGCGTGCGCAACGCCGCCTACAACGGGTCCCTCAACGCCGGCGGGTCGACGAGCTTCGGCTTCCTCGCCAACGGCAGCAGCTCACCGGCCCCGAGCGGGATCACCTGCTCCAGCTCGTAGCGCATCCCCTCAAGGAGCACAGATGCGACTCACCCGTACCCGGCTCCGGTCGGCGGTGGCGGTGTCCACCACCGTCGCCGTCGCCGTGACCGCCGCACTCACCACCACCGTCGCCGCGCAGGCCGCCGCCGGCTGCCGGGTCGCCTACACCGTCACCAGCCAGTGGCCGGGCGGCTTCGGCGCGAACATCGACCTCACCAACCTCGGTGACCCGCTGACCGGCTGGCGACTGACCTGGTCGTTCACCGCCGGGCAGGTGGTCGGGCAACTGTGGAACGGCACGGTGACCCAGTCCGGTGGCCGGGTCACCGTCACCAACGCCGGCTGGAACGGCAACCTCGGCACCGGCGCCGGCGCGCAGCTCGGTTTCAGCGGCTCGTGGAACAACTCGGCGAACCCGGCGCCGACCGACTTCGCGCTCAACGGGGTGCCGTGCACCGGAAGCCCGACCCCCACCACGCCCGCGCCGACCACCCCGCCACCGCCCACCAGCCCGCCACCCACCACCGCGCCACCCACCACCGCGCCGCCGCCC
This sequence comes from Micromonospora sp. NPDC018662, assembly GCF_044391475.1. Classification (NCBI taxonomy): domain Bacteria; kingdom Bacillati; phylum Actinomycetota; class Actinomycetes; order Micromonosporales; family Micromonosporaceae; genus Micromonospora; species Micromonospora sp. NPDC018662. The sequence continues at coordinate 242,973 of NZ_JBISAC010000005.1, forward strand.
ACCAGCCCGCCGCCGTCCGCCGCGCAGACGAGCACGGTGGGGCGCGTCCGGGCGGTCGGGGCCAGCGTCCAGTACACCTGGCCCGGCACCTACTTCGAAGGGCGGTTCCGGGGCACCGGCGTCGGGATCGTGCTCAACGACAGCCAGAACGACTACGCCGTCCAGGTCGACGGCACCACCGTCGCCACCCTGGTCACCCCCGGGCAGACCACCTACTGGGTCCGCAACCTCGCCGACGCCGTCCACACCGTACGGCTCGTCAAACGCACCGAGAGCCCGTGGGCCGCCGGTGAGTTCGGTGGTCTCGTCGTCGCGCCCGGTGGCACGATCCTGGCCAAGCCCGCCGCCCGCAGCCGGCAGATCGAGTTCATCGGTGACTCGTGGACCGCCGGCTACGGCAACATGTCGACCACCCGCGACTGCTCCGCCAACGGCGGGGTCACCCGCAACTCCAACGCCGACGTCACGTTCGGCGCCCTCACCGCACAGAGCCTGAACGCCGACTACCAGCTCATCGCCTGGTCCGGCCTGGGCATGGTGCGCAACTACAACGGCGGGGGCACCGACAACTTCCGCACCTACTACGAGACCGACCTCCAGGCGCTCTGGAACAGCACGGTGTGGCAGAAGCCGGCCACCTGGCAACCGCAACTGGTCGTGGTCGGCCTGGGCATCAACGACTTCTCCACCGCCCTCAACGCCGGCGAGCGGTGGAGCACCCCCGACCAGCTCGCCGCCGACTTCCGGACCGCGTACCTGGGCTTCCTCGACAAGCTGCGGGCCCGGTACGGCCCCGACACGTTCATCGTGCTCACCTACCCGGACCTGTCCGGCACGCTCCTCGCCAGCTCCGTGCAGCAGGTCGTCCGGACCCGGACGGACGCGGGCGACAGCCGGATCCGCTCGCTCTACTACGACGACAACGCGCTGGGTCTGGACAAGCTGGGCTGTGACTGGCACCCGTCGCGACGCGACGACCAGCTCCTCGCCGGCGCGCTCACCCGGTTCATCGGCACCCTGCCGCTGACCTGGTAGCGCAAGACGACACGTCCGAGGGCGGGCCCGGCAACGGGCCCGCCCTCGACGGGTTTCAGTGTCGGCGCTGCGGCAGGACGAGCAGCGTCACGGAGTTCGCCGGGTACGTCGCGCTGACGCCGCCACGGGTCACCCGGAGATCCTCGCCCCGGACGATCGAGGTGAGATCGGCCGGACCGTAGGTGAACCGCTGCGCCCTGTCCCTGCCGTGGAATCCGGCGAGCGCCATCCGGGACGTCAGGTCGTCGCCCGTCTTGTTGACGACCATGAGGGTGAGCGCCTTGTCGGACGAGCGTTGCGCCGCGTAGACCGCGAGCTTCCCCTGGTCGCTGCTGACCGCCGACACGCTCACGTCGCCGAACCGGCTCCCGGCTCCGTCGTAGTTGCGGTACATCCGGAACGCGTACGCACCGGGGTCGGTCGGTTTCGGTTCGCCCCAGATGGTGGCCAGGTCGAGACCCTCGCGCCCGAAGATGCCGAGCACGTCGGCCTGCGCGAGCGCGCCGTTGATGTCGTCCAGCGCGCCCCAGTTGTATTCGGTGATGGCGACCTTCGTACCGGGGTAGTACTGCGCGACCCACGCCTTCATCTGGCGGATGAACTGCAACGGCGGCGCATTCACCCCGCCCGGACCGATCCAGGACTCGTCCACGTACGTCGGGTCCCACAACGACCGGGTGGAGCGCAGCCGCAGCGCGTTGGCATCCGGGTCCTTACCGCCGCTGATCTGCGGATAGTAGTGCTGATCGAAGTAGTCGAGGAAGCGCTTCCCGCCGTGGGCGTCGCTGAAGTCCTTCATGTTCCTCAGGTACCACTGGGACAGGTTGAGCCCGCCGTGCGCCGCCGCGTCCGCACCCGGCGCGCATCCGTCCACGCCGGACGCCACCCATTCGCAGTAGCCCCAACCGGACGGGCCGAGCACCGCCGCACGCGGATCGGCGGCCTTGATCGCCGCCGCGGTCGCCGTACCCTTGCCGCCCAGTTCGTCGTAGCTCACCGGCTCGGGATGCACGTCGCGGTGGGTGGAGCTCCACAACACCGGCTCGTTGTCGAGTTCGTAGATCGGCACGCCGCCACGTGACGCCGGGCCGAACTGGTTCACCAGATGGGACACCATCTCGCCCGCGAACGACGCGTCGGCCGGAATCGAGGTGTCCGAGGGGACCGCCCCGACCAGGTTCGCGTCGGCGTGCCGGCCGTTGCCACAGTTGGGGTCCCACTGGTCGAACGAGTCCTGCTCCGGAAAACGGGTGGCCGGGAAGCCGCAGGCGAACGGGTGCGACGAGGGCGAGTCCTTCGCCACCCATCCGATCAACGGCACGGCGACCACCTGCTTGGTCCCCTGGTCCCGGTTCCGCTGGACGAACGCCTCGACCGTGTTGTCGGGTCCGGCCACGATGTTCTCGAAGTACCAGTCGCTGCCGGTGTTGTAGGTGTGGTTCTTGAAGTTGTAGCGGCTGCTCGCGTTACCGCCCCAACGCGCCACCGGCGTGCGGAGTTCCGCGACGAGCGCGGGGTCGCCACCGTTCATGCCGTAGATGTCGGGGCTGATCGCGTGCCGGGCGGCGGAGGCGTCCACGGCCAGGGTGAGCCCGTCGGCGGCTGCCGCCGGGCCGGCGACCGCCGGGGTGGTCAACAGGCCCAGCACGAGTGATCCGGCCGCACCGATCGCCGTGGTCGGACGTGGCTTGCGCCGTCGTTGCACACCCATCAGAGACTCCCGCCGCCGATCAGCCCGGGACGGACCGAACTCACACATACATTACCGTTTGTCTATATGCAGTCAACCCATCGATGTTGGACAATGCTTTGATGTCGAACCGGACCTGGCCGACGGTCACCTGCCGCGCCGGATGACCCGACCGATCGACTCCTCGGCCCGGTCACCCGGCGGAGCTTTCAGGCGGCGCAGATGACCTGGGCCTGGGCCGAGTAGAAGTTGGGCATCGACTGGCTCACCCAGGACGCCCCGTTGGAGCACTGGATGAACGGCTCCGGATAGCCCGCGGCGTAGGCCAGGTTGCGGGCCTGGTTCTGAGCGTTGATCAACGCGATCTGCGGGATCGAGCTGATGCCGTAGCCGGTGAAGATCTGCACCCCCGGCGGCGGGGCGGCCGAGGCCGGAGAGGCGACGGCGAGGCTCGATGCCAGCATCGCCGTGGCGAGCGCCGCAGCGCCGGTGAGTCGTCGGACCGTGGACATGACTCTGCTCCTCGAATAGATGGTGGTCGACTGCCAGGTGCCCCTACTGTTCCGGACGGCCGGCCATGTCATCGGTGCGGCGACGAGGCCAAGGCGTCCAGCCGCGGGGGCCGGCGTTCGCCCTTCCGACCGGAGCGCCGACCTCGACCGCATCACAAGAAAAGATACTAATCGATGTTCTGCGTGCTGCAACGTTTCGCGTTCGGTGGTGGCGGCGCGGCTCCCGAGCACCCACCGAGCGACCGCCCCCTGCCCGCGTACGCGAAAAAGGCCCGACCCGGCGTGAACCGCCAGGTCAAGGCCTTGATCGTTGGTGCGCCGCCAGGGACTCGAACCCCGAACCCGCGGATTAAGAGGTTGATCTTGGTCGAGTCGTCTGGTCCAACGGGGGCGCGCGAGTCCATCTGTTCGCGGTCAGGCCCCAGCTTCAGCGGGACGGCGTCCAGCCCAGTCCATCGCGTGCCCAGCCCGTCCATCGCGCCGGAGCACCCACCGAGCACCCACGAAACGACGCGCTTCGGCACCGAACCGACCCGCCGGCCTCCGGCGAGCACCGGGCTCGGCATCAGTTCACACGACCGCTGCGGGCGACGGTACTGGGCGTGGCGTCTTCACAGAAGAAGGTGAGGCCGCAATAGGCCGACGAACTCGCCTGATCGGCGTCCTGGTGGTCTCCACATGCTGCACGATGGCTTCGCCTACTGCTTGAGCGAGCTTCGGTGGCACGGCGTTGCCGATGAGCCGTCCCAGAGGCGCGAATTGCACGGGCTCTCCAGGGGCGACGAACTCGTAGTCACGCGGGAAGCTCTGGAGGATCGCGGCTTCGCGTAGAGAGATGGCGCGGTCCTGTTCCGGATGGCCGAATCGACCGGCGCCGTAGTTGTACGACAACGTCGTGATGGTGGGTGACGGCTCGTCCCAGACCATACGGGCGTAGACGTTGCGGAAGGTGGAGCCGGACGACTTTCGGTGGCAGGGCGCGCGAAGTTCTTCACGCCAGTCTTCCCAGGTGCCGCCTGGGTTCGAGCTCCTGATTCTCTCCAGGTTGACTGGGGTGAGCTTGCGGCTCTTGTGCAGGCGGTCGGTGGGGTCGACCATGCCGTCTTCGAGTGCGGGAAGTCCGCGAATGGCCTGCTCGACGGTGGCGTAGTCGGTAGGTGCGACCTTGCCCTTGGGTACGCGGATCTCGCCGAGGAGCGATGCGACGAGGACCATGCGCCGACGATGCTGGGGCACGCCGTAGGCCGGGCAGTGGCAGGACTCATGGTGCACCGAATAGCCGAGTTTCTGCAGTTTGTCGACGAACGCCTTGAAGATCGGAGTGCTCCCGATGCGAGGAACGTTCTCCATGGTCACGATCTCGGGCTTCGTGCCCTCGACCAAACGGCTGACCTCGTCGATCAGCGGCCACTGGGCTTCGTGAGAGGTGTCCGTGCCACGGCGGTACGAGGAGAACGGTTGACAGGGAGCACATCCGGCCAGCACCCGGATAGTTCCCTTCGGCCACATCGAGGCTAGCTCCTTGGCCTCCAGCTCGCGCACGTCCTTCTTACGGAAGGGGGCGCGGATGTTCGACTGGTAGGGGTACTCGCACGCCGGGTCGATGTCGACACCTGCAGCGACGTCGAGGCCTGCCTCCTGCAGTCCGTACGAAAGCCCGCCGACTCCGCAGAAGAGGTCGACTGCGGAGATCTTGACGGTTCGCGGAGCCATGCCAGGACTGTAGTTGGTCGACAGGCGTCGACGCTGACGGCGTCGACGTTCGCACCTTCGGCCTCGCGTCGGCGACGGACGGTCGGATCCTCGACTGCTACGTCACTTGAACGTCCCCGTCGCACTCGAGGCCCGGCAAGAAGGCAGGAAGACGTCCACAGTGGTCGCCCGAGGAGCCGGAGTGTCATACGGTCACCTGGAGGGCTGCAGGACGACGAATAGAACATTTGTTCGACTCGTCCGCTTTTGTCACACCCCAGCTCTATGCTCGGATCTCCATGGAGGAGGGGAGCGCCCATGGCGGCGGTCGCAAGGTCTTTTGCGTCACCTTCCGCGAACGTGTCCGCAATCCTGGTCGACGAACTGCGGGGGATCCTCGATCGCAGCGGCAGGCACACAGCCCAGTCCTTGGTGGCGGACTTCGTCGTCCGTCACCGCCTCGACCACAACGACGTCGACGCCCTGTTGGTGATGCTGACCCGGGAGCCAGTCCCGACTAATCCACCCAGCCGCTCCGAGAACCAGGCAACTGCTTCGCCCGACCCCGAGAGTGCACCCACCGAGGAACCTGAAGCGGCGGAGTGCGATCCACCAACCTCGGCCGGAGGCGAGGACGACACCGCCCAGCCTCGACACGAAGAGACGGTCGACGACGGCCTCGACTGGATGTTCGGCGACGTTCCCGAGCAGCCCGTCGCGCTGGCGTCCGACGACAAGGTGCAGGGCGCGTTCGACGATCTGCTCGGTGACTGGACTCGCACGGGCGGAAAGCTGACGCGCGCCGAGGTAGCGCTGCTCGTTACGCGGCGGGCGCTCTCTACAGAGCAGCATGGCGAACTGCTGCGATTGCTGAAGGAAGCCGGGGTCGAACTGCCCGCATCCGCCGACGCGCGTCCGGCCTCGTCTGCCGCAAAGGGCTACGAGCTGCACGGGGACACCGTGCGCCAGTACTTACGCAGCATCGGCCGGTACCCGCTGATCGGCGCCCAGCGTGAGGTGGAGCTGTGGTCGCTGATGAGGCAGGGAGAGGCAGCGCGACGTACGCTCGAGGCCGGTTGGAACGACCTTCCACGCGAGGAGCGACGGTCGCTGCGTGACCGGATCGAGGATGGCTGCGCCGCACACGCCGAGCTGGTGTGTGCGAACCTGCGGCTCGTCGTCTCGATCGCCAAGGGCAACCACTACAACCGTGGCGGGGTCGAGTTCGCCGACCGCATCCAGGACGGCAACCTCGGCTTGATGCACGCGGCCGATCTCTTCGACGGATCCAAAGGATTCAAGTTCTCCACCTATGCGACGTGGTGGATACGGCAGTCCATCGAACGGGGCATCGCCAACCACGGCCGGACGATCCGGCTTCCCGTCCATGTCCGAGAGCAGACGCAGAAGGTCGACAAGGCGGCCCGCAGACTGACCGACCGGCTGGATCGGGAGCCCACCCTTGCCGAACTCGCCGAGGAGACCGGCCTCGACCCCGGCAGGGTGCAGGCGGTGTTGGACCATCTGCGCCCGCTGCTCAGCCTCGATCAGCTGTTCGGCGACGAGGGCGATCTTCGCCTGTCCGATGTTCTCGCCGACGAACAGGAACGCGACGGGCGCACCGACCCAGCGGAGATCGTCGGTCACATGATGTTCCAAGCCGACCTCGACCGCACGCTTCGGAAGGTGCTGCCGGAGCGGACGGTGAACGTGCTCCGACGGCGGTTCGGCCTCGGCACTGGCGTCCAGGAGACCCTGGACGACATCGGTGCCGACTATGGTGTCACCCGCGAACGGATCCGCCAGATTCAGGCCAAGGCGATGAACACACTCCGGGAAGACGAGAGGGCGTTGGCGTTGCGCGAGTACGTGACGGACGCTCCCGTGGTCGAGTCCGGCGATGCCGCTGAGGAGAAAGCGTGATGAGCGTCGACAAGGGCCAGCCGCTGATGGAGGCATGTGACCGGTTCGTCACCTGGCTGGACCGCCGCGTTGTGGCGGCAGGCCGCGGCGACGGTCTGCAGCGGCTGGAAGTGGCGCCCTCCGGAACGTTCTGGCTCGGCCGGCTCAGCCGGCTCGTCGGCAAGGATGAGGACGCCGGGGGCGCCAACGACGATCGGTCGGATCGCCTGGACCCGTGCGCGATGGGCATTCGGCTCCGCCCGGCCGAGTCGTCGCCGTGGTCGATGACGGTGACCGTGCGGGCTCGGGCTTGGGTGAAGGACCCCAGAGACGGTCCGGAGCCCGATCGTCCCTGGTGGCGAACTGGCCTGGTGGAAGAGAGGATTCCGGTCGTGATCGGCGCTTCCGGGGGGGCCTTCGGGGCCAAGCAGTTGCAGGACGCGTTCTCGGCGGTCGGCGCACCCGGCCTGAGCGCTGAGGTCCGCGTCGAGGTGGAGGACTGGCACAAGCAGCCCGAGCTGGTCGTGCAACTGGTGAATACCAGCCCCAAGCAAGGCCGAGGGCTGACCGATCCCCATCTTTACGAGACGCAGCTGGAGGTGGCGGGGCTCCTCACAGTTCCGTTCGAGCTGGAGGCCCTGCCGGACACCTTCCGCTACGACCGGAAGGTGCCGGCGTACGGAATCAACGTGGGCGTCGAGGTGGTTGCCCCCGGCGTGTTCCGTACCACCGACACCGTCAGCGTGCAGACCTTCCGACCGGAGTACTGGAACAGCGACCGCCCGAAGCCCGATCTCTCCTTCGCCCGTCTCGCCGCAGATCCGATCCCGGTCCTCACCGACCTGGTGGACGCGCTCGACGAGTACGACCAGAAGCACTGGTCGGTAGCCGCGCTGGACACACGTCAGCTGGCCGACGGCTGGTCGGATGCGATGCGCGCCGAAGCGGACCGCTCGGCGACACTGGTGTTCGACGAGCTTGCTCGGTTGCGCACCGGCCTGGACCTGGTCCGGACGCATCCCGAGATCCGACGCTCGTTCCAGCTCATGAACGAGGCGATCGGGCTGAGCGCCAAGGGACGTGGCTACCATTCGTGGCGGGCGTTCCAGGTGGGGTTCCTGCTGTCCGCCATCCGGTTTCTCGCCGAGCCGGCCGAAGAAGCCGATCACGTCGACACCGTCTGGTTCGCCACCGGTGGAGGCAAGACCGAGACCTATCTCGGCCTGCTGCTGACCGCGGCGTTCTTCGACCGGCTGACCGGGAAGCGAACGGGCGTGACCGCCTGGTCACGGTTCCCCCTGCGGCTGCTGAGCCTGCAGCAGACGCAGCGTTTCGCCGACGCGCTCGCCGGCGCGGAACTGGTCCGCCAGCAGCAGGAGGATCTCCGCCGAACCGCCCCGTTCAGCCTGGGCTTCCTCGTCGGCCAGGCCGGCACCCCGAACAAGATCGTTCCAAAGCCGGAGAACGACGAGACCGGGCCGGACAGCCCGGGCATGCCCGACAAGTACCAGGTGCTGCTGCAATGCCCGTTCTGCCGCGACGAACGCCTGACCATGAAGTTCGACCGCAAGCGGTGGAAACTGGAGCACCACTGCGCCAACCAGGCATGCCCCTGGAAGCGGGGTGCGCTACCGATCTACGTCGTCGACCAGGAGGTGTTCCGCTTCCTGCCGACCGTCGTCGTCGGCACCCTCGACAAGGCGGCATCGATCGGCCTGCAACAGGCCATGCGCGGTCTCATCGGCCCGCCCCAGCACATGTGCTCCGAAGAGTGGCACGGCTTCACCTACTCGACCCGGTCGAAGTCCCCCAACGGCTGCCTCGTACCCGACTGCCAGGGCACTCTCCTCGAGTTACCTATGCCCGAGAAGCGCTTCGGTCCGTCGCTGCGGCTGCAGGACGAGCTTCACCTGCTGCGTGACAGCCTCGGCGCGGTCGACTCGCACTACGAGAGCCTGCTGGACCACCTCCAGCACAAGCTCTGCGGCACCCGCGCCAAGATCGTCGCAAGCAGCGCGACCCTGACTGGGTACGACCATCAGGTCAGGATCCTCTACCGCCGTGAAGGGCGCGTCTTCCCTCAGCCGGGGCCCCGAGCCGGCGAGTCCTTCTGGAGCCTGCCGGAGGACACCAAACTGCGGCGCTTCGTCGCCGTCGCACCGCGCGGCGTCACGCTGGAACACGTCAGCGACCGGACACTGGACGCCCTGCAGCGATGTGTGCGGGAAATGTTGGACGACCCGGCGAAGGTGTGTGTGGAAGCCGGGATCGACCCGAGCCATGCCGGAGAGCTGATCAGCATCTACGGCACCGACGTGGTCTACGGCTCGACCCTCTACGACGTGGAGGCCGCCGGCCGAAGCCTCGGCAGCAACAACACCGTCGACGGCATCAACGTCGAGCAGCTCACCGGCCAGACCGACTTCGACGAGGTGCGCGACATCCTGGAGCGGCTGGAGAATCCGGAGGAGAAGTTCGAGGACCGCATCCACGTGATCGCCGCCAGCTCGATGCTCTCCCACGGTGTCGACGTCAACCGGCTCAACACGATGGTCATGCTTGGCCTGCCGCTGACCACGGCCGAGTTCATCCAGACCACGGCCCGCGTCGGTCGTCGTTACCCCGGCCTGGTGTACGTCCTGCACAAGATCGGCCGTGAGCGCGACGCCCAGACGTTCCGCCACTTCGACAAGTACGTGAGCCAGGGCGACCGGTTCGTCGACGCCATTCCGATCACCCGCCGCAGCCGGCGCGTGTTGGCCCTCACGATGCCCGGCGTCGTGGCGGCGCGGGTCCTGATGCTCAAGGAACCGGCCAGCAAGCAGCGGCTGAGCACACCGGCGAAGCTACGTCAGTACGCCCACGATGCCGGGCTGACACCGGCCGACGAGGCGGCGGCTGTGACGGAGGTCCTCGGGCTCGACGGGCCGGAGGACTCCCTGCACCAGCAGCAGATCGTCGAATGGGTCCAGGAGTGGTTCGCCGATCTCCATGACACTGCCAGCAAAGCCCGGTTCATCGGCGAGATCGGCAGCCCGTCCCCGATGACGAGCCTGCGCGACGTCGAGGCCCAAGCCCCGATCCACGACTGAGGCGGACGACATGACGAAGCTGGGCTCCCGCAGCGGCAGCCAGATCCTGCGGACCTTCCTGCCAGCGCAGACGGTCGACCTGCGCGGTGACATCTACCGGGTCGACGAGTGGTCGGCACCGAGCCCGATCGACGTCGACTCCGAGCTGGTTCGCTGGAGCCTGCTGAACGAGATTGCCGTGTGGAGCGCCAACGACAAGGACAGCGGCATGGCCGGCGACTTGCTGCGCAAGGTGCCGGTGGAGGTGGTCGAACTCGACGAACGCCGCGGCGTCACGGTCGAGCGATACCCGCGAGTCTGGCTGTGCCGCGCCTGCAAGCGCATCGGGAAGTCGGAGGACGCCCGATGCAAGTGCGGCAAACGGGCCTGGGGGCAGTTGCACTTCGTCGGCGTGCACGAGTGCGGAGCCATCACCGAGCCCTGGATCAGGCGCTGCCCCCAGCACGACGACGTGCAGGTGGTCATCCCGAAGAGCGCCAAGGCGGCCGACATCAAGTTCGTGTGCCCGACCTGCCGCACGGAAACTATGCAGGGGCAGGGGCTCGGCCACGGGCGCAAGTGTGCGTGCGGCGACGGCAACGTGCGATGGAACGTGCACAAGGCCCGCATGGTCTACGTGCCGCGCGGCATGGTGCTGATCAACCCGCCGCGTCCGGAACACCGGGAGAGCCTGAAGCTCGCCGGCGGCTCCCGAAAGGCCCTCGTCTGGGTGGTCGAGGGCCTGACCGCAGGCCGCCCTGCCGACGTGGCGGCGAAGCAGACCCGCAAGGACCTTGTCGAACAGTTGATCTCCAACGGCATGGCTCCCGACATCGCCGAACAGATGGCGGACCTGGCCGAGGCGGGCGGTCAGCTGGCCGTAGCCGGGGATCACCCGGTCGACCGGCTGTCGACAGCGCGCCGCGAAGTGGCCGAGCGGGTGGCCGTCGACATCGCGATGGCCCTGGCGGAGAGCCGGACACCGACGACAGCCCTGCGCGCGCCCGAGCCGCACGACCCACTCGAGCGGCGCTACCGGGAGGCCTATCCTCCGGCCCTGCGCCGTGCCGGCATCGACGGGCTCGACCTGGTCGACAGGTTCCCGGTGCTCAACGCCATGTACGGCTACACCCGAGGTGACGACGATCCGTCGAAGTGTCGGCTGGTGCCGTTTCGGCGCAAGCGCAGCGGCTATCGGCTTTACGGCAACCTGGCGGAGACCGAGGCCTTCCTGATCCGCCTCGACCCGGTACGTGTGGCGACATGGTTGTCCGGCCGAGGTCACCGACTGCCCGGCTGGACCTCCGAGCCGACCGACGCGCTCGCGGCGCGGGTGGCGATCCTGGAGTCGGCAGTGATTCCCACCAAGCGCGACGATCCCAAGGTGGAGTCCGTCGGCTCCGACGTCCTCAAGCTGATCCACACGTACGCACACCGGTTCATCCGGCAGACGGCGGTCTTTGCTGGCATCGAGCGCGACGCCCTCAGCGAGTACCTGGTGCCCGAGCACCTCGGCTTCTTCGTGTACGCGGCCGCCCGGGGCGACTTCGTGCTCGGCGGAATGCAAGCGGTCTTCGAGTCCAATCTCGACGATCTGCTGACCGCGTTCGTCGACGCCGAGCACCGGTGCCCGCTGGACCCGGGCTGCAGCATCGGCAGCGGCGCATGCACCGCCTGCGTACACCTCGGTGAGCCGTCGTGCCGATTCTTCAACCGGTTCCTTGATCGCGGCGTGCTGTTCGGAAGGGACGGCTTCCTGCGTACCTCGGTCACCGCCCGATAGTCGTCACCCGGCGTCGCCACTCGGCCTGGACCAGGTCGGCGGCAGCGTCGATGGCTTCGTGTTCCCACACGTGCAGCACGACCCAGCCAAGCTCGGCGAGAGCGGCGTCCTTGGCTCGGTCGCGGGCGACGTTGCGGTCGAGCTTGGCCTGCCACCACTCGCGGTTGTTGCGGGGAACGGTTCCGTGCTGCGGACAGCGGTGCCAGAAGCAACCGTCGACGAAGACGGCGATCTTGGCGCGGCTGAAGGCCACATCAGGCCGCCCGGGCAGGTCCGGGTGGTTGACCCTGAACCTCAGCCCCCGCAGGTGCAGCTCACGGCGGAGTGCCAGTTCGGGCTTGGTGGACGTGCGGGGCTGGCGGCGCATGCGGACCGACGTGGCGGCGTCGAGCGGTGTCGGCACAGTCGACTTTCGGACCATACTCTCGGCCTCTCTGCGGAATCGTGAATGATCGTGCACGGCTAGGCTTTCGCCGGGTAACGACCCGAGACTTGTTCGGTGTCGTTTTCGTACGGTTTCGAAGACGGAGCATGCGCCTGTGCCGGCAACCAAGCCTGACGTCCACGGTTCGTTCGCACCAGGATCGGTCGTGGTGGTCCGCGACGAGGAATGGCTCGTCCGCGCGGCCGAGGAGACAGCCGACGGCACCCTGGTCCACGTCCAGGGGCTCGGCGAACTCGTCCGCGACACCACCGCCTCGTTCTACACCCGGCTGGACCGGGTGGTCGTGTCGGACCCCGCTCGGGCCCGGGTGGTGGCCGACGCCAGCCCTCGATACCGCACCGCGCGCCTCTGGCTGGAATCGACGCTCCGGAAGACAGCCGTGCCCCTCGGCGAACGCTCGCTGACGGCGGCGACAAGAGGGCTGGCGGACGCGTTGAGCTACCAGCAGTCGGCGGTACGCAAGGCGTTGGACCCGGCGAACCTACGGCCCCGGATCCTGCTCGCCGACGCCGTCGGCCTCGGCAAGACCCTCGAGATCGGCATGATGCTCTCCGAGCTGGTACGCCGCGGCCGCGGCGACCGCATCCTCGTGGTGACCCCACGCCACGTGCTCGAACAGATGCAGCACGAGCTGTGGACCCGGTTCGCCCTGCCGTTCGTACGACTCGACACCGCAGGCATCCAGCGGGTTCGACAGAAACTACCGGCGACCCGCAACCCGTTCACCTACTACCGCCGGGCGATCATCTCGATCGACACGCTCAAGTCCGACCGATACGTGGCCAGCCTGCGTAGACAGCGGTGGGACGCGGTGGTCATCGACGAGTCGCACAACCTGTCGAACGCCGCGACTCTCAACAATCGGCTCGCTCGTCTACTCGCCCGCAACGCCGAAGCCCTGATCCTGGCTTCGGCCACCCCGCACAACGGCAAGGCGGAGTCCTTCGCCGAACTGGTGCGTCTGCTCGACCCGTCCGCCGTGCCACCGAGCGGGGTCCTCGACCGGGAGGAGGTTCGCCGGCTCGTCGTCCGTCGCCACCGGCACAGCCCCGAGGTCGCAAACGCCGTCGGCGCCGACTGGGCGGAGCGGCAGGAGCCGAACAACGTCCTGGTGCCGGCTACCCCGGCCGAGAACGCGGTCGCCGACGAACTCGAGCACACCTGGCTGTGGCCCGGCGAGGGCGGAAGCCCGTACTCGGGGCCGCGCGCAGCGTTCTTCCCCTGGACGCTCGCGAAGGCGTTCCTGTCCTCACCGGCAGCGCTCCAGGAGACGATCGAGGGCCGCATCGATCGGGTCACCAAGGACGAGAAGGTGTCACCCGACCGGGCGGAGACCGAACTTCGGGCGCTACGCCATCTCCGGCAGCTCAACGAGCGGACCATGCGGGAGCCGTCGGCCAAGTACACCCGGCTGGTGGCGTACCTGGAGGAGATCGGTGTCGGTCCCGGCTCCCCCACCCGGGCGGTGGTCTTCGCGGAGCGCCTGGAGACGCTGCGCTGGCTGCACCGCAGCCTGCCGAAGGACCTCGGCCTGCCGGCGAATGCCGTCGAGTTGATGCACGGTGGCCTCACCGACGCCGAGCAGCAGAACGTCGTCGAGCGCTTCAAGCAGGAGCAGGCGGCCGTACGCGTGCTGGTGACCGGTGACGTCGCCTCCGAGGGCGTCAACCTGCACGCCCAGTGCCACCAGCTGATCCACTACGACATCCCGTGGAGCCTGATCCGGATCGAGCAGCGCAACGGCCGCATCGACCGCTACGGCCAGAAGCACCCGCCCCGCATCACCGCCCTGCTTCTCGACCCGGCCAGCGCAAGGTTCGCCGGAGACGTCCGCGTGCTCGCCAAGCTGATCGAGAAGGAGAACGAGGCGCACACGGCCTTGGGTGACGTCGCCTCGCTGATGGGGCAGTACGACGTCAAGGGCGAGGAGAACGAGATCCGTTCGGTGCTCGCCGGCACCAAGCCGCTCGACGACGTGATCCGACCGGTCGCCGAGGTCGCCGCCGGCAACGACCTCGCCGCGCTGTTCGCTCAACTCTTCGACGCCCCCGGGCAGACGACCGACGAGGCCGTGGCCCCGGATGCCACGGTGGAGCCCGGCGACGCCGGCTCGGGCCTCTACGACGACGAGGTCTCGTACCTGGAGGAGGCCCTGCGGGAGGCGTTCGTCGACCCCACCGCGCCGCCGGCCCGAGGCGGTGTCGGCTGGCGCCGCGACGAGGCGTTCGGCACCGCCGAACTCGTCCCCCCGACCGACCTGGTGCAACGCCTCGACGTGCTGCCGCAGAGCTATCTCGCCGACCGCAAGGTCACCGAACGCCTGGTGCTCGCCACGACCATGGCCCGAGGCCGGGAACGACTCGCCGGAGCCCTTCGCGACCGCAGTGGTACGACCTGGCCCGACGCGCACTACCTGAGCCCACTGCACCCGGTCCTCGACTGGGCCGCCGACCGGGCCCTGGCCGCCCTCGGCCGCAACGAGGTGTTCGCCGTGCGCGGCACCGTGGAGACCCCGACGGTGCTGCTGCTCGGCACGCTGACGAACAAGCGGGGACAGGTGGTCTCCACGGCGTGGCTGACCGCGCAGTTCCCTGCCCCGGAGGACCCGTCGTTCGTCCTGGTGACGCCGCACGAGTCGGTCCGTACCGCGTTGCAGGAGCTGGGCTGGACCACACCGCGAGCCAACCCCGGCCCCGTGCCCTCGATCGACAGCCTCGAACCTCTGGTCGCGCCTGCGGTGCACCAGGCTGCGGCCTACCTGGAGAAGAACGTCTTCGAGGCGGCCAGCCGCGACGCCGAGCAACGGGTCGAGACCTGGCGCCGCAAGCTCGACGCGTGGGACGAGGGAGCGGACGTCCTGATCCGGCGCAGCGACGTACAAGCCAGCCGGGCCCGCATCGACGAGGAACGCGAACTGGCCGAATCGATGGCACCGTCCCGACAACTGGTACGCCCGCTGCTGGTGGTCGTGCCCGACACGGAAGGCGAGAACGAGTGAGCGGGTCGGACGCGATCCTCGTCGGCGAAGGCTGGATCTCCGAGCACTACTTCACCACCGAGGCCACGAGAGAATCGTTCCGCGCCAAGGTCCTGGAACGCCGCACCGCGTGGGACGCCGAGGGCGCGGAGAAGCGCCCGACACCACGGTCCCGGTTCCTCGCCGCCCGCAAGGAGTTGGAAAGCGACCTGGCAACCCTGTCCGAGTTGCTCGACCCGGCCGCCGCCACTGAGCAAGTGGGCAGCCGGACGGCCCACGGCGCACCCGCCCGGGTCGCCACGACAATGCGCACCGTCCTCGGACTCGACGCGCCCGGGTTCGTCACCATCGAAACCGGTCCGGTCACCCGTGTTTCCTCGGTCGGCGTGACCGGACCCGCGCCGCTGGTCGTCCTCGCGGCTCCGCCCGTCGCCACCGTCGAGGAACTGCTCGCCCGCGACGCGGTGACGCTCGACGAACCGGTCCGGCTGACCGAGGACGGCGAGGACGTCAAGAGCGTCGCCCGTTTGCTGTCCGCCCTCTTCGTCGCCGACGATGCCCCGGAACTGGCGCTGGTCCTGGCCGGTCGGTGGGCGCTGCTCGCCGAACGCGAACGCTGGGCCGAAGGCCGCTATCTCGCCGTCGACATTCAACTGGTCTGCGAGCGCAACGACACCAAGAAGGGCGGCGAGGTCGACCGGGCGCTGGCCTGCCTGTGCGCCGAGTCGATCGCCCCAGACGCCGATGGCAAGCTGTGGTGGCACGGTGTGCTGGAGGCGTCGGTCAAGCACACCGTCGGTGTCTCCCAGGACCTACGCGAGGGCGTACGCCTTTCCATCGAGATCGTCGCCAACGAGGTAGTGGCCCGGCGCTGCACCAAGGAGCTGCCGCCACTGCCGAAATCCGAGGCCCAGCGGCTGGCCCGGCAGTCGCTGCGATTCCTCTACCGCATCCTGTTCCTGCTCTACGCCGAAGCCTCTCCCGAGCTGGGCGTGCTGCCGGTCGGTGCCCCCGAGTACGACCAGGGCTACAGCCTCGACCGGCTCCGCGAACTCGTGCAGGTCGAACTGGCCACCCCCCGGGCTCGTACTGGCACGCACCTCTACGAGTCGCTGGGAGTCCTGTTCCGCCTCGTCGACAAGGGCCACCCGTCAGCCGCCTCCGGCGACGACGATGATGCGACGAGCATCCCGGGCCTGACCTTCAACCCGCTGCGCGCCGACCTGTTCCGTCCCGAAGCCATCGCCCACATCGACGAGGTCGGCTTGGGCAACGTCGCCGTCCAGCAGGTGCTGGCCCACCTGCTGCTCAGCAAGGAGCAGCGCGGCAAGGACCGAGGCTTCATCTCGTACGCCGAGCTTGGCATCAACCAGCTCGGCGCGGTCTACGAGGGCCTGATGTCCTACACCGGCTTCTTCGCCGACACCGACCTGTACGAGGTGGCCAAGAACGGCGACGGTTCGAAGGGATCGTGGGTCATCCCGGTCGAGCGGGCCGACGGCATCGCCGCCACCGACTTCGTGAAGACCACCGACCCGGTGACCGGCGAGTCCCGCCCGGTGGTGCACCAGCAGGGTTCGTTCGTGTTCCGCCTCGCCGGGCGGGAACGCCAGCAGTCGGCCTCCTACTACACCCCCGAGGTGCTGACCCGCTTCACCGTCGGGCAGGCCCTGGAGGAACTGCTTACCGACGAGACTCCAGCCGAGCAGATCTTGAGCATGACGATCTGCGAGCCGGCGCTGGGCTCGGGCGCATTCGCAATCGAAGCGGTCCGCCAGCTCGCCGATCATTACCTCAAGCGCCGGCAGAAGGAACTCGACCAGCGTATCGACCCGGACGAGCACCCGAAGCGCTTGCAGGAGGTCAAGGCGTACCTCGCGCTGCACAACGTTTACGGCGTCGACCTCAACGACACGGCCGTCGAGCTGGCCGAGATCTCGCTATGGCTGGACACCATGGTCGAGGGCCTGTCCGCGCCATGGTTCGGCCTGCACCTGCGCCGAGGCAACTCGCTGATCGGTGCTCGCCGCGCCGTCTACCGCCGCAGCCAGGTCGCCGACAAGTCCTGGCTGGGAGCCGTACCGCAGGAGGTGCCGCTGACCTCGCTGGTCGAGGACATCGACGCTGGACGGATTGCCACCGACGGCATCCACCACTTCCTGCTGCCCGCCGACGGCTGGGGCTCGGCCGCCGACGCGAGAGAGGCCGCCGCCTTGGCCCCGGACGCCGCAAAGAAGCTCAGGAGGTGGCGAACCGGCACGCGGAACAAGCCCACGAAGACCCAGGTCGACGCGTACACCGAACTCGCCCACCGGGTCGAAACCCTGTGGCAGATCGCGTACCGGCGGCTGACCATCGCCGAGGAGCAGATCCGCCGGTCGATCCCGGTGTGGGGAGCGGGTGAGCTGCCCGCCGGTGGAGCAGTGACTCGCGAGCAGATCGAGACGGCGCTCGCCGACCAGAATGGTGCCTACCGTCGGCTACGACGATCGATGGACGCCTGGACCGCGTTGTGGTTCTGGCCCCTCACCGACTCGCTCGCCACCGTGAACGGCGAGGTGATCGAGCCGCCCACGGCCGCACAATGGATCACCGGCCTGCAGGCGCTACTCGGTCGCAACCCGGACGTGCACAAGCGCAAGCCGGTCGAGCTGCGCTTCGGCGCGGGCATGAGCTGGGCCGAGTTGGACGAAGCCGAGTCTCTGGAGATCGGTTTCGCCAGCGCGGAATCCATCGGCGAGGTGCTCCAGAAGCACCCATGGCTGGTGGTCTGCGAGCGGATCGCCCAACGACAGGGCTTCTTCCACTGGAACCTGGACTTCGCAACGGTCTTCGCCGGTGGCGGCTTCGACCTCCAAGTCGGTAACCCCCCATGGGTTCGACCGGATGTCGATGTCGCAGCACTACTGGCCGAGGGGGACCCGTGGTGGCAGCTCGCGCTCAGGCCAACCCAGGCGCAGGTCGCCGCGAAGCGCACCGGCACGCTTGCCTTGCCTGGCATGACGGAGTTCGTCATCGACGGTATCGCGGACACGGCCTGCGTCGGATCTTCCGTCAGCGCAAAGCCGCAGTATCCGCATCTCGTCGGGCTGCGGCCCGACCTCTATCGCTGCTTCATGGAGGTGATGTGGCGGCACAGCTCGAAGCTCGGCACGATCGGCATGATCCACCTGAACTCGCACTTCACGGACGAGAAGGCGGGCGTTCTCCGCTCCGAGCTGTATCTCCGCCTACGCCGCCACTGGCATTTCGTCAACGAACTCAGGCTCTTTGAAATCGAAGACCACAAGCACTACGGCATCACGGTGCACGGATCTCGGCAGGAAGCGTCGGCGTTCACCCAGGCGAGTTGGCTCTACCACCCCGACACTGCGCTGCGATCACTCGTCCACGACGGTTCCGGGCCTGAGCCAGGGCTAAAGGACGACGATGGAAAATGGGACTTACGCCCGCACGGATCGCGGATCACCCGCGTCACCGACGAGACGCTACGCGCCTGGCACGCCACCATGGAAACCGAAGAAGTGCCAGTCCAGCAGACCCGGATGGTGTACGCGGTGAACCGGTCTACGGCAGTGGTACTGGAGAAGCTGTCGCATGCACGCCGCATGCACGAACTCGGGCTCCGATTCTCGCAGGGATGGAACGAGACAACCGATCGACGCAAGGGCTACTTCGAGTCGGAGTGGGCGGTGCCGGCGTCTTGGGACGACGTGATTCTGCAAGGGCCGCACCTGTTCGTGGCGACGCCGCTCTACAAGACTCCGAACAAGACCATGCGCAACAATCAGGACTGGTCGGTGACGGACTTCGAGGAGTTGCCGGCCGACGCGATCCCGGCCACCGCCTACCAGCCCATCGGCGACCGGTACGAATACGACTGCGCCTACACCGACTGGGGTGACGAGGACCATCCCGACCCCGCCCGCGACCACTACCGCATCGCCTGGCGCCGCATGGCCGCCAACCAGGGCGAACGCACTCTCATCCCCGCCATCATCCCGCCCGGCGCGGCCCACGTGTTCACGGTTAGAAGTGGCGCCCATCTCGACGACCCGCGCGCCACGGTCCTTGCGTCAGCATTTCTAGCTTCCCTGGTTTGTGACTTTAGGATCCGCTGCGCACCTCGCGCGGATATTCTTCCTGTCAACATATCCGCGCTTCCCGCAGAATCGAATTCATCCTTGGCGAGCCACGCAACGCACCGAATTCTGCGCCTTAACTGTGCAACGGAGGCCTATGCGGATCTCTGGTCTCGCACGTATCTTGGCTCATACGAGTTGGATGGCTGGGCGGGCGGATTCGCACATCGGCGACGGAAGCCGCTGGGGCAGGTCGAGCCGGAGTGGACCTCCGACACGCCCTTGCGGATCGCCGCCGACCGGCGTCAGGCGCTCGTGGAGATCGATGCGCTGGTCGCGTTGATGCTCGGGTTGACGGCCGACGAGCTCTGTTCGATCTACCGGACCCAGTTCGCGGTGTTGCGCGGCTACGACCGCAACGTCTACTTCTACGACGTCAACGGGCGGCTCGTGCCTAATTCGGTGCTCACCGTGTGGCGCAGGAAGGGCGACCGGATCACCGCAGAGGAGCGGACCGCGACCAACCAGGCCGGCTACACCTACACCTACGAGCTGCCGTTCGTCACCCTGGACCGGGAGGCGGACATGCGGCAGGCGTACGCCGTCTTCGAACAGCGGCTGCGGGAGCGTTCGTGACCGAACTGCTGCCCACCTTCCAGGCGGCCCGAATTCGGCAAGGTCTGGTCGACTACCTGACGACGACGTTCGGGCTGACCGACGGCGACGCACGCGACGGTCTGGACCGGTTCCTCTCCGACCCGGACACGGGCATGTTCAAGGGCCCCTACGTGCGACTGCGGCTGCCGTTCCGGCCCGCTGCGGAGGGGTGGCGGAACAGCCTGGAGTGGTACGAGGGTTTCCCGCCCTACGGCCACCAGGCAGCGGCGTTCGCCCGGCTGGCGTCGGCGGTCGGCGGCGAGCCGCGTCGACCGCTGCCGACGTTGGTTACCACCGGTACGGGTTCGGGCAAGACCGAGGCGTTCCTGCATCCGATCCTCGACCATGTGATCCGGGCCCGTCGCGACGGGGTGACCGGCACGAAGGCGCTGATCCTGTACCCGATGAACGCGCTCGCCAACGACCAGGCGACGCGTCTGACCCGTCTGCTCACCACGCACTCGGCGCTGGCCGGCGTGACGGCCGCGCTCTACACCGGGCAGGAGGGCGCCACCCGCACCACGGTCACCCCGGATGGGCTGATCACGGACCGGGGGGCGATCAGGGACACCGCCCCGGACCTGCTGTTGACCAACTACAAGATGCTCGACCAGTTGCTGCTGCGCTCCGAGGACCAGGAGTTGTGGCGGCAGTCGGCGACGAGCCTTCGCTACCTGGTGTTAGACGAGTTCCACACCTACGACGGGGCGCAGGGCACCGACGTGGCGATGCTGCTGCGCCGGCTGGGGCTGGCGCTGAAGAGCCACTGGCATGACGACGATCCACTGATCGACGACGCCGCCCGATCCCGGCCGCTCGGCCTGATGACGCCGGTCGCGACCTCCGCGACGCTCGGTGACAAGGGCGACCCGTCGGTAATGCGGGAGTTCGCCCAAACCGTCTTCGGGGAACGCTTCGACTCCACGTCGGTGGTCACCGAGACGCGGTTGGTCCTGGCGGACTGGGCCGACGGCGCGGCCGAGGCGGTTGCCACGGCGGGGTTCACACCGAAGAGCCTCGACGAGCTGCGCGCCGCCGGGATCCAGCCGCTACCGGAGGTGAGCCTGGACGCCTCCGGCGCGGAGGCCGCGTACGCCGTACTCGGGCTGCTGTACGGGGTAACCAGCGACGAGCTTGCCGGTGCGGCGCCGGAGACGTTGTCGGCGCTGTGCCGAGCGCATCCGCTCGTGATCGAGCTAGCGCGGTCGGCCGGTCAGGCCGTCGCGCTCAGTGACCTCGCGCTGCGGGTGTTCGGTCCGCAGGCCGAGCCGGAGCAGGCCGAGGCGTCGTTGTCGCAGGTCCTGGCGATGCTCGGGCACGTACGTAAGGTCGTCGGTGGTGGTGCGCTCTCGGTCGACGTGCACCTGTGGGTGCGGGAGCTGACCCGCATCGATCGGGCTGCGGCCGCCACGGCGCGGTTCCGGTGGAGTGACGACGGGCCGGTGGTCGCGGGTGACGAGGCCGAGGAGGCTCGCCCGTCGTTCCCGGCGATCTTCTGCCGGCACTGCGGGCGGTCGGGATGGGGGGTCGGGCTCGCCCCGGTGGGCGACAGCCTGGCCCCGGAGGACGAGGGCATCCGTCGGCAGCATGCCGCCCGGGAGGGCCGGTTCCGGCCCCTGCTGTACGCGCCGGCCGAGGCCGCCGTCCAGTCCGACGACGAGTCGCCGGTCGAGGGGCTGGTGTGGTTCGCGGTGCGCAGCCGGGAGTTGCTAGGCACGGTCGACGTGGACGATCCGGATCTGCGTGACGGTTGGGTCCTGCCGGTGCTGACGAACGTCGGGGACGCCGCCGACGAGCTCAGCCGCAAGGACACGTGCCCGTCGTGCGGGCAGGAGGACGGCATCCGGTTCCTGGGCAGCGCCATCGCCACCCTGCTGTCGGTGTCGCTGTCCACCCTCTTCGGTGCGCCGAAGCTGGCCTCCGAGGAGAAGAAGGCGCTGGTCTTCACCGACTCGGTGCAGGACGCGGCCCACCGGGCCGGTTTCGTGCAGGCCCGGTCGCACACGCTGACCATGCGTTCGGTGTTGCACGAGGCTGTCGCGGAGGGGGCACTGACGCTCGATCGGTTGGTGGAGGAGGTGCTGACGAAGGCGGGTGACGATCCGGTCCGGCGCTACCGCGTCCTGGCACCGGACTGCGCCGACCGGGAGTCGTTCACGCCGTTCTGGCAAGCGCCGCGTCAGCGGGCCGTCAAGACGTCGGTGCACTCGCGGGTGCGCAAGCGGCTGGCCCTGGATGCCTCCCTGGAGTTCGGGTTGAACTCCCGTATCGGCCGGACGCTGGAGCTGACCGGGTCCGTGGCGGTCGAGGTCGAGGCGGGTCTTCCGGCACGCATCGCCGGCCTGGCTCGGGCCGCCCTCGAAGGCACCGCCTGGCAGGAGCGTCTGGGGTCGGCCGGTGTCGGCGACGACGTCCTGGTGCAGTGGGTGCGCGGTGTGCTGGACCGGATGCGGATACGGGGCGCGATCGAGCATCCGTGGTTCGACCGTTATCGCGCCGAGGACGGGCGCGACTGGTCGATCTGGGGTGGCCGGCCCCGCGGGGACGGCATGCCGGCGTTTCCCCGCGACCGGCCGCGACCGGCGTACCCGAAAGTGGGTGGCTCGCCGGGGCCGACCAACTACTCCCACCTGGACCCGGTGACCGCCTCTCAGTCCTGGTACGCCCGCTGGACGTCGCGGGTGCTCGACGTCTCGCCCCTCGACGGTGGCCGGCTCGCCCGGATGCTGTTCGAGCGGCTCGCCCGTGACGGTGTGCTGACCACGACGACCAGCCAGTCCGGGGCCACCGTCTATGCCTTGCCCGCCTCCGGGGTGGTGGTGGCCCCGACGGACGAGGTCGACCTGGCCTCCGGGCGGCACCTTCTGGTCTGCGACACCTGCCGGGGCAGCATGCCCGGCGGCGTCGCCACCGTCGTCCAGCTGTCCGGGGCACCTTGCCTGAACGTACGGTGCCGTGGACGCCTGCAGCCTCAGCCGCTGCCGGCCGAGAACTTCTACCGCCGCCTCTACGCCTCGCCGGACATGCGGCGGGTCGTCGCCCGGGAGCACACCAGTTTGCTCGACGACGCGACGCGTCTGGCGTACGAGGACGGTTTCCGTGATGCGGCGACCAGCCCGCAGGCGCCGAACGTGCTGGTCGCGACGCCCACCCTGGAGATGGGCATCGACATCGGCGACCTGTCGGCGGTGTTCCTCGCCTCGCTACCCCGTACGGTGGCTTCCTATCTGCAGCGGGTCGGGCGGGCTGGGCGTCTCACCGGAAACGCTTTCGACCTGTCGTTCGTCACCGGTCGCGGCGAGCACCTGCCGAAGCTCGGCGACCCGCTGTCGGTGATCGACGGCGAGGTGCGACCACCGGCGACCTACCTGGCCGCCGAGGAGATCCTGCGCCGTCAGTTCACGGCCTACCTGATCGACGCGTCGGCTCGGGACCAGGGCCGCCGGCATCCGAGCAGGGCGGCCGGGGCCATCGGGTCCTGCGCGCCGGGCACCTTCCTCGGTGACTTGGTCCTGCGTGCCGAGCAGTCGTGGGAGCAGGATCTGGCCCGCTTCGTCGCGACGCTGGCCGACCTACCCGACGAGGTGGTGGACGGGCTGCGAGACTGGCTGGTGCCGAAGGCCGGCCCACGCAGCAGCGGATTCGCCCGGCACCTGCAGGAGGCGAGCGGGCGCTGGCAGCAGACGGTCGCGGTGCTCGAGCAGCGCCGAGCGAAGATCATCGAACTTCTTCCGGAACTCGAGGCGCGGGCGCAGTCTCCTGCGGTGACCGAGGACGACCGGCAGGCGCTGCGGTCCGCGCAGGCGACCCGGCAGATGACCAGTGGTCAGCTGGCTCATCTGCGTAGCAGCTACTGGATCGGTGTCCTCGAGGAGTACGGGCTACTGCCCAACTACACGCTGCTCGACGACACCGTCACCCTGGACGTCGGGCTGTCGTGGATCAACCCGGACGACGCCAAGTACCGCTATGACAGTGCGCAGTTCCAGCGGGGCTCGGCACACGCCCTGCGTGAGTTCGCGCCCGGAGCCACCTTCTACGCCCGTGGCTGGGAGATCGAGATCGACGCTGTCGATCTCGGCCTGGACGGGGCGTCGGTCCGCACCTGGGCGTTCTGCCCGGATTGCGGGTACGCGGCCGATCTGGCGCTGACCGGGAGGGAAGTCGTCCCGGTCACCTGCCCGCGCTGCGGCAGCCGGGGAATCCACGACACCGGGCAACGCCTCGACGTGGTCGAACTCACCCGCGTCTCCGCCGAACTGCGCCGTGACGAGGTGGCCATCTCCGACCGCCGCGACGAGCGAGGCCGAGTCGCCTTCCAGATCGTGACCACCGTGGACGTGAACCCGGACGACGTGGCGGACCGATGGTTCGCCGAGGGCATCGGGCTGGGTTGCAGCCTCCTTCGCTCGGTCGACATCCGCTGGCTCAATCTCGGCCCGGCCGGGCACGGTCCGACCCGTACCATCGCCGGGGCCGAACGGCAGGGAACGTTGTTCCGGGTCTGCTCCGGCTGCGGGAAACGCGACACCGACACCGGCCGCAACCGGCCGCACGAGCACCGCCCCTGGTGCCCGCACCGGACTTCGGTGAGCGAGGTGACCAGCACCGTCGCGCTGTCCCGGACCCTGCGCACCCAGGGTCTGCTGGTCCGGTTGCCCCATACGGTCACCCTCGGCGACGACTTCGCCGTACCGAGTCTGTCCGCAGCGCTGCTGCTGGGCCTGCGGGAGCAGATGGGCGGTCACCCCGACCACATCCGGGTCGAGCAGGTCGTCGATCCGACGTTGTCCGACGGAAGCGACAACCACGACGCGATCCTGCTGCACGACACCGTTCCGGGCGGCACAGGGTATCTGGCCGGCATCGCCGATCCGGACGACTTCAGGAAGCTGCTGGTCCTTGCCTGGAACCGGGTGCGGGACTGCGAGTGCCGCCTCGAGGAGCGGTTAGCCTGCCATCGCTGCCTGCTACCGTTCCCTCCGCCGGGAGTCGTCCGCCGGGTTTCGCGGGCCTCTGCCGAACGACACCTGCACACCCTGCTCGGGTTGGCTCCCGACGTGCACACAGCCGAGGACACGACCTGGACGGTGACCAAGGTGGCCCCGAACGAGGAACCGGAGTCCCATCTGGAGCGTGCGTTCCACCGGGTGTTCCTGGGCCGGTTGCGCCGTAGCGGCGCGGCGGTCGCCGAAACACCCTCCCCGGTCGGCAACGTCGCCCGGTTCACCCTGCCCGGCACACCCCGGCACTGGACCCTGACGCCACAGGTGAACGTCGCCAACTCGCGGCCGGACTTCCTGCTCAAGGCCAACGACACGAACGTGCCCGACGTCGCGGTCTTCACCGATGGCCGGGCCTACCACGCCACCGCCACGGTGAACCGACTCGCGGACGATGCCGCCAAGCGTGCCCACCTGCGTGACCTGGGCATGGTGGTGGTCGCCCTCACCAGCGCCGACATCGCCGCTGCCGAAACCGGCACCCACACCGCGCCGCAGTGGTGGAATGCCGCCCTGGCCGGCAACCTGATGAACGTACCGGGGTTCCAGGCACCGCCGGAGGCGTACAAGGCACTGGGTCGAGGGATGGTCGACTGGCTGGTCGGCTGGGTTCTCGACCCGAACCCGGCTGCGGCGCGGGCTGCCGCACGCGCCGTGCCGATGTTTCTGTCCGCCGGGGCGCAACCGCTCCAGGTTGCCTCGGACCTCACCCTCGCCCAGGTGGGCCGGGCGGTTCTGCTCGGTGAGGAGTCGCCCGTCGGCGAGCGGAGAGTCCACCTGCATCGCAGCGGTTCCCTCGCAGCTGTCGTCGAGATGAGGCACACCACCGGCGTCGAGGTCGCAGTCGTGCTCGACGATCGGTCCGAGATGCTCGACGAGAGACATGCCGAATCGTGGCGAGCCTGGCTGCGGCTCGCGAACGCGCTCGGTCCACGAGACTGGCCGACCGCCGTGACGACGTCCAGCCTCGTCGAGCCGATCGCCGGCAGTCCGGACACGGCCGAGCCGCTGCGGCCGGTGGGTGCCTGGGCCGACGTGTACGAGGCCGCGTTCTCGCAGGACGAGAAGGAACTGATCAGCTCCCTGGCCAGCCACGACGTCACACCACCGACAGTCGGAGCGGAGGGCCCGGACGGCATCCCGCTCGACATTTGCTGGCCTACGCTGCGCGTCGCCGTGGCCTTTCCCCACATGCCGCCGGAGGACCGCACCGACCTGGCCCGCCACGGCTGGCGGTTGGTGGCGCCCACGCCCGCCGAGGTCGTCGCTGCCCTGGCCCACGCTGCCGTCGAGACGGACGAAGGACACTGATGCCGACCATCATCATGGGAAAGCTCGCCGGCAAGATCGACGGCTCGGTCCGTGGAAAGGCGATGACCTTCCTGCAGAAGCTCGGAGTCGACGACGCCACCCCGGGCCTGCACGTCGAACCCATCCAGCACAGCGTCGACCCACGGGTTCGCACCGGGCGGGTCGACGACTTCTGGCGGGCCGTCATGTTCCGCCTCGACGGCGACGGTGAAACCCACTACGTCATCCACGGCATCTGGCCACACGACGACGCCATCGGCATCGCACGACGCGTGCGACTGAGGGTGAACCCCATCAACGGCCTACCCCAGATCGAAGAGATCGAGCCTTCCCCAGCCCCGACTTCGCCTCCCGACGAGACCAAGACGAGGCCTACGAAGCCGCTGTTCGCCCAACTCGGCCACGAACGCAGCGAACTCGTCGAGCGGCTCGGCCTCCCTGAAGACGTCGTCACCCAGGCCGTGGCCGCCTCCGACGAGGACGGCATCCTCGACCTCGCACAGCGACACGAGGGCTGGATCGGCACCATCCTGGTCGACCTGGCCGCAGGGGACGACATCGACGCGATCGTCCGACGGATGCAGTTGGAGAAGGCCTCCTCGTCCGGTGACGACGATGCCGACGTGTTGCAGTCACTCAAACATCCGGCCGCCGCGCTGCAGTACGCGTTCATCGACGACCAGGAGGAACTGCGGCGGGTCATCGAAGGCGGCGACTTCGGTGCTTGGCGGATCTTCCTGCACCCCGAGCAGCGTCGCTACGTCGACCGCTCGTACAGTGGCCCGTTCCGGCTCTCGGGCGGAGCCGGAACCGGCAAGACCGTCGTGCTCGTCCATCGGGCCCGCGCACTCGCCCGCCGCAATCCCGACGCCCGGATCATCCTGACCACCTTCACCACCAACCTCGCGGACGCCTTGGGCGACAGCCTC
This sequence comes from Micromonospora sp. NPDC018662, assembly GCF_044391475.1. NCBI lineage: Bacteria > Bacillati > Actinomycetota > Actinomycetes > Micromonosporales > Micromonosporaceae > Micromonospora > Micromonospora sp. NPDC018662. The sequence continues at coordinate 270,062 of NZ_JBISAC010000005.1, forward strand.
GGCCAGCTCGACCCGCGTGTGCCACAGGCCAAGGCCCTCGACCAGCCCGGCGTGTACGTGACGGGTGTGGACGCGCTCGCCTCCGCAGTGCTACGGACCGCTGGTCGCGGCCTGGCCCCTGCGATGCGGGAGGTCCTCGGCGAGGAGCGGTCGATGCCGCTGGCCCGCACCGCACCGAATCGTTGGCGGGAGGTCGTCGAATCGACCGGCACCATGCTGCCGTACGAGCTGGCCAACGAGACGTTCCTCGCCTCGGAGTACGCGCACGTCGTCCTACCCAACAAGGTGCACGACGAGGTCGGCTATCTACGGGTACGCCGACCAGGTCGAGGCGTCGCGCTGGACCGTGCCAAACGCCGAGCCGTCTGGGCACTCGTCGAGGCATACCGGGCCCGCTGTCGGGCCGACGGCGGCCTCGACTTCGCTGAGGCCGCCGCAGTCGCCGCAGCGCACCTGACGGTCACCGACCCGCGTCCCGCCGATCACGTGCTCGTTGACGAAGGGCAGGACCTCTCGCCCACCCACTGGCTCCTGCTCCGTGCCATCGTCGGGGAGCACGCCGACGACCTGTTCATCGCCGAGGACTCCCACCAGCGCATCTACGGCACCCGCGTCGTGCTCGGGCGGTACGGCGTCGCCATCGTCGGTCGCTCCCAGCGGCTGACCCTGAACTACCGGACCACGGCGCAGAACCTGCACTACGCCATGACGATCCTCGGCGGCGGCCAGTACGTCGACCTGCAGGACGAGCCGGAAGGCACCGGCTACCGATCGGCCCGCACCGGCCCGATGCCCATCATCGAACTCGTCGACTCCCTTGCCGAAGAAGCAGCGGTGGTCGTCCGACACGTGCGCACCTGGCTCGACGCCGGAGATCCGCTCGAGAACGTCGCCGTCCTGGTCCCCGACCGGTACCACCGCGACCGAGTCGTCACCGTTCTCACCGATGCCGGCATCGATGCCCGCGCCGTGGACCGTGACCGCCCCCCGGCAGGCCGGGTACCAGTACTCACGATGCACCGTGCCAAGGGCACCGAGTTCTCCAAGGTCCTGCTGGCCGCAGGCAAACCATCGCCGGCGGAGATGGAACGCCTTGCCTTGCTGGATCCTGCCGAGCGCGCGGACGCGGAGCTCCGGGCCCGGTCGTTGACCTACGTCGCGGCGACCCGGGCGCGTGACCAGCTGATAGTGGTGCAGCGAAGCTGACCGCCGAGTAGGAGGCCTGGGAAGAAGGCCACGCCCGATGTCATATGGGAGATCGGAAGGCTGAACGAGTCGGTGAAGCGGCATGGGTTCCGGTCACTACGGTCGTTCACGCATACCCCTTTCCAGGCCATGTCGACCATGCAAGCGCCAGGGAGGGTCGTAAATGAGGCCGAGAAGAGTGACCTTGCTCGACATCGGACTGGACTCGTCGTTCGATGCTGCGATGACGTTCGTCCAGTCGACACTGCAGAACATCAACGCCGGCTGTGAAGCTCCGATCGTGGACATCGACTTCGTCCGCTCCCGTGATCCCGACACCGTGCTGTCCGCGTTCACTTCGTCATGCGACGTCCTACACGTCATGGCCCACGGCGACCACAGCGTCACGCCGTCGTTCACCAGCACGGACGGCGAGTTCACCGTGTCCTTCGAGCAGCTCGGGGAAGTCGCGGCAGGCAGGGGCAGAGGCATCTCGACCGGCGCCATCATCGCGGACGGCTGCAAGACCGGCACCGGCGCGTGGCAGAAGGCGGTACGAGACTGCCTCCAGGGCGAGGTCACCTACGTGGGCACCTCCTCCATCATCGGCTGGCATGAGAGCGGCGTGTTCAGCTCCGCCTTCTACGGTGCCCTGTTCCGCAACCGTGGACGCGGCGTGAAGCCTGCCGACCAGGCTCAAGACGCCGCCACCCGGGCCATCGACGCATATGCCCTGTTGACGGACAAGAACTGTCCATTCAAAGTCACGACCCTCAAGCCGAGTCAACGTGCCCGGACACTGCTGAGCTGACAGGGGCGTCGACCAGGCACACGGTCACGAAGCGCTCGAGGGGTTGGCTTCCCAGAGAGGATCGCACCTCGCGACCTGCAGGTCGCCCTCGCCCCAGACCGACCGCCGGATCTGGACGCCAGTCGATGATCCGTCAGTACGACAACTTGGTCTGCATCACAAGACGTTGCGGAACCGGATCAGCCAGAGCGGGCCGGCAGACGCCGCGCTGACGAAGACAGCGTAGGGCCGGCCGACAGCGTCGTCGGCCGGCCCTGCGCGACTGATGGAGGCGAAACTGCGAACTACGCCGGCATTGCGGTGCTACCACGGCGGGGGACGATGGCGGCGGTTGCTTCGGCTGCGGCGTGTGAGAGTTCGGGGAGGACAGCGCCGTAGAACGTGGCGGTGAAGTGTGGGCTGGAGTGGCGGAGTCGGTTGGAGATGATCTTCATCTGGACGCCGGCGGCGAGTCCCATGGTCGCAGCGCCGTGGCGGAGGTCGTGGAGTCGGATGGGTGGTAGTCCGGCTTGGGTGGCGAGGTGGTGGAAGTGGTCGGTGACGTCGGCCGGGTGGAGCCGCCCACCGGTGGGTGTGGTGAACACGAGTCCGGTGGTGGTCCAGGCAGGACCGGCGGCGAGGCGTTCGCGGTGTTGCCGTGTGCGGTGGGCGCGCAGCACTGCGACGGTTTCGGTGTCGAGGGCGACCGCGGCTTCGCTGTCGGTGGTTTTGGGGGTGTCGATGGCGGTGGCCCAGCCGTGTTGGACGAGTTGCCAGCGGACGGTGAGGGTGTGGGCGTCGAGGTCGAGGTCGTCCCAGTGCAGGCCGCAGGCTTCCCCGCGGCGGAGTCCGGTGAAGGTGATGAGGTGGTAGAGGGCGTAGAGCCGGTCGTCGGCGTCGTGGGTGTGGTCGAGGAATCTGCCGGTGTGTTCGGGTGTCCAGATCATGACGGGGCTGGGGGTCTTGCCAGTGTCGCGCCAGGTGCGGATGCGTTGGTCGGTCCAGACGGTGGGCTTGGGTGCTCGGGCGGTGGGTAGTTCGACCATGAGGGCGGGGTTGGTGTCGATATAGCGGTGGCGGCGCATCGCGTCGTTGAGGGCCTTGCGCAGGGTGGCGTGGATGACGTGCAGGGTTCTGGGGCCGACGATCCGCTGGTTCTTGACCTGGGTGCGCTTGGCGGGGTCGCGGCTGGCGCGCAGGGTGGCGATGGTGGTGTTGCGCTGGGCGATGGCGTCGTACATGGCGTCGATGTGTCCGGGCCGGAGCCGGTCGATGCGCAGGTGGCCGAGATGCGGGATGAGGTACAGCCGGATGTGCCCTTCGTAGGAGCGCACGGTGCCGGTCTTGATGTTCTTGCGTCCGGCGAGCCAGTCGGTCAGGTACGCCTGCATCGTGGGCAGCTCGGTCGGGGTGATGTCCAGGTGCAACGCCCGCCGGACCTGCTCCCGGCTGGGGACGGGAGCGCCGGTCTTGACGGCAGCCTCGATCAGGTCGCCGGTCTTGACGGTGGTGTGCGGGTCGGTGGGGTCGGGGAACGGCGAGCGCGGCCCGGATGCGGTCCAGGACGGCGTCGGCGTCGGCCTGGGTGGCGTAGGGGCCGTGGCGGAGCGGGCGGCGGGTGCCGTCGGCGCGGGCTGGTACTTCGATCTGCCAGTGCCAGTGGCCGTGGGTGCGGGACCAGCCGCCGCCGGGCCGGCGAAGCTGGGGACAGGATCGTCCCAGTCGCCGGCCCGTGACGCTGTCGCGGCAGCCGCAGCGTTTGAAGGTGGATCCCTTCACTCATCGTCTCCTGGATGCTTCGTATGGTGCCGCCAGCGGTACCGGGTGGAATCCGCTGGTGGCGGGGTCACCGCATCCACGCTCACCTTCGCGTCGGCATCAAGTCGTCGGTGGTCGTCGGTCGAAGCGGGGTCCCCGACCAGCAGGAGCTGAAGAAGGCCGGCAACCGGGACGATGATGCGGCTGCCGGCCCGGATCAGCGGTACGGGGAACTGGTCGGTGGCGGCGAGCCGGTACGCCTGGGATCGGCTGATCCCGAGCACTGAGGCGGTGGTGGCGAGGGTGGTGGTGACGCCGAGGGCACGGATGCGCTCGATCGTCCACACCTCCCCGGCGCCGGGCGCGGTGGTGGTGCTGTCGGTCGTGGTGCGGGTGGTCTGGTCAGCGTGATTAGTGGGGCTGTTCATGATCAGGTTTCTCCTGGTTATGAGATGGATGGCTGTGCGGTAGGAGCGGGGGTGCTCCCGTCTGGGTCGACCGGCGCAGGGGTGGCTGCTCCGCCACCGTTGCGCCGCTCCAGTGACAGAGGCGGTGGCGTCGGGTTGGTCGGCACGGCCGGGCTCGCGATCAGCTCAGGTGGTGCCGACGACTCGACCTTGAGGGTCTTGAGGAGTTCGGATAGGCGGGTGTTGGACACGGTGTGACCGGCTGCGCGGAGGGTTTCGGCGAGTGCCGCCCGGGTCAGTGCCTGACCGTCCGCGGCGAGCCGGTCTCGGACCTTGCGCGCCGCCGGCAGCAGCTCGGCCACGTCGCCGGACGGCTGCGCGGACCGTCCCCGGTCCGCTCGCTGCCGGTTCCGGCCGCCGTGTCGGCGACGAGCATCCGGTGAGCGGACGGTCCGGGTCCGGGACCGCCGCTCCCCCGCCGTGACAGCGGACTGGGTCGCCTCGTCCAGTCCGCTGTCCGGAACGGTCCGCCCGGCCTCATCCCGTCGGCCGTCCCCAACCGTCCAGGCGGTGTTGGCGGGCGTGGCGGTGCTGGTCCGTCCGAGGGCGATCTTGACCATGACGAGGAACCCGAGCGCGGGTACCGCGGCGGCGACCCAGCCGATGACCGAAGGTTCGGCCTCGACGACCTGTGCCGCCAGGGACAGGGTGACCGCGCAGGCCAGCACGGTGGCGGGGAAAACGGTGGAGGTGTGGGCGCGTTTGCGGCGGCGTAGTTCCAGGCCGGAGGCGATGGACATCAGCTCCAGGACGATCGCGTCGGCCCAGGCCAGCCACCCAGGTTGGCCGTGCGCGGCGGCCACGTTGTGCACGTGGGTGAAGCTGGCCGCCCCCGCTGCGCCGCCGATCGCCAGCATGATGACGACCTGGACGCCACCCTCACCACGGCTATCGCGCGGATTGGCGTCCGGTTCAGGGACCGGTGCTGTCGTGGCCCATCACCTCCTCGACTCGGACCGGTGTTCCGGTCCGTCCGTCAGTCGCAGGAGGCGGCATGGGATGGCGGACCGACTCCGCGTCGGACCACCCTCGGGGCAGGGACCGGACACTGGTCGGGGACCGCCCGCAGCGGACGCGGGACTCGGACGCGGTCCGCCCGCTGTGGGAGGGGACGTCCGGTTCTCTCACGGATCTGTCAGCACCGGCTGAGCCGGTCCCGACAGATCCGTGACAGACGTCGACCTCTGCCGTCCGCCCGGCGGTAGAGGTACCGTCCGCCGCCGTCCTGCGGTCGCCGATCACGCCGCCTCACCCGCCCGACGTGAGGCGTCCGCCACGTACCCGGCAAGGTCGACCAGCCGCAGTCGCTGCCCTCCCCCGCCGGCCACCGCCCACACCGCCTCCGCCGGGCTCAGTCCCGCCGAGACGGCGTGGTCGCGGGCACCGGTGGCGACCGGCACCGACAGCGGCCCATCGGCCAGGACGCGGCGCAGGTTGCGTTCCCGGGCGGCCGAGTGCAGCCAGAACAGCACCGGCCACGCCCGCCCGATCTTTGCGAACAACTCCCGGTAGCCGTCCACCTTGCCGGCGAGGATCGACAGCTGCTCGGCGCCGGTGTCGTACTCGACGAAGAACGGCACCTCGACACCGTCCTCGACCCACCGGCCGTAGCCGTCCGGGCGGACCCGCGGCTGATACGCCCGCACCAGCCCCGGATCCTGCAGGCTGGTGAACGCACCGGCACGCTGGCACACCGCCTCCGGCAACCACTCCACCAAGCCGGCACCCGGATGGGTGCGGGCGTGCCCGGCCAGGTCGGTGAAGAACCCGTTCACCCCGAGGCGGTGAGAGAGGCTGCGGGTCAAGGTCCAGCGCCGCCGCTCCACCCGGGCGTGGTCCCGCCGCGGTGGACGTTCGTCCCGGCTTGCGGCGACGACCTCGGCGCCGAGCTGGTCGATGACGTAGTGGTACGGATACGAGCCGCCGTCGGCCCGCTGCGGCCGGAACCGAGCGACGAGGCGCAGCCGGTACAGGGTCCGCAGCCGCCGCTGACAGAAATCGAGGGACGGGAACAGGGCGGTCGCGATCTGGAACGACGTCAACACGCCGTGGTCGTACAACCAGCCCAGCAGCACCCGGTCACGGCCGGTCAGCTGGGACTGGACCCGAAGGACCGGATCATCCACCGGCTACCACCTCCATTCCGGGTAGGGAATGCCAGCCCCAGGGGGAGAGACCCGAGACCAGGCAGGGTCTGTCGCAGGACAAGCCGACGACACTGACAGCCGGCCTGACCTGCGGTGTGAGACGAGACAGGGGGTCCGTTCCGGCGTCCGGGTGAAGACTGACCTCAACCCGGACGCCAACCCGGACCCCGAAACGGGGATCGAGACCGGTTCTGTCCCTACCCCCGGTCGGAAGCCGGGGCGCAGAAGGTCGACAGGTACGGGGAACACAGCAACTCCTTGATCGAAGAAGACGAAGAAGACGAAGAAGGCGTCGAAAGTCACGACGCCATGGCAAGGTCGCGGAAGCCCTGCCGCAGCCGCCGAGCCTGGCGCGGCGGGTGCGACGGGCTGCGGATGTTTCACACTGTGGAGTTGTCAACGAACACGCCGACCGGCGTACTGGCCGGCCCGTGGGCGAATCAGGGCAGCAGCGCTCGACACGACCGCCAGCAGGGGCAGCCGCGTACAGCGGGGAACAGCGGTGGCAGTTGCAGCGGGCGGCATGGCACCGCACCGAGCACGGGCTTCGCCTCAACCCAGGACAGGAGCACCCAGGTCCGTCGACATCACGACGACCCGGGTCGGGCGTCGGGTCAACCCGCCGGAGAAAGATCCTTCATCGCGAACCCCCTGTCACTCAGACCCATCGACGGCCTGCCCGCTCCTGGGGCCCCTCGAACGACCGGCGACGCTCCCGAAGGAGCGCCACCAGCCCGGCCGATCAACCCCAGCGGGCGGACCGCCACGCGGTCGGATGCGTACCAGTACGCCTCCGCCGGCAGCACCCTGTCAACCAGCATCACCGGCAGTCGATCATCACGCTTCCGGACCCAGTTGGACGCGTTGGCACCCGCTAACCCGCACTGACCTGAATTCGCACGGATTCCCCTCCCGAACGGGGCGAAGAATCTTGGCCAGCACACGCAGGTGTCTCACTTTATGAGACTGGGGTCTCGGCAAGAGGTCAGTCAGGGCGCGAGCGCCGTCTCCTCCGGCCGCCCGAGTTGTCCGGCCATGCTCGTTAGCGGCTCCAGGGCGGGCCGATGGTCGACCGGCCCGGCCGGCCTCGCTCGCTGTTGAGCTACGCGCTGGGAAGGAGCCCGTAGGGTCGGTCGCGTGTCCGAGACGCCGACCGAACCCGACCTCTCCTACATCGCCAGCGTGACACGGGTCCGCGCGGCGGCCGGCGTGGTCCTCCGTGACAAGGCCGGCCGGGTATTGGCGGTCCACCCGACCTACAAGGACGTGTGGGAGATTCCCGGCGGGATGGTGGAGGCGGACGAGTCTCCGGCGGCCGCCTGCGCCCGCGAGATCCGAGAGGAACTGGGCCTGTCGATGCCGACGGGAGCGCTGCTGTGCGTCGATTGGGTGCCGCCGAACCCGCCCTGGGACGGCGGCCTCATGTTCGTCTTCGACGGCGGCGTACTGACGCCGGACCAGATCGCGACGATGCGCCTGCGCCCAGACGAGCTCGACCGGTTCGACTTCGTCGAGCCAGAGCGCCTGGGCGACGTGTTGATCCCCCGGCTGGCTCGGCGAGTTGCCGCGGCGGTCGCCGCGATCGGGCGGGGCGGCGTCTACCTCGAAAACGGAACCGCGCCTTCCACCAGATAGCGAGCCGGATCGTATCGTCGGCCGGGGACGGGGCATCCCCAGCGGCGGTGGTTTCCTGCCATCTCTGCAGCACCACAACCCGCGCGACGGCCCCGCCTGCGGCACGCGTTGATCCGGTGGAGCCCGAGAGGCACAATCCCAGGATGATCTCGAGCGTGTTCTTCGACGTGGGTGAGACGATCGTCGACGAGTCCCGGGAGTACGGCACCTGGGCCGATTGGCTCGGCGTCCCGCGGCACACCTTCTCCGCCGTCTTCGGCGCCGTCATCGCTCGCGGCTTGGACTACCGGCAGACGTTCCAGGTGTTCCGCCCCGGCTTCGACTTGGCCGAGGAGCGGCAGCGCCGGACCGATGCCGGGCAGCCGGAACACTTCTCCGAGGAGAACCTCTACCCGGACGCCCGGCCCTGCCTGGCTGCACTACGGGAGTTCGGCGTGCAGGTCGGCCTGGCCGGCAACCAGACCGCCCGAGCCGAAACCATCCTCCGTGCCCTGGATTTGCCGGTCGACGTGATCGGCACCTCGGACGGCTGGAACGTCGAGAAACCGTCGGCCGCGTTCTTCGACCGCGTCGTCGCGGAGGCCGGCTGCCTTGCCGACCAGGTCCTCTACGTCGGGGACCGGCTCGACAACGACATCCGCCCCGCCCAGGCCGCCGGGCTCGCCACCGCCCTCGTACGGCGCGGACCGTGGGGACACATCCTCGACGACAAGACCATCAGCGACCGCTGCCTCTTCCAGCTCGACTCGCTGGCAGAGCTGCCCGAGCTGGTACGCCGACACAACGAGTCGGCGGCTTAGCTCCCCGGAAGAGCGGCCCGGCTGGTCGCGAGGGCGGCGATGCGGTCATCGAGCTGGTGGCCCGCTCGGCTGTCACCGAGTACCTGCCGGACCGCTCTGACCCGCTCCAGCCCGGTGCCGTACCAGTCGGTGTTCAGGGCGTCCAGGGCCTGGTTGAGGTAGTCGGCGGCGTGGTCGCCGTCGCTGCTGTGCGCCGAGGCCAGGTCGGCGAGGACGACGCTGCGCTGCTTGGCGCCCGTCGCGGTCAAGCGGGCGAGGGACTCGGCCAGGTGGCGCGCGGCCTCAGCATGGTCGCCAGCGGCGAGGACCGCATAACCGGCAAAGGAGTGCAGCCGGCCCGTGTCGTAGTAGTCGAACCATGCGGGCGCTTCGGGACGCGCTTCGAGTGCGGTGGCAGCGAGATCGATCTGGTGCCGTCCCGCCGCTCCGGCACCCGCGCGGGCTTCGACTTCCGAGGCCACGCAGTGCAGCCAGGAGCGAACGGCCGGGCTGACGCCGTGCCAGGTGTGCTGGAGCGCCGCGTCGATCAGTGACCGGGCTGCGGCCGGATCATGTCCGAAGGCGGGGATGAAGGCCATGTGGCCGAGGATGGCGGCGGCCAGGGCGTGGTCTCCGGCCTCACGGGTGGCGGCCAGGGCGACGTCGTAGCAGCGCTGCGCGACGGCGGGCTGGTTGAGATCGAAGAACGCCAGTCGTGCGGTGAGCAGCGCCGATTCGGCGAGAGCACCGGCGAGGGTCACCCGGCTGGTGCCGGTGGCCGCGCGGACGAGTCCGCTGCCGAGCTGGGTGTGGGCGTACGCGGCCTCGTAGAGCGGCCGGGCGGGGCTGGTCCAGTACAGCGTGCGCTGACACCGGACGATCTCGGCGTACGCGTCGGGATCTATGGCCTTGGCTTGGGCGTACGCGGCCTGCGGATCGAGGGACAGTAGGGGCGCCACCAGGGGAAGCATGCTGGCGCCGAACAAGGCGCGCAGAACGGTTGCCCGGTCCCAGCCGGCCTCGTCGCCTCCGGTGATCATTTCCCACAACCTCCTGAACTCGTCCAGTGTTTCCGCCTGGGGGCGCATCGCCAGCTCGTCGGGGGTGAGCAGACCGAGCTGGCTCGCCGGCTTGTCGAAGATGGCCACGAGGTGCTTGCGGTAGCGCGGGTCGGGCCACCGCTCACCGGTCTCCCACCGCCGCACCGTGTTGGCATTCAAGCCGGTGTCAGCTTCCCCGGCGTGGCTCATCTCGGTGCGGATGCGCTCGGCGACCTCCTCGTAGGACCAGCCCCGCTGGAGCCTCTCCCACGCTAGCCGCCGATTGGCGGGGTAGCGCCGTCCGGCCATTCGCGCACCTCCATACGTCCTGCGTCGACGACGGTCACGTTAGCCATCTCCGCTACCGCGCGTCACTACCTGGTTGCGAGCGGACGGCTCGTGGACGGTACCGATCCGATCCGCTGGACGGTTCGCTGTTGACGAGCATCGACGGACGCTGCTGGGCGGCGCCAGCTCACCAACCCAATGTCATCGACGCCAGGGGATTCACGGTGAAGAGATCGAACACGACGTCTATCAAGCAGACGCTGCCTGATGCGGCGGCGGCCGGGGGTGCAGTCGTGAGGTTGATTCCTCGCCCGCGTACTGCCATCGGGGCTGCGCGGGCGGGTGACCGGCGGGGTGCTCCCAGCCGCCGCCTCACCACGGCGGGCCCGCCGGCACCTCGGCGGGCCCGCCGTGACTGGACCAACCAGCGGGAGTCAACCGCAGCTCGTCGGGCGGCGGCGTCATGACCGTGTACGTCTCCCGGCACGCATGCACGGACGGGCCAACTCCGGCGGCGCAGCTCCGCATACCAGCGACTGGCCGAGCAAAGGTCTCCCAGACCGAGCCCATCCTGCTCACCTTCGTGTGGCAGCGCATGCTGTCGCAACCGACTCAGGCCGGTGGCCGCCGGTGACGGCGCGGGTGCTGGTGACCGGTGCGGCCGGCTTCATCGGCTCGCACGTCGTCGACGCGCTTCTGGCCCGAGGCACGCAGGTGGTTGGTCTGGACCGCCGCCGCCTCGGCCAGAACGCCATCGCCGACGAGAACCTGTCAGCCGCAGCCGGCAATCCACTGTTCACACCGCTCTTTCGCGATCTTGCCACCGACCGGCTTGATGACGCTCTCGAGGGCTGCGACATCGTGTTTCACTTGGCCGCCAGACCAGGGGTCCGGCCCTCCTGGGGCGCGGAATTCCACGATTACGCCCAGTCCAACGTCCTCGGCACCCACCGGCTGCTCGACGCCTGCGCCCGCTCGGGCGTGCGACGGTTGGTCTATGCCTCGTCGTCGAGCGTGTACGGCCCGGCGGAGCGGCCCAGCCGCGAAACCGACCCGACCTGCCCGGTGTCTCCGTACGGGGTGAGCAAACTCGCCGCCGAGCAGCTGTGTCTGGCCTACGCCCGTCGCCCCGACAGCCGACTCAGCGTCGTAGCGCTGCGCTACTTCACGGTGTATGGGCCACGGCAGCGACCTGACATGGCCATCGGCCGGCTGCTGTTCGCGGCCTACACCGGCCTGCCGATCACCTTGTTCGGCGACGGCAGCCAACGGCGCGAGTTCACCTACATCACCGACGTGGTGTCCGCGACGGTTGCTGCCGCTCACATCGATGCCCGCTGTGCTGTGGCGAACGTCGGCGGCGGCGCGAGCGTCTCCATGCGCGGCGCCATTCGGGAGGCGTCCACGGTTACCGGACGGCACATCCCGGTTCAGGTAGCCGAGGCTCAGCCCGGCGATGTCGCCTCCACGGCTGCGGACCTGACCCTTGCCGGCCGGCTGCTCGGCTACTGGCCCACGGTCGGCCTGCACGAGGGCATGGCCCGGCAGTCCTCCTGGCTGGTCAATCTCTCCCGCGATCGGCTCGCGGCCTTCACCTCCTGACTCTGAAAGGGGATCCTCTCATGATCGTCTTGACAGCGGACTCCGCGAGCGAGTTGTTCACCGCCGCCTGCCAGGCAGTCCTGCTCAACGGCCGCATCGCCTGTCCGCGCGACATGATGACCACCGAGGTCGTCGGCGCGCACCTGTGCCTGACCAATCCTCGGCGCCGGCTGGTCTCCGTGCCGCCCGTCCGCGTCATCAACCCGGCGTTCGCCGTCGCCGAGGCGCTGTGGATCCTCTCCGGCTCGGACGATCCGTGGATCTTCGACTTCAACGACAACCTGCGCCGCTACGCGGACGACGGAATCCTGCAGGGCGCCTACGGGCCACGGATCCGCCGGTGGGGCGGCAGCCTCGACCAGCTCGACGCCGTCGTGCGCAAGCTGACGGCCGACCGGGACTCCCGACAGGCCGTCGTCCAGATCTACGACCCGGGACGCGACCACCGCGGCTACCGGGATGTTCCGTGCACTCTCGGGTACCGGTTTTTGATCCGGCAGGGCCGGCTCGAGATGCACACGGCCATGCGCAGCCAGGACCTGTGGCTCGGCTTCCCGTACGACATCTTCGCGACCACGCTCCTGCAGGAGCTCATGGCTGGCTGGCTCGGTGTCGAGGTCGGCGAATACCACCACTACGTCGACTCGCTGCACCTGTACGCCGATCATGCCCCGGCCGCCGCCGAGTGCCTCCACCACGAGCCAACCGTCACCGAGATGGATCCGCTCGGCGTGGACTGGACCAGCCTGGACGCCCTCCTCGTTCGGATCATCGGTGGCGACGGCGACCTGTCCGACGGCACCCCGTGGGACACGTTCGGAAAGGTGCTGGCCAGCTACCGGAGCTGGAAGCTCGGCCAGCGGGACCTGGCGCGCGAGCTCGCCCAAGACACGCCGGGCCCACTCGGCGCTGCCCTTGTCGCCTGGTATCGGCACCTCACCCAGCCGGCTCTGGCCTCGGCGGAGTTGGCATGAGCGCGGATGTGGTGCTCGGGCTGTGTGCGTACACGCATGATTCGGCGGCGGCGCTGCTGGTCGACGGCCATCTCATCGGCTTCGTCGAGGAGGAACGGCTCGACGGGGTCAAGCACAGCAAGGCCTACCCGACACGCGGTGTCGCCTGGCTGCTCGACGAGGCCAGGTTGTCGCCCTCGGAGGTGACAACGGTGGCGTACAACTTCGATGGACGCCGCTACCTGGGCGCGCTGGGCCAGCTGCCGACTCATCTACGGCAGGTCGCCAGCCGCGCTCGAGCCGTGCCTCGGGCTCTCAGTTTCACCACGGTCCACCGCCGCTACCAGGCCCGGATGCGGGACTTGGCCGAGCGCTTCCCGCGCGCTCGTCTGCAGCCGGTGCAGCACCACCGGGCGCATGCCCTGTACGCCTTCGCCGCCGCCGGTGTGGACGACGCGGCGGTCCTGATCGTCGACAGCCTCGGCGAGTTGCAGACGACCACCATCTGGCACGCCCGGCAACGCCGCTCACGGCTTAGCCTCGACCTGGCACACGCGATCAACGATCCGGCCTCGCTCGGCTACGCCTACGGTGCGGTCACCGAACACCTCGGCTGGCGGCGCGGCGATGAGGAAGGCACCGTGATGGCGCTGGCCGCCCTGGGTGACCCCGCCCGGTTCCGGGAGCTGATGTGCCGGGCGATCCGGCTCACCCCTGACGGGTTCACCCTCGATCCCGCGCTGATCGCCCTGCGGGTGCTCGCCAGCCGCTACGGCCGGGTCACGCCCGCATTCACCGCCGCGACATCCCCGCCGCGCCCGCCGGCGGCACCGGTGGAGCCGGTGCATGCCGACCTCGCCGCTGCCCTGCAGGAACGCATCGAACAGGTGATGCTGCACCTCGCCGAACGGGCCCGCCGACTCACCGGCTCGGGGCTGCTCTGCCTTGGTGGTGGCGTTGCGATGAACTGCGTAAGCGCCGGCCTCATCGCGCAGGCCGGCATCGTCGACGAGGTGCATGTGCCGCCCGCCCCTGGCGATGCGGGCACCGCGATCGGCGCCGCCGCCCACGCCTGGCTCGACGTGACCGGCCGCCCGCCCACTGGCCTGCGCCATCACTGCTACCTCGGCCCTGCCTATCCCGACCTGGCACTACCGGCGGCACCGCGCGTCGGACTGCGCGCCAGCCGACCCGCGGATCCGGTCCGTCATCTGGCCCGGAAGCTGGCCGACGGGGCGATCGTGGGGTTGTTCACCGGAGCGCTGGAGGCCGGCCCACGGGCCCTGGGGCACCGGTCGATCCTCGCTTCTCCCCTGGAGGCCGGTGTGGTCGAGCGTCTCAACGCCACCGTCAAGTTCCGCGAGCCGTTCCGACCTTTCGCCCCCGTCGTCCTCGCCGACAGTGCCACCGACTACTTCCGGCTGCGCCAACCGTCGCCGTACATGTCGCTCGCGGCACCCGTGACCGAGCTGACCCGCGACAAGCTACCCGCGATCGTGCACGTCAACGGCACCGCCCGAGTCCAGACCCTTACGCGCGAGCAACACCCCTTCCTCGCCGACCTCCTCACCCGCTTCGGCGAACTCACCGGCCACCCCGTGCTGATCAACACCTCGCTCAACATCAAGGGCAAGCCGATCTGCGGCACACCGGAGATGGCCTTGGACTGCCTCACCGAATCCGGCCTGGACGCGCTGCTCATCGAAGGCTGGTGGGTAACCAAGTGAGAATCGGCTACAGCTTCTGGGGATTCCTCGGCCCCGGCATCACCGACACCCCGGACGGAGGCCGCAGCCACCGCCGGACCCTGGTCGACGGGCTACAGGCAGCCGGCCATGACATCGTCTTCCTGCAACCCAACCGGGACTTGTGCGAGGCCGGCGACGACCTCACCGGCCACTACCGCTGGGACGTCGGCCTGCCCGACATCGACGCACTGTTCCTTGAATGGCGCTGGCCCATCCCCGGCCGTAACACCACCGCCTGCGGGCGACCCGGCCACACTTGCGACCTGCACCGGCAGGCCGAGCTGCTCGACCACTACGCCCGCCGCGTCGGCATCCCCACGATCCTCTGGGACAAGGACCGCCGGCTGCCCGCCACGGACCCCCTCCGCCATACCCGCAACGTCGCCGTCTGCGAACCCGCTCTGCACCCCACTCCCGGCGCGGTGCCACTGCTCTTTCCCGTGGCCGACACGGCCATCGACACCGCTGACCCGGCTGCACTGGCGGCCCTGCCCCGCCGCACCCCACTGGTTTACGTCGGCAACCAGTACGACCGCGACCACGCATTCGACACCTACTTCGCGGCGGCCGCCGCCCAACTTCCCCACCTGATTGCGGGCAAATGGGCGGACACCAGCCGATGGCCGGATCTGAACTTCAGCGGCCGAGTCCCGTTCCCCAGGGTGTCCGCGATCTACGCCGACGCGCTCGCCACCGTTTTACTGCTGCCCGCCCGGTACGCCGAAGCGGGGCAGATGACCCAACGGATCTTCGAGGCCATCCTTGCTGGCTGCGTGCCCCTGCTGCCTCGTGACGTCCGCAGCGCCGACGCCCTTGTCCCCTCGTCACTGATCGTCCGCGACGCCACGGAGGTGCGGCACCGCATCGGTTGGCTCAGCGAGATCGCCGGCACCGGTGACCATGCGAATCTGATCGCAGGGTGCCTACGTCACCTCGACCCGTTCCGGCTCTCGACCCAGCTCGAGGTGCTCACCTACCTGCTGCATCACCCCTGGTCGGTGCCGTCATGACCCACCGTGTCACCACCGGACGAGCGCACCACACCTCTACCCTGGAGAACCATGGACAGGATCGCCATCATCGGCTGCGGTGGCAGCGGCAAGTCCACCGTCGCACGCCAGCTGGCCAGCATCCTCGACGCGCCGCTGACGCACCTCGACGCGACCTACTACGACGAGCACTGGAACCCCCTACCGCAGGACGAGTTCGCTGCCCAGCAGGAGAAACTGGTCGCCGGCGAACGGTGGATCATCGAGGGCAACTACGCCGGCACCCTGCCGATCCGGCTCGCCGCCGCCGACACCGTGATCTTCCTCGACCTGCCGGCCGTGACCTGCCTGTGGGGCATTGCCCAGCGCCGCTGGCGCTACCGGGGCGGGCAACACCAGGACGGCGTCTACGACCGCATCACCTGGAACTTCGTCCGCTACGTCCTCGGCTACCGGCGCACCATGCGCCCGAGAGTTCAAAACCTAATCCAAGAACATGGACCACACGTCCGCTTGATCACCCTCACCAGCCGCCGTCAGGCCGCCCAACTGGTCAAACGTGTCCGCGACGAGCACCCGCCGGTGACCTGACCGCAGCGGAACGGGAGGCGACGCATGTCGGCCAACCCGTTCCTTGACCCCGCGCTGGTCCGCGGCCGCCTCTACCGGGGTGACGGTCGGCTCGCCGACCGCACTCACGCGCTGCATCGCGCCAAGATCAGCGGAAGCGACGTCGCCGATACGATCGCCGACCTGCTCGCCGCTCGTGTCCCGACGGCGGCGGACGTGCTCGACATCGGTTGCGGGCGCGGCACCACAACCCTGCGCCTGGCCGACCGGCTCCGGCCCAAGCGCCTTGCTGCCGTGGACGCCTCCGCGGCGCTTCTCCACACCACCCGCGGCCGCCTCGCGGACGCCGGAGCGCTGGGCTCGGTAGTCCAGGCCGACTTCCACCACCTGCCGCTGCCCGACAGCGCTGCCGACGCTGCGGTTGCCGCCTTCTGCCTTTACCACTCGCCGACACCGGACAAGGCCATCGCCGAGATCGCCCGCTGCCTACGCCCCGGCGGTACCGCTGTCCTGGTCACCAAGTCGCTGGACAGCTACGCCGAACTCGACCATCTGGTCCACGCCGCCGGCCTCGACCCGCACGCCACCAGCCGACCGAGCCTCTACGAGAGCTTCCACAGCGACAATCTGCGCACCGTCACCGCCAGCCATCTAACGGTCCTCGACGTCCAGCACGAGGAACACGTCTTCCGCTTCGCCGACGCCACGCACCTCGCCCGCTACCTCACCACCACACCCAAGTACCGGATTGCCCTCACCGGCGGGATCGCCGCTCTCACAGCGACCCTCCAGCAGCGGCTGGCCCCACCGCCCTACACGACGCGATCCACGGTCAGCTACGCCGTGGCGGCGCGACCATGAGCGGCGATCTCTTCGTCAAGCGGTACGACGACCCGGAACGCTGTGCCGCCGCTGCCGCCCACCACGTCTGGCTCACCGGCCTGGACTCCGGCGTACGCCTGCCTGCTCTCATCGCGCGGGGTGCCCAGCATCTTGTGTTCGGACGGCTGCCCGGGCGTGCACCTGGGGTCGAAGATCTTCCGCAGGCCGCGGCAGCCCTGGGCCGTCTCCACGCTGCCGCACACCGGCAGGAGCTTCGGGCCGCGCGCCTCGATCGACCTCACACCACCTCGACCGGCCTCGTGATCCCCGACTTCGCCAGTCCACGTCGGGCGCCGCTACACCACGCCGCCGCCGAGGCGGGCATCCACGGATCGGTCATCGACGCCCTACTCGACAGAGCCGGGGAGTCCGTGACGTTCTACAAGGACCCGAACGTTCGGAACTACCTCGCGAGCGGTAATGAGGTCGCCGTCGTCGACTTCGACGACCTGACGCTCGCGCCCTTCGGCTACGACCTGGCCGGTCTGCTGGTCACCGCGTCGATGACCTACGGCCGCTTGGCAGACCGATCGATCACTCGCTGTCTGCGCGCCTACCGCGTCGCTGTCGCTCCGCAGATCTGCAGCCTGGCCGACCTGAAACGGTACGCCGAGCTGCACCACCTGCTGACTCTGCGATATCTCGGCCGCAACGGCTATCGGCACCCGTGGCCCGCCGTCCGTCCCTGGCCCGACCCGTTCCTCACCGAACTGCCCTGAAAAGGAACCCACGCATGACGCCGACAACCGAACTCGCCATCGCCCGCCACGGCGAAGCTACCTGCAACGTCACCGGGATCGTCGGCGGCGAACAGGGCTGCACCGGCCTCACCGACCTCGGCCGGAACCAGGCGCAGCAACTCGCCGCCCGCCTGGCAGCCGAACACGCCAAACGGCCCTACGCCGCCTTCTACGCCACACCCAGACTCCGCGTCACCCAGACCGCCGGGATCATCGCGCAAGCTCTGAACTTGCCGTCCACCATCGACCCGGACCTCCGCGGCCCTGACCACGGCGACGCCGACGGCCGACCCTGGGTCGACGTCAAGACCTCCTTCCAGGGACCGCCTCAGCACAGCCCGGACCGCCAGTACGCTTTCGACTCCGAGACGTGGAACCAGTACCTCGACCGGGCGACCGCGGCCCTGCAGAAGATCCTCGCCCGCCACGATGGCGAACGGATCCTCATCGCCGCCCACGGCGAAACCGTCGAAGCGGCTCACAGCCTGCTCCTCGGCCTACCCCGGAACGCCTGCCTGCGACTCGGCTTCGTCACCCACCACGCCTCCATCGCCCGGTGGCAGCGGCCCACCAACCGCTTCGGCCGCACCATCTGGCAACTCGCCAGCCACAACGACACCCGACACCTCCAACCCCGCCATGGCTGACGTCAACGTTCACCTCGCGCTCTGCCAACGGCTCCTCGACGCCGACGCCGAACCCGTGACCTCGCACCCCGGGCACGCCGGCACTCGCGTCCTCCGCGCCTCGACGGCCACCCATGGAGACGTCGTTGTCAAGATCCATCGAGGGCTGGAACGACATCACCAAGAAGTCCACGCCTACCGGACCTGGGTTCCTGCCCTCGGAGACAGGGCACCCCGACTGCTCGCGACAACCGACGACCCGCCGGCCATCGTCATCACTGCCGTAGCGGGAGTCCCGCTCGCCGAGCGGCAGCTCGGCCGCGAGGCCGAGCAGAGCGCCTACCGCCAGGCCGGACGGCTACTCAAGACACTGCATGCCGCCGGACCACCCCGCCTCGAACCGGACTGGACGGCCTGGCTCGCAGACCGCGCCGAGTACTGGATCCACCAGGCCGGGGACCGCATCACCGCCGCCCGCAGGGCCGAAGTACGCGCACACATGCGGGCCCTCCGAGACTTGGCGCCGCTGCCTGCCCGTCCGTGCCACCTCGACTTCATGCCCCGCAACATGATCTACGACGACGGAGAGGTCAGGCTGATCGACTTCGAGCACACCCGCTATGACCTACCCGCTCGCGACCTCGTACGACTCGCCACCCGCGTATGGCCTCACCGCCCAGACCTATGCGGGAGCTTTCTCGATACATACGGCCAGCTCAGCGCAGTGGATGATCTGGTACTGGAGCACTGCGCCCGTCTGGACATCCTCACAAACTTGGTACGACGGACCGCAGCGCATCCTCCGCTAGCCGAAGTGCGCCTTGACTGACACCCGACCCGCATTTCAACACAATCTATGGCGCAGCGCGAGACATCAGACATTAATGCAGCAATGTAGATGACTCAGACCGATAGCCCACTAGCGACTCATCCGCGGATCCCGCCACTGGAGGCAATGGCGTAGGGTGAACAGACTTTGCGCGAAGTATCCTCGGGAGGGTCAATGCTTGCGGCGGATGAAACTCTCTTCTTGGCCGAGAGGATTGAACTCGCGATCAAGATCGGCGAAAGTCATTTTCGTGAGTTCAAGAGTGCGATAGATGGTGCGCCAGGCAATAAGTCCGCGCGGCCTCTTTCGTCTGTAATGCAAGACGTAGGCCGTACGTGCGTTGCATTTGCGAACTCCGACGGCGGAGAGCTCCTGATCGGGGTAGAGGACGACGGGTCAGTAACTGGCGTCCCTTACGATAAAGAAAAGATTCAGCTCCTACTTAACGCCGACAAGACGCACGTCCATACGGATACGCCGCTACCGCCTCCACGCAAGACCGTAGTGACAATTGACGGCAAGCAGGTTGTCTACTTTTACGTCCCGAAAGGAACGCAGTACGTTTATCTGACGGCAGACGGTCGCTGCGTGAAACGCCTGGACAGAGAGTCAGTACCCATAAGTGTCGAGAAGATTCAGGGCGAGAGGCTCGAAGACGCTTCACGGGATTACGATAGATCGTTTTCTTGGCCGCAAGCGACGATAAGTGACTTAGATGTTGACTTAATCCAGAGCGTAGCGTCGCAGGTCGCATACGGCATTAGTCCCGAGAAGTGCCTTCAATATCTAGACCTTGCCGAATTCACCCCCAATGGACTCAGATTGACCAATGCCGCCCTTTTGCTATTCGCAAAGGACATCAGACGCTGGCATCCGCGTTGCCAGGTGAGAATAACGAGCTACCGAGGGTCCGACGCACAGAGTGGGAGTGAATTCAACGTACTTAAGGACGACACCATTGCCGGGAACATTCTCAGCTTGACGGATACGGCATGGGAAAGGGTCCAGGTAGCAATTAGTCAGCAGACGACTCTAACCGAGAGCGCCCGCTTTGAGCAAACTTACCTGTACCCTCAGATCGCTTGCCGTGAAGCGCTTATCAACGCAATCGTCCACCGCAATTATGCCATCGAGGGCCGCGGGATTGAGATCTCGCTGTTCAACGATCGTATGGAAATCAAGAGCCCTGGCCAACTCCTATCAACTGTTTCTCTTGCGGACCTGCGATCCCTAAAGGGCGTGCATGAGTCTCGCAACCCGCTTATCGCTCGCGTTCTTCGAGAGGTTGGCTTAGTGCGCGAGATGGGCGAAGGGATTCGACGGATATTCGAGGTTATGAAGTCCAGCGCTCTGGCTACGCCAGAGTTAGCTAACGATTCCTCGGGTTTCCTCGTGAAGCTGTTCAGCAGGTCCATGTATTCTGACGAGATTCAGCTCTGGCTTAGCAATTTCGAACACATGAAACTCGATGAGTCGCAGCGGGCAGTCTTGGCGTTGGGATACGGCGGCCGAGAATTCTCGACCCAAGACGTTATCGACCGCCTTGGCCTGGTGGACATCGATCTAGTTCGCGAAATCCTTACCCCATTGCGGGGAATGAAGTTTATCGAGCGTTCGGCGTCCGATTACAAACTCATGCAACAAGCCAAGAGAATGGGCGTTCCGAAGCGGCAGATACCCAGCTTTAGAGTTGTAATTCCGGGTGCGCCGTCGGCAAGTACCATCAAGTCACCCCTTCGCGCGGAAGCCGTAGAAGTTAGCCACGATGCGCCGGATGCGGAAGGCTCGCTGCCCTCCACGGACACGACGGAAATATACCTAGGTAACCTTCCGTATGCAGCCACCGAGCATCAGTTGTCTGAAGTCGTAGGCCAGCATTGCGACGTAGAGTCGATAAAGTTTCCCGGACGCAATGCATCGGGAAATGGCGGCTTCGCGTTCGTTGTTATCTCTCCATCCACTGCCCTTCGGCGGGTCATTGAGAAGTTGGATGGAGTGGACCTTGCCGGACGCCGCATGCGCGCCCAGATTCCGCGAAAGATTTCTGGATCAAGAATGCCATAACGGCCATCCGCCCAATTTCAATTCATCGGGGATAACTCTGACTGGAGGAGGAAGGTCGATCAGCCGGTGACGTGTGGTGCCCGTCGCCGACCTCCACACCTGCTCATGCGGCCAGTGCAGCTGCAGCAGGTCGACAGAGGTGGTCGCGACCGGCGGAAGCAACGGCCGGCTGACCAAGTCAGCGAGCAGGTTGTCCTCCCGGGCGGCGTCTCGGGCGATGACCAGTACGGTACCGACCGGCACGACCGGATCGGTACGCCGGTACCCAGCCAGAACAGCACCGAGCCCAGCAGTCGACCGCTCGCGCTCGGCAATCGCGACACCGACCGGCCCGGGGTCAACATGGACCAGGAATCGAAGACACCGGCCGTCTTCCAGCCACACCCCGTACCCGTCAGCACGTAGGTGCGCCAGCCCCCGCTGCCGCAGCCACACCGACGTGTCCAACGTCGTCAACCACTGAAACAACCCACACCGGCCCGGATCCCGCCGCGAGACCTCCAGCAGCGGCAGGAACAGCAGGGAGTGCGCCGCACCCCACTGCCGCTGACCGAGCTGCAGGGGCACCGGCCGTCCCAGGGCCACGAGGTCGTGGTTCAGCAGGTCGATGCCCTGCCCGGTGATCCGATACCACCAGGCATGCGTCCGGTCCTCCGCCGACCGTTCCCGGCCCACCAGCCCCGCAGCGTGCAACCAGGTGAGGTCCCGGTGCGCCGTCAACCGGGGCACCCCCGCCACCACGGCGATGTCACTCGTGGTGGCCATGCCGTGCAATGCCAGGAACGACAGGATCTGCCACCGCCGCGGTATCAGCTCACGACCACCGGCCACCCATCGATGATCCCCTACCCCGCCAACGCCCCACCACCCCGACGACCCGTCGCCGCATGGCGCCCCGCGAGAACTCCCACACCCTCAAAACGGGGTTTGTGAGACTTTTTCCATGATCACTGTTCACCGAATCAGTCGAAAAGTTGACGACGGAAGCCGCAGAACCGGCATACCGCTCTCCGTCAAGATCGCCGGACCCAGCTCCGAGCCCATGCCGGAAACGCCCGCCCAACCGAACCGATCCGGCGCCACCGACAGCCGCAACCCCAGCCGCCCGACCATCCCGCGCCGACAGCCACAGACCGGCGGCCCCGGGTACCCCGCCGCGTCCCATCAACACCGCCCGGGTCCACCGACGTCGCCCTGGTCCATCGGCTCCCGAGCACCCACCGAGCCACCACGCCCTACCCGCAGACACGAAAAAGGCCCCGGCCCAGTGAGAACCACCAGGTCAAGGCCTTGATCGTTGGTGCGCCGCCAGGGACTCGAACCCCGAACCCGCGGATTAAGAGTCCGCTGCTCTGCCAGTTGAGCTAGCGGCGCTCGCTGACAACGGGAAGAACCTTAGCATGCCCGCGGAGCGGGGTTCCAATCCGATACCGGGGTCCACCCTTCGGACGAGCTTAACCGGCAAAGAGGCCGAAACCAGACAGCCGGCCCACTTCGGGGGCGGGCGCGATGGCGTCGATGGGGCACGATGTCCGCCAGGCACGCTACGACAGGGGTGGGCATGGGCAGGTTCGCGCGGGCCGGGGCGATGGTGGGCGTCCTGGTCCTCACGGCGTCGCTGGCACTGACCGGGTGCGGCGGCGACGAGGAGAAGCCGGCCTTCGTGCCCGGCCAGCAGCAGGAGGTCGGTGGCGTCTCGTCCACCGCGCCGGATCCGACGAGCGTCCCGCCGAGCGACGCGGCCCCCGCCGCGTCGTCGTTGACGGTGAGCCCGGCCGACGGCGCGACCGGCCGGCCGGCCAGCACCGAGATCAGCGCGCGGGTCCCGGGCGGCGGCACGGTGTCGAAGGTCGTCCTGACCAGCGCCGACGGCAAGGCCGTCAGCGGGCGGATGCGGCGCGACGGCTCCAGCTGGGTGCCGTCCACCCCGCTGAAGTTCGCGACGAAGTACACCGCCACCATCACCGGGACCGGCACGGACGGCGCGACCCACCAGGGCACCAGCACGTTCACCACGATGGCCAAGCCGAAGTCGACGATCGGCTCCGGGCTCTACCTGTTCAGCGACAAGACGTACGGCGTGGCCATGCCGGTGGTCGCCGAGTTCTCGCCGGGCATCCCGAAGAAGGACCGGGCCGCGGTGCAGAAGCGGATGTTCGTGCAGACCGACCCGCCGCAGCCCGGCGCCTGGCACTGGGTCGCCAACGGCACGCAGGCCTACTACCGCGCCCCGGAGTACTGGAAGACCGGTACCACGATCACCGTCCGGCTGGCGCTGGCCGGCATCCCGCTGAGCAACGGCCGCTACGGCAACATCGACCGGAGCGCCACCGCGAAGATCGGCCGCGCGTTCGAGATGACGGTGGACAACGCCACCAAGAAGATGACGGTCTCCGAGGACGGCGCGGTGATCCGTACGCTGCCGGTGAGCCTGGGCAAGAAGAGCACGCCGTCCTCCAGCGGCACCATGGTGGTGATGGAGAAGAAGGAGTCCACCGTCTTCGACACCCGCGACGAGCCGGACCCGGACAACCAGTACGTCACGAAGATCGACTTCGCGCAGCGGCTCACCTGGGGCGGCGAGTACATCCACTCCGCGCCCTGGTCTGAGGGGGTGCAGGGGCGCCGGAACGTGTCGCACGGCTGCGTCAACGTGTCGATGGCCGACGGCCGGTGGCTGTTCGGCAAGACGCTGGTCGGCGACCCGATCACGGTGAAGGGCACCGAGCGGCGACTGGCGCCCGGCAACGGCTGGACGGCGTGGAGCCTGAGCTGGTCGGAGTTCGTCGCCGGCAGCGCCCTGCCGGTGCCGAAGGGCGGACAGGGCTCGCCGTTCTGATCGGCGTACCGTTGTCGGGCGCGCTGCTTCCGGCAGCGCCGGGACTCGTCCCCCGCAACGAAGCGCCGGACGACGACAGAATCGTTACACCGTCACGGGGTGTTCCGGTTCACTCCCGGCAACGGGTACCCGGTCCGACGCGTCTGAACAGAGACGATGGGGATCGCGCAGCACACTTGTGAGGGAATCATGCGAGCTGGCCAGGACGAACTGATCCGGGGCGGGAGCGTCCGCCGCGGCGGACGCCGCGCATTCGCCGCCGCGGTGCTCGTCGCCACCATGGCGTTGACGGCCTGCACCGGCGGCGGCGGCGACAAGCCGTCGAGCTGGCAGGGCGGCGGCGACGGCGGCGAGAAGGCCCCGAAGGCGGCGGCGACCATCAGCGAGCCGGCCGCCGACGCCAAGGACGTCCCGGCCACCACCGCCATCACCTTCACCACCACCGAGGCGCAGCAGACCAGCGTCGAGGTGAAGGACGCCACCGGCAAGGCGGTCGAGGGCACGCTCGCCGCCGACGGCAAGAGCTGGGAGCCCGCCGCCGCGCTGGACTACGCCCAGACCTACACGGCGACCGTGACGGCGACCGGCGACGACGGCAAGCCGGCCACCGCCACCAGCACGTTCACCGTGATGGCCAAGCCGGCCAAGCAGGTCCGGGTGACCAGCTTCCTCGGTGACAACCAGGTCGTCGGCGTGGGCATGCCGCTGATCGTGAAGTTCGGCCGGGCCATCCCGGAGGACTACCGCGACGACATGCAGCGCCGGATGACGGTGACCGCGAAGCCGGCCCAGGAGGGCATCTGGCGCTGGATCAGCCCGACCGAGGTGCACTACCGGCCCAAGACGTTCTGGAAGGCCAACAGCACGGTGTCCTACCAGGTGCGGGCCGCCGGGCTGCCGCTGGGCGACGGCTGGTACGGCCGCTCCGACCTGACCGTCGACGTGAAGATCGGCCCGTCGTTCGTGATGACGGTGGACAACCGCACCAAGCGGATGACCGTCACCAAGGACGGCAAGGTGGTCAAGACGATCCTGGTGAGCCTCGGCAAGAAGAGCACCCCCTCCTCCAGCGGCACCATGGTGGTCATCGAGAAGCTCCGGCACACCGTCTTCGACACCATGGAGGAGTTGGGCCCGGAGGAGGGCTACCGCACCGAGATCGACTACGCCCAGCGGCTCACCTGGGGCGGCGAGTTCATCCACGCGGCCCCCTGGTCCGAGGGCGTGCAGGGACGCTCGAACGTCTCGCACGGCTGCGTCAACGTCTCGATGAAGGACGGCAACTGGCTGTTCGCCAACACCCGCCTGGGCGACCCGATCACGGTCAAGGGCACCGAGCGCAAGCTTCAGAACGGCAACGGCTGGACCGACTGGAACCTGAGCTGGGACGAGTACGTCAAGGGCAGCGCCCTGCCGTACGAGCCGACCGCCTGACCGGTCACCGCTAGGGCCCGCAGTTACCGTGCGTGGCCCCGATGAAGAACGATTCGGTCTGAGCGATATACCCCACAGTCATAATTATGCCTCTGGGGTATATCGCTCACAACACGTCCACTCTTCCGGCCGCGGCGCGGCGGCGAGGATGCCGGGTTACCTACCAGTCCCCTACAACGCGTCAGGCCCCGTCCTCGGACGGGGCCTGAACTGCTGTGGAGGAAATCCACTAGACGGGTGACTGATGGGAATTGAACCCACGACAACCGGGACCACAACCCGGTGCTCTGCCAACTGAGCTACAGCCACCATGCTCGCCGCTCCGGTCGAGCCGGGCGGTGCGCGGACCAATAATAGCCACACCCGGCCCCGCCCCGTCCACCGGGTTCCGACCCGGGCGTCAGAGCTGGGCGGCGATGCCCTTCGCGGTCTCCACGTCGGGGCCGGGCAGCGGCACGAACAGGGTCCGCCGGTAGTACTCCAGCTCCCGGATGCTCTCCCGGATGTCCGCGAGCGCGCGGTGGGCGAGGCCCTTCTGCGGCTGGCCGAAGTACACCCGCGGGTACCAGCGCCGGCACAGCTCCTTGATCGAGGAGACGTCGATCATGCGGTAGTGCAGGTGGGCGTCGAGCCGGGTCATGTCGCGGGCCAGGAAGCCCCGGTCGGTGGCGATCGAGTTGCCGCACAGCGGCGCGGTCCGCGGGTCCTTGACGTGGCTGGTGACGTAGTCGAGCACCAGGTCCTCCGCCTCGGCCAGGGTGACCGTGGACCGGCGTACCTCCTCGGTCAGGCCGGACTTGGCGTGCATGGTGCGCACGATCTCCGGCATGCCCGCAAGCGTCGCGTCGTCGGCGTGGATCACCACGTCCACGCCGTCCCCGAGCACGTTGAGATCGGGGTCGGTGACGAGCGCGGCGACCTCGATCAGGGCGTCCCGACGCAGGTCCAGCCCGGTCATCTCACAATCGATCCAGACGAGAAGATCAGCCACCGGAACAGACTACGCGCCGCCGACCCGCCCGCGCCTCGGCACGGTCGGCCAGGTGGACCGCTAGGGTTTCCCCGTGCCAGCCGAACCCGTCGCCCCACCCGCCGTCACCCCGGACGACGCGGGCGGGCGTACGGCTCGGCGGGTGGTCACGGTGCTGGCGCTGGCCGCCATGCTGCCCGCGCTCTACCTGCCCGGCTTCGTGCACGACTACTTCGACCTGAAGATCTACATGCGGGCGATGGACTGGTGGGCGGCCGGGCACCCGCTCTACGACTACGTCCAGCCGGACCGGGTGCAGGGCGCGCTCTACTTCACCTATCCGCCGTTCGCGGCGCTGCTGCTGCGCCCGTTCGCGCTGCTGCCGCTGGGGGTCACCATCGCCGCGTTCACGGTGCTGACCGTGGTCGGCGTGGTGGTCACCACCCGCTGGCTGGTGACGCCGGTGCTCCGGCGGCACGGCCTGCCGCGCGTGTTCGGCCTGACCGTCGCCGTGCTGCTGGTGCTGGCGGTGGAGAGCACCCGGGAGACGATCACCTTCGGGCAGATCAACATGCTGCTGGTGGTGCTGATCCTGGCCGACCTGCTGTTCGCCGTACCCCAGGGGCGGCGCTGGGCCGGTGTGGGCGTGGGGCTGGCGACGGCGCTCAAGCTCTTCCCCGGCATCTTCGTGCTCTATCTGCTGGCCGCCCGGCGGTGGCGGGCGGCGGCGGTGGCGGCGGCGACCGCGGCGGCGGCCACGCTGCTGGCGGCGGCGGTGGCGCCGGACGACTCGTGGCGGTTCTGGACCCATGAGCTGTGGGCCACCGACCGGGTGGGCCGCACCGACTACACCGGCAACCAGTCCCTGTTCGGGCTGCTCAGCCGGATCACCGCGCCGGAGGAGCCGAGCCGGCTGCCGTGGCTGCTGCTGGTGCTGCCGGTCGCCGGCTACGGGTTGTGGCGGGCGGCGCGCGCGGCGCGGGCCGGCGACGCGCTGGCCGGCCTGACCCTGACCGGCCTGGTCGGCGGCCTGATCTCGCCGATCACCTGGACCCACCACCTGTACTGGTTCATTCCGGCGGTGGTGGTGCTGGTGGACGCGGCGCTGGACGCCGACCGGACGACGGCGGCCGGGGCCCGCCTGCGCCGTGGCCGGCTGGCGCTGGCCGTGGGCACCGGCGTGGTGATCGTGTACGGGGTGGTGACGTTCCAGGACTGGGGCGCCGGGCCGGCGCATACCGACGACCCGGTCGATTTCGTCACGCGTAACGCGTACGTGCTGCTCAGCCTGCTGCTGCTGGTGGTGCTGCCGGTTCGCCGACGGTCGGAAAAGGTCGTTGAACGGACAGATCTCGCAAACGATGGCGTTCGCCGCTAATCTGGTCTCAACTACCGCGGTTTTCTCTCCGGTAGCACCGAATCCCCCGGTGATGGTGGCCCTCCGCGTCGGCAGCGCGGAGGGCCACCGGCCGTCGTGCCGGGATCACCCGTCGTCCCGCCGGGAGACCGGCGGCCACGACCAGTCGCGGCCGGCCGGCAGGTCGGCCAGGCTGGCCGGGCGCCGACTCGGCGCGGGGGCGATCGCCGCGCGGCCGCGCTCACCCGCGCCCGAGCCGACAGCGACCAGTTGCCGGTCCGGCCCGGAGGCCCGGTCCGGCTGCCGGCCCAGCGCGCTCAGCGAGCCGATGCCGAGCCGCCCGGCCAGCACCGGAACCTGGTCCGGCTCGACCACGAAGACCACCTCGCGGGGCCGGAGCGGGCGCAACAGCAGCACCACGGCGAGGACCACCAGCAGCGCCCCGCCGGCCAGCAGCGCCCACGCCGCGCCCGGGAACCAGCCGGCCCGCAACTCGGCCCGCATCCTCAGGTCGAGCCCGGCGGCGCCGTCGGCGCGCATCACCACCAGGCTCAACGACCGGTCGGCCAACTCGGCCGGGCGCCACTCCAGCGAGCCGACGCCCCGGCGTACCCAGAAGGGTTGGCCGGCCGGGACGGCGGTGGCGACGCCGGCGGTGGCCGGGTCGAGACGCACCGGCAGCGGCCCCCGGGTCACCGCGACCCGTCGCACGGTGCTGTGCGGGACGTCGGCCAGCCACTCGCGCACCTGGTCGGTCGGGGCGAGACCGAGGAACACCGGGCCGTCCGCGTCCCACGCGGCCAGCCGCAGCCGGACCTGCCCGGTCCGCGCCGCCGGCAGGTCGGCCCGGAGCAGCGCGTCCACATCGGTCACCACGACCGCGCGGGCGGGCGTGCGCACCGGTTCGAGGCGGCCGGTGAAGCCGCCGGCCGGATCGGCGTGCCGGGCGGTGAGCCAGAGCCCGGCACCCACCAGCAGCGCCGGAATTCCCACGGCCAGCAGCAGCATGCCGGCGATCGTGCGTACGAAACGCATTCGCGTCGTCCCTCTCGGTAGCCAACTACCCGGCCGACCTTACCGACGACGCTCCGTCGACCGCCGGATATCCACCGCACCCGGCCCACCGACGGCACCGGCCCGGCGGGAACGATCCGCCGGGCCGGTGCCGTGCCGTGCTCAGGACTTCGCGGCGGGCTCCCGCCGGGTACGCGCGAACGCCAGCCCGCCCAGGACCAGGCCGGCCAGGCCGGCGACCAGCCCGGCCACCCCGAACGCGGTGGCCGTCCCGGAGCCCGCGTCGTCGTCATCGTCGTCGTCCGCCGCGACGGCCGGCGCGCTCGCGCCCGGGGCCGCGGACGCCTCGCCGGCGGCCAGCGTGAGCACCGGGGCCGGGTTCTCCGGCTCCGCCGCGCCCGGCGCGGGCTCCTCGATCCAACGGGAGACGTTGCCGTCGGAGTACGTCTGGAGCACCTTGAACGCCATGGTGTCGACCTGCGGCAGCGGCCCCATCGACACCGGGAACTCCTGGAACTCGCCCGGCTTCACGCCGCCGTTCGGCGCCGCGGTGAACGTCAGCTTGGAGACCGCCTCGGTGAGCTGGCTGCCGTGCACCTCGACCGGCGGGTCGACCTTGCGCTTCTCCACCGCCACCGTCCAGCCCGGCACCGGCATGGTGGAGACGGAACCGACCGGGGCGTTCGCCGGCAGGTTCACCTCGACCTTGACGGTCGACGCCGTGTCGCTCTCGTTCGGCACCCGGAACGCGAACCGGCCGTAGCCGCCCTGCGTACCCTCCTTCGGGTTGATCGTGACGTGCGCCGAGGCCGGCCCGGCCAGGCCGAGCAGGGTCGCGGTGACGGCGGCGAGAGTGAGCGCGGCGGCGGTCGCGGGACGCCGGAGACGGATCATCAGTGGGAACCTTCCGTTACTTGATCGGCACGGTGGCGGTCACCGTGGCCTGGTCGATGTCGGACGTGCGGACGGTGATCCGGAGCTGCCAGTCGCCCCGGGCCGGCAGGCTGACCTCGCCGGTGGCGTGGTTGTCGCTCAGCGGCAGCAGCGGCACCGTGATCGGCTCGATCCCGGCCGACGGCAGCGCCGCGGTGACCTTCCACTCCTGCACCGCCTGCGGCCGGTTGTCGGTCGTGTAGGCGTAGAGGTGCAGCGAGTTGTTGCCGGTCTCGGCCGGGTCCAGCTCCACCTGGAGCGAGTAGAGCGGGCTGCTCAGCGTGGTGGAGAAGTAGCCGGCCGGCGCACCGGCCACGTCGGCGCCCGCGGTGCGCGCCGGAGTGGTCTGCACCAGCGTGGCGGACAGGCCGAGCACCACCGCGGTGATCGCGAGCTCGGCCACCACGGCCCGCCGCATCGCGCCCGGCCGGCCGGCGGCGACGCGCCGCCGCACCAGCGCCCGGGAGTACGCGGCCACGCCGATCACCAGCGCGAACAGTACGATCTTGGCGAGCAGCAGCCGGCCGTACGTGGTGTCGACGAGCGCCTTCGGGGTGGCCACCTCGATCAGGCCCTGCACGGTGCCGGCGAGCAGCAGCGCGGCCACCGCGAGCGCGGCCCAGCGGGACCAGATCGGCAGGATCGCGCCCAGCTCACGCTCGTCGGCGCGGCGCAGCAGGAAGACCGCCAGCATCACCAGGCCGCCCAGCCACACCGCCATGCCGCCCAGGTGCACGGCGTCCACCACCACGGAGACCGCCGGCGCCGGCGAGGCGGCGGGGTGGCCGGCGAGCGGCCAGGTGAACAACGCCGCCCCGCCCAGCACGGCCAGGATGATGCCGTCGGTGCGGCCGACCGGCCCGGCGAACAACGGGCGCAGCAGGAACGCCGCCGCGGCGAGCAGGCCCAGCCGGACCAGGTGGGTGGTGCCGTAGGCGCTGCCCAGCACGTCGCCGAGGCCGGCGCCGGTGACGTCGAACAGACCCCCGCCGGTGGTGTAGGGCACCTGGAGCCACAGCTCGGCCAGCGTGGCCACCACCAGCACGCCGAGCCCGGTCCAGGCCAGCCGTGCCGGCCCGCGCCGGGACAGCCGGCGCGGCCAGAGCGCGGCCAGCACCAGGGCCGGGCCGACCAGCAGCAGCAGGCCGACGTAGCCGGCGTACTTCGCCACCTTGACCGCGTTCTCGGTCACCGGGTTCGCCCGGTTGTCCGAGCCGGTGTCGGTCGGCGGCTCGGACGGCGCGCCGACCGAGTAGGTGAACGCGCCGGAGACCGGGTGGCTGTCCGCCGAGATGACCCGGTAGCTCACCAGGTAGGTGCCGCGCCCGCCGGACGGGTCGACCGGGATGGTGACCTCCGCGCCGCGGAACGTCGGCTCGCCCCGGTCGGCCCGCGAGCCGTCCGGCGCGATCACCCGTACCTTGTCGGGCACCTTGCGGACGCCCTCGCTGAAGGTGATCACCACCTGGGCGGGCGCCTCGGGCACCACCGCGGCGGCAGCGGGACTGCTGCTCACCAGCACCGCGTGGGCGCTGGCCGGGGTGGCCGGGGCGAGGAGCAGGGCGACCAGGAGGAGCAGCAGCCCGGCGGCGGCCCCGGAGCGGGCGACGACGGCCCCGGGCGGGCGGCGTACGGCAGCAGTCATGACCGCCATGGTTCCCGAAACGTGCGGGATCCGGCGAGTCGACCTCCGGCGGGCACGCCGAGGCGCCCGGTCCGCGCGTCGCTCGGAGGTCATACGGGGGTAGTCGGTGGGCCGGTGGGAAAAGTTCCCGGCGTGTGCCGGACCACGGATTGGGCCGAAGGACCCTGTTCCGCACAGGTACGCCGCGTAACCTCGGCTGACGTGATCCCCGCCCCGCGCGACACCGCCGCCGACCGCCACCCGGCGGGTTCCGGGGCTGCCCGGGATCCGGTCACCGACTGGGCGCTGGCGGCCCGGCACGGCGACCCGGCCGCGCAGGCCGCGTTCGTCCGGGCCACCCAGGCCGAGGTCTGGCGCTTCGCCGCCGCCCTGGTCGACCCGGACAGCGCCGACGACCTGACCCAGGAGACCTACCTGCGGGCGTTGCGGGCGCTGCCCGGCTTCGAGGGCCGCTCCACCGCCCGGACCTGGCTGCTCGGCATCGCCCGGCGGGCCTGCGCCGACCACCTGCGGGCCGTGGTGCGCCGCCGCCGGCTCGACGAGCGGCTCGCCGCCCGGGCGGCCACCGACCGGCCGTACCCGGACCCGGCCGGCCACCTCGGCGCCACCGACCTGGTCCGCCGGCTGCCCGCCGAACGGCGTGCCGCGTTCGTGCTCACCCAACTGCTCGGCCTCTCCTACGCCGAGGCCGCCGACGTGGAGGGGGTGCCGGTGGGCACCATCCGCTCCCGGGTCGCCCGGGCCCGCGACGAGCTGATCGACGCCGTCGGCGACGCGCTGGCCGGATAGGCGGGAACCTTTCGTGACCGCCGGACGACGAATGACTGTGCACCCCTCCACCACCGCCGCGCGCTGGCCGGCGCTGCGCCCCTGGCTGGGCGTCGCGGCCCGCCTCGGGCTGGCCACCGTCTGGCTGGTCGCCGGCGGCGCCAAGGTCGGTGACCTGGCCGGCTCCGGCCGGGCCGTGAACGCCTACCAGGTGATGCCGTACGACGTGGCCACCGTGATCGGTGCGGCGCTGCCGTTCGTGGAGCTGGCTCTCGGCCTGCTGCTGCTCGCCGGGCTGGCCACCCGGGTGAGCGCCGGCGTCTCCGCGGCGCTGCTGGTGGTCTTCGTCACCGGCATCGCCTCGGCCTGGGCCCGCGGCCTGGCCATCGACTGCGGGTGCTTCGGCAGCGGCGGCCAGCTCGGCGCCGGCGAGACGCCGAGCTACCTCCCGGAGATCCTCCGGGACCTCGGGTTCCTGGCGCTGGCCGGGTTCCTGCTGATCTGGCCCCGCACCCCGTTCTCGGTGGACGGGTGGCTCGCGGGCGACACCGTGGAGGACGACGATGAGTAGTCGCAAGGGACGCCGGGACGCAGCGAGGGTGGTACGCGAGCAGATCGCCCGGGAGAAGCGGCGCAAGCGCACGCTCTGGACCACGATCGCCGCGGTGCTGGTGCTGGTGATCGCCGGCGGCATCGGCTGGGCCGTCTACTCCTCGCAGAAGTCCGACGACTTCACCGCCCCGCCCGGCGCGAACGCCGCCGGCACCGGCATCGTGGAAGGCAGCGGGCCGGTCACCATCGACCTCTACGAGGACTACCTCTGCCCGGTTTGCAAGCAGTTCCAGCAGGTCAACGGCGAGACCGTCAACCAGCTCGTCAGCGAGGGCAAGGCCACTGTGGTCTTCCACCCGGTCGCGTTCCTGAACCGCTACTCGACCACCGAGTACTCCACCCGTTCCTCGGCCGCCTCCGGCTGCGCCGCGAAGGGCGGCAAGTTCCGCGAGTTCACCGACCAGCTCTTCGCCAAGCAGCCGGCCGAGGGCAGCGCCGGGCTCAGCAACGACGAGCTGATCGACATCGGCGTGGGCGTCGGGCTGAACCGGGACGACTTCGGCTCCTGCGTGAACGACGGCACGTACAAGGCGTGGACCGGGCACGTCACCGACGAGGCCAGCCGGTCCGGCGTCACCGGCACCCCCACCATCAAGGTCAACGGCACCGAGCTGGCGGACCAGGACAAGAGCCCGGACGGCATCCGGGCGGCCGTGGCGGCGGCCGGCAAGTGACCCCCGCACCGCTGCGCCGGGCCGGAATGCTGGTCGCCGCCGCGACCACCGCCCTGCTCGCGTCCGCCTCGCCGGCCGCCGCGCACGGCGCGGACGCGCCGGACGGCACCGACTACCGGGCCACGATCACCGGCGTCGGCCCGGACCGGCCCGGACTGACCGCCCGGATGGTGGAGGCCGGCGCGCGACTGGAGCTGACCAACCGCACCGGCGCCGACGTCACAGTGCTCGGCTACTCCGGCGAGCCGTACCTGCGGATCGGTCCGGCCGGCGTGTTCGAGAACGGCCGCTCCCCGGCCACCTGGCTGAACCGCACCATCGCCGGGGAGACCCGGCTCCCGGCCGAGGCCGACCCGGCCGCCGCGCCGGCCTGGCGGCGGATCGCCGACGGGCCGACCTACCGCTGGCACGACCAGCGCACGCTCTGGCGGTCCGACGGCCCGCCCGCCGCCGTCGCCGCCGACCCGGGCCGCGTCCAGCGGGTCCGCGACTGGGTGGTGCCGCTGCGTGCCGGCGACACCCCGCTCGAGGTACGCGGCACGCTGGACTGGGTGCCGCCGCCCGACCCGTACCCGTGGTGGGTCGCCGCCACGATCGGCTTCCTGGCGATCGGCGCGGCCGGGCTGGTGCCGGCCGGGACGGCGGCCGGCGTCCGCGCGCTGCGTGCGGTGGGCGGGCTGCTCGCCGTGGGTGGCGCGGCCACCGTGGCGCTCACCGTCGGCCGGGCGCTCGACACCGGCACACCCGGGATCGGCGGCCTGCTCGCCGAGCTGGTCACCGGTCAGGTGTGGACGCTACTCACCGGCCTCGGCGCGCTGGCCGCCGGCGGGTACGCGTTGGCCCGCCGGCCGGCCGCCGACTTCACGCTGGCGCTGGCCGGCGCCTGCCTCACGCTGTTCGCCGGCGTGTCCAACCTCGCCGTGCTGTCCCGCGCGGTGCCCCCGGCGGCCGGCCCGGCGCTGCTGACCCGCGTCCTGGTCACCCTGGCGCTGGCCACCGGCACCGGCGCGGTCGCCGCCGGCCTGCTCCGCCTCCGCACCGCCGCCCGCACCGCCCGCTCCACCCCCCGCCCCGCTCACCCCCGCGCTCCCTCGTCCCGCTGACCCGCTGCCCCGCTGCCCCGCTGCCCCGCTGCCCCGCGATCTTGCAGTTGCGGACCACGAATTACGGCTTGTGCCCCTTTTGCGCGGGCCGGAAGTGCAAGATCGCGGGAATGGGGTGGGGCGGTCAGGAGGGGTGGACGGGTGCGGCGAAGCCGTAGGGGAGTTCCAGGCGGTGTTTCGCCAGGACCTCGGCGTCGGCGAGGAGGGCGGGGGTGGGGGCGTCGGCGACGATCCGGCCGCCGTCCAGGATCACCGCGCGGGGGCACAGCTCGGCCGCGTACGGCAGGTCGTGGGTGACCATCAGCAGCGTCACCGGCAGGCCGCGCAGGATCTCCGCCAGCTCCCGGCGGGCCGCCGGGTCGAGGTTCGACGACGGCTCGTCCAGCACCAGGATCTCCGGGCGCATGGCCAGCACGGTGGCCACCGCCACCCGCCGCCGCTGCCCGAACGACAGGTGGTGCGGCGCCCGGTCCCGGTGCTCGCCCATGCCCACCGCCGCCAGGGCCTCGTCGACCCGTTCCGCCAGCTCCGCCCCGCGCAACCCCAGGTTGGCCGGCCCGAACGCGACGTCCTCCGCCACCGTCGGCAGGAAGAGCTGGTCGTCCGGGTCCTGGAACACGATCCCGACCCGGCGACGCACCTCGGCCAGCGTGTCCCGGTCGCGGGAGACGGTCAGCCCGCCCACCTCGACCGTCCCCTCGGTCGGGGCGAGGATGCCGTTGAGGTGCAGCACCAGCGTGGTCTTGCCGGCGCCGTTCGGCCCGAGCAGCGCCACCCGGTCGCCGCGCGGCACCGTCAGGTCCACCCCGTGCAGGGCGACGTGACCGTCCGGGTACGCGTACCGGACGCCACGGACGTCCAGAGAGGGCGGCTGCTGCACGTACCCGATCATTGCAGGACGAGTGCGGCGGCGGCGATGGAGGCCGCGATCACCGGCACCGTCGCGGCGACCGCCCACTGCCCGGCGGTGGCCGCGCCGGCCCCCTGCCAGACCGCCGGCATCCGGCCGGTGTAGCCGCGCGAGACCATCGCCAGGTAGACCCGCTCGCCGCGCTCGAACGCCCGCAGGAAGAGCGCGCCGACACCGGCCGCGAAGCCGCGCAACTGCCACAGGAAACGCGGGTCGTCGCCCCGGGACACCCGGGCCAGCCGCATCCGCCGGGCCTCCCCGACCAGCACCTCCAGGTAGCGCAGCATGAACGTGGCGATCTGGGTGAGGATCTGCGGGCACCGCAGCCGGTCCAGCCCGAGGATCAGGTCCCGGGTCGTCGTGGTCGCCGCCAGCAGGAGCGACGCGAGTACGCCCAGCGTGCCCTTGGCCAGGATGTTGAACGCGCCGTGCAGCCCGTCGACGGAGAGACTCAGCCCGACCGCCTCGACCCGCTCCCCGGCGCCGAGGAACGGCAGCGCGAACGCGAACAGCACGAACGGCAGCTCGATCAGCGCCCGGCCGAGCAGCCAGCGCGGGCCGACCCGGGCCAGCGCCGCCACGGCGGTGACCAGCAGCGCGTACCCGCCGAACGCCCAGTACGCCTCCCGCGGCGTGGCCACCACCGCCACCGTGAACAGCACCATGGCGGTGATCTTCACCTCCGGCGGGAGGCGGTGCACCGGCGAGCCGGACTCCCGGTAGAGCACGTGCCCGTGTCCGGCGCCCATCGTCGTCCTTCCCCGGCTCAGCGGTCGCCGGTGGGGCGGGTGGCGGCGGCACCTACCGGGCCCGTCCCGGCCTCGGTCGTCGGGCCGGCCGGGGTGGCGCGCGTCGGGCCGGCCGGGGTGGCACCTGCCGGGCTGCGGCGGCGGGCCAGCCAGAACAGGCCGCCGCCGAGCGCGAACGTGAGCAGCACGCCGAGCACCCCGGACAGGCCGGTGGAGAGGAAGTCGTTGCCGATCCCCCGGACGCCGTAGTCGGCCAGCGGGCTGTCCGCCAACTCGTGGTCCTTCGCCTGCTGGGCCGGGCAACTGCCGCCGGTGATCTCGTCGTCGGCGTTCACCGTGCAGCCCTCGAGCAGCGACGAGTCCAGCCCGTCCGGGTGCGACGAGGCGTAGTTGCT
Source organism: Micromonospora sp. NPDC018662 (assembly GCF_044391475.1). NCBI lineage: Bacteria > Bacillati > Actinomycetota > Actinomycetes > Micromonosporales > Micromonosporaceae > Micromonospora > Micromonospora sp. NPDC018662. Next base: position 306,557 of record NZ_JBISAC010000005.1, read on the forward strand.
GACCACACCGGCCAGCAGCAGGGCAACCAGCAGGCCACCGAGGAGGAACGGCCAGGAACGCTTGCTCATCGGGCACCTCCGGCGACCGGGACGGCGGGAACCGGAACGGCTGGCTTCTTCAGGGCGCGCAGCGCGTACACCAGATCGGGGCGGACCTTGGCGACGGTGACCACGGTGGTGGCGGTGATCAGGCCCTCGCCGATGCCGATCAGCAGGTGGGCGACGGCCATGGTGCCGGCCAGCCCGCCGAGGTTGCCGCCGAGGTCGGTGGTGCCGCCCAGCCAGTACTGCAGCACGAAGCCCTGCGACGCGACCACGACGCTGACCAGCGCGGAGACGAACGCGGTGACCGCCAGCCCGGCCGGGGTACGCGGCAGCACCCGCAGCAGCAGCGCGATCAGCAGGTACGCGGCGGCGGTGCCGAGGATCGCCATGTTTGTGATGTTCAGGCCGAGCATGGCCACCCCGCCGTCGCCGAACACCAGAGCCTGCACGACCAGCACCACTGCCACGCAGAGCGCGCCCACCCAGGGGCCGACCAGCAGCGCGGCGAGCGCGCCACCGAGCAGGTGGCCGCTCACCCCGGCGGTGAAGATCGGGAAGTTGAGCATCTGCACGGCGAAGATGAACGCGGCCACCAGGCCGGCCATCGGCGCCAGCCGGTCGTCGAGATCGGCCCGGCCGCGCAGCACGCAGAACGTGAGCGCGGCGAGCGCGAAGGCCGCGAAGATCGCGGCGACGGGACCGTCGATGATCCCGTTGGAGATGTGCATCGCCAGGGTTTCCACGGGCCGAGCCTATTTCCCGGGCGGTGTTGTTGCCAATCCCTTGCAACAAGCCATGGTGATGATCACCGTCCGCCGCGCGTCGCCGCCCGCCACCGACCCCCGCACGGCGGTATCGTTCCCGCCATGACCGACCGCCTGAACCCCGGCGACCCCGCCCCCGAGTTCACCCTCCCCACCGACGACGGCGGGACGCTCGCCCTGGCCGACCTGCGCGGCCGCAAGGTCATCCTGTACGCGTACCCGGCCGCCATGACGCCCGGCTGCACGAAGCAGGCGTGCGACTTCCGCGACTCGCTCGCCTCGCTCCAGGCCGCCGGCTACCAGGTGGTCGGCATCTCGCCCGACAAGCCGGCCAAGCTGGCGAAGTTCCGCGAGCGGGACGCGATCACGTTCCCGCTGGTCGCCGACGAGGACAAGGCGGTGCTGACCGCGTACGGGGCGTACGGCGAGAAGCAGTCGTACGGCCGCACCGTCACCGGCGTGATCCGCTCCACGTTCGTCATCGACGCCGACGGCAAGGTCGAGCGGGCGCTCTACAACGTCAAGGCCACCGGCCACGTCGCCAAGCTGCGCCGCGACCTCGGTCTCGACTGAACCCGTCGGAGGGTTCCGTTACCGTCGGCACGTGGTTCGTTACAAATACTCCCCCGAGCGGTTGGCCGCAGCGGCGGCGCAGGCCCACGGCGTCACCGAAGTGATGCGGCTGCTCGGGGTGCGGATCAGCGGCGGGTCGCACGCGCACATCAGCCGGCAGCTCAAGCGCTTCGGCATCGACACCTCACACTTCACCGGGCAGGCGCACAACCGGGGCGGGCGGGGCGTCCGCCTCCCGGTGACGGCGCTGCTCACGAACCGCCCGGAGGGCAGCCGCAGAGTTGCCGGCCACCGACTCAAGCGGGCGCTCCGCGCGATCGGCCTGCCGGAGGAGTGCGAGGCGTGCGGGATCGGTGCCACCTGGCAGGGTGCGCCGCTCACGCTGCACGTCGACCACATCAACGGCGACTTCCTGGACAACCGGCCACGCAACCTGCGGCTGCTCTGCCCGAACTGCCACAGCCAGACCGCCACGTACGCCGGCAACCGTAGGCCGGCCGTGCCGGCACCGGACGTGGTCTACGATCCGGAGGCTGTGACACCGACCGGCTTCCCGATCGGCAGGCGCCTGCGGCGTCGGCCAGAATGGCCGTGGAGGACGACGGTGTTCACCGTGAAGGGGTCGTAGCCCAATTGGCAGGAGGCATGCGGTTTAGGTCCGCACCAGTGCGGGTTCGAGTCCCGCCGGCCCTACCACCCGGTCACCGGTGCCGTTCGGCACCGGCGGCTGTCGGGAAGGTCACGAACGCAGGTCCGGGCCCCGTCGTCACGCGCAGGATGGCGGCGTGGACCTGCGTTTCGTGCTCGACCCCGACCTGACCCCCGAGCTGCGCGAACAGCTCGTCGCCCTCTGGGTGGACGTGACAAACGCCGGCGGCGCGGTCGGCTTCGTCGCCCCGGTGAGCGCCGCCGAGGTGCGGCCGGTCGCCGACTCGACGCTCGCCGAGGTCGCCGGCGGGCCGGACCGGCTGCTCGCCGGCTACGAGGGTGACCGGCTGGTCGCCGTCCTCGTCATCGCCGACAACCGCTTCCACCTGAAGACGCACTGGCGGGTGCTCAAGCGCGTCATGGTGCACCCCGACACCCAGGGGCGCGGGCACGGCGCGGCGCTGATGCGGGAGGCCGAGCGGGTGGCCGGCGCGCTGGGCGTGGCGGCGCTGCACGTGACGATCCGCGACGGCCTCGGCCTGGACCGCTTCTACCGTCGCCTCGGCTACCGCGAGGTCGGCCGCCTCCCCGCCGCCCTCCGCCTCTCCCCCACGGACTCCCGAGACGAGATCCTCATGTGGCGGGACCTCCCCCGCCGGTAACCGCCCACCCTCCCCCCCCCTCCCCCCCTGGGCCGCTCCGGTGTGCTGATTCACGGAAAGAGTGGCTGTTCCGGGCCGGATGGCCACTGTTTCCGTGAATCAGGGGCCCGGGGTGGGGTGGGGTGGGGTGGGGGTCAGGCGCAGGTGGGGGCGGCGGCCTCGCGGAGCGGCGTGAGTGGGGGTGGGGCGGTCGGGAGTGGGGTGAGCGGGGGTGGGCTGGACGGGGATGACGTGGGCGGGGGTGGGGAGGCGGGACGGCTGGCGGTCGGGGTCGGGGTCGGACGAATCGGCGACGAGCGGGACGGCTTCGCGGTGCGGGCGGTGGTCGCCGTGCCGGCTCCGTACATCCGGGTGCCGCTGCGCTGCACCTGGCCGGGGAGCATCCTGACGCCGGTGGCGGTGACCCGGTGGCCGTACACGTCGGTGACCCGGATCGAGTACGGGCCGGGGCCGGCGCCGGACGGGATCAGCCAGTAGTTGTAGTCCTCCCGGGCCGCCGCGCGCCACGATCCACCCTGTCGGACCTCCACCGAGCGCAGCGGGTTGCCGTGGTCGCCGACCAGGACGGCGAACCACCACTGCGACGCGCCCTCCTTGAGGCGGAACGTGAGCGGGCCGGGCAGCGGCGGGTCCACCACGGCCCGGTAGCTGACCTGCACCACGCCCTGCACCGGCTCGGCGATCCGGGCGAACGCCTCGGCGGAGAGGTCGAGGTGGCCGGGCGCGCACTCCGGGCACTGGTCCATGACGAGCACCCGGACGGTGCCGCGCGGGCCGGTGACGTCGAGGAAGCCGCCGCAGGACGCGCCGGCCGCGTACTCGCTCGGGCCGAGCGCGACGTAGAGCCGGTTGGCCGGCGCGGCGGGCCGGGAGCAGTTGCCGCCGGCCCCCTTCGAGTCGTAGAACGTGGCCTTGCCGGTGTGCGCGACGCCGCCGACCGGCGGGGCGGCCAGCGGCAGGGCCGCACGCGGTGGGACGGCGGCCGGCGGCGGGGCCGCACGCGGTGGGACGGCGGCCGGCGGCAGGGCCGCCCGGGGTGGGGCGGCGCAGGCGGGTGCGGCGCCGCCGCGTACCGCGAGGGTCACCGCGACCCCGGCGGCGAGCGTGGCCAGGCCGGCGGCGACGAGCCGGCGGCGGGCCCGGCCCGGGGCGCGGCGGCCGGTCCGGGCGAGCGGGTGCTCGTCGCCGGTGGGCGTCGGTGGGTGGGGCGCGCTGCCGTCGGTCACGCCGGTCGATGCTGCCGGACCGGGTGGTCGCCGGACAAGCGGGCTAAGCGAAAGCTAAGGACGCCTGGCACGCGCCGGCCGGACGAGGGTCACCGCGCCGGAACGTGAATCGACAACTACTACGTGGAGAACTGGTCGCTGTGGCTCGACATCAAGATCGTGCTGCGGACCGTGACGGAGGTGTTCCGGGGCGCCGGCCGCTGAGCGCGGGCAGCGCGTCGGTCAGGTCCGCGTGCCAGTCCCCCGGCGGCGGAAGCTTCGCGGCGGCCCACCGGTCGTGGGCCAGCACGCTGTAGCGGGGCCGGGGCGCCGGGCGCGGGAAGCGGTCGCTGGTGGTCGGGCGGACCCGCTCCGGGTCGAGGCCGCGCAGCGCGAACACCGCGCGGGCGAGGCCGTACCAGGTCGTCTCGCCGGACGCGGTGCCGTGGTAGACGCCCGGCGGGGCGTCGCCGGCCAGCGCCGCGTCGGCGAGCGCGACGAGCCGCTCGGCGAGCCGGTACGACCAGGTGGGTTGCCCGTGCTGGTCGGCCACCACGTCGAGCCGGTCGCGTTCGGTGGCGAGCCGCAGCACGGTGCTGACGAAGTTGCGCCCGTGCGTGCCGTAGAGCCAGGCGGTCCGCACCACGTACCCGCGCTCGGGCAGCAGCCGGGCCACCGCCCGCTCCCCGGCGAGCTTGCTCCGCCCGTACGCGTTGACCGGGCCGGTCGGCGCGTCCTCCGGGTACGGCTCGTCGGCGTCGCCGCCGAACACGTAGTCGGTGGAGACGTGCACCAGTCGGGCCCCGGTGACGGCGCAGGCCCGGGCCAGGTGTGCGACCGCGTCGCCGTTGACCGCTGTGGCGTCGGGCTCACGGCTCTCCGCCGCGTCCACGTCGGTCCAGGCGGCGGCGTTGAGCACCACGTCGTGCCCGGCGACCGCGTCCCGCACCGCGTCGGGGTCGGTGACGTCGAGGTCGGCGCGGGTGGTGGCGGTGACGGCCCGGTCCGGCCGGGCGCGCAGCACGGCCAGCAGGTCCCGCCCGAGCATTCCGCCGGCGCCGGTGACCAGCAGCCGGGTCATCCGTGTGCCGCCTTCAGCGGCTCCCACCAGGCCCGGTTCTCCCGGTACCAGTTGACGGTGGCGGCCAGCCCTCGGTCGAGGTCGATGCTCGGGGCGTACCCCAGCTCGGTCTTGATCTTGGTGATGTCGAGTGAGTAGCGGCGGTCGTGGCCCTTGCGGTCGGCGACCGGCACCACCCGGTCCCAGCCGGCGCCGCAGGCCGCCAGCAGCCGGCCGGTCAGCTCCCGGTTGGTCAGCTCGGTGCCGCCGCCGATGTGGTAGACCTCGCCGGCGCGGCCCTTCTCCTGCACCAGCGCGATGCCCCGGCAGTGGTCGTGCACGTGCAGCCAGTCCCGGACGTTGCCGCCGTCGCCGTAGAGCGGCACGGTGCCGCCGTCGAGGAGGTTGGTGACGAAGAGCGGGACGATCTTCTCCGGGAACTGGTACGGCCCGTAGTTGTTGGCGCAGCGGGTCACCACCACGTCCAGACCGTGGGTGCGGTGGTAGGCCAGCGCCAGCAGGTCCGCGCCGGCCTTCGAGGCCGAGTACGGGGAGTTCGGCGCCAGCGGCCACTCCTCCGTCCAGGAGCCGGCGTCGATCGAGCCGTACACCTCGTCGGTGGAGACGTGCACGAACCGGCGGACGCCGTGGCGCAGCGCGGCGTCCAGCAGCGTCTGGGTGCCCAGCACGTTCGTGGTGACGAACGGTGCCGCGCCGGTGATGGAGCGGTCCACGTGCGACTCGGCGGCGAAGTGGACGATCACGTCGTGGCCGGGCACCACCTCGTCGACCAGCGCCGCGTCGCAGATGTCGCCGCGGACGAAGCGCAGGCGGGAATCGTCGCGCACCGGGTCGAGGTTGGCCGGGTTGCCGGAGTAGGTGAGCTTGTCCAGCACGGTCAGCGCGGCGGGCTCGGGGTCCGGCGTCCACGCCGCGTCGCCGCCGGGCCGCCCGAGCAGCATCCGGGCGTACGCCGAGCCGATGAAGCCGGCGCCGCCGGTGACGAGGATCCTCACGGGTGGAGGAGTTTACGCGACGGTACGCTCCGCGGGTGCGCGGAATCCTTCTCGCCGGTGGCACCGGATCCCGACTCTGGCCGATCACCCGGGCCGTCTCCAAGCAGCTCATGCCGGTGTTCGACAAGCCGATGGTCTACTACCCGCTCTCCACGCTGGTGATGGCCGGGGTACGGGAGATCCTGGTGATCACCACACCGGAGGACCGCCCGCAGTTCGAGCGGCTGCTCGGCGACGGCGGCCAGTGGGGCCTGCGGCTGGCGTACGCCGAGCAGGCCCGACCGGAGGGCATCGCGCAGGCGTTCCTGATCGGCGCGGACTTCATCGGCGACGGGTCGGTCGCGCTGATCCTGGGTGACAACATCTTCCACGGCGTCGGCCTGGGCCGGCAGCTCGCCGAGCACGGCGACCCGGCCGGCGGGCGGGTCTTCGCGTACCCGGTGGCCAACCCGGCCGACTACGGCGTGGTCGAGTTCGACGCGGCCGGCCGGGTGCTCTCGATCGAGGAGAAGCCGGCCCGGCCCCGCTCCCGGTACGTGGTGCCCGGCCTCTACTTCTACGACAACCGGGTGGTCGACATCGCCGGCAAGCTCGCCCCCAGCGCCCGGGGCGAGTTGGAGATCACCGCGGTGAACGAGACCTACCGCGGGTGGGGCGAGCTGTCCGTGACCGTGCTCGACCGGGGCACCGCCTGGCTGGACACCGGCACGTTCACCTCGATGATGCAGGCCGCCGAGTTCGTCCGGGTGATCGAGGAGCGTCAGGGCATGAAGATCGGCTGTGTCGAGGAGGTGGTCTGGCGGTCCGGGCTGATCGACGACGAGCGGCTGCGCGCCCTGGCCCGCCCGCTGACCCGCAGCGGCTACGGCGACTATCTGCTGGGCCTGCTGGCCGAGCGGCCGGCCGCCGTGGGGAGCGGGTCGTGAAGATCCGGCCGCTGGGCATCGAGGGAGCCTGGGAGGTCACGCCGCAGCAGCACGGCGACCCGCGCGGGCGCTTCCTGGAGTGGTACCGCTTCGACCGGCTCGCCGAGACCGTCGGGCACCCGCTGCGGCTGGCCCAGGCCAACATCTCGGTCTCCGCGCGGGACGTGGTGCGGGGCATCCACTTCGCCGACGTCCCACCCGGCCAGGCGAAGTACCTGACCTGCGTCCGGGGGGCGGTGCTCGACGTGGTGGTGGACGTCCGGGTCGGCTCGCCGACGTTCGGCCGGTGGGAGACGGTACGCCTCGACGACACCGACCGGCGGGCCGTCTACCTCGCCGAGGGGCTGGGGCACGGCGTCTGCGCGCTGACCGACGACGCCACGCTGAGCTACCTCTGCTCCACCACGTACCGGCCGGCGGCCGAGCACACCGTGCACCCGCTCGATGAGGACCTCGCCATCGACTGGCCGACCGCTACGCCGCTGCTCTCGGCGCGGGACGCGGCCGCGCCGAGCCTCGCCGAGACGCGGGCGGCGGGCCGGCTGCCCGACTACGAATCCTGCCGTTCCTTCACCGCCGGGCTGGACACCCGCCCGTCCCGTTGAGCCCACTCACCGTCTAGGCAGCCTTGCCAGGTGAAAGTTTTCATGCATAGAGTCGGCGGGTGAATGAAAACGGTGCGTCCAGCGCCGATCGCCTGCTCGATCTCTTCCACGGCGTCCGCCTCACCCCGACCCAGCGCCGCATCGCGCACTGCCTGGTGCGCCACGCGGGCGCGGCGGCGTACCTGTCCGCGGCGGAGGTGGCCGAACTGGCCGGGGTCAGCCAGCCGTCGGTGACCCGGTTCGCCATCACGCTCGGGCACGACGGCTACCCCGCGCTGCGCCGCCGGCTGCGGGAACTCACCGCCACCCAGGCGGCGGCGCCGGCCGCCACCGGGAACCCGCTGCAACGGGCGGTGCACGCCGAGATGGACAACCTCGACCGGCTCGCCGGGCAACTCGCCGACGCCGACCGGATCGCCGAGGTGGGCAAGCTGCTGGCGGCCACCCGTCCGCTGCCGGTGCTCGGGCTGCGCGCCGCCGCGCCGCTGGCCGCGTACTTCGCGTACTTCGCCGCGAAGGTGCACCCGGACGTGCGGGTCCTCGACGACGGTGGCAGCCTGCTCGCCGACCGTCTCGACCAGGCGGTCGCGGCCGGCGCCACCGCGCTGCTCGCGTTCGTGCTGCCCCGCTACCCCCGGGAGACGCTGGACGCGCTGCGCGAGGCCCGCGACGCCGGGCTGACGGTGGTGGCCATCACCGACTCCCCGGTCAGCCCGGCCGTCGACCACGCCGAGGTGGTGCTGCCCGCCGCGGTCGGCACCGACCTCGTCTTCGACCTGCACACCGCCCCGATGACAGTGGCCATGGTGGTGTTGCAGGCGATCTGCGACGCCGCCCCGGCCGAGACCCAGGCCCGGCTCGAGGCGTTCGAGTCGTCCGCCGCCCGCCGCCAGTTGTTCCTCGGCTGAGAGGAGTACGAGATGCACCAGCCCGTCCGCGCCGCCCGCGGCACCGTACGCACCGCGAAGGGGTGGCCGCAGGAGGCCGCCCTGCGGATGCTGATGAACAATCTCGACCCGGAGGTGGCCGAGCGCCCCGAGGATCTCGTGGTCTACGGCGGCACCGGGAAGGCGGCCCGGGACTGGCCGTCCTACCACGCGCTGGTGCGGACGCTCACCGAGCTGCGCGACGACGAGACCATGCTGGTGCAGTCCGGCCGGCCGGTCGGGGTGATGCGCACCCACGAGTGGGCGCCGCGCGTGCTGCTGGCCAACTCCAACCTGGTCGGCGACTGGGCCACCTGGCCGGAGTTCCGCCGCCTCGAATCGCTGGGCCTGACCATGTACGGGCAGATGACGGCCGGTTCGTGGATCTACATCGGCACCCAGGGCATCCTCCAGGGCACCTACGAGACGTTCGCCGCGGTCGCCGCCAAACGTTTCGGTGGCACGCTGGCCGGGACTCTGACGCTCACCGCCGGCTGCGGCGGGATGGGCGGCGCGCAGCCGCTCGCGGTTACCATGAACGGCGGTGTCTGCCTGATCGTGGACGTGGACCGCAGCCGCCTGGAACGGCGCGCGCACGACCGTTACCTGGACGAGATCGCCGACTCGCTGGACGACGCGGTCGCCCGCGCGCTGGCCGCGAAGCGGGACCGGCGGGCGCTCAGCGTCGGCGTGGTCGGCAACGCGGCCACCGTCTTCCCCGAGCTGCTGGCGCGCGGCGTCGAGATCGACGTCGTGACCGACCAGACCAGCGCGCACGACCCGCTGTCGTACCTGCCGGAGGGGGTGGACCCCGCCGACGCGCGGGACTACGCGGCGGCCAAGCCGGCCGAGTTCACCGACCGGGCGCGGGCGTCGATGGCGCAGCACGTCGAGGCGATGGTGGGCTTCCTCGACGCGGGCGCTGAGGTGTTCGACTACGGCAACTCGATCCGGGGCGAGGCGAAGCTCGGCGGCTACGAGCGGGCGTTCGACTTCCCCGGTTTCGTGCCGGCGTACATCCGGCCGTTGTTCTGCGAGGGCAAGGGCCCGTTCCGGTGGGCCGCGCTCTCCGGCGACCCGCGCGACATCGCCGCCACCGACCGGGCCATCCTCGACCTGTTCCCGGAGAACGAGTCGCTCGCCCGGTGGATGCGGATGGCCGGCGAGCGGGTCGCGTTCCAGGGCCTGCCGGCCCGGATCTGCTGGCTCGGCTACGGCGAGCGGGACCGCGCCGGGGTGCGGTTCAACGAGATGGTCGCCTCCGGCGAGCTGAGCGCGCCGGTGGTGATCGGCCGGGACCACCTGGACTGCGGCAGCGTGGCCAGCCCCTACCGGGAGACCGAGTCGATGGCCGACGGCTCCGACGCGATCGCCGACTGGCCGCTGCTCAACGCGCTGGTCAACACCGCCAGCGGGGCGTCCTGGGTGTCCATCCACCATGGCGGCGGGGTGGGCATCGGCCGCTCGATCCACGCCGGCCAGGTCTGCGTCGCCGACGGCAGCACACTCGCCGGGCAGAAGATCGAGCGGGTGCTCACCAACGACCCGGCGATGGGCGTGATCCGGCACGTGGACGCCGGCTACGACGACGCCCGCGAGACCGCCGCGCGCACCGCCCTCCGCATCCCCATGGCCGAGCGGTAAGGAGGGGCCCCTTGTTAACGCATTCTGCATGTGAAGGGCCCCTTCCTAACACGTTCCGCGCGTTGTGGGACGAGATCGCGCCGGTTGGGCGGGACGCTGGCAGCGGCGGCTACCTGCGGTACGCGCTGACCGAGCCGGAGCTGCGGCTGCGCGAGTGGTTCCGGGATCAGGCCGACGCCCGCGGGATGCCCGTGCAGCAGGACGGCAACGGCAACCTGTTCGCCTGGTGGGGCGACCCGGCGGCCGGCGGGGCGGTGCTCACCGGCAGCCACTTCGACTCGGTGCCGCACGGCGGCGGGTACGACGGGCCGCTCGGCATCGTCAGCGCGTTCCTCGCCGTGGACGAGCTGCGGGCCGCCGGGACCACCCCGCCCCGGCCCGTCGTGGTGGCCGCGTTCGTGGAGGAGGAGGGCGCGCGGTTCGGCGTACCCTGCCTGGGGTCGCGGCTGCTCACCGGCGCGATCGACGCCGACCGCGCGGCCGGGCTGCGCGACCAGGCCGGGGTGAGCTTCGCCGACGCGCTGGGCGCGCGGCCGGCGGGCGCCGACCCGGCGCTGCTCGGCCGTTTCGCGGCGTTCGTGGAGCTGCACGTCGAGCAGGGCCGCGCGCTCGTCGACACGGACGCGCCGGTCGCGGTGGCGTCCGCCATCTGGCCGCACGGCCGGTGGCGGTTCGACTTCACCGGCGAGGGCAACCACGCCGGTACGACCCGGATGGCCGACCGCCGCGACCCGATGCTCACCTACGCGTTCACCGTGCTCGCGGCGAACAAGGAGGCCCGGCTGCGCGACGCGCACGCCACCGTGGGCCGGGTGTCCGTCGAGCCGAACGCCACAAACGCGATCCCGTCCCGGGTCACCGGCTGGCTGGACGCGCGGGCGGCCGAGGCGGAGACGCTGGACGGCCTGGTCGAGGCGGTACGCGCCAAGGCCACCGAGCGGGCCGGCCGGGACGGCACCGCGCTGACCTGCACGCGGGAGTCGACGACCCCGCTCGTCGCGTTCGACGGCGGGCTCGCGCGGCGGCTGGTCGAGCTGCTCGACGCGCCGACGCTGCCGACCGGCGCCGGACACGACGCCGGGGTGCTGGCCGCGCACCTGCCCACCGCGATGCTGTTCGTACGGAACCCGACCGGGGTGTCGCACTCCCCCGCCGAGTCCGCCACCGACGCCGACTGCGCGGCCGGGGTGACCGCCCTGGCCCGGGTGCTGGAGGAGCTGGCATGCCGCTGACCCGCTGGCTGGCCGAGTACGCCTGGCTGCCGGACCACACCGAACCCACGCCGGACGTGCTGATCGAGGCGACGGACGGGCGGCTCACCACGGTCACGCCGCTGACCGGTGGTGGCCCGCCGACCGCCGGCGTCGCGGTGGACGCCGTCCGGCTGCCCGGCCTGACGCTGCCCGGCCTGGCCAACGCGCACTCGCACGCGTTCCACCGGGCGCTGCGCGGGCGCACCCACGGCGGCCGGGGCGACTTCTGGTCCTGGCGGGACCTGATGTACGAGGTGGCTGCCCGCCTCGACCCCGACTCCTACCTGGCGCTGGCCCGCGCCGCGTACGCGGAGATGGCGCTCGCCGGGATCACCTGCGTGGGCGAGTTCCACTACCTGCACCACGGCCCGGACGGCAGCCCGTACGACGACCCGAACGCGATGTCCGCCGCGCTGGTGGAGGCCGCCGCGCACGCCGGGATCCGGCTCACGCTGCTGGACGCCGCGTACCTGACCGCGGGCGTGGACGGCGCGGAGCTGGCCGGCCCGCAGCGCCGGTTCGGCGACGGCGACGCGCTGCGCTGGGCGGAGCGGGTCGACGCGTTCCGCCCGGCCGACGGGCACGTCCGGCTCGGTGCGGCGATCCACTCGGTGCGCGCGGTGCCGGCCGGGCAGCTCGCCACAGTGGCCGGCTGGGCGGACCGGCACGGGCTGCCGCTGCACGCGCACGTCTCCGAGCAGCCGGCCGAGAACGACGCCTGCCGGGCCGTGCACGGCTGCACCCCGACCCGGCTGCTGGCCGACCACGGCGTGCTCGGCCGGCACACCACCGCCGTGCACGCCACCCATCCCACCGCCGCCGACGTCACGCTGCTCGGCGACACCGGCACCGGCGTCTGCCTCTGCCCCACGACCGAACGGGACCTGGCCGACGGGATCGGCCCGGCCCGGCGGATCGCCGAGGCGGGTAGCCCGCTCAGCCTGGGCAGCGACAGCCACGCCGTGGTCGACCTGTTCGAGGAGGCCCGCGCGGTGGAACTGGACGAGCGGTTGCGCACCCGCAGACGCGGGCACTTCGGCGCCGCCGAACTGCTCGCCGCCGCGACGGTGACCGGCCACGCCGCGCTCGGCTGGGGCGACGCCGGCCGGCTCGCCGTCGGCCACCGGGCCGACCTGGTGACGGTACGGCTGGACAGCGCCCGCACCGCCGGGGTGCCGCCGGTCGGCGTGTTCTTCGCGGCCACCGCCGCCGACGTCACGCAGGTGGTGGTGGACGGCCGGACCGTGGTGGCCGACGGCCAGCACCTGACCGTTGACGTCCCGACCGAACTCAGGGACTCGATCGCGGCGGTGACCCCATGAGGGGCAGCCTGCTGGTGGACAACATCGGTGAGCTGGTCACCAACGACGGCCGGGGCGGCGACCCGCTGGGCGTGCGCCGCGACGCCGCCGTGCTGGTCGAGGACGGGCAGGTGGCCTGGGTCGGTCCGGCCCGCTACGCGCCGGCCGCCGACCGGCGGATCGACGCCGACGGCGCGGCGGTGCTGCCCGGCTTCGTGGACAGCCACGCCCACCTGGTCTTCGCCGGGGACCGGGCCGCCGAGTTCGCCGCCCGGATGGCCGGCGAGCCGTACACCGGCGGCGGCATCCGCACCACCGTCGGCGCGACCCGGGCGGCCTCCGACGACGAGCTGCGCGCCACAGTCGGCCGGCTGCGCGCCGAGATGCGGCGGCAGGGCACCACCACCGTCGAGATCAAGAGCGGGTACGGCCTGACCGTCGCCGAGGAGGCCCGCTCGCTGCGGATCGCCGCCGAGTTCACCGAGGACACCACGTTCCTCGGCGCGCACGTGGTCCCCGCCGAGTACGCCGACCACCCGGACGACTACGTGGGTCTGGTGTGCGGGCCGATGCTGGCCGCCGCCGCGCCGTACGCCCGCTGGATCGACGTGTTCTGCGAGCGGGGCGCGTTCGACGTGGACCACGCGCGCGCCATCCTCGCCTGTGGACAGGCGGCCGGGCTGGGCGTCCGGCTGCACGCCAACCAGCTCGGCCCCGGGCCGGGCGTCCAGCTCGGGGTGGAACTGGGCGCGGCCAGCGTGGACCACTGCACCCACCTGTCCGACGCCGACGTCGACGCGCTGGCCGGTTCGACCACCGTCGAGTGGCTCTCCGGGCCGCCGACCAGCACGGTCGCCACGCTGCTGCCCGGCGCCGAGTTCTCCACCCGGTCGCCCTACCCGGACGCCCGCCGCCTGCTCGACGCCGGCGTCACCGTGGCGCTTGCCACCGACTGCAACCCCGGCTCGTCGTACACCTCGTCGATGCCGTTCTGCGTCGCGCTCGCCGTACGCGAGATGCGGATGACCCCGGCGGAGGCGGTGTGGGCCGCGACCGCCGGTGGGGCGGCGGCGCTGCGCCGCACCGACGTCGGCCGGCTGACCCCCGGCTCCCGGGCCGACCTGGTCGTCCTCGACGCCCCGACCCACCTGCACCTGGCCTACCGGCCGGGGGTGCCACTGATCCGCCAGGTTCTGCACAACGGAGTGCCACGATGACCACCGTCACCATCCTGTCCACCGGGGTCTCCCCCGCCGACGTGCTCGCGGTCGCCCGCGGCACCGCCACGGTCGCGCTCGACCCCGCCGCCGTCGAGGCGATGGCGACCAGCCGGTCCATCGTGGACGGCATCGAGGCCGCCGGCCGCCCGGTGTACGGCGTCTCCACCGGGTTCGGCGCGCTCGCCAACACGTTCGTCGCGCCCGAGCGGCGGGCCGAGTTGCAGCACGCGCTGATCCGCTCGCACGCGGCCGGCGTGGGCGCGCCGATGCCGCGCGAGGTGGTGCGGGCCATGATGCTGCTGCGGGTACGCTCGCTCGCGCTCGGCCGCTCCGGCGTCCGGCCGCTGGTCGCCGAGGCGCTGGTGGACCTGCTCAACCACGAGATCACCCCGTGGGTGCCGGAGCACGGCTCGCTGGGCGCGTCCGGTGACCTGGCGCCGCTGGCGCACTGCGCGCTGGTGCTGCTCGGCGAGGGCTGGGTGCTCGGCCCGGCCGGGGAACGGCTCGACGCCGCCGAGGCGCTGCGCCGCGTCGGGCTGGCCCCGATCGAGCTGGCCGCCAAGGAGGGGCTGGCGCTGATCAACGGCACCGACGGCATGCTCGGCATGCTGCTGCTGGCGATCCGGGACGCCCGGCACCTGTTCGCCATGGCCGACGTGACCGCGGCGCTGGCCATCGAGGCGATGCTCGGCTCGGAGCGGCCGTTCCTGCCCGAGCTGCACGCCATCCGCCCGCACCCCGGCCAGGCCGCCTCGGCCGCGAACATCCACCGGCTGCTTCAGGGCTCGGCGGTGATGGACTCGCACCGTGACGACCTGGCCCACGCGGTGCAGGACGCGTACTCGATGCGCTGCGCGCCGCAGGTGGCCGGCGCGGCCCGGGACACGCTCGACTTCGTCGAGGTGGTCGCCGGCCGGGAACTGCTGTCCGTGGTGGACAACCCGGTGGTGCTGCCGGACGGGCGGGTCGAGTCGACCGGCAACTTCCACGGCGCGCCGCTCGGCTTCGCCGCCGACTACCTGGCCATCGCCGCCGCCGAGGTGGGCGCGATCGCCGAACGGCGGGTGGACCGGCTGCTCGACGTGGCCCGCAACCGGGACCTGCCGGCGTTCCTCTCCCCCGACGCCGGGGTGAACTCCGGGCTGATGATCGCCCAGTACACCGCCGCCGGCATCGTCGCGGAGAACCGCCGGCTGGCGGCCCCCGCCTCGGTCGACTCGCTGCCCACCAGCGGCATGCAGGAGGACCACGTCTCGATGGGCTGGGCGGCCACCAAGAAACTGCGCACCGTGCTGGACAACCTGACCAGCGTGCTCGCGGTGGAGCTGCTGGCCGCGGTACGCGGACTCCAGCTCCGCGCGCCACTGGAGCCGTCCCCCGCCGGCCGGGCCGCGCTGGACGCGCTCGGCGACACGATCGGCGCCCCCGGCCCGGACGTCTTCCTCGCCCCGCTGATGGAGGCAGCCCGCTCCGTAGTCGCCGGCCCGTCCCTGCGCGCCGCCATAGAGCGGACGACCGGCCCCCTCGCCTGACCCCCACCCCCTTTTTCGCGCTGATTCACGGAAAGAGTGGCTATCCGACGTCGGATGGCCACTCTTTCCGTGAATCAGCAGCGAGGGGTCAGCGGCGGAGGGGTCAGGCGTTCGGGGGGAGGACCTTGGCGATGAGCTTGGCCAGGTCGCGCAGCGCCTTGCCGCGGTGGCTGACCGCGTCCTTCTCCTCGGGCGTCAACTCGGCGTTGGTCCGCTCCTGCCCGTCGCCCAGGAAGATCGGGTCGTAGCCGAAGCCCCCCTCGCCGCGCGGGGCGCGCAGCAGCCGCCCCGGCTGCCGGCCGTCGACCAGGTGCTCCTTGCCGCTCGACAGCACCAGCGCCACAGTGCAGACGAACGCGGCGCCGCGGTGCTCGTCCGGCACGTCGGCCACCTGGTCCAGCAGGAGCTGGAGATTCGCCTGGTCGTCGCCGTGCCGGCCGGACCAGCGGGCGCTGAACACGCCGGGCATGCCGTTGAGCGCGTCCACCGCGATGCCGGAGTCGTCGGCGATGGTCGGCAGGCCGGTCCGCCGGCAGCCCTCCCGCGCCTTGATCAGCGCGTTCTCGCCGAACGTCAGGCCGGTCTCCGGCAGCTCCGGATATTCCTCGACGTCGTCCAGGCCGAGCAGGGCGATCCGGTGGGCGCCGAGCGCGCCGTCCAGGATCCGCTGCAACTCGACGAGCTTCTTACGGTTACGGGTGGCCAGGAGCACCTTGTTGTCGGTCACAGGTTGAGCGCCTTCCGCTGTGCGTCGGCCAGATCCAGGCAGCCCGCCACGCCCAGGTCGAGCAGCGCGTCGAGCTGGTCGCGGGCGAAGACGCCGGCCTCACCCGTGCCCTGCACCTCGACGAAGTCGCCGGCGCCGGTGCAGACCACGTTCATGTCGACCTCGGCGGTCACGTCCTCGGCGTAGCAGAGGTCGAGCATCGGCGCACCGCCGATCACGCCGACGCTGACCGCGGCCACCGAACGGTGCATCACCTTCTCCACCTTGCCGGTGAGCGACTTGCGCTCGGCCAGCCAGCTCACCGCGTCGTACAGGGCGACATAGGCGCCGGTGATGGCCGCGGTGCGGGTGCCGCCGTCGGCCTGGAGCACGTCGCAGTCGAGCACTATCGAGTTCTCGCCCAACGCCTTAAGGTCGACGCAGGCGCGCAGGCTGCGACCGATCAGCCGGGAGATCTCGTGGGTGCGCCCACCGACCTTCCCGCGCACGCTCTCCCGGTCGGAGCGGGTGTTGGTGGCCCGGGGCAGCATCGCGTACTCGGCGGTCACCCAGCCGAGCCCGGAGCCCTTGCGCCAGCGCGGCACCCCCTCGGTGACGCTGGCCGTGCAGAGCACCCGCGTCGCGCCGAACTCGACGAGCACCGAGCCCTCCGGATGGGTGCTCCAGCCCCGGGTCAGGGTCACCGGTCGGAGTTGGTCGGGCCGCCGCCCGTCAGGTCGCGCCATGCCTGCACCCTATGCGGTACGCCGATCGCACCGCCTGCGGGTGCCCGCGTGCGCTCAGACGTCGTAGCCGGCGCCGGCGCGGACCACCTCGACCGGCCCGGCGTACGCGCCGACTGCCGACTCGACGGTGTCCGACTCGCTGCCCCAGGCGGGGACGAGATGGGTGAGCAGCAGCCGACCCACGCCCGCCTTGGTGGCCGCCTCACCGGCCTCCCGGCCGGTCAGGTGCAGATCCGGCGGATTGTCCATCCCGTCCAGGTAGCTGGCCTCGCAGAGGAACACGTCGGCGTCCTGGGCCAGGCGCAGCAGCGCCTCGCAGGGTGCCGTGTCGGCGGAGTAGCAGAACACCCGGCCGCCGTGTTCCAGCCGCACCCCGTACGTCTCGACCGGGTGGTTCATCCGGTCGACGGTGACGGTGAACGGGCCGATCGGGAACGTGCCCGGCTGGAGGCCGTAGAACTGGTAGACGTCCTCCACCGAACCCTCCTCCTGCCCGTACGCGCTGGCCAACCGGTCGGGCGCGCCGGAGGGCGCGTACATCGGCAGCGGCGGGTACGGGCCGTCCGGCGCGTACCGGCGCACCACCACGTAGTTCACCGCGTCGAACATGTGGTCGCAGTGCAGGTGGGTGAGGAGGATGGCGTCGGGGGCGTGCAGCCCGACGTAGCGCTGCAGCGTGGAGAGCGAACCCGCCCCGAAGTCGATCAGGAGGCGGAACCCGTCGGCCTCCATGAGATAGGCCGAGCACGGGGATTCGGGGCCGGGGAAGCTGCCCGCACAGCCGAGGACGGTCAGTCGCATCCGGTTGCCTCGATCTCACCGTGGGTAGTCGACGCGTCGGCAGCCGCCCCGCCGTTGATCTCCATCGACGCGCTCGCCACGCTGCGCAGCCTACGCGGCGGCCCGGTCGGGCAAGAATCATCTACCGGAAGTTGTCATCAACGTGACACCCATACACGTCCGGATCCGGGAGATCGCGGCGATCCGGCCGGTGTGTCCCACCGACCGGACCGCCGCCGGGCCGTCAGGCCCAGAGTTGACCCTCCAACGCGTCCTCCGCGTCCGCCAGCGTGCCGCCGTACGCCCCGGTCGACAGGTATTTCCACCCGCCGTCGCAGACCACGAACGCCACGTCGGCGCGGCGGCCGGCGCGGACCGCCTCGTGCGCCACGGCCAGCGCGGCGTGCAGGATCGCGCCGGTGGAGAAGCCGGCGAAGATCCCCTCCACCTCGACGAGCTGCCGGGTACGCAGCACCGCGTCCCGGGTGCCCACCGAGAAGCGCCGGGACAGCACCCCGGCGTCGTACAGCTCGGGCACGTAGCCCTCGTCGATGTTGCGCAGGCCGTAGACCAGCTCGCCGTAGCGCGGCTCGGCCGCCACGATCTGGATCCCGTCGACCTTCTCCCGCAGGTAGCGGCCGGTGCCCATGAGCGTGCCGGTGGTGCCCAGCCCGGCCACGAAGTGGGTGATGCCCGGCAGGTCGTGCAACAGCTCCGGCCCGGTCGTCTCGTAGTGCGCCCGGGCGTTCGCCTCGTTGCCGTACTGGTAGAGCATCACCCAGTCCGGGTGCTCGGCGGCGATCTGCTTGGCGGTGGCGACGGCCTGGTTCGAACCGCCGGCCGCCGGCGAGAAGATGATCTCCGCGCCGTACATCCGGAGCAGTTGCACCCGCTCGGTGGAGACGTTCTCCGGCATCACGCAGACCAGCCGGTAGCCGCGCAGCTTCGCCACCATGGCCAGCGAGATGCCGGTGTTGCCGCTGGTCGGCTCCAGGATGGTGTCGCCCGGACGGAGCCGCCCGGCAGCCTCGGCCGCCCGGACCATGAACAGGGCCGCGCGGTCCTTGATGCTGCCGGTCGGGTTCCGGTCCTCCAGCTTGGCCCAGAGCCGCACCGGCGGCGCCCCGTCGGGCACGGTCGGGGAGAGCCGGGGCAGACCGACCAGCGGCGTGCCGCCGGAGGCGTCGAGCAGGCTGTCGTACCGCGCCATGGCCGGCCGCCTAGCGGACGGCGGCGGTGGCGCGCGCGGAGACGGCGTGCGACGCGATCGCCGCCGCCGCGGCGAAGCCGAACGCGCCGCCGGCCACCGCCGGCAGGATGGTCACGCTGTCGCCGTCGTTGAGCTTCGCGTCGAGCGCGCCGAGGAAGCGGACGTCCTCGTCGTTGACGTAGACGTTGACGAACCGGTGCAGCGCGCCGGCGTCGGTGACCAGCCGGCCCCGCAGGCCGGCGTGCCGGGAGTCCAGGTCGGTGAGCAGGTCGGCGAGCGTGTCACCGCTGCCCTCGACGACCTTCGCGCCGCCGGTGTAGCTGCGCAGGATGGTGGGGATGCGAACCTCGATGGCCATGGTGTCTCGTGCTCCTCGTTCAGGGTCGTGCCAGGTGACGGACAGGAAAGGGCGTGCCGGCGCTGGGGGTCAGCGGCCGGAACACTCGTAGTCGACCGTCGCCGGGCTCTGCCCGAACATGTAGGACTGGACGGCGTTCGGGTCCACGGCGGCGTCCACGATCTCGACCGGCTCCTCGGTGACCACCCCGTCGACGATCCGGAAGGAGCGGATCTCCTCGGTGTCCGGCTCACGGGTGGAGACGAGCAGGTAGTGCGCACCCGGCTCGCCGGCGAAGGAGACGTCCGTGCGGGACGGGTAGGCCTCCGTCGCGGTGTGCGAGTGGTAGATGACGACCGGTTCCTCGTCGCGGTCGTCCATCTCGCGCCAGACCCGCAGCTGCTCCATCGAGTCGAACTCGTAGAACGTCATCGAGCGGGCGGCATTGTCCATCGGGATGTGCCGGGTCGGGGTGTCGCTGCCGGCGGGACCGGCGACCACGCCGCACGCCTCGTCGGGGTGGTCCCGGCGCGCGTGGGCCACGATCGCGTCGATGATCGACCGGTCGATGCTCAGCACGCCGACCAGACTAGCGCCTGGCCGCCCCGGGCGGCGAGGTGGCCGCCGTCACCACTCAGTCGATCAGCGCGTTGAGCAGGGACTCCTGGAGGTATCCGAGATAGGCGTAGACCGACAGTTGGAACACCCGCGACGAGGCCGGGTCCGTGGCGACCGCGTCGTCCAGCTCCTCGCCCAGGTCGGTGCCGTCCTTGATCTCCAGCCGGACGCCCATCGCCAGCCGGGCGTCGTTGAGCGCCCGCAGCCACGCCTCGGCCGCCTCCGCGTCCAGCCGCACCTCGCCGCCCGCGTCGCCGTCGGGCAGCGCGGCGAGGATCGCGCCGGCCTGGTCGATCTTCGCGGTCTTCAGGTCGCCCTCGGTGTAGCGGCGGAACTCGGCGGTGCCGGCGTCGTCGTCCGGGTAGACCTCCGGGAAGAGCCGGCCGACCACCGGGTCGCCGTGGTCGAAGCCGTCGGTCAGCAGCCCGACCACCTCGGAGGCGACCTTGCGCAGCACCCGCACCTCGTCGACCGCGAAACTGGCCACGTAGCGGTCGCCCCGGCGACGGAACATGCTCATGAGCGGTCCACCGTCGCCCACAGCCCGTACGCGTGCAGCTGCGCCGCGTCGTGCTCCATGCGTTCCCGGGCCCCGCTGGAGACCACCGCCTTGCCCTTGTGGTGCACGTCCAGCATGAGCTGCTCCGCCTTCTCCCTGCTGTACCCGAAGAGCTTCTGGAACACCCAGGTCACGTACGTCATCAGGTTGACCGGATCGTCCCAGACGATGGTCACCCATGGCCGGTCGGAGACCGGCACCTCTGCGGTGTCCGGCGTCTCGACCGGCGCAACCTGTGGAGCCGCCATGCCCCCCATCGTGCCACCGGATCCGCCGAACCGATGAACCGGAACGGCGCGGCGGTCGGGATCGACCGCCCGGACCGCCTGCGCGGGGCCGGGACGGCGCACGGCCGCCCCGCCCTCAGGCGAGCAGGATGCCGTGGTCGACAGCATCGGCGAGCACCGTGCCCAGCGAGAGACGGATCACCTCGAAGCGGCGGGACACCTCGCGGGACAGTTCGAGTTCCACCTCGCGCAGGGCGCGCTGGGCCCAGGACCGGGCGGCGTTCGGATCGTCGTTGCCCGGCGCCCGCCAGTGCTGCCAGCAGCCGCCGTTGAGCGCCACACCGACCGGCGGCAGCGCCTCGTCGCGTGCCGCGCCGGGCAGCCCGGCCAGCGCGTCCAGGGCGCCGGCGCCGGCCAACGCGGCGACCCCGGCGGTGCTGGTGACCAGCAGCACCCGGTCGAGCTCCCGGCCGTCCGGATGGTCGGCGAGGCCCCAGCGCACGGCGTGGGTGATCCGCCGGCGTACGCCCTCGGCGAGCGGTGCGCCGAACATCCGGGCGGCGGCGTCGTCGACCATGCCGCGCACCGCCTCGTCGCACTGCGCGGTGGCGAGCAGCGACAGCGCCTCCAGCTCGCGGTCGAGCAACTGCGGCAGGCCGGCGCAGCCGACCCCGAACACGATCTCCTGGACCACCCGGAGGTGGATGTTGGCCAACTCCAGCGCGAGGTGCTGGCGGATCCGCTGGGCGCAGGAGCGGGCCTGGCGGTCGAGCCGGTCGGCCAGGTCGGCCGGCTCCACCCCGGCCAGCACCGGCACCCGGCCGTGCGCGCCGGGCGGCTCGGGCGGCCGGGCGCTGGCCCGACGCAGCCCCTCGACGGCGGCCCACCCGACCAGCGCGCGGCGCAGGTCCGGCAGCTCGGCGCGGCGGGCCGGGAACCACCGGGCCGGGGCGAGCGCGGGCACCGCGGCCAACAACGCCGCCCGGTGCGCCGCGATGGAGACCACCACCGGGTCGAGCGGACCGGCGGGGCCGGGCGGGCCGGACCGGCCGGGCGACGGCACGGACGCCCCCGTGCCCTCCGCCGTCGCGCCGTCCGCCGGCGCCGCCCAGCCGGTCACGCCCGGGGTGACGACGAAGAACACCTCGACCGGGGCCCGCGCCACCTCCGCCAGCAGGTGCAGCTCGACCGCGCTGAACGCCTGGTCGGCGGCGATCACGAAGAGCAGCGCGCCGGCCCGGCCCACGGCGTCCCGCAGTATCCGGCCACCGGCCACCCCGAGCGCGGCGGTGTCCGGCGTGTCGAGCACCGCGAAGTGCCGTAGCAGCGGATCGGTCAGGCTCAGCTCGACCCGGCGCGGCGGCCGGGCCAGCGCGGGACCGGCGGCGAGCGGGTCGATGCCGTAGGCGTGCGGCTGGCGGTAGCCCGGGACGTACGCCGCCCGGGTGGCGACCTTGGCGTGGTTGACCAGCAGGTGACTGCCGGCGGGCACGGCCAGCGTCCCGGCCGGCACCCCGAGCAGGCCGGCGATCAGCTCGCGCCGCCCCGCGCCGGCCGGGCCGGCCGCGACCACGGCGAGTGGCTCGTCCGGGCCGGGGTCGGTCACGCCGAGGCGGGTCGAGAGCGGGGCGCATCGCGGCGGCTCGGCCGGGCCGCGCGGATCGGGCACGTCGACCGAAGGGAGTGGACCCGGCTTCATCAGGCGGCCTCCCGGTGAGGCGATCGGGCTCGGCCCGGTCGCGGGGAATCTTCCCCGGCGGGGATGTCGGAAGAGTACGGGTGTCGGGCATCCGACACCGAACGCATCCGGTACTCACGAGTAACGCCCAGATTACTCAACTTTACTGCGTGACGACATGCACGCGGACGGCATCCCATCGATATGCTGCATCGATGACCAGGTGGGGGTTCGTCGGCCGAACGGATGAACTCCACCGGCTGTTGTCGACGATCGGTGGCCCCGAGGGGCGCGGCCTGTTCTTCAGCGGCGACGCCGGGGTGGGCAAGAGCCGCCTGCTGCGGGAGGGGGTGGCCGCGCTCTCCCCCGAGCACTTCGCGATCTGGTCGGTCGCGGCCAGCGCCACCACCGCCGCGCTGCCGTTCGGCGGGCTGGTCCAGGTGCTCCCCGCCGCGCAACCGCAGGGCCTCTCCCCCGCCGGGATCCTGCGCTGGGCGGTGGATCTGCTCCAGGAGCAGGCCGCGGGCCGGCCCATCGTGCTGGCCATCGACGACGCGCACCTGCTCGACCCGCCCTCGGCGGCGCTGGTGCACCTGGTCGCCCGCTCGGAGAACGCCACCGTGATCGGGACGCTGCGCAACGGCGAGCAGATCCCGCTGCCGATCCGCGCGCTCTGGACCGACGACCTGGTCGACCTGGTCGAGCTGGGCCCGCTCGACCGCAGCGAGACCACCGGGCTGCTCGCCGCGATCCTCGGCGGCCCGGTCGACGCCTGCTCCTCCGACCGGCTGTTCCGGCTCTCCGCCGGCAATCCGCTGCTGCTGCGCGAGCTGGTGCTGGCCGCCGGCGACGAGCTGCGGCGCACGTACGGGATCTGGAAGTGGACCGGCCGGCTGGAGCTGGCGCCCACCCTCACCGACCTGATCGACACCCGGATCGGCCGGCTCACTCCCGGCGTCCGGGCGGTGGTGGAGCTGGTCGCCTTCGGCGAGCCACTGGGCCTGCACCTGCTGGAGCGGGCGGTCGAGCCGGCGGACGTGGAGGTGGCCGAGGAGCGCGGGCTCATCACCATGGTCCGCGACGACCGGCGGCTCAACGTCCGCCTGGCCCACCCGCTCTACGGCGAGGTGATGCGTCGGCACTGCCCGGTCAGCCGCACCCGTCGGCTCCAGGCCACCCTGGCCGGGCTGCTGGAACAGGTCGGCAAGCGCCGTCGCGACGATCTGCTGCGGGTCGCGGTGTGGCGGCTCGACTCGGGTACGGCGCAAAACGTGACGCTGCTGCTCGACGCGGCCACCCAGGCGTTCGGCCGGTACGACGTGCCACTGGCCACCCGGCTGGCCCGGGCCGCGTTGGAGGCCGGCGGCGGCACGGACGCCGCGGAGCTGCTCGCCACCATCCTCATGTTCGGCGACCGGCCGGAGGAGGCGATCCGGGTGCTCGACCAGGTCGCCGGCGAGATCCACGACGACCGGCGCCGGAGCCGCTGGCTGACCGTCCGGGGCATGGTCAGCTACTGGGGGCTCAACCGGGAGTCCACGGTGGAGGAGATCGCCGTTCGCGGCGAGGAGCTGTCCGACCCCGCCGACCGGGCCCGGGTCCGCGCCTTCGAGGCCATCATGCGGCTGCACCGGCTGGACGTCGACGTCGCGGTGCGGCTGGCCCAGGAGGTGCTGGACCGTCCGGCCGCCCCGATGGCCGCCCGGGAACTGGCCCGCTGCACGCTCGCCCACCTCCAGGCCGCCCAGGGGCAATATCGGCGCAGCGCCACCGCTATCGCCCGGGTGCAGGCCGAGGCGGCGTGCTGGCGCTCCGACATGCCCTATCTCCAGCTCGCCATGGAGCTGGCCCGGGGCACCCGGCTGGCGCTCTCCGGCGACCTGGCCGGCATCGACGCGATCGTCGCCGACGAGTTCGCCGACCTGGCCGGCGCCGGCGACTTCCGGCTCGGCACCGGCTACCTGGCCATCCTCCAGGCGTACGCGGCCCGGCTGCGCGGGCGCGGCGACGACGCGCTCAAGACCAGCCTGGGCGCCTGCGCCGTGCTCACCACCAGCCGGGTCTACGCCGGCCTGGCCCACGCCGAGCGCGCCCAGGCCGCGGCGCTGCGCGGGGACGCGGCGCACGCCGCAGAGGCGATGGCCGAGGCGGACCGGACGCACGCGCCCGGGATGGCCGTCCTCTATCCGTGGCTGGAGCAGGCCCGGGGCGCCGCGCAGGCGGTGGCCGGCGACCTGCCGGGCGCCACCAAGCACCTCTGCGCGCTGGCCGACCGGCTGCGCGACGACGGCCTCGCCGGCCACGAGCTGCTCGTCCTGCTCGACCTGGTCCGGCTCGACCAGGCCGCCGCGCCGGTCGGCCCGACCTGCACCGACGGCAGCCGGCGCACCGTGGCGCAGCGCCTGGCGGAACTCTCCGAACAGATCGACGGTGTGCTGCCACCACTGGTCGCCCGGTACGGTCGGGCCGTGCTCGACGGCTCCCCGGCGGACCTGCTCGCGGTCGCCGAAGGCTTCGCCGACCGGGAGCTGGTCGTCTACGCCGCCGAGGCGACCGCGATGGCGCTGCACCGGATGCGGGACGCCCGAGCCGGCGTTCCCGGGTCGGCCCGGGAACGCCTCGCCGACCTGCTGGGCCGCTGCGACGAGATCTCCACCCCGGCGCTGCGACTGCTCCGGCCGGCGCTCAGCGACCGCGAGTGGGAGATCGCCCGCCTCGCCGCCACCGGGCTGACCAGCCGCGCGATCGCGGAGCGGCTGTTCCTCTCCACCCGCACCGTGGAGAACCACCTGCAACGCGTCTACAGCAAGCTCGGCGTCACCCGCCGTAGCGAGCTGCGGACCGCGCTGGGGTCGATGCCGGGGCACGACGGCACGGATCCGGCCTGAACTCTAGGCTGGGGCGGTGAGCACCCTTCGCCCCGCGCTGCTGACCGACCACTACGAGCTGACCATGGTCAGCGCCGCGCTCCAGGACGGCACCGCCGACCGACGCTGCGTCTTCGAGGTGTTCAGCCGGCGGCTGCCGGCCGGCCGCCGCTACGGGGTGGTCGCCGGCACCGGCCGGCTGATCGAGATGATCCGCGACTTCCGGTTCGACCCGGCGGAGATCGACTTCCTGCGCCGCACCGGCGTGGTCGACGACCGGGCCGCCCAGTGGCTGGCCGACTACCGCTTCACCGGTGACGTCGACGGCTACGCCGAGGGCGAGCTGTTCTTCCCCGGCTCACCGATCCTCACCGTGTCGGGCACGTTCGCCGAGTGCGTGGTGCTGGAGACGCTGGTGCTGTCCGTGCTCAACCACGACTGCGCGGTCGCCGCGGCGGCGGCCCGGATGGTCACCGCCGCGCGGGGCCGGGCACTGATCGAGATGGGCTCCCGCCGGGCGCACGAGGAGGCCGCCGTCGCCGCCGCGCGGTCGGCGTACCTGGCCGGGTTCCGGTTCACCTCCAACCTGGCCGCCGGGCAGCGCTACGGCATCCCGACCGCCGGCACCGCCGCGCACGCGTTCACCCTGCTGCACGACGACGAGCGGACCGCGTTCGCGTCCCAGGTCGCCACGCTGGGCAAGGACACCACGCTGCTGGTCGACACGTACGACATCGCGCAGGGCATCCGCAACGCCATCGCGGTGGCCGGCCCGGAGCTGCGCGCGGTCCGGATCGACTCGGGTGACCTGGCGATGATCGCCCAGCAGTCCCGCGAGCTGCTCGACTCGCTCGGCGCCACCGAAACGAAGATCATCGTCTCCGGCGACCTGGACGAGTACGCGATCGCCTCGCTCGCCGCCGAGCCGGTGGACATGTACGGCGCCGGCACCGCCGTGGTGACCGGCTCGGGGGCGCCCACCGCCGGCCTGGTCTACAAGCTGGTCGAGGTGGAGGGGCGGCCGGTGGTGAAGCGCTCCGAGCACAAGTCCACCATCGGCGGCCGGAAGGTGGCCGTCCGCCGGCACAAGCCGACCGGCACCGCCACCGAGGAGGTCATCGTGCCGCAGGGCGTGCCGGACCGGCAGCCCAACGACCGGTTGCTCCAGCACTCGTACGTGGTGTCGGGCGAGCCGGTGTCGCTGCCCACGCTGGACGACGCCCGGGAGCACCTGCGGCAGTGCCTGATCTCCATCCCGTGGGAGGGGCTCAAACTGTCCGGCGGCGACCCGGCCGTTCCGGTGACCGTCGTACCCGCGACCTGAGGAGGACCGACCAGATGGCGAACGCCTTGATCATCGTGGACGTGCAGAACGACTTCTGCGAGGGCGGCTCCCTCGCGGTCGGCGGCGGGGCCGGCGTGGCCGGCGGCATCTCCCGGCTGCTCGCCGCCGAACCGGGCCGCTGGGACCACGTGGTCGCGACCAAGGACTACCACGTCGACCCGGGCGCGCACTTCGGCGACCCGCCGGACTTCGTCGACTCCTGGCCGCGGCACTGCGTGGTCGGCACGTCCGGCTCCGAGTTCCACAGCGAGCTGGAGACCGGCCGGGTGGAGGCGATCTTCCACAAGGGCGAGCACGCGGCCGCGTACTCCGGTTTCGAGGGGCACGCGCCCGACGGCGAGTGCCTGGCCGACTGGCTGCGCCGGCACGACGTGGACCGGGTCGACGTGGTCGGCATCGCCACCGACCACTGCGTACGCGCGACCGCGCTGGACGCCGCCCGGGAGGGTTTCCACACCACCGTGCTGCTGGAGCTGACCGCCGCCGTCGCGCCGGAAACACTCGACGTGGCGCTGCGCGCGCTCGACGGCGCCGGGGTCGCCATGGTGGGTGAACCTGTGATCAAGGCCGCTTGACCAGGTAATCGCTTGCGACTGTCGTACCCTGCGCCCAGGATGGCGCCGGAGGTGCGGCCGTCGTGAATCTGAAGCCCTACCGGGAGGCGCTCGCCCTGCCCGGCCTGCGCTCGCTGCTGCTGGTGTCGGTGCTGGCCCGCATCCCGCTGACCGCGGTCGGGGTGACGCTCACCTTCTACGTGGTGCTCGACCTGGGGCGGGGCTACGGCGCCGCCGGCCTGGTCGGCGCCGCGGCGACCGTCGGCGCGGCGATCGGCGCGCCGCTGCTCGGCCGGCTGGTCGACCGGCACGGCCTGCGGCCGGTGCTGCTGCTCTGCACCGTCGTCGAGGGCACGTTCTGGGCCGTCGCGCCCACCCTGTCCTATCCGGTGCTGCTGCCCGCCGCCTTCCTGGCCGGCCTGCTCGCGCTGCCGGTCTTCTCGCTGGTCCGCCAGTCCATCGCCGCGCTGGTCCCGGTGGAGCAGCGCCGCCCGGCGTACGCGCTGGACTCGATGTCGGTCGAGTTGTCGTTCATGGTGGGTCCCGCGCTCGCGGTGGCGCTGGCGACCGCCGTCACGCCGCGCCTCACGCTCTGGGCGGTCGGCGCCGGCATCGTCGCCTCCGGCATCTGCTTCTGGCTGTTGAACCCACCGACCCGGGCCGCCGACGAGACGACCGGTCCGCGGGTCGCGGTGCCCCGCCGGGAGTGGCTCACCCCGCGCCTGCTCGCCGTGCTCGCGGTCAGCCTGGCCGCCACGCTGGTGCTGGGCGGCACCGACGTCGCCGTGGTGGCGGTGCTGCGCGCCGGCGGCGAGGTCGGCTGGACCGGCGCGGTGCTGGCCGCCTGGGCGGTCGCCTCGCTGGTGGGCGGCTTCGCCTACGGCGCGGTACGCCGCTCGTTCTCCCCGCTGGCGCTGATGGCGGCGCTCAGCCTCACCACGATTCCGGTCGGGCTGGGCGGCTCGCACTGGTGGCTGCTCTGCCTGGCGCTGATCCCGACCGGCGCGCTCTGCGCACCCACCATCGCGGCCACCTCCGACGCGGTCAGCCGGCTGGCGCCGCCCGGCGTACGCGGCCTGGCGATGGGTCTGCACGGCTCCGCCGTCACGATCGGCATCGCCCTGGGCGCGCCGTTGGCCGGCGCCGTGATCGACGCCTCCGCGCCGGCCTGGGGCTTCGCGGTCACCGGTGCGATCGGCGTGCTGGTGGCGCTGGCCGTGCTCCCCGTCGAGCTGCGCCACCGCCGCACCTCGCCGTCCGCCCCCGACACCGCCAAGCCCGCCCCCGAGTTGGCACCCACCACCCCCTGACCACCCACCCACCCCCAGAGGCGGTGCGCCCTCTTTCACGGAAAGAGTGGGTATCCGGGCCGGAACAGGCCCGCTTTCCGGGGAAGAGCGGCTACCGGTGTGCGCGTGCGCGCACCTGCGCGCAATGAGGTTGAGCTCCGCCCGGCGATCATGAGGTTGACGGGTTCCGGGCCGGCGTGTCGCGCCGCCAACCTCATGATCGCCAATGCGCTGGCGCGCGGCCGGCGGTCTGGTCGTGCGGGCTGCTGGTGCGGTGCCGGGCCCGGCGGGGTCACCCCCGTTGATCAAGGAGTTCGCGTCGGGGCGGTGGCCATCGCCGACGCAAACTCCTTGATCAACGGAGGCAACGTGAGGGCGAGGAAAGGCGAGGGCGGGGAAAAAGGCGACGGGCGTCGCGCCCCGGGAGGGGTGCGGCGCCCGTCGGGGCAGGGCGTCAGTTCTGCTCGACGCGGCCCATCTGGTCCTCCTGGTAGCGGGCTCCGCCGTCGGACTCGCTGGTCAGCGGCTTGGCGCCACCCTCGGGCGGGCCGGCGACGCTCTGCCCGGCGGCCAGCTCGGGGAACTTCAGGTCGAACGCGGGCCGCTCGGAGCGGATCCGCGGCATCCGGTCGAAGTTCCGCAGCGGCGGCGGGCAGGTGGTGGCCCACTCCAGCGAGTTGCCGTGGCCCCACGGGTCGTCGACCTCGACCACCGGGCCGGTCTTGTACGACTTCCAGCAGTTCCAGATGAACGGCAGCGTCGAGATACCGGTGATGAACGCGCCGATCGTGGAGACCATGTTCAGCGTGGTGAAGCCGTCCTCGGCCTGGTAGTCGGCGTACCGGCGGGGCATGCCCTCGGCGCCCAGCCAGTGCTGCACCAGGAACGTGGTGTGGAAGCCGATCATGGTCAGCCAGAAGTGGATCTTGCCGAGCCGCTCGTCCAGCATCCGGCCGAACATCTTCGGGAACCAGAAGTAGATGCCGGCGAAGACCGCGAACACGATGGTGCCGAACAGCACGTAGTGGAAGTGCGCCACCACGAAGTAGGAGTCGTGCAGGTGGAAGTCGATCGGCGGGCTGGCCAGCAGCACACCGGTCAGGCCACCGAAGAGGAACGTGACCAGGAAGCCGATCGCCCAGAGCATCGGCGTCTCGAACGTGACCTGGCCCCGCCACATGGTGCCGATCCAGTTGAAGAACTTCATGCCGGTCGGCACCGCGATCAGGTAGCTCAGGAAGCTGAAGAACGGCAGCAGCACCTGGCCGGTGGCGAACATGTGGTGCGCCCACACGCTCATCGACAGCGCGGCGATGGCCACGGTGGCGGCCACCAGGCCCTTGTAGCCGAAGATCGGCTTCCGGGAGAACACCGGGATGATCTCGGTGATGATGCCGAAGAACGGCAGCGCCACGATGTAGACCTCGGGGTGCCCGAAGAACCAGAACAGGTGCTGCCAGAGCATCGGCCCACCGGTCGCCGGGTCGTACACGTGGGCGCCGATCAGGCGGTCCGCGGCGAGCGCGAACAGCGCGGCGGCCAACAGCGGGAAGACCAGGATGGCCAGCAGGCTGGTGACCAGCATGTTCCAGGTGAAGATCGGCATCCGGAACATGGTCATGCCGGGCGCGCGCAGGGTCAGGATCGTGGTGATCAGGTTGACCGCGCCGAGGATGGTGCCCAGACCGGAGATGGCGAGGCCGACCACCCACATGTTGGCGCCGACGCCCGGCGAGTGCTCGACGCTGCTCAGCGGCGTGTAGGCCGTCCAGCCGAAGTCGGCCGCGCCGCCGGGGCTGATGAAGCCGGCGACGGCCAGCGTGCCGCCGAAGAGGTAGAGCCAGTACGCGAACGCGTTGAGCCGGGGGAACGACACGTCGGGCGCGCCGATCTGCAGCGGCACCACGTAGTTCGCGAAGGCGAACACGATAGGCGTCGCGAAGAACAGCAGCATGATCGTGCCGTGCATGGTGAAGAGCTGGTTGTACTGCTCGGGCGACAGGAACTGCAGCCCCGGTCGCGCCAGCTCGGCGCGCATGATCAGGGCCATCAGGCCACCGATCATGAAGAACGCGAACGCGGTGACCATGTACATGATCCCGATCTGCTTCGCGTCCGTGGTGCGCAGCAGCCGCGCGAGGGCCGACCCCTTGACCGGCTCGCGGACCGGCCAGGGCCGGGTCACGACCGGCTTGGGTGCGACGGTGGTCACGAGTGGCCTCCGGTTCTGGGTTGTCCCGCTCGGCGCGCTGGTCATCGGCGCAGCCGTCATCCGCAAGGAGGATAGTCCCCGGTAGGTGGCCCCGCCGCGTGGGGTGGGCGGCTACGATCTTCGGCGCTTCTACAGCGGGCCGGTGAGTAGCCGGTAGTGCTCGCCGAAGATCCGGCCGCCGCGTCCGCGCAGTAGCGGGTCGCGCAGCGGCGGCGGCACGTCGCGGGTGCGGTTGCGGTCCCGGGTCCGGTCCCGCACCCAGCGGGTACGCGGCCGACGCCGACTCTCGTACGCGATCAGGGCGGCGTCGACGCTGCCGGCGTCCCGGAGCGACTCGGCGAGCACCACCGCGTCCTCCAACGCCATGGCGGCGCCCTGGGAGAGCGTCGGCGCGACGGCGTGAGCGGCGTCACCGACCAGCAGCACCCGGCCGTGGGACCAGCGGCCCAACTCGACCTCCTCGGTGCGCTCGACGTGCACCGTCTCCAGCGCGGCGAGCACCTCGGGCACCGGCCCGCCGTAGTCGTCGAACAGCTCGTGCAGCCGGGCGAGCGGGTCGGTCGGCAGGGTGGTGCCGGCCTCGTCGGCATAGCAGTGGAGCCGGCCGGCGCCGAGCGGCACCATCAGGAAGCCGGCCCGCTGGCCGAGCAGGGCGGTCCAGTCGGTGACCCGCGGGCCGCCGGTCACCACGGCGCGGTAGACCACCTGCCCGGCGGGGCGGGGCGGGCCGCCGAGGGCAGCCAGGGTGCGGACCGCGGAGCGGGGCCCGTCCGCGCCGACGACCAGGTCGTACTCGCCGCCGGTGCCGTCGGTGAAGCCGACCGCGACGCTGACGGGCCCGGGTTCGACGGTGCTCACCTCGGCGCCGTGCCGGACCGCGCCACCGGCGCCGGTGAGCAGCACCCGGTGCAGTTCGGCTCGGGGCAGGGCCCGGCACTCCCCCACCCCGGCCCAGAGCGCGTCGAGGTCGACCTCGCACAGCGGCGCGCCGGCGGCGTCGAGGAAGCGCTGCCGGTGGATCACCTGGCCGAGCGGTCGCAGCGGCCCGTCCAGGTCGAGCCGGCGCATCGCCCGCGCCGCGTTGCCGGGGAGGTAGAGGCCGGTGTCGGTGCGTTCGGTGGGCGGCAGCCGCTCGGTGACGTCCGGCCGGAACCCCGCCAGACGCAGCGCCCGGGCCACGGCGAGGCCGGCGATGCCCGCGCCGACGACGAGGATGCGCAGGGGAGAACCACCCATCGTGGAGTACGCCTCCGGAGGGGGTCGGAACGCGTTGGAGGCAAGACACTACTCGCTGCGACCAGGGCACGGAAGTGCCCGGGGACCCCTTCCTCCAGCTTATTAACCGGTTCAGTTGCGCATCCGTTTCAAACATGTAAATGTGTTTCGGTGAACATGGGAGCGCTCCCGCCCGTATCCCTCGACACCACCGGCGCCCCCGCGCCGAGCCAAGGAGCATCATGAAGCGTTCACTCCGCGCCATCGCCGCCGCCGGCCTGCTGGCCGCCGGCAGCATCGTCGCCGTCGCGCTCGGCGGCACCGCCTCCGCCGACACCCAGATCTGCGAGCAGTACGGCTCGACCACCATCGGCGGCAAGTACGTGGTGCAGAACAACCGCTGGGGCACCAGCGCCCAGCAGTGCATCAACGTCACCTCGACCGGCTTCTCGATCACCCGGGCGGACGGCTCCGCGCCGACCAACGGGGCGCCGGTCTCCTACCCCTCGATCTTCGTGGGCTGCCACTACACCAACTGCTCCCCCGGCACGAACCTGCCGGTGCAGGTGAAGAACATCAGCAACGCGCCGGCCAGCATCAGCTACAACTACGTCAGCGGCGCGACCTACGACGCCGCGTACGACATCTGGCTCGACCCGTCGCCCAAGAAGGACGGCGTGAACCAGATGGAGATCATGATCTGGCTCAACCGGCAGGGCTCCATCCAGCCCATCGGCTCCCCGGTCGGCAACACGACCATCGCCGGCCGGACCTGGGAGGTCTGGCGGGGCAGCAACGGCTCCAACAACGTCATCTCGTACGTGGCGCCGTCCGCCATCCCCAGCTTCAGCTTCGACGCGATGGCGTTCATCAACGACACCCGGAACCGGGGCGCGATCACCAACGACTGGTACCTGACCAGCATCCAGGCCGGCTTCGAGCCGTGGCAGGGCGGTGTCGGCCTGGCGGTGAACTCGTTCTCGCAGAGCGTCAACACCGGCGGCAGCAACCCGCCGCCCACCTCGACGCCGCCGACCACCACGCCCCCGCCCTCGGGCAACACGGCCTGCACCGTGACCTACCGGTCGACGAACGTGTGGAACAACGGCTTCACCGCCGAGGTGACGGTCAAGAACACCGGCAACAGCACCATCAACGGCTGGACGCTCAACTACAACCTGCCCTCCGGGCAGAACGTGACGAGCGCGTGGAACGCCACCGTGTCGCAGAGCGGCTCGGCGGTGACCGCGCGCAACGTCGACTACAACGGCACGCTGGCCCCCGGCGCGTCGACCAACTTCGGTTACCAGGCGACGCTGAACGGCAGCTTCTCCGCGCCGAGCAGCTTCACCCTCAACGGCGCCACCTGCGCCCGGGGCTGACCACCCGAACGTGAGCGGGGCGCGGTCCGTCCGGACCGCGCCCCGTTCCGTACGTCGGATCAGCCGCCGAGCGCGTCGATGTCGCGCATCTCCTCGGCGGTCAGCGAGAACCCGAACACGTCGGCGTTGGCCCGGATCCGCTCCGGCGTGACCGACTTCGGGATGACCACGATCTCGTGGTCGATGTGCCAGCGCAGCACCACCTGGGCCGGCGAGACGTCGTGCGCCTGGGCGATGCGCACCAGCACCGGGTCGGACAGGTCGCTGGTCTTGAACGGGCTGTAGCCCTCCAGCACCACGCCCCGGTCCCGGTGCGCGGCGTGCGTCTGCCGGTCGTACAGCGACGGGCTCCACCGGATCTGGTTGACCGCGGGCGTCTCCTCGGTGGCCTGGATCAGCTCGTCGAGCTGCGCGGTCGAGTAGTTGCTCACCCCGACGGCGCGAGCCAGGTTCGCGTCCCGGGCGGCCAGCATCTCCCGCCAGATCGGGATGCTGTCGCCGGGCGCGGACGGCGGCCAGTGCACCAGCCACAGGTCGACGTACTCGGTGCCCAGCGCCGCGAGGCTGGCCTCGATCGTCGCCCGCTCCCGGCCCACCCGGTCCGGCGGCAGCTTGGTGGTGATGAAGAGGTCCTCCCGGCGCAGCCCGCTCTCCGCGATCGCGCGTCCGACCTCCTTCTCGTTGCCGTACATCGTGGCGGTGTCGAGGTGCCGGTAGCCGGCGTCCAGCGCGGCGAGCACGGCCTGGTAGCCGTCCTCGCCGGTGGCCTGCCAGGTGCCGAAGCCGAGCAGCGGGATCCGGACGTCGCCGGGAAGCGGGAGGGTGGGCTGGTCGAGGTCCATGCCGACGGTTCTACCCCTGATCGCCGCCGCCATGCCGGCGCTCGGCCCGGCCATGCCGGAGAATACGGCTGTGGCGGACCGGCTGGAGGACTACCGGCGCAAGCGGGACGCGGCGCGTACCCCGGAACCGGTGCCGGAGCGGGCGCCGCGCCGGAAGCGGCCGGCGGGGCGGGCGCCCCGCTTCGTCATCCAGCAGCACCACGCCCGCAGCCTGCACTGGGACCTGCGGCTGGAGCACGACGGCGTGCTGGCCTCCTGGGCGGTGCCGCGCGGCCTGCCCCGCGAGCCGGGCCGCAACCACCTCGCCGTGCACACCGAGGACCACCCGATGGAATACCTCACGTTCGCCGGCGAGATCCCGGCCGGCGAGTACGGCGGCGGGCGGATGACCGTCCACGACACCGGCACCTACCGCGCGGAGAAGTGGCGCGACGACGAGGTGATCGTGGTGCTGGACGGCGCGCGCACCACGGGGCGGTACGTCCTGTTCGCCACCGGCGGCCGGGGCCGGGACTGGATGGTCCGGCGCACCGACCCGGCGCCGGCGGGTTGGACGCCGATGCCCGAGCTGGTCCGCCCGATGCGCCCCACCGAGGGGAAGCGGCTGCCGCGCGACGCCGACGCCTGGGGGTACGAGCCGCGCTGGGCGGGCGTGCGGGCGATGGCGTACGTCTCCGGTGGCCGGCTGCGGCTGCTCGACGCCGACGACGCGGAGATCACCGCCGACTACCCCTGGCTGCGGGCGATGGCCGAGGAGCTGGCCCCCAACGAGGTGGTGCTGGACGGGGTGCTGGTGCGGATCGACCCGGCCGGGCGGGTCAAGCCGCCCAGCAAGCGGGACGGTCAGTTCCTCGCCGTCGACTTGCTCTGGCTGGAGGGCGTGACCAGCCTCGACGTGCCGTACGCGCAACGGCGTGGCGGGCTCGACGGTCTGGCGCTCGCCGGCCCGCACTGGCAGACTCCGCCGTGGTTCCCGGGGGTCGGCGCGGACGCCCTGCGGGCCGCCCGTGAGCAGGGGCTCCCCGGAGTGGTGGCGAAGCGCCTCGACTCCCCGTACGAGCCGGGTCGGCGCAGCCGGCACTGGCTGAGCATCGACGCGAGCTGAGGACCACCGTGCACCTGACGCACCTGGAGTGCCCGCGCTGCGGCCTGGAGCACCCGGCCGACAAGCCGCAGAACCTGTGCGGCTGCGGGTCCCCGCTGCTGGCCCGCTACGACCTGGCCACGGTCGCCGCCACTGTCACCCCGGAGCAGTTCGGGCTCCGCCCGGCCGACCTGTGGCGCTACCGGGAGCTGCTGCCGGTGGCCGATCCGCGGTTCGTCACCACGCTGGGCGAGGGCTGGACGCCGCTGTGGCACGCCCCGGCGTACGGCCACGAGATCGGCGTGGCGGAGCTGATCGTCAAGGACGAGGGGCTCACCCCGACCGGGTCGTTCAAGGCGCGGGGCGCGACTGTCGGCGTGAGCCGGGCGAAGGAGCTGGGCGTCGAGCGGATCGCCATGCCCACCAACGGCAACGCGGGCGCGGCCTGGGCGACGTACGCGGCCCGGGCTCAGATGGGCGCGACGATCGCCATGCCGCTGGCCGCGCCCACCATCTGCCGGCAGGAGTGCCTCGCCGCCGGCGCCGACCTGCGGTTGATCGACGGGCTGATCAACGACGCCGGCCGGGAGATCGCCGCGCTGGTCGCCGACTCGGGCGGGCGGATCTTCGACGCCGGCACGCTGCGCGAGCCCTACCGCCTGGAGGGCAAGAAGACCATGGGGTACGAGATCGTCGAGCAGCTCGGCTGGCAGGTGCCCGACGTCATCATCTATCCGACCGGCGGCGGCGTCGGGCTGATCGGCATCCACAAGGCGCTGCACGAGCTGCGCGAGCTGGGCTGGGTGGAGGACCGGCTGCCCCGGCTGGTGGCCGTGCAGTCCACCGGCTGCGCGCCGATCGTGCGCGCGTTCGCGGCCGGCGAGGCGCGTGCCACCCCGTGGCGGGACGCGCAGACGGTCGCGTTCGGCATCACCGTGCCGGCCCCGCTCGGTGACGAGCTGATCCTGGCCGCGTTGAGGGACAGCGCCGGCACCGCGATCGCGGTGGACGACGCGGAGATCGTCGCCGACCTGCGCGACTTCGCCGCCCGGGAGGGGCTGCTGCTCTGCCCGGAGGGCGCGGCCTGCCTGACCGCCGCCCGGCACCTGCGCGCCGGCGGGTGGATCCGCCCCGGCGAGCGCGTCGTCGTCCTGAACACCGGCGCCGGCATCAAGTACCCCGGCCTGGTGTAAGGAGGGGCCCCTTCTTAACGCTTCAGGTATAGGAGGGGCCCCTTCTTAACAGTCAGGCCGTGGGCGGCTCGTCCTCGCCGGCCTCCTCGGCGGCGTCCGCCTCCTCCTTCGTCCGGTGCACCGCGCCGTCGGCGTGCTCCGGCGGGCCGTAGACGGTGTAGAGCACCAGCGGGTTGGGCCCGGTGTTGACGAAGTTGTGCTTCGTGCCGGCCGGCACGACCACCAGGTCGCCGGCGACGACCTCCTTCTTCTCCCCGGCCACCCGCGCCTCGCCGGTGCCGCTGACGAAGGTGAGGATCTGGTCGATGCCCTCGTGGACCTCCTCGCCGATCTCGCCGCCCGGCGGGATGGTCATGATGACCAACTGCGTGTGCTCCCCGGTCCAGAGCACGCGGCGGAAGTCGGGGCTCTTCTCGGCGACGGTCGCGATCGTGAAATGCTCCATGCCCGGCTCATACCCCGTTCGCGTGCCCACCACGCCGGGACTGGCAGATGGTGGAATTCCCCACGCCGGTCAGGTTTGGATCCGCTCCGGACGGGCATCTGCACCCGACAAGACCGGTGCGGGCTGGGCCGGTCGAGCCAGGTCCCCGCTGACGTACCGCCGTACGGCTGCGACGGTGGGAGACGGCCAGAGCGCGGCGACGTGACGACCGGACGGTCGTGCGGCGCCGTGCGCTCGTGCGTGCGCCCCGTCAGGCGAGCACGGCCAGGTGGAACGGGCGGTCCGCATGCCCGCTCGCGGCGTGCGTCTCGACGAAGACCGCGTTGGCGATGCCGGCCCGGGGAGCCACCGTGATGACGCCCTGCTGCGCGAGCCCGCCGCCGTTGGCGGGGCCGATCGTCCCGACGTAGGCCGCCCCGGCGACGTCCTGGTCGAAGGCCACCTGGTACATCCCGGCCGCGAGCCGGGTGGCCGACGTCGCGCCGAGGCCGCGGATCAGCGTGCCGCTCGCGTCGACCACGGCGAACAGCACGCGCGCGGTGGGCGGCAGCCCGGCCGACGAGCCCGAGGTGATCTGCGTGTCGACGTGCGCGGCCTCGCGCGCGCTCGGGGTGGGCTGGCCGGTCGCTCCCCTCCTCGATCTGGGGCTGGACATGGTGGTCCTCTCTCCCTCTCCTGTTTCCGAAGCTATGTCGCCACGCCGCCCACCATCCAGCGACAGCACTGTCCGATCTTGGACAGTCACCGGCTCTGAGCTGGGAATACTCAGTCCTCCGGGTCTCTCGTCGGCACCCCGCCGCGGCAGCGCAGCCGTATCTCGTACTCCCGCTCCTCGCCGAGGAAGCGCACCTCGACGTGGTCGTCGGGCCCCAGGTCGGTGTCCTTCGCCCGGTATCCGGGCGCCGCGGCCGACGTCACCACGCGGACCCCGCCGGGGCCGCACTCGGCGACCACGCTGCCGCCCTCCGTCACGAAGCCACGCCACGCGCCGGTCGGCGCCGGCGTGCCCGACCGCGTGCCGGTCGGCGTCGCGACCGGGCCCGCGCCGACCGCGCCGCTCGGCCCCGGCTCGGGTACGGCGAGCGCGCGGGCGACGTCCCGCTCGGTGCGCACCCCGCCCGCCGTTCCGGTGATGCCCGCGCCGGCCAGGTCGACGGCGGCCAGCCCGACGAGCGTGGCCGCGGCGGTCGTGGCAAGCCAGCCGGTGACGGCGAGGAGGGTACGGCGATCCATGCCCCGAGTGTGCCCCGCGAGCGGGTTGGGCCGGTCGTAGCGCGACGCTAAGGTCCGGTTAACGGACGCCGTCGCCGGCCGGTCGAGCGGCTACCCTCCGTTGCGTGGCGCGCCTGCTGCTCATCGAGGACGACCTGACCATCCGCGCTCCGCTGCTGCGCGCCCTGCGCGAGTACGGGCACGCCGTCGCGGCGGCGTCGACCGCCCTGGGCGGGCTGCGCGACGCCCTGGACGACCGGCCCGACCTGGTCGTGCTCGACCTCGGGCTGCCCGATCTGGACGGCGCCGAGCTGCTGCGGATGCTGCGTGCGGTCAGCGCGGTGCCGGTCGTGGTGGCGACCGCCCGCGACGACGAGGTCGAGATCGTGCGCCTGCTCGACGCCGGCGCCGACGACTACCTGGTGAAGCCGTTCACCGCCGCGCAACTGGACGCGCGGATCCGCGCGGTGCTGCGACGCGCGGCCGGCGGCGGCGCGACGGAGGCGGCGCTGGTGCTCGGCGGGCTGCGGATCGACAGGCGGTCCCGGCAGGTCACGCTGGACGGCACGCCGGTGGAGCTGACCCCACGCGAGTTCGACCTGCTGCACCACCTCGCCGCCCGGCCCGGCCAGGTCGTCACCAAGCGGGAACTCCTGACCGAGGTCTGGCGCATCCCGTACGGCGGCGCCGACAAGACGGTCGACGTGCACCTGTCCTGGCTGCGCCGCAAGCTCGGCGAGAGCGCCCAGGCACCCCGCTACCTGCACACCGTGCGCGGGGTCGGGGTGCGGCTCGACGTGCCGGGGCAGGGCCGGTGAGGCGCCGGCTGACGCTGCTGGTCGCGGCCGTCGGGGTGCTCGTCATGGTGGCGTTCCTGGTGCCGCTGGCCGTGCTGGTGCGCACCGTCGCCGCGGACCGCGCGACCGCCCGGGCCACCGCCGACGTGCAGCTTCTGGTCACCGTGGTCGGCACCGCGGCGCCGGAGACCGTCCGGTTGACGGTGGACCAGCTCGCCGTCGACACCGGCCGCGAGGTGAGCGTCTTCCTCGCCGACGGCACGGTGCTCGGCGCGCCGGCGCCGCGCACCCCGGCGGTCACGCTGGCCGCCCGGGGGCAGAGCCTGACCGTCGAGTCCGCCGCCGGGCGGGAGGTGGTCGTCGCGGTGCAGGGCCGCCCGGAGGGGACCGGGGTGATCCGGACGCTGGTCCCCCGCGCCGAGCTGACCGCCGGGGTGACCCGCGCCTGGCAGGTGCTGGCGCTGCTCGGCGCGCTGCTCGTGCTGGTCGGCCTGGTGGTCGCCGACCGGCTGGCCGGCACGCTGGTCCGGCCGATCACCGCGCTGTCCGCCGTCTCGCACCGGCTCGCCAACGCCGAGCTGGACGCGCGCGTCGAACCGGCCGGTCCGACCGAGTTGCGCGAGGTGGCGGGCGCGCTGAACCACCTCGCCGAGCGGATCCAGATCCTGCTGCGCGAGGAACGCGAGCAGGTGGCCGACCTGTCCCACCGGCTGCGTACCCCGTTGACGGCGCTGCGGCTGGAGGCCGAGTCGTTGCGCGACCCGGACGACGCCGCCCGCCTGACCGCCGCGGCGGACGGGCTGGAGCGGGCGGTGACCGGGGTGATCCGGCAGGCCCGGTGGCGCAGCTCGGCGGCCACCGGCGAGGGTTGCGACGCGGCCACGGTGGTCGACGAGCGGGTGACGTTCTGGTCGGTGCTCGCCGAGGACACCGGCCGGACCGTGACGCTCGACCTCGCCCCCGGTCCGCTGCCGGTGCGACTGAGCGGTGACGAGCTGGCCGCCGCCGTGGACGCGTTGCTGGGCAACGTCTTCGCCCACACGCCCGACGGCACCCCGTTCACGGTGCGGCTCGCGGCGGAGGCGGACCGGGTGGCGCTCACCGTGGCGGACGCCGGCCCGGGGCTGCCGCCGGGCCCGGTGCGGCGCGGCGCCAGCCGGGCCGGGTCGACCGGGCTCGGTCTGGACATCGCCGAGCGGGCCGCCCGCGCGAGCGGCGGTGAGCTGGAGTTGTCCACCGCCGCCGGCGGCGGGGCCCGGATCGTGCTGCGGCTCGGCGTCGCGCCGCTCGGGTGACCGTTCCGCGCCGGGTCGCCGGCCAATGGTCGTCTCGCCGGTGACGACGCGCCTTAACCCCGCCTTGTCCCTCGGCTAGCGCGGCCCCGACCGTCCGGCGCGCAGTCTCGACGGCACGAACCGAGGAAAGGTGGCAACCATGCGACGTACCTCCCTGATGCTGGCCGCGGCCGGTGGAGTCGCCGTGCTGGC
Source organism: Micromonospora sp. NPDC018662 (assembly GCF_044391475.1). Classification (NCBI taxonomy): domain Bacteria; kingdom Bacillati; phylum Actinomycetota; class Actinomycetes; order Micromonosporales; family Micromonosporaceae; genus Micromonospora; species Micromonospora sp. NPDC018662. The sequence continues at coordinate 346,722 of NZ_JBISAC010000005.1, forward strand.
GGTGACCGGCGCGGCGCTCGGCGCGACCGCCGCCGACCGGTCGACCGGCCGGACCGCCCCGGCCGCCGTGACCGTCGAGGACAACCCGGCCCGAACGGCGACGAGCGGCGAGGACAACCCGGCCCGGTCGGGCACGAACGGCGAGGACAACCCGGCCCGGACGGCGACCGGCGACGACGACGACCCGGCCCGCCGGGGTGCGGATGACGACGCGGGCCCGACGCGGGCTGCCGGCGGCACGGTGAGCCGGCAGCGGGCCGCCGAGGTGGCGTTGACGCGGATCGGGGGCGGCCGGGTCACCGAGATCGAGGCGGAGACCGAGCACGGCCGTCCGGCGTGGAGCGTCAAGGTCAGCCGGGACGGCTGGCGGCACGAGGTCAAGGTCGACCGGGTGACCGGCACCGTGCTGGCGGCCGACCGGCAGCGGGCCGGCACGGACGACCGGGACGGGCGCGACGACGGCGCACGGGACGACCGGAACGGGCGAGACGACGACGGCGCACGGGACGACCATCGCCGGGGCGACGACGACGGCGGGCGCGACGACCACGGCCGGAGCGACGACCGCGGCACGCACGACCGGGACGACGACCACGGTCGCCACGGCGACGACGACTGACCGCCGGCCGGGGGCCGGGTGCGGAGCCGTTCCGCATCCGGCCCCCGGGCGCGTCACCGCAGCGTGCAGCGCAGCTCGGACGGCGGCTGGTTGTCGCCGGAGACGACCAGGCCCCAACCGGTGGCGCCGCCGGCCGGCAGCGCGCCGTTCCAGGCCGCGTTCGTGGCGGTCACCCGCGCGCCGGCCTGCGTCGCGCCGGCGTTCCACGCGTTCACCAGCCGCTGCCCGCCGGCGAAGGTGACCTCGCTGGTCCAGCCGGTGGCGGCGGACGTGCCGGTGTTGCGGACGGTCACCTCGGCCTGGAAGCCGCCGGCCCACGCGCCGGTGACCGTCCAGGTCGCCGCGCAACCCGAGCCGGACGGCGGCGGGGTGGTCGGCGTCGGGCTCGGGCTCGACGGGACGCTCGGGCTCGGTGAGACCGTCGGGCTCGGCGGGGCCGTCGGGCCGTCCGACGTGGTGTAGGTGACCGGCGTGTACGCGGCGGAGCAGGTGCCGCCGCACGAGGCCGGCAGCGCGAACCGGTACACCCGGCCGCCGCCCACCAGCGCGCCGGTGACGTCCCGCACCCGGATCTGGAAGTCCGTGCCGCCGACGGTGGTGGCGCCGAGCACGTACGACTGGCCCATGTCGCTGTTCATGGTGGCGGCCCGCCACACCCCGTCGGCCAGGTACTCCACGCCGTGGATGCCGTTGGGCAGGTGGGACACCGCGATGGCCGGCCAGTACCGCTGGGCGCCCCGCAGGAACGCGATCCGGAGGTCGCCGGAGTAGTTGGGCGCCGGCACGAACGACCAGGACACCTGCCGGTTGTTCCAGTGGCTCGGATAGAGGTCGCCGACCGGCACGCCGCCGCGCGCGAAGCGGTTCAGTGAGGCGGTGGACAGGTCCAGGTGGTTCCGGTCGTCCCGGCACCAGGCGTTGCCGTCGCCGCAGGAGTCGGCGACCACCATGGTGAGGGTGGCGCCGTTGTAGCCGTCGGCGACCCAGGAACCGTTGCGGCAGAACGGTTGCCCCGGCGCGCCGTCGTTGGTGCCGGTGCAGCGGTCCCCGATCGTCACCCGGACGAACCGCCCGCAGTTCAGGCCGTTGTTCCACAGCCCGATCCGGTCCGCCTGCGCCGGCGGCAGCGGCCGGACCGGATAGGACGTGTAGTCGCCGGGCAGGTCGTAGACGTTGAGCGCGACGAAGTCCGGCGAGTCCAGTTCGGACTGCGGCAGGCCGCAGCCGCCGTAAGGGGAGCCGAGGCCGTCGAAGTGGGTGGCGTTGCCGGTCACCGGTGCGGGTGGGTCGTCGACCGCGAGCGCGGGTAGTTGACCGGCAACGAGCAGCGCGGCGGCGGCGGCGGTCAGGGCCGCGCCGAGCCGGAGGCGGGACTGCGGGGTCATGGGGGTGGCCTTCCGGGCGGGCCGACCCGGGCACGGGGCGGCTCAGGGGTGGTCATGGTTGCCCGTCCATGCCCGGCCGTGCCCGCGGAGACCATGCCACCACCGGGACGACCGGCGTGTCAATGGCGGCCGTTCGTCAGCCGAACGGGACGGTGACGGAGAGCAATCGAGTCGCTACATTGAAGTATGGTGTCCGCACCCGGCGGCCGGCCGCCGGACCCGGTCTACCGTCCCGTGCTGGCCGGCCGGCGGGGCGAGCTGGAGGCCCTGGCCCACCTCGACGACACCGCCGCCGCGCTGCTCGCCCCGATCGTCGACGTCCCGGCCGACGAACCGGGCACGGTGGAGGCACTGCGGCGGCTCCCCGCCTCGCTGCTGCCGGCCGTCGACGTGTCGGCGCTGCCGGACGCCCCGGAACACGACCCGGTCCGCTGGGGCGTACCCCTGGTGCCGGTGATCGGGCTGGCGGAGAGTGACCGCCGGCTCAGCGCCCACGGCGCGGCGGCCCGGGCCGGGGCGGGCCGGGCGGTGGTCCGGCTGCGGACCGGGCCGGACCGGGCCGGGCCGGACGCCACCACCGCCGCGGCGGAACGGGTGTGGCGGTCCACCGGGCTGGTGCCGGAACAGTGCGACCTGCTGCTGGACGCGGGTGACGTCTGCTGCCTGGCCGACGTCCGGCTGGCCGAGCCACGGGTCCGGCGCGCGGCCCAGTGGGCCCGACGGCACGCCTGGCGCACGGTGACCGTGGCGGCGGGCGGGATGCCGCCGGCGCTGTCCCGGCTCCCGGTCGACGAGCCGGTCCGCCTGGACCGCTACGACTGGTTGCTCTGGCAACGCCTGGCCGACCTGCGGCTGGATTACGGCGACTACGGGGTGGGCTGCGCGGTACGCGATGCGGACGCGCCCGGCGACCGGCTGCCGACGCTGCGGTGGGCGGACCACGGCGCATGGTGGATCTACCGCTGGTGCCGGCGGGGCGGCCGGGGCGACGAGCGCCTCGCCGACCTGTGCCGCACGCTGGTGGCCGCCCCGCACTGGCCGGCGGCCGGGGCCGGCTTCTCCTGGGGCGATCACGAGGTGCTGCGCCGGGCCCGGCGCGGCGCCGGGGCGGGTTCGCCTGCCAACTGGCTCGCCTGGAGCACCTCGCATCACCTGGCCCACGTGCTGGCCGCGCTGGGGCGGCCGGACGAGCAGCGCGGCGACTCGTGGCGGCCCGGCCAGGACACCCCGGAGTGGGGACGCGCCGGCCGGCCGCAGCGCGGCGGGGAGTCCCGCCGCGCCGGCTGAGTCACTCCTGCTCGGTGAAACCGAACTGGACCACGCCCTCGTCGTCGACCACCGCGTCGACCGAGGTGTCGTTGAGCAGCTCGGCGGCGTCCGAGTCCAGGAAGATCCGCGCACCCTGGGCGTCCACCACCTGGTCGCCCTGCACGGGCTCACCGACCAGTTCGATGGAGAGCGAGCCGGCCTCGGTGTCGGCGGCGATGCGCAGCCCGCCCGCGTCGGCCACGTCCTGCTGGGCGGCTAGGTCACGGATCACCAGGACGGCGTTGTCGGTCATGGTCAGCATGGCGGAACTCCTCATGGCTGGGTTGCTCTGGGATTCGCGGGCGACTCGGCCCACGCGGTCGGCTCGCGACCCGGAAGCGGACGAAACGCTGTTTCGCGCCGCACGAAGGAGGGCGCTCGGACGGCCCTCCCACCCACCGTGCCCGCTGCCGCGCCATCCGTCAAATAGAGCCGGGTTATCGGTCGTGAACAGCGGTTTCTCCTCCGATCCGCCGGCAGCTCCATAAGCTCGGGGCATGGATGACCCGCGCAGGTACGTCGCCGAGTTCCTCGGCTCGCTGCTGCTGATCTTCTTCGGCGTGGGCAGCGCCGTCTTCGCCCGGGTCCAAGGCGGCGTGGTGGTGGTCGCCCTGGCCTTCGGATTCACCATGCTGGCGCTGGTGTACACGATGGGGCCGCTCTCCGGCAGCCACATCAACCCGGCGGTGACGCTGGGTGTGCTGCTCTCCGGGAAGATCTCCCCGCTGGGGGCGGTGCTGTACTGGATCGCGCAGTTCGCCGGCGCCACCGTCGCCGCGTTCGTGATCTGGGCGCTCACCCGATGGGGTGACGTGGTCGACCAGACCGGCGCGCTCGGCACCAACGGGTACGGCGCGCACATCAACCTGGGCGGCGCGGCGGTGCTGGAGACGGTGCTGACGTTCCTCTTCGTCCTGGTGGTGCTGGTGGTGACCGGGCGGGGCGAGCACGCCGCGTTCGCCGGGGTGCCGATCGGCCTCGCGTTGGCCGCCGCGCACCTGGTCGGCCTGACGCTGGACGGCACCTCCGTCAACCCGGCACGGTCGTTCGGCCCGGCCCTGTTCCAGGGCGGCACGGCGCTGCGCCAGCTCTGGGTCTTCATCGTCTTCCCGCTGCTGGGCGGCGCGCTCGCCGCCCTGGTGGCGCCGCTGATCCTGCGCCCGGGTGCGGGCGGGCCCGGGCCGGCCGAGCGGGTGGCCACACCGCGGACCTGAGTTCGGCAATAACCTTTCGCTCCGGGCCCTTTCCCGCAGGAAACCGCCATGGCAGCATCTGCACATGCATCGTCGTCTCTTTCCCCGGGCGCTCGCGGCGCTGGTGCTGGTCGCCACCGCGGCCACCGCCGGCACCACCACCGCCACGGCCGACGCGCCCACCCCGGCGCAGACCCGGCTGCACGCGACAATCGACGCGATCCTGGCGGACAGCCGGCTCGACGGTGCGCAGGCGGGCGTGGTCGTGGTCGACACCACCACCGGCCGCACGCTCTACGACCGCAACGGAACCCGGCGACTCGTCCCCGCCTCCAACACCAAGCTGCTCACCTCGACGGCGGCGATGGAACTGCTCGGCCCGGGGCACCGCTTCACCACCGACGTCAGCGCCGACGGGCCGCGCCGCGCCGGGCTGCTCTCCGGCGACCTCTACCTGCGCGGCGGCGGTGACCCGACGATGCTCGCGGCGGACTACGACCGGCTCGCCGAGCAGGTCGCCGCCGCCGGCGTACGGGTGGTGACCGGCAACCTGGTCGCGGACGACACCCGCTACGACCGCACCCGGCTCGGTCCGGACTGGACCTGGGACGACGAGCCCTACTACTACGCGGCGCAGGTGTCCGCGCTGACCGTCGCGCCGGACACCGACTACGACGCCGGCACGGTCATCGTGGACGTCGCGCCGGGCACGCGGGCCGGCGTCCGGCCGAAGGTCTCGATGACCCCGGACAACGGCTGGCTGCGCGTCGACAACCGGGCCGAGACGGTCACCGGTGGCGAGACCACCATCTCCATCGAGCGGGAGCACGGCAGCAACACCGTCGTGGTGACCGGCCAGATCGCGGTCGGCCAGGCCACCGAGAGCGACTGGGTGACGGTCTGGGAACCGACCGGGTACGCCGCCGACGTGTTCCGGACCGCGCTGCGCCGGCACGGCGTACGGGTGCTCGGCCGGACCGTGCTCGGCACCGCCACCCCGGACACCGCCCGGCCGCTGGCGCGGCACGACTCGATGCCGCTGGCCGACCTGATGGTGCCGTTCCTCAAGCTCTCCAACAACGGGCACGCCGAGGTGCTCACGAAGGAACTGGGCCGGGTGCTCTCCGGCTCCGGCACCTGGGCCGCCGGGCTGGCGGCGATCGGGGAATACGTCGGCGACGCCGGAATGGACACCGGCACGCTGCGCCAGCGCGACGGTTCCGGCCTGTCCCGGCGCAACCTGATCCCGCCCGCCCAGTTCGTGACGCTGCTCTCCGCGGTCCGCGCCGAACCCTGGTTCGACACCTGGTACGCCGCGCTGCCGGTGGCCGGCAACACCGACCGGCTGGTGGGCGGGACGCTGCGCAGCCGGATGGTGGGCACCCCCGCCGCGAACAACGTGCACGCCAAGACCGGCAGCCTGACCGGCGCGTCCGGCCTCTCCGGTTACGTCACCGACGCCGACGGCCGGCTGCTGGCCTTCTCGATCGTGCTCAACAACTACCTGACCTCGTCGGTCAAGGGGCTGGAGGACCAGATCGCGATCGCGCTGGCCACGTACACCGAGAAGGAGACGGCGACGACCCGGCGGACCGTGCCCACCGCGCCGGACTCGCCGCGGGTGCCGGAGGGGCGGGAGTGCTCCTGGGTCAAGCCGGCGCTCTGCTGACCGGTCCGCGCCGGCCCGCCGCTCAGGCGCCGGGCCGGTACGGGCGCGGGGCGGCGGCGGGGTCGCCCCGCTCGACCAGCGCGTCGATCTCGGCCGGCGGCAGCCCGCGCAGCGTGAGCACCCGCCGCCCCCAGCGGTGCAACCGGCACGGGTGCGGGCTGGCGTCGTTGCGGCAGATCGTCCCGCCCGACCAGGTCCGTGGCGCGTGCACCACCACCGCCCGCACCGCGAACTGGACGTCCTCCACCGTCACGTACGGCGGCAGCGGGATGTCGCGCAGCCCGCCACGATCGGAGGGCTGACGGGCGGGGGCGAGGGACGCGGGGCGGGTCATCGGTCGGGCCTCCACAGAGGATGGACGGGCGGGGACCCCGGAACGGTACGACGGCCGGCCCGACGCGCGACGGACAAACTGTCCCGACGGTTCAGCCGAGCGCGGCCCGCATCCGGGCGGCGGTACGCGCGGCGTCGTAGTCCGGACCGACCCCGTCCACGATCATCGTCTCGCCCTCGATGTTCCGCGTCCGCAACGGCAGGATCTCCTGGTACGCCGGGGACGCGTACCAGGCGCGGGCGCGTTCGACGTCCGGGAACTCGACGATCACCACGGTGCCCGGCCACCGTCCCTCCAGCACCTCCGGCTGGGCGCCGTGCACCCGGAACCGCCCGCCGAACGGCACGAGCGTCGACTGCACCTTCTCGATGTACTCCAGGATCTCGTCGTTGAGCTGCGCGGGACGCAGGCTGGCGAGCGCGAACGCGGGCATGCTTCCTCCCCGGTGACGGCGCCGGTCCCCCGGCGCGGCAGGTGCCACCGATTCTGCGCGGACGGCCCGCGCCGGGTCGATTACCCGGGAGGTAAGCGCGGTCAGCGCAACGCGACGGCCTGGAGGCTGACGTTGCCGCACTGGCCGAGGGATTCCTCCACGGTCCAGTTCAGCAGCAGCTTCGCGCCGCGCGGCGCGCGGAACCGGACGGAGAAGTCGGCGGTCAGCGCGGTGTGCGGGTCCTCCATCCGGAGTGTGCTGACCGGGCCACCGGCGATCCGCACGTCGAGCCGGCCACGGGCCATCCAGAGCCCGGCGAAGAGGTGCACGGTGCGCGACTGCCCGTCGGCGGTCACCGCGAGGCGGAAACCGTTGCCCTGGTCGCAGGTGTAGACCCCGGACATGGTGCCGCTGGCCGAGGCCACCGGCGTGCCGTCGCGCCAGGCGTACGCCTCCGGGTTGTTGCTGAAGCTCTCCCGCTTGCCCCGGCCGCCCTCGTCCCGGATCGCACCGGAGCCGCCCCGCTTACGGACCGTCCGGTCGGCGCCGAGCAGCCCCCAGTGGACCCAGTCGACGGCGCCCACGGCGGTGAGGTCGACCGAGGCGGGCACCTCGGCGCGGCTGACCGCGACGGTCGGTGGCGCCACCGTGGACGGCGCCACGGTGGACGGTGTGGGGCTCGGTGACGGCGGGCGCTGCCGGGGCCGCAGCCCGGGGGTGGCGACCGCGCCGTCGGCGTCGCTCGGCAACCCGACCCGGCCGGTGGGCGCCACCGGTAGGGCCGCGCTCTCCTCGCGGGGCGCGTCGTGCCGCTCGGTGCCGAGGTAGGCCACCAGCGCCGCCAGGCAGAGGAACGCGGCCAGGCCCTCCAGCGCCATCCGCCGTCGGCGCCGCAGCCGGCGCAGCGCGGACCGGGTACGCGGACGGCCCTCCCGATGCGAGCCGGGGCCGGTTCGCGAACGGTCCTCCTCGCCCACCACACCCTCCGCTTCGTCTCACGCGGCGCCGCCGGAAGCGGCCGGAGCGCGACGGGCTTCACGGTGTCACCGGCCGGCCGTTTGCGCCATATGTGAGCCGACGGGCGTTTCCAGTTCGTTACCAAGTGGTAGCAGAACGGACCCACCGCCGTCCAGCCACGCGGTCGGTCAGCTTACCGTGATCGCTTCCAGCGACACCCCGTCGTTCTGCCCACCGGTCACGGCGAGCGCCCGCCAGGTGATCGACAACCGCTGCCCGCGTGGCGCCCGGAAATGGACGACGTACTGGTAGAAGCGGTCACCCTGAGCGAGGGCCACCTCCCGGACGGCCGGATCGCCACCGCCGGATAGTGAGACGTCGAGCCGGGCCCCGGCCGAGAACACCCCGACGAAGAGCCGGACGGTCCGCAGGTCCCCGCTGCCGGCCACGCCGAGCGTGAAGGTCTTGCCGGCGCCGCGCCGGAACACGCCCGTCCGGGTGCCCTCCTGCCGCGCCGTCGGTGTGCCGTCGGTCCAGCTCAGGCCGGAGACCCCGGCGTTGTGCTCCAACCGCCCGCCGCCCGGGTCCTCGATCTCGCCGGTGCCGCGCTGCTTGCGCTGGACGCTGTCCGCGCCCGCGCCGCCCCAGTGCCGCCAGTCCCGCGTGCCGAGCAGGGTGAGCGACACCGTCGGCGGCACCGGTTCCTGGTCCACCCCGAGCAGCGGATCGCCGGGCAGCGCCGGGTCGCCGGTGGCCGGGACGACAGTGGGCGGCGCCGCGGTCGGCGCCGGCGTCGGCGTCGCCGGCCCGGCAGCCGGCACGGTCCGCCCGCGTTCGGGCGGCGCCGGCGACCGGGCGGAGTAGGCCAGCGCGACCACCGACGCGGTCAGCACGGCGGTGGCCAACACGGTTCGCCGGCGCCGGCGGCGGGCCCGCGCGGCGCCGACCCGGGTGGCCGCGTCCTCGGGCGCGGGCCGCGCCGCGACCGCGCGGAGGTCGTGCAGCAGCCGGGCGGACGACGCCCTCCGCAGCCGGACCGACGTCCCCCGCAGCCGGACCGCGAACGGGCCGGCCAGGCCGGCGAGCCTGGTACGGAGGCTCTCCGGGGCCGTGTGCCGGCCGGCCACCGCCGACCTCCCGTCCCCGAACGGGTCCACGCCCGCCGATCGCCGGCCGACCCCCTCCCGCGACACGGCACGATTCGGCGGCGGAGCGTGCCCGATCAGCGGGGCCGGGCCGGGCGCCGGCCTGACGGACGCCGGCCCGACGGACGCCGGCCCGACGGACGCCGGCCGGACAATCGTCGAACCGCCGGGCCCCCGGTCGACCGGTGTGGGCCCGGCGTGCACGGCGTGGACCGGTCCGGCGGCATCACCGGGCGGCACCGCCACCTCGCTCGGGGCCGGTGCGGCGTCGTCGGCCGGGGAGACGTTCGCGCCGGCCGGCTCCGCCGGCTCCCTCGCGCCCGAGCCCGGATCGCCGGCGAGGCGACGCGGGCCGGCGGGTGGTCGCGGCGTGGCGGCCGGCTCGACCGGTACGGCGGGCAGCCAACCGCCGACCCGGATCCCGGACTGCGTGGTGTTCTCCTCAGCCACCGCCCCTCCCTCGGCCGCCGGAGCCGGCGGCCGTCACCGCGGCTCGCCGCAGGGCAGGATGACACACGCTTCGATCTTCGAGAAGCCGTCGACGCGAACCAATTTCCGCCGCCGCAGCTCGGGCGCGTCGGCCCCGGAAAGAGGGGACGGTTCAGCACGATATACCCCTGAGTCATAATTATGACCCAGAGGTATATCGCCGTCAGGGACTCTTCTCCCGGGAGGTGTAACGCACCGTCACGACCGAGGATGCCCCCGGGTCGACGAGGTGCGGAGCGAGGGGCCGGCGGGCTCAGCCGACCTGGAAGCCGAGCGCCTGGGCCAGTGCCACGGCCTGCTCGACGTCGACCCGCGCCCCGGCCCGTTCCACAGCGGTCGGATCGAGCGCGGACAGGTCGCTGCCGCGCAGGTCGGCGCGGGTCAGCTTGGTGGCGTGCAGCTGGGCCCCGGACAGGTCGACGCCGGTGAGCACCGCGCCGGTCAGGTCGGCGCCGGTCAGGTCCGCCTCCCGCATGCGGACGTCGGTGATCCGCGCCCCGCGCAGATCGGCGCCGGGCAGCGCGACGAACGACCAGTCGCCGCCGTCGACCCGCAGCGGGCGCAGGTCGCACCGGTCGAAGCTGCTGCCGACCAGCTTGCAGCCGGTGAACTCCGCCTCGAACAGGTTGCACCGGGTGAACGTGCAGCGGGTGAACGCCGAGTCGACGTGTCGGGAGGCGTTGAACGCCACGGTGCCGAAGACGCACTCGGTGAACACCGCGCCCCGGCTGACCGCCTCGGTGAGGTCGACGTCGAAGAACTCGCAGCGGGTGAAGTGCCGGTCGACCAGCTCTTCCGCGTACCAGTCCTGCTGGCGGTAGGTGACGTCCTCGACGAGCTCCGGCATGCCGCCGACACTAGTGGGGCCGGCCGACACTTCCCGCTCGCCGTACCGGCGGGTAGGTTCGCGGGGATGAGCGTCGCAGTGAGCACCGATCCCGGCCGCGTCGGCTTCGATCCCGCCCGGCTGGCGCGGATCGACGAGCACTTCGGCCGCTACGTCGACGACGGACGGCTCGCCGGCTGGCAGGTCGTGGTGACCCGGCGGGGCGAGATCGCCCACTCGGCCACGTACGGGCTGCGCGACCGGGAGGCCGGCACGCCGGTCGAGGCGGACACGCTCTGGCGCATCTACTCGATGACCAAGCCGATCACCTCGGTCGCCGCGATGATGCTCTGGGAGCAGGGCCGGTTCGAGCTGACCGACCCGGTCAGCCGGTGGCTGCCCGAGTTCGCCGACGTCCGGGTCTACGACCGGGGCTCGGTGCTCAAGCCGTACACCGTGCCGACGACCGAGCCGATCCGGATCTGGCACCTGCTCACCCACACCGCCGGCCTGACGTACGGCTTCGCCCAGGTCTCGGTGGTCGACGGCCTCTACCGGGCGGCCGGTTTCGATCTGGGCGTGCCGGCCGGCGCGGACCTCGCCGCGGCCTCGGCCGGCCTGGCCCGGCTGCCGCTGCTCTTCCAGCCCGGCACGAGCTGGAACTACGGCGTCTCCACCGATGTGCTGGGCCGCCTGGTCGAGGTGGTCTCCGGGCAGTCGCTGGACGCGTTCTTCGCCGAGCGGATCCTGCGCCCGCTCGGCATGACCGACACCCGCTGGTGGGTCGACGCGGCGGACGCCAAGCGGCTGGCCGCGCTCTACGCCCCGCACCCGGCGACCGGCCAGGCGGTACGCGTCGACGGCGTCGGCCGGGCCGCGCTGGCGGAGCCGAGCTGGCACTCCGGCGGCGGCGGGCTGGTCTCCACCGCCGCCGACTACCACCGCTTCACCCAGTTCCTGCTGCGCGGCGGTGAGCTGGACGGGGTGCGCCTGCTCGGCCCCCGCACGGTCCGCTTCATGACCCGCAACCACCTGCCCGGCGGCCGGGACCTCGCCTCGTTCTCGCCGGAGGGGTTCTCCGAGACCGTGCTCGACGGAATCGGCTTCGGGCTGGGCTTCGCCGTGGTGCTCGACCCGGTTCCGTCGCGGGTGCCGAGCAGCGTCGGCGAGTTCTACTGGGGCGGACTGGCCAGCACCGCGTTCTGGGTGGACCCGGTGGAGGAGGTCACCGCGCTGCTGTTCACCCAGCTCATGCCGTCGAGCACGTACCCGCTGCGCAGCCAGTTGCGCCAGCTCGTCTACTCCGCGCTGGTCGACTGACGCGGCACCGGTTCGGCGGAACGGCACCCGCCCGGCCGCGCGCTGCCTAGCCTGTGAGGCATGAGCAACATCGTCGTGTTCGGCGCCGGCGGGACGGCGGGCTCCCGGATCGCCGCCGAGGCGGCCGAACGGGGACACCGGGTCACCGCCGCGGTCCGCCGGCCGGAAGCGGTCGGCTACCTGCCCCCGGGCGTACGCACGGTGACCGGCGACGCGACAGCGGCGCGGAGCGTACGCGAGCTGGCCGAGGACGCGGACGTGCTGGTGGTGGCCATCGGCGGCGGCGAGCGCGCCCTCTGGCGGGACGCCGCGCGGACGCTTGTGGACACGCTGCGCGACCTGCCCGACCCGCCTCGGGTGATCCACGTCGGCGGCGGCGCGACGCTGCTCACGCCGAACGGCACCCGGTTCCTGGACGAGCCGGACTTCCCCGCCGAGTACCGCGACTCGGCGCAGGGGCAGGCCGACGCCCTGGAGTTCTACCGCTCCTCGGCCGACGGGGTGACCTGGACGTACGTCTCCCCGCCGCCGCTGGAGTTCCACCCCGGCGAGCGGACCGGGCACTACCGCACCGGTGCCGACCACCCGGTGACCGACGCGCAGGGCCGCTCGGTGCTCACCTACGAGGACCTGGCGGTGGCGATCGTCGACGAGATCGAGAACCCCCGGTTCGGCAACGCGCGGTTCACCGCCGCGTACTGATCAGTCGGCGAGCCGGGCCGGGAACCCGCCGGTGGCGATCGGGCCCCAGGTTTCGATCGTGACCCGGATCAGCGACTTGCCCTGCGCGACCATGGCGGCCCGGTACTCGTCCCAGTCCGGGTGCTCGCCGGAGATGCTGCGGAAGTAGTCCACCAGCGGCTCCAGCGCCGCGGGCAGGTCGAGCACCTCGGCCACGCCGTCGACCTGCACCCACGGGCCGTTCCAGTCGTCGGAGAGGACGCAGGCGGAGACGCGGGGGTCGCGGCGGATGTTGGTCACCTTGGCCCGCTCGGGGTAGGTGGAGATGACCAGCCGGCCCTCGGCGTCGACGCCGCAGGAGACCGGGGAGGACTGCGGGCGGCCGTCGGCCCGGGTGGTCATCAGCACGACGCGGTGCCGGGGGCGGAGGAACTCGGTCAGGGCGTCCCGGTCGACCCGGGTGTTGCGCGCGATGCTGCGTGGCATGCCTCGGTTCTACCAGGCCGGGGGCCGGATCTCAGCGCGGGCGGCCGGCGGCCCGGCCCGGGGCGACCTGCTCCGGCACGCGCGGGCGCGCGGTGGGCCGCCAGGCGCGGCCGTTCGCGTAGATCACCCGGAACCCGAGGTACGCCGCGAGCGGCGCCCAGTGCGCCGAGCCCATCCGCAGCTCGGCGGCGTTGTGCCGCTGCCCGTTGGCCAGCACGTCGAGCAGCACGGTCTCGAACGCGGCCGACTCGACCCAGTCCACGTCGCGGGTGAAGCCGCAGATCAGCGCCGCGCCGGTGACCTCGAGGAAGCCGCGGAGCGTGGCGTCGGAGGCGCGCAGCACCGAGCAGCTGCCGAAGTAGAGGCGGCGCCCGTCGGCGCGGCCGGCCATCCGCTCGGCCACGTCGGCCAGCTCGACGGAATCCCAGTCGGTGAGGCAGAGCCGGCTCGGCTCGCCGTGCATGGCGAAGAAGCCGACCCGGTGGTCCGCGTACTGCTTGAGCAGCCAGCGGTCGAGGAAGTAGAACAGCTCGTCGCGGGTGGCGGCGTCCTTGTGGATGTAGCGGATGCGGCCCAGCCGTTCGAGCAGTTCGAGCGTGGGCAGGACGGACCCGCGCTCGTTGAGGTCGCGGTGCCACTGCCCCTCGACGCAGAACACGCCGCCACGCGCCAACGCCGCACCTCCCCCGCCCGGGTCGACCCCGAGCCCGCCAGCAGACGTTACCGCGCCCCCTCGCCGGCCCCGGTGTAAGGAGGGGCCCCCGCTTAACGCTTTCGGTAGAGGCGGGGCCCCTTCTTAACACCGCTGTCGAACGGCGGAGATCAGCTCGCCCGGGGCCAACTCGGCCGGGCGGCGGGGGCGGGCCGGCCGGCGGCGGGACGGGGCCCGGGCCGCACCGGCGGCGCGGCGACCCGCGGGACGGGGCCGCGTGACGTCTGGCCGGCGACCGGCCGGGAGGCCGGAACGGCGGTGCCCGGCCGGGCAGCCTGACCCGCGCCCGGCCGGGCAGCCTGGGCCGGACCCGGCCGGGCAGCCTGGGCCGGACCCGGCCGGGCAGCCTGGGCCGGACCCGGCCGGGCAGCCTGGGCGGGGCCGGGTCGGGCTGCCTGGGCAGCGGTCGGTCGTGCCGACGGACCGGTCAGCACGAACGGGAACGGTACGTGGACGAACGGGTTGCCGTGCCGGATCAACGCGTCGATCTGACGCTCGTTGAGGCCGTGCGCCTCCAGCACCCGGCGCCCCCAGCGGTGCAACCGACAGGGGAACGCCGATCCGTCGTTGCGGCACTTCGGCCCCGCGGGCCACTCCTCGGCGGCGTGCACCACCACCGCCCGGACCGCGAGGCGGACGTCCTCGGGTGTCAACGGCGCCGGCATCGGCACCTCGCCCAGGACCTTGTCGATGGGATCCGTCGACTGCTCACCAACACGCACGGCAGGCCTCCCGCAGCTCGGCAGCGGTGCGGCGGACCGGCCGCACCACATCCTCGCCCACTGGTACGGCCGGACACCGGCGACAGTTCAATCCTGCCGGCCGGGTACCGAGACCGGCTGGGCCCACGTCGGCCGTCAGACCAGGTCGGCGTCCTGGACCAGCAGCGCCACCTGCACCCGGTTGTTCAGGTCGAGCTTCGTGAGCAACCGCGACACGTACGCCTTCACGGTCGCCACGCTCATGAACAGCTCGGCGGAGATCTCCGCGTTGGTCCGGCCCCGGCCGAGCAGCAGCGCCACCTCCCGCTCCCGCTCGGACAGCCCACTCAGCAGCCGTACCGCCCGCTCCCGGCGCGGATCCCGGGCGGGCGTGGGCGCGGTGGCGGTGACGTGCGCGATCAACCGGCGGGTCACCGCCGGGGACAGCGTCGCCTCCCCCGCCGCGACCCGGCGCACCGCCGCCACGATCTCGGCCGGCGGGGTGTCCTTCAGCAGGAAGCCGCTCGCCCCGGCCCGCAACGCGCGCAGCACCTGCTCGTCGGCGTCGAACGTGGTCAGCACCAGCACCTCGGGCGGGTCCGCCGCCGCCCGCAGCGCCTCGGTGGCGGCCAGCCCGTCCACCCGGGGCATCCGGATGTCCATCAGCACCACGTCCGGGGCGTACGCGGCGACGGCCGCCGGCACCTCGGCGCCGTCGGTCGCCTCACCCACCACCGTCAGGTCGGGTACGCCGCCGAGGATCATCGACAGCGCGCCCCGGACCAGCGGGTCGTCGTCGACGATCAGCACCCGCACCGGCGCACTCACGACGTGCCGACCGGGCATGCCCTCACGGCCCTCGCTCCGCTCGGTGCGTTCGCTCATGCCGTACCGACCGGGCATGCCCTCACGGCCCTCGCTCCGCTCGGTGCGTTCGCTCATGCCGGGCCCCAGGGCAGCCAGGCGGCCAGCCGGAAGTCGCCGTCGGCGTCCCGCCCGTGGTCGACCCGTCCACCGGCCAGCGTGACGCGTTCGGCGACGCCCACCAGCCCGGTGCCGGTGCCGGGAATCGAGGTGGCCGGCCCGCCCACCGGCCAGGGATTGCGGATGTCCACCGCCAGCCCCTCGCCGGGCCCACCGGCCAGCCGGATCGTCACCACCGCCCCGGGGGCGTGCTTGCGGGCGTTGGTGAGCCCTTCCTGCACGATCCGGTACGCGCTGCGCCCGATCGCCGCCGGCACCTCGGCCGGCTCGGTCACCTCGTCCCGCACGCTGACGCGTACCCCGGCCTCACGGCTCTCGGCGACCAGCGCGGGCACGTCGCCGAGCGTCGGCTGCGGCCGTTCGGGTGTGGCCCCGGAATCGACCTCGGCCCGCAGCACGCCGATCACCTCGCGCAGGTCCTGCAACGCGGCGTGCGCGCTGGCCCGGATCACCCCGGCCGCCCGGGCGACCTCCTCCGGGGGCGCGTCCGGACGGAACTCCAGCGCACCGGCGTGCAGGCTGAGCAGGGAGATCCGGTGGGCGAGCACGTCGTGCATCTCCCGGGCGATCCGGCCGCGTTCGAGCTGCCGGGCCTGGTCGAGCCGGAGCTGCTGCTCGGCCTCGGCCCGCTCGGCGCGGTCCCGCAGCGACAGCACCAGTTGGCGGCGGGCCCGGACGAACATCGCCCAGGCCACCACGATGCCGATGAACAGCACGGTCCACGCCACGGCGGCCCAGAACGGCATGGCCGGGTCGGGGCGGACCGCGATGAACGGCAACGTGGTGGCCAGATGCCAGCCGACCAGCGTCAGCCCCACCACCAGCGGCCGGTGGACCAGCACGGTGAACAGCACGACCAGCAGCGCGGCCCCGGAGGTGACCGAGAAGAGCGTCAGCGGCGCGGTGGCCACCGCGAGCCCGACCGGCCAGCGGCGGCGCAGCCAGAGCGCGCCGGCGGCGAGCAGGCCGACGAACAGGTCGATGTCGGCGAGCCAGCTCGGCCCGGCGTTGAGCGCGAATTCCGGTCTCCCGCTCACCGCGTCGTCGTGCGCGAGGAGCACCCAGCCCAGCGCGGCCAGGAACAGCAGGCTGTCGACGAACCAGTCCCGCGGGGTCCGGCGGGCGGCCCGGGCGGGCACGAGGGAGCCCGGCAGGAGCCAGGGGTGATCGGGTACGACGGCGCTGCTCACCTGCCCAATGCTAGGGAGCCGTCCGGACCGGCTGCCAGCTACCAAAGTCGACGCCTGCGGTGAACCGAGGTCGGTGCCGGCGCCGACCGCCGGCCGCAGCGGCTGACCGGGTGGCCCCGGCAGGCTTCTCCGCATGATCGAAGTCGACCACCTGACCAAGCGGTACGGCCCGCACACCGCCGTCGAGGACGTCACGTTCCGCTGCGAACCGGGCACGGTGACCGGTTTCCTCGGCCCCAACGGCGCCGGCAAGTCCACCACGATGCGCATGATCTGTGGGATGACGCCGCCCAGCGCGGGCGGCGCCACGGTCGCTGGCCGGCCCTACCGGGAGTTGCCCAACCCCGGGCGGGAGATCGGCGTCCTGCTCGACGCCTCGGCCCAGCACGCCGGTCGCACCGGACGGGAGACGCTCACCCTGGCCGCCCGCACCATGGGCGTGAACCGGGGACAGGTCGCGGCGAAGCTGGACCTGGTCGGGCTGAACGACACCGCCGCCCGACGGCGGGTCGGCGCGTACTCCCTCGGCATGCGGCAGCGGCTCGGCCTGGCGCTGGCGCTGCTGGGCGACCCACGGGTGCTGATCCTGGACGAGCCGGCCAACGGCCTCGACCCGGAGGGGATCTTCTGGATGCGCGGTCTGCTGCGCGACTACGCCGACCGGGGCGGCACCGTGCTGCTCTCCTCCCACCTGCTGCGGGAGGTGGAGGCGGTGGCCGACCGGCTGGTGGTCATCGGCGGCGGCAGGGTGGTCGCCCAGGGCGGCAAGGACGAGCTGCTGGCCGGTGCCGGCACGCTGGTCCGCGCCCGGGACCAGCAGGCCCTGCGCCTCACCCTGGACCGTGCCGCGCTGCCGGCCACCGCCGGCACCGACGGCGGCTTCGTCGTCCGCGCCGAGCCGGCGCAGGTCGGCCAGGCGGCCGCCGACGCCGGGCTGGTCCTCACCGAACTGCGCCCGGCCGGCACCGGCGGCCTGGAACAGCTCTTCCTCACCCTCACCGCCGGCGCGTCGACCAAGGAGGCCGTCCGATGACCACCGCCACCGTCCCCACCACGGCGCCGCACCGACGCGAGCCGGTCGTCCCCGGTCCCGCACTGGCCCGGCTGACCGCTGTGGAACTGCGCAAGCTCGCCGACACCCGGGCCGGGCGCTGGCTGCTCGTCACGATCGGGCTGATCGCCGCCGGCATCGTGGTGGTGCAGCTCTTCGTCGTCGAGCCGGAGGACCAGACCTTCACCGCCTTCTTCACCCCGTCGCTGCTCCCGGTGGGGCTGCTGCTGCCGGTGCTGGGCATCCTCTCCATCACCGGCGAGTGGTCGCAGCGCACCGCGCTGACCACGTTCGCGCTGGTCCCCCGCCGCCAGCGGGTGATCGTCGCCAAGCTCGTCGCGGTGGTGCTGGCCGCGCTCGGCTCGGTACTGGTCAGCCTGGCCGTCGCCGCCGTCGGCACGCTCGCCGCACGGGCCACCGGCGGAGCCGGGGTGTGGACCCTCGACTGGCAGCTGCTGCCGTACGCGGTCGTGTTCCAGGTGGCGAACGTGCTGATGGGCGCCGGATTCGGCCTGCTGCTGCTGAACACGCCGCTGGCGATCGTCACCTACCTGCT
This sequence comes from Micromonospora sp. NPDC018662, assembly GCF_044391475.1. Classification (NCBI taxonomy): domain Bacteria; kingdom Bacillati; phylum Actinomycetota; class Actinomycetes; order Micromonosporales; family Micromonosporaceae; genus Micromonospora; species Micromonospora sp. NPDC018662. Next base: position 364,761 of record NZ_JBISAC010000005.1, read on the forward strand.
GCTGCCCACCGTGTGGAGCCTGCTGTCCGCGATGATCGAGGCGTTGCGGGAACCGGCCGGCTGGCTGGACACGACGCTCACCATGGCGCCGCTGCTGGAGCCGGACATGACTGCCGGGCAGTGGGGCCGGCTGGCGGTCTCGCTGGCCGTCTGGATGCTGCTGCCGCTGGTCGCCGGCCTGCTCCGCACGCTGCGGCGGGAGGTGTCCTGACCGTGACCGACCCGGAGCCCGGGGCCGTCGTGGTCGACGGCGGGGCCGGCGAGCTGGTGGTGATGTGGGCCGGGTTCCCGCTGCTCGGGGCGGGACTGGGCGTCGGGCTGACCGCCGCGTCCGGCTGGATCGCCGGGCTGGCCTGGTTTCCCTTCCAGGACGCGTTCGAGCTGCTCGACCGGTGGCCGGACCGGTGGTCGTACCCGTTCGGCGCGGCGGTGGTGGCGCTGGCCGGCCTGGCCCTGGCCGTGGTGGGCGTCCGGGAACGGCTGCGGGTCACGGTCGGACACCGGTCGGTGCGGCTGCACCGGGACGGGCACGACCGGGACGTCGCGCGGGTCGAGGTGGCCGCCGTGTTCGTCGACGGCAAGGCGCTGGTACTGGTGGACGCGGCCGGCGGCGAGCTGGCCCGGGAGGGGTCCGACCTGAACGCCGGACGGCTGCGGGCGGCGTTCACCGGGCGGGGCTGGCCGTGGGTCGACCAGGACCCGCACCGGGACGCGTACCGGCGCTGGGTGCCCGGGTTGCCCGGGCTGCCAGCCGGCGCGGACGCGCTGCTGCGGGCCCGCCAGCGGGCGCTGAAGGACAGCCACGACGCCGAGGTCCGGGAGCTGCACGGGGAGCTGGCCCGGCTCGGCGTCGTGGTGCGGGACGAGGGAAGCCGCCAGTACTGGCGGCCGATCACTCCCCCACCACCCACCCACCCACCCACCCCGCCCACCCCGCGCTGATTCACGGAAAGAGTGGCCATCGGACGCGGAATAGCCACTCTTCCCGTGAAACAGGGGGCGGGTGGAGGGGCTCTACACTCGGGCGATGGGAGGTTCTGTGCGTTGGCGGCTCGCACCGTCGGGCCTGGTGGTGCTTCTGGTGCTCGCCGGATGCGGCGGCGGCGACGGGACCGAACAGGTCGCCCTCCCGCCGCCGAGCGCCTCGCCGAGCACTGTGGCGCCGCTGACGGCCAAGGAGGCGAAGGGGCGCTACCTGGCCGTGGTGGCGGCGTACGACATCGCCCGGGACGAGCTGGCCGAGGCCGAGAAGGCGGGCCGGCCGTGGCGGTCGGTGCGGGAGCGGGCCGCCGCCGTCGCCACCGCCAACGAGGGCTGCGCCGGTGAGCTGCGTGCGGTCCGCTGGCCGGCCGCCGTGCAGGCGCCGATGGCCGCGCTGCTCGCCGAGCACGAGGTGGCGCTGCGCCACTGGAAGCTCGCGACCTCCGCCGGCAGCGCCGCCGAGCTGCGCCGGGAAATCCGGGCCGCCGGCGCGCACGACGGCGTCCGGCAGGCGACCAAGGTACGCGCCGCGCTGGGCCTGCCGCCACTGCGCGCCACCTGACCGCCACGGGCTGCGATCTTCGGCGCGAGGCCTTACCGTCGTTCCGTGGCATGACCACGGCTCGCAGCGCGTCGGCGGGAGGGGCCAACATGACGGTCGGGCAGGGCATCTTCCGGCGCAAGCCGGTCGAGCAGATCGCCGACGAGACCGAGGAGGGGCTCTCCCGCGAGCTGGGGCTGTGGCAGCTCACCGCGATCGGGGTCGGCGGCATCATCGGCGCCGGCATCTTCGCGCTCGCCGGCGCGGTGGCCAACGAGACCGCCGGTCCCGCCGTGCTGGTGTCGTTCCTGATCGCGGGCCTGGCCAGCGCCGCCGCCGCACTGTCGTACGCGGAGTTCGCCGGCATGATCCCGAAGGCCGGCTCGGCCTACACCTACGGCTACGCGGTGCTGGGCGAGGCGGTCGGCTGGTTCATCGGCTGGGACCTGCTGCTCGAATACACCGCCATCGTGGCGGTGGTGGCGATCGGCATCTCCGGCTACTTCGGGTTCCTGGTCAACCAGTTGGGCGCCGACCTGCCGGCCTGGATGCTGGGCGCGCCGGGCACCGGCGATGGGCACCGGGTCGACCTGTTCGCGGCGGTGCTCTGCCTGCTCATCGCGTACCTGCTCAACCGGGGCATCAAGGCCGCGGCGCGGTTCGAGACGTTCGTGGTCGGGTTGAAGGTCGCCGTCGTGCTGCTGGTGATCGTGGTCGGGTTCTTCCACGTGCGGACCGGCAACTACTCGCCGTTCTTCCCGTTCGGCGTGGGGGGCGCGATCACCGGCGCGGCGACCGTGTTCTTCGCGGTGTTCGGCTACGACGCGATGAGCACCGCCGCCGAGGAGTCACGGGACGCCCGCCGGCACATGCCGAAGGCGATCATCTGGTCGCTGGTCATCTCCATGGTGCTCTACGTGCTGGCCACGCTGGTGCTCACCGGCATGCAGAACTACCGGGACATCGACCCGGAGAGCGGCTTCTCCTCCGCGTTCGCCTCGGTCGGGCTCTCCGGGCTGGCAAGCGTGATAGCGGTCGGGGCGATCATCGGCATCCTCACGGTGATGTTCACGTTCATGCTCGGCGTGACCCGGGTGTGGTTCTCGATGAGCCGGGACGGGCTGCTGCCGGCCTGGTTCGCCAAGGTGCACCCGGTGCGCCGGGTGCCCAGCCGGGTCACCTGGATCGTCGGCGTCGCCTCGGCGCTGATCGCCGGCTTCCTGCCGATCCGGCAGGCCGCCGAGCTGACCAACATCGGCATCCTGCTGGCGTTCGTGGTGGTCTGCGTGGCGGTCATCGTGCTCCGCCGTCGCCGCCCGGACGCGCCCCGGACGTTCCGGCTGCCCGGCATGCCGGTGGTGCCGGCGCTCGGTGCGGTGTTCTCGATCTGGCTGATCACTTTCCTCGACCCGGTGACCTGGCTGCGCTTCGGCGTCTGGTTCCTGCTCGGCGCGATCATCTACGCGCTGTACGGCTACCGCCGCTCGGCGTTGGCCGGCCGCGACGCCGACGGGACGCCACCGCGCTGACCGCGACGCCACCGCGCTGACCGCGATGTCGCATCGCTGACCGCGACGGCCGGCGAACCGGGACCGGCTCCGCCGGTTGTCAGGCGGCGAGCACCACCACGGTCAACGCGCCGAAGGCGGCGGAGAGCACCGCGCCGGTCCACCGACGCCACGGCGGCGCACCGGCGACGAGCGGCAGGCCGCGCCAGCGGCGGGCGGCGAGCGCCGTGGCCACCCCGGTCAACGCGGCCCCCAACGGCCAGATCCAGGCCGGCACCACCGACCAGTCGCCGAACCGGTGACCGAGGCCGAGGGAGAGCACCGCCCAGACCGCGGCGGAGAGCACGGTGAGCCGGTCCGGCCCGCGCCGGGCGGTGCTCCGCAGCGACAGGCCGCCGAGGACGCTGAACGCCAGCGCCAGGCCGGCTCCGATCCAGCCCAGCAGCCCGGTCGACTCGCGGGCCGCCTCACCCCGGACGCCCAGCAGCCGCAGGCCGAGCGCGTCGACGTCGCGAGCGGTGTTGCCGAGCACCACCACTCCCCGGCCGGCCGCGCGGTCGTAGCCGACGTACGTCCGGAAGCCGCCGGTGCCGCCGTTGTGCCAGACGATCTCCCGGTCGCCGTGCCGGCTGGTGAACCAGCCGTAGCCGATCCGGCGGTCGCCCTCGTCGTCGAAGCGGGGCGTGGCGGCGTCGGCGCCGGGCGCGGTGCCGGCCAGCATCGCGGCGGTGAGCCGGGCCAGATCCTCGGCGGTGGACCAGACGCCGACGCCGGCCGGGGCGTATCCCGCGCCGACCCACTCCTCGGTGGGCCGGCCGCCGGCCGTGGCGCCCTCGGCACGCCCACCGGGCAGGTGGGTGGCATCCGTGGCGATCACCGTGGCGGTCATGCCCAGTGGGCCGAGCACGTCCCGCCGGACCAGCTCCGGGTAGCCGACGCCGGCCTGCGCGGCTAGCCCCTGACCGAGCAGCGACGTGCCGAGGTTGGAGTAGGAGACCGTGCCCCGGGCACCGTCCGGCTCGGTGCCGCCGGCGTCGGCCACGACCTGGTCCACATCGGCGCCGGCGTATGCGTTGCCGGCGGTGACGGAGGTCCACCAGTTCCGGGCCAGCGTGGACGGGCCGGTCGGTAGCCGGGGCAGCCCGGACCGGTGGCTGGCCAGTTCGGCGAGTGTGACCTCGCCGGCCGGCCCGGTCACGCCGGGCAGGACGGCGCGGAGCCGGTCGTCGGGGCGTACCGCGCCGGTCGCCGCCCGGTGGGCCAGCAGCATCCCGGCGAGCGGCTTGCCGACCGAGCCGATCTCGAACGGGGTACCGGGCTCGACGGCCGGGCCGCCGGGCGCCCGGTCGCCGAGGCCGGCGACGCGGACCCGACCGCCGTCGATCGACGCCACCGCGAGGCCGCGCAGGCCCTGCGGGTCGTCGACGGCGGCGCGGACGGTGGCGGCCAGGTCGGCGTCGCCGGTCTGCTGCCGGCCGAGTTCCGGGGCTCGGGGCATCAGGCCGGCGGCGATGGTCGCCGCGGCGAGGCCGGCGGCGACCGTGAGGACGGTCGAGGTACGCATGATGCTGCCTTCCGTCGGGGGCGGTGGGCCGGTCAGCGGCCGGCGGCGGTGAGGATGGCCAGCAGCGGAACCACCCTTTCGGGCGGGATGTCGTAGCGCCCACGGGTGCCGCTGCGCAGCCACCCGGCGGCGGCGAGCTGCCGCAGGTGGTGGTGGAGTTGCCCGGTGGTGCCGAGGCCGTCGAGGTCGGCCAGCTCGGCCGTGCCGTGCCGGCCGCCGAGGATCTCCCGCAGCAGTCGCAACCGGACCGGGTGGGCCAGCGCGGTGAGCGTGCCGGCAAGCGCCGGCCAGTCGCCGTCGAGCAGGTCGTCGACGCTGGCACCGTACTGCCAGTCGTAGTGCCGGTCGCCGGTGCGCACGGTGCCGGTGTAGAGCACCGCGCCGGTGCCGTCGACCGGTAGTCGTCGCTTGAGGCCGTCGAGCGCCCAGAACACGTCGTCTGCCGTGGGCTCGTGGGCGTCCGTGACCGGTGCCGGCACCCGGTCGCCGGACAACCGCGCCACCTGTGCCTCCAGGGCCGCCAGCCGTGCCTCCACGCTCGCCACCATCCCAAAGTACGGAAGTACGTAGCTACGTGCAACCGAAGATGGTGTGAGCATGCTCCTGATCGTGCGTTTTCGGTATCAGCGCGAACCGTTCGGGCATGTTCTGCGTACAGACCGGTGGGTCGTACGCGCGCAACTCGGAGGCACAGTGTCAGTGGTTCGGACTGATCCATTCGCGGGGGCGATCCTTCAGGTCGGCGTGCTGGCGGGTCTCGCCGGCACCGTCGGCCTGGGCCGGGCCGGCTGGCTGGCCGGCCTCGTCCACGGGGTGGTGATGCTCGCCGCGCTCGGGCACGGGCTGCGCCGCTCGGGCGCGCGCCGGCTCGGGCCGGCCGACTGGGTGACGCTGGGCCGGGCGACGCTGGCCGGCGGCGTGACCGCGCTGGTGGTGGACTCGTTCAGCCGGCCCACCCCGGTCGCGGTGCTGGTCGGGCTCACCGCGGTGGCGCTCGCGCTCGACTGGGTGGACGGGCAGGTGGCCCGGCGCACCGGCACGGTGAGCGCGCTCGGGGCCCGGTTCGACATGGAGGTCGACTCCTTCCTCGTCCTGGTGCTCTGCGTCCACGTCGCCGACCAGGTGGGCCCGTGGGTGCTGGCGATCGGCGCGATGCGGTACGCCTTCGTCGCGGCCGGTTGGGTGCTGCCCTGGCTGAACGGCCCGTTGCCGCCGCGCTACTGGCGCAAGACGGTCGCCGCGGTCCAGGGCATCGCGCTGGCCGTGGTGGCGACGGACGCGCTGCCGGTGACGCTGGCCGCCGCGGTGCTGGTCGGCGCGCTGGCGCTGCTCGTCGAGTCGTTCGGCCGGGACGTGTGGTGGCGCTGGCGGCACCGCGGGGCCGCCCGCCCGGAGGCCGTCCGACCGGAGATCGGCCGCCCCGAGGCCGCCCGCCCGGCGGCGGTGCGCTCCCCCGTGCCGGCGGCCCGCCGGGCCGGCTGGGAGCACAGCACCCCGGTGCTGGCCGGCCGCGCCGAGGTCGGCGGTCGGCGCCCATGACCCGCGACGACCCGACCGCGACCCCGGACGCCCCGACCGCGACCGCTGACGCCCCGACCGCGACCCCGGACACCGGCGGCCCGACCGCGACCCCGGACGACCCGACCGCGGCCCCGGACGCCAGCGCCCGGACCGACGTCACCGGGGCCCCGGCCGCCCCCGGCGGGCGTCGCCGCCGGATCCGGTCCGGGACGGTCACCGTGCTGGCCGCCGGGCTGGTGCTGGCCGCCCTGATCCTGCCGACCGACGTCAACGACCTCACCCCGGCCGCGTTCCTCCGCATCCCGGTGGAGGGGCTGATCGCGGTCGCCCTGCTCCTGGTCCTGCCGCCGGGGCCGCGCCGGGTCGTGGCCACGGTGCTCGGCGCGCTGCTCGGCCTGGTGCTGGTCCTGAAGATCACCGACCTCGGTTTCTCCTCCGTGCTGGACCGCCGTTTCGACCTGATCGCGGACTGGGCGTTCCTGAGCGCCGGCGCGGAGTTCCTGTCCGAGTCGTACGGGCGGGCCGCCGAGGTGGGGGCCCTGGTCGGGGCCGTGGCCGCGGTCGTCGCCGTACCGGTGCTGGTGACACTGTCGGTGCGGCGACTCGCCCGGTTGGTCGCCGGTCACCGGGGGGTGAGCGCCCGCGCCGCCGCCGCGCTCGGCGCGGCCTGGGTCGCCTGCGCGGTGCTCGGCGCGCAGATCGTCCCCGGGTTGCCGATCGCCGCCGGCACGGTCGCGGCCGGCGTGTACGACCGCACCCGGCAGGTCAACGCCGGCCTGCACGACCAGGAACGGCTCAACGACCAGCTCGCCGGCGACCCGTTCCGGGACACCCCTGGCGACCAGTTGCTGACCGGGCTGCGCGGCAAGGACGTCCTGGTCACGTTCGTGGAGAGCTACGGCCGGGTGGCGGTGGAGGACCCGGAGCTGGCCCCCGCGGTGGACGCCGTCCTCGACGAGGGGACGCGACGGTTGACCGCGGCCGGCTACGGCAGCCGCAGCGCGTTCCTCACCTCGTCCACCACCGGCGGCGGCAGTTGGCTGGCGCACGCCACGCTGATGTCCGGCATCCGGGCCGACAACCAGCTCCGCTACACGAACCTGGTGCGCAGCGACCGCCTGACCCTCAACGGCGCGTTCAAGCGCGCCGGGTGGCGGACCTCGCTGGTCATGCCGGCCCTCACCCGGGCCTGGCCGGAGGCGGACTTCTTCGCCCCGGACCGCGTCTACGGCGCCGGTGACCTCGGCTACCGGGGTCCGACGTTCAGCTTCTCCTCGCCGCCGGACCAGTTCACGTTGGAGGCCTTCCAGCGCGCCGAGCGGGCACCCGGGCACGCGCCGGTGATGGCCGAGATCCCGCTGCTGTCCAGTCACCTCCCGTGGTCGCCGGTGCCGCCCCTGGTCGACTGGGACGACCTAGGCGACGGGTCGGTCTTCACCGGCACCAACCGCGCCGACCGCGCGGACGAGGGCACCCGGAAGGCGTACCGTCAGTCGGTCGTCTACACGCTGCGCACGCTGATCTCCTACGTGGAACGCTACGGCGACGAGAACCTCGTGCTGGTCTTCCTCGGCGACCACCAGCCGGCTCGGGCGATCACCGGCGAGGGGGCCGGCCGGGACGTGCCGGTCACCGTCGTGGCGAAGGACCCGGCCGTGCTCGACCGGGTCGCCGGCTGGGGCTGGCAGGCCGGCCTCAACCCGGCCCCGAACGCGCCCGTCTGGCCGATGGAGGGGTTCCGCGACCGGTTCCTGCGGGCGTTCGGCCCGCAGTCCAGGACTCACAGTTAGGAACGTCGTGACGATGCTCGCACGGGCCTGGGGGATCACCCGGTCCCTGGCCATCTACCACGGCCAGCCGGCCAAGCACCGCCGGGCCCGGCAGCTCTACGGCCAGTTCCTCGGCCCCGGTGACCTGGGCTTCGACATCGGCGCCCACGTCGGCGGCCGGGTCCGCACCTGGCGTCGGCTGGGCGCGCGGGTGGTCGCGGTCGAGCCGCAGCCGGACTGCCTGCGCGTGCTGCGCCTGGCGTTCGGGCGGGACGACGGCGTGGTCGTCGAACCCGTCGCGGTCGGCGCCCGCGCCGGGCAGGCGCGGCTGGAGTTGTCGTCCGCGACGCCGACGGTGTCCACCATGTCGTCGTCCTGGATCGACTCGGTGACGGCGGACCCGAGCTTCGCCGGGGTGCGGTGGGACCGCTCGATCGAGGTGCCGGTGGTGACGCTCGACGACCTGGTCGCCCGGCACGGCGTACCGGCGTTCTGCAAGGTCGACGTGGAGGGCTTCGAGGGCGACGTGCTGGCCGGGCTGAGCCGGCCGGTGCGCGCGCTCTCCTTCGAGTACCTCCCGCCGGCGCACGACGCCGCGCTCGCGGTGCTCGACCAGGTGGAACGGCTGGGCGCGTCGGCGGGCGGCTACCACTACAACTACTCCCCGGTGGAGACGATGCGCTTCGCCGCCGACGGGTGGCTCGACGCGGCCGGGCTGGTGCGGCTGCTGGAGACGTACCGGCCGGCGGGTCGCTCCGGCGACGTCTACGCCCGGTTGGCGCGTGCCTGACTAGGCTGGCGGCCATGACCCGCTACGCCGCCCTGCTGCGGGGCGTCAACGTCGGCGCCACCCGGCTCGCGATGGCGGACCTGCGGCGCGTCGTCACCGACCTCGGCCACACCGACGTCACGACCTACCTCCAGAGCGGCAACGTGGTGTTCACCGCTCCGCCGACCCGTGACGAGGTGCTCGCCGAGGGCATCGCGACGCGGCTCGCCGACGACCTGGGCCTGCGGGTGCCGGTGCTGGTCCGCGACGGCGCCGAGCTGGCCGCACTGGCCGGCGCGAGCCCGTACGCGGGGCGGCAGGACGACCCGACCCGGGTGCTGGTGGTGTTCCTGTCCGCCGCGCCGGACCCGGCCCGGGTCGGCGAGCTGGCCGTGCCGGCCGGCGAGGAGATGGCGTACGCGTTGGCCGGCCGGGAGCTGCACCTGCACTACCCGGCCGGCAACTACGGGCGGACGAAGTTCACCACCGCGTACCTGGAGAAGAAGTTGGGTGTGGTGGCGACGGCGCGCAACTGGAAGTCGGTGCTGGCGTTGCGCGACCTGACCGCCGGCTGAGCGCGACCGGTCAGAACCGGTACGCGGTGTGGTACTCGGGCACCACCACACGGCTGCGCGGCGAGACCCGACGCACATCGGCGATCAGGGCGTCGAGGCGAGCCCGGTCGGCGGCGGCGACCGTCGGCGGGTTGGTCAGCGGGGTCTCGAAGTTGTCCCAGTGCACCGGCACCACGACCTTCGGGTGGTCCAGCGCGGCCATCAGCCGGGGCACGTAGTCGGCGACGGACGTGGTGGCGGCGGAGGCGATCATCGCCACGTCCGGCGCCAGGCCGGCGAGGTTGCGCTCGTCGAGGTCGCTGGCGCCCATGAAGAACACCGACGGCCCGCGGTCGACCCGGATCTGGTAGGCCAACGTGTCCCCCTCGGGCAGGTCGGAGATCTTCGCCGGCCGCGGCGGCGGGCTGACCCGGACCCCGGGGAAGGCCATCGACCAGCCCGCGTTGCGGCTGTGCAGCGAGCCGACCACCTCGACCGTGTAGCCGTCGAAGTCGAGCACCTCGCCGCCCTTGACCGGGGCGAGCTGCCCGGTCGGCAGCCCGTACGCCAACCCGAGATGGTGGGCGGTGAGCGTGCCCAGGACCCGGGCGCCGGTCCGGGCGGCGATGTGCGGCACGTCGTTGAAGTGGTCCCAGTGGGTGTGGGTGACCAGGATGTTCTCGGCGCGGTCGGCGAACCGGTCGACCACGTCGGCGGCCACGGTCAGCGCGGTGTCCGGGTGGAACGCCCCCCGGAAGAGGCCGGTGTCGAATCGACTGAGGTACGGGTCGACCAGCACGGTCCGGTCGCCGATGTCGATCCGCCACCCGGCCGTGCCCCACCAGCGGAAGCTCACCGCGCCGGCGCGGCCGGCGGGCCGGCCCGCCGGGGCGCTCGGAGCGGCGGGGGCCGGGGCGCCGGCGACGAGCCCGGCGGTGGAGACGGCGGCGGCGCCGACGGCGGTGTCACGCAGGAAGCGGCGGCGGGCGTAGCGGGACGGTTGGTTCTCGGGCACAGGTCGTCCTCCCCGTTCGGGATCGGTGGATCGGTAGGCCCACTCCACCACCGCATGAGCGGCGGCGTCCAAGATCGAGCGACGGAATGATCGATATCCGTTCCGATATCACCGCAGGCCGGAGCCGGTGCCCACCGGGGTCGAGGTCCGAAAGATCAGCGCAACGACTCGACCGCCGCCCGGGCTGCCTCCCCCATCGCCAGGTCCGCGTCGATGCGGCGGGTGCTGAGCCGCTCGGTGCGTGCCAGGACCGCTACGGCGTACCGGCCGCCGTCGGGATACTCCGCGACGCCGGCTTCCAGGTGCAGGCCGGGCAGGGTGCCGGTCTTGCCGGCGACCCGGACCCCGGGCGGGAAGCCGGCGGCGAGCCGGGTCCAGAAGAGTTGCCGGGCCATCAGCTCCCGGACCGTCGCGCAGGCTTCCGCCGGGCCGGCCTCGTCCCGCCACACCAGGCCGAGCAGCCGGGTCAGCTCGCGGGCGGTGCTGGAGGTGGTGTGGTCCGGGTCGAAGACCCGCATGGCCCGGACCCGCTCCGGCGGCAGGGTGGGGAAGATCCGCGCGAAGTCGGCCTCGGTACGCGCGCCCACGTCGGCGAGCATCGTCTCGACCAGTTGCCGGGGTCCGCCCACGATCCGGGTACGCGGCAGGTCCAGTTCCGCGGCCAGCATCGGCAGCACATCCGGGCCGACCCGGCGCAGCAGCAGGTCGGCGGCCGTGTTGTCGCTCACCGACATGGCGAAGTACGCGAGGTCGCGCAGGGAGACCTCGACGTCGTCGGCGCAGCCGGCCACACCCCAGCCGCCCAGCCGGTCGGCGGCGCCGACCAGCACCCGCTCGCCGGGGTCGAGCTGGCCGGCGGTGACCTGCCGGGCGAACTCCAGCACCAGCAGGATCTTGAAGACGGACGCGATGACGATCTGCTCGTCGGCGCGCAGCGCCACCTCGCGCGACGGGTCGTCCACGTCGGCGACGTGCAGGCACCCGCTCAGCCCGGCCCGTCCGAAGATCTCCCCGACCCGCTGCGCCGCATCCACCCCGACACGGTAACCAGCGCGAACGCTAGGGTGCGCGGGTGGACCTGCTGCGACACCTGCGGCACTTCGTGGTGGTCGCCCGGGAGCTGCACTTCGGCCGGGCCGCCGAGACGCTGGGCATGGCGCAGCCGCCGTTGAGCCAGTCGATCCGGCGGCTGGAGCAGGAGCTGGGCGCGACGCTCTTCGACCGGTCGCAACGGCAGGTCCGTCTCACCACCGCCGGTCAGTTGCTGCTCGGCGAGGCGGACGACCTGCTCGCCGGCGAACGCCGACTGCGGCACCTCGCCGACCAGGTACGCCGGGGCACGCTCGGGGTACTGCGCGCCGGCGTACCCCCGGAGACCCCGGCGGTGACGTTGCGCGCGTTGCTCGACGGGCTGGCCGCCCGCGCGCCCGGGCTCGATCTTGATCTGCACGAGCTGACCAGCGCCGAACAGCGGCGGATGCTGGCGGAGGGCCGGCTGGACGTCGGCTTGCTGCACCATCCGGTCGAGGAGGCCGGGCTGCGGTTCGGGGAGCCGGTGGACGTGCCGGTCGGGGCGTTGTCGCCCCGGAGCTCGCCGCTGGCCCGGGCCCGCGAGGTCGCGCTGGCCGACCTGGCCGGCCTGGACCTGGTCACCGCGCCGCCGGCCACCGCCCCCGGCTGGCACGAGCATCTGCTGACGGTCTGCCGGCAGCATGGTTTCGCCCCGTCCCGGGTCCGACCGGCGCGCAACCCGGAGTTCCTGTTCGGACTGCTCCTGGCCGGCGGGGCGGTGGCCGTCGAGCCGGCGGCGCTGGCGCGTCGGGAACCCCGCATCGCCTGGCGGCCGCTCGCCGGCGCACCGCTGGCACGGCGGATCTCCGCGGCCTGGCCGAGCCGGGGGGCGCACCCGGCGGCGCCGATGTTCGGGCAGCTCGCCGCGGAGGTGCTGGCGGCGCCGGAGACGCCGGTCGGACCGGCGCTTGTCGCTCCCGCGGCCCGACCGTGGCCGGTGCTCTTCGAGGCCGGGCAGGACGAAAAGTTGTCGCCGTGATCTCCCGGAGTTCATCCGACACCAACTAACATCGCTGGTCATGAATATGAAGAGCGTCACCCGCTCGCGACCCGGGCGGCTGATCGCGGCGGTCGTGCTGACCGTCACCGTCGCGACCCCACTGACGGTGACCGGCGCGGCGTCGGCGGCCACCACCCTGACCGTGACGCAGGCACTGGCCGCCCAGGACGGCCGCGCCGCGACCGTCACCGGCTACGTCATCGGCCAACCGACCGCGACGAATACGGTGGTCACGTCCGGCTTCACCGCGGACACCGCGATCGCGATCGCCGACCAGGCCACCGAGACCAGCACCGGCCGGATGCTGTACGTGCAGGTCACCGCCGCCTGGCGCAGCACCTTCGGGCTGCTCACCAACCCGTCGCTCCGGGGGCGGCAGGTGACCGCCACCGGCACCCTGACCGCATACTTCAGCCACGGCGGGCTGAAGGACCCGAGCGCGATGAGCCTCGGCGGCGGGACCACCCCGAGCCCGACCCCGACACCGACCGGCACCACGTCACCCAGCGGCTACTACGCCGCCGCGACCGGCAAGACCGGGCCGGCGCTGCGCACCGCCCTGCACACCATCATCAGGACCCAGACCAAGCTCACGTACGACCAGGTGTGGGACGCGCTCAAGGACACCGACCAGGATCCGGCGAACCCGGCCAACGTCATCCTGCTCTACAGCGGGCGCTCGCAGAGCAAGACCAGCAACGGCGGCGGCGTGAACGACTGGAACCGCGAGCACGTCTGGGCCAAGTCGCACGGCGACTTCGGCACCGCCACCGGCCCCGGCACCGACGTGCACCACCTGCGACCGGAGGACGTGTCGGTCAACTCGCTGCGCGGCAACAAGGACTTCGACGCCGGCGGCGGCGCGGTGGCCGAGGCGCCCGGTTGCTACACCGACGCCGACTCGTTCGAACCGCGCAACGCGGTGAAGGGCGACGTCGCCCGGATGATCCTCTACATGGCGATCCGGTACGAGGGCGACGACGGCTGGCCGGACCTGGAGCCGAACGACTCGGTGGCCAACGGGACCGCGCCCCGGCTCGGCCGGCTGTCGAAGCTGCTCACCTGGAACGAGCAGGACCCGCCGGACGCGTTCGAACAGCGCCGTAACCAGCGCATCTACGAGCGCTGGCAGGGCAACCGCAACCCGTTCGTCGACCACCCCGAGTGGGCACGCTCCATCTGGGGTTGACGTTGTCCCAGACGTGAGGATGCCCTTCGATCGGGTAGGAACACCGGGTGGCACGGCCCGGGAGCGGCCACGTGGAAGCGCTTCCGGGCACCCCCGAACGATCGGAGATGAGACACGACATGGCCGCCACCCGCGTTCCGGACATCTCACTCAACGACGGCAACTCCATCCCGCAGCTCGGCTTCGGGGTGTTCCAGATCGACCCCAAGGAGACCGCCCGGGCGGTCGGCACCGCGCTGGAGATCGGCTACCGGCACATCGACACCGCGCAGATGTACGGCAACGAGGCCGAGGTGGGGCAGGCGGTGCGCGCCTCCGGGCTGGACCGGGGCGACGTCTTCGTCACCAGCAAGCTGAACAACGGCTTCCACCGCCCGGACGACGCCCGCAAGGCGTTCGAGCAGTCGCTGGCCGAGATGAGGTTCGACTACCTCGACCTGTTCCTGATCCACTGGCCGCTGCCCACGCTCTACGACGGCGACTTCGTCTCCACCTGGAAGGTGCTGGAGGAACTCCGGCGCGACGGTCGGGTGCGGTCGATCGGCGTGTCCAACTTCCAGGTCGCGCACCTGGAGCGGCTGGCCGCCGAGGCGGACGTGGTGCCGGCGGTGAACCAGATCGAGGCGCACCCCTACTTCGGCAACGAGGAGGTGCGGTCGTACGACCGGGCGCACCAGATCATGACCGAGGCGTGGTCGCCGATCGCGCAGGGCAAGGTGCTCGACGACCCGACCGTGGTCGACCTCGCCGAGCAGGTCGGGCGCACCCCGGCCCAGGTGGTGCTGCGCTGGCACGTGCAGCGCGGCGACATCGTCTTCCCGAAGTCGACCACGCCGAAGCGGATCGAGGAGAACTTCGCGATCTTCGACTTCACCCTCGACGACGCCGCGATGGACCGGCTCGGCGGCCTGGACAAGGGCGAGGACGGCCGGCAGGGCGCGCACCCGGACACGTTCGACTACGTGCCGAGCTGACCGGCCGGAGGAGGGCCCGCGCCGGCCCCTCCTCCGCCCACGCGGCGGGCCGACCCCCGTTTGACCGGCCCGCCGCGTCCTGGTCGCGCACCACCGGCCGCGCCTCGTGCGGGACGCGGTCGTCGCTGCCCCGCCATTGCAGACCATCGCGACCGGCGAACGCCAATGATTCGACAGTGCTCGAATGGGCGGAACTCCTGGCGGACCTGGACGTGCCGCGCTCCACCGGCGAGCTGAGCCACCGGCACCACCTGGCCCCCGCGACCGTCTCCTACCACCTGGGCGTGCTGCTGCGCTCCGGCCTGGTGCGCCGCCGACGGGACCGGCACCGCGTGCTCTACCAGCGGTCCGTCTCCGGCGACAGGCTCGTCGGCCGGCCCCTGGCCGGGGTTTGACTTCGCGCACGCTCGAAGGGGCAGGGTGACGCAACCGCTCCGACGGGGAGGACCCAGACATGCGTTACCGCACCATCGGCACGGATCCGGCCACCCGCCGCGAGGTCAGCGTGCTCAGCCTCGGCGCGATGCTGTTCGGCACCGCCACCGACGAGGCCACCTCCTACGCCGTCCTCGACCGGTACGTCGAGGCCGGCGGCACGTTCGTCGACACCTCGGACAACTACGCCTTCTGGCAGAACGGCGGCCAGGGCGGGGAGAGCGAGGAACTGCTCGGCCGCTGGCGGCGCAGCCGCGGCATCGGCCCCGAGGTCGTGTTCGCCACCAAGCTCGGCGCCCGCCCGCTCGCGCCCGGCACCAGCTACCTGGACAACGCGGAGGGACTGTCGGCAGCGGTGATCCGCGAGTCCGCCGAGCGCAGCCGGGAACGGCTCGGCGTCGACCGGATCGACCTGCTCTACGCCCACATCGAGGACCGGGTCGTCCCGCTGCGCGAGACGGTGGAGGGCTTCGCGGAGCTGGTCGCCGACGGCACGGTCGGGCTGCTGGGCGCGAGCAACCACCGCGCCTGGCGGGTGGAGCGGGCCCGGACCCTCGCGACGGCGGCCGGGCTGCCCGGGTACGAGGTGCTCCAGTACCACCGCAGCTACCTGCCGCCCCGGGTGGACCTGCCGAGCGACCTGGACCCGGACGGCGACGTCGGCTGGGTGGGCCCCGATCTGGCCAGCTACCTGCGGGCCGAGCCGCAGCTCACCCTGGTCGCATACTCGCCGTTGCTCAAGGGCGCGTACGCGAAGCCGGAGCGGCTCGGCGAGGCGTACGCCCTGCCCGGCAACCCGGCCCGGCTGGCGGCGCTGAGTGCGGTGGCCGCCGAGACCGGTGCCACGGTCAACCAGGTGGTGCTGGCCTGGCTGATGGGCGGCGACGTGCCGGCGATCCCGCTGGTCGGCTGCTCCTCGGTGGCGCAGGTGGACGAGGCCCTGGGCGCGGTCGACCTGGAGCTGACCGCCGAGCAGCGCACCCGACTGGACGCGGCCGGCTGACCGAGCAGAGCGGCACTGCGGTGGCCCCCGACGAGACGGCCCGCCAGATCCGATCTGGCGGGCCGTCTGGCGTCTGAGGGGTGAGGCCGGCAGTGCCGGACAGTGGTCACCCCGGAGTACAACCACAGCTTCCCGGCCTCGTTGAAACAGACGATCGACTTCGCGTACGACGAGTGGCAGGCCAAGCCGGTCGGTCGGCCGGTACGCGACGCAGAGAGGTAGTGATCATGAGTAACCGGAACACCGGGCTGGCCGTCGAGGCGGACGGCCTGACCCGGTCGTTCGGCTCGACCCGGGCGCTCGACGGTCTGGACCTGCGGGTCCCCGCCGGCGCCGTCTACGGGATGCTCGGCCCCAACGGCGCCGGCAAGACCACCGCCGTACGCGTGCTGGCGACGCTGCTGCGTCCCGACGGCGGCTCGGCCCGGGTCTTCGGCCACGACGTGGTCGCCGAGGCCGACGCGGTCCGCGCCCGGATGAGCCTGACCGGCCAGTACGCCTCGCTGGACGAGGACCTCACCGGCGCGGAGAACCTGGTCCTGCTGGGCCGGCTGCTCGGGCTGGGCCGCCCGGCGGCGCGGGAGCGGGCCGAGGCGTTGCTCGCCGCGTTCGGGCTGACCGAGGCCGCCGGCCGGCAGGTGAAGAAGTACTCCGGCGGGATGCGGCGGCGCATCGACATCGCGGCGAGCATCCTGAACACGCCGGACCTGCTGTTCCTGGACGAGCCGACCACCGGGTTGGACCCGCGCAGCCGCAACCAGGTGTGGGAGATCGTCCGGGCGGTGGTGGCGCACGGCACCACGGTGCTGCTGACCACGCAGTATCTGGACGAGGCGGACCAGCTCGCCGGCCGGATCGCGGTGGTCGACCACGGCCGGGTGATCGCGGAGGGCACCCCGGGCGAGCTGAAGTCGTCGGTCGGGTCGGGCACCGTCCACGTGCGACTGCGCGACGCCGGGCAGCGGCCCCGGGCCGAGCAGGTGCTGCGTACGACGTTGGACGTGCCGGTGCAGCTCGCGGCCGACCCGGTGGCGCTCACCGCCCGGGTCGGCGAGGACGGCACCGACCTGGAGGCCGGCGAGCAGGCCGCCCGCGCACTCGGCGAGCTGGCCCGCGCCGGCATCGTGGTGGACGACTTCTCCCTCGGCCAGCCCAGCCTGGACGAGGTGTTCCTGGCCCTGACCGACCACCCGGCCGTCGCGGCGGACGAGCGGGACGACGAACTGGAGGCGGCCCGATGAGCGACACCGCGACCACCACCGGGCGGGCCCCGTCCGTCTACGTGCCGTCCACCGAGGCGCTGGCCACCGTGCTCGCGCCCGGCGAGCGACCGGCCCCGCCGGGGCCGCTGTCGGCGTCGCTGACGTTCGGCTGGCGGGCCGTGCTGAAGATCAAGCACGTGCCGGAGCAGTTGTTCGACGTGACCGCGTTCCCGATCATCATGGTGCTGATGTTCACCTACCTGTTCGGTGGCGCGCTCGCCGACAGCCCGCGCGCGTACCTCCAGTTCTTCCTGCCGGGCATCATGGTCACCAGCGTCGTGATGATCACCATGTACACCGGGGTCGGCTTGAACAACGACATCGAGAAGGGTGTCTTCGACCGGATCCGGACGCTGCCGGTGTGGCGGCCGGCGGCGCTGGTCGGCATGATCTTCGGCGACGTGCTGCGCTACATCCTGGCCGCGGTGGTCATCCTGGCCGTGGGGCTGGTGCTCGGGTTCCGCCCCGACGGCGGCCTGCCCGGGGTGGTGGCCGGGATCGGCCTGCTGGTGGTCTTCTCGTTCGCGTTCTCCTGGGTGTGGACGTTCTTCGGCCTGGTGCTGCGCAGCGAGAAGTCGGTGATGGGCGTCAGCATGATGGTGCTGTTCCCGCTGACGTTCCTGAGCAACGTGTTCGTCGAGCCGGCCACCATGCCGGGCTGGTTGCAGGCGTTCGTCAAGGTCAACCCGGTGACCCACCTGGTCGCCTCGGTCCGGGCCGCGATGGCCGGGTCCACGGACGCCACGAACACCATGTGGCTGCTGCTGTGGAGCGCCGGGTTCGTGGTGGTGTTCGGCACGCTGACCATGCGCCGCTACAACCGGCGCTGACCCCGCCCATTGATCCATACCAGCTCGCCGAGGTGGCGGGGTCCGACGCACCTCGACCCCACCACCTCGGCGAAGTGGTGGGGTCGAGGCCGCCCCGGGCCACGCACCACCGCTCCACCCCCCACCTCTTCCTCGATCGGTGAGCGGGGTCGTCACGGGTTCGTGAGGGTGCGGGTTCGAGGGCGCTTCCCGGCGCGGTCACCTACATGATCATCTGGTCGGGTGGGCGCGTTGGGTGGCGAACCGACCGAGTGGGGTGGCGCCGGTCGGTGACCAGGCTTTGCTCCCTGTCCCGCTTCCGCCCCACCCGGCACCCGAGTGGAACGTGATGGGTGTCACGGCCCAGCAGACACCCGTGGGGTTCCACCCGGGCGGAAGCGGACGGTTGATCAAGGAGTTTGCGTCGTCGCGGAGATCGACTCCGACGCAAACTCCTTGATCAACCCCGCGGAGGGCTCCGACGGGAGGGCGAGAAACGGAAGCGCGGGGCGATCATGAGGTTAGCGGTATCAATGGAGATCAACGCTGCCGTCAACTTCATGATCACGGCGTCGGAGGCGGGGTGCCGCCCGAGCTTGGACTTGTGGCACCAGGAAATGTCGGATTGGTGCCGCTATCGGAGATGCCACAAGTCCACGATCGGTGAGGCGGGGCGGGGCAGGGCAGGGCGAGACGGGTGGGGCGGGGCGGCGCGTCAGAGTCGCCAGGGCACCGGGTCGGCCGGCTGGTAGCGGCAGGTGCGGCCGGTGGTGACCGACTCGCGCAGGTGGGCGGCGAGCGCCGGGTGCCGCTGCTCGATCCGGCGCAGCGAGTCCCGGATCCGGCCGGTCACCGCCTTGCGCGCCCGCTCGGCCTGGTCGCCGAGGCGGCGGCTGCGCCCGGCCAGCCCGGCGGCGGCGCGCAACTGGTCGAGCAGGGCCGCGCGCTCGGCGTCCAGAGCGGCCAGCCGCCGCTCGTCGTCGCGCAGCGCGGCCCGGTCGATCTCGTCGTCGAGCCGCCGCAGGTGCTGCCGGTAGCGGGTCTTCGCCTGGTCGTCGAGCACCGGGTCGGCGCCGAGACGGCGGGCGGCGACGAGTTCCGCGCCGGCGGCGGGGTCGAGCAGTTCGACCGCGGGCACGTCGACGCCGGGCCGGCTCAGCAGCAGCCGCAGGTCGTGCAGGCCCTTGGCGTCGGGCAGGTGCACCACCACGCCGGCGTAGGCGAGCCGCCACACCGGGCCGTCGAGGCGGAAGTCGGGCCGGCCCGCGTCGGCGCCGTGGGCCGCCGCGTCCGGGCCGCCACCGGAACCGGGTCGGGCGCGCGTGCCCGCATCGACCGTCATGCCGGCCCAACCGCTGACACCGGGACCACCCGCCAGCCCGCCCCGACCGGCGACACCCGCCGACGTCGTGGCCCCGACCGGAGCGGTCGCGCCGGCCCGAGACGTCGACACGCCCGCGCCGTCGTCAGCGGCCCGCGGGCCGGCCGGCCGGTCGGCCGTGGTGAGCCGCTCGACCACCTGGACCATGCCCAACTCCCGCGCCTCGGCCACCGTCCCGGCCCGCAGCCGGGCCGCCTCGGCCGCGTCACCCGGCCCGCCACGCCCGGCGAGCGCGGTGACCAGCCCGGCCCGCCCGAGCACCGACCAGGGACGGGCGCCCAGTCGGTCGGCGGCGTCGCGGGCCGCCGCGAAGCCGGCGACCGCGTCGTCCCACCTCCGCTCCGCCGCGTCCACGGTGGCCAGCCAGAGGTCGACCGGCCCGCCGATGTCGCAGCCGAACAGCGCGACCATCCACCGCCCGCGGTGCGGCGCCAGGGCTGCCCGCGCCTCGGCGCAGCGGCGGGGGTCGCCGTCCACGGCCGCCGCCTGGGCCCGCAGCCGCAGCCACAGCGCCGACACCGGCCGGGGGTACGCGGTGCCGGCCGCCTCGATGCCGCCGACGAGCCGCAGCACGGCGCCCGCGTCGCCGCGCTCGGCGACGGTGATCGCCCGGAGCAGCTCCACCTGCGGGTGGTTGGCCGCGCCGGGCCGGTCGAGCACGGCTTCGGCCTCGGCGAGCCGCCCGCGCAGCACCAGCAGCGACCAGCGCAGGTGATGTGCCATGAAGGCGTGGTCGGAGTGCTCCCACTCGCCGTAGCCGTCCATCTCGGCGTAGCACGCGTCGGCGGCGGCGAAGTCGCCCCGGAAGGCGGCGATGATGCCGCTGTCCACGGCCGCCGCCATCCGCTGCCGGGCCACGTCGCCCGCCCGGCAGCCGGCGACGAACGCGGCCAACTCGTCCCGGTACGCCGGGTCGCCCAGCTCCAGCAGCGCCACCCAGCGCAGCGACGTGGCCCACAGCTCGGTGTCCCGGTCGCCGCCGCGGCGGGCCACCTCCCGGATCTCGGCGGTGACCACGGCCCGCTCCTCGGCCGTGCCCAGCCCCCAGGTGGTGTCGTGGCGGGCCCACAGGCTGAACGTGAGCGCCTCGTCGTCCCGGCCGTGCCGGGCGAGCGTCTCGGTGGCGGTGATGAGGTCGGTGACCAGGGCGCGCGTCGACCGCTCCGGCTCGGGCGGGCCGATCAACCGCTGGTACGCCTCGCGGACCAGCGCGTCGGCGTCGAGCCGGCGGCGGGTGGCCGAGTGCTGGCTGCGGACGGTGAGCGCCACCCGGGCCAGCACGGCCGGGTCGTCGAGCTTGCGGGCCAGCGCGGCGGCGTCGACAAACAACTGCTCGGCCTCGCCCGGCGTGCCGGCGTGGTGCAGCAGACCGGCCAGCTCCAGCAGCACCCGCACCCGCCGGGTCGGCTCGTCGGCGAGGCTCAGCGCGCGCCGGAAGTGCCGCACCGACTCCTCCACGGCCAGCCGGTCGCTGGCGTCCCGCGCGGCGGCCAACAGCAGGTCACCGGCGCGTACCGGGTCCAGCTCGGGACCCGCGAGCCAGGCGTGGCGGGCCAGGTCGGCCGGGATGAGCCGGTCGGCGAGCGCGTCGTCGGCGCGGTCGACGGCCCGGACCACGGCGGCGTGCCGGACGCGCCGCTCATGCTCGGGCAGCCCGTCGTAGAGCGTCTCCCGGACCAGGTCGTGCACGAAGGCGTACCGGCCACCGCCCCGGGCCAGCACCAGCCGGGCCGCGGCGGCCCGGTCGAGCAGCCGGTCGACCTGCGCGGCCGGACCGGGCAGGCAGGCGGCCAGCGTCTGCCGGTGGAACTCGCGGCCCAGCACGGCGGCCACTGTCAACGCCTCGACCACCGGGGCGGGCAGCTGGTCGAGCCGGCGCCGCACCGCCTCCCGTACGCCGGGGGCGATGGTGTCGGCGAGGCCGTCGGTGTGCCAGAGCCGGGCGGTCTGCTCGACGAAGAACGGGTTGCCGCCGGTGCGGCGGTGCACCTCGTCGACGAGGGCCGCGCCCGGTTCCCGGCCGGCGGTGCGGCGGATCAGCGCGGCCACCTCGTCGCGCCCCAGGCCGGTCAGCGTGACGGTGGTGGCCTTCGCGGCCAACGGCAGCAGCAGCGGGCGCAACCGGTGGTCGTCGGCCTCCACCTCGGCGTCGCGGTAGGTGCCGATCACCAGCAGCCGCTCGAACCAGGTGTGCTGGGTGACGAACCGGAGCAGCCGCAACGACGCCGGGTCGGCCCAGTGCAGGTCGTCGAGGACCACCACGACCGGCCGGTGCTGGGCGACCGCGACCAACGCGCCGGTCACCGCGTCGTGCCGGGCGAACTCGTCCCGGCCCCCGTCCACCCCGGATCCGCGGTGGCCACCGGGCCCGCCGTCGCCGCCCGCGCCGCCGTCGCCACCCGCACCGCCGTCGCCACCCGCACCGCCGTCGCCACCCGCACCGCCGTCGCCGCCCGCACCGCCGTCGTCGCCCACTCCGGCGTCGTCGCGGGCTTCGGGCGGAGCGCCGCCGCCGGTCGGGTCGTCGTCCGGCGCGCGCTCGCCGAGCAGGGCCGCCAGCCCGGCGTCGGCGGCCGCGCGGGCGCCGGACGGGTCGTCGGCCGACCGGGTCAGCCGGCGCAGCACCTGCACCCAGGGCCAGTGGTCGGGGGCGGTGTCGGAGTCCCAGCAGGCGGCGCCGAGCACCAGCGCCCCGCGCCGGCGGGCCTCGTCGGCGGCGGCCGAGACCACTGTGGTCTTGCCGATGCCGGGCTCGCCGGTGACCAGGACGAGGCCGCCGTGGCTGTCGACGACCCGGGCCACCTCGGCGCGCAGCAACCCGGCGGGGTGCTCCCGCCCGATGATCCCCTCGCCGAACCGCGGCTCCATGACCTCCCGACGCTAGTCGACCGGTCCGACAGCCGGGTCAGCTCATCGGCTGTCGGGCGTCGGTGACCACGTGCGAGCAGGCCGGGCACGCCGCCGGCCCCTGCTCGGCGAACCACCGGCAGGTACGCCGGATCGCGCACTTCGGCAGCGTCTCCTCGGCCGGCGGGGCGGCCTCGGCGTACGAGGCGGCCATCCGGGCGCCCAGCCCGCAGTGCGAGCCGGTCCAGAAGCCGCAGGACGAGGTGACGCAGGGGCCGGCGAGCCGGACCCGCGACTCGACCGGCTCGTCGGAGTCGTCGATCCCGGCCAGCGCCACCTCGGCCGGTACGGCCGGCGTCACGTAGGCCACCCGGCCCGCCGGCGTGATCATGCCGAGGAACACGGTGGCGTTGGACGCCGGCGTGCTCGGGCACATCCGCTCCGGCGGGCCGGCCGATCGGGCGGCGTCGGTCACCGCTGGATCCAGAATCCGATGTCGTTGATCTTCTGGCCGAGGTCCTGCGCGAGCACGCCGTCGAGCACCCAGAGCCCGTACCACTCGGGCCGCAGCTTGATGTTGCCGTGGCCGAGCGTGAGCGGGTTGACGAGCTTGGCGTTGGCGGTCCGCAGCGCGGCCAGGCCGGCCTTCTGGATCTCGCCGGCGATCAGGGTCTGCTGGTCGGGTGTCAGGTCGACGCCGTCGACCACGAAGCGGAACTCGTTGCGGGCCATCTGTCTCCTCCGGTCACTCGTACGATTCGGTGCCCAGCCCGCGACGCAGGCTGGTCCGGGTGAAGGCCGCCCAGCCGGCGTGCGAGGCGGCGTCGGCGGGCCGGCCGGCGCGGGCGAGGACCCGGCCGGCGTGCTCCGCCCAGCGGCCGGCGGTGGCCGCCGCGTCGCCCCACAGCTCGCGGCAGGCGGCGACCGCGAAGGCGATCTGTTCCGGCGTGCCGGTGAAGCCGGCGAGCCCGTCCCCGATCCGGATCGTCCCGTCCGGCCGGATCCGCACGCGCGGGAAGTGGTGGTGCAGGCTGGCCAGCGTGGCCAGGTGCGTGGCGTCCCGCCGGGCGGCGGCGAAGCCGGCCCGCGACTCGTCGTCGCGGCGGTAGCGGATCGCGTGCAGGTCGAGCGCGTCGCCGGCCGGCGCGACCCGGGCGGCCACCTGCGTCGGCGTGCTCCAGGCGCGGGGGGAGTTCGCCGACCAGAACGCCAGCCAGGCGGCGAGCCGGTCGTGGAGGTCGGCCCGGATCCGGACCGCCGGCGCGGAGCCGTCGGGCGCGCGCAGCGCGGCGGTGGCGATCCGGTCCCGGGTCACCAGCGGCGATCCGGCGCTTGTCGGGGCCGCCGCCGCGCCGGCGGGGGTGGGTGCGACGGCCAGGCCGGTCAGGGTGAGCGTCGAGGCCGCCGCCGCGCCGGCGAGCAGCCGCCTGCGGTCGAGCGGGTGTCCGGTGTTGTCCATTGTCGGCCCTTCGTCGACGGCCAGTGGTGCGACGCTATCGACCGGAAGCGATCAGTGGAACACCGCGCGTGACGGGACCACGACAGCAAAACCGGGGATTCCCGGCGGCGTGAATGACCGTTCCTGTGCCGACCCGGATCCATTCACGGACGGGGTCGCGGCGGGCGGCGGGCTGGGCGTTACCCGACGCGAAGCACCGGTCGATCAGAATTGGCTGAGATCGACCTCGAACAGGAAGGGAACCGTGAGCTTCACGGCATCTGTGAAGACCTCGCCTTCGCGGTAGCGGCGGGTCGCCGGGTCGAGGACGTACGTGTAGAGGAGGGGGACACCGGTGGCGACCTGCTCGACCCGCCAGTAGAACTGGATTCCGGCCCTCGCGTACTGGTCGGCCTTGACGATCCGGTCGGTCGTCTCCGACCCCGGAGAGACCACCTCGGCCACCAGTAGCACATGCTCGGGGCGGGTCGGAGCGACGTCGATGCTCTCCGCCCGGTAGACCGTCACGTCCGGGCGACGGTTGTTCAGCGGCACGTCCTGAAGCCGGACATCGAGGTCGGTGTCCGCGTTCCATTCCGGCCCCGCAGCAGCGTCCAGGGCGTTCGCCAGAAGTCTGGCCAGGCGGGTGTGCCGCTTGGCGGCACTTGGGCGCACCAGCACCATTCCGTCCACGATTTCGATTCCGGCGCACTGCTCTTCGGTCCACGTCGCGTACTGCTCGGCGGTGACCTGTTCATGCATCCAGGCCGGCGCGACCATGGCAGCGGTCATACCCACCTCCTGATGGGCGGTCGGCCAACGACCTCAAGATATCGCAGCTTCAGCGGCAGACGGGCCTACCGGGCCGCGCCGCCACCATGGCCTCGGCCGGGTTGTTGCGGCGCAGCCCTTGATATCGATCGATCGCTATCTATAGGCTGTCGGCGTCCGCACACCCCCCATCCCCAGGAGTGTGAACCATGCGTACGCCGAAGCTGTCCCGGATCCTCGCCACCCTCGCGGCCGTGACACTCACGGCGCTGGGCGCGGTCGCCGTCAACCCGGCACCGGCCTCCGCCGCGGTCCGCAACGTCTGCTTCAACACCAGCCAGGCGGGCCCGTTCGCCAGCACCGCGGTGCAGGCGGCGTCGATCTGGAACAACTACACCAACAACATCAACATGGCCCAGTGCGGGTCGAACCTGATGATCTACTACACCTACGGCGGCGGGTCGTACGCCCAGCGCACCAGCCTCGGCAACGGTCGCGTGGTCATCGACTACAACCAGGCCCAGCAGTACTCGCCGCTGCGCATCATGACGCACGAGATCGGCCACATCCTCGGCCTGCCGGACAACTACAACGGCAACTGCGCCATCCTCATGTCCGGCGGCAGCGCCGGCACGAGCTGCACCAACCCGTACCCCAGCTCCGCCGAGGCCGCCCGGGTCGACTCGCTGTTCGGCTTCGCGGCCCGCAGCGCGACGCCCGCCCAGGTCTTCAGCGGCAGCTGGCCGGCCGCCGCGACGGTGGGCGCCCAGGGCTGACGACGCTCCGGTGACGGGGTCGGCGGGTCACCGCCGGCCCCGTCCGCGCGTCCGCGCCGGTCCCGTCCCCGAGGTCGCGCGCGCCGCCTGTCCCGACGTCCCACCGGGAGCCTCGTCCGCCAGCTCCGCCGCTCGTCGGCTCAGCTCCGCCACCCGTTCCCGTAGCCGGCCCACCGCATCCCCCGGCTCCGACCCGGACACCTCGTCGAGCAGCCCGACGTAGTCGGCGGCCAACCGCCGGTACGCCGACCCGCCCGGCCCGCCGGCCCGTTCGAGGTCGATGATCTGCTGGGCGAGCACGGCGGTGGCGGCGCCCAGCGCGGCCCGTTCGTCGGCGCGTGCGTCCCGCCCGGCCCGCCGCGCGTCGGCCAGCCGGCCGGCCCGCCGGCCCCCGAACCAGAGCACCGCCGCGCCGGCCACCACGCCGCCGAGCGCGCCGCCGGCCAGCAGGTAGCGGGGCAGCGACGGGCTGATGGTACGACCGCCGTCCGGCACCAGGCCGGTGCGGACCAGCCGGTCGTAGTTGAGCACGATCACCTTCAGCGCCTCGATCGGCCGGTCCACGAACGCGTCCGCGCCCTGGCCGATCACGCTCTCCACCACCACGGAACGTCCGATGTCGCGCGGACTGTCGCCGCCGAGGCGGGAACAGCCGTACGTGTCCCAGTCGTCGCCGTCCCGACTCATCGCCAGCACCAGCGTGCCCGGCGTGGCCCGCTCGGTGTCGTCGCACGCCCCGGCCAGGTCGCTGCCGGGCCGCATCATCAGCACCACCAGCCGACGGTTGCCGATGACCCGTTCGGCGGCGGCCCGGTCGAGGTCCACGCCGGGCGCCGCGTAGACCGACGAGGCGCGTACCTGCCGGGCGGCCGGGCCGTCGAACAGGCCGCCGGTCCACAGCGCCCAGCCGGCCAGCACCAGGCACGCCAGCACCGCCCGGCCGAACGCGGTCCCGACCAGCCGGCCCAGCATCCGGCGCGCGGTGCCCACCCACCGGCGCTCGGTGCCGGCCCGCCGACGCGCGGTCCCGGCCCGCCGACGCGCGGTCCCGGCCCGCCGGCGCTCGGTGCCGGTCACGACAGCCTCCCGCGCAGGTAGACGTCCGGCCGGTAGCCGGGCATCCGCACGCCCCGGGCCACGCCGTCCAGCTCGGCCGCCGCGTCCGCCAGCAGCCCGCGTACGTGCCGGTCGGGCAGCCCGTCGTCGAGCGCGTACCGGGCGGCGCGCAGTCGACCGACACCGCGCACCAGCGCCGGGTCGCTGCGCGCGTCGGTGAGCAGGGACAGCTCCACGGCCAGCGCGGAGAGCCCGGCCAGCCGCGCCGGCGTGCCGCCCGGCCCGACGTCGTCCGGCCGGCCCCGGCCGGCGCCGCGCACGGTCCGGATCGACAGCACCACGAACCCGGCCACGCAGCCGGCGAAGAGCCACGGCAGCGCCGGCAACGCCACCCGCAGCGGATCGAACGGCCGGTACGGCAGCGGCCTGTCGAACAGCCCCGCGTACCGCACGTCGGTGACCCGGGCCAGGTACGCGCCGAGCACGTTGACCTGTGGGTAGGCGTAGCGGCTGAGCCGGCCGCCGTACTGCGCGTAGAAGCTGGCGCCGGCCACCTCGGCGAAGTCCGCCGCGCCCGGACCGTGGTACTCGATCCAGCCGCCGTACATCACCACCACCGGCCGGTCCGGGGCGAGCCGGTGCAGCGCCGGCCCGTACGCCGGCAGTGGCGCCCCGTACGGCTGGGCCGGCAGCACGACGAACCAGGCCCCGTCCGGGAACGCGTCCGTCGCGGCGTTCGCCGGCAGCCCGCGCAGCGTGGCGCCGGGGCCGATCCACCGGCCGGTGGCGCGCAGCGCGGCGGTCACCGGGGCCAGCTCGGCGGCGGTCGGCTCCCGCCAGCGCAGGTCGTCGCGGTCCGGTGGGGACGGCTGCTTGCGGAGCCCGGCGAGCAGCGCCAGCACCTGCCCGGTGACGTCGCCGGTGGCGAACTGCGCCCGCCAGCCCGGCAGGTCGTCCGCCGTGGCCAGGTAGAGACCACCGCTGACCTCGGTGCCGACGATCCGGATCGCGGCGTTCTGCACGTCCTTGACCCGCTTGCGTTCCGCCTCGTCCAGCCCTGGCGGGGCGACCAGGATCCGGGTGTCGTCACCGCCGATGGCCGCGCGGACCCGCGACTCGTCCCAGCGCGCGACCGCGCCGGGCAGGCGCACCACCGGGTCGGCCGCGACCAGCGCGGTCATCTCCTCGACCGAGGGGACGGTGGCGTCGCTCAACTCCCCGGCCGAGCCCTCCTCGGGCAGCGCGGCGGACGACGGCGAACGCCCGTAGCTGACGTCGACGCTCTGCCGCTGCGCCACCAGGAACACCGCCAGCACCGCCGCCGCCACGGCCAGCAGTGACCAGCGCAGCAGCTCCCGGCGTACCCTCATCGGCCGGCCCGCCACAGCG
Source organism: Micromonospora sp. NPDC018662 (assembly GCF_044391475.1). Classification (NCBI taxonomy): domain Bacteria; kingdom Bacillati; phylum Actinomycetota; class Actinomycetes; order Micromonosporales; family Micromonosporaceae; genus Micromonospora; species Micromonospora sp. NPDC018662. The sequence goes on from NZ_JBISAC010000005.1 coordinate 392,384, forward strand.
CGTCGGCGCGACGCGCGTGCGCGGTCGCCTCGCGGGCCGCGTCCGCGCCGCCGTCGCGCGCGGCGGCGAGCAGCTCGGCGCGGGCCAGCAGCCGCTCCGCCTCGGGCACCGGCGTGCTGGTCGCGTCCCGGCTGACGGTGGCGTCGTGGATCGCCGCCCGCGCCGACGACCAGGCGACCCGCCGGGCCCGGTCGCGCTCGCGGCGGCGGGGCAGCGCCGTGGCGAGGAACCCGGCGACCACCGCCACCACGGCCCCGCCCAGCCAGGGCAGCACGCTCACGGTCATGATCCCTGTCTAACGCACCGCCGCCAGCCGCGCGCGTCGAGGTGCGGCCCGCCGGCTACGACGACGAGTACCCCTCCTGGAAGCCGTCCATGAACGCCCCGGCGAACCCCGAGACCACGCACCCGGCACAGCACAGGATCACCAGCAGCGCCGGCACCGCGACCCAGAGGACCGTCGTCCAGTTGATCCCGTCCTCCTCCGGCTGCGGCGGGTAGTACGCGGCATACGGCGGCGGCTGCTGCTGGTACGGGTCCGGCTGGTACGGGTCGTGAGGATGCATCCGGACATCGTGCCCACCGCCCGCCGCCGCCGGAAGATCCAAACGGACTGCCCCGTCGGTGTTTCAGGCCCGGTGCGCGTCCAGGTGGGTGAGCACGGTCTGGTTGGCCTCCCACCCGTCCGGGAACTTCACCGGCACGTCCAGGTGCACCCGCTCGGTCGACGGGTACGCGTCGAGCAGCTCACCGATGCCGGCCCGGGCCACCATTACGCAGGCGTGCCGGTGTCGGGACGCCAGCACGCACAGCCGCCCCGACTCCAGGTGGAACGCGGTCGCGTCACGCCGGCCGGAGAGCGGGTGCAGCACGATCGTCACGTCGTACTCCCGGCCCTGGAGCCGGTTGGCGGTGTCCACCGTGACGCCCGCGCCGGCCGCGCCCAGCCGGGCCCGGATGGCCGCGACCTGGTCGCGGTGCGCGGCCCCGACGGCGATCCGGTCCGCGGTCACCGGCGCGCCGCCGGGCGCGGCCTCGCTGACCGCTACCGCGCCGCGCCGCAACACCCGCAGCGCCAGCTCCGCGCAGGCCGCGGCGGCCTCGGCATCGGTACGCACGGTGTGCCGCGCCGGCAGCTCGTGCAACGCCCAGCCGGTGGCGGCGGCCAGCTCGACCGAGGCGTCGTAGCCGTCACCCGGACCGGCCGCGGTGAACGTCAACGCCCGGTCGGCCGGCCCGGTGCCGGCGCGGAACCCGGTGAACGGGTAGAACGCCGCGGACACCACCGGCGCGGCGGAGGCGGGCAGCCGCCACGACACCGGCAGCCGGTGCACCGGCAGCTCCGGGTTGTGGCGCAGCAGCGTGGCCACCGCCGACTGCATCGGATCCCAGGTCAGGCCGGTCCAGCGGGCGGTCTCGACGGCGGAGAACGGGTCGAGCTGCCCGGGGTCGCCGACGAACAGCGCCCGCTCGAACCGCCCGGCCACGCGCAGCAGCGCGTCCGCCCGCATCTGGTACGCCTCGTCCACGATCGCCCACGGCCAGGAGCCCTCGGGCACGGTCGCCCACTTGGCCGCCGTACCGATGGTGACGGCCGGCCCGCCGAGGTCGGCGACCTTCGCCGCGACCCGGACCGTCCCGTGCCCGGTCACCCGCTCGGTCGGCCGGTAGTCGGTCGCGGAGAGCCGGCCGATCCGCAGCTCGGGGGCCCGGCGGGCGAGCCGGTCGATGAGGTCGTCCACCTGCTCGTTGGTCTGCGCCACGATCATCAGCGGGTCCCCGGTGACGGCCAGCTCGGCGGCCGCGCGCACGACGAGCGTGCTCTTGCCGGCGCCCGGCGGCGAGTCGACGACGACGCCCCGGTGCGCGCCCTCGCGCACATCGCGCAGCACACTCTCGATGACCTGCAAGGCGGGGGCCCTTCTTAACGGATTCGGTAGAGGCGGGGCCCCTTCTTAACACGTTCAACTGGTTGCCAAAGGCAACGGTGTGGCGTACGAACGACGGTGAATGTCTCTCCGGCGCACACGACGGTGACCCCGTCGGCCGGATTCCGCACACCCGACAAGGGGGGCCAATGGCACGCAGCCGGATCGCCGGTACCGCAGCCATCGCACTCGTCCTACCGTTCCTCGGCGTCCTGCCCGCCACTGCCGCGTCCGCCGCACCGGCCACGGCGAAGGCCAAGCCGGTCGTCGACGACACCCGCGAGCTGACCCGCAAGGACTTCACGCTCGACGGCAAGCCGGTCAAGACCCCGGCCCGCTACCAGAAGCGCACCCAGGCCCGGTCGAAGGCCGCCGCGGCCCCGACGCCGCCGGTCGGCACCGTCCGGCAGTGGCTCGGCATGGACGACTTCCAGGGCAGCTACTACCGCAAGGACTACACGCTGCGCGGCGTCGGCGACAACGTCGAGGTGTGGGTCGCCAACGACATCGCGTTCCCGGCCGACGACTGCCGCAACCAGATCCCCACGTCGACGCAGATCACCGACGCGCAGGTGCAGAGCTTCGTGCACGAGTTCGACACGAACATGTACCCGAAGGAGACGGTGGCGTTCAGCCGGCCGCCGGACCGCGACGGCAGCAACGCCCAGATCCCCCCGGACGCGCAGGGCAACGGCGGCGACTACACCGGCGGCGGCAACAAGACGGTCACCCTGATCGACAACGTCCGGGACGACAACTACTACGACTTCCCGGCCGCGCCGACCTACATCGCCGGCTTCTTCTCGGCGCAGCTCAACGAGCTGTTCGACCGCAACGTGATGACCGTCGACGCGTTCGACTGGCTGCACCGCACCGGCGCGAACCCGCCGAACGAGCCGACCGACGACCTGTGCACCAGCCGCCCGGCCCGCCCGTTCAGCTACGAGGGCACGTTCGCCCACGAGTGGCAGCACCTGGCGCACTACTACAGCGACCCGTTCGAGACGACCTGGATGAACGAGGGCCTGTCCGACTTCGCGCAGACGCTCACCGGGTACGTGGACACGAAGGCCACCGTCTTCGACCGGGGCGCGGACAGCCACCTCTACTGCCAGCAGGGCTTCGGCACGGTGCAGACGCCGTACAACGCGAACCCGCGCGACTGCGGCGGCCCGGAGAACTCGCTGAACCTCTGGGGCGAGAGCCCGAACCCGAACGCGGTGCTCGCCGACTACGGCAACGCGTACGCGTTCATCCAGTTCCTGTACGACCGCTACGGCAACGACATCGTGCACCGGCTGCACAACGACGCCGACCTGCAGGGGCTGGCCAGCCTGGACGCGGCGCTCAAGGCCGAGGGCGCGAAGAACATGTACCAGGTGATCCACGACTACCAGACCATGACGCTGGTCGACAAGATCGTCGGGGAGTCGCGCAGGGGCGTCATGCTCGGCGTACCCAAGAGCCGGGTGACCACGAAGAGCCTGCGCTCCACCGTCAACCTGGCCAACCCGGCCGCGTACGCCACGCCCGGCGCGGCGCCCAACGGCGCCGACTACGTCCCGCTCGCGAAGGCCGACGGCACCGTGCTGCGCGGCCGTGACCTGCGGTCGCTGTCGTTCCAGGGCGCGAAGACGCTGCCGGCGCTGCCGCTGGCCTGGACCGTCGTCACCGACGACCCGGACCGCGCCGGCAACCCGGTGCTGTTCTCCGGCAACGCCGACAACACCGACGCCGCCGCGGTCACCCCGGTGACCGTGCCGACCGCCGACCCGACGCTGCGGTTCCTCGCCAAGTACGGCGCGGAGCTCGGCTTCGACTACGGCTACGTGGTCGTCTCCACCGACGGCGGCGCCACCTACACGGCGATCGCCGGCGACAAGACCACCGACGGCCCGCTCGGCCCGGCGCTCAACGGCACCACCAACGGGTTCGAGCCGCACAGCTTCGACCTGTCCGCGTACGCCGGCAAGAACATCCTGCTCGGCTTCCGCTACGTCAGCGACGGCGGCGTCAACGAGGGCGGCCTGCTCGTCGACGACGTCACGCTCGGCGGCACCCCGGTCAGCGACGGCAGCAGCCTGGCCGCGTTCGACTCGCCCACCGAGATCAAGCCGATCGCCGTGCACAACTGGAACGTGCGGCTCATCGGCCTGGACGAGAAGCACTCGCTCGCCTGGCAGTTCGAGTTCGACGGTAAGTCGAGCCTGACGCTCAACCGGGCGCAGCTCGCGCTGCTCGCGCTCTTCCCGAAGGTGGTCGCCGTGGTCGCCTACGACGAGCCCACCGAGCAGGTCCAGCAGTACGCCCCGTACACGCTGAAGGTCAACGGCATCACCCAGAAAGGCGGGGCCCCCTTTTAACGCATTCGGTATAGGAAGGGCCCCCTATTAACACCTCGCCCCGCCCGAGCACCCGAGACGGTGCTCGGGCGGGGCCGTTTCCGGGTAAGACTTGTGGGCATGAGTGACGCGCCGGTGCTCCACCTCGTCGTCTGCGCCGCTCCCCCGGCCCAGCGGATCGGCGAACTCGCCGAACTGCTCGCCGCCGACGGGTGGCGGGTCTGCCTCATCGCCACCCCCGTCGCGGGAAGCTGGCTCGACCGCGACGCGCTCGCCGCGCAGACCGGTCATCCGGTACGCGTGCAGTGGCGCCGCCCCGGCGACCCCGAGCCGCACCCGCCCGCCGACGCCGCCGCGGTCGTGCCGGCCACCTTCAACACGCTGAACAAGTGGGCGTCCGGGGCGAGTGACACGCTGGCCCTGGGCATCCTCAACGAGCTGCTCGGCACCGGGCTGCCGATCCACGTCTTCCCCCGGGTCAACGCCGCGCTGGCCGCGCACCCGGCGTACCTGCCGAACCTGCGACGGTTGCGGGAGGCGGGGGTGGTGGTGCACGACGGGGATGTGCTGCGTGCGCCGGACGAGATGACGCCGAGCCGGTGGGCGGCGGTGGTCGACGCGCTGCGCGCCGCCCGGCCCCGAGGCTGAGCTGCACGCCGGCGAGACTCGGCCGCCGCCGGACTGCCGGCCCGATCAGGTACGCGGATCCGCTACCTGGAGTTGGTGCCAGGCCGGCCCGCGACCGTCGTGCTCGTTGTAGCGTCAGCGGCACCACAACCGACTCGTTCACGCTGGGAGACTCGGTGATCAGGACCCGTGGCTTCGAACTGGCGCCCTGGCAGGCAGAGGCCGTCGAGGCGTGGGTCGGTGGCACTGGTGGCGCGCACCGGGGAACGCTCGAGATCGTCACCGGTGGTGGGAAGACGCTGATCGCGCTCGCCTGCGCCGCGCGCGCGGCCGAACGCGATCCCGAACTGCGGCTGGCTGTGGTTGTTCCCACCGAGGCGCTGGCCCGGCAGTGGCAGGCGGCGTTGGAGCGGTACACGAACCTGGAGCGACCCGAGATCGGCCTGCTCGGTGCCGGAGGCTCAGCTGATCTTTCCCGCTGCAGGGCGTTGGTAGCGGTGTTGAACACCGCCGCCAAGCAACTTCCCGCTGCGGCGCAGACCGCACAACCTCTGATGTTGGTGGTCGACGAGTGCCATCGAGCGGGAGCGCGAACCTTCTCCCGGGTGCTGGACACGAAGGCCGACTATCGACTCGGCCTGTCTGCTACCCCGGATCGCGAGGAACTCGATGAGTCAGGTCAGCCTCTGCGCTACGACGAGCAACTCGTCGGCCAGGGTCTCGGTCCCGTCGTGCACCGCTTCACCCTGCGCGACGCACGTGTCGCCGGCTGGCTGCCGGACTACGAGATTCATCACCATGGCATCCAACTCATCGATGAGGAACGGCGCGAGTACGACAAGATAAGCCGGCAGGTGGATGATCTCGCTGACGAACTGCGCTCGCTCGGCTTCGAGGTCGGGCGAGTGCAGCAGTTGCAGCGACGCGGGGACGAGGTGGCCGCGGTCGCCCGCAGATACATGGCCGCCGCGAGCCGGCGGAAGGATCTGCTCTACCGCGCCCTCGAACGCGGCCGGGTGGCCCACCAGATCATCGAAGAAGCTCTCCGGGCGGATACAGCCCGCCGCGTACTGATGTTTCACGAGCGGGTTGGTGAGGCAAAGGACCTGTACGAGCACCTGCGGCAGCATCTGACGGGAACATCCGTCGTGCTGGAGCATTCCCGCTTGGCCGCCCGAACACGGGTGGCGGCGTTGGACGCGTTTCGGCACGGCCAGGCGCAGATCCTGGTCTCCGTGAAGTCGCTGGTCGAAGGCATCGACGTACCGGAGGCAGACCTCGGCGTGTCGGTCGCGGCGACCTCCAGCGTTCGCCAGCGGATCCAGGCACTCGGCAGGGTGCTGCGTCGCCGCTTCGATGACTCCGCTCCGCGCAAGCACGCCGACATGCACCTCATCTACGTCGCAGGCACGGTGGACGAGCAGATCTACGCCAAGGAGGACTGGGCCGACCTCACCGGCGAGGGCGCGAACCACTACTGGCGCTGGTCTCTCGACCCGGAGAAGGCGAAGGAACGGATGCCCGGACCGCCCGCCACCCCTCGGCCGACCGAGGAGCAGGAGTGGGCGCGATTGGGCTACCGAGCGCCTGGCACACCAGTGCAGTGGCAGGGCACGTTCGGCGGCCAGGAGTACTCGGTCGACACCCTAGGAACGGTCACGAACAGCTCAGGTTCGGTGATCCGTAACCCGCAGCACGCGGCGTCGCTTGTTCAGCTGGTCCGTGGACGTCCCGGAGGGCGCTTCCGGGTAACCCCGGCCCATCGTCTCGTCCTCGTCTGGGGGGACGGCCCGGCCGGCGCCGGCCCACACGTCGCTGGACAACTCTCCGACTCGTTCGAGGCCGAACCTCGGGAGACGTCACCGACGGACGGGGGTCAGGATCCGAGCACGTTGACGCCAGGAACACCGCTTCGTGGGCAACTCGACAAGGGTGGAGGTTCCTTCCGCCTCCGGCAGAAGATGGGCGGTGTCATCGAGCGACGCCTTCCGGGCGGCGTGACCGAGTTCGCTCGGACCGACAGCGCGGCACCCGCGGATCTGGTGGCGAACGCACGGCGGGCACTGGAAGGATGGCGTCAGCTATTTGACAGAGGAATTAGCTTCTTTGTCACCAGCGACGGTCGGGCTTGGTACCTCGAAGGCGGCCAGCGGCGGTTTCTGGCCCACGTACCGGGTGGCTTTTCCTGGCCGTCCTGATGAAGTGCGATCCCACCCGTGGGCACCGATGTCGGGAAGACGGCCAATAACGAGGATGATTCCGGATCTGTTGTGGACGGTATCGGGCCGGCCGGCCTAGGCTCGCCGGACGTCCCGGCGGTACGGCAGAGACCCGTACGTCTGGCATCGATTCGACCCGCCATCTCAGGAGCGAGCGTGATCCAGCCGTACCCCGTCCTGTCACCGCCCAACAGCAACAAGGACGCCAAGTACTCGATTGTTCGCGGACACAGCGGTGATTGGGAAGTTCGACTGATCTACCGCGACAGCAACGGCGAGCACCTGAGGACCAACAACCGGCACAAGAAGCTCGTCGCCAAGGTCAACGAGATCAAGGACCTGCAGAGCCAGCGACTCGGCGGCATTTTCTACATCAACGAGTTCCGCCATGTCCTGGTGCCTCGCACGGGCGGGGGTTACTTCTTCGCCGGCACCCACCGCAAGCTGCTCGACTTCGATTTCGAAGGACGGACGCTCAGCCCGGTAGCACCACCGGGCTTGACTCCCGGCGATCCCTGGCCCGGGCCGCACATCGGGATTCGGCACGTCCTGGCCGCTGGTGGCGACGACATCTACCGCCGCGTCGGAACCAGCACGCAGGGCACCCGGCAGGAGCTTCTCTCGAGTGTCGTAGGACTGGAGGCGGCCCGGAGACTCGCCCACCGCCTGAGGAGGGTCAAGGGATACCAGGGCGGCCGGTTGTACATCAACGAGGCGAGGGAGTTCTTCACTCCGGTCGGCGAGGGGGCTCGAGGCGTCTCGTACATCTATCTCGGTGCGCTCGGCGATGAAGCATGGTTCCGCGCACCGCATGTCGGCGACCGAAACTAGAGCAGAGCGGCCGGTCAGCGGGAGCTGGGCACCTGACGGTTGAAGCGGGGACGCAGCGCCAGGACCAGCGCTTCCTTCGTACCCTCGGGGTTGTCGGTCTCCTGCCAGCGGACCTCGCACCGCCCCAGCCACCCGGCGATGTCGTCGCGGGTCGCGGCGCGGCCCGGCGTGTCGAGGAGCTGGCCGACCTGGTCGTGCAGCACCGACGAGTCGCGGTTGCCGGTGAGGTGCTGCCGCAGCCGCGCGCGCAGGTTGCCGGTGTAGCCGACGTAGGCGACCACGCCGCCGTCGAGCACCAGGTGCACGCCGGGCGCGGCGGGCGCGTCGGCGACGACATCCTTGGTGTACGCCCGGGCCGGCGTGAACCCGGCCAGCGGGTCTTCGGTGTGCGGCATCCGAGGAGGGTACCGACGTCGGGCGCTCCGCGCGGCCCCGTGTTCAGCCGTCGAGTCGGGTCGCCGGGGCGGGCGCATGCAGCACCTGGCCCAGACCGGCCATGGTGGACTGGAAGTCGACCCGGTCCGCGGCGTGGAACCGCCGGAAGAACCAGTTCGGCACGCGGGGCTGGGTGCAGCGGCTGTGGAAGAGCAGGTCCTGCACCTGGCGGGCCACGGTGAGCAGGTCGTCGGCGTTCGTCGACGGGTCACGGACGGCCGAGGTGAGGTGGCCGTGGACGATGGCCATGGCCCGGTCGCGTTCGATCGCGACCTCGTGCTGCCCGCGGTAGATCTCGACGCCGAGCAGCAGCGCGCCCAGCGACGGCACGAACCAGGCGAGCAGCAGGTGGGCCACGGTCAGGCCGGCGAGCACCCCGTAGCCGATGCCGACCGCCGTCCAGGTCGCCACGGCGGCGAGCACGGTGTACGCGTAGCGGCGGCGCAGCCGGGCGCCCCAGCCGAGGCTCTGCTGCTGGCAGGCGAGGACGTCGTACGGTGCGGGCAGTTCCGGGATCTCGTAGTAGTCACGCAGGTAGCGCTCGGTGCCCCGGAACGCGCGGTCGAGCCGGCTGATCTCGGGGGCGGTGACCCGGTCCCCGGCCGCCACCTCGTTCCAGGGCAGGCCGAACAGGTCGACGTCGAACATCTCCTGGATGGTGGCCGCGCGCCGGAGTTGCCCGCGTGACCAGGTGGCGAGCCCGAGCGCGTTGACCACGGCCCAGAGCGCGCCGAGCGCGGTGACGGCGGTGGCCGACACGCCGATGAAGGCGACCGCCGCGCCGACGCCGGCGACCGTCACGGAGACCGTGGTGCGCAGCGCGTCGAGGCGTTGGGCGCGGGAGTGGCAGACCGACATGGCTCGCAGCAGCGACATCATGGCCGGGTCGACCTGACGCCTGAGCAGGGAATCAGTCCGGTCCGTCACGTCAACCTCCCGGTCCGCCGACCCGATCTTACATCCACGCCGCTAGATGTCACTGTCCGCTTTTTGATCACATCTTAGCGTAATCACTTAACTACCAGTAAGTAGTAATTCGTCCGACCATGTGAGTTGATGGGCACTTTGACCGGAGTCCGGTACGTTGATCCGGGACTCAGTCCCGAGCACAGCCCATCCCTCATCACCAGAAAGCTCAACGACCACGATGGACGAAGGTCTCGACGACACACCGGCGTGGCTCCGGGAGGACGCGCCCGTGCTGGCGGCGCTGCAAGAATGGGCGGCCAGCAGGGGCGGCACCGCCGAGGTGCTGCCGCAGGAAGAACCACTGCGTGGATACACCGGCGCCTATCTGTTCACCATCAGTTTGCAGAGCCCCACCGGCCCGGGGCTGACCGGCGACCGCAAGAAGCTGGTCAAGGTCCATCCGGCGGGCGGGCACGGATCACCCGAGTCGGGCCGGCACGCCTTGGCGAAGGCGGAGGGAGGCGGCTTCGCCAAGCGGCACATGGTCAAGGAGCACCACGGCTGGCATCCGGTCGGCGACGGCCGTCACCTCTCCTTCCAGGACGTCGCCAACGGCGGTGACCCGGTGGTCGCCCTGGACGCGATCGAGGACGACGGCCTCCTCGTCGCGGCCTGCCGCAAGGTGGTCACCGCCCTGCCGACGGACTGGAACCGCCCGTCCGGGAACGGCGGGCCGTCCACCACCGCCACCACGGTGCGCGCGTACGTCGCGCGCGAGTTGACGGTGGCGAAGGCGCTGGGGGCGATCCGCCCGGCCGCCGACCGGCTGGGGCTCGGCGATCTGGACGGCGACTGGCTGGACGTCGACGGCAGGATGCTGCCGAATCCGTTGCGGCTGGCCGAGTCGGGCGGACTCTTCGGCGACCTCCGCATCCGCTACCTGGTCGCGCGATCGCACGGGGACCTCCACGGCGGCAACCTGCTGATCCCGGCGACCGTCGACGGCACTCCCCGCCCGACCACGTTCTTCATGATCGACCTGGAGTCGTACGAGAGCCGGGCGTCGCTGGCCCGCGACCTGGGGGCCTTTCTGGTGTCCATGGTCCTGCGGTGGGTGACGCCGCGACCCGGCCCGGACGGGGCGTGGCCGCCCGGCCTGCCGCCCCGGCAGGCGGAGGCGCTCCGACGCTATCTGGTCGAGCCGGACAAGCCCGCGCCGAGCCAACTGCCGAAGGCGCTGGCCGACATCGTTCGGCTCACGCACGAGGTCGGGATGGCGTACGCAGACAACGGCAACTGGCGTCCGGAGTGGCGTACGCAGTTCCGGCTGTCGCTGGTCGTGCACGCGCTCGCCGCCACCACCTACGACAACGTGAGTCCGGACGGCGCCCGGTGGTGCTTCTGCCTGGCTGCGCATCTGCTGGAGGCGCACCGCGCGGAGCACCACCGCGAGGTGACACCGCCGGCCGCCGGCGTCGGCGGGCCGCCGCCCTGGCCATTGGACATCGCCCGACCGCGGGTCAACGCGCCCGACCTGTACCTCCTTCCCGGCGACGGGCATGATCCGGGCGCGTCGGGGCGGCACCGGGCGACGCCGGCTCAGCCCCGCAACGCGAGCCCCACCCTGGATCCAGCCCCGGCCGAACGGTCGCCCGACTCCCGCAACCGGAATGCCGCGGCCAACCGGATCGACGGGAGGCGGCGCGCCCGTGTCGGGCGGTGGGTACCGGCCGGCAAGGATGGCCGGCGTCGGTTCCGGGGCCCGCTGACTCTCGTCGTGCTCGGCCTCAGCCTCGTGCCACTGCTGGCGGCGGAAGGCGCGTCGAACCGGAACGCCCAGCCGCCGTTCACGGTGCCACCGGCCAACCGGACCGAGACGCCGCCGACCAGCCGTGACGACGACCGTGCGGGTACGCCGTTCGAGCCGGTGGGCCCGGGCGTGCAGCTCGACCGGATCGCCGCCCGGGTGGCGCAGCGGTCGGAGCCGCCGAGCCGGGGCCGGTACGCCCACATCTGCCTGCGTGTGTGGTCACCGAAGGACCTCAAGCCGCACTCGGACCGGCCGGACCGGTTCCGCGAGGAGCGGCTCTGGTGGACCATGGAGGGCACCGGTAGGCGCACCGTCCAGGCCGTCGAGCACGGCCGGCGGGCCCGGGCGAAGGTCTCCCCGCTCGGCCCGAGCGACCTGACCGACGTGCCGCCGGCACCGTCGGAGGATCCGGCCGAGCTGCGCGCGCAGGTCGCCAGCCTGCTGGACGCGAGGCCGCCGGAGCTGCGCAACGCGGCCGGCCTGCTGGAACTGGTCGCCGAGTTCCACCGGTTCTGGCCGCTCTCGGTGCCGCAGCGGGTGACGTTGCTGCGGTTGCTCGCCAGGACCGAGGGCGTCATCGACAGTGGCAGCTACCCCGACCGCGGCGGCCGGGACGGGTACGCGATCAGCGCCGACAACGGCGAAGGTCAACGCGAGACGTTGCAGTTCGACGAGCGGACCGGCCGGCTGCTCAGCCACGAGAAGATCGGCGCCGGCAACGAGACGCTCGCCTCCTATCTGTTCCTCGACAGCGGGCGAACCTCGACCATCGTCGACCGGCCGTGCGCCGATCCGAAGCCGACTAACAAGGACGGTTGACGTAGTTGGCCCAGTCCCGATAGGGCGCGGCGTCGGCACGAACCCGGTTGCCGGCGCCGACGCTGAACAACGCGGTGGTGCCGTAGTAGAACGTGACCGATCCGCTGGAGATGTTGTAGTGCGCGGACGCCACCCGGAACTGCCACTGCCACGTCGCGAGGTTCTGCCGGCCACAGTCGGAGAGCTTGCCCCGGGGATAGCCGAAGTTGGGCCGGTCGTAGAAGCAGTACCACCCATAGGGGCAGTCGGCCAGCGCGTAGGTGCCGACGGGTGCGCGCAGCGTGACCAGCACCGCGCCGTCGCCGTAGCTGATCTCGTTGGCGCTCATCGGAACCCCACCCGGGTGGGCCGCCAGGTAGTCGGTCATCTCCCGGTTCGCCGCCGCGATCCCCGGCGCGGGCCCGGCCGCGCTGATCAGGAACCCGCCGAGGACGGCGGCCACCACCATTCGGTACGCACGCGAAAACGCCATTTCACACCCCCGCTGGACATTGATAATCCCCTCTGTCCAACCAGAATAGGAAGGCATCTTCCCTGATCACCAGGGGTAGCGCCGGGCGCACCCTGTCGCCATGCCGATATTTTCGCCACCACTGCGTGGAATTTCCAGCGTCGATTCTTTCCGACTGCCAATTGCGGACTGCACATTCGGCACGTCGATTTTCGATGTTCACCATGCGGCGGTCACCGCTGTCCGAGCGTGGGCAGGTGCAGGCGGTCGGCGGGCACCCCGGCGATGGGCAGCCAGCGGCGGGCGGCGGCGAGCATCGCGGGCGGCCCGCACACGTACACGTGCTGACCTGGCCGGTGGTGGTGGATCGCCAGGCCGATCGCGGTGCCCTGCTCGGCCGGCTCGGCCTCCGGGTCGTCGGAGAACACCGGCACGATGGTCAGCCAGTCGTGGGCCTGTTGCAGCTTGTCCAACGCGATCGCGTCGTACAGGTCGGCGAACGTGCGCGCGCCGACGACCAGCGTGACCCGCCGGCCGGCGGGCGCCTCGGCGACCTGCTCGACCAGGGCGCGCAGCGGCGCCAACCCGGTGCCGCCGGCCACCAGCAGCAGATCGTCGGCACCGCCGGCCAGCTCCAGCCCGGAATCGGCGGACGGGCCGAGGTAGAGCAGCTCGCCGGGGCGTATCTCGTGGACCAGGCTGCCGGAGACGCAGCCGACGGCACGGACGTGGAACTCGACGGTGCCGTCCGCGCGCGGCGCGTTGGCCGGCGACAACCACCGCCACCGCCCCGGCCGGCGGGGCGTGCACACCGGCACCGCCTGCCCGGCCCGGAACGGCAGACGCGGCGAGGGCCGTACCGTCAGCACGGCGATCGTGTCGACGTCGCGCTCGTGGCCGATCACCTCGGCCGGCCACCAGGCCGGGCCGTCGCCCACCCGCGCGGCGGTCCGCTCCACCAGCCGCCAGACCCGCCGCCGGCGCACGTCGCGCGAGGCCAGCAGCGCGGCGCCGATCGGCGCCGCGTGCCAGGGCCGCCACCCCAAGCCGCGGTACGCGGACCCGAGCACCCGCAGCGACGCCAGGCGCCCGGCCCGGTCGCCGCCGCCGTCCAGCAGCCGAAGCAGGGAGGTGTGCAGCAGTGCCTCGTCGGTCACGTGTGGCTTCGGCTCCTCGTCGGTGGTCGGGGTGGGGAGGTCGGTGGGTGCGGCTGACATTGGCGGGCGCCTCCGGGTCGGGTGTCGTGGACGGGGCGCCGGGGCGGGCGGGGTCGGCGGGCAGCCACGAATCGGGGGACGCGGCACCGCCGGAGCCCAGCACCCGCCCCGGGCCATGCGATCAGCTTCGGGCTTGGACGGGGTGCGGAACTACAGCGCCGAAGGAGCCCGTATGACGCATAAATGAGGCATACGCCGCCCCACGAGTTCGACGCATCGTGACTACATTGACGACAGAGCGGAGGGAGGCTGAGCATGGCGCTGAAGCGGCAGCGGTTCTGCCAGCGACGGAAGGCTCTCGGGTACAGCCAGGAACGCTTGGCCGACATCCTGGGCGTCGAGCGGTCCACGGTGGTGAGGTGGGAGAACGCCGAGACGGATCCGCACCCCTGGCACCGAACCCGGATCGCGTTCGCGTTGGGCGTTACGCTCGAACAAGTCGATGGCATGCTCGCCGACGTGTCAGTGGCCAAGCGCCGAGGACGGGCTATGGGAGACGGACCTGAGGACTACGAAGCCAACAGCGCCAGCGCTGCGCGACCGGAGCTTCTGGGTAACCTACGGAGCTTCCTGACCGACTACCTCACGCCGCCGGCCGGGCCAGCACAGTCCCTCGCTCAGCTACGACGGTCTGTTCGGCGAATTCACGATCTCTACCAGCGAGCGAGCTACTCGTCCGCCACCCGCCTGCTGCCCGACGTGCTGCGCCAGGCAACCGAACTGACAAACAACCCCTCGGGGTCCCACAGCAGGGACGCCTTCCGTTTGCTCGCCGCCGCCTACCTCGCGGCAGCCAAGCTCGCGGCCAAGGTCGGCGATGGAGAGACTGCGCTCCTCACGGCGGACCGGGCCGCAACCGCCGCGAAGATCAGCGACGACCAGGCTCTCGTGGCGATCGCGGCATACCAGGCCGCCTGCGGTCTCCTCCGGATGCCTGGCCGAGCGGGCGAGGCCGAGGAGATCACACGCAGCAGCATCGATCACCTCGCCGCCAGCAATCCGACGGCCAGTCCCGACGTGCTCTCCGCTCACGGGGCACTGCTTCTCTTGGCCGCCGTCATGGCCGCTGGGCAGGACAACACGAAGGAGTCAGCTCAATACCTGTCACAGGCCGAGCGGCTGGCAGCCGACCTGGGCGCGGAACGAAACCGGCTGTGGACTGCCTTCGGTCCGACGAACGTCGCCATCCATTCCGTCTCTGCGGCCGTCCGGTCCCGGAAGCCCGACCACGCTTTGGAACTCGGGTCGCGCCTCGACACCTCACGGCTTCCGCCCGTCATCGTCGGGCGGCGGGCTCAGGTGCACATCGACTTGGCCGCAGCCGCGTTCATGTCATCGACGGACAGGTCCACTGCGGTGCTGCATCTGCTGGAAGCCGAGCGGGTGGCCGCCGAGGCGGTGCATGCGAACGTCCAAGCACGGGCCATCCTGCTCGATCTCATGACGAAGGAGAGGCGAGCGGCAACCCCAGGGCTACGACCGCTTGCACAGCGAGCCGGCCTGTTGGCATAACGAGAAAGGCATCACGCGTCGTCGGGACCGGCTTCCGTCAGATGTCCGACGTTGAGCCGATCGTGACGGGTTCGCCGGTGCCAACGATTTCGATCCTTGCCTAGGGTGTCAGGCGATGGATCTTGAGCCGGGAATCTACGAACACCTCATCACGCACGAGTTGGCCGTACGCCTTCGCAAGACTCGGGGCGCACTCGTCCAGGACGAGAAGTTTGACCCGGCCGACTCGCACGATGTGCTCGCCCGTCACCTCGCCGCCCTCGCGCGGCGGGCGCTGCTCGCGGTCGGCGGCGGCGAGAACAAGGTCGCCAGGCAGGTAGACCTGGCGAACCGCATCGCCGCACACATCGCTGAGGCCGAGCCTCGTGCCGTCACCGCCGACGACCAGGTGGCCGATGCCCAACGCCTCCTGCACGCCATCGCCGCCCCTCCCACTCCACCAGCCGAGCCGGTCTTCCCGATCCGCCCCTCCACGCCGCTCTCCACCGGCGCACTGCTGGTCAATGGTCGGCATCAGCCACGGATCGGGCACGAGGTCAGCCACGAGATGGCGTCCGCGGATGCAGTCGACCTGCTCTGCGCCTTCATCAAGTGGTACGGGCTGCGCATCATCGAGCCGGCGATCAGGGAGCTGATCGACCGAGGTGGTCGCGTCCGTGTCATCACCACCACGTACCTCGGTGCCACCGACCAGCGCGCCCTGGATCGGCTCGCGGAGTTGGGAGCTGAGGTCAAGGTCTCCTACGAGACCCGGACCACGCGCCTACACGCCAAGGCGTGGCTGTTCCGGCGCAACAACGGCACCACCACCGCGTACGTCGGCTCGTCCAACCTGTCGAAGGCCGCGCTGGTCGACGGCGTGGAGTGGAACGTACGCATCTCGAACCTGGAGCAACCGCACGTCATCGACACGTTCGAGGCGACGTTCGCCGACTACTGGAACGATTCGGCGTTCGAGGCGTACGACCCGATGAAGGACGCCGATCGGCTGCGCGTCGCGCTACGCGGGGAGCGCGCCGACGAAGCACCAACCGAGATCGCGAACCTGGACGTGCGGCCGTTCCCGTACCAGCAGGAGGTCCTAGACGACCTCAACGCCGAGCGGCTGGTGCACGGTCGCTGGCGGAATCTGGTGGTGATGGCGACCGGCACCGGCAAGACGGTGGTGGCGGCGTTGGACTATCGCCGACTCCAGCGGGCCGGGCAGGTCGACTCGCTGCTCTTCGTCGCGCATCAGGAGCAGATCCTGCGGCAGAGCCGGTCGGTGTTCCGCCAGGTGATGGGCGATGGGGCTTTCGGCGAAACCCTGGTCGGCGGCGATCGGCCGGACGGCTGGAAGCACGTGTTCGCGTCGATCCAGTCGCTGTCTCGGCAGGAGATCAACCCCGAGTCGTACGACATGGTGATCGTCGACGAGTTCCACCATGCCGAAGCGCCGACGTACACGCGGCTGTTGGAGCGGCTTCGGCCGCGCGTACTCCTGGGGTTGACCGCAACCCCCGACCGCAGCGACGGCGGGGACGTACGCCGGTGGTTCGACGGCCGCGCCTCGGTGGAACTGCATCTGTGGGAGGCGTTGGAGCGGCAGTTGCTGGCACCGTTCCAGTACTTCGGGCTACACGACGACGTGGATTTGACGCGGGTGCGGTGGAAGCGCGGCCAGGGCTACGACAAGGGCGACCTGGATGGCGTCTACACCGGCAACCACGCGCGGGCGCGGCTCATTCTCCAGGCGGTCAACCGCATCGCCGATGTGGCACGGATGCGGGCGCTCGGCTTCTGCGTCAGCATCGGGCACGCCGAGTTCATGGCCGACTGGTTCACCCGCCACGGCGTGCCGTCAGCGGCGGTGACGTCGACGCTCGATCGCGGTGAGCGGCACGCGCTGATCGACCGCTTCCGGAAGCGGGAGTTGCGGGTGCTGTTCACGGTCGACCTGTTCAACGAGGGCGTCGACCTGCCGATGGTCGACACGATCCTCATGCTGCGGCCCACCGAGAGCGCCACGATCTTCCTTCAACAGCTCGGCCGAGGGCTGCGGCTGGACGACGACAAGCCGTGCCTGACGGTGCTCGACTTCATCGGCGGCCAACACGCCAACTTCCGCTTCGATTTGCGGTGGCGGGCCCTGGCCGGCGTCAGCCGGCGGGCCGTCGAGTCGGCCGTCCGGGAGGACTTCCCGTCGCTGCCCAGCGGCTGCCACATCGAGTTGGACCGGGTGGCGAAGGACATCGTGCTCGCCAACCTGAAGTCGGCACTGCCGACATCGAAGAACGCGCTGGTGGCGGAACTCCGGCAGCTTGGCGACGTCGGCCTGTCCGACTTCCTGCACGAGACCGGCTTGGAGATCGAGGACGTCTACCGGTCGGCCAGCGTCGGCGGCTGGGCGGGGTTGCGACGCCTGGCCGGGCTTGACCCGTCCGCTGGTGGCCCGGACGACCGCGAACTCGGTCGGGCCATCGGTCGGATGCTGCACGTCGACGACGTCGACCGGCTTGACCTCATCCGTCAGGTGGCGGCCGGCCAGCAACCGCCGTCGGGGCGGCTGCTCGACATGCTGCACTTCAGCCTGTGGGGGCCGGCGGTGCCGTTGACCGAGCGCGACGCCCGGCTCAAGCGGCTCTGGGCGGAGTCGGCGCGCTGCGCGGAGCTACGGCAGGTCGCCGACGTGCTGCGCGATCGGATTCACCGGGTCACCGAGCGGCCGGTTTCGGGGCGGGTGCCGCTGCGGGTGCACGCCCGCTACAGCCGTAACGAGGCATGCGCGGCGTTCGGCATGGCGAACCCGGGGTCGCTGCGCGAGGGCGTGAAGTGGCTACCGAACGAGCAGGCCGATCTCTTCTTCGTCACGCTGGTCAAGTCGGCCGAGCACTACTCCCCCACGACGATGTACGCCGACCGGGCCATCACCGACAGGCTGTTCCAGTGGGAGTCGCAGAGCACCACATCGGCGGCGTCGGCGACCGGGCGGCGGTATGTCGACCACGTCAGGCAGAAGTCGGCCGTGCATCTGTTCATCCGGGAGACCAAGATGGCCGACCGCGACCTGGGGGCGCCTGCCTATCTCTATGCGGGGTCGATGACGTACCAGGAGCACACCGGAGATCGACCCATGCGAATTCTCTGGTTGCTGAGACATCCGTTACCCGCTGACGTGTATGCCACAGCGAGGACGATCGCCGCATGATTGATCATGCTGGCGCACGAATGCTTGCTTCTACTGGTTGAACCCGCTGATCATCTTGCCGCCGCCAAAGCGCTACCTGCGGCCGCCTTGCGGTGCTGGCAGGACCGGCAGTTTCATGAAAACCAGCCGAGCCTGCCAGCATGCCCAGGTTCGAATCAGGCACTCACCAGAGGTTCAGTCCCCGGCAGGGGATCATCCCCAAGGCTCGTCGACGCCACCAAGCCAATTGCCGCCATGACCCTAGCCGCCGCCAGACGCCCCGGTGCCCGAGTGGTGCTGATCTTGTCGCCAGAGATAATAGTTCCTTCCCAGATATTGGCATCACGCCGCCAGTCAATCTTTGTGGCAAGATCGACGTAGCGAGCCGTTCGCCAAGCAGGATCTTGATTCTTTTCGATCTCATACGCTACGTGGCCGATGATAACCAGACCCGTGGCAGTCATGTTGATGTATTGTTTGCGATAATCGACGACCTGGTTCGCCGGACCACCGGAGGTCGGTAGGCTCGCAATCGCATTCCACGGCACCATATTTTCGGTCAAGACTTCCATCATCGACAGGGTTCGCTCAACGAAGGAATCCTGCTTTTCGATGGTACCGATTACCTGGTTACTTCTCGCCGGAATACTAGATTCACTCAGCGCGTAGTCATGAAATAGAATCTCCTTAACCATGCCGCGCACCTGATTGAGCAGGAAGATGGCGGGAGAGTTCTTTGAAAGGCTCTTCGAAGTCTCATCAATTCGCCCGTGTAGAAGCTTAGAGCCATCGACAACCTTGGTCAAAACCCTGTTCAGCGGCTCACGGGTATTGAAGGCAGCAAGGAGGCTAGCGGGAATTTGCTTCGTCTGCGCTGCATCAGCGAAGTCTTGGTGGATACGGGCTAGGTCCGGCTCGACGACGATGACAACCGACACGCTGTCACTCATGAAGGTGGAATCCGGATCAGTGATAGAGTCGCTCGCCTTCATGATCGCCGCGAGTCGGTGCTGCCCATCTGTCACCGAGAATCGAGTTTCGTCGCCGATAACGACGAACCCGACCGTCGTAGCGAAGTTTCCGCGTGGGATGTGTACTGCCGGAACTGACCGAACATTGAGGGTCACCGGCGGTAGGATGTAGTTTCGCTCATTCTCGGTCAAATATTTGCTGATAGCCCGGACATGAGCCGTATCCATCGGGCGGTTCGTCGCCATACGCGGGTTTCCGCCCTTAACTGCGGGCTCAGCGACCACGTGCTTAACAAGAAAGGAGTGAGAGAAGGCGGTCGTAAGCATGAGGCGACCGCCTTGTTGAAAGACGACACACGTGAACGACCGGCCACCTGACGCTGACGCTGCCTCACTTGCGGCCTGCTGAGCAGCAGTCAGGGAGTCATGCTGGGTTAGTCCCAGCTCAGCGAAGAACATCGACAAGCACTTCCGTCCTATATGGAGGATGACAGTCCGCACTGTAGTGAAGTCCACGTAGGACGTCAACTTGTTCACGTTCTACGTGGCTTCTCGCACGTAAGACGTCGACTCTGTAGAGGTAGACGCCTAGTAGCCCGGACTCTCTGCTCTGCCGACCAGCTCATGGGCGTCGCGCACGAAGGTAAGCCGGTCAGCCGGCGGGCCGACTCCGGCCTCACGACAGTTGCGCGGACGCCTCCACCACCCGGCTGCTGGCGACCGCCAACTCCTCCTCGGTGAACAGCTCCCGGAACCCCGGCCGGATCACCACCGCCTCCGCGGTCAGGTCCACCCGCCCTCGCTCCCACAGCGCGGTGAACCCGTCCGACACCACCGGATGGTGCAACAACTGCCGAGCCGTCGCCAGGCCGCCCTTCTCTGTCACCATCCGCAGCAGCAGCGTCGCGTTGTAGTGCGCCTCGTCCCGGGCCCGCTCATAGGTGCGCACCATCGCCTCGTGGAACGCGGTCTCCAACGCCCGCCGGTCAGCCGCCTCGGGCACCGCCTCGCCCGACTCCGGCGCTCGGCCGCTGACGCTGACCATCGCCTGTCGCAACGCCTTCTCCAGCGCCTGGCGGTCCGGCACCTCGGTTGCGGGCGGCACGGCAACGACGGGGGCGGTGAGAGCGGCCTGCGGATCGGGCGCGGGACTGGCCGGTCCGTCGCCGCCGGTCAGCCGCAGCAGCCGGGTCACGCTGCGGAACCGGACGGCGGCCGGGCTGGTCGGCGGGAAATACTGCACCAGGCCGGCGTGCCTGCCCCGACTGTCCTCCACGGGCATGTCCCGCTTCATGGCGGCCGCGCCGATCACTGCCTTCGCCTCGTGCGGGCGTACCCAGCAGACCAGCCGCGCGCCGGTCGGATGTGCCCGCTCCACCCGGACGTTGGCCCGATACTTACGGGCTTCCGGCGAGGCGCTGTCGTAGTACCGGGCCCACCCGAGCACCCTGCCCTCGTGTCGGATCGGCACGTCGCGGCACTGCTTGTAGCAGTCCGTGGCGGCCACCGCCTCGTAGGGCCGCAGCCAGGCGACGTTGCGGTAGCCGACCGGCACGGGAACCATGCCGTCGGCCGCCGCCTCGTCCTCGGTTCGGCGCAGCGACTCGGCCTCCGGCGCACCCTCGGGCCGCACCGTCTCGATCACGGTGACGGTCGGGACGACCGGCTCAGTCCGCTCGTCACCATCGGCCATGGCCGGGGCAGTTACGGGCCGCACCACCTCGGCGTCGATCACAGGCGGAGCGGAGGCGACAGGCGAGACGACGGGAGCAGGCGGAACCGCGGCGACAGCAGGTGGGGCGGCGCTGATGCCCAGCTCGTCGATGCGCTGCCAGAGCGGCTCCAGCGCCGCCCCCGGGTCCCGGCTGAACACGCTGCCCCGGATCCGGACGAACACGCAGTTGCCGACGCGCTCCAGCACCGCCTGTCGGCGCATGTCGCTCTCCCACTGGTCCGGTCCGTGGTAGGCGTCCCCGTCGCATTCGATGGCCAGGCGTCGGCCGTCCGGCGCGGGCAGCACGAAGTCGATCCGGTAGCCGCCGATGCGGAACTGCGGCAGCGGTCGGTAGCCGCGGCGCAGGATGCGCCGCAGCACCTCGCGTTCGAAGTCGCTGTCGCAGCGCCGCTCCAGGTCGTCGTACGCCTCCTCGGCGGCGTTGACGTTCTGGCAGTAGGTGAGCAGCAGTCCGCGCGCGTCGTCCTCGCGCAGGTCGGCCGGCTGCACCGAGTGGAAGACCCAGAGCTGGTCGCGGGCGCGGGAGGCGGCGACGTTGACCCGCCGGTGGTGGTCGCGCTTGGTGAACGCGGAGACCGGCCCGGAGTGCGGTTCGACGACCATCGAGACCAGGACGATGTCGCGTTCGTCGCCCTGGAAGGTGTACGAGTCACCCACGCGCATCCGGCGTCGTTCCATCTCCTCCTCGCCGATCTCCTCCCGGAGCCGAGTGAGCAGATAGATCGCCTGCCCGCTGGTGCTGAGCAGGCTGACCACGCCGATGCTGCGTCCCTCGTACGCCGGGTCGGCCACGATCGTCGCGACCTGCGCGACGAGGGCCTCCGCCTCGGCGACGTTGACGTTTCCGTACGGGGCGACGTCCTGCCGGATGCCGGCGGGCACGTGCACCGCGACGACCGGTTCGCCGATGCCCGCCGGCCGGTCGGTGCGCAGCGGCTCGATCTCCCCGCCGTAGTAGGTCTGGCTGGAGAAACCGATGATCGCCGGTACGGAGCGGAAGTGTTCGGTGAGCAGGATGCGTTCCGGGGAGCGGCGGACGGCGTGGTCGTAGAGGCTGCTCTCCGGGTCGAAGTGCTCAGCCGACGGCACGTCGACCAGGTGCGAGTTGATCAGGCCGGCGACGGTGCCGACGAACGACAGTTGCGGGCCGATCTGCTGGTCGTCGCCGACCACGACGGCGCGTTCGGCGAGGCTCAGCACCGGCAGGGAGAACATGTCGGCCTGGGACGCCTCGTCCACGATCACCACGTCGAAGTGTGCCCCGGCGGTGAACTGCTCGATGGCCCGGTCCACGGACATGACCCAGACCGGAACGGCGTCGACCGCGGCGCTCATGGCCCGCTGGGCGTGCGCCTGCCACTGGGCGGCGTTCTTCCCCGTACCCTTTCCGATCTTGCGGAGGGCGGTGGTCCAGTCGGCGAGCGCGGCCCGCCGGCGGTCGTCGAGGGCCTTGGAGACCTCCAGCCAGGAGGAGGCCACGACGAGTTCCTGGGTGAGTCGGCGGATCCGGTCCCGGGTCTGCTCGACGCGGCGGCCGAGCACGACCGGGTCGACGCTGCCCACGACGGTGTCGAACCAGGTCTGCGCGCGGCGCCACTGCCACCGGTGCGGGCAGTCGCCGCCGGTGCCGGCCAGCGCGGTCGCCGTGCCGGCGTCGATCTCGGCGGTCCACGCCGGTGCCGCCGGGCGGAGCCGGTCGGTGAGCTGGGTGAATCGTTGCGCGTCGGGCCGGAGGGCAGCCAGCCGGCGTACCTCGTCGAGGATGCCGTCCCAGGCGGACAGGTCGCCCTGCCGGCTCTGGTCCAACAGCCGCCACAGCTCGCTGGCGTCGTCGGTGGACATGCCGGTCTGGAGCGCGGCGTCGAGACCCCGTTCTTCGGCGGCGAGGCGGTCGTGCTCGAACACGGTCGCGGACCGGGCCACCAGCTCGGTGAGCGCGGCCAGCCGGCGCACGTCGACGGTCTGTTCGACGCGGGGCACCAGCCGACGGACGGTCGCGTGCAGGCTGGGCCACCCCCGCCGGTCCCAGTCGAGGGCGGTGGCCGCGTCGGTGAGCAGCCCGCCCACCCAGAGTTCGGGCTGGTCGCCGGCCACGGGCGGCAACTGGAGCGGGCCGCGCCAGTAGGCCCACCGGGTGTCGAGTTCCTGCCGCAGGCGCCGCAGGTTCAGGTACGCGAGCACCACGTCCACGTCGTCGGCGCTCCGCAGGCCCTCGCCGTCGATGCGGCACTCGGCGGCGAGCTTGGCGAGCGTGCCCTGGAAGAGCTTGCTGACCCCCTTGCCTGCGGCGAAGCGCTGCCGCAGCTCGCCGAGCTGCGCCATCAGCTTGCGCGGTTCGGCCAGGTGCGCCTCCGGCACGTCGACCCGGTGCGCCGCGACCACCCGGGCCGCCTGGCCGAACTCGGTCAGCGCCCGCTGGACGGCCTCGACGTGGTCGGTCCACATGGCCCGCCAGTTCGGGTCGGCCTGGAGGAGCGTGGCCAGCCGGTCCGTCCAGGCGCCCTCGCGCCGGGCGAGGATGGCGTGGGCCTCCCGCAACTGCCGGCCGAGGTCGTCGAGCGCCGGGCGGCCGACCGCGCGTACCTCCGGCAGCAGCACGCCGTCGGTGGCGAGCCGGTCCAGCTCCGTGCGAGCGGCGGCGAGGTCCCGCCGGGCGGCCATCAGGGCCGAGGCGGCGGGCAACGCGGCCACCGTCGGCAGGTGCCGCAACGCCTGGGCCCGGTCCTGACGCTTCGTACGGCGGGCGATGTCGAGCAGGTCGGTGAACTCCTCGACGGTCAGCGGCAGGTCGAGGTGCGGAGGGATGTCGTCGGGAATGTCGCCGTACCGGTCGGCGCGCTCCCGCAGCCAGGTGCCCACGTCGCTGGGTGACAGGCGGACGCCGTCGATCTCGTGGTGCGCCGACTCGTTCTCGGCCAGTGTCCGCAGCGCGCCGAGCGCCTGCCCCAGATCGCGTTCGGTCTCCTCGAGCTGCCGGCGCAGCCGGTCCACCCGCTTCTGCTCGGCGCGCTTGTCGAGCGTCGCGCCGCGGTCGGAGAGTTCCCGGGCGGCCAGTTGGAGCTGGACGAGCTGGTCGGTGGACCGGCCGAGGACGGCCAGGCAGAGCGACTGGATCTCCGCCGGCAGCCCGTCCCGCAGGACCCGCAGCGGGTCCTCCTTCTGCGCCACCACCAGCACCCGCTTGCCGTGCGCCATGAGGTGACAGATCAGGTTGCGGATGGTGTGCGTCTTACCGGTGCCGGGCGGCCCCTGCACGGCGACGTTGCGGTGCTGCGCGAGCCGGCGGGCGATGGACTCCTGCGCCTCGTTGGTGGGCAGCGGCATGAGCAGCCGTTCGCCGAGCGGTGTCCACCGATCCGGCTGGTCGTGCGGCATCTCCAGGCGGCTCGGCTCGTGGGCGAGGATGGCCGCCAGCGCGCCGATGGTCGCGGTGTCCTGGGCGAGCAGGCGGGCCCGGAGCTCCTCGAGGAACCGCCGGAGCATCCGCTGCCGGGGGCGGACGAAGAGCACGCCGGTGTCGTGGGCGTACGGGCCAGCCGGAGCGGGCTCGCCGACGGCCCGGACGGTCGGGTCGAGGCCGAGTCGGCGCAGCGCCCGTTCCAGGAACTCCACCCGGCTCAGGTCGTCCCAGACGTCGAGGTCGAGCTGCCCGCCGGAGCCGGCGAGCGCGAGGAGCTGGCCGAGATAGCGCTCGTCGAGGCCGGTCAACGGGTCGGTCTGGAGGCGGGCGGGCCCCTGCGGCACCACCCGGATCATCGACCGGTCGGCGTCGAACTCGATGGCCACAGGCGTCGCCGCCAGTGGATAGTGCACCCGATGGGCGTCGATCTCCGCACGCAGGAGACCGTGGCCCCAGACCAGCTCCTGGGTGGCGGCGTTCATGTCGAGGCGATGCTTGAGGTCGAACAGGCCGCGGTGCAGCCCGCGGACCGTCTCGGTGCGCCGCGCCTGTTCCGCCCAGGGACGCCAGTCGCGTTCCCGCCACTGCGCGAAGCGGTCGGTGAGTCGCTCGACCGTCTCGTCGTCAGCCGCCAGGCGCGGTTCGCTGTCGTACGAGACCGGGCTGGCCAGATGCGGGACGAACTCCGCCGGTGGGCGCAGGGGCTTCGGGGCGGCCGGCAGACCCACCCGCAACCAACTGCTGCCGTCCGGCGAGACACCGACCTGGCAGTCCGGATGGGCGGGCAGGTCGTGCTGCCAGAAGGCGTCGGCGTGCGGCACCGTCCGGGCGGGCTTCTCCATCTGCGCCCGCACGGCCATGAGGTAGTCGACCAGGGAGGTGGCTCGGTCGAGGATCACCGACGGGAGTTCGACAGTGGACGTCGAGCGGGAGAGCATGCGCACCCTTTGTGTTGATCGGGCAGGTTCGAAGATCCGAGTGGTCAGTCCGGCGGGGCTGGAAGCATCCGCAGATTTCGGCTCGACTGCGACATGTGCCGCGACAACACGTACATCACGACCGACCTCCCCATGGCGGTCCTCGGACCCTACCGGTCGGAGTCCCGTGAGCGGGAGTCCTCGGTCGTCAGGAATTCACTGACCGAGCTGGCACGATCGCGGTCCGTTCCGGCGGGCGAGTGCGCCGACAGTCCACAATCAGCCTCCACCGAGCGATAGGCCTGGACTGAGGGCATCTGTCTGAGATCTGACATGAAAATCCGGCTCGTTCGGGAGGATGGCGACCAATTGCGCTCGAGCAACGACCAACTCCTCGCTCGGCACGGTCCACGTGTCGCGGTCGCTGGCTATGGTGTCGACTCCGCAACCCTCCTGACACCGAGGAACGACTGTGGGCATCCTCAAGGAGATGCAACGGGCGCATGCGCGGCAGGTGCGCGCCCAGAAGCAGGCTCAGGCCGCCGCCTACCGACACCATCAGCAGATGCGCCGCGAGGCAGACCGCGCGATGAAGGCCGCGCAGCGCGCCAGCGCGGCGAACGAACGCGAGAGAAAACGGCTGTACGCGGAGGCGCGTGCGGCCGAGGTGGTCGCCGACAACGCAGACCTCCAGTAGCACCTCGACGAGTTGGACAAACTCCTCTCGGCAACGCTCGAGGTCGACGACCACATCGACCTTCGCCGCCTGCGGCGGTCCGCGAAGCACCCGCCTTTCGACCCCGGACCCCTCGGCACCCCGCTGCCACCTCCGGACTGGCGGCGCTTCGCTCCTCCCGCCCCCAGCGGTATCAGCAAGATGTTCGGCGGCCAGGCGCGCCACCAGCAGCAGATGGCGGCGGCACAGCAGGCGTTCGCGCAGGCTCAGGCGCAGCACGCGGCGGCCGAGGCGGATCGGCAGCGCCGGCTGTCGGCCGCCCACCAGAAATACCAGCAGCACTGCGCGAAGGTCGACGCGGAAGTCAATGCGCACAACGCGGAGATCGAGCGCTTCGCGGCGGCCCTCGCCGCCGCCGAGCCCGACCCCGTTGTCGAATACTTCGGCATGGTGCTGGGCAACTCGGTCTACCCGGACGACTTCCCTCAGCACTACCGGCTCGCCTATGTGCCGGAGCCCCGGCAGTTGGTGGTCGAGTACCACCTGCCGACCTTGGACGTGATCCCTGCGGTCCGGGAATACCGGTACGTCAAGTCGCGCGACGAGATCACCACGGCTGCCCGCCCGGCCAAGGAGATCAAGGAACGGTACGCGAATCTCGTCGCCCAGGTCACGTTGCGGACGGTGCATGAACTGTTCGAGGCTGACCGCTCCGGACTCGTGGAGACGGTGGTGTTCAACGGAATCGTCGACACGACCGACCCGCGGACCGGCGCGTCCGTCCAGCCGTGCCTCGTCACGCTTCGGACCACCCGGGACGTGTTCACCGGGCTGAATCTGAAGTTGGTCGAGCCGCTGGCCTGCCTGCAACACCTCAACGCCTCGGTTTCCAAGCGTCCGGCGGAGCTGGCGCCGGTGCGGCCGGTGCTCGAGTTCGACATGGTCGACAAGCGTTTCGTCGACGAGGTCGACGTACTTGCCGACCTGGACCAGCGGCCGAACCTGCTCAAGCTCAGCCCGACCGAGTTCGAGAGCCTGATCCAGAACCTCTTCGCCAGGATGGGCCTGGACACCAAGCAGACCAGACCGTCCCGAGACGGCGGCGTCGACTGCGTCGCCTTCGACCCCCGACCCATCTTCGGCGGCAAGGTGGTCATCCAGGCCAAGCGGTACCGCAACACGGTCGACGTCTCCGCTGTCCGCGACCTGTTCGGCACCCTGCAGAACGAGGGTGCGTCCAAGGGAATCCTCGTGACCACCAGTGGCTACGGTCCGGCCTCCTACGAGTTCGCCTCCGGGAAGCCGCTGGAGCTGATCGACGGTTCGAACCTGCTCTACCTGCTCGCGGAGCATGCGGAGGTGAAGGCACGGATCGACCCCGGTGAACTGGACTGAGCGGTGCGCCCAGCGAAGCCCGAGTGTGCGCCGATCATGCACTTCACGCACATCGACAATCTTCCGAGCGTCCTCTCCGCCGGCAAGCTGCTTGCTGACAATTCTGTTGGCGCGCACCTGAGGACCGATGTCGGCGCCGCTGACATCAAGGCCAGTCGCCGGACCCGCCCGGTCACCTGTCCACCCGGTGGCGTCGTCGCGGACTACGTGCCGTTCTACTTCGCGCCCCTGTCGCCGATGATGTATCGGATCTCGCGGGAGCATCGGGACGGAAGGGAAGGTTGCTACCCCGGCGGGGACGATCCGCTCGTCTACCTGGTGACTTCGATCGATCGGGTGCATGGAGCAGGCCTGCCCTGGGTGGCAAGCCACGGCAACTGCGCCGCGGGAGTGACCACCTTCTCCCGAGCCCTCGGCGACCTGGCCGCGCTGGTGGACTGGCCGTTGATGCGAGCCAAGTACTGGAAGAACGTTCCCGAGGACTCCGACCGGGTCCGACGCCGTATGGCCGAATTGCTGGTCCACCGCGAGTTCCCGCTCGACCTGATCACGGGTTTCGTCGTGCGGACGGAGGCTCGGAGGACGCAGGTCGTCCACATCCTCCGAGCTGCTGGCATCATCGACGCGTACGTTGATGTCAGACAGCACTGGTACTACGGATACCAGCGAGGGGAGGTGCGTGAGTGATCGTCATCAGCCATGGCAACCTCCTGACCGCCGATGCCGAGGCCCTCGTGAACACGGTCAACACGGTGGGTGTCATGGGCAAGGGCATCGCCCTTCAGTTCAAGCGCGCCTACCCGGCCAACTACACCGCCTACCGAGCTGCCTGCGCGGCGCAAGAGGTCAAGCTGGGCGAAATGTTCGTCTTCGACTCAGCTCGCCTCGGTCCCCGGCGATACGTGATCAACTTTCCCACCAAGGGTCACTGGCGTGCCAGTTCCCGGATCGAAGACATCCGCTCAGGGCTGGCGGATCTGGTCCGCGTGGTGCGCCAAAGGAAGATCACTTCAGTTGCGGTCCCGGCTCTGGGCTGCGGCAACGGCGGTCTCGCCTGGGGTGAGGTTCAGCCCATGATCGAAGAGGCTTTCGCCGCGCTTCCCGAGGTCCGGGTGCTGCTGTTCCCCCCCGAAGGTGCCCCCGATCCCGGTGACATGCCGGTGGCCACGGAAAAGCCCGGGCTCACTCCTGGCCGAGCCACGCTGCTGCGCGCGATCGAGCGCTACGTCGACCGCGCCCGCGCGCTCGAACCCCGTGAGGGCGTCACCGTGCTGGAGATCCAGAAGATCGCCTACTTCCTCCAAGTGCTCGGCCAACCCCTTCGCCTCCGTTTCGCTCGTGGGCGATACGGCCCTTACGCGGAGAACCTCAACCACGTCCTCGACCGGATCGAGGGGCACTACCTCACCGGGTTCGGCGATCGATCCGCCCGGGTCGAGGAGCTCCAGCCGGTCCGCCTGGTCGACGGCGCGGCCGACGACATCTCTGCCTGGTTCACCGCACATCCCGCCCCGGACGCGCTGCTGGACCGCTTCGCGCAGCTTGTCGACGGTTTCGAGGCACCGTACAGCCTCGAACTGTTGGCGACGGTGCACTACGCCGCCGAGCTACATCCTCCGGCTACCGACATCGACGAGCTGATCGATCGGGTGCGCACGTGGAGTGGGCGCAAGGCCCGGCTCTTCACGTCCGCCCACATCCGAATGGCCCACGGCCGGCTCCAGGACGTCGGGCTGCTGCCGAGCCCGGCACGGACCTGAGGCCACCATCGCCGAGAGCAGGTCGGGCGGTCAGTTGCCGCCTGCCGGTCGGTGGCACCCCGCCGACGCCGCAGGTCAGCCGCGTTCACGCGCCGGCGCGGTCGCACGGACGAACCGCAGCAGCGCGACGAACGCCAACCCGGCCGTCACCGCCCCACCCGCGAACCGCACCCAGTGTCCGGCGACGAACTCCGACGCCACCTGCCGCAGGTATTGCGGCGAGTGCGTCCCCGGCGGGTCCACGAACATGATCTCGTTTCGCGGCCAGAAGAACACCGCGGAGAACAGGAACTCGCAGGCGAGGAAGACCACTGTCGCGCCGGCCACCCACCAGCGCAGCCGGCGGTCGCGCCAGGTGAGCAGCGTCGCGGCGAGACTGCTCAGCACCACTGACGCGCCCAGCGGCGGGAAGTAGTCGTGCGGGCCGCCGTCGACCAGGAACGCGCGGGCGCGGTCGAGCGAGGCGGGCGGGTCGTTGAAGATGTTCGGGTAGAGCATGACGGTCTCGGCGGCGACCCCGCCGAACGACATCATGGCCGCCCAGACCATCACGATCAGCGCGAGCCACGTCAGTTTGATGCGGGACACGATGCTTCTCCTCACGCGAAGGGGACGTCAACGACGCTAGGTCGGCGGCAGGCAGCCGTCGTCCGCGCGGCGGCGTGCACGGCTGTCGCCTCTCGGCGTACAACCGGGGGTTGTCCCTGACGCCTGCGGGCGACAGCGCCGAGGGGCCGCGCGGACCTAGGCTCGGCTCCGTGCCGGACTTCTCGCTGACCCGCGCCGACGCGCTGCTCGCGGCGGCCACGCTCGGCCTGGTCGTGGTGGCCGTGGCGACGGAGTCGACCTCGGCCGGTGCGGCGGCGCTGGCCGGCGCGTTCGGGGTCGGGTTCGCCGCGCTGGTGTGGTGCGCGCGGCGGTGGCCGCTGCCGGCGTTGCTGGCCACGGCGGTCGGCATCCTCGGGTACTACGCGCTGGACCTGCCGCCGCTCGGGGTGGCGGCGCCGGCCGCCGCGGTGCTCTACGGGGTCGCGGAGCGGGGGCGGGTGGTGCCGGCCGCGCTGGTGGCCGGTGGGCTGCTGACGGTGTCGGTGACCGCCCGGCTGGTGGAGGGCGACGACGTCGCGGTGGTGGTGGGGGCGGCGCTGGGCTCGGAGGCGGCGCTGATGCTGGCGGTGATCGCGCTCGGGGACGCGGTGCGCAACCGGCGGTCGCTGCGGGCGGCGCTGCACCGGCAGGCCGCGACCGCGGCCGCGGACCGTCGTCGGGAGGCGGCCCGGCAGGTGGAGGCGGAACGGCTGCGCATCGCGCGGGAGGTGCACGACACGTTGGGCCACACCATGTCGGTGATCACGGTGCAGTCGGCGGTGGCGCGGGAGGCGCTTGCCGATCACGAGCCGGCGCAGGCGGAGACCGCGCTGGCGGCGATCCACGCGGTCAGCGGCAGCGCCATGGCGGAGCTGCGGGCCACGCTGGGCACGCTGCGCCGCGAGCCGGGCCCACACGAGCCGGCGCCCGGGTTCGCGCAGCTCCCGACGCTTGTCGACGGCGTCCGCCGGGGTGGGTTGGCGGTGGAGCTGCGCGTCGACGGGCCGGTGGCGGCGCTGCCGGCGGTGGTGGGCAGCACGGTCTACCGGGTGGTGCAGGAGGCGTTGACGAACGTGGTGCGCCACGCCAGGGCCGGCCGGGTCACGGTCGCGGTGCGCGCGCTGCCGGGTCGGTTGACGGTGGAGGTGGTCGACGACGGTCGCGGCGGGTCGCCGGGCCGCGCCGGCCAGGGGTTGCGGGGCATGGCGGAGCGGGTCGCGCTGCTCGGTGGCACGGTCGCGGCGGGCGCCGTCGAGGCCGGCGGCTTCCGGGTGTACGCGGACCTGCCGCTCGCGCGGGTCGCCGCGTGAACCCGGTCCGCGTGGTCGTGGTGGACGACCAGCATCTGGTACGGACCGGGCTGCGGGCGCTGCTGGAACGCGCGCCGGACATCGTGGTGGTGGGCGAGGCCGGCGACGGCGTCGGCGCGGTCGCGATGGTCCTCCAGCAGCGGCCCGACCTGGTGCTGATGGACGTGCGGATGCCCGGCGGGGACGGGCTGGCGGCGACCCGGCGGATCCTGGCCGATCCCACCTTGACCGGCGTGCAGGTGGTCATGCTGACCACGTTCGACGACGACGAGTACCTGTTCGAGGCGATCTCCGCCGGGGCGGCCGGTTTCCTGCTCAAGGACACCCCGCCGGACGCGCTGCGGGACGCGGTGCGGGTGGTGGCCGGCGGGGACGCGTTGCTCTCCCCCGCCGTCACGCGCCGGGTGCTCGCCGCGGCGGCCCGCTCGCCGGTGGCCGACCCGGCGCGGCTGGCCGGGCTCACCGCCCGGGAGCGGGACGTGTTGGCGCAGGTGGGCGCCGGGCGGTCGAACGCGGAGATCGGGGCGGCGTTGTTCCTCAGCCCGGACACCGCGCGCACCTACGTGAGCCGGTTGCTCCAGAAGCTGGCCGCTCGCGACCGCGCCCAGCTCGTGGTGATCGCGTACGAGAGCGGGCTGGTCCGCCCCGGCGGGAGCTGAACCGCCGGGGCGGGGCGTCGATCAGTTGCCGCCGTCGCCGTACCGGCCGCCGGTGGACTGCTTCCAGACCCGCCGGTTGGACATCTCGGAGATGAAGTCGACGTGCGCCTGGAGCGGCCAGGACAGCATCGAGTAGTCCCCGATCACGAACGTCATGTTGTAGGGCCCGTCGGCCGGGGTGGTGATGAACGTCGGCGCCACCATCTTGTAGTAGTTCTCCACCTCGTCCGGAAGCTTGCCGGAGTTGTCGGTCAACAGCAGCGGTGCGTGGTAGCCGAGGTGCGACAGCGGGGCGGACGCGACGGCGCCCTGCCAGTTGTCGATGTTGACCAGGGTGAAGCCGTGGCCGGGACCCAGGATGTTCCAGCCCATCATGCCGGCCGGGTCCCACATCTTGGCGAACGCCACGGACAGGTTGAACGGTGTCGTGGTGGCCGGGGTGTTGAACGCGACAGCGTCGTCGGCGTCCACGCGGGTGACGCTGCCGTACGTGCCGAGCGTCTTCACCACCGAGGCCGAGATCTGGTCCGGGCCGCCGAAGACGTAGATCAGGGCGTGGCCGTTGCGCCGCTTGAGCGCCTCGATCGTGGCGGCCGGGATGCTGTTGCGGTGCGCCCAGAGCAGCCCGGCCGGCATGTGCGAGGCCCAGTGCGTGGCCGGCAGGTAGTACTGCCAGTCGCGTCCGTCCGCCGAGCCGATCAGCACGTCCTGCGCCCCGTTGCCGCCGGTGCTGGCGCTGGTCTCCATCTGCGGCACGCCCAGGTCCGGGTTCTGGATGCTGCCGTAGAGCTTGTCGATGTTGTTCGACAGTTCGAAGACGTTCCGGCCGGTGACGGCTTCCCACTTCACCCCGATGCTGGTGAGCTGCCGCTTGACGGCGTCGTTCGCCGCGGCACCGACCAGGAAGGCGTCGACGTCGTTGCGGCGGACGATGCCGGTGTCACCGAGTCGCTTGATCTCGTTCAAGGTGACCGTCGGGATGCCGGTCCGGGTGACGTACAGGATGGGGGCGTCGTCCGGGAAGTGCAGCAGCGGCACGGCCGAGATCGCCTGGAGTGGGTCGTCGGGCGTGACCAGCGTCAGCCCCCACGGCCGGTCGGGGACGTTGTCGGTCTCCCCCGGCGCGTTCTCCGGCAACGCCGCCGGCCAGATGTGCTGGGTCACCGACACGGCCTCCTGGAACGGGTCGGTGCCCCAGAGGCGGGTGGTCGTCTTGGTGGCGATGGTCGGCACCAGGCTCGGCGCCTCGGGCGGCGACGGGACGTCGAAGTCCCGGCCGCACACGACCCCGAACGGCCACAGGTTCGGGTCGTTCGGTGGGCACTGCCGGCTCGGGGTCGGCTGCGGCGCGGCGACCGGGGTGGCCGCCAGCGCCGTTCGGGACAGGCCGTGCGGGACCGCCACGCCCAGGACGAACGACGTGACGCACAGGGCCGCCAGACCGGCGACCGGGAGGGGTCGGGAGAGACGCGGCAAAGGTCGGGGCCACCTGAGGTGTCGCATGGGGGATCACTCCTCGGTCTGCGCGCGGGCAGGACCCCGAGCCTGTTCCGGCCGGCGTCACCCGGCTGTGACCCGTGACCGGCAGCGGGTTGCCGAGTCGGTGACGGAGCGCGCTGGAGGTCGTCGACGCCGGTTGCGGCGGGCCGCTCCGGCCCGGGGACAGGCGCGTCCTCTGCTACGGTCCGCGGGCCGATGGCCTGGCGGGCCAGCACGGTGGCGGAAGGGGTGGGAGCGTGCGCGTCGACCCGATGGGGCGCAGCGGCAGGGATCGGGTCTTCTACGGCATCGCCGACCGATGGATCGGACGGCTCCTCCTGTTGTTCGTGGTGGTGGCCGTCCCGAGGGAGTTGTCCGGGCCGAGCCTGGCCGGCATCCCGTTCGACGTCGCTGCCGCGGCCTTCTTCGCGGTCATGGGCTGGATCTGCTTCCGAATGGGCTTCCGCACGCGACTGGCGGCCCGGCGCGACCACTTCGAGGTGGTCAACCTGCTGGCTGTCGAACGCATCCCCTACCGCGAGGTGGCGGCTGTCCACCTCGATCAGCTCTCGGTCCGCATCACCCTGACCTCAGGAGAACGAGTCCGGGCCTGGGGTCTCTCCGACTCGCTGCTGAACACCGGCGGATCCGAGCGTCAGAACCTGGTGGACCGCCTCCGCGTGATCGCCGCCGAGCGGCGGACCGAGGAGGGCCCACGCCGTACCCGCAGCCGCTTCCCCGACTGGTGGGCACCGCTCGCGCTGTTCGCGATCTTCTCCGGTGCGATCGTCCTCCGCCTGTTGACGCGGTGACCTCCACCGTCGGGCTGGTCCGCCCCGGCGGGAGCTGACCCCGCCGGGGGCGGGCCGCCGTCAGACCTGGGCCTCGCTCACCGGCTCCGGCTCTGGCTCTGGCGCCGGCGCCGCGTGCCGCCCTCCCCCGTCGCGCCGCTCGTCGCCGTGCCCCGGCCACCACGCCGTGTGCCCGATCAGCCCGGTCAGCGCCGGCACGAAGAACATCGACATGACGAACGCGGACAGCACGATCCCGATCGCCACCGCGAAGCCCATCTGCTGGAGGAACGAGATCGGCGCGAGCATCAGCACGCCGAACGTGCCGGCCAGGATCAGCCCGGCCGCGGCGATGGTCGGGCCGGCGTGTTCCACCCCGATGGCGGCGGCGCGGTGCGGTTCGTGGCCCTCCCGTGCCTCCTCGCGGAGTCGGGCGATCATGAGGATGTTGTAGTCGGTGCCGATCGCCACCACGAACAGGTAGAGGATGATCGGGAGTTGGAACGTCACGCCGGGCTTGCCCTGGAGGCCCTGGAACAGATAGACGGTCGCGCCCAGCGTGGCGGCGAAGTTGAGCAGCACGGCGATCACCAGGTAGATCGGCGCGACGAGGCTGCGCAGCAGCAGCCCGAGGATGAGCGCGATCAGGGCGGCGGCGACCGGCAGGATCACCGACAGGTCGCGGTTGTTGGCGGAGTTGATGTCGGCGAAGATCGCGGTCGGGCCGCCGACCAGCGCCCTGGTGCCCTGCGGGGCCCTGTCGTGCAGCGCGTCGCGCAGGTCGTCGCGGACCAGGGTGATCGCCTCGTTGGAGACCGGGTTCTCGTCGAGCAGCACGTTGACGCGGGCGACGCTCGGGTCGGTGGTGCTGCGCTCGGCCGGCTGCACCCGGGCCACGCCGGGCGCGTCGGCCGACGCGGCGGCGAAGTCGTTGACCTGCTGGTCGGTGAGCGGGGTGCCGTTCCCGGTGGTCAGGTAGACCTCGGTGGGCGCGAGCGCGCCGGCCGCGAAGCCGCGCTGGAGGTCCTTGGCGGCCCGCGCCGACTCGGTGTCCTGCGGGAAGCCGGCGCTGAAGTCGTAGTCGGCCTGGTAGCTGAGCACGCCGGCGGCGAGCGCGACGAGCAGCGCGCCGGACGCGGCGGCCACCACGGCGGGCCGGCGGCCGACGATCGTGCCGAGCCGCCGGGACAGCGTCGCCTTAAGCGGGCGCTGCCACGCCTTCGACGGCCAGAACACCCAGCGGCCGAGCAGCGACACGATGGCCGGGATCAGGGTCAGCGAGGTGATCAGCATGACGCCGACGGCGATGGCGAGCGCCGGGCCGAGCGAGCCGAAGAAGCCGAGCGAGGCGAGCAGCAACACCAGGAACGCGACGATGACCGCGCCGGCGGCGGACGTGATGACCTCGCCGACCCGCTGCACCGAGACGATCATCGCGGTGCGCTTGTCGTCGCCGGCGCGCAGCCGTTCGCGGTAGCGGAACAGCAGGAACAGGATGTAGTCGGTGCCGATGCCGAACAGCACGATCAGCAGGATGGTCTGGAGGTCCTGGCTGACGTTGAGGTCGAACGCCTTGCCGGCGGCGGCGACCAGCCCGGTGGTGACGGACATGACGACGCTGATCACCACGACCGGCAGCAGCGCGGCGATCGGGCTGCGGAAGATGATCAGGATCAGTCCGATGATCAGGACGATGGTGGCGACGCCGACGACCGCGAACGCCGAGTTGAAGGTGTTCTCGTTGTCGACGAAGCTGGCCACGTCGCCGGCCACCCCGGCGGTCAGGCCACTGCCGGCCAGGTCCGGCCCGAGCGCGGCGCGCAGGTCGCGTACGGCGTCGAGCAGTTTCGGGTCGCCCGGCGTCTCGGCGTCGAGACCGACGGAGATGATCTGCACCGACCGGTCCGGCGCGACGGCCGGCGGGCCGGTCAGGTAGCCGGAGGTCTGCGGGATGTTCCGGCCCTTGAGCGTCTGGGCGAGTTGCCCGACGCGCGCCTGGTCGGCCGCGGTGAGCGGCTTGCCGTCGCCGCGTTCGACCACGATGGTGGCGGTGGCGGTGGCCGCCTGCGGGAACGCCTTGGCGCCCAACTCGGTGGCCTGCACCGACTCGTAGGAGTGCGGCAGGAAGCTCTCCTGGTCGGCAGACGTGATGTCGCTCAGCGACGGGCTGGTGACCACCACGGCGATCGCGGCGAGGACCCAGCCGCCGATCACCCACCACGCCTTGCCGACGACGAATCTGCCCAGTCGCTCGAACATCGTTTCCCCCGTGAGTTCGACTGTCTCGTCGAGCATCCTACCGTCGGTGACCAATCCTTTTCGGACGGCACGCGCTCCCACGTCGATGGACACGTGCGAGGATCGGTGGATGAGTGTTCGCCGGCCCGGTCCGGGCGTCCTGGCGGCGTGGCTGCTGGCGACCGTGCCGGTCCCGCTGCTCTTCTTCGAGTGGACCCACCGGTGGGAGGAGGACCCGACGGTCGCCCCCGCGCTGTGGTGGCCGGTGCTGGCGGCGCCGGTGCTCGCCGCCGTGGTCGCGGCCGGTCAGCCCCGCCGGGGTGGCGTCGCCGGCCCCGCGCTCGCGGTGGCGACGGCGGTGGCGGTCACGGCGGTGCTGCTCGGCGCGTCGCTGGCGTTCTTCCGGTGGGTGGCGCCGCTGGCCGGCGAGGCCCGCTGGGGGCGCGCGCTGCTCGGCGGCCTGGCGCTCGCGGTGGCCGGCGCGCTGGTCGGGTACGCCGCCGGCACGCTCCGCGCCCGCCGGGACCGGCCGCCGTCGCGGCGCGGCTACCTGGTCGGCGCGCTCGCCGTCGTGTTCGGGGCGCTGCTGGCGCAGTCCGCGGTCCGGCTCGGCGCCGAGGGCAGCACGGTCGGGAACCCCCCGACGGAGTACGGCGGCACCGGCCCCTACGCGACGTCGGCCGGGCGGGTCACGGTGCCGGCGCCCGGGGCGTACGCGATCTTCGGGGTGAGTTCCTCGACGGCGGACCCGGGCTGCCGGCTCACCGGCGCCGACGCGGCGGTCCGGGTGGCGGAGCCGGTCCGCGTGCCGCCCGGCGGCTACGGCACGGACGCCACCGCGTTCGACTGGGTCGCCTCGGTCCGGCTGCCGGCAGCCGGGGCGTGGACGCTGACCTGCCGCACGTCGGATCCGGAGGCGTCCTACGTGCTCGGCGACGAGCCGCGGATCCGGGGCGCGGTGGGCGCGCTGATCCACTGGCCGGTGGGCGTGATCTGGCTGCTCGGCGCGCTGCCCGGCCTGCTCGTCGGCGTGGACACCGCCCGGCGGCGGCGCGCGGCCCGGCACGCGGCCGGGGGCGTGGCCCTCGATCGCCCCGGAAGTGTCGTAGTGGGCTCGTAGCCTGACGGGGTTCTCGACGATCACAGGGAGGCGACGTGCTCGACCACTTCTCCGTAGCGGTGCGCGACCTGAGGGCCAGCGGCGCCTTCTACGACACGGTCCTCGCCCCGCTGGGCGGCCGGCGGATCATGGAGCCGGGGCCGATCGGCTACGGCGTCGACACGCCCGACTTCTGGGTCGAGCCCGCCCCGGCCGACGCCGCCCCGGCGCCGGTGCACATCGCGTTCACCGCGCCCGACCGGGCGGCCGTGCGGGCGTTCCACGACGCGGCGGTGGCGGCCGGCGCCGAGGTGCTGCACGCGCCGAAGGTCTGGCCGGAATACCACGCCGCCTACTACGGCGCGTTCGTCCGCGACCCCGACGGCAACAACGTCGAGGCGGTCTGCCACCGGCCGGAGTGACAGCGGTGGAGGTCGAGCCGGTCGAGCACGCGCCCGCACGCGCCATCCGTCGGGCCTGGCTGGCGCAGCGTTGGCACGATCTCACGTTCCTGCACTGGGCGGCGCCACCGGAGCGGGTCGCGCCGCTGCTGCCCGCCGGCACCCGTCCCGACACGCTCGACGGGCTCACCTACGTCGGGCTGATCGGCTTCCGGATGGTCGGGCTGGGGCTCGGCCGGGGCCCGGGCGTGCCCTACTTCGGCACGTTCGCCGAGACCAACGTGCGGCTCTACTCGGTCGACGGCGCCGGCCGTCGGGCGGTGGTGTTCCGCTCGCTGGACGCGTCCCGGCTGGTGCCGGTGCTGGTCGCCCAGCTCGCCCTGCGCCTGCCCTACAAGTGGTCGGCGATGCGGCTGGAGCGGGCCGGCGACACGCTCACCTACCGCTGCCGGCGCCGCTGGCCCGGCCCGGCGGGCGCGACCAGCCGGATGACCGTCCGGGTCGGCGTGCCGATCGCCGAGCCGACGCCGCTGGAGCACTTCCTCACCGCGCGGTGGGGCCTGCACACCCGGGCGTACGGGCGCACCCGCCACCTGCCGAACTGGCACCCGCAGTGGCCGCTGCACCGCGCCGAGCTGCTGCACCTGGACGACGAGCTGGTCACCGCCGCCGGCCTGCCGGCACCGGACGGGCCGCCGGTGAGCGTGCTGCACTCCCCCGGCGTCCCGGTCGTCTTCGGCGGTCCCACGTCGGTCCCCTGACCGGCACGCGGCGGCCGGCGGTCAGCGCAGCGGGTCGTGGGTGCCGCGCGGCACGTCGGGGCGGCACCGGCGGACCCGGTCGGCGGCCATCCGGCCACCCACCGCGAGGCCGTGCCGTTCCACCGCGGCCAGCCCGTACGCGCTACACGTCGGCGTGTACCGGCAGGTCCCCGGCCAGCGGTGCGACAGCCAGCGCCGATAACCCAGGATGGCGGCCCGGCCGGCGCGGTCCACGGCCGGCGTCCGCACCAGGCCGGCGGTCACCGAGCCGACGGTGAGCAGCGTCGAGAACAGCCCCAGGTCGCAGCAGCCCGGGCCGTCACAGTCGAGCAGGTCGCAGTCGCAGTCGCACCAGTCCCGGTCCTTCTTCTTCTTGTGGCGTCGCTTCCGCATGATCACGAGGCCATGATGCGACACCCCCGCCAGTCGCCCCGACGGGTGGGGCGGAACCATAGCGTCGAGGGCGTCATGAGGAAGGAGCATCGGGTGCTGGATCGGCTCAACCAGGCCATGGACCACCTCGAAGAACGGCTCGACCAGCCGCTCGACGTGGCCGCGCTGGCCCGCGTCGCCTGCACGTCGGAGCACCACTTCCGGCGGCTCTTCTCGGCGCTGGCCGGGATGCCGCTGTCGGAGTACGTGCGCCGTCGCCGGCTCACGCTGGCCGGCGCCGACGTGCTCGCCGACCGGGAGTCGCTGCTCGACGTGGCGGTCCGCTGGGGCTACGGCTCGAACGAGGCGTTCGCCCGCGCGTTCCGGGCCGTGCACGGCGTCGGCCCGGCGCAGGCGCGGCGCACCGGTGCGGTGCTGCGGTCCCAGCCCCGGATGTCCTTCCGGCTCGTCGTCGAAGGGAGCACCACCATGGACTACCGGATCGTGGCCAAGGACGTGTTCCACCTCGCCGGCCGCAAGGCCCGGGTGCCGCTGGTCCACGAGGGGATGAACCCGGACATCGTGGCGTTCGTCAAGAGCGTCGACCCGGCCACCGTACGCCGGATCGAGGCGCTGTCCGACCAGGAGCCGCGCGGCGTCGTCAACGTCAGCGACGACCTGGCCGGGTCCCGGGCGGAGGGCACCGAGCTGGACTACTGGCACGCGGTTGTGACCGGCGCGCCGGTGCCGGACGATCTGGACAGCCTGCCGGTGGCGGCCGGCGACTGGGCGGTCTTCCGCAGCTCCGGTGCGTTCCCGCAGGCGCTGCAGCACCTGTGGCGGGACGTGTTCACCCAGTGGTTCCCGTCGAATCCCTACGAGATCCGCCCCGGGCCGGAGATCTCGCAGGTGCGGATCGCCGAGGGCGGCGGCACCGCCGACGCGGAGCTGTGGATCCCGGTACGCCGGGTCTAGCGTCGCGCCTCGGCGGCGGCCTGCGCCAGCGCGGCCGGCACGTCGAATGCGTGGTAGGGGTGCTCGCTCGGCTCGATGCCGGCGAGGAACATCGCGTACCCGGCGGCCAGCCGCAGCGGTGCGACCGGCCGGAGCAGGTCGGCCGCCTGGCGCGGGTCGCAGCCGGGCACGTCGGCCCGCCAGCGGTCGGCCCACGCGTCGACCAGCCGGGCGGCGGCCGGCGCGGCCAGGCCCTCGGCCAGGCGCAGCACGTCGAACGCGGGGTGGCCGACGAACGCGTCCGCCCAGTCGATGACGACGCGCCGGGTGCCGTCGCCGCGCACGTTGCCGGGGTGCAGGTCGCCGTGGACGAGCGTGTCGGGCAATCCGCAGTCGCGGACCCGCCGCAGCCGTTCGTCGAGCCCGTCGAGCAGCCGCGCGGCGGCCGACACGTCGTGCCCGGCCAGCCACCTCCGGATCCACCCGGCCAGCCGCGCCCCGCGAAGGTCGGGAACCCCCACCGCCGCCAGCCCGTCCACCGCCCCCACGGCGCGCACCTGCACCGCGTGGTGCTCGGCCGAGATCGCCGCCCGCTCCCGTTCCCCCGCCCCGTACCGGTCCTCCCCCACCACGTCCTCCAGCAGCACCAACCCCTCCCCACCCACCCCCAGCACCCCCGGCCCGACCCCGCCGTCGTTGATCAAGGAGTTTGCGTCGCCAGGAAGATCGACGGGGACGCAAACTCCTTGATCGACCGGGGAGGCGGGGGAGGCCGGGAGCGGGAGGGTGGTCAGCCAGGTGAGGACGGCGGGCTCGTGGCGGGCGAATGGGGGGAGTTGTTTCAGCCACGCCGGGCCCGGTGGGGTGTCCAGGCGCCAGATCGCGGAGAGGTTCCAGGTGCGCTGCTGCGCCACCGCGGTCACCGGGCGGCCGAGGCGGCGCAGCTCGTCGGTGGCCCAGGCGACGCTGCGGGCCGGGCCGCCGGGCTCCGCCCACGGCTGGCGCAGTGGGTGCGGTGCGAGGTCCACCGCGGCCGGCTCCAGGGGCATGACGGGCGCCACGGCGGCCGAGACCTCGGTGAGCTGGGCCAGGTAGCGGACGTGGCCGCCGGGTGGGTGCGGGCGGTCGGCGTCGAGCAGCCGCAGCACGGCCACGTCGACGCCGTACCGGTGGCGGGCGCCGTCGACGACGGAGGCGACCTGCTGCCACCACGGGTCCGGCACGTCGAACGGAGGCAGCGCGCCGAGCGGCCGGCCGGCGGCGTCGACCAGGACCACTGTCACGGTGCGGGACACGGCCGGACGCTAGTCGAGCCCCCCTCCGGGATGCGAGCGGATTGATCCGGGAGCGGTGCGGGGCGGCTCCCGGATGTCCCGGCGACGGGCGGCGAACACGCTGAGGCGATGAGCCTTCTCGATCCCCGGACGGGTCCCGTGTGCCGCTGGTTGCGGCCGGTCGCGGTGGCCGCCGCGTCGCTGCTGCTCGGCTACGGGCTGCTGCGCCTGCTCGACCGCCTGGACGGGCACCGCGACAAGGGCGCCTGGGCGTGGCACACCCTGTTCCTGTTCGGCGTGCTCGGGTTCGGCGCGCTGATCGTCGGGTCGCACGGCCTGCTGCGTACCCGGTCGGGCCGCGGTGTTAAGCGGGGGCCCCGCCTATACCAAAAGCGTTAACCGGGGGCCCCGCCTTACACCTCAGCCCCAGAGGGTGCGGCGCGGGCCGCGATGGTTGACGCACACGTCGCGCTGGCCGCCGGTCCGGCTGACCGTGCCGTCGCGGCACTGCACCAGCCAGCCCCGCCCGGACCAGAACCCGGGTACGCACTCGAACCAGTCGCAGACACCGGCGGCCGGCTTGCGGATCCGGTCGCCGCCGCAGAAGTCGTACCCGAAGG
The DNA here is from genome assembly GCF_044391475.1 of Micromonospora sp. NPDC018662. Taxonomy (NCBI): domain Bacteria; kingdom Bacillati; phylum Actinomycetota; class Actinomycetes; order Micromonosporales; family Micromonosporaceae; genus Micromonospora; species Micromonospora sp. NPDC018662. The sequence continues at coordinate 434,050 of NZ_JBISAC010000005.1, forward strand.
GGTTCACCGGGGCGCCGCAGCGCCGCTCGGCGGCCGGCTGCGGGACGGCGTCGCGCGGCGCGGGCCCGGTGCGGCGCGGCTCCGGGCCGACGCTGGGCCGGACCTGGACGGCGGGGGCGACGACCGGCGGCGCGGGCGTGCCGGTGGCCGCCGGGGTGGCGGCGGCGGCGCGTTCCGACCCGGCCCGGGTGGGCGGGTCGGCCTCGACCAGCAGCGCCGGCACGGCCAGCGCGAGCGCCGCGCCGACCGCGACGGTCCGCCGGCCGCCGGGCACCAGCGTGGTGGCCCGCGCCTGGGCCGGGGTGAGCACGGCCGGGCGTTGCGGGCGCGACTCGGCGTGCTCGTCGAGCAGCTCGTCCAGCTCGGCGACGACCGCAGCGCGCTGCTCGATCGCGTCGGCGAAGGCCAGCGTGAGCGTGAACCGGAAGTCGGCCGCCGCGCCGGTGGGCAACAGCAGCCCCGAGGTACGCCGCCGGTCCAGCACCTGGATCAGGGTGACCGGCGCGGCCGGGTCGTGGGACAGCCCGGTCATCCTGCCGTACACCCAGTCGCGCCGCCCACGCCCGCCGAGCAGCGCCAGGCGCCGGTTGGTGAGCACGGCCAGCCCGGCGTCGACCACCCGCACCCCCTCGGGGCGGCGCGGGCGCAGCACCGGCGGGTCGGGGTCGACGGTCAGTTCGGGGGCCGGCAGCACGGCGGTGTGCCGTACCTCGACCAGTTGCGCGGCCGGCAGCGTCCAGAAGACCACCTCGCCGGGGGCCAGCTCCATCGGCAGGCCCACGCCGGCCCGCACCGACCCGTGGAAGGAAACCGCGAGCGTACGCAGGCGGCGCAGCTCGTCGTCGCGGCGTCGCCACGCCTCGTCGGCCGCGCGGAAGGCCCGCTGTCGCCGCTCGTTCTGCCGGTGTGCCCACCGGTAACGCCATGTGGAACCCGTCGAATCAGTCATCGCCACGCCGACTCCTCCGCCGCGCGAGCCCACCAATCGGGGTGTCACTGGTGTCAACGGCGATCCGGGGGTACGAAGACACGCCAAAGTCACCAATTCGTCCGTTTGGTTGATTGACGGCCACTCCGCTTCGCCGTGCGGGCCGATGGACACGTCGGTAACGTCAGCCGCAGGGCGGGGCGTACCGCGGCCCCCGGCGGCTAGTGGAGGTGCACCGGTGGGCGACCCGGCCGTCGTGGTGGGCGTGGACATCGGCACCACCAGCAGCAAGGCGGTCGCGTTCGACACCGACGGCCGGCAGTTGGCCAGCCACTCGATCGGCTACCCGCTGGAGGAGCCGAACCCCGGCTGGGCCGAGCAGGACCCGGAGCTGATCTACCAGGCCGTGGTCGGCGTGATCCGCGCGGTCGTCGACGAGCTCGGCCGGCCGGTCGCCGGCCTGTCGTTCAGCACCGCCATGCACAGCCTGATCGGGCTGGACGCCGACGGCAACCCGCTCACCCCGTCGATCACCTGGGCCGACTCCCGGGCCAGCGCGCAGGCCGAACGGCTGCGGGCCGCGCCGTCCGGGCTGGCGTTGCACCGGCGCACCGGCACCCCGGTGCACCCGATGGCGCCGCTGCCCAAGCTGGTCTGGTTCGCCGAGCAGGAGCCGAAGCTGCACGAGCGGGTGTCGCACTGGGTCGGCATCAAGGACCTCGTCCTGCGGCGGCTCGCCGAGGCGCTGGTCACCGACCACTCGGTCGCCTCGGCCACCGGCCTGATGAACATCCACAAGCTGGCCTGGGACACCGAGGCGCTACGCGTCGCCGGCATCACCGAGGAGCAGCTTCCCCAGCTCGTCCCCACCACGCACGTGCTGCGGGGGTTGACCGCCGAGGCCGCCCGGGCCACCGGCCTGCCGGCGGACACCCCGCTCGTGGTGGGCGCCGGTGACGGCCCGCTGGCCAACCTCGGGCTCGGCGCGGTACGCCCCGGCGTGGTCGCCTGCTCGATCGGCACCAGCGGCGCGATGCGGGTGATGGTGGAACGCCCCGGCGTGGACCCGCTGGGCGGCGTCTTCTGCTACGCGCTGACCGAGGACCGCTGGGTGGTCGGCGGCGCGATCAACAACGGCGGGATCGTGCTCCAGTGGGCCCACGACGCGCTCGCCCCGGAGCTGGGCGAGCACGCCGAGGAGGAACTGCTGGACCTGGCCGCGCAGGCGCCGGTCGGTTCCGGCGGGCTGATCATGCTGCCCTACCTGCTCAGCGAGCGGGCCCCGCACTGGAGCGCGCTGCCCCGCGGCGCGTACATCGGGTTGACCCACGGGCACGGCCGCCCCCACCTGGTGCGCGCCGCGTTGGAGGGGGTCTGCCAGCAGCTCGCGCTGGTCCTCGCGTCGGTACGCGCGGCCGGCAACGAGGTCCGCGAGGTCCGCGCCAGCGGTGGCTTCGCGCGCAGCCCGCTGTGGCGGCAGATCCTGGCCGACGCGCTGGGCATGCCGGTGCGCTTCCCGGCCGGGCACGAGGGGTCCGGCTTCGGCGCCGCGCTGCTCGGCATGCAGGCGCTCGGCCTGATCGAGTCCATCGAGGTCGCCGCGGACCTGGTCCACATCGAGGAGACGGTCCGGCCCGATCCCGCCGCCGCCGCCACGTACGCGGCGTTGCTCCCCCTCTTCTCCGAGCTGTACGACGCGCTCGTGCCCACGTTCGCGTCGCTGCGACGGCTGGCCCCGAGCCTGCCGCCGGAGCCACCACCCACCGCCCCACCCAAATGACCGAACAGAGGTCGTGATAGCCGTGGTCACAGTGCTCGCCGCACCGGCGGAACCACTCACGAACGCCGGCAACACCCAACTCGTCATCGCCGCGCTGCTCGGCATCGCCGCGGTGGTGCTGCTCATCGCCTGGGGCAAGGTGCACCCGTTCCTGGCGCTGATCCTCGGCGCGGCGGTGCTGGGGGTGGTCGCCGGCGTCTCCGCCGACAAGATCGTCACCTCGTTCAGCGGCGGGGTCGGCTCCACGGTCGGCGGCGTCGGCCTGCTGATCGCGCTCGGCGCGATGATCGGCGGCATGCTCGCCGAGTCGGGCGGGGCGGACAGCATCGTCGAACGGGTGGTCGGCCGGGTCTCCGGTGGGGCGCTGCCCTGGGCCATGGCCGGTGTCGCCGCACTGATCGGTCTGCCGCTGTTCTTCGAGGTCGGCGTGGTGCTGCTGGTGCCGATCGTGCTGCTTGTCTCGCGCCGGGTCGACGTGCCGCTGATGAAGATCGGCATCCCGGCGCTGGCCGGCCTGTCGGTGCTGCACGGCCTGGTGCCACCGCACCCGGGCCCGCTGGTCGCGATCGACGCGCTCGGCGCCAACCTGGGCCAGACGCTCGCGTTCGGCCTGCTGGTGGCGATTCCCACAGTGATCATCGCCGGCCCGGTGTTCGGCAACTTCATCTCCCGGTACGTAACGGCCACCGCACCGGAGTCGCTGCTGCCGACCCGGCGCGACGCGGCGCTGACCGGGGACCGCAGCCCCACCCGCCCCGGCGCCGGCCGGGTCGACGCCGACGGCGACCTGGTCACCGAGGACGACCTGGTCAACCCCGGCGCCGGCCGGCCGGGCGCGTCGATCGACGAGCCGGCCGGACCGCGTGCCCGCCGCGCGCCGGCGCTCTGGGCCGCCGTGGTCACCGTGCTGCTGCCGGTGGCGCTCATGCTGCTGCGGGCCATCGGCGAGCTGACCCTCGGCAAGGACACCGCCGGGCGCAAGGCGCTGGACATCGCCGGCACCCCGATCGTCGCGCTGCTCGCCGGCGTCATCTTCGCCATGATCTTCCTGGGTTACCGGAACGGTTTCAGCCGTACCCAGGTCTCGGGTTTCCTGGGTGGCTCGCTGCCGGCGATCGCCGGCATCCTGCTGATCGTCGCCGCCGGCGGCGGCTTCAAGCAGGTGCTCGTCGACGCCGGCGTGGGCAACCTGGTCGCGGACGCCGCCACCGGCGCCAACCTGTCGCCGCTGCTGCTCGGCTGGCTGGTCGCGGTCGGCATCCGGGTGGCCACCGGCTCGGCCACGGTCGCCACCATCACCGCCGCCGGCATCGTCGCGCCGCTGGCCGCCATGCTCCAGGGCCCCGAGGTGGCGCTGCTGGCCCTGGCGATCGGCTGCGGGTCGCTGTTCTTCTCGCACGTCAACGACGCCGGCTTCTGGCTGGTGAAGGAGTACTTCGGGCTGACCGTCGGGCAGACCATCAAGAGCTGGTCGGTGATGGAGACGATCATCTCGGTGGTCGGCTTCCTCGGCGTCCTCCTGCTCGACGTCTTCGTCTAGCCGTCGTCGTCGCCCCGGCCGGCTGCGCGGGCCTGACCTGTCTACCGCCCTTTCGAGCTGAGAGCAGGAACGACTCACGGTCGGTCACTGCCGTTGGCGATATCACCAACGACTCAGCTCGAAAGGGAGACCACAGCACCCCCGCCCGCCGGCCGGGGCGACGGACCGCCGGGCTACCCGGGGACCGCCGGCGGTCAGGGCGCCTCGACGCCGGAGATGCGGAACTTGTGCACCTCGGCGCCGAGGATCGCCGCGACCTGCTCGGCGTCCGGGCCGGAGCCGCGGAACGCGAGCAGTTGCTCGTCGGACTCCCACCGTTCGTACACGTTGATCCGGCCCGGCTCGACCAGGTCGGCGCTGACCGCGAAGTCGACGCAGCCGGGCGCGGCGCGGGCCGCGCGGACGGCCGCCTCGCAGGACGCCAGGTAGGCGTCCCGCGAGGCCGGATCGACGTAGAGGGTGCCGGCGACGATGAACATCAGGCCATCCTGCCATCAGGGCGGGCTCAGGCCCGGCTGATCGCGTTGGCGTGGATCGCCTCGCTCAGGTAGGCCGCCATCCCGGGCCGGATCGTCTCGAAGTACGCGGTGAACCGCGGGTCCGCCACGTACATGTCGGCCAGCCCGGTGTGCAGCTCCAAGGGGCAGTCATACCACCACTCGGTGATGAGCTGGCGGTGCTCCTCGGCCAGCGCCATCGCCTCCGGCCCGTCGGCCGGCGCGCCCGAGTCCATCAGCTCGGCCAACCGCCGCCCCCAGTCCTCGTTCGCCGCCTTGTTGCGCAGCCAGTCCTCCTTCGAGTAGCGACTGGCGCGCTCCTGCGACTGCCGGTACGCCTCCGTGTCACCCCAGCGCTGCTGGACCTCCTCGGCGTGCTCGTCCGGGTCGAAGTCCCCGAACACCTCGAACCGCTCCTCCGGCGTCAACTGGATCCCCACCTTTCTCGCCTCCATCGCGCGTTCGATCGCCGCCACCATCTCCTGGAGCCGGCCGATCCGCCCGGAGAGCAGCTCGTGCTGCCGGCGCAGGTGCGCCGCCGGGTCGGCGTCCGGGTCGTCCAGGATCGCGGCGATCTCGTCCAGCGGGAACCCCAGCTCGCGGTAGTAGCGGATGAGCTGGAGGCGGTCCAGGTCGGCGTCGTCGTAACGACGGTAGCCCGCCGGGGTCCGACCGCTCGGCCGCAACAACCCGACCTCGTCGTAGTGGTGCAGCGTGCGGACCGTCACCCGGGCCGCCCGCGCCACCTGACCCACCGTGTACGCCATGGGTTCCCTCCCTTCCGCGACCAAGGCTCCCGCCTCCCGCAGCGTGAGGGTCAAGTCAACTCGTCACCAGCGCGGGAAGCAGGTCGGGCAGGGCGGCCGGCCGGCCGTACCGCCAGCCCTGGCCCTGCCGACAGCCGATCGCGGTGACCGCCGCGTGCTGGGCGCCGGTCTCCACCCCCTCGGCCACCACCGCCAGGTCGAACGCGCCGGCCAGCCGGTTCACCATCTCCACGGTGGCGTACGCGCGGGCGTCGCCGGCGCCCAACCGGGACACGAAGGAGCGGTCGATCTTCAACTCGGTCGCCGGAATGCGGTGCAGGTAGCTCAACGACGAGTAGCCGGTGCCGAAGTCGTCGATCGCGATGCGGATGCCGAGGTCGCGCAACTGGGCCAGCCGGTCGAGCACCGCCTCGCTGCCCTCGATCAGCGCCGACTCGGTGAGTTCGAGCGTGAGCGCTCGCGGCGGCAGCCCGGCCGCGCCCATCGCGCCGGTGACGGTGGCGATCAGATCCGGCCGGCACAGGTGGGCGGCGGCGATGTTGACCGCGACGGTCACCTCGGGTGCCCGCTCGCGCCAGGTCGCGGCCGCCCGGCACGCCTCGTGGATCACCCAGCGGTCGATGGCCAGGATCAGCCCGGTCTCCTCGGCCAGCGGCAGGAACCGCGCCGGGGTGAGCACGCCGAGCCGCGGATGCCGCCAACGCACCAGCGCCTCGGCGCTGCGCACCGTGCCGGTGGCCAGGTCGACGATGGGCTGGAACTCCATCAGCAACTGATCCTCGTCGACCGCGCGGCGCAGGTCGGCGATCAGCTCGGCCCGGCTCACCGCCGACTCGCGCAGCTCCGGCGTGCACGTCCGCCATGCGGACTTACCGGCCGCCTTCGCCGCGTACATGGCGATGTCGGCGTCGCGCAGCAGGTCGGTGTGCGAGCTGTGCTGCGGGCCGTACTCGGCGATGCCGATGCTGGCCGACGGGTGGACGCCGAGGTCCTCCTCGCCGGGCAGCGGCTCGAGCGCGGCGAGGAGCCGGACGGCGAGCCGCTCCGGGGCCACCGGGCGGTCCCCGGCGACCAGCACCGCGAACTCGTCGCCGCCGAGCCGGGCGATCATCCCGTCCGGGCCGATCGCGTCCCGCATGCGCTCCGCGGTGGTGGTGAGCAGGCGGTCCCCGGCGGCGTGCCCGAACCGGTCGTTGACCTGCTTGAAGCCGTCCAGGTCGAGCAGCACCACGGCGACCGGCCCGCCCGCCCGCAGCGCACGCCGCAGCCGCCGGATGAAGGTCAGTCGGTTGGGCAGGCCGGTGAGCTGGTCGGAGTAGGCGAGCCGGCGCAGCCGGGCGACCAGCCGCAGGTTCTCGTTCGCGGCCAGCCCCTGCCGCAACGCGAGCACCCCGAGCAACGCCATCATGCCGACGAAGACCAGGTGCGGGGTCTGCCCGGTGGGCCGCCGGGACAGCATCACCGCGACGATCGCGCCGCCCACCGGCAGGTACGGCAGCGCGACCCGCCACCACGGCGGCAGCGGCGACTCGCCGGCGTCGTCCTCCCGGTCGCCGCAGCCCGGCGCCGGATAGCGGGTGGCCAGGCCGACCAGCAGGTAGCTCAGCGGCCAGCAGACGTCGACCGGGTGCCCCGGGGCGTAGCTGCCGTGCGCCACCAGGGAGACGTAGACCGCGTCGGCGCCGGCCCGGATCGCCAGGCCCGCGCCGATCACGGTGAGCGCCCGCCACATCGACCGACCCGGCCCGGCGACCGCCACCAGGATGGTGAGCTGCATCAGGTCGAACATCGGGTAGAGCAACCCGAACGTGCGCAGCGGGTCGGACAGGTCGGCGTCGGCGAGGTCGCGGAAGACCACCACCCAGCCGATCGGGATCAGGGCCAGCCCGACGATCACGCCGTCGAGCAGCGTGCGGGCCTGACCGACCAGGCTGCGCGGGCCGGCCCGCGAGCAGAGCAGCGCGGCGGTGCCGGTGACGATGCCGGCGGTGAAGAGGCCACCGACCAGCGGCGTGTGCGGCAGGTCGATCCCGCTGAGCCGCTCGACCGTCCACACCGTACGACCGAGCGCGGCGAGGGTCATGGTGGCCGCGAGCAGCCACCAGAACCGCCGCAACGCGACCGGGTGCCGGCGGGCCGCGCCGGCACAGAGCACCGCCGCCAAGGTCGACACCGCCATCGCGCCGAGGTCGCTGACCAGCGCCGCACCGGGCAGGGCGGCGACCAGCCAGAGCACTTCCCCGAGTACGACGACGGCGGCCGCGACGAGTCCGACACGGCCGGCGAGCGGGTGACGGGCCGGCGCCGCGGCGGCGAGGCTCACGTCGTGCGGGGGGACAACGATGCGCTCCGGCTCTCTTCCAGGCGTGCGCCCTCGCGACGAGGACCGGACGGCGGACGACGAACGGCGCAAGCCTAGTCAGCGCCGCGGGCCGCCGCCAGAGTCGCCCGGGGTCGGTCACCGGACATGACGCGGGCCGTCCCACCGAAGTGGAGACGGCCCGCGTCCTCATCGGAGCCCAGCGCCGATCACCAGCGGCGGGTGCTGTCCGGCCAGGAGTCGTACGACTGGGCGGAGAGGATCGCGTCCCAGCCGCCGCTGGCCGTACCGGTCGGCGCCAAGGGTGCGAGATCGGTGCCGCTGCCGTCGTACGGGGTGACGTCCAGGTAGCCGGTCACCACGCCGTTCGCGTCCCGACGGTAGTAGGCGCCGTTGCCCGGTGAGAACATCGAGGTGAACCCGCCCCAGCCGCTGCCGGCCAGGTCGTAGCGGGCCCACGGCGAGGTGCCCGCGGCCATCTTGTACATCGCGAGCTTGTTGTCGATGGTGGTGCCGATGATCCGGTCCTTACCGACGGTCGCCAGCGTGGGCAGGTTGAAGCCGCCGCCGCTGTTGTAGACGGCCACGGACACGAAGTCGGCGGCGGTTGCCGGCTTGGCCTTGGTGACGGTGTACCGGCGCAGCACCGAGCCGCCGGCGATGCCGTACAGCGTGCCGAACCCGTCGTAGACCAGGCGGTCGTGGGTCCAGCCGGTCGCCGCGGCGCCGGTGGCGCTGGTGATGGCGGTACGCGTGAACGTCAGCGGCTGGGTGCTGGTGACGTCCACCCGGTAGGGGGTGCCCCCGTCGGTGACCAGCAGCGTGTCCGAGTTGAGCGTGGCCAGCGCCTTCGGGGTGAAGCCGAGCGTGGCGGCGGAGACCGTGTTCACCACCTTGGCGCCGGTGACCGGGTCGAGCGCGGTGTAGGAGATCCGGCCGTCGGACTTGACGCCGAAGACCGACACGAGGCCGGTCCAGGGGCGGGCCGACAGCAGCACCTGGTTCCAGCCGCTGGTGCTGACCGGCGTGCTGAGCTTCGTCACGTCGGTGCCGCTGCCGTCGACCGGGTTCGCGTCACGGAAACGGTCCAGGCCCCCGGTGGAGGTGCGGGCGAAGTACCAGCCGCCGCCCGGCGACAACACGTGGGTGTAGCCGGCCCAGCCGGTGGTCGCCAGCGTGCTCGCGTAGAACGCCTCACCGGCGGCTGCCGCGCCGTTGATCCGGTAGGACACCAGCGCGCCGGTGGCGACGTTGCCCATCACCCGGCCCGGGGCGGGCGAGGTGAGCGACACCTGGGTGAAACCGCCGTTGGCGACGATGATGGCAGGGGTCAGGCCGGCGCTGTCCGGCTTCGCGGCGGTCACGGTGCGCCGCAGGAGCTTCCCGTCCCGGCTGTCGATGTAGTAGAGCGAGCCGTAGCCGTCGTACGTCAGGTGGATGTACGGGCTCCACCCGGCGGTCAGCGGAACCACGCTGAAGGCCACCGGGTCGACACCGGTGACGTCCACCCGGTACATCTGGCCGGCGGTGTCGATGGTCAGGATGGTGTTCTCGTTCAGCGTGGCCATCGCCTTGGGCGTGAAGCCGAGCGTCGCCGTCGACACCCGGTTCGCGCGCAGTTCGCCGCTGGCCGCGTCGACGACGCCGTAGGTGAGCTGACCGGCGGCAGTCACGCCGAAGATCTGCACGTCGGCGGTCTGCTCGCGGATCCACGCGGTCAGGTCGTCCAGCCGGGTGACGGTGGCGCCGTCGCGGGTCTCGGTCTCGCCGAGGCAGCCCTTCTGCCAGGAGGTGTTGCCGATCGCCACGAGCTGCGGCGTACCGGCGACGACGCGGAACGCCGGGCCGCCGGCGTCACCCCGGCAGATGGTGGCCCCGGCCGAGGCGCCGGTGACGTCGGCGGTGGTCGCGCCGACGCCCTGCACGGTGAAGTCGGCCGCGTGCAGGCGGTTCGGCACCCACTCGGTGGCGGTCCGGCCGTACCCGGCGACGGTCAGCGTCTCGGCCGCGGCGGGCGCCGCGGTGGCGAGCGCGACCGGGGTGACGCCGGTGACCGGGTTGGCGAGCCGGAGCAGCGCCAGGTTGCGGTCCGGGTGCGGGAGGACCGCGACGCCGCCGCGCTCCTGGCCGGCGGTGCTGGTCAGGTCGGTGCGCCCGACGACCACTGTGGTGGGTCGGGTCGGGGCGCCGGCGGTGATGGGGCCGGTGCCGTCGGTGAGGCAGGTCTTCGCGGTGACCACGAAGTTCGGGTCGACCAACGCGCCGGTGCAGGCGCGCAGATCGCCGAAGGTGATCTTGGCGGTGAAGGCGTAGGTGCCGTCGGGCACCGGTGTGGCGCCACTGACGGCCGAGGCGGTCCCACCGCCCAGCAACGTCGAGACGGTGACGACGCCGAGGAGAGCGGCTCCCCATCGGCGGGCATGGTGAACTGACAACGAATCCCCCGTGGTTCGTGGGCGCGGACCGGGGTCCCGGTCCGGTCCCGCTGGATGTTAGCCCGCCGCCACACGGCGTGTAGCGCGCCGGAACATTAGCGCCCAAGAGCGACAACCAGCCGGACCGGACCGGACGGTCGTCACTCGACGGTGACGTCGTCCACATAGATCGCCGAGGTGCCGCTCGCACCGCTGCCGGGCACGAACTGCACGCCGATCTCGCGCACGTCGCCGACGTTGGCCACGCCGGCCAGCGACAGCGACAGGCGCACGCCGGCCGAGGTCACCGCGACGGTGCCGCCGTCGAACCACTGCCAGCCGGCGCCGGTCTTGACGTAGAGCTTCGCCTGACTCCCGGTGCCGAAGCTGCCCCACGGCGCGACCCGCGCGGTGGCCCGCAGCGTGCCGCGCCCGCTCAGGCTGGTGGTCGCACTCTTCTTCAGGTACGCGGCGCCGGCGGCCAGGTTGACGTCGGACTTGAGCGAGCGGGTGCCCTGGGACGCCCACTCGGTCACCTGCCACGGCCCGCCGGTGACGCCTGCCCCGGTCCAGCCCTCGGTGCCGGACTCGAACCCGTTGAGCAGCGTGCCGCCGGACGGGGGCGGGGTGGTGCCGCCGCCACCCGGCTCGGTCACGGTGCCGAGGTCGACCTCGCCGCGGTTGGCGATCCAGGAGTTGTTGAACAGCGTGCTGCCGCCCTGGTTCCGGGCCGGGCCCCAGCCGTCGTTCCAGGCCAGGAAGTAGGACGTCTTCGGGTAGCTCTGCTGGAACGCGGTGACCCAGCGCCCGTAGTCGAACGAGCCCTGGCTGTCCGGCCCGATCTCGGCGAACGCGAACGGCTTGCCCAGCCCGACCAGCTCGCTGTACGCGGACTGGATGCCGGAGACCTGCGGGTTGTCGTCGTACGCGTCCATCCCGACGATGTCCACGTAGGAGCCGCCCGGGTAGTAGGCGGTGCGGTTGCCCCGGCTGAAGTCGGCCGAGTAGACCCAGAGCAGGTTGTCCAGCCCCTTGGTGCCGGTCAGGTAGGTGTACGTCTGCTGCCAGACCTGCTTGAACGTGTTCGGGTCGCGGTTGCCCCACCAGAACCAGTCGCCGTTGACCTCGTGGAACGGCCGGAACAGCACCGGCACCCCGGCGTTCTCCAGGTCCTGGAGGCCGGCGGCCATCTTGTCCTGGAGCTGACGCCAGCGGGCGCCGGCCGCCGTCGACGGGTTGAGCAGGTCGGCGAAGTTGCCCATCGGCGTGTTCAGCCCACCTCCGTTGGCGTTGGCCGGGCTGGGCAGGTGCACGCTGATGGTGACCAGGCCCCCGCTGGCGGACCAGGACTTCAGCGCCGAGTTGCAGGAGTAGTCGACGAGCGCCGTGATGTCGTTGTTGGTCGCCCAGCCGGAGCCGTAGTCACAGCTCAGGATCGCCGGGTACTGGCCGGTGGCGGCGCGCAGCTCCTCGGTCTGGCTGAGTGAGAAGCCGCTGTTGCTGTAGCCGCCGAAGAAGCCGGAGGCGATCCGGTTGCTGCTGCGGTTGGGCAGGTGGGCGAGCCAGTTGAGCACGTTGCGGGTCGAGGTGGACGCGTTGGTGTTGGCCGGGGAGACGGTGTGCGCCTCGGCCGGCGCGACGACGGAGAGTGCGGTGGCGGCGGCCAGGACGGTGGCGGCGGCGGTCGCCGCGAGGCGGAACCTGGTGCTTCCCATGGGTCACCTTTTCGGTTCGGGAGGTGGTGTGGCTGCCACCCAGTGCACTACTGAACCGATTAAGTTTCAAGCATGTGAATGAATTGATACGGCTACTCTTCGTGCTGGTCCGGCGGTCCGCCGTGCGTCCACGGCGTCTCCTCCGGCGTCGGGAACGCGCCGCCCGGCAGGTAGCCGTCGGAGAGACTGGTCAGGCAGATCCGCTCCCCCACCTCCGGCACGCTGCCGGCCGGCGCGGTCAGCCCGCGCCCCATCCCGCCGGACAGCTCCAGCACCACAGCGGTCTTGCCGTCCCCGCCCGGGGTCACGAACACCACAGTGGCCTTCTGCCCCGGCCGGGCCGGCGACCAGAGCGTCGCGCCCACCGGCATCGGCACCGGCTCGACGGTCACCACCTGGATCCGCGGCCGCAGCACCGGCCGCCGGCCGGAGTCGTCCACCCGCTTCGGGTCCGCCAGCGTCACCTCGCCCACGAACGCCTCCCCGGCCAGCCGGTGCTCGGCCATCACCAGCGGATCGTCGTACGCCCGCTGCACCGCCCAGGCGGTCAGCGCCCGCTCCAGCCGCTGCAACCGCAGCGCCGCGGCCACCGCGCCGTCCCGGCGCGGCTGCGGACCGCCGCCGGCGTCGACGTGCTCGGCGTACGCGGTGAACGCGTCCCGGTCACCGGCCCACCGGCCGGCCACCCGCGCGCCGGGCGGCAACGCCCGCAGCCGCCCGACGCCGCGCCACATCAGCTCCCAGGTGGGCGCGAGCTGGCCGCGCACCAGGTCACCGAGTTCGTCGTACGCGGACGCGCGGGCCGCCGGATCGTCCGCGGCCCCGGTGTACGCCTCGATCGCCGGGGCGAGCCGGTGGTTGTCGAAGTCCGGGTCGGTGGCCGGACCGGCCGGCGGCACGAGTGCCGGATCCTCGGCCCGGAGCGCCGCCTCGGCCCCGGTCGACCCCGGCGGCGGGTCGAGCCAGCCGAGCACCGCCGGCAGGTGCAGATCCTCCACCGCGCTCTGCCCGGTCGCCCAGTGCAACGTCAGCGCGTCGGTCATCGCCAGCAGCGCCGCCGAGCCCGGCTGCTCGGCCCGCTCGGCGAAGAACGTCAACCAGCGGCCGAGCAGCGGCACCGACGGGTGCACCGGATGGTCCCCGTCCGGGCGTCGGAACCGGGTGGACCGGCCGAACAGCCGCAGGAACGTGATCCCGGCCGGGTTCGGCACCAGCAGTTGCGGCGCGTCGACGTACCGGTGGCGGACGTCCCGGCCCCGGTCGACCGCCACCGCCTCGGTCACGCCGCGGAACGAGTCCAGGTAGGGCAGCAGGACACCGGCCAGCTCGGCGGCGAACGCGAACCGCTGGTCCCGGTTGCGGGGCTGCGGCACCACCAGCAGCCGGGCCTCGTCCGGCGCGGCGCCGACCAGCGCGGCCAGCGGGGCGTTCGCCTCACCGGCCAGCGCCAGCGGCACCAGCACCAGCGGCCGGTCCGACAGGTGCAGGTGCCGGACCGTGGCCACCGGCTGGGCCCGCCCGGCGGCGACCGCCTGCGCCCGGGCCAGCGCCCGCAGCGTGCTCACCGCAGCTCCCCCGCTCGACGCACCTGCGCCGCCGGACGCGCGCTTCGGGGCGTACTCATGCGGGGTTTCCGGTGAGGGCGTCGGCGCGCAGGCGCGCGGCGGCCCGCAGCAGCGCGGCGGCCTCCGCCTGCTCCGGCTCGGGCGCCCGGACGCCCTCGGCGAGCGCCAGCACGTCCGTCACCTCCGGCACGCCACCGAGCGCCTCCCGGACCGGCCGGCCCAGCGCCCCGGTCTGGCCGCGCGCCTCGTGCCGGCAGAAGAAGGCCAGCTCGCAGGCGGCCAGGCAGTCCGGCGCGTAGCGGGCCGGCACCTGGTGCAGCGCGGCCGTGAGGATCGCCGGGTCGGCCGCCGGATCGACGGTGAACCCGGCCGGCAGGGTGGCCAGCAGGTCGTCGACGCGGGCCATCCGGGCGAGCTGCCGGCGCAGCACCAGCAGTTGCCGGCGGACGTCGAGCAGGCTGGCCACCGGCCGGCTGCCGAAGTCTCGCGGGCAGATCAGCACCACCTCGTGCGAGACCAGCTCCGGGTCGCGCCCCTCGGCGGCGAGCAGCTCGCGCAGCGCGAGCACGTACACGGCGGACTGGATCGCGGCGGCGGCCACCTTGGCCGGGTCGGCCTGCCCGTCGATCACCGGGAACGACTTGATCTCCACGACGTGGAACCGGCCGGCCAGCCGGGCGGCGACCAGGTCCGGCTCCAGGTGCACGCGCCGACCGGCCACGTCCAGGCCGAGCAGCGGATGGTCGAAGAGCGCCGGGCCGTCGCCACCAGCGGTCAACGCCGCCCGGGAGCGTTCCGGCCGGTCGTCGTCGCCGCCCAGGTCCGTCCAGGTCGCGCCCGCCGGCACCGGTACGCCGAGCCGCTCCGCCACCAGGCGCAGCAGCTCCACCCCGCCGTCCGCCTTGACCTGCGCCTCGAACGCGTTGCCCCGGGTGATGGCGAAGCGGGACTGCCCGAACCGGGCCGGGAAGCCCAGCCGCTCGGCCAGCGCCGGCTTGTCCGCCCCGGCGCCGTCCAGCACCGCGCGCCGGGTGCAGCCGGGGTTGCCGGTCAACGCCGCGATGGTGCGGGCGTTGTGCCGCCGCGGCGCCCCGCCACCCCGAATCTCCCTCAGCCGATCTTTCACCCGATGAAGTGTAAGGAGGGGCCCCCGCTTAACGCTTTCGGTAGAGGCGGGGCCCCTTGTTAACACTCCGAGAGCAGTCAGCGGCCGGCGGAGCGGTTCCACGGGGAGCGCGGGGACAGCGCGCCCGCCGTCGGCCGGTTGCGGCGACGGTGCCGACGGCCCGGCGTGCAGGGTGGGCGGGCGGCGGTGTGCACCGGTACGGCGGGCGGCGTCACCATCGGCCGCCCCATCAGCCAGCAGAGGAAGCGGGTCACGGTCAGCCGACCGGGAGGCGCTCGGCCTCGGCGCGGGAGATGTCGTACTGGGCGCCGCAGAACGTGCACTGCTGCGCGTACCGGGTGCGCACCGGGATCAGGGGGACGAAGAAGAGGCTGAACTTCGTGGCCCGCCGGGTGATCACCTGTGCGGCCTGGTTGCCGCAGTGCCGGCAGACCTGGGTGACGACGCCGGACCGGGTGACCTTGGTCCGCAGCCCGAAGATGAAGAACATCGCCCGCCATTACCCAGCCGCGGCATGTGTTAAGCGGGGGCCCCGCCTCTACGGGAGGAGGCGTGTCGTTCCACAGGGCGACGGAAGGCCGCGCGGTCCGCGCGGCCTTCCGTCGGTGCGGGTCAGGGCGTCCAGTCGGGGCGCAGCGGGTAGCCGTTGGCCCCCTGCGGGGCGTTGTGCGTGGCGAGCACCTGGTGCAGCTGGATGCCGTTGCGCTCGAACGCCATCCGGGAACCGGCCATGTAGAGGCCCCACACCCGCGCGGTGCCCGGGCCGACCTCGTTCACGCAGAAGTCCCAGTGCTCGACCAGGTTGCGGCACCAGCCGGCCAGCGTCAGCGCGTAGTGCTGGCGCAGGTTCTCCTCGTGGTGCACCTCGAACCCGGCGTCGTGGATCTCGCTGATCAGCCGCCCCGGACCGGCCAGTTCGCCGTCCGGGAAGACGTACCTGTCGATGAACGCGCCGGAGCGGTGCGGGGCGCGGTTGTCGGCCCGGGTGATGCAGTGGTTGAGCAGCCGCCCGCCCGGCTTGAGCCGGGACCGCAACGCGCCGAAGTAGGCCGGGTAGTTGCGCACGCCGATGTGCTCGGTCAACCCGATCGAGGAGATCGCGTCGAACTGCTCACGCGGCGCGTCCCGGTAGTCGAGGTGCCGCACCTCGGCCAGGTCGCCCAGCCCCTCCCGCTCGATCGCGGCCTGCGCCCACTGCGCCTGCGCCTTGGACAGCGTCACGCCCAGCGCCTGCACGCCGTACTCCCGGGCCGCGTGCCGGACCATGCCGCCCCAGCCGCAGCCGACGTCCAGCAGCCGCATCCCCGGCTGGAGCGCCAGCTTGCCGGCGACCAGGTCGTACTTGGCCCGCTGCGCCTCCTCCAGCGTGTCGCCCGGACTGCGGAAGACCGCGCAGGTGTACGTCATCGACTCCCCGAGCACCTTCTCGTAGAAGGCGTTCGACACGTCGTAGTGGTGGGAGATCGCGGTGCTGTCCCGCGCCCGCGAGTGGCGCAGCCCGTTCACCACCCGCTTCCAGCGCGGCGCCGCCTCCTGCGGCGGGGGCGGCGGGGGCCGCAACCGCTCCCAGCCCAGCCCCTTGACCAGCGCCACCGCGTCGGCCACCGGCGGCATCCGCAGCGGCATCTCGTCCTTGAGCACCCGCAACGCCTCGTACGGGTCGCCGGGGCGCACGCCGTCGAGGCCCAGGTCGCCGCTGACGTAGGCCCGGGCCATACCCAGGTCGCCCGGCGCGGTGAGCAGGTAGGACAGGCCCCGCTCGGTGTGGATCGCCAGGGTGATCCCGGCGTCGGCCGGGCCCACCGCGCTGCCGTCGTATCCGGTGACCCGGACGGGCAGGTCGCCGGTGGTCACCGCGCGGATCACGTCCGCGACGGTCGGTGCGGTGCGCCGGCCGCCCGAGGGCGGCCCGGCCGGGGCGCTCGCCGCCCCCGGTGTTCGGTCGGTCAGACTCATGCTCGGGATACCGCCTTCTCGTACAGTCCGGTGAGTCGGTGCTCCGGGTCGTAGCGGTCCTTCACGGCACGCCAGGTCTCCCCGCCGTAGAGCCGGTCGAACGCGGCCCGGTCGTAGTACGCGTCGGAGTAGAGCGACTTGTGCCCGCCCGACTCCGACACCATGTGCTCGATCCGCCGGTTGACGTCGCCGTCGGCGGCGCCGGGCGCGATCGGGACGCTGCCCCAGAAACCGATGTTCACATAGGTCTCGCCCGGTTGGAGCGGATACAGCGGCCATGCCCGGGCCGATCCCGGGCCGGCCGGCTCCCGCAGCCGCAGCGGGCAGAGCCAGACCGGATTCATCCCCACGTGCCCCGCGAACCAGCGCAGGAACTCCGGCGTGCGCGCCAGCGGGATCTCCACGTCCTGCACCACCCGCTCGCGCGCCGGCCGGCCCCGCCATTTGTCGACCCGGGCGGCCACCCGGTGCCGGTGCTCGAACCGCACGATCTTGTGGTAGACGTCGCTGCGCCGGTAACGCTGCGGCCAGAGCCGCCGGACCACCGGGTGCTGGACGCCGAACGCGGACGAGCACCAGAACCAGTCGGTGTCCCACCGCCAGAGATAGTCGTAAGCGGTCAGCACGTCGCGGGTGCGGCGGCGCAGGGAGCGGTAGTAGATCTCCTGGCCGGTGTAGTCGGACGGGCGGCCGTCGGCCTCGTCGGTGAACGTGCCGAGCACCAGGTAGGACTCGCCGGGGCTGAACATCACCCCGTCCATGGCGTCGACCGGCTCGCCCGCGAACGCGCCCTTGTCGACCACCTCGCCGATCGCGTCGACCAGCTCCTCCAGCCGGGTGAACCGGATGTTGCGCAGCGCCACGTGCCGGCCGACCGGTTGCAGCTCGATGCGCAGCCGGGTGGCGTAGCCGAGGCTGCCCAGCGAGTTGGGGAACGCCCGGTGCAGCTCGGCGTGCTCGCCCCGGGGCCGGGTGGTGACCAGCTCCCCCGCGCCGGTGAGCACGTCCATCTCGAGCACCGACTCGTGCGGCAGGCCGTTGCGGAACGACGTCGACTCGATGCCCAGGCCGGTCACCGCGCCGCCCAGCGTGATGGTGCGCAACTGCGGCACGACCAGCGGCATCAGCCCGTGCGGCAGCGTCGCGTCGACCAGGTCCTCATATGTGCACATGCCCTGCACGTCGGCGGTGCGGGCCGTCGCGTCCACGCCGAGCACCCCGGTCAGGCCGGTCACGTCCAGGCCCGGCGCGCGCGGCGCGGAACGCGGGCGGAAGAGGTTCGACGTCTGCTTGGCCAGCCGCACGGTCTCACCGGCGGGCACCGCGGCGTAGGAGCGCCGCAGCGTGTCCACCGCCCGTTCATGATCACGGACAGCTCGCATGAGATCACCTTACGCCCGGGTCCGACAATTCGTGGGACGTCCACGGTGGCCGGCGGGCGGGCCGCGACATAGCGTGGACGACATGCCGAAAGCCGTCTGGAACGACCTGGTCGTCGCGGAGAGCGACGACACCGTGCTGGTCGAGGGGAACCACTACTTCCCGCGTGCGGCCCTGCGCGACGACCTGATCCGCGCGTCCGACACGCACACGGTCTGCCCGTGGAAGGGCACCGCCTCCTACTACACGCTCGAACACGACGGCGCCACCAGCCCGGACGCGGTCTGGTACTACCCGGAGCCGAAGTCCGGGGCCGAGATGGTGCGGGACCGGGTGGCGTTCTGGAAGGACGTCCGGGTCGTCGACTGAGTCACCGGCCGCCGGGGCGACTGGCCCTCGGTGGCTCCGGTGGGTCAGGATGCCCCCATGGCCGATCCGCACCGCGACCCGTCCGGCACCGTCTACGGCGCGCGCCCCGCCCGGGGCGGCGTCCGGCTGCCCCGGGACCCGCTGATGCGGGTCGCGCTGGGCGTCGGCCTGGTCGGCGTACTCCTGGGGGCGTTCTTCGCCACCGGCGTGCTGGGCGGCGGGGCCGACCGGCCGGTGGTGCCGGCGGCGGCCGCGCCGACCCCGGCGGAGAGCGAGCCGACCACGACGCCGCCGACGACCGAGGCCCCGCCGTCACCGTCGCCGAGCGCGACGCCGGAGACGCCCGCCGCGCCGGTGGCCACGCCGAGGGTGATCCGGGGCGTGCCGTCCGGGCGCTGCGTCGGCGTCACCGGCGACGACCCGGAGGGCGCGCAGGCCGCGCTGGCCGACTGCACCGGCGGGCCGGAGCAGCAGTGGGTGGTCACGCCGGTCGCCCCGGACACCTATCTGCTGGTCAACGCCGCCAGCGGCAAGTGCCTCGACGTCAACGAGGCGAGCACCGACGACGGCGCCGACGTGCAGCAGTGGTCCTGCAACGGGCAGGCCAACCAGCAGTGGAAGCTCAACCCGACCGGCGGCGGCCCGGTGCTGCTGGTCGCCGTGCACAGCGGCAAGTGCGCGCAGGTCGACGACGCGGGCACCGAGGCCGGGCGGGAGCTGGAACAGGCGCCGTGCGGCGGCGCCGCCGAGCAGCAGTGGGCGCTCGGCTGACTCAGCCCCGATAGCTCCAGGCCCGCCGGCCGGCCGCCGCCACGGGCAGCGTGAACGTCGGGCGTCGGCGCAGCAGCAGGGAGAGCCCGGCCGCGCCGATCGACAGCACGCCGGCCACGTACCAGGCCACCGCGTAGTCACCGAGCCGGTCCCGGACCAGGCCGGCCCCGGTGGCGGCCAGCGCGGCGCCCACCTGGTGCGCGGCGAACACCCAGCCGAAGACCACCGCGCCGGACGCGCCGAACCACTCCCGGCACAGCGCCACCGTCGGCGGCACGGTGGCCACCCAGTCCAGCCCGTAGAAGACGATGAACACCAGCATGCTCGGCTCGGCCCGGCCGGCGAACAGGCTCGGCAGCACCAGCAGCGACCCGCCCCGCAACGTGTAGTAGGCGCCGAGCAGCAACCGGCTGTCGACCCGGTCGGTGAGCCAGCCGGAGGCCACCGACCCGGCGATGTCGAAGAGCCCGACCAGCGCGAGCAGGCCGGCGGCGGTCGTCTCCGGCATGCCGTGGTCGTGCGCGGCGGGCACGAAGTGCGTACCGACCAGCCCGTTGGTGGTCGCGCCGCAGATCGCGAAGCCGCCGGCGAGCAACCAGAACGGCCGGGTCCGGGCGGCGGCGGTCAGCGCGCCGACCGCGCGTCCCGCCGCGCCGCCCGCCGGCCGGACCGGCGGCACGACAGCGGTCGCGCCGTAGGCCGGCCGGCCCAGGTCCGCCGGGTGCTCGCGCAGCAACCACCCCACCAGGGGTACGACGGCGAGCGCGGCCCCGGCGACGACGAGTGCCGCCGTGCGCCAGCCGTGGTCGCGCACCAGCACCGCGAGCAGCGGGAGGAACACCAGTTGGCCGGCCGCCCCGCCGGCGGTGAGCACGCCGGTGACCAGGCCCCGGCGGCGGACGAACCAGCGCCCGGTGACGGTCGCCACGAACGCCAGCGCCATCGAGCCGGTGCCCAGCCCGACCAGCACGCCCCAGCAGAGGATGAGTTGCCAGCTCTCGGTCATCGCCACGGTCAGCCCGCTGCCGGCCGCCACCAGCAGCAGCGCGCCGGCCACCACCCGACGGATGCCGAACCGGTCCATCAGCGCCGCGGCGAACGGCGCGGTGAGGCCGTAGAGCAGCAGGTTGACCGAGACGGCGGCGGAGATGGTGGCGAGCGGCCAGCCGAACTCGGCGTGCAACGGGTGCAGCAGCACGCCGGGGGTGGCCCGGAAGCCGGCGGCGCCGACCAGCGCGACGAAGGCGACGCCGGCGACGAGCCAGGCCGGGTGCAGTCTTTTCACCCATCGAGTCTCGGACTGCCGGGTGCGGTGGGGCGAGTGGCCGGAAAGCCATCGTGCGTAATAATCGGGCCATGCCCGTCACGCTGCCGCACCGCGTCGCCGTGCTCGCCCTGGACGGCGTGGTCGCCCTGGATCTCGGCACCCCGGCCCAGCTCTTCGGCGCCGCCCGCCCGGCCGACCAGACCCCGCTCTACGCGGTCACGACCTGCACGCCGGGCGGTCGCCCGGTGCGCAGCACCGCCGGGTTCCAGGTGCTCCCCGACCACGGCCTCGACCTGCTGGCCACCGCCGACACGGTGATCGTCCCCGGCATCCACGCGGGCCCGCCGCTCACCGCCGGCACGGTGGACGCCGAGGTGGCGACCGCGCTGCGCGCCGCCCACGAGCGGGGCGCGCGGATCATGTCCATCTGCACCGGCGCGTTCGTGCTCGCCGCCGCCGGCCTGCTCGACGGACGGCCGGCCACCACCCACTGGGCGTACGCGGCCCGGTTCCGCCGCCTGCACCCCCGGGTACGGCTCGACCCCGAGGTGCTCTTCGTCGACGACGGGTCGGTGCTCACCTCGGCCGGGGTGGCCGCCGGCATCGACCTCTGCCTGCACGTGATCCGTACCGACCACGGCAGCGCGGTCGCCAACCGGGCGGCCCGGCGCTGCGTGGTGCCGCCGTGGCGGGACGGCGGCCAGGCCCAGTACATCGAGCGGCCGGTGCCCCGGGCCGCGCAGACCGGCACCGCGGCCACCCGGGAGTGGGCCCGGGCGCGCCTGCACGAACCGGTCGCGCTGCGCGAGATGGCCGCGCACGCGCGGATGAGCGTCCGCACGTTCACCCGGCACTTCCGCTCGGAGACCGGCCTCAGCCCGGCGCAGTGGCTGCTCCGGCAGCGCACCGAACACGCCCGGGTGCTGCTGGAGACCACCGACCTGAGCGTCGACCGGATCGCCCGGGACGCCGGCTTCGGCACCAGCGCCGCCCTGCGTCAGCACTTCCACGCCCGGGTCGGGGTGTCCCCGACCGCCTACCGCGGCACCTTCCGCGTACCCCCCGCGGCGCCGTCAGGCCAGGTGGGGTTGGCGGCGCAGCGCGCGTAGCTGGGCCAGGTGCAGCGGCAGGTGCACCCGGACGTGCAGGTCCAGCGCCCGCCCCCAGGGCAGCGACTCGTCCACGTCCAGGTCGAAGCCCTCCCGCAGCACGGTCTCCACGGGCGTCTCCGCCGCCGGGCCGAGCCGCGCGGCCAACGCGCAGAGCTTCTGACTGGTGGCCCGCAGCACTGTCGCCAGCCCGTCCAGCCCGCCGCACTCGGAGACCAACGCGTCGAGCTGCGGCCGGTGGATGGTGTCCACGTCGTAGTACGCGAACGGGGACCCGGCCAGCACCGCCTCGGTCGCCTCGCTCATCAGCTCGTCGTTGGCGGCGAGGTGCGCGACGATCTGCTCGGCGCTCAACTCACCCTCCGGCGGCGGCCCGAACCCGCCCGCGTCCACCTCCGCGAGCAGCTCGTCGTACGCCTGTCGCAGGTCGGCGGCGTCCACCTCATCCATGCCACGCATCCAACCCCTCCCGCCACCGGCCGCGCCCCGGCTACCCGACCCGGTTCACCCGGACGAGCGAAGGCCGGCACCCCGTGGTTCGGGGTGCCGGCCTTCGGTGGTCTTACTTGGTCCAGTGCTGGGCGACCAGGTCGGTGGCCTGCTTCTCCCACTGCGCGTAGGCGTCCGGGTAGGCCGAGACCTGCACGGTCTGGGCGGCCTTGGTCACCGGCATGTCCTGCCAGCCGTCGACCTGCTTCAACCCCTTCAGGAACGCAAGCGTCGAGTACTCGGGGTCGGTGATCTGCTCCGGGCTACCCCAACCACTGGACGGGCGCTGCTGGAACAGACCCAGCGAGTCGTGGTCGTTCTTGTCGCCGAGGTGGCCGAGGTTCTCCAGCTTCGACTCCTGCAGGCTGGTGGCGATCGAGATGACTGCGGCCCGCTCCGGCAGGCCGGCCTTCTTCGTCGCGGCGATGATCGCCTTGGCGTTGGCCGTCTGCTCATCGTTCAGGGTGATGGTGGACTGCTCACCCTGCACCGTGGCGACGGCGACGGGCTTGCTCGTGGCGGCGTGGGCGGGGGTGTCGGCGTGCGCGGCGATCGGACCGGCGAACACACCACCGGTGAAAGCCAGACCAGCAACACCCAGGATGCTCTTACGCAGAATCGTGTTCATGGGGGGCTCCATTCGGGGGTCGACACACCCGGGGGCGGGTGCGCGGGCACCGTCAGGCGCTCAAGAAAGACTGGGGATCCGACTGCTCGCGGGGCGCGGGGCTCCGTCACGGCGCCGGGAGTGTGTGTAACGACCGGGCGGCCACCGCCATTCCCGGGTGCGCGCCGCATCGGTCACGGCGATCTCTCTCGGGGGCGGGGTCGGCGGCGCGGTGCGCTCGCCTTCCTCAGCCGTTCACGGGGATACAACGCCGAACCCCCGCCGACGATTCCGCCGCCAGGGTGCCGCCCACCACTCCCGAACCCGACATCCCGGCCACCCGGAACGCTTCATGAACAACACGCGCGCCCCCGACCCGCCCAGGCACCCCATAGCGCCCCCCAAGGCCACGACTGGAACGGTATGGCGATCTTGGAGTTGTGGCACCTCCGATATCCGGCCAAACCGACATTCCCTGGCACCATAAGTCCAAGATCGACGAGAACGGGCGGTGTCCACGGGAACGAGCGGGGACGACCCCGGGTCAGCGGCGGCCGTGGCGGGCGCGGAGGTAGTCGGAGACGACGTACTCGCCCAGGTCGTCCAGGTCGGGGGTGAACATCCGGCCGCCCGAACGGCGGGCCACGGCGTCGACGAACCGGCGCAGCCCCGGGTCGTCGCCGAGCATGAACAGGTTGAGCGTGGCGCCGAACCGGGTCAGCTTGTCCACCTCGCGGATGGTCGCCTCGATCGTCTCCGGCAGCGGGGGCCAGTTGAAGTACGCCTCGCCGTCCTCCGGGTCCAGGTGCGCGGTGGGCTCGCCGTCGGTCACCACGAGCACCACCGGCTCGGCGCCCGGGTGGCGCCGCAGGTGCCGGCCGGCCAGCCGCAACGCGTGCTGGAGGTTGGTGCCCTGTTCCATGTCCGGCTCCGCCGCCGCCAACTCCTGCTGGGTGAGCGGCATCGCCTCCCGCCCGAAGCCGACGATCTGCAGCGCGTCCTGCGGGAACCGGGTGGCCATCAGGTGCGACAACGCCAGCGCCGTCTGCTTCATCGGACCCCACCGCCCCTGCGAGATCATCGAGTACGACAGGTCGACGCAGAGCGCCACCGCCGCCGACGCCCGACGCTCGGTCTCCATCACCTCGAAGTCCTCGACCGCGAGCGGCACCGGCACCCCCGGGCCGGCCCGGCGTACCGCGCGGGTCAGCGTGCGCACCACGTCCAGCGGCTGCTCGTCGCCGTACTCCCAGGGGCGGGACGCGCCGCTCACCTCGCCCGCCGCGCCGGCGGAACGCAGGTCGTGCTGGCCCCGGGGCCCGGCCGTCAGGTCGGCGAAGACCCGCCGCAGCGCGGTGCCGGCGAGCCGGCGCAGCGCCTTCGGGCTGAGCGTGAGCCCGTCCGCGTCCCGGGTCACCCAGCCCTGACGGCGCAGCTCCCGCTCCAGGTCGCGCAGGCGACGTACGTCGTCGGCGGCGTCCCGGCCCAGCGTCCGGGCCACCGCGTCGACGTCCACGTCGTCCAGCGTGGCGCCGGACTGGTCCTGGTCGAGCGAGTCCAGCAGCTCGTCGAGTTCGGCGATCTCGCCGAGCGCGCCGGTCGCCTCGCCGTAGCCGAGCGGCTGGTCGCCGCGGACCCGTTCGCCACGCTGCCACTCCAGGTCGGGGCGCAGCGACCGCAGGTGCGCGTCGAGCTGCGACAGCTCACCGGCGAGCCGGTCGCCGAGCGACTGGCGCATCAGCCCGGCCAGCTCCTCACGCTGCCGGTCCGACAGCGACCGCATCAGCCGTTCCCCGGCCGCCGCCCGGCGGGCCAGTACGTCGATCAGCTCCTCGACGTCCCGTGGGCGTTCCGGGAAGAACTCGCCGTGCCGGCGCATGAACTCGGCGAACGCGTCGGTGGTGTCCTCGGCGCGGGCGTGCCGGGCGAGCAGGTCGTTGAGATCACGCATCATCTCGCCGAGCTGCCGTTGGGCGTCCGGGTCGGCGGCGGCCCGCGCCGCGTCCCGCAGGCCGGCGAAGCGCTGCTCCAACACCTCGCCGCGCAGCCCGTCGAGGATCCGCTGATACGTCTGACGTGCCTCGGCGCTGGCCCAGTCGTACCCGGAGAGCTCGGAAACCGCGCGCGCGGTGGACCGGGGCAGGTTGTCCAGCACCGCCTCGGCGAACCGGGCCTCGTCGCCGTCGCGCCCGCGCAGCTCGTCCCGTTCGGCGGCGAGCGCCTGGTCGAGCAGCGCCCGGGCCCGGGTCACCGCGCCGTCCAGGTCGCCCCGGCGCAGCGCCTCCCGACGCAGGCGACGGGCCCGGGCGGCCAGGTCCTGGAGGCCCCCGCGCCCGTCCGGACCGCGCCGCAGCAGGTCCCGCAGCGCCTCCCGGAGGCTGCCGCCGCCGAGCACCTCCGCGCCGACCGCGTCCACCGCGGCACGCACGTCGTACGGCGGGGCGAGCGGGTCGGGCCCGCCGCGCCACTGGCCGTACCGGAACCGGTTGCCGGCCACGGTCAGCCCCGGCCGCCGTAGACGGTGCGCCCGGACTCGGTGACGTCCTTGCCGAGCCGGCGGGTCAGGTGCAGCCCCTCGAGGACGAACTCGACGCCGGCGGCGGCCTCCGCCGGGCTGGGCGCGTCACCGAGACCGAGCCGGTCGAGCACCTTGGCCAGCCCCGGCACGGTGCCGACCTGGCGCAGCAGCTCGGCGGCGGAGACCAGCTCACCGGTCTCCACGGCGCCGCCCTCGGCGACCAGCGCGGTGAAGCCGGACAGGTCCAGCCCGGCCAGCCGGGCCCGGAACGTCTCCGCGGTGGCGGTCCGCAGCAGGTGCGCGAGCACCTCGATCTCGCGCCCCTCCTCGCCGCTCTCGAACTCCACCTTCCCGCGCAGCGTCGACGTCACCGAGACCGCGTCGCCGACGCGCGCGACCGGCGCCTCCGGGGCGCCGGTGCCGGCGAGCAGCCCGGAGCGGCGCAGCGCGGCGGCGGCCACGGTCTCCGCGGCGGCGATGGCGAACCGGGCGGACACCCCGGAGCGCGGGTCCACCGACGGCGACTCGCGTACCTCGCGGGCAAACCGGGCGAGCACCTCCAGCACGTGCTCCGGGACGGTGGCGGCCAGGTCGGCCTCCTGCCGGATCAACGCCAGCTCCAGCTCCAGGTCGAGCGGGTAGTGGGTCCGGATCTCGGCGCCGAAGCGGTCCTTGAGCGGGGTGATGATCCGACCCCGGTTGGTGTAGTCCTCCGGGTTGGCGCTGGCCACCAGCAGCAGGTCCAGCGGCAGCCGGAGCTGGTAGCCGCGGACCTGGATGTCCCGCTCCTCCAGCACGTTGAGCAGTGCCACCTGGATCCGTTCGGCCAGGTCGGGCAGCTCGTTGACGGCGAACACGCCCCGGTTGGTGCGCGGCACGAGACCGAAGTGGATGGTCTCCGGGTCGCCGAGCGTACGCCCCTGGGCGAGCCGCACCGGGTCGACGTCGCCGATCAGGTCACCGACGCTGGTGTCCGGCGTGGCGAGCTTCTCGCCGTAGCGCATCGAGCGGTGCAGCCAGCCGATCGGCAGGTCGTCGCCGGCCTCGGCCACCCGGGTCCGGCTGGCCGGGGTGAGCGGGTGCATCGGGTGCTCGTTGAGCACCGAGCCGGGAAGCACCGGGGTCCACTCGTCGAGCAGCCCGCCGAGCGAGCGGATCAGCCGGGTCTTGCCCTGCCCGCGCTCGCCGAGCAGCACCATGTCGTGGCCGGCGAGCAACGCCCGCTCGACCTCGGGCAGCACCGTGTCCTGGTAGCCGACGATGCCGGGGAAGCGCTCCTCGCCGGCCCGCATCCGGGCGAGGAGGTTGTCGCGGAGTTCCTGCTTGACCGTGCGGTAGTGGTGGCCGGCGGCGCGCAACGCGCCGAGCGTGGCGGGCAGCTCGGCCGGCGGAACCGGGGAAACCTCAGAGTGAGCGCTCACCCGCACCACGCTAGCTCAGATTTCCCGCACCGCCCGGTGGTCGGTCCCGCCCCGTGATCGGGACCGACCACCGGGGGCGGTCAGCGCCCGCAGCGCCGGCAGACGCCGCGGCGGCGCAGCAGGTAGGCGTACGTGGCGGCGCCGAGCGCGACACCCCAGAGCGGCCAGAGCAGCATCGGCAGCGTGGTGAGGCTGAGCCCGCCGGTCAGTTCCCAGAACCGGGGGGCGGTGACCAGCCCGAGGGAGCCCGCGGTGACCGCCAGCGCGACGAGCGTGGCGGGCGCCACGGCGAGCGACACCGGCACCCGGCGGCCGGCCAGGCCGACCATCCACCGGGGGAACCGCTCGCCCCAGGGGCGGACCAGCCCGAGCGTGAGCACCGCCCCGGCCAGCGCGAAGGCGCCCAGCCCGGCACCGGCCCAGACGATGCCGCTGTCGTGCATCTCGTCGAGGAAGTCGCGGGAGATGCCGAGCGGGATGCCGGCGGCCCAGGCGAGCCGGGTGAGCGCGTACCCCGTGGGGATGACCGCGGCGGTCCAGGCCGCCCAGCGGCCCCAGCGGGCCGCGGCGGCCGCTGTGGTCCAGCCCCGGTCGGCGTCGGCGCGGCCGCAGGCGGCACAGGCCCCGGCGGTACGGCGTTGCCAGCCGAGCACCGCCAGGGCGAGCAGCACCCCACCGGCCATCGCGGCGGTCTTGCACAGCAGCGTCCAGGTGAACACGTCGGCGTAGTCGACGGGCGGCCAGCCGAACGGCGCGCCGACGAGCAGGATCGGCGCGTAGCCCAGCGTGATCAGCACCCGGGTGTCCGGCACCACCACGGCCAGCACGAACGCGACCGCCCAGCCGTAACCGAGCAGCAGCGCGCGCAGCGGCCGGGACGGGTGGGCGACCGGACCGGCCATGGCCAGCGCGACGACCGCGGCGCTGAGCAGCAGCGCCGCGAACAGCGCCGGCCCGACCGACACCGGCACCAGGCGGAGCAGGTTGACGTCGCGGTCCCGGTCGTGGTCGCCGAACGGATAGCCGGCGCCGGTCACGGTGGAGATCAGGGCGAGCACGCCCCAGAGCGCGAGCCAGCCGGCGGCGAGCGGCGCGGTCCGGGACCGGTGACGGGTCGGTACGAGCAGTGCGGCGGTCATGCTTCGAGCCTCGGCTCCCGACGACCCGGGATCCTCCCGGTGCCGGGTGAGGCGACTCCCCCGCCCGGGGGACTCAGCCGGTCGGGACCACGAACCCCGACTCGTACGCGGCGATCACCGCCTGGGTCCGGTCCCGCACCCCGAGCTTGGCCAGCACGTTCCCGACGTGCGTCTTGACCGTCTCGCCGCCGACCACCAGCCGGGCGGCGATCTCCGGATTGGACAGCCCGGCCGCCATCAGTCGCAGCACCTCGGCCTCCCGCTCGGTCAGCCGGGCGGCGGCCAGCCGGTCCCCGCCGTGCCGCCCGTACGCGCCGACGAGCTGCCGGATCGCGGCGGGGAAGAGCAGCGACTCACCGGCGGCGACCACCCGGATCGCCTCCGCCACCTCGGCCGGGCGGGCCCGTTTGAGCAGGAAGCCGCTCGCGCCGGCGCGCAGCGCCTCGTAGACGTACTCGTCGTTCGCGAACGTGGTGACCACCAGGACGCGCGGCGGGTCGGTGGAGGCGGCGAGCAGCCGGCGGGTGGCCTGGATGCCGTCGATGGCCGGCATCCGCACGTCCATCAGCACCACCCGTGGCCGCAGCTTGGCCACCAGCGGCGGCACCGCCGCGCCGTCCGCCGCCTCGCCGACGACGCGCAGGTCCGGCTGGGCGTCGACGATGGCCCGCAGGCCGACCCGGATCAGCTCGTCGTCGTCGACGATCAGCACGTCGATGGTCACCCGGTCTCCTTCCTCGGTGCCGGCAGGGTGGCCCGGACCCGCCATCGGTCCCCCTCCGGGCCGGCGTCGAGCCGCCCGCCGAGCAGCAGCACCCGTTCCCGCATGCCGTCCAGCCCGCGTCCGCCGCCGGTCGGGCCGGTGCCGCCGCGCACGGGGTTGACCAGCTCGATCTCCAGCCCGTCCGGGGGTACGGCGACCCGCAGCGTCACCGGCCCCCGGCCGTGTCGGGCCGCGTTGGTCAGCCCTTCCTGCACGATCCGGTAGCCCTCGCGGGACACCACCGCGGGCAGCGCGTCCAGCGGCCCGCCGACGGTTGACTCGACGACCAGCCCGCCGGCCCGGGCGGCGGCGACCAGCCCGTCCAGCCCGGCCAGCGTGGGGTGCGGCGCGGTCGACGCGGGTGGCCGCCCGGCGTCGGTCTCGCGCAGCAGCCCGAGCACCTGGTCCAGCTCGTCCATGGCCCGCCGGCTGGTCTCCTCGATGGCCCGCAGCGCCCGCCGGCTGAACTCCGGGTCGGTGTCGAGCAGTTCCCGCGCGGCGCCGGCCTGGAGCGTCGCCACGGTCAGCGCGTGCCCCACCGAGTCGTGCAGTTCCCGGGCCAGCCGGTTGCGTTCGGCCAGCCGCACCGCGCGGGCCTCCAGCGCGGCGATCCGTTCGGCCTGGGCCGGTCCGAGCAGCACCGGCGCCATCGAGGCGGCGAGCGCGCCCAGCCCGGCCACCGCGTAACCGAGCGCTACCAGGACGGCCACCCCGGCCAGCCCGGCCGGCACCGGGCGGGACGGGTCGAGCGGCCCGAAGCGCTCGCCCGGCCCGGCCCCGGTGTCGATCCCGGTCAACCCGACGACGAAGACGAGCGCCATCGGGAACGCGCTGATCGCGGCGAACAGCACGGCCGCGCCGGTGCCCAGGTGCATGGCGATCCAGAGGGCGGCCCGCAGCCGGGTCTCCCGGTCGACGCGGTGGCCCGGCACCGGCTCCGGCAGGTCGACCGCGAGCAGCGCCCGGGCGGCGGCGATCTCCAGCGCCCGGCTGCCGGCCAGGAACACCGGCACCAGGGCCAGCCCGGCGCCGACCAGCAGCAGCCCGAAGCCGAGCGGGCGCGGCACCTCCGTCGTGGTGAGCAGTTGCGCGAACGCCACCACCAGCAGCGCGTACGGCAGCGCGAGCACGCCGCCGAGCAGCAGGAACACGGCCCGCCGCCAGGTGGTGCCGCGCACCAGCGGCGCGAGCACCCCCCGGACCGTCATCCGGTCATTGTCCCGCCGCCGCCCGCCGCGCGACTCCCCCGCGCCGGGGAGATCGTTCGCTCAGCGGTGCTCGCGCACGTACTGCTGCGGGTCCTTGTCGCGGAACGGCAGGTCCCGGCCGTTCTTGTGCTCGCCGTAGAAGGTGAGCCAACGCGCCCCCAGCTCGGCCCGCAGCTCCACGCTCGCGTGCCGGCGGAAGTCGGGCAGCGCCTCGTCCTCCTCCTCGGCCAGGTGCTCGCTGTTCTCCCTGCGGGCCGTGCCCACCGCCGCCCACCAGGCGTCCGAGCCGACCTCGTGCAGCTTGGCCTCGGCGATCGCGTCCCGGATCTTGTTGTGGTCGCCGATCGCGTCGGCGGTCTCGTCCTCGCCGTCGTCGCCGTGCTTCACCAGGTGCGGATAGAGGATGGCCTCCTCCGCCTCGGCGTGGACGTCCAGGTGCAGGGCGAGCGCCTCCCAGATCGCCAGCATCTCGGCCGGGTCACGGGCGTCGTCGAGTCGGGCGAAGCCGCGCCGGAAGGCGGCGTGGTCGTCCAGGATCAGTGCGGTGATGTCGTCCATCTCCGCTCACTTCCCCATTCGGGCGCGGATCATCCCTGGCACCGCGGCCAGGCCGGTGACCGGCCGGAACGCGTGCGCGGCGGCGACCAGCGCGGCGTACTCGTCGTCGGCCAGGTCGATGTCCGCGGCGGCCGCGTTGCGTTCCATCTGCTCCACCCCGGAGGCGCCGGGAATGGCCACCACGTTCGGGTGCCGCAGCACGTACGCCAGCGCGATCTGGCTGGGCGTGGCGTCGTGCGCGTCGGCCACCTCGCGCAGCGTGGCGATCAGTTCGGTGCCGCGGGCCAGGTTCTCCGGCAGGAAGTACGGGTTGGCCCGGCGCACCGCCCCGGCCGGCGGGTTGCTGGCGTCGTAGCGGCCGGAGAGGAACCCCTGCGCCAACGGGCTGTACGCGATGACGATCCGGCCGGCCTGCTCCGCGTACGGGATCAGATCCTCCTCCGGACCGCGGTCGATCATGCTGTAGCGGACCTGGTTGCTCAGCACCCGGCGGCCCAGCGCGGCCTCGGCGAACCGCCACCGGCGCAGGTCGTAGTTGCTGACCCCGACCTCGCCGACCAGCCCGACGTCCTGCAACGAGCGCATGCCGCGCATGGTGGTGGTGTCGGCGACCACCGGGTTGGCCTGGTGCACCTGGTAGAGGTCGATGCGGTCGACGCCGAGCCGGGCGGCGGAGGCGACCGCCCGCTGCTGCACCACCGGGGCGACCGGGAGCAGCGGGAAGATCTTGCTGGCCACCACGACCTTCGCCCGGTCGTCGCCGAGCGCCGCGCCGAGGATGCGTTCGCTGCGGCCGAAGCCGTACAGCTCGGCGGTGTCGAAGAGGGTGACGCCGAGGTCGAGCGCCCGCCGCACGATCTCGGCCGCCCGGCGCTCGTAGTCGGGGCCGTAGCCCCACTCGCGGGAGCCGAACTGCCACGTGCCGAGGCCGATCTTGGAAATGGGCTTGGGGGCGTCGAGCCGCACGAAACGCATGGCCCCGACGCTACCCGCGTCGCGGTGGCCGCACGCCGGTTCACCGGCGGGAGGCAGAATGACCGGGTGACCTACCTCGCCAGCGACGACCGTTACGACTCCATGCTCTACCGGCGCAGCGGCCGCAGCGGGCTGAAGCTGCCGGTCATCTCCCTCGGGCTGTGGCACAACTTCGGGCCGGACCGACCCTTCGAACGGCAGCGCGACATCGTCCGCCGCGCCTTCGACCTCGGCATCACCCACTTCGACCTGGCCAACAACTACGGCCCGCCGCCGGGCGCGGCGGAGGAGGTGTTCGGCCGGCTGCTCGCCACCGACCTGAAGCCCTACCGGGACGAGCTGGTGGTGTCCAGCAAGGCCGGCTACCTGATGTGGCCCGGCCCGTACGGCGAGTGGGGCTCCCGGAAGTACCTGATCTCGTCGCTGGACCAGTCGCTGCGCCGGCTGGGCCTGGATCACGTGGACATCTTCTACTCGCACCGGTTCGACCCGGACACCCCGCTCGAGGAGACGATGGGCGCGTTGGACGCGGTCGTCCGCTCGGGCAAGGCGCTCTACGTCGGCATCTCCAACTACGACTCGGAGCAGACCGCCCGGGCCGCCGAGATCCTCCGTGACCTGGGCACCCCGCTGCTGATCAACCAGCCGTCGTACTCGATGCTCAACCGCTGGACCGAGTCCGACGGCCTGCTGGACACGCTGGACCAGGTCGGCGCCGGGTGCATCGCGTTCAGCCCGCTGGCCCAGGGCCTGCTCACCGACCGCTACCTGGGCGGCATCCCGGCCGACTCGCGCGTGCGGACCAGCGTCTTCCTCAACGAGAGCGACCTGGACGAGGCGCGGATGGCCACCATCCGCGCGCTCGCCGAGGTGGCCCGGCGGCGGGGCCAGAGCCTGGCCCAGCTCGCCCTGGTGTGGGCGCTGCGCGACCCGCGGATGACCAGCCTGATCATCGGCGCGAGCAGCGTCGAGCAGTTGGCGGGCAACGTCGCCGCGCTGGACGACCTGGACCTCGTCGGCGAGGACCTGGCCGAGATCGACCAGATCCTCGCCGGTGCCGGGTGACGTCGGGGCCCTACTGGAAGATGGTCCCGTTGCCGGCGTCCCGGACCGCGCTCACCCGGTTCGGGGTGAACGTGTTGGCGGGCCCGACCACTGTCGCGTTGCAGCCCTCGGTGACGTAGAGCCCGTAGCGCTGCGTCCGGACGGTCTGGTCGTCGATGGCCACGTCACCGCTGACCACGGTGTCGACACAGGTGATCCCGGTCGCGGTGGTGACCCGGATGCCGTCCCGGTTCGGCGTGTCGTCGGAGCTGTTGGTGATCTCGTTGTCGAGGATCCGGTTGTCGGTGCCACTGTTGATGTTGATGCCGTCCTGCCCGGCCTGATTGATCACGTTGTCGCTGATGACGTTGTGGTCGGCCGTCTTGTTCGGCTGGTCGGCGGTGGACGAGGCGCGGTTGACCTGGATGCCGTGCCCGCCCACGTCGGTGATGGTGCAGCCGGTGACCGTGTCGCCGCTGGTCGCCAGCAGTTCGACGCCGTCGCTCTGGGCGCCGCTGATGACGCAGTCCCGCACCGTGTTGCCCATCGACGTCCAGGTCTGGTTCTTGCCGTCGAACACGATGCCCCGCCCCCGGGACGCGGTCACCCGCACCCGCTCCACGAGCATGTTGTTGCCGTCGTCGAAGTCGAGCGCGTCACTGGTGCTCCGGAACGCCCCGCCGGCCGAGACCGCCAGGTCCCGGACGATCACGCCGTCCCACCCCTTGGTGTTGAACGGCTCGGTGTCCCCCGCCGACGAGTTGTCGTTGCGGATCAGCGTGTCGTACATGCCGGCGCCGACGAAGGTCACCCGCCGGATGCCTTCCAGTTTCATGTACTCGGCGCCGAAGTCGAACGTGCCGGCGCCGAACCGGACCGTGCCGCCGCCCAGCCGGTTCAGCTCGACCACGGCGCTCTCCAGCACGGTCTTGAGGCTGCCGGTGTAGGTCTCGCCGGTGACGTCGGAGGCCGCCCGGTAGGTCGCCGACCCGGTCCTGGTCACCACGTACGGCGACGGGTTGGGTGGCGCCGGCGTCAGTAGCTGCGGCTTGTTGACGCCCTCCCGGCTGGTCACCCGGAGCCCGGTGTCGTTGGTGGTGGTGAGCGCCACGGTCACCGGCCCGTTGCCGGTGACCAGCGAGGAGACGTTCATCGACACCCAGGTGTCCGCGCCCACCGGTCCGCTGCGGACGGTCGTCTCGCCGACGGGTGGGGCGTTGTCGTAGGTGATCGTGCTCTCGTCCCAGGTGTGGTTCGACACGGGGTGGACGTCCACCCCGGTGCTGCTGGCGGTCTCGACGTAGAGACGCAGTACCGCCGTGGGGTCCGAGTCGACGTCGGTGACGTCGAAGCGCAGGTAGGCGACCTGCCGGGGCACGGCGTCGACCCGGAGCGAGGCGGTCCGGCCCGCGTTGACCGTCGGATGGGAGGCATCCACCCAGGCGTCGGCGGCCGGGGTGAGCGTCACGGCCGCGGCCGCCCTGGCGACCTCCGCCGCGGTGGTGGCGTGCGGATCGGCCCGGGTGGCGGCGTGCGCCGCGGTGGCGGGCGGGGCGAGGCCGACCAGGACCAGGACCAGGGCCGGCGCCAGGAGACGGAGCGGGGATCGGGATCGAGTTGTCATTGCTCCTCCAGAACGGTGTGGAGGGTGGCCCGGGCCGGCCGCGACATCGATGGTGGGTCGCCCGGTCAGTGGTGGAGCGGCGCCTCCTCGGACCGCGCGGCGCCGGATGGGGTCGACGGCGAGGCGGCGGCTCGCCCACGCCGTCGACGGCGGTACAGCCAGAGCGGCACCAGGACCACCGCGCCGATCGCCAGGATCAGCGCGGCCCAGGCGGGCAGGCCCCAGTCGTCGCCCTCGGCGGTGCTGCTGTCCAGTTGCGCGTCGGGATGCGGGGCGACGCCGAGCAGGTCCGCCAGCACCTCCAGGTATCTGCTGCCCCACTGTTCACTCGGTTCCACGTAGGTGTTCTCGGTGAACTCGTTCCAGCTGATGACGCCGAGGGCGTCGGGCTGGGAGAGCCGGGCGGCGGCGAACGACGCGCGCAGGGTCTCGCCGTCCCGGCGGGGCACCTCCCTTCTCCCGCCGATCTGGCGGGCGTCGAAGCCGGGCGAGACCGGGGCGATCCACAGTCCGCCGCGCAGGTGGACGGCCCGGGACATCGCGGTGAGCTTGTCCCGGCTGCGGTCGACGAGCGGATCGGCGGACGACCAGTAGTACGCCTGCCCGTCGAGGGTCGACTGGCTGTTCACCACCGAGACGCTCTTGGCGGTGCCGAGGACCTGGAGTTTCTCCTGGGCCTGACGGACGGTGTCGGCGACCTCGGTGGCGGAGTAGCGGTCGCTGCCGTTCCAGATCACCACCGGCTGGTCGAAGATCCCGAAGACCGGGTCGGCGGCGTAGCGTTCGGCGAAGAGGGCCAGGTCCGTCCGAACCGTGGCCAGCGGCAACGGCTTACGGCTGAAGTCGATGCCCTGGTAGACGATGCCGAGCCGGAAGCTCTCGGCGCGGGCGACCTCGACCAGCGCGGCGAGTCGCTCGTCGAGCTGCTCGGTGTGTTTCCAGGAGACCAGGAAGCCGGTGATTCCGGCGGCCTTGGCCATCCGGACGTGCCGCCGCATGATCTCCTCGTCGTCGCTGGAGTAGCGCCCGAGCACCGGGTAGTCGCTCTTCGCCCTGTTCCACGAGCTCGGGTTGAACCAGATGTAGTAGTAGGCCAGCACCGGGACCGGCGACGACGTCGGGGTCGCCGCGGGCCCGGGCCCGGAACGGGCGGGCGCGGCCGACGCGCGGCCCGCCGGCAGGCTCGCCGCGGCGACCGTCAGCAGCACCAGCACCAGCACCAGGCCGGCGGCGGCACGTGGCCGCCAACGGCGCCGGCCGGGCCGCCGGCGCGCGGCGCGGCGGAGCGCCCGGAACGGGCGGCGCAGGTGCGGGCGGCCCAGCAGGACCAGCCCGACGGCGACCCCGAGCACGCCCACCGCCACCAGGCTCAGGTCGACGACGCTGATCACGGTGAGCGTCACCTCCTGGTCCCGGCTGATGGTCACCGGCCGGCCGAAGGAGAGGCCGCCGCCGCGCACGGTCAGGGTGTAGGTGCCGCGGGGCAGGTCGGGGACCAGCACGGTGCCGTCCGGGTCGAACCCCAGGTGCTGGACCCGCCCGTCGGCCCGGGTGAGTTGGATCCCGCTGCCGGCCCGCCGGGGGAAGAACATGTCCGAGGCGGTGAACGACACCTTGAAGAAGAGCAGTTGCACCACCCACGCCTGCCGGTCCCAGGGCACGAACTTCTGGCCGGCGCGGTTGACCACCGAGGTGCCGTCCACCATCACGGCGTCCACCACGTAGTAGAGGCGTTTCGAGGCGAGGCCCCGGGGTCCCTGCTGGGTGCGGCTCTCGGCGACCCAGAGCGGCTTCGTCAACTGGTCGCCGGCCAGCTCGATGATCTCGCCGGTATTGCTGCGCAGCCGCATCGCGGTCGCCCGCCGGGTCGGCACCGGCGATCCGAACCGGTCGGTGTAGCGCCAACTGACGCGCCGGACGGTGCGCAGGCCCACCTCGACGATCCGGTCCCGTACGCCGTGGTCCAGGCTGCCCCGGATGCGGTCGAGCATCACCTTCCGGTCGCCGCCGACCGTCGCCGAGCCGACCGTGAGCCGCTTGTCGAGCCCGAGGAAGTTCTTCACCCGGATGTTCACCCGGCCCCTGGCGTCCGAGCGGCCGGTGTTGCCGTCGACCGCGACCGGCACGCCCCGGATCGGCGGCACCATCTGCAGGTGCAGCGTGCCGGGCAGCGCGGAGCGGGGTGCGGCCGTGGCGGCGACCGGGGTGAGCAGGACGCCCAGCAGCACCAGGATCAGCGGCGGCAGCAGCCGGCGGGCGGCGCTCACCGGGACCGCCGCCGTCCCCGTACCGCCGCCGCGCCGACCAGCGCGCCGACGAGCAGCAACGCGGTGGCGTACGCGCCGTAGACGGGCCGGGGGTCGGGCCGTTTCAGTGCGACCGGGGTGCGTTCGGCGCTGAGCAGGACGCCGGGGCGTGGCGGCGCGTCGAAGTCGAACGCGTCGAGGAACGTGTTCGCCCTGGCGTCCCGGCTGGCGAGCGGTTTCAGCCGCCAGTTGATCTCGATGAACTTGAGCACCGAGGTGAAGTCGAGCGTGGTGGAGTCGACCCGTCCGCGCCGGGCGTACGGGCTGACCAGCAGTGCCGGCACCCGGAACCCGTAGCCGTACCGGTCGACCTTCGGCGGCGTGACGTGGTCGTACCAGCCGCCCCAGTCGTCGTACGACCAGATGAAGGCCGACGAGGACCACTCGGGGGACCGCATGAGCTGCGTCAGCAGCGCCCGCACCAGGTTCTGGCCGGCGCCGATGTTGCCCGGCGGGTGCTCGCTGTTGCCGGCCGGCGCGATGAAGGAGACCGCCGGCAGGTCGCCCTTCGCCGCGTCCGCGTAGTACTCGTCCAGGTCGACGATCTTGGAGAACAGGCGCGGGTCGTCGACGTAGCGGGCGTACCCCAGCAGCGGCACCCAGATGACCTGCGCGCCCCGGTCGATGTCCTCCTCCTCGACCCGGGACCGGAACGTGATCGTCGGGTCGTAGTTCTGCACGTAGAACTTCCAACTGATCCCGGCCGCCTCCAGCCGGTCGAAGATGGTCGGGATGTTCCCCCAGCCGGCCGCCGGGATGGTCTCCGCCTTGCCGGCCGCACCCGGGCCACCGGTGACCCGGTACATGTGGTTGCGGATGCTGCCGGAGTGCGAGGAGCTGAAGAACCGGTCGAAGAGCACGTACTCGTCGGCCAGGTTCCAGTAGTACGGCAGGTCGCGGTCGTCGTAGTAGGCCATCGCCATCCGGCCGTCCTTGCCGGCCCTGCTCACCCCCTCCACGAAGCCGTTCATCCGGCCGCCGTTGTACTGCTGGGCGAACGCGTCGGCGGAGTGGTCGAGGTCGATCGCGCCCAGCTTGCCGATGTGGAACGGCTTGACGCAGGGTTCCGGCAGGTCCGACCGCATCGGCATGCAGACGTCCTTCGGGATGCCGTCCACCCCGGGCCGGGTGCCGAAGTAGTTGTCGAACGTGTGGTTCTCCTGCATCAGGAAGACCAGGTTCTCGATCGGCGTGGTCGGTGCGGTCGGCGTCGCCGGGGCGGCCGACGCGGCGGCCGGCGCCACCGCCACCGCGGACAGGGCCAGCAGCACGGCGACGGCCGACAGCCGCGACGCCCGGCGCCGGAGGACGGAATCGATCCGACGGGTCATGGCCGCACCTCATAGATGATGATCACGGGAACCGGGACGTCGCGACCGGAGGAGTCGGCGGCGCCGACGTACTCGGTGTGCACGATCCGGCCGTGGTAGCGCCGCACCAGGGTCGCCAGCCGGTCGGCGAAGAACGTCGAGCGGCGCGCGGAGAACGAGTCCCAGACGATGTAGTGCAGGTTGTTGTTGCGCAGCCACCCGTCCGGGTTGTTCAGCGCCACGTAGGACGGGTTGCGGTGCAACGGGTTCGGGCTGACCGACAGGCCGTAGCTCTGCCGCTGGCCGTAGTAGCGGATGATGTTCGACATGGACGGGCCGAGCGTGAGGATCACCGACCCGTCCGGTGTGTGATCGGTCAACCACCGGCCGGCCTCCCGGCCGCCCGGCACGCCGCCGGAACCGGCCAGGAAGTGCGTCCCACCCTGCTGACTCACCGCCCGCCAGGCGGGCCCGAGCAGGCTCAGCGCGACCGCGGCGACGGCCGCGAGCCGCACCACCAGGTGGACGCGGGCCCGGGGCATCACCCGCCGGGGGACGGCCACGAGCCGGGCCGGCACCGGCAGGACGGCAAGCGCCCGCGCGGCGAGCACCGCCACCGGCACCACGACCGGCAGCAGGTACTGGAAACCCTTGACCGGCCAGAGCTGGAAGAACACCACCGGGACGGCGATCCAGGACAGCAGCAGCGTCTCCCGCCAGCTCCGCTGCCGGCGGGCCCACCACAGGCCCCCGAACGCGGCGAGCAGCACCAGCAGCCCGATCGACGAGGGCACGTTCTCCAGGTAGAAGGACATCGGGTGGTTCGGTCGCCGGAACAACTGCCAGACGAGATAGTTGCGCCCGGTCTCGGTGCGGCCGGCCAACGCCTGCGAGACCGGATGGGTGGCGAAGACCAGCGCCAGCACCGGCAGCGCCAGCAGCGTGGCCCGCACCGGCCGGCGTACGCCGGGGGTGAGCGCCAGGAACGCGTAGACGCTGCCGGCCAGCACGATGCTGGTCTCCTTGGCCAGCATCGTGACGCCGAGCATCGCGGCGGTGGCCACGTACCAGAGCGCGTCCTGCCGCTGGACGAACCGGACCATGCAGTACAGCGTGAGCGTGGCCAGCAGCACCATCGGCCCGTCCAGCAGCACCTGACGGGTCACCACCACGTGGTACGGCATCACGGCCAGCAGCAGCGCCGCGACGAGCCCGACCCGCCGGTTGTAGAGCCGCGCGCCCAGCGGGTACACCGCGAGCACGGTCAGCACCCCGAGCACGACGATGACCAGCCGCCCGGCCACGTCCACCTCGCCGACCCGGAAGAACGGCGAGAGCAGCGCCTGGACGAGCATCGGGTGGGCCCGGAAGACCGGGAAGTACTCGGTGTAGCGGGGGTTGCCGGCGAGCGAGGCGGCCTGCCCGGCGTACACCGCCTCGTCGCTGTTGAAGCCGAACGCGTCGATCTGCCACGTCCTGACGAACAGCGCCAGCACGGCGACAGCGGTCAGTCCACCGGCCACCTTCCACCGGGGCCGACGCAGTGCCGGCAGCCAGGCCGGCGGCGCGGACCCCGGCCACTTCCGGCCCCCGGTTCGTCGCTCGTCGCCCGTGCGCTGCTCGGGCAGCGTGTCGGTGAGGGCCGGATGGCTCACGCTCACGCCGGCTCTCCCGCCACGGTCAGGTCGCCGCGCCAGCGCGGCCACGGCTGGGCGGGCACCATCGGGGCACCCCGACCGGCACGTTCCTCCCGGAGCAGCCGGGGGATCTCGTCGGCCCAGCCGAAGGTGTCCGAGACGACGACCCGGCTGCGGACGTGGGACAGGAAGCTGGCGAGGATCTCCCGCTCCCGCGCCCGGAGCTGGACGTACCCCTGGCCGTCGATGGTGATGGACGGCGCGAGGTAGCGGAACGGCGGGAACCCGTACGCGTCGTCGGTGTTGTCGATCATGCGGTCGAGCGTGTCGGCGGCGCCCAGCTCGGTGATGTCCGGCTTGCCGCGCTCGATGACGAACAGTTCCTCGACCCGGGTGGTGGTGCCGATCCGGCAGGGCACCAGGCGGTCGACGCTGTACTTGGGCGGCGGGATCAGCAACTGGGTGAGGGCGTTGATCCCCATGATCGGCAGGTTGAACCGGCTGAGCGTCAACGCCAGGGACCGACCGCCCTTGGAGTGCAGGCGGCTCTGGAGTTGCAGCCGCCGCCACTCGGCGGGCGTCAGGTCCTGCGCCTGCACCGCCCGCAGCGTGTGCGCGCTGATGGTGAGCGGCTTGGGGAAGCAGGTCGCCACCCCGTCCGGCCGGACGATCGTCATGTCGTCGGAGAGGAAGAGGCCGCCGTGGTCACGCAGCAGCCGCAGCACGGTGGCCGTCTTGCCGGTGTCGGTCAGCGCCGAGAGCATCACCCCGACGCCGTCGAGCGTGACGCACGCGGAGTGCAGCAGCATGTGCCCCCGGGCCACCATGACGAACCGGAGCAGCGCCTCGATGATGTTGGTGTAGACCACGTGCGGCGAGTGGGCCAGCAGCGGGCCGACCTGGATCTCGATCGGCGGGCCGAGCTGGATGCGGAAGTTCGCGCCCCACCGGCCGAGCTGCTCCTCGTAGCGCAGCACGGACTGGTCGGCGTACTGGGTCATGGCCGCGCGACGCTGCGGTCCGCGACCGCCGATGTCGCTGACCCGCACCGCGATGTCCACCTCGGAGTCGGGCACCCACTGGGCCCGGAAGAACTCCAGCTCCGGCAGCATGATCTGCGAGCCGATGGTGACCACGCCGGCGACGTCGTAGCGGTACTTGAGGTATTGGTAGCGGCGGCGCGACGGGGTGCTGCGCGCCTCGGAGGCGCCGGCTACCAGCAGCCGCACCGGGTCGCGCCGGGCCTTGTCCACGGCGG
The DNA here is from genome assembly GCF_044391475.1 of Micromonospora sp. NPDC018662. NCBI lineage: Bacteria > Bacillati > Actinomycetota > Actinomycetes > Micromonosporales > Micromonosporaceae > Micromonospora > Micromonospora sp. NPDC018662. Next base: position 474,411 of record NZ_JBISAC010000005.1, read on the forward strand.
TGTAGATGACCCGGTCGTTGACCAGGAACCGGACCAGGAAGAGCGCCACCAGGGTGCCCGCGTTGGCGACCAGGATGCCGACGCCCGCCCAGACCAACGCCTGGAGCACTGGCAGCCGCAGCAGCAGCAACACGTTGTTGAGCAGGAAGAACCGGGCCGCGCGGGCGGCGAACGAGCTGTGCCGGTTCCGCCGGTAGATCAGGCTGTCGATCAGCAGGAAGTTCCACGAGGTGGAGACCTGGGTGGCCAGCGCCGCGCCGACCAGGTGGTGCATCCGGGCCGGTTCGTAGCAGAACCAGAGCACGGCGGTGTTCACCACCATGCCGGAGAGACCGACCATGCCGAACGCGATCATCCGGCCCAGTTCGCGCAGGCGTTCGACACGGGTGCGCGGGCTCCGCCGGATCTGCCCGACGAGGCGGCGGCCCCGCAGTCGGGCCAGGTGCCGCAGGAAGGTCACGCCCTCCCGCACGGACGCCTTCGACCGGCCGTCGTGCCGGGGCGCCATGTCGTACGCCACCTCGGCGACCCGGGCGCCGGGGTGCCGCACCAGCAACTCCAGCAGCACCTTGAAGCCGGTCGGGTTCATCCGGTCCAGGCGCACCGCGGCACGGCGGAAGGCGAACAGCCCGCTCATCGGGTCGCTCACCGTCGCCAGTCGGCGCGGGAACATGCCCTTCACCAACCGGGTCGCCCAGGACGAGGTGGCCGTCCGGAGGGGACCGTCGAGGCCGCCGGAGGAGCCGTTGCCGGCGTACCGGGTGCCGATGACGACGTCGACGTCGTGCCGCATGGCGATCCGGGCGAGCATCGCCGCCGCCTCCGGCGGGTGCTGGAGGTCGGCGTCCATCACCAGCACCCACTCGCCGCGGGCGTGCGCGGTGCCGAGCAGGACCGCGCCGCCCAGACCGCCGGCGCGGGCGTGCGGCGGCCGGTGCAGCAGTCGTACCGGGATCGACGCCTCCCCGGCCACCCGGGTGAGCACGCCCGGCGTGCCGTCGTCGCTGTCGTCCACCACGAGGAGTTCGGCGTCGAGCGGCGCCAGCAGTGGGCCGAGCCGCGCCAGCAGGAGCGGGATGTTCGCTGCCTCGTTACGAGTCGGCACGATGACTGTCAGCCGGGGCGGGCGGCCCTCGTCCGCCGCGCGCAGCTCGCGGAGCTGCGCCTCCGGCTCGGTTCGCCGGTCGCGAACTCCGGATCCGACTCTGTTCATGACAACCCCCACGGTCGGCACGAGCGGCGTGAGCCACGGTGATGACGGGCACTGATGCAGAACCGTCCGCCGGAGAAACGAATTGTTTTCCCCGGAGCCCAGCAAGGGACGAACCCGCAGTACGGGGTGGCGGCTCGGATACGCAAAGAGTACGGAGGGTTAACAGCGGACTTCCAGTTCCTGAAACGTCAGCACACCGACATGACCAATAAGCGAAGCCGACCGCAATGGTTCACACATAGATGAGGCACGTTCCCAGCTCAGGGGCGATGCGCGCAGGTCATTCACCTTGCCGCGCGCCACGCGTCGCGCCACTCGAAAAACTGCGCCACCGCCGCGAACGAACCTCGTCGCAACAATGGCGCAGTGATGAACCGCGACGCCCCGGCACCGGGGCGGCGATGCGTTAATTGGACAGCGGAACGCAATGTCGATCCGGCGGTGGCACGCGGTCGACGCCGCCGGCCGCCGTCATCCGGACGTCACGGTCGGCGGTTGGGCGTGCAGCGCGGCGAGGAAGTCGGACCGGTCGCTCCAGGCGCAGAGGGCGCCCGCCGGCGCGGCGCCCCGACACCCCACCGAACTCTCGATCGCGGTGCCCTCGCCCCACTCGTTCCAGGTGGTGACGAGCTGCCAGAACGCGCCGGAGGCGGTCATCCGGGCCACCCCGGCCCGCCACCGGTCCAGATTCCGGGCCAGGAACGGCGAGCGCCCGTAGGGCAGCCCGGCCTTCCAGAACCCCGGCGAGACGGTGTACGCGCCGCCGGGCGCCGTGCTGAAGTCGGACTCGGCGTGGGCCGGGGCGTACTGGTGCCAGGCGTCCACCGTGACGCTGCCAGCACAGCCGCGGTAGCCGGAGAACACCTTCAGACTGAGATAGATGGACTCGCCCCAGAGCTGCTGGAGCAGCGACCGGGCGCGGATCCAGCGGCCTATGGTCTCGCAGCCGTCGGCCGTGGTCAGGTCGTGGGCGTTGTAGACGAAGACCACCATGCCCCGACCGGGCAGCACGGCCAGCGCCGAGCGGTCCCCGCCGTACGTGCTCCGCAGGTAGTGCAGGTCGGCGGCGATCTGGTCGGGCGTGGGCCGGCCCCTCCCCTCCGGCTCGTAGTAGGGGGCCCAGGCGAACCCGCTGTCCCGGGCGCCCCGGAACAGCGCCGGCCAGTGCCGGTCGGTGGTGGTGCCCCGACCGAACCAGGAGGCGACGCCGACCGTGATGCCGCCGTACCGCATGTCCGCCACCTGGTCCCGGACCACCGTCTCGTCCACCGTGTAGCGGCCCCGGCTCGGCAGGTAGTTGGTGTACGGGTCCAGCCCGCCCTGGTGCCACGCCTCCGGGAACCACGGGTAGTAGAAGGCGGCCCGGACGGTGGTCGGCGTCCGCACCACCAGCCGCAGCGGCGCCTGCCGCCGCAGCGCCCCGCCGACGCCCTCGACGACGAGCGTGAAGGTGCCGGCGCGGGCGGAGACGGAGGTCTGCACCGTCACCGTGGCCGAGGCGCCGCTCGTCACCGTGGCCGGCGTGACGGTGGCGAAGACGCCCGCGGGCGGGTTGGTCACCCGCAGCGTCACCGGCTGCGGCGCCCCGCTGGTGGTCGCCGTGTCGACAGTCGCCCGGGCCGGATGCCCGGCCACCGCCGTGACGGCGGCGGGTGCGACGGTCAGGGAGAAGTCGCCGGCGGCCACGGCCGGTGACGCCGCCGACGCGGACGGGCCGGTCGGCGCGGCCACGGCCAGCACCGTGAGTAGCACTGCGAGACGCATGAACATCGACACTCCTCTGCGTTGCCCTGCCTGGTTCGACAAGGGGGCAACGCGGGAGCGACCGGTCGGGTGACTACGCGGACGGGCGGCGGTTCAGGTGCGCCGGCCCGGCCTCACCAGATCCGGCGCCGCCCGGCGCGGTGGTTGCGGACCCCGCACGGCCGCCCGGGCGGTGGGCCGCCGGCCCGCCGCATCCGCCGGCCGACCACGGCCGCGAGCAGCGCGGCGACCACCACCGCCGCCGCCGCGCCGACGGCCAACGGCCGGGAGAACGGGCCGCTGTCGGTCACCGCCGCGACCGGCACCCCCGGCGCGTCCGAGGTCGCCGGCTCCGAGAGGGTACGGGGAGCCGCCGCGCTCGCCGCCGGAGCGGCCGGCCGGGTGGTACGCGACGCCGCTCGGAAGATCACGTCGGAGCAGGAGTAGTAGGTGTCCTGGGTGTTCGAGTTCTGCCAGATCACGTAGATCAGGTGCCGGCCCGTACGCCCGGTCGGCAGCCGCCCCGGCATCTCGTACGCGCCGTCGCGGATCGGCGGGTCGGTCACCGACAGGAACGGCTTCCGCTCCACGTCGGCCCAGTTCAGCCGCCGGTCCGGGGCGTACGAGGCGGTGGTGACGTAGAACCGGAACGTGCCCCGGTGCGGGATCGTGGTGCGGTAGCGGAAGGTGTGCCGGGCGCCGGCCGTGAGCGTGGTGGCCGGCCAGTCGGTGCGGGGCAGGTCCAACCCCCGGTACGCGGAGAGCCCGCCGCTGCACAGCTCCCCGTCCGGAATGCGTTCCCGGTCCCGCCCGTCGATCCGGGCCACCCGGATGTTGTCCCACTCCCGTACCGCCGCGCCGGCGGCGATCGCGGCCCGGCAGGCCGGCGTCTCCGCCCGACCACCCTCCGGCCCGCACGCCGCCCCCCGGCTCATCGGGCTGGTCGGCGCGCCGTGGGCGCTCGCCGGCACGGCGGTGAGCAGCAGCGTCGCGCCGACGACGGCGAACGCGACGAGCGCGCGACGTGTGCCCATGTGATCGACCTCCCGCGCACTGGTACGGGCCGGAGGCGACAAAGGTTCGATCCGCACCGCTGCCACGACCGGTCAGGCTCGCCCGACCGAACGGACAACCGGGGCGGCGGAGCGGGCAGGGTGGGCCCTACAGTGACGGCACCCTGTGATCGAGGAGCGCGCCTTGCCCGAGCCGGCACAGCATTCCGAGCCGCCCCGTCCCGCCCCGGCGGACGGGTCCCCGACGGGCGACGTCCCGCCCGCCGCCCAGCCGTACCTGCTGGTGCTGCCCTCGACGGAGGGCGCGCCGCCCCCGGTGCCGTGGCCCGGCGCGGAGGGCCAACCGGCCTGGGCGATCCCGGTCACCGTGCCGCCCGGCACCCAGGGCTACATGCTGTTCGTGCCGCTGGTCCCGGCCGCCGGCCAGCCGGCACCGGCCGGCGTTTCCGGCGTGCCCGCCCAGGCCGCGCCGCCGGCCGTGGAGAACCCGACCACCACCGCACCGGCCGAGCTGCCGGGCGCCACGCCGCCGACGTCTGGTCCGACGCGACCGGACGGCGCGGGACCGGATGGCGGTGCGCCGACGCCGGGCAGCGTCCCGGCCACGACGCCGACCACCACCGGGCCCGCCCCGGCGCCCGGCACGCCGCCAGCGACGGGCGCCGTCGCACCGGCCGGCACGCCGTCTGCCCCGAGCACGCCGGCCGCCACCCCGACGGCCCCCGGCGCGCCGGCCGCCCTGGCGGTGTCGGCCGCCCCGACGGGCGACCAGGGTGCCCCGACGGCGCCCACCGGGCACGTCTTTCCCCCGGTCCACGGTGGAGCTGCGCCCGGACCGGGGCACCAGGACGTACGCCCGTGGGGCACCTACCCGCCGGCGCCGGGCTGGACGCCCCTGCCTCGGACACCTCGCACCTCGTTCCTGGGCGCGCGCTGGCCCGGCCCGAAGCCGGCCACCGGGCGGGCGGTGCCGCTCGCGGTGCTGGCCGGCGCGCTCGGCAGCGCGATCTTCGTACCGCTGAGCCGGGTCGGCATCGGCTGGTTCCTCGGCTGGCTCACGCTCACGCTCGGGGTGCTGCTCGCGGTCCGGACCCGCACCGCCGCGCTGCCCCGCACCGACCGGCTGATCCGGGCCGGCTGGGCGGCGGCGTCCCTGGCCCTGCTCGCCGTGCCGGCGTTCCGCAACGCCTGGTGGCTGGTGACGTTCTGCGTGCTCGGCGCGCTGGGCTGCGCCACGCTGGCGATCATCGGCGGCCGGTTGGTCCGCTCGATCCTGTTCGGCCTGGTCGCCACGCCGTTCGCGGCACTGCGTGGCCTGCCCTGGGTACGCCGGCACCTCGCCGCCTCGACGGAGACCGGGACGGTCCGCAAGGTCACCGTCTCGGTGGTCGCCACCGTGGCAGTGTTGGTGGTCTTCGGCAGCCTGCTCGCCTCGGCCGACGCGGCGTTCTCCGAGGCGCTCGACACGGTCGTGCCCGAGGTCGGCCTCGGCCCGGTGTTCCGCGGGCTGTTCCTGGCCGCGGTGGGCGGGCTGATCGCGGTCGCCGCCGTCTACACGCTGGCCGCCCCGCCGGAGTTGTCCACGGTGGACCGGCCGAGCGAGCGGCGGCTCGGCGTGCTGGAGTGGGCACCGGCCATCGGGGCGCTGACGCTGCTCTTCGCCGGCTTCGTGGTGGTGCAGTTCACCGTGCTCTTCGGCGGTCAGCGGCACGTGCAGAAGGTCGCCGGGCTCAGCTACGCGGAGTACGCCCGCAGCGGCTTCTGGCAGTTGCTCTTCGTCACGCTGCTGACCGTGGCGGTGCTCGGCGGCGTGAGCCGCTGGGCCGGCCGGGAGCGGCCGGTCGAGCGGATCCTGCTGCGCGTCCTGCTCGGGCTGCTCAGCGCGCTGAGTGTGGTGATCGTGGTGTCGGCGCTGTCCCGGATGTGGACCTACCAGAAGGTCTACAGCTTCACCGGCGAGCGGATCTTCGTGATGGCGTTCGAGCTGCTGCTCGGCGCGGTCTTCCTGATGATCCTGGCGGCGGGCGTGCGGTGGCGGGGCGGGTGGATCCCCGGCACGACAGTGGCGCTGGCCGTGGCGATGCTGCTCGGTCTCGCGGTGCTCAACCCGGAGGACTACGCGGCCCGGCGCAACACCCTCCGGTACGAGCAGACCGGCAAGATCGACGCCTGGTACCTGCGGGCGCTGTCCGCCGACGCCACGCCCGCCCTCACCAAGCTGCCCGACCCGGTACGCCGCTGCACGCTGAGCTGGATCGCGGACGACCTCGACCAGCCCGACCCCTGGTACGCCTGGAACCTGGGCCGGCAGCGGGCCCGCCAGGCCCTCGACCGGGTCGGCCCGGCCGCGGTCGGCGGCCCGAAGGACTGCCGCCGGGCGGACCAGTTCGACCTGCCGAAGACCCGGCGTCCCCGCTGACGCCCGGCCGGGTCGCCCCACGCGGGCGGCCCGGCCGGGACTGACCGGCCCACGACCGTTCATCCTCCCCACACCTGGTCGCCACGGCTGCCGCCGTCTGGAGCACCTACCTTCGGCTGCGCATCATCAACCGAGGTAGCGGAGGTTCCTCCATGTCCGTCCGTCAGGTCATGACGGCACTGGTCGCCGGCGCGGTGCTGGCCGTGCCCACAGCCGCCCACGCGGGCCCGGCGACCCGGCCCGGGGTGCCGCCGCAGCGGACCCACTTCGACCTCCAGGCCCACCGTGGCGGCATCGGCATGACCACCGAGGAGACCCTGGCCGGCTTCGCCAAGGCGATGCGCCTCGGCGTCACCACGCTGGAGTTGGACACCCAGGTCACCCGGGACGAGAAGGTCGTCGTCACGCACGACCGGCAGGTCAACGCGCAGAAGTGCCGGGACACCGCCCCGGTCCGGCCCGGCGACCCGACATATCCCTACGTCGGGAAGTACATCAAGGACCTGACCCTCGCCCAGGTCAAGACCATGGACTGCGGCTACCAGCAACTGCCCGGCTTCCCGGAGCAGGAGCGGATCGCCGGGGTCCGGATGGCCGAGTTGCGCGACGTGCTCGACCTGGTGAAGCGCTACCGCGCGTACGGGATCACGCTCAACATCGAGACCAAGGTGGAGGCGGGCGCGCCCGAGCAGACCGCGCCGCGCGAACTGTTCGTGCGCCGCGTGTTCGAGGAGATCCGCCGCTCCGGCATCGAGCGGCAGGTCACCATCCAGTCCTTCGACTGGGGCGCGCTGCGGGTGATGCACCGGCTGGCGCCGCGCTGGCCGCTGGTGGCGCTGACCAACTACGACTTCCTCCAGGTCGGGCAGCCGGGCGCCTCGCCGTGGCTGGGAGGGCTCGACGCCGACGACTTCGGTGGCGACGTCGTCCGGGCCGCCGACGCGATCCCCGGCGTCACCGCGCTCTCCCCCAACTACGGGTTCCCGCAGAACGGCACGATCGCCGACCCGTCCTTCCGCTTCTATCCGGACGCCCGCATGATCGCCGACGCGCACGCGCGCGGGCTCAAGGTCATCCCGTGGACCTGTGACGACATGCCGACCGTGGCGGCGCTGATGGACCTGGGCGTGGACGGGATCATCACCGACTACCCGAACCGGGTCCGGCAGCTCATGGCCGAGCGCGGCATGCGGCTGCCGAAGGCGTACCGGGCCCGCTGAGCCGGTCGGCCGGGGAGGGGGCACGCCCTCCCGGCCGGCTCAGGGCCGGTCGACGTGCTGGCGGGGGCTCACGCCGTACCGGCGTTTGAACGCGGCGCTCAGCGCGAACGAGCTGCCGTAGCCGACCCGGCGGGCCACCGCGCCGACGGTGGCCCCGGGTTCCCGCAGCAGGTCCGCCGCGAGCGCCAGCCGCCACCCGGTGAGGTACGACATCGGCGGCTCACCGACCAGCCCGGTGAAGCGCCGGGCCAGTGCGGCCCGGGAGATCCCCACCTCGGCGGCGAGCGACGCCACGGTCCACGGCCGGGCGGGGTCGTGGTGCAGCATCCGCAGCGCCCGGCCGACCACCGGGTCGGCGTACGCCCGGTACCAGGCGGGCGCCGCCGCCCCCGGCCGGTCGAACCACTCCCGCAGCGCGGCGATGAGCAGCAGGTCGAGCAGGCGGTCCAGCACCGCCTCCTGGCCGGGGTCGTCCCTGACGATCTCGGTGGCCAGCAGCGGCACCAGCGGCGAGTCCCAGGACGCGCGCCTGACCACCGCGAGCGGCGGCAACGCGTCCAGCAGCCGCCGGCCGACCGCGCCCCGGACCGGGTACGTGCCGGTGAGCAGCACCGTCCGCCCGTCCGGGCCGTTGCCCCAGGTGCGGACGCCCAGCCCGGTCATCTCGAACAGCTCGCGCCCGTCGGGTGTGGTGCAGCGCTGGCCGGGGTGGACGACCACCTGCGGCGGCGTGGCCGGGTCGTCCGCCACGGTGTACGGAGCCGGGCCGCGCACGACCGCCACGTCCCCGGTGCCGAGCCGCGTCATCGCGGCCTCCTCGGGCACCAGGCAGGCGTCGCCGTGCACCACGGCGACCACGGTGAGCGGCGCCTCGTCCCGGATCAGCATGGACCAGGGCGGCGTCAGGATCGAGCGGAGCAGGAAGGCGCCCCGGGCCCGCGGCCCGTCGAGCAGCCCGGCGACGGCGTCCACGGAGACGATTACACACAGGATCGCGCGTCCTGGCCATGGGCCGTCCCACCGGTCGGCGGTTGGATGGGCGCATGCGACTCGTGCAGCACCTTTCCCTGATCGGGGCCACGGTCGGGGCCGGCCTGATGGCCGGGCTCTTCGCCGCCTTCGCCTACGCCGTGATGCCGGCGTTGCGGGGCGCCGACGACCGCACCTTCGTGGACGCGATGCAGCGGATCAACGTGACCATCGTCAACGGCCTCTTCTTGCTGATCTTCCTCGGTACGCCGCTGCTCGCCGCGCTGGCGGCGATCCTGGCCTGGCGCGACGCGGGTCGCCCGGCGCTGCCGTGGATCCTCGCCGGGCTCGCCCTCTACCTGGTGATGTTCGCGGTCACCGCGGCGGTCAACGTGCCGCTGAACGACGCGCTCGCGGCGGCCGGCACATCCGACCTCCACGCCGCGCGACAGCGGTTCGAGGCCACCTGGGTGGCCTGGAACGTGGTCCGGGCGCTGGCGGCCACGGCCGGCTTCGGCGCGCTCTGCTGTGCGCTGGTGGTCACCGGCCGCTCGACCGGGTGACCCCGAGGGCGGAGGATGAACGCCATGCGAGAGGTGGCCTTCTCCCCAGACCTGGCCGTCTCCGACATCGAGGCGCTGCTCGCCGTGGACCTCACCGTGGGCGACCGACGGTCAGCGAGGGCGACCCGGAGACCGGCGAATGGGCCGCCACCGGCGGCGACGGCTTCCGGATCAGGCCGATCTGGGAGAGCGGCGTGCTGACCGGCGGGTACGGGAGGGCCTGGACCGACACGGAGGAGGCCGCGACGGAGAACCTGGCCCTCGTCCTTCGGGAGTTGGCGCGCCGGTGGGGTCCCCACCGGCCGGTCTCGATGCGGGTGCCGCTGTTCCGCGCCCAGGCCGGCGAGCCGATGCCGCCGCTGTTCCGGTCGTTGTGCGACGCCGACTGCCACGGGGACCCGGCCGGGTGGGGCCCGGTGACCGCCGACGGGTGGCGATGTCCGTCAACCGGTGTGCCGGCGACGCCCCGATGATCATCGTGGCGGTGGCCAGCGACCGACCGATCGTCGAACTGCCTCGAGATCTTGGTACGGATCGGCCGGACGCGAGCAGTTGGCTGAGTCGGCACGTGCTCGGAGCAGAGGTGTCGTACCTGCACGACAGGATTCCGGCAGACCATCACGACGGCTCAGACCGTCCGCCAGGGAGAGGAAGAATGGATGAGGGGCAGTCCGCCGAGTCGCCTTGCCATCGACCACGACGACCATCACGCCATGCATGTGGGGCACACCACCGATGGGAGGCAGTTCTTCCTCACCACGCCGTTCGTGCCCGCCACTCGGGAGGACAACGGTCAGGAGTTCGTCGCCCTCTACCTCTTCAGCACCGAGGGCCGGTTCCTGGAGGCCCGGATCGATGCCTTCGGTCCCAGGGCTCGGATGGACCACGCGGCGTGCCGGGCCACGTACGACGCCCGGCTGAAGGAACTCGGCGAGGTCACGTTCGGCCGCATCGAAGTCGCACCGTTCACGACTGATCGGTTCGGTACGACCTTCGGCCTCATCCCTCAATCACCTGAGGAGGACGACGAAGAATGGTGGGTCATCCTGGAGCCCGGCGACTACATGGCCTTCACCGCACCCTGGGACAGCGGCGAGTACGACACCTGATGCAGGCTCGTCGGGCCGGCTGGGGCAGCAAGGTCCGAGTCGGCGATGTTCCCGGTGATCCGCCCGGAAAGCTTGCCCGTCTCCCGGAGCCTGATCGAAGGCCGGCGGGGTGGGACACCGAGCCGGAACGAGATCAGCGGCCTGGTCGATGATTGCTCGACCAGGCCGCTGACCTGATGTTCCAAGGGTGGAGCCGAGGGGACTCGAACCCCTGACCCCCACACTGCCAGTGGCCTGGTAGGCGTATCGGGGGGTGCCGGCCGACACCGGCGCATGTCGATCAGTGCAGGTCAACGCCATCCTGACCGTCGAGCTACGCCGGCATCTGTCGGGCCTTCCCGGGCCGTTCGTGAGACAGCTGTGAGACGAGTGGACTTCGTTGCGGGCCTCGCCCACTGCGGAGGCCGGGCGCAGCCCGCGCGGCCTATACGTCAGTTGCATCGTGGCCAGGCGTTGCGCTCCTCGCCCGCCGCGGAGAGCGGGCGCAGCGGTGGTCCCGTTCTTCTACGGCACCAATCAGTACGTCGAGTTGCGATCCTCGCCCGCCGCGGAGGGCGGGCGCAGCCCACCACCCCCCGGGTGTAGTTCCTCGGTCGACACGGTGTTGCGATCCTCGCCGACGGCGGACCGCCGACGCTGGTTCGATAGCTCGGACGTGTCACCGGTGTACCAGGCCCCGTTGAGATCCTCGCCGACGGCGGACCGCCGACGCTGGCGGCGAGGCGCACTTCTCGTTCGGCAAGGGCAACCTGTTGAGATCCTCGCCGACGGCGGACCGCCGACGCTGGTGGAACTGCGCCGGGTCGACCGGGCCCGCAGAGATCCCGTTGAGATCCTCGCCGACGGCGGACCGCCGACGCTGGGTCCCGTCCTCGGAGCCGCATGGGCATCCGCGCATGTTGAGATCCTCGCCGACGGCGGACCGCCGACGCTGGCAGCAGCTCCTGGGGCCGGCCCATGCCCAGGTTCGCCCAGTTGAGATCCTCGCCGACGGCGGACCGCCGACGCTGGGCGCGGTGAGCGCCCCCGACCCCTCTGCCGTATTCAGGTTGAGATCCTCGCCGACGGCGGACCGCCGACGCTGGGGCCGGCACCTCGCCGGGCACTCTTCGCTACCAGGAGTTGAGATCCTCGCCGACGGCGGACCGCCGACGCTGGGAGATCGCGGTCAACGAGTTCGTGCGGGTGATGGGCGTTGAGATCCTCGCCGACGGCGGACCGCCGACGCTGGAGGTCACCGCAGCTGCGCGTCGCCGCCCACCCGGAGTTGAGATCCTCGCCGACGGCGGACCGCCGACGCTGGAGACGGGGAACTCGGAGCGCCGCGACGCGGACAGCAAGTTGAGATCCTCGCCGACGGCGGACCGCCGACGCTGGTCAGCTCCGCGAGCTGATCACGCCGTGGCGGGACCTGTTGAGATCCTCGCCGACGGCGGACCGCCGACGCTGGGGTTGGACGGCGACCGAGGCACCGGCGCCACCGCCGTTGAGATCCTCGCCGACGGCGGACCGCCGACGCTGGGGGCGGAGGTCGGCGGAGATCAAAAAGCCTTCTGGGAGGTTGAGATCCTCGCCGACGGCGGACCGCCGACGCTGGTGGATCGCCGAGGGCGTCCGGTCGACGGCGTCAGGTTGAGATCCTCGCCGACGGCGGACCGCCGACGCTGGCTTCGCGCAAGCCTCCGACCCGTTCTTCGACGCCGTTGAGATCCTCGCCGACGGCGGACCGCCGACGCTGGTCGAATCCAGCCAGGTTGAGCAGTCCGACGACGGAGAGTTGAGATCCTCGCCGACGGCGGACCGCCGACGCTGGTTGACGCACAGCCGGATGCCGGTGGTGCGGTTCCTGTTGAGATCCTCGCAGACGGCGGACCGCCGACGCTGGCCCCGCCCGTCGGGGCTCTTTGCCATGCCTCGACTCAGTTGAGATCCTCGCCGACGGCGGACCGCCGACGCTGGCCCGGTCGACCTCGTCGAGGGCGTCGAGGGCGGTGTGTTGAGATCCTCGCCGACGGCGGACCGCCGACGCTGGGTCCGATCACGAACTCCGCTTCGGCCAGTCCGTCCAGGTTGAGATCCTCGCCGACGGCGGACCGCCGACGCTGGGGCCCGGCCCGGTGAGCGGCTCGTCCGGCCGGACAGCGTTGAGATCCTCGCCGACGGCGGACCGCCGACGCTGGCCGGTGCGGTGGTCGTTGAGCTGCCGCGAGTGCTCGCGGTTGAGATCCTCGCCGACGGCGGACCGCCGACGCTGGAAGTTCTACGGGGTGTTTTGCCGTCACGGAACGTGCTGTTGAGATCCTCGCCGACGGCGGACCGCCGACGCTGGCTGCTAGGGCGTGTGCTGGACGCCGCAGCAGACCGGTTGAGATCCTCGCCGACGGCGGACCGCCGACGCTGGGCCCCCCATGCCGCGACGTCATCGCCGGTCGTGATCGCGTTGAGATCCTCGCCGACGGCGGACCGCCGACGCTGGTTGCTGGCCGGCACGGTCTTCCCGATCAGCCAGTCGTTGAGATCCTCGCCGACGGCGGACCGCCGACGCTGGCCAGGCGGCGCAGGACGTCGGCGTGGCGGAAAGCGTTGAGATCCTCGCCGACGGCGGACCGCCGACGCTGGCCGTCGCCGGTGAGCTGCACATCGGACCGCCGGCCGGCGTTGAGATCCTCGCCGACGGCGGTCCGCCGACGCTGGAGGTCGCACGGGCCGCGCTCGTGGTGGTGGTAGTCGGTGTTGAGATCCTCGCCGACGGCGGTCCGCCGACGCTGGCTGCCCACCCAGCTGCCCGGCCTCGTCGGCGTCGTGATGTTGAAATCCTCGCCGACGGCGGTCCGCCGACGCTGGGTGGGTGGCCGCGCTGACCGCCGACATCTGCTTGTCGTTGAGATCCTCGCCGACGGCGGTCCGCCGACGCTGGCCTCGACCATGTCCACATCGGCCAGCCGTGCGGCGGGTTGAGATCCTCGCCGACGGCGGTCCGCCGACGCTGGCGGCCCGGCCCGCGCCGCTTCGTCGCCGTGAACGCCCGTTGAGATCCTCGCCGACGGCGGTCCGCCGACGCTGGCGCCGCGGCGCACGCGGCGGAGGTGCGGGCCCGGCTGGTTGAGATCCTCGCCGACGGCGGTCCGCCGACGCTGGGCACTTCCCGCGCGGCATCCGCCTGGTGCTGCGAAAGTCGTTGAGATCCTCGCCGACGGCGGTCCGCCGACGCTGGGCGCTGCCGACGTCTGCGGGTACGGGTCCGAGAGGGGGTTGAGATCCTCGCCGACGGCGGTCCGCCGACGCTGGCTGCGGCGGCGACCGGCAGCATCGGCCCGGGAAGCCCGTTGAGATCCTCGCCGACGGCGGTCCGCCGACGCTGGCCGCAGCGCCTCGAACACCTCCTCTCCCTTCGGGCTGTTGAGATCCTCGCCGACGGCGGTCCGTCGACGCTGGAGGTGACGCTACGCGGCTACGTGCCGCCGGAGACTCAGTTGAGATCCTCGCCGACGGCGGTCCGCCGACGCTGCCCCATCCGCGACGACGGAGACGTGCGCGTCGAGATGAGGTTGAGATCCTCGCCGACGGCGGTCCGCCGACGCTGGCCAGGCGGAGTGGCGGCGTACCCGCGACCTGTTGAACGGGTTGAGATCCTCGCCGACGGCGGTCCGCCGACGCTGGACGCCGCGCTTGAACGCGGGCACGACGTGATCCTCGATGTTGAGATCCTCGCCGACGGCGGTCCGCCGACGCTGGTACACGATCGGATGGCAGGCGGGTCGATGAAGTCACAGTTGAGATCCTCGCCGACGGCGGTCCGCCGACGCTGGACGCCGCGCTTGAACGCGGGCACGACGTGATCCTCGATGTTGAGATCCTCGCCGACGGC
>NZ_JBISAC010000005.1:488626-513572 GCF_044391475.1 Micromonospora sp. NPDC018662
CGGTCCGCCGACGTTGGGGCGGGGTCACCATGGAGCACGTGGTGCAGCTCTGGGTGTTGAGATCCTCGCCGACGGCGGTCCGCCGACGCTGGTGGTCACACGCCCGGCCCGACGGTGACGGAGGCGATGTTGAGATCCTCGCCGACGGCGGTCCGCCGACGCTGGCCGGCCCCAAACTCGACCCACCTACCCGTCGGCCCGGGTTGAGATCCTCGCCGACGGCGGTCCGCCGACGCTGGCACTTACGGTGCAGGTAGTGACCGACACGCACCGCGAAGTTGAGATCCTCGCCGACGGCGGTCCGCCGACGCTGGCCGCGTCACCGGTGACGTCGGCGTCGCGCGCGGTCCGGTTGAGATCCTCGCCGACGGCGGTCCGCCGACGCTGGCGCCACCACCGCGTCCGTCACCACGTCACCGGTCACGTTGAGATCCTCGCCGACGGCGGTCCGCCGACGCTGGTAGCGGTCCTCGCGGATGTGCCAGGGCCTGATGGCGTTGAGATCCTCGCCGACGGCGGTCCGCCGACGCTGGGCCGCTGTCGCTCAGCGACGCCTCCGGCTTCGGGGTGTTGAGATCCTCGCCGACGGCGGTCCGCCGACGCTGGGCCGGGAGGCTCACCATCCGGCGACCGTCTTGCGGTTGAGATCCTCGCCGACGGCGGTCCGCCGACGCTGGTCGGCTTCGCGGACGGTCAGGCCGTCGGGCTCGAACCCGTTGAGATCCTCGCCGACGGCGGTCCGCCGACGCTGGCACCCCCACCGGCTCGGCGTGCATCGTGCAGGTCCGCATGTTGAGATCCTCGCCGACGGCGGTCCGCCGACGCTGGCCAAGCAGCCCGACATGACGCAGGCGTCGGCAGCCAAGTTGAGATCCTCGCCGACGGCGGTCCGCCGACGCTGGCAGCGCGTGCACCCCACCCCCGCAGCGCGTGCACCCGGTTGAGATCCTCGCCGACGGCGGTCCGCCGACGCTGGTGCCGGTCGACGAGCAGGGCTACGCCGGCGAGCAGCCGTTGAGATCCTCGCCGACGGCGGTCCGCCGACGCTGGTCATCCCGTCCAACCCGGCCACCGAGCCGATGCACAAGTTGAGATCCTCGCCGACGGCGGTCCGCCGACGCTGGAGACGCGTCGGCGCGGCCATGGCGGTACGTGGCATGGTTGAGATCCTCGCCGACGGCGGTCCGCCGACGCTGGTCCACCCGCGACGAGCTGGCCGACGCTGTCCGCGAAGTTGAGATCCTCGCCGACGGCGGTCCGCCGACGCTGGCCAGGGCTCGGCGCCGCAACGGACCTTCTACCTCAACGTTGAGATCCTCGCCGACGGCGGTCCGCCGACGCTGGCTTCAAGGTCGGCCTGGGCGTGCTCGGGGTTCTCGTTGAGATCCTCGCCGACGGCGGTCCGCCGACGCTGGGGTGTCACGGCGCAGGCCGTCGGCACCAACCTGTTGGAGTTGAGATCCTCGCCGACGGCGGTCCGCCGACGCTGGAAGGGCCAGCCCGGGTGGATCGGTCGGTGGAACTGCCTGTTGAGATCCTCGCCGACGGCGGTCCGCCGACGCTGGCCACCCCGATCACCAGCGCAACGATCAGAACGGCGATGTTGAGATCCTCGCCGACGGCGGTCCGCCGACGCTGGTGGCCCCTTCCCCTACCCGGTCAGCGGATCGGGTTGTGGTTGAGATCCTCGCCGACGGCGGTCCGCCGACGCTGGCTAGTCGCCGCAGTCCGCGCCGCGATCGACACGGAGGTTGAGATCCTCGCCGACGGCGGTCCGCCGACGCTGGGTCGAGCAGGGCACGGTGCGCCGGTGAGCGACGAGCAGGTTGAGATCCTCGCCGACGGCGGTCCGCCGACGCTGGATCCGCCCGCAGAGGGGGACCGCTCCACCATGTCCACGTTGAGATCCTCGCCGACGGCGGTCCGCCGACGCTGGACGCGCTCCGCCAGTCCGGGCGCACGCTGATGTCGGCGTTGAGATCCTCGCCGACGGCGGTCCGCCGACGCTGGCCCCGTCCACAACGTTGAGCACAACGACGGCAACCCGGTTGAGATCCTCGCCGACGGCGGTCCGCCGACGCTGGCGCTACTGCGGAGCGCGCACAGCCTCGCCGCATGACGTTGAGATCCTCGCCGACGGCGGTCCGCCGACGCTGGTCGTAGAGCCGGCGGGTCTCCCGCGCCCGCTTCATGTTGAGATCCTCGCCGACGGCGGTCCGCCGACGCTGGCCGGGGCGGGGTCCGGCGGCGCCGGACACGGGGAGGTTGAGATCCTCGCCGACGGCGGTCCGCCGACGCTGGCCGACCGGCCAGCGCCCACCCGGGCCCACTACCCCGGTTGAGATCCTCGCCGACGGCGGTCCGCCGACGCTGGCGCCCGACCTTCCAGCCACGTCGGGCGAGCTGGTCGGCGTTGAGATCCTCGCCGACGGCGGTCCGCCGACGCTGGCGGCCAGCCTGCCCATGGGCGCCTCCTGGGCAGACGGGTTGAGATCCTCGCCGACGGCGGTCCGCCGACGCTGGCGGTGCGGAAGCCGGCCGCCTGCGTGGCCAGCCGCACGTTGAGATCCTCGCCGACGGCGGTCCGCCGACGCTGGCGGCGTGTACGTGCTGCCGTACAACAACGACTTCGCCCAGGTTGAGATCCTCGCCGACGGCGGTCCGCCGACGCTGGGCTTTCCGAGCTGCGGGAACGGCATCGCGGCTCCTGTTGGCCTCCAGGAAAGGCAGGGAAATGTCCGTTCCGTGACCATTTTCGCTCGGGAACCTCGCGCTTGCCGGCGTCGCGCTTCGGGTTCCTAGATCATCAGAGTAGGTGGTCACCGTGGTGGGGTGCGAGTTGCGCGATGCCGAGTCGTTCGACTTGTTGGAGTGTGCCTGCAGTGAGGCGGTACAGCCGAATGTCGTCGGTGGTGTGGCTGATGGTATCGGAGAGCTTCTGACGGAAAGTGGGAAGTTGAGCGGTGGTGCAGGCGACTTCGAAGACAGACTTCTGCACTCTGATTCCGTAGCCTTCGCAGATTTTGGCTACTCGTCGTAGGCGTCGTTGGCCTTCGGGGGTGGTGGTGTCGACGTCGTAGGTGACCAGGTACTCCATCAGGCGGGGCTCCATGGGCTGTAGTGGGGTGTGTCGCCGCGTAGGTGTCGGGCGAGGAGTCGGGCTTGGATGAGTGGTAGGACGGCGGCGGGGATGTCCCGGTCGAGTTGGCGGTGGGGCCAGGGGCGGGCGCGGGCTTCGCTCCAGAGGGTGAGGTAGGCACGGCGGCCGTCGTCGTTGAGTTCGTGGGCTCCGCCGGGGTGGTGGTCGAAGTGCTGGGGTGTGAGTTGGCGACGGTTGAATGCGGTGAAGACCAACCGGTCGACCAGGAGGTGGCGCAGTTCTTCCATCAGGTCGAGGGCGAGAGCGGGTTTGCCTGGTCGGATGCCGTGTAGGTAGCCGATGTAGGGGTCGAGACCGACGTGTTCGAGCGCGCCGTGGACGGCGACGCGGAGCATGCCGTAGCCGAAGGACAGTGCGGCGTTGACGGGGTCGGTGGGTGGTCTGCTGATCCGGTGGGTGGGGGCGGTGACTTGGGCGTGGTCAACGAGGAGGTGGCGCCAGGTCGCGACGTAGCGTTTAGCGGCTTGGCCTTCGATGCCGAGGATGACGTTGATGTTGTCGGTATCGGGGAGCGTGGTGAGGTCGTCGGCGATGGCGGATGCGGTTGCGCGAAGGACTTGTTGGCGGGTGCTTCGGGCGTCGGCGGCGGCGCGGAGTAGCACCTGTCGGGTGTTGTGGAGTTTGCCGGCGACGAAGGCGCGGGCGACTGCGGCGCGGCGGGCGGTGTCGCGGAGTGTGTCATGTTGGGCGACTCGCAGGAGTGGGTTACCGCCTTGAGGGCCGATGACGCGGGCGCGGAAGCGGCCGTTGCCGGACAGCCAGGTCACGGAACGTTGGTCGGCTGCGCAGCGGTGCAGGAATTCGTCGGTGAGGGTGACCCCGCCGAAGGCGACGACGTGGTCGATACGCAGAAGTGGCAGACGTTTCGGGCCCTTGTCGGGGTGGAAGACCCGGACGGCGTCGCTTTCGAGGTGGACGCTGCTGCCTGGGGTCATGATGTAGAGGGTGTTCTTGATCAGTTCAGGCATTCCAGTCACCGGGCAGTCGGGGCGTGAAGAGGTCGACGGGGTTGGCCACGGCCCGGGGTAGACAGTCGTCGAGCAGTGAGCAGCGTCGGCATCGGCGGTCCGCCACTGGGGGTGGCAGTTGTGGGGCGAGCAGCATCGTGCGGAGCGCGTTGGCGGTCTGCTTCACGGTGGTGATGAGTTCGTCGGTCAGGTGTACCCGGTGTCGTCGCCGGTCGGCGTGAGTGAACACCTCTGCGTGGGGGACGTCGAGGTTCAGCATTTCGCGTAGGCAGAGGGCTTGGGCGGCGGCCTGTACGTCTGCTGGTCCGCCGGGTTGGTATCGGCCGATCTTGTGTTCGATGGGGATGGCGGTGCCGTGACCGATTTCGACTACGTCGCAGCGTCCGTAGAGTCCCAGGGCTTCGCTCCAGACGGGGACGGCGTAGTGCTGCCGGTATCCGGGGGCGGCGGTGGCGCGGACGCCGGGGCGGTCGACGCGTTCGTGGGCCAAGTGTCCTCGGACTGTGTTCACGTCGTCGGTGAATACGCCGTCGAGGTGGATGAGGGCGGCCTGGCGGGGACAGTAGGCGTGGTGTTCGAGCGCGGACAGTGGGATCCGCCCGGCGTTGAGGTCCCCGTCAGGCCACCAGGTCATCGTCGAGGGCTCCTCAGCCTTGCAGGATGTCGAAGGTCACGCCAGCGGGCAGGTCACCCATGTCGGTGGTGACCTTGTAGTCGGTGAAGACGCGGGGAGTGCCGACGCCGGTGACCCGATCGATGCGAATCCGGTCCAGCAAGGGCTGGGCGGGAGCGTTGCCGAAGGCGTCAGAGTGGCTGAACACGTACAGGCCACGCATGGTCATGATGCCGCGGGTAGCGGTGCGGTCGTGGTCGAGCATGAACTGCAGGGTTCTGTAGAGGGCGGTGAGGTCTTCGGCGGTGACGCCCGTCTTGCGGGCCAGGGCGGCGGAGTAGTGGAACTGTGCCCGGTACAGGCCGTAGGGCACGGTCCACTTGCTGCCCATCTCGGTCTTCTCGCCTTTGTCGATGTCTTCCTGCCGGGTCTGGGTTACCCGGGTGATGGCGTGTGACACGGGCAGGACGGGGTCGATGGAGCGGGCCATGCCGAATTGCAGGGGACCACGGATCTGGCCGAGGGCCTTCGTCTCGCCGGTCGACAGCACCGCGCCGAACAGGCGCACATCGACGTATCGGTTGGTCATCCACTGCCGGGCGGCCTCGGCCTGCTCGGGCGAGATCTTGCGGGACTTCAACTCGATGCCGGTTGCCTTGTACGACTCGGCGGTGCGGGTGTTGAGTGCGTGCCCGGCCTCGACGAATACCTGGTACCGGTCGGTCGGGTAGTTGAGCGTTTCGGCGGTCAGGCCGATGGTGTCGCGGATCTTGCGCTTGAGGGCGACGTCGGTGACCAGACCATGACCGGTGGCCTCGTCGACGCGGGGACGGTTCCCGCCGTCGGGGTCGCCGTTGGGGTTGCCGTCGGTGACGTCGAAGAACATCACCGCGTCGTGGCGGACCGCCGGGTCGATCGTCTGCGGCTTCACTGTTCGTGGTTCCCTTCGTTGGTGTTGTCGTGGTCGTCGGTGTGCAGGTCGTCAGTCGGGATCTCGGGGGCCTTGCCGGCCTTGGCCATCCGGATGTCGTGTGCCTGTTGGTGGAAGTAGCCGAGGATGAACCACGACTGGCTTTCCGCGTCGTGCAGCGGTGCGACCGGAGGGGTGAGCCGGTCCTGCAGTTCACGCACGCGCGCCCGGTAACGACGGGCAGCCCGGCCGGCGCGCTCGGCGCTCTGACGGGCAACAGGGTTGTTGCTGTTGTCGCGTGCGGCGCTGTCCAGCTTCTTGAGCCAGGCGGGATAGAGCTGGCCGCCCTGCACCAGGGCGACTCGGGGATTGGCCACCGCGCCGGCGAAGTAGCGGTGGAAGAAGGTCGTGTTGGGTTGCTCGTCCTTGCCGTAGGCGGTGCGCTGAAGTGACTCGAGTACGGCGAAGAGTCGTCCGTACAGGTAGGCCGGGTTGTCCTGCTTCTCGTCCAGCACGGCGGCGGGTCCTTCTCCTGTTCGTTGCGGGTGACGGGTGAGCGCGACCCGCAGCGAGGCGGCCCGCGGGCCGTCGATTCGCAGGTCGGTGCGGATACGGCGGACGAAATGCGCGAGGAGGTGGGGCGGAAGTGTCCCCCCGTGCAGGCCGCTGTGTAGCAGCAGTTGCGCCAGGTCGTCAGGCCGGTCGGCGGCTTTGTTCCACAGTTCGATGTACCGTCCTCCCCGTTCAGACCTGTCTGGAAGCCATTGGCCCGCGCACAGGACGAGCATCCAGACGGGATACGCGTTCGGCGCCTCGCGGCCACGGGCGAGGATCTGCTGATCGTCGAACCAGGTGTTGACGTTGTCTTCCGCCTGGGTCAGGGGCATCTCCAGCCAGTGGTGCACCACGAGCCGGGCGACGTTGCCGGACAGGGTGGCCGAGCAGAATGTCAGCCGGTCGTCTGGCCGTCTGCGTTTCTGACCGCTGGCCAGCGCGTGGAGGTACTCGCTGATCTGCTCGGGTCTGCGGTCGAGCATGGCGATGGTCTCGCTGTTGGCGCCGTCGCTGACCCACCAGATAAGCCGCGTGCGTTGCCGGGGATAGGTGAACGTGAAACGGCTGTCGGACAGTATGGCGCTGAGGTTGGCTACTGCGGCCTGCCCGCACGCCAGGCAGATCGGCGAGCCGGCGAGCCCTTCGTCGAAGTCGTACGTGTGGATGCGCTTGTTCGCCGACACCAGTGCGACCTCTTGGTCGGCCCGAGGGATCAGCGTCTTCGGCAGTGCCTGAGGCATCCGGTCCAGCAGCGGCCGATCCGTCTGACCGCAGACCAGGCACAGGCCTCGCCGGCCTCCACCGTCGGTACCCGCACCGCTCTTACGTTCCTGCACCACTGTTTCCCACAGCGCCCACAGCGTGTCCCGCTCGGTCACCCGCCGGCCATCAACGGCCACGACCACTAGGTCACGCGACGACCACTTCTCCCCCTCGGGTGGCTGAGGCAACTCCCGGCGGTCATAGAACGCCACAAGCGCCCGCGCCGCCGCGTCGTCAGGGTGCTCACCCAACCAACGGCGGCACAGCTCAACAAACGCCTCATGCGCCCGTGCCACACGATCCGGCTTGGCCTTGTCGTCGACCCAACCCAGGACGTACTGGGCATCATCGGCACCGAGCGTCGGAGCGATCCCCGACGTACGGCCAGCGTTCGGCACCAAGATCGACAAGCCGTCCCTCGCCGGCCGTTCACCCGACGACGTCAAGGGAATCAGTCGCCGCAGCGCACCCTCACGGTCGAGGTTCAACTGCCACCGAACGGTCCGGACTCGGCTGTACGGGCGGTCCTCACCATCGTCCTCATCGGCAGGGCGACGGAATCCGACCAGCCGGCGCAGCAACATCACACCACCTCGGCCATCTGCTCGACACCACCCGGTATGCCGCGCGCCGGAACGTGCAGGACACCCTTCTCCAGCCGGGCGGTGAACCAGTCAAACCTGGCCGGTGGACCGTAATGGACGCGGTGCAGCATGACTCCCAGATCCTCAGTCACATCGATCGGCTCACGCGCGTCCGGCGGGAAGAACGAAGCGGGAAACTCCCTCGCCCCCAGGAAAGGCTGCTGGTAGCAGGCCCCACGGTTGACCCGCCGCCGAAACTGGTCGCGGTATGCGACATCGCGCTTATCGGCGTGACCTGCCAACTCGACCTGCGCATGGATGCGGTACTCCACATCCCGCAGGCACAGCGCGCTGCGCTGGTCCCGGCTGGCCACCGTATCGACTCGACGCCCCTTGCCCACGGCATCAGCGAGACTCGGCAGGTCACTGGTCTCGTTACGCCGCAGACTGAACTGCCGAATCGGCCGCAGCACCTCGATCTTCACCGCAACCCACCGGAACTCCGGCTTCCAGAAGATCGCGTCCAACACCCCGGTCGCGGCAGTCGGCGTCATCACCGGGTAACTCACCCGCTCAACCCGTAACTCGGGCCTCGTGAAGAGAGCGGCCTCCCCCCGAACCTGTACCACCACTGGCGGATGAGCACGCTGCCGCAATGCATCGCTCACGACTGATGATCCTCTCCGTTCATCGACTGGAAGGCAGGACTTGCTACGAGGGTTCCTCGTGACGAGACCTTCGACGACATGGCTTGTGTCGAGCCGGGGACCGTGTCCGCGGCCACGCTGAAGCGTGGCCGCGGACCGTTAGGCACGATGCTCACCGCCCGTGCCGCGTTGTTGAGACCCTCGGGCAGAACCGCCCGCTGACGTGCCTGTCGTGGTGCGGGACCACGCTACCAAAACTTGCCGATTCAAAGCAGCACGAGCGGTGAGAGTCGCTTTCGGCTTCATCGTCGTCCACAATGGGCGAACGGCGACCAGTCCAGGTGACGCCGCCTGTTAGGACGTTGGGACGGCGAGGCTCGTCCGTGAATGCGAACGGCCCCCTGATGGCGCAGGGGGCCGTCCTGGCGTCCGCCCGACCGAGCAGGTAGGAGGACTTATCGGTGAGCGTACGACGAAGGTCGGTTGGGCAGCCAGAAGATGCCGACCGCCTTGCGGCGGAGCGGGGCTTCTGGCTGGCGATTGCCCTGCTCACTGCGGCACTGGTGGGTGGCGCAACGGCGCTGTTGACCTGGCAGGGCGGCGTGAGCAGGGCCAATGCCCTCCTAGCCGGTGGGGCGTCCTTCGGCGGTACGACGGTCTTGGTCGTGCAGCTGGTCCAATTCATGCGGGGCAAGCACGGATAGCCCAAGAGGAGGGCGCCTGCCTGGCGAGCCACCGCTCGCGGGCTCGCCAGGCAGAATGCACAACTACCTCGCGTCACCAGAGGTAGTCCTTGCCATCGCCTTCAAGGACCGTGCCGTATCCGTCGTCGTACTCTCCCTGCCACTCGCATAGATCGCCGATGACGGGGATGAGGGTGGGTGCTATATGGGCTTGACGCGCGGTAGTGCGGCGCAGGTTGACGATGTAGGGCTGCAGATCCCGGAGCATCCTCATGTCGGGGTGGGCACCTCGCAGGTCCCGCAGACACCGATCGATGACGTCCGCTCCACCACGGCCGTCGTCATAGCGGACGACGACCGGCACGGTGTCGTCGTCGATCATGCGGAAGGCCAACTTGCGGTTCCGCGCGGTGCGGCCCATAGCCTCAAGGGGACCGTCGGCGACAGCGACGAAATCCCACCGCTTGCGGTTGGCCTCGATGACCCCGGCGGCACGACCCCGATCCTCGATCCCGAGCGTCCCGTACAACTCAGCAAAGTAGTCGCTCAGCTTCGCCTGATCTTCGGGGTCGATGCCGGGGCCGAAGTACGTATATGCCACCTCGATCTGGGTGGGATACGAGGGTGGGAGTCTGCCGTCAACCGGGTCGAAGATCACGACTCGTCCACCGCGGGGGCCGAGTTTGCCTTCCCTGTTGCACCGCCCGGCGACCTGTGCCAGCGACTCGGGGGGCCCGATAGCCCGGAACGCCACGGGAAAATCCAGGTCAACCCCAGCCTCCACCAGGGATGTGCTCACAAGGATCAGAGGCTTATCGTCTTTCAGCAAGGAACGGACATCCTCCAGCACCTGCTTTCGATGAGCCGGGCACATGCCGGTGGACAGGTGCAGCACTGTCGTCTCGCTGCTGGCCACCTCACGAGCATGGAGAAAGGCGGTTCTCGCGTCGCGCACCGTGTTGACCACCATCAGCGCCTGCTGGTGCGTGACGGCTTCCTTCACCATGTCCACCAAGGCTGGTTTGGGATCAAGCCGCCAGTCGTACTGCACCCGCTGGCACTCGGCGAAGAACGACTCCGGGTCAGGCAGAATCTCGTAGACTTCCAACGTTTTGAGCGGACCGAGGGCCTGAACAGCCGGCTGCGTGGCCGATGACAGCACTACCGTCACCCCAAAACGCTGCGTCAAGATCCGCAGCGCGTCAGCGACCTGCGGCAACAGGTGATGCGGCAACGCCTGTACCTCGTCAAGAACCAGTACCGAGTCGGCGATCCGGTGCAGCTTACGCATGCGAGATTGAGTCCGGCCGAACAGCGACTCGAACAGCTGCACCGTGGTGGTGACGACGAACGGCGCGTCCCAGTTCTCCGATGCGAGACGCCGCCACGAGTGGCGCTCACTGGTCGAATCGGTGCCGCTGACCTCGACATGGCTGTGGTGTTCCAGGACCACCCGCTCGGCGTCCGGGTCATCGGGGTCGAGCAGATCCCTATAGACCGCGGCGTTCTGTTCGGTGATAGTGATGAAGGGAACCGCCACGATCACCCGTCGCTTACCGTGCGACGCTGCGTGCTTCAGAGCGAAGCCCGCAGCAGCGATGGTCTTCGCGGTCCCGGTCGGAGCGGTCAACCGAAAGATGCCAGGCTCCCGGGCAGCGGCAGCCATCGCCGCAGCGAACAGACGTTGCCGGTGACTGTCCATCGCACCGGGTTTCCGCTGCCGCAGAAAGTCAGCACGACGAGCAAGGAAGCGATCAAGCAGCACCACAGCATCCAGGTCAGAGCCGACCCTCGGCTGGCCGCCCTCCACATGGGCCTTGGTGTCGAGCACATCGGCATCTACCAGGCAGGAGAACAGGAACCGCAGGAGGAACTCCCGCGTCAGCCGTTCCGCACTCTGCTCGAACTCGACGGGCAGGGCCGGGACCTGGGAGAACATCTCAGGAAGAGCCACCCGGAGGCGCTTCTCCGCATCCGCCCAGGGGCCGGACCGCAGGCGCTTCTCGGCCGCAGCATCCTCACCGAAGAGACCATCGACCTGCCCCTGGTTGGTCAAACCACCGTGATGCCCAGCAACAGCAAATTCCACCGGGAGGAGCTCGTGACGACGGGCCAACTGCACCCCGAACGACTTGTGATCCAAACCCACACGACCATTCGTCGGCTCGACAAGCAGCAACTTGTCCTGCCACACCTGCCAACACTTGCCGCCGTCATGGACAAGACCCGTCCACCAGGCCAACTCACCGAGCCCGAACGGTGATGCGAACAACCTCGCCAACTCCGCCGTACCACGTAAATGATCTTCGATCCGGTGGCGGACTCCGAAGCGGTTCTTGCTATGCGCCCACACTCGGCGGCTCCCTGACCTTGTAGAGATCGGCATACCACCACACCGGTACGACAAAGACCGCTCCACATCGCCGAACTGTAAAATGCCCGACAGTAAGACGATCGGAATCGGTGAGCCTCATCGAAGTCAGGGCATAGCCGGGACTCTGAGCTGCTGGGAGAAAGCAGGGTTCTCGCCGGAGTCAAGACACCCCTGGCTCCGGCCCACGAAGCTTTCGGATATCAATATCGTTGCTGTCGGATTTGGGTGCAGACGCGCGTGCGCAGACGCAGCCTCTCTGGGCGCGTATCCGGCCGCACTGACTCCGACGGGGCATGCTGGCGGCGTCGATTAGTCGCCGGGTGTCTCGCCAGCACGACGAGACGCCCTCGCGACGATGACGCCGGTCGCGCCGCCTCAGCCGACAGTTCCCCACCACCTGCGAGTCCGGCATGTGATGGCGTGTTATTCGGGGGCCCGCCACCGAGGGCGGGCGCAGCGCGCCAGCGCCGGGCTGCTCGGCTCAGACGCCGGCAGTTGCGATCCTCGCCGACGGCGGACCGCCGACGCTGGAGGCGACGTACCAGCCGGCGGCGGTGTGCTGGTAGGTGTTGAGATCCTCACCGACGGCGGACCACCGACGCTGGCATCAGCTGCGCGGCCTGCGCGGCTAGCTGGGCCTCGTTCAGATCCTCGCCGACGGCGGACCGCCGAGGCTGGGCCGCCCCCGTGGATGCAGCCGCACCCCGGGTTCGACGTTGAGATCCTAGCCGGCGGCGGACCGCCGACGCTGGGGTTCAACGCCACCGCCAGCCCGGGATAGGTCTCGGTGTTGAGATCCTCGCCCACCACCGAGGGCGGGCGCAGCGCAGTTCTTGAACAGCGAAGACACACCGTGGCCAGCTCTGCCAGGTTGAGCTTGAGTACCATTCATCTTTATTTACACCTTTTGCTGGCTAAGTGGAATCTAGACTAAGAGAAGGCCGTTGGCCAGAGCGCGCCGCTTCACGTCTTTGCCGGTACCACCCGAGCCCATCCGGCCAGTCGAAAATGCGCATAATACTTCAATTGGGCAAGCACCAGACAGCCAGTCGCGCAGCTGTCAAGTGACGGTCCTCTGGGCGGCTGTGATCGCAACTGTACTAGATCCGACACCGAAGGTCGCTTGCACGTTGACGTACAGCTTCCCATGGCTACACTGAGCGCCGACGGGAGGTCACGTTGACGCCACTTGCAAGGTTGACGCGACGGATGAAGGTGGCGACGTCGGCCCTTCTTTTCATCTTCACCGCAGCCATCGGTATCGCTATCAATAAGGTCACCGACAACTTCACCTGGGTCTGGGCCGGCATTTTAGCAACGCTGGTCCTTGGCGGCCTCGCAATACAAGTTACCGCCACCAAGTTGCAGGAAGAAGAGAGCGGGTCCGCTGCAGGCAAAGAAAGCCACACCCAGCAGCAGAAAATTACCGCCAACGGCGGCATTATTGTCAACCCGGTCCAAAATATCGTCGTGGGCGTGTCAGGGCGATCACTGGCCTTCATGACGGCCTCAATTCTCGCCGTGGCCATAATTGTTCTTCTCCTCGCTTGGCTCGCTGTCGTTGCCAATCGGCGAACTAGCGAGAATATCAATGCCAACGAGCGACCACACATGTCGCCAGGCGGTGAGACTGGCAACCCTCGATTCACCGGCCCCGACCCTTACCTCTATGTCAGCTTCGATGACAACATCCACTTGGCCCGCAAACAAACATGCCCAGGACTCTTTGGCCTCTGCCTAGGACAGCCCGTCCAGCTTGCGCTCGACTCATTCGGCACTACTGAGATCGAGGGCTATCCGCAGAGCGGCGGTCAATCGGAGTCAACATGCCACAGATGGCATCCGAAACGTTTGGACACGGTCACCGTCTGCGACTCCAGCGGCGCAATCGAGTCGATCCGTTACGACTCCCTATCAAGCACCAATATGACCATGGCCGCACCGGAGGGCACGGTGGTCGAATTTCCCACCACCATGCCCATTCAGGCCCCCTTAATCACGGAGGGCTTTCATATCGCACCATTCTTGTCCACCTACGTTCCAAGCGAGGGGGAAGGAATTTTCAGCATAAGCTGGTTCTTACCTCAAGAAGCCGAGGGCACACCTGACGCATACCTAGCGATCGTCGCCCGAGCCTCCGGACTTTTCGAGATCGACGCAAGGCCATGCAAAGGTGAAGACGAAATCTACTACCCGTATAGCGACGTCCTCCGAACCAGCAAGGCGGCTACCGTCACGAGCGTAGAGGTCAATACAACCCAGCCCGAAACTCTTCGCGGACCGAGCATCTGCAAGTAACTTGGTGCACCCTCTGAGTATGCGGACACTGGTCGCCTCAATGGCAATATTCATGAAAGCATTTGTAGCCGGAACTGCTCAGTTCATTTCCGGCCACCGCACGTTGTGCTTGAGTAGATCTCCCCGTTATGACGCAAACCTCACCGCAGCAACTTCCGCAACCACGCACGGCTACTGAATGGCGTCATCGTCCTTGCCGACGCCTTCCTGCGATGAAGTCAAGCAAAGAGGCATTGCCCAAGGGAGCGCATTCAGCAAACCCTACGGCGGTCAGTTCCCCAGTTCCACCAGTTCTCGGGCGCGGGCTCGGCCGGCACCTCCGGTGAAGAGTGGTGTCGCGCTACTCCCAGATCGCTGCTTACATCGCAGTTGCGGAACGGCCCATCGTCGCCGTAGAGGATGGGCAGCTGGTGGTCGAGCTCTCTCGGCCAGGGCAGCATGCCGGTCATCTGCAGCCGGGCCTGTTCCCAGCCGTACCAGAGGGCGGTCAACCTGGTGACCGCTTCGTCGTGGCGCCACCATTGCTCGCACCAGTGCCATCGGGACATACCGACCTCGCCCACCGGGCGCGGGAAGGTCGGCAGCAGGTACCTGCTCAGCCATTCCTCAACCGTCGAGTACAACGGCGGCTGATCGCTTGTGTCATCGGCCTCGCCGCGCTCGGCATGAGTCTGCTGCAGGTCGGCTACCTGCTTTGTCAGTCTCGCCACCTCAGCCACAAGTTCGACCAGTTGGCTTGCCCCATCGTTGGGGGCCTGTGGGGACTTGGTGGCGGTCATCGCGCCCTACCGCGCATCTGGACTGCGGTGATCGTCGCTGCGGGTTGCTTGTCAGCGACTGCCGCGTTGACCTGGGCTACGCGAAGCTTGGGGAAGGCCTGCGTCCACGCGGGCGTCGCGAGCACCTCAGCGTGATGGGCTGAGACGGCGGCGGTGTGGTCGGCGTTGTCGTCGTGGACCACGCTAGCTGTCTGCCCGGTCGTGTGCTCGTCGGCCGAGGTGCGGGGATCGTCCGGCGTCCCGCCGTTCCGGGCTCCCTCACCGCGCTCAGCGGCAGCTCTGCCGTACAGGTCACGGGCCAGGGCCTCCTCCACGTGACTCTGCGCGAGGCGGATCCCTCCGACGGGCCGTCCGTCGGCATCGCCGGTCCTGATGGCCTGGCTCATCTCTACCGCGAGGTCGCGAAGGAGCTGCACGGGTTCGCCGGCCGGGAGTTTGCCGGCGGCCCGCCACTGGCGCTGTAGCTCGTCGAGGGGCTTCGGGCCGTACGTGTTCCGCCAGCGTCATGGCCTCCTTCCGGACAGCGGCGTCGAAGTCGTCGACTTGCCCACGGCCGCTGGGCGGCAGACCGGCGGGCCCGTCAGGAGTGATCCGCGCTCGGTCGGGTGTGCCGCCGTGGGCGCGAGCGCCGTGCTGGCGGTGGCCCGCGCGGGCGTCGTTCTCCCACACTTCCCGGGAAGCGGCGCGCATGGCCTCGGGGATTGCGCTGCCGGCGTGCCGGTGGCGTTCGTAGGCGGCCATCAGGTCCGGTCGGAACTGGCGTAGTCGTTGCTCGGCGAACTCCGCTGCCCGCCGGGCGACCGGGTCGGTGCCGGCGTGGATCGTCGCGGTCCGCCAGACGGCGGCGGCCTCGGCGAAGGTGGCCTTGTTGACCAGCCAGTCGCCGTCGAGCGCCGCTGCCATTCGTTCGCGGTCCGCGCGTACCTTGGCGGCCAGTCGGTCGGCTTCGCGGCGGGCTGCCGCGGCGGCCTCGTCGCGATGGGCCTGGCGTTCGCGGTCGGCGGCCTTGTTTTGAATGCCGACGGCGGCCCAGCGGGCGCCGGCCTCGCCGACGGTTGCCATCGTGGCCAGCCCTTGCAGGAACTGCTGGCGGGTCTCGGCCATCGGGTCCTCGTGTTGCTGCGGGTGCGGCACGTGCGCCTCCTCTGCCTGCTCAGCGGCCACGTCCAGCGCGTCGGCCGCCTCCCACTGTCGGTTCGGAGGTGGACGTGGCAGTTAGCGGCAGCGCTACCGCCAGTTGCCGGCCGCCCGCTACCAGCCGCAGCGCCTCGGCCGCGGCTCGAGCGGCCTCGGCCTGGTGCAGGCGCTGCTGTGCCTTGCGTAGCTGCTCGAGGGTGTCGGCGAGGCGGGCGAGGTCCATCACCAGCGCAAGCGCAGCGATGGTGTCGTCGTCGCCGGAGATGCGGCCCATCAGCGCTACCAGCCGCGACATGGCGCGCATCTCCTGGCTGCGGCCGGTGGGCCGAGGGACCCTGCCGTACAGATCTCGGGCTGCCCGGTCGAAGACCTCGGCGGCCCGGTGCAGCGGCCCGCGGCGGTCACCCTCCATCGCGTACGCCAGGCTCGTGAGCAGATCTGCCGCGGCGACCGCAGTGGTCTGCGCCTGGCCCGGCTCGGTACGGGCGGCGCGGCGGATGTCGTCGGCGGCCGCGGTGGCCACCTTGGCGGCCTGGCGCATCGCCTCAACACGTTCGCTTCGGCCGACCGTTGGTGCCGTCTGCTGCGGTGTCGGGGTGCCCCAGCGCAGCCGTAGCTTGGGCAGGGTCATGTCGGGCGCCAGCCGGCCGCCGCCGAAGTACACCGGTTGTCCGCCGGCGGTCCGGGCCCCGGGAAGCGCTACCGCATACCCGGTGATCCTCTGCGGGTCGGTGCTGCTGCGCCGAGGTCGAACCAGCACCCCTATCTCGCGGAGCCGGGTGAAGAACTCCTCCTCCGAATCGGCTGCGGCCACGGCTCTGGGTACACGCCAGCGCAGCTCGTCGCGGGGGGTCTGGGCGCGGCCGTTGCGGCTGGCCTTGCTGACCTCGACCGGGTGGGGACGGCGGTGGGCGGTCCGGTCCGACGGCGCAACCCGGCGGTGCAGGTCGTAGCGGTGGGCGACGTTGTAGGTGGCCTTGACGCAGCGCGGGTAGTCGTTGCGCATCCAGTTGGTACGCCCGTCCTCTCGCACCAGCGTGGCGACGATGTGCACGTGGTCATCAGCGTGCCGCACGGCGATCCACCGCAGGCCGGGATCAGTCGCGGAGGTGGCGATCCCGACCTCAGTGAGCATCTGCACCGCCATGCCCGCCCACGTCGAGTCAGTGATGGTCCGGTGCCGGTCCTCAGGCGCCAGCCGCATGCTGGCGTGCCAGACGAACTTGTTTGGCGGTCGGTAGCCGGCACGGACTGGTTGCACGAGTAGCGCGGTCAGCGCCCGGAGGTCTCGCCTACCGCTAGCGGCGACCTTCGGCTCCAAATCCGGCAGTAGTCCCGCGCCGTCCCATGCGGCCACCAGATGAGGGTTGGTGTGCTCCTCCGCCTTGCCCGGGCCCCAGAGATAGCGCAGCAGGCCACCGACCCGCGAGCCGCGCCGGTGCACGCGCGTAATCACCGCAACCTCCGGTCGATGAGGGCGATCACCTCATCGAGGCGAGTCACCGCTGCGGCGCACAGTCGGATGGCGTCGGTGGTCCAATCCGGTAGCTGACCCGTGGCGTTGAAGGCCGCAGCGGCCTGGTTGACGTTGTTGCCGAACATCGCCACGGCGCGACGAGCGGCGAACAGCTCATGCTGCAGATCTCGCAAGTCGCCCATCGCGCCGCTGGGCGCCTGGCCGGCGATCGCGGCGGCGACGGCCGCCTTGGCCGCGTACCCGGTTGCCGTCAGGCTCGCGGCTGCGGCCGCTGCCTCGATCACGGCCTTCTCGTCGTCAGACAGTCGGAGCAGCATTGCGTGCGGCCGGCCCGGCCGCTGATGGGCACGGTGCCTGGCCTTCCGGGGTGGCGCGGGCTGATCGTTGTCCATCGCCGCTACTGTGCGCTCCGGGCGCTCCCGGCAAGTGAGCGTCCAGGGCTACAGCGCCGACTTATCGGCGTACGAGGTCTCGGCCAGATATGCATGAGTGGGGTCCGTCCGTGTACCCACCGACGACCCCTCGGGTACAGACCAGCTCGGGCGCGGTCTGCCGTCCTGGTCTGGAAAGACCAAGCTGGCGCCTGCCCGACCTGCTGGCGTCGTTGCAGTCGCCGACGGACGCTGCGGTAGTAATTCGAGACCAAGCCGACCCGCACCGCAGCCGCGCAGCGGCGAGGAGCGGAAGCGGCGCGGTAGCAGGCGTAATCCCGGAGCACTTACGCCAGCGAAGTCCGTCCGTACCTACCTGGCCGCGCTCAACCGAACGCCCGCACTGGGGCCGGCGCGGCGGCCACCGTACAAGCATGTGCGCTGGCCGTAAGCCCTGGCCACCGCTGCACCCTCAACGTCCTGATTTAGTCGGGGATCACCTTTATTGTGGCTTGAGTTACACGAGTCGTCATCCGAAGGTAGGAGTGCTGAACCACTACAGTTGAACCTAGTATCAATGGATGCCTACCCCCGAAGAAATAATCAGGTCTCGCGTTGACGCCACAACCGCTGAACAGAAGACGGAGGAAGCAACAAGGGCGCATAATGAGAGGCAGGAGAAGGACGCGCTCCTAACTAGACTCGAAGAGATTCTCCCGATGTTGCTAGCGCTCGCAGAACGGCGAAAGTACCTAGGGGCTGAGGTCATCGTGCCGCTGGTTAAAACGGCTACCGAACGACGCGGCCTCTTTGGCCCGAAGCGAGTCTCGGAAGAGCTTCACTACGAGCGCGCGGCCTGGCAGCTATCTTCACGAAGATACTGGTTCATGGACTCTGAGCTAAAACAGAAGCGCTGGTTTGGAGTAGACGGATACTTCTACGCGGAGCCCGAGACGCCATCAACACGGTGGGCGCGCCTGACTCCTGCCGAGTTGGAAATAGAAATTGTCCGTGAAATTGTGGAGCGCACGACTATCAGAGTGCGACTTTACGAACTACAGGAACAAAATCATGAGATCCAGGCCGAATTGGTCACACTCCTGGCGAAACCGCTCGACTCAGTGGTAAACGAACTAACGCGTGCGACCAACGAGCTTGTCAGGGAAGTGTACGCCCGCGACAGTTCTGAACCAACAGCCAATGCTCCCCACCTCGAGGCCGCCTCGGAAGAGTACAGATCGTATCTGATCGAACTCGGCCTGTCAGAGTTCATGAACGACTTTGGCAAAATTGGCGACATCTGTCAGCCGGCCAGCGTTGATTCGGCTAATACGCCGATGCACGCGCCATGGCTGGCGCTGCGGTTATATACTGGACGGTCAAGGCTTGGCAAACGAGGCCATTGAAGCCCTAAATGCTGCAGCCGCAGTAGCTAATTGAATCTGGCTCGCTTTCGCCGGTCCGGCTGCGACCGGAAATTGGCATTATCTGCGGCACGGCAATTAAACGTCTTACATTGCCAGATCGGCATCCCCGGGTTATCGGTCGAATCCGCAAGAACGGGCGGACGCGCTACCGGTTCGTCATCGACGTCGGCACCAAGCCGGACGGCCGCCGCGACCAGCGGACCTACACCTACGACACCCTCAAGGAAGCTCGCGACGAGCGGGCGAAGATCCTCGCGGAGCTGGCCAAGGGCACCTACGTCGCGTCCAGCACGAAGTCCCTGGCCGAGCACCTCGACGAGTGGCTCGCCGGCCGTCGCAAGCTCCAGAAGTCGACCCGCTCGAACTACGCCAACGCGTTGAAACCGGTGATCGAGCAGCTGGGCCAGGTCCCGCTCCAGAAGATCAGAAAGGCCCAGGTCGACCAGCTCGTCACCTGGATGCTCGAGTCGGACCGGCGAGTCGGCGTCAGAGGGCGCCCACTCGCTCCGGCGACCGTCACGCTGGCCCTGAGCGTCCTGGCTCAGGCGCTCGACGACGCGGTGAAGCAGGGCCTAGTGGTGCGCAACGTCGCACGCCTGGTGGATCGCCCAGGCACCACGGCGCAGAAAGAGATGTCGACCTGGACTGCCGAGGAAGCCGCGGCCTTCCTGGCCCACGTGGCGGAGGACCGGCTGTACGCGGGATGGTGCCTGAGTCTCTACGGTCTGCGCCGCGGCGAAGTGCTCGGGCTGCACTGGCGGGATGTCGACCTGGAGGCCAGGACCCTGACGGTTCGGGTGACCCGAATCATCATCGATGGCGAGGTCGTCGAGAGCACGCCGAAGTCTGAGCGCTCACGACGGACCCTCCCGCTGGACGACACACTGGTGGAGGCGTTACGACGGCTGAAGGCCCGCCAGGGGCAGGAGATTGCCGCCGCGGGGCGCGACTACCGCTCGTCCTGCTCGACCTGTCGGGAGAGCCACGTCTTCGTGGACCAGGTCGGCGAGGAGGTTCACCCGGAGTCGTACTCCGACCGGTTCGAGGTGTTGGTGGCGCGGGCCGGTCTCCCGAAGATCCGGCTGCACGACACGCGCCACACCTGCGGCACGCTGATGCACCTTCGGGGCGTACCGGCCGCGGTAATTTCCGCCTGGCTCGGGCACGCCAACGTCGCCTTCACGATGAAGACCTACGTGCACTCGCAGGACGAGGCTCTGCGGGCCGCCGGCGGCATGCTGACGGCCGCCTACGGGACCCCGCGGCAGCGGTCGGCAGGGAGCGTCACGTCGCACCAGGATGTGACACGCGAGGCTGATGTGAGAAACCGTGAGACGCCGGGCCCGAAAACGAATCAGCGGCCTGGTCGATGATCACTCGACCAGGCCGCTGACCTGCAATTCCAAGGGTGGAGCCGA
Source organism: Micromonospora sp. NPDC018662 (assembly GCF_044391475.1). Classification (NCBI taxonomy): domain Bacteria; kingdom Bacillati; phylum Actinomycetota; class Actinomycetes; order Micromonosporales; family Micromonosporaceae; genus Micromonospora; species Micromonospora sp. NPDC018662. The sequence continues at coordinate 508,790 of NZ_JBISAC010000005.1, forward strand.
GGGGACTCGAACCCCTGACCCCCACACTGCCAGTGTGGTGCGCTACCAGCTGCGCCACGGCCCCTTGCGGTCGTCCCCGGTCGCCCGGGCACGGGAAGAACTATACACACGCCACCGGGCATGGTCATCTCGCGGGGGGTCCCCCCCGGACCGGGTCAGTTCAGCGCCACGTCCGGCGGGAAGTGGGCCACCGCCGCCATCATCCCGCCCTGCCGGCGCAGCACCATCGGCCAGAGATCGTCCGGCCGGTCGACGAAGGCGTCGCCGGGCAGCGCGTCCAGCACGAACCAGGACCCCTCCTCGATCTCCCGCTCCAACTGGCCGGCCCCCCAGCCGGAGTAGCCGGCGAAGACCCGGATCCCGCCGACCGCGTCGCGCAGCTTCTCCGGGTCGACCGAGAGGTCGATGGTGCCGACCGCGCCGGACACCCGGTGGAAGCCCTTCACCGGTTGGACCGGGTGGCGCATCCGGGCCAGGCAGATGGCCGAGTCGGGCTGCACCGGGCCGCCCTCGAAGAGCACCGCCGGGTCCCGCGCCAGGTCGCTCCAGTCGCCGAGCACGTCGGCCACCGGGACCTCGGTGGCCCGGTTCAGCACCACGCCGAGCGCGCCGCCCGGCTCGTGGGCGACCAGCAGCACGACCGTACGGTCGAAGTTCGGGTCCTTGAGCACAGGCGTCGCGACCAGCAGTCGTCCGGTCATCGACTCCATGGCTCGGCCACCGATCGCCTGCCCCTCACCCTGCATGTCCGACACCCGTCAGCCGTGCGTCGGTGCGGGCCCGACGCCGTCGACCGTCCACGCTGTCAACGCCATGTCACGCACCATAGCCTGCGTCCCGCCCGCTGGCTAAGGTCTGACCGGCGGGTGATCGCGACGGATCGAGGGAGGATCGGATGGCGGCGGAGGCCGAACTGGCGGTGATCGGCGGGTCCGGTCTCTACGCCCTGCTCGACGGCGTGGAGCACGTGGTGGACACCCCGTACGGCGCGCCGTCGGACCCGATCACGGTCGCCGAGGTGGGCGGCCGGAAGGTGGCGTTCCTGCCCCGGCACGGCCGGGACCACCGGCACCCCCCGCACCGGATCCCCTACCGGGCCAACCTCTGGGCGTTGCGCTCCCTCGGCGTACGCCAGGTGCTGGCGCCCTGCGCGGTCGGCGGGCTGCGGCCGGAGCTGGGTCCGGGCACGTTCGTGGTGCCGGACCAGCTCATCGACCGCACCAGCGGGCGGTCACAGACCTACTACGACCGGGGCGCGGTGCACGTGTCGTTCGCCGACCCGTACTGCCCGACCGGGCGGCGGACGCTGCTGGCCGCGGCGGCCGGGCGGGACGTGCCGGCGGTGGACGGCGGGACGGTGGTGGTGGTCGAGGGGCCGCGCTTCTCGACCCGGGCGGAGTCACGCTGGTTCACCTCGATCGGCGGCGCGGTGGTCAACATGACCGGGCACCCGGAGGCGGTGCTGGCCCGCGAGCTGGCGCTCTGCTACACGTCGATCGCGCTGGTCACCGACCTGGACGCGGGCGTCGAGGCGGGCGAGTCGGTCACCCAGGAGGAGGTGTTCCGGGTCTTCGCGGAGAACACCGACCGGCTGCGCGGGCTGCTGCTGGACGCGGTCGCCGCGCTGCCGGCCGAGCGCGACTGCCCGTGCGGGGACGCGCTGGACGGCATCACGCTCCCATTCCCGCTGCCCTGAGACCCCCGAAGGCCCGAAAAGTCGGCTTCCGCCCGTTAGATTCGGTGGGTCGGGAGGCGGCCCGGCCAGGGACGGAGGCAGCCGGCGATGGCGACGGTGCGCGAGGCGACCTACGACCTGCTGCGCGCGCTCGGGCTGACCACCGTCTTCGGCAACCCCGGCTCCACCGAGGAACCGTTCCTCGCCGACTTCCCGGCCGACTTCCACTACGTGCACGCGCTCCAGGAGGCGTCCGCGGTCGCCATGGCCGACGGCTACGCGCAGGGCACCGGGCGGCCCGCGCACGTCAACCTGCACACCGCGCCGGGCACCGGCAACGGCATGGGCAACCTGGTCACCGCCTGGCACAACCGGACGCCGCTGATCGTCAGCGCCGGCCAGCAGACCCGCGAGATGCTGCTGATCGAGCCGCGCCTGGCCAGCCCTCGGGCGGTCGAGCTGCCCCAGCCGTACGTCAAGTGGGCGCACGAGCCGGCCCGCGCGCAGGACATCCCGGCGGCGTTCATGCGGGCGTACGCCATGGCGGCGCAACCGCCCACCGGGCCGGTCTTCCTCTCCCTGCCGATGGACGACTGGGCCCGGGACGCCGATCCGCCGCCGCCGGTGCGTACCGTCGCCACCCGGATCGGGCCGGACCCGGACCGGCTGCGCGGCTTCGCCGGCGCGCTGGCCGCCGCCCATGCCCCCGTCCTGGTGCTCGGCGCGGCGGTGGACCGGGCCGACGCCTGGCCGGAGGCGGTCGCGCTGGCCGAACGGCTGGCCACCCCGGTCTGGGCCGCCCCGGCGCCGGAGCGGGCCGTCTTCCCCGAGAGGCACCCGCAGTTCCGGGGCGTGCTGCCGTACGCGATCGGGCCGCTGTCGGCGGCGCTGCGCGGCCACGACGTGGTGCTGGTGGTGGGCGCCCCGGTCTTCCGCTACTACCCGCACGTGCCGGGCGACTACCTGCCCGGCGATGCCCGGCTGCTGCACGTCACCGACGACCCCGACGAGGCGGGCCGGGCCCCGGTCGGCGAGAGCCTGCTCGGCGACGCCAAGCTGGTGCTGGCCGCGCTGCGGGAGCTGCTCCCGCCGGCCGACCGGCCCGCGCCGGAGCCCCGGGACCCGCCGGCCCCGCCCGAGCCGGCCGAGCCGCCCAGCGCGGACACGCTCTTCGCGGCGCTGGCCGCCGTCTGGCCGGCGGACGGGGTGCTGGTGCAGGAGTCACCGTCCAACCTGGCCGCGCTGCGTCGCCGGCTGCGGATCGACCGGCCGCGCTCCTACTTCACCATGGCCAGCGGCGGGCTCGGGTTCGGGCTCCCGGCGGCGGTCGGCCTGGCGCTGGCCGAGCGGGACACCGGGCGCGGCCGGCCGGTGGTCGCGGTGATCGGTGACGGCTCGGTCCACTACTCGGTGCAGGCGTTGTGGACCGCGGCGCGGCTGGGCCTGTCGCTGCCCGTCGTGGTCCCGGTGAACCAGCAGTACGCGATCCTGAAGGCGTTCGCCGAGCTGAAGCACACGCCGGGCGTGCCGGCGCTGGACCTGCCCGGGTTGGACCTGACGGCGGTGGCCCGCGGTTACGGCTGCGCGGCCGAGGTGGTGGCGTCCCCGGACGGGCTCGGCCCGGCACTGACCCGGGCGCTGGCCGCGGACCGGCCCACGGTGCTGCCGGTGCCGATCAGCACCGAGGTGCCGCGGATCCTGTGAGCCTCAGCCGCCGGTGCGGACGATCAGCGGGGCGCCGCTGCCGACGTCCAGGACGGTACGGTCGCCCAGCGGGGCGGCGAGCGTGACGCTGACCGGCTTCATCGCGAGTTGCATGGTGCAGGGGCCGGTGGCGGCGACCACGGCGGCGCCGACGACCACCACGTCCGGCCCTTCCCGCACCAGCGGGGTGGGCGTGCCGTCGCAGGCGCCGACGCCCACCAGGTAGTCGAGCCGGTCCCCCGCCACCGCCCGCAACTCCTGCGCGGCGACCAGGCCGGCCGGCAGCGACCCGGTGTCCGCCGCGCCGCCGGGCACCGCGCCGACCGCGCGCGGTGCGACCGCGAGCCGGGCCACCGGCGCGGCCAGTTCCTCCACGGTGAACAACCAGGCCGGCACGTCGGCCCGGCCCCGGCTGGTCAACACCGGCGCGCTACCCAGCCGCACCGCGGTGACGGTGAGCGGAACGCAGGGGGTCGGCGCGGTGGTCGACGCCGGGTCGTCCGGGCCCGGCGTGGCGGTCGCGGCCGGCTCCGGTCCTCGCGGGCGACCGTCGCAGGGCGGTGGGTCGCCCTGGTCCAACCGGGCGTACGCGTCCGCGGCGCTCACCAGCGGCACCCGCAGCACACCGTCGGGAAACCGGATCGAGCCCTGCGGCGGAACGGCGGTCGGAATGGCGATCTGGTCCCGGTACCAGCCGGCGGTGAACGCCACCTTCGTCTCCTCGGTGAAGACCGGGTCACCGGTGAGCACGGTGGCGTCCTGGAGCGGGACGTACCCGTCGTGCCACTGCGGCCCGGGGCGCCACCGCCCGGCCACCTCGTCGGCGCGCTGGGTGAACGCGGGGCGCTGGTCCGGGCCGGCGGGCGGCGGCGCACCCGACCCGGCGCCGGGCGCGGCGCATCCGGAGAGAACCAGCAGCGGCAGCCCGAGCAGGGCGAGCGATCGGCGCATACGGATCAGACGCCGCTCCCCCACCCCCGGTTCCCCACCCACCCCCGCACCCCACGCGCCGCGCCCCACGCGCCGCGCCCCACGCACCACGAGCCGCGCCCCGCGCGCCGCGCCCCGCCCCCCGAGCCCCACGCACCGCCCCCCAGGCGCCGCCCCCACGCACCGCCCCACGCGCCCATGCGCCGCCCCACGCGCCCGCGCCCATGCGCCTGTTTCACGGAAAGAGTGGCCTTCCGAGCCCGTTTAGCCACTATTTCCGTGAAACAGAGCGCGCGGGGCTCGCGTCCGGGGGCGCGAGGGGCTCGCGTCCGGGGGCGCGAGGGGCTCGCGTCCGGGGGCGCGAGGGGCTCGCGTCCCCGGGGGGTGTCCCTATGGGTTTCGTCAAGCGGGGACGGGGCTGGTTGGGCGTGGTTGGTAGGGGATCTTGTCGCGGAGCATGGCGAACAGGACGTC
>NZ_JBISAC010000006.1:0-363406 GCF_044391475.1 Micromonospora sp. NPDC018662
ACCTCGGCCAGGTCCAGCTGCTCGAACCGGGCCGGCAGCCCGGCCGCGGCGCCGAAGCGCTGCGCCATCTCCGGTCCGGTCAGCTCGTCGCCGGCCAGCTCGATCGCGCGTCCCACGAACTCGTCCGGCTCGTCGAACGCGGTCGCGGCCAGCCGGCCGATGTCCTCCGCGGCGACGAGCTGCACCCGCGTCGACGGCGCGAGCGCCAGCCGGACCACCAGCGCACCGTCGACCACCTCCGGGCCGAACCCGAGGAAGTTGTCCATGAAGAAGGTGGGCCGCACCACAGTGGTGGGCACCCCCACCCGGCGCAGGTGCCGTTCGATGGCCCACTTGCTCTCGAAGTGCGGCACCCCGCTGGACCGGTCCGCGCCACCGACCGAGCTGTAGACCACGTGGCGTACCCCGGTGGCGGCTGCCGCGTCCGCGACCGCGCGCCCCTGGCGGACCTCCGCCCCCAGCCCACCGGGGGCCATGAACGTCTGCACGCTGAAGACGCCGTGCACGCCGGCCATGGCGGCCCGCAGCGACGCCGGATCCGTCAGGTCGCCGCGCGCCAGCGAGACGCCCCGGGCGGCGAGCGCCCGGGCGGCGTCGCCGTCCGGGTCGCGGACCAGCGCGCGCACCGGCCGCCCCCGGTCGAGCAGGGCCCGCACGGTGGCGCCGCCCTGGGTGCCGGTGGCGCCGGTGACGAGGATGGTGCGGTCGTCGGGCATCGACGGTTCCTTCCCGGAGGTCGTCATCGGAACAGGTGGGCGTTCGCGGCGGCCCACTCGCGGAACGTCCGGGGCTTGCGGCCGAGCAGGCGCTCGACCGTGTCGGTGGTGCGTCCCCACGGGACGTCGGGGCTGTGCAGCGCCGCCACGTTCGACTCGGCGGCGGGCCGGTCACCGGTGATGCCGGCGAACATGGCGACCACCTCGTCCCGGCTCGCCACCTCGAAGGCCAGCTCGCGGCCGAGTTCGTCGGAGAGCACCCGCGCCTGCTCCGCGGAGGTGAGCACCTCGGGGCCGGTCACCTCGTACCGGCGGCGGGCGTGCCCGTCCCCGGTCAGCGCGGTGACCGCCAGCTCGGCCAGGTCGTCCGGGTCCACCGGGGCGCCGGGGGTGTTGCCGACCAGGCAGCGGACCAGTCCCCGCTCGCGGATCGTCTTCGCCCACCACAACGCGTTGGTGTGGAACGGGCCCGGCCGCAGCAGCGTCGCGTCCGGCGCGGCGGCGCCGATCGCCTCCTCGGCGGCCCGGTGCTCGTCGCCGATCCGGTGCCGCACCGGGTGCAGCACCGCCGACGAGGAGAGCAGCACCACCCGACGCACGCCGCCGACCCGGCGGATCGCCTCGGCGAACGCCCGGGCCTGCGGCTCCACGTCGCCCACCAGGCAGACGAACGCCGCGTCCACGCCGGTCAGCGCCGCGGTGGCGGCGTCGACGTCGGCCGGGCTGCCGGCGACGGTCTCGACGTCGGCCGGCAGCCCGGCCCGCGCCGGGTCGCGGCTGAGGGCGCGGACCGGCCGGCCCGCCTCCCGCAGGCGGGCCAGCACGTGCCCACCCACCTTTCCGGTCGCGCCGGTGACCAGGATCATCGGTTGCTCCTTTCGCTCGGGACAGGAACCGCCGGGGACCGGGCCGGTCCCCGGCGGCGGGAACGTCGGGTCAGTGCCGCCAGCCCTCGGCGGTCGGCCAGGGCTCGTCGAGCTGCCGGTAGGTGCCCAGGTAGTCGGGCCAGTCGCGGTGGTCGCGGATCTTGCCGTCGACGAGCTTGATGAGGTGGATCTGCTCGCCGGAGAACCGGCGTCCGGTCGGCTCCATGCCGACCAGGTTCCCGACGTGACGGCCGTAGAGGACCAGGTACGCGCGCACCCAGTCGCCCCGCTCCTCGTAGCGGATCTCCTCCAGGCGGACCTCCTCGGAGAAGGTCATCCGGAGCCACTTGACGGCCATCGCGAACGCCTCCGGCCCGCGCAGGTCCATGTGCTCCAGCGAGGCCGGGTTCAGGTAGTCGGGGTGGATGTACTCGGCCACGTCGTCGGTCTGTCCGGTGTTGTACGCCGCCACCATCCGGCGTACCGCGTCGATGTTTCTGCTCATCCGCTGCCTCCTCGGTCTGTCGTGGACGGGTGGTCAGGCCGGGCCGGTCAGGGCCTGGTTGGCGAGGTCGAGCAGCGCCCGCGGCGTCTGCGCCTGGGTGACCGCGTCGTCCTGCAGCCGCGCGCCGTAGCGGCGCTGGATCACCCCGGCGGTCTCCAGCAGGGCCAGCGAGTCGTAGCCGAGGTCGGCGAAGGGCACGTCGAGGATGTCGCCGGTCAGCTCGGCGTCCTCGTCCTCACCGGCGCACTCGCGCAGGATGTCCTTGAGGGTCGGCAGGTCCAGGGTGGTCATCTCTCCTCCTCGCAGGGGTCGTTCGACGATCCGGTCAGGCGGTGAGCACGAGCGCGGAGTTGAAGCCGCCCTGCCCGCGGGCCACCACCAGCGCGGTGCGCACCCGCGCGGCGCGCGGCGTCCGCACCAGGTCCAGCCGGTACGCGGGCGCCGGCGCGGCCACGTTGACGGTCGGCGGGATCACCCCGTCCCGGATGCTGAGCAGCGCGGTGGCCACGTCCAGCGCCGCGCCGCCCGCGCCGAGCCGCCCGGTGGCCGTCTTCGGCGCGGTGACCGGCACGCCGTCCGGGCCGAACACGGCGGCCAGCGCCGCCGCCTCCACGGCGTCCGCCTCGGGCAGGCCCACCGCGTCGGCGAACACCACGTCCACGTCGGCCGGGGCCACGCCGGCGTCGTCCAGCGCGGCCTCGATCGCCCGCCGCAACGTCGGCTCCCGGCCGGAGCGCGGCGGCGGGTCGAACGTGGCGGCGTAGCCGGCGACGACGCCGTACCGGTGGCGGACGCCGCGCGCCCCGGCGTGCGCCGCGGACTCCACCACGAACAGCGCGCCACCCTCGCCCGGCACGTAGCCGGCGGCATCCGGGGAGAACGGCAGGTACGCGCGGGCCGGATCGGTGTGCCGGCTGAGCAGGCCGCTGGCCTGGTGCGCCACCCAGCCCCAGGGGCACAGCCAGCCGTCCACCCCGCCGCTGACCACGGCCGGCAGGTCGGACCGGACGTGCCGGCGGGCCTGCCCGAGCGCGTCGAGCCCGCCCGCCTGCTCGGTGACCAGCACCCCGCTCGGCCCGCGCAGGCCGTGCCGGATCGAGACCTGGCCGGTGTTCACCGCGTAGAACCAGGCGAACGACTGGTACGCGCTGACGTGCTCCGGCCCCCGGCTCCACAGCTTCTCCAGCTCCCGGTGGCCGAACTCGAACCCACCGGCGCTGCTGGCGGTCACCACGCCCACCCCGAACCCGCCCGACGCGGCCACCTCGACCCCGCTGTCCAGCAGCGCGGCGTCGGCCGCGAGCAGGGCCAGCCGGGTCATGTGGTCGGTCTGCGGGAGCAGCCGACCGGGCAGGTGGTCGGACGGGTCGAACGGCGGCACCTCACCGGCGAGGCGGCTGGTGTAGCCGCTGGCGTCGAACCGGGTCAGCGGCCCGATCGCGCACCGGCCGGCGAGCAGTCCCGCCCAGTGCGCCTCGGCGTCCAGCCCGGCCGGGCTCACCACGCCCAGGCCGGTGATCACCGCGGCGGTCACGTGCCGGCCCGATCCGGGCGGCGCAGCACCATCGCGCTCTGGAACCCGCCGAAGCCGCTGCCCACGCTGAGCACGGTGTCGACCCGGCGTTCGCGGGCCCGCAGCGGCGTGTAGTCCAAGTCGCACTCCGGGTCCGGCTCGTGCAGGTTGGCCGTCGGCGGCACCAGGCCGTGCTCCATGGCCAGCGCGCACGCCGCGATCTCCAGAGAACCGATCGCGCCGAGCGAATGGCCGATCATCGACTTGATCGAGCTGACCGGGGTGGCGTACGCGTGGTCGCCCAGGCTGCGCTTGACCGCCGCGGTCTCGTGCCGGTCGTTCTGCTTCGTCCCGGAGCCGTGGGCGTTGACGTAGTCCACAGCGGTCGGCCGGGTCCGGGCCTGCCCGAGCGCGGCCCGGATCGCCTCGGCCATCTCGACGCCGTCCGGTCGCAGGCCGGTCATGTGGTAGGCGTTGGCCCGGGAGGCGAAGCCGGCGACCTCGGCGTACCCGGTCACGCCCCGCCGGCGCGCGTGCTCCCGCTCCTCCAGGACGAAGACCGCGCACCCCTCGCCCAGCACGAACCCGTTGCGGGTGCGGTCGAACGGGCGGGACGCGGTCGCCGGGTCGTCGTTGCGCGGGGTGGTGGCCTTGATGGCGTCGAAGCAGGCCATGGTGATGGGTGAGATGGGCGCGTCGGTCGCGCCGCAGATCATCACGTCGGCGGCGCCCTCGGTCACCAGCTCGGCGGCCCGCCCGACCGCGTCCAGGCCGGAGGTGCAGCCGGTGGAGACCAGCGACACCGGCCCCTCCGCGCCGACCTCCCAGGCCACCTCGCGGGCGATGGAGCTGGGCACCAGGTAGTCGAACAGGTGCGGCACGGCGTGGTCCTCGTCCACCAGCCACTTGGCGCCGCCGTCGCTGACCACGACGTACTCCCGTTCCAGGCTCATCGTGGCGCCGACCGCGCTGCCGATCACCACGCCGAGTCGCGACGGGTCGGCGACCGCGAGGTCCAGCCCGCTGTCCGCGAGCGCCTCCCGGGTGCCCACCACCGCGAACTGCGCGGCCCGGTCCATCCGCCGCGCCTGCTGGTGGGACAGCCCGTCCCGGATCGGGTCGAAGTCGCACTCGGCCGCCACCTGCGACCGGAACGGCGTCGGGTCGAAGAAGGAGATCCGCCGGGTGGCGGTACGGCCGCTGGCCAGCAGGTCCCAGAACGACTTCTTGCCGGTGGCGCTGGGGGCCAGCACGCCGATGCCGGTGATGACCGCGCGTCGGGTCATCGGGTGTCCCCCGCGCCGGCCCGGGCCGCGTCCCGGCGCAGCACCGGCCGGTACAGGTTCGGCTCGCTGGTGGCCAGCGCCCGTAGCGCCGCCGCGTGCGGCGCGAAGCCCGGGTCCGCCAGCGCCCGCCGGAACGACTCCTCGTCCCGCCAGTACGCGACGTTCACGTACGCGCCGGGCTGCCCGACGTGCCGGACCAGGGTGTGCGCGACGAAGCCGGGCCGGCCCGCCATGAACTCCGACGTCTCGGAGAAGGTCCGTTCGAAGTCCTCCGCTGGCGCGTGCACCGTGAACCGGTTGACGAAGACAACCGCGTCCCGGTCGGCCGGGTCCGACTCGCCTGCCCGCATGTCCCACTCACTCCCCATGTCCTCGAACCGCGATCCGCGGCTGCCGTGGTCGTGGTGTCGACCGTCCCCGGCCGGGGTCGCATCTGCCTTGAACCTGGCTGGAAGTGGGCGTGCCGGCGCGGACGTCGAGAGACCCTCGAGCGGCCGCTGGCACGCTCGGCCGCACCGTGCACGTCGACGTGAGGAGACACGGAATGCCAGGGCAGAACGGTGCGGTCGCGCTCGTCACGGGCGCGACCAGCGGGATCGGACTCGCGGTGACCAGGGCGCTCGCCGAGCAGGGGCACCGGGTCTGGATCTGCGCCCGGGACGCGGCGGCGGTCGACCGCACCGCGGGCGAGCTGCGGGACAAGGGCCTGGAGGTACGCGGCACCGGCGCCGACGTCCGCGACCGCGCGGCGGTGTCGGCGCTGGTCCACGCCGCGGTCGACGCCTGGGGGCCGCTCGGGATCCTGGTGAACAACGCCGGCCGCAGCGGCGGCGGGGCCACCGCCTCGATCGCCGACGAGCTGTGGGACGACGTGATCGAGACGAACCTGAACAGTGTCTTCCGGGTCACCCGGGAGGTGTTGACGGCCGGCGGGATGCTGGCGGCCGGCTGGGGCCGGGTGGTGAACATCGCCTCGACCGGCGGGAAGCAGGGGGTCGTCTACGGCGCGCCCTACTCGGCGTCCAAGCACGGCGTGGTCGGCTTCACCAAGGCCCTCGGCCTGGAACTGGCCAAGTCGGGCGTCACCGTCAACGCGGTCTGCCCCGGCTACGTGGAGACCCCGATGGCGCAGCGGGTCCGCGACGGCTACGCCGCCTTCTGGGAGACCACCACCGACGACGTGCTCCAGCGCTTCGAGGCGAAGATCCCGCTCGGCCGCTACTCGACCCCCGAGGAGGTGGCCGGCCTGGTCGGCTACCTGGTCACCGACCCCGCCGCCCCGATCACCGCGCAGGCGATAAACGTCTGCGGCGGTCTCGGCAACTACTGATCCCCGCCCCGCCCACCGAAGGAGGACCGCGTGAGCAAGCCGCCCCCGGAACACACCGAGCACCGCGAGGTGGTCGACGCCCCCGCCCAGACCGTCTACGACCTGGTCGCCGACGTGAGCCGCTGGCCCCTCGTCTTCCCGCCCACCGTGCACGTGGAACACGTCGAGCAGGGCCGGACCACGGAGGTCATCCGGATCTGGGCCACCGCCAACGAGACGGTGAAGGGCTGGACCTCCCGCCGTGACCTCGACCCGGCGGGCCGCCGGGTGCGTTTCCGCCAGGAGGTCTCCGCGCCGCCGGTGGCCGAGATGGGCGGGGAGTGGATCATCGAGCCGGCGGGCGCGGGCCGGTGCCTGGTCCGCCTCACCCACGACTTCCGGGCCGTCGGCGACGATCCGGCGTCCACCGCCTGGATCCACCAGGCGGTGGACCGCAACAGCCGGTCCGAGCTGGCGGCGCTGCGCACCGCCGTCGAGTCGCCGGCGGACGGCGACGGCCGGTTCCTGGCCTTCGACGACGTGGTGCACGTCAACGGGGACCCCCGCGACGTCTACGACTTCCTGAACGAGGCCGGGCACTGGGACCGCCGGCTGCCGCACGTGGCGCGCGTCGCGCTCACCGAGGACACTCCGGGGGTGCAACTGCTCGAGATGGACACCCGCACCCCCGACGGCGCCACCCACACCACCCGGTCGGTGCGGGTCTGCTTCCCGCACCGGCGGATCGTCTACAAGCAGCTGCGCACGCCGGCGTTGATGTCCGTGCACACCGGGCAGTGGCTGGTCGAGGCGTACGAGGACGGCGCGGTGGTCACCTCCACCCACCGGGTGGTGCTGATCCCCGACGCGGTGCCCGGCGTGCTGGGCGAGCGGGCCACGCTGGGCGACGCCCGCACCTACGTGCGGGGTGCGCTGGGGCGCAACAGCACCGCCACCATGTACGCCGCCAAGGAGTACGCCGAGGGCAGGCGGATGGCCACCCGGTCGTGAGACCGGGGCACCGGCCGGAGGGCGTGACCCGCACGGGTCACGCCCTCCGGCGTTCGCACGTCGCCGGCCGGTTCAGGTGACCGACAGGGCGCCGTCGACGGCGACCACCACGCCGTTGGCGTAGCGGGCGCCCGGCTCGGTGAGGGCCACCACCCACCAGGCGATGTCCTCGGGCACGCCGACGCGCCCGGACGGGATGCGCGGCAGCATCGAGGCCAGGAACTCGTCGTACGCCTCGCGGGGCATGCCGGCGCGGACCGCGACCTCCGTGTCGACCAGCCCGGGGGCCACCGCCACCACCCGGACGCCCCGGGGGGCCAGCTCGACCGCCCAGGTGCGGGTGAGGGCGTCCAGTCCCACCTTGGTCGCCGCGTACACCCCGCTGCCGGGCATGGCGCGCAGGCCGAGCGAGCCGGCGGAGCTGATGTTGACCACCGTGCCGCCGGCGGCGGCCAGCGGCTCCACGGCCCGCTGGGTGAGCAGGATCGGCGCGAGCAGGTTGGTGGTCACCTCGGCCCGGACCACGGCCGGGTCGAGGGCGCCGAGCTGGTCGAAACCGGCCGTGGCGGCGTTGTTCACCAGGACGTCGAGCCGTCCGAACTCGCGCACCGCGGTCTCCACGATGGCGTCCGGCGCGGCCGGGTCGGCGAGGTCGACCGGGAGGACGTGGATGCCGTCGCGGCCCTTCGCGGTCTCGGCCAGGGTGTTCTCGGAGCGGCCCACCACGAGCACCCGGTCCCCGCGGTCGGCGAAGGCGTGGGCGGTGGCCCGGCCGATGCCGGTGCCACCGCCGGTCACCACCACCCCGCGGGGCGGATCCGGACGGCCGGTCGTTGCGCTGGAGTCAGTCATGTCGACACGGTAGGGAGCGCCGCTCGAGGCCGGCTCGGGCCGGCGCCGGACGGGTCAGCGTCCGGCCGCCGCGTAGCGCCGCTCGGTGGCCGCCTTCTGCGGGCCCCACCACCACTCGTTGCGGCGGTACCAGTCGATGGTGGCGGCCAGGCCGGCCGGCAGGTCCGGGTGCCGGGGTCGCCAGCCCAGCTCGCGCCGGATCTTGCCGCTGTCACAGGCGTAGCGCAGGTCGTGCCCGGGACGGTCCGGCACGGTGTCGAAGTCGTCCGCCGGCCGGCCCAGCATCCGCAGGGTGAGCGCCAGCAGGTCCCGGTTGCTCCACTCGGCGCCGGAGCCGACCAGGTACGTCTCGCCGACCACGCCGGCGGCCAGGATCAGCAGCACGGCGTCGTTGTGGTCGTCGACGTGCGTCCACTCCCGCACGTTGGCGCCGGAACCGTAGAGGCGCGGACGCCGGCCGCGCAGCACGTTGGTGATCTGCCGGGGCAGGAACTTCTCCACGTTCTGGTAGGCGCCGTAGTTGTTGGCGCAGTGCGAGATCGTCGCCCGCACCCCGTACGAGCGGACCCACGCGCCCACCAGCAGGTCGGACGCCGCCTTGGTGGCCGAGTACGGGCTGGACGGGTCGAAGCGGCTCAGCTCGGTGAACCGCTGGCCGCCCTCGCCCGGGAGGCTGCCGAAGACCTCGTCGGTGGAGACGTGGTGCAGCCGGCGGTCGTGTCGCCGGACCGCCTCCAGCACGCTGAAGGTGCCCTCGACGTTGGTCCGCAGGAACGTGCCCGGGTCGCGCAGCGAGTTGTCGACGTGCGACTCGGCGGCGAAGTGCACGACGGCGTCGGTCTCCCGGACCAGCCGGTCGACGAGTTCCCGGTCGGCCACGTCGCCGACCACGAACCGGATCCGGTGCGCCACGTCGGCGAGGCTGGCCCGGTTGCCGGCGTAGGTGAGCGCGTCGAGGACGGTGATCCGCAGTCCGGGGCGGGTGGCGAGCGCCCGCCGTACGAAGTTCGCGCCGATGAAGCCCGCGCCGCCGGTGACCAGCAGGTGATCCATGGCGGCGAGGTTAGGCGGGCGGGCTCGAGCGCCGGTGGAGACCGGATCGCCGTTCGGTCCGGCCGCGACCGGCCGTCGACCCGGCTACCAGGACGGCGGTCGACAGTGGCCGGGTCCCGCGACGGAGCGCGGGGCCCGACCGACGAGGAGGTCCGACCATGCCGAACGGGAAACCGCTGCGCGGCATCCTGCTGGCGGGCGGCACCGGCAGCCGCCTGTGGCCGATCACCCGCGGGGTGTCGAAGCAACTGGTGCCGATCTTCGACAAGCCGATGGTCTACTACCCGCTGTGCACGCTGGTGATGGCCGGGATCCGGGAGATCCTCGTGATCACCGCCCCGGAGGACCGGGAGCAGTTCGTGCGGCTGCTCGGCGACGGCAGCCAGTTCGGGCTGCGCCTGGAGTATGCGGTGCAGGAGCATCCGGGTGGGGTCGCCCAGTCGTTCCTCATCGGGGAACGGTTCATCGACGGCGGGCCGGTGGCGCTCGTGCTCGGGGACAACATCTTCTACGGCCCCGGCCTGGGCCGCCAACTCGCCATGCGGCACCGTCCGACCGGGGCCCGCATATTCGCCTATCCGGTGGCCGATCCGCACGAGTACGGGGTGGTCGAGTTCGACGAATCCGGGCGGGTGCTGTCGATCGAGGAAAAGCCGGACCGGCCCCGGTCGCGGTACGTCGTGCCGGGTCTGTACTTCTACGACTCCCGGGTGGTGGACATCGCCCGGGAACTCAAGCCGAGCGACCGTGGGGAGCTGGAGATCACCGCGGTGAACGAGGCGTACCGGCAGTTGGCGGAGCTGTCCGTCACCGTGCTGGCCCGCGGCACGGCGTGGCTGGACACCGGGAACGTCGAGTCGATGATGCAGGCGGCCGAGTTCGTCCGGGTGATGGAGGCCCGTCAGGGCCTCAAGATCGGCTGTCTGGAGGAGACCGTGTGGCGAGCCGGCCTGATCGACGACGACGGACTGCGCCGGCTGGCCGAGCCGCTGCTGCGCAGCGGGTACGGCCAGTACCTGCTGCGCCTGCTCGACGGGCTGCCCGGCCCGATCTGAGCCCGGCCGGCACGTAGGGGCATTCGTGAAGACTGCTCACTGATTCGCGCGCGACAATGCGTAGCCATTATCCGACGACAGTCTCGACCGGCTTCGGAGTTGGTCGGGCGACCTGACCAGCGCCTTCGATCCATAGCGGCGTCACTTTCCGTCACGGCCCGCCGAAGGCAACCCCTACACTTCCCCACGAGATCGACTCGAGCGTCGATGGAAGGTAACTCAAGGTTAGGTACCGCTTGCGCATCGTGTAGACGTGTGCATACGATGTGGCCAGTTCCGGACCGCGGGGACTTGAAATGGGGGGTCTATTTTGATTGCCTTCGCCAACTTTCCGGCAACGCAATTGTCTCCCCGTGCAATAGTCCCCTAGGGCCGATCCGTCCCCGCCCCACCATGACCGGCGAACCGCGCCGGCGGCGGAACGACGACGCGGCCCAGGCCGTGACAGGTGCAGCTCACATGGGTGGCAGCCAGGTGCGCCGGTTTCGGCGCGGGGACCCCGGCCGCGCCGCCCGGCACCGTTCCGTGCCCACCGAAAACTGATCCGCCGACACACGGAAATGGGTGCGGCGGTCGCCGAGGGCCGTCACCGGCCGGCTCGGCGACCGCCGCTGTCTGGAATCCCCGATCGGCTCCGCCACAGTTTCGGAGGAGGCCCCTGGACGACGGTACCGATCCCGACGAATGACAAGGCGAAATGCCGCTGACGCCGAATTCGCAGGAGAAGGACGCACACGTGCAGATCAATTTGCTGGGCCCACTGTCGGTGTCCATTGATGGAAACGACGCGACTCCTACCGCCCCCAAGACAAGAAGGGTGCTGGCGCTGTTGGCCGTGCACGCTAATCGCGTGGTGCCCAATCAGTTGCTGATTGAAGAACTGTGGGAGGACCAACCGCCGCCCAGCGTGACCACCACCCTGCAGACCTACGTCTACCAGTTGCGGAAGCACCTGCACGGTGGCTTCGCGTCGTCGACCGGCCCGGTGCCCAGCGGGTGCGCGCCGAAGGAGGTCCTGCGCACGTACGCCGGCGGCTACATGCTCTGCCTGCGTCCCGAGACGCTCGACTCGCTGCGCTTCGAGCAACTGGCCCAACGGGGCCGGACGGAGCTGGAGCACGGTGACGTGGAGACCGCCGCCCGGACGCTGCGCGAGGCGCTCGGGCTCTGGCAGGGCCCCGCGCTCGTCGACGTCAACCCGGGCCCGCTGCTCCAGGTGGAGGCGCTGCGCCTGGACGAGATCGGCAAGAGCGCACTGGAGTTGCGCATCGAGGCGGACCTACGCCTGGGCCGGCACCACGAGCTGCTCGGCGAACTGACCGGGCTGACCGCCCGTCAGCCGACCCACGAGGGGTTCCAGAGCAAACTGATGCTGGCGCTGCACCGGGCCGGCCGGCGGTCGGAGGCGCTGGACGTCTACCACCGCACCCGCGAGACCCTCGTCGACGAACTCGGCGTGGACCCGTGCGGGGAACTGCAACAGCTGCACCGCGCCATCCTCGCCGGCGACCCCGCGCTGAACCCGCCCGGCACCGACACCCTGACCGGCATCCGGCGCCACGCCACGGTGCCCCTCCCGGCCCGCGAGGCGCGCTGGGCGCAGGCCCGATCCGCGTGACCCCCACCCGGCCGGCCCGCGTCACGGGCCGGCCGCGGTGGCCCGCCCGCGGCGCGTCGCCGGCCTCCGCGCCGCCACGTCCCACCGGACCGGACCGGACCGCGCCCGACCGCACCGGCCCGCCGGCCGGTCACTGCCGCGCGCGGTGGTGCTCGAACGCCGCCAGCCAGCGCGGCAGGTCGTCGCCGGCCCGCAGCAACTCGGTGCCGATCAGCAGTCCCCGGTAGCCCGCGCGCAGCAGCCGGGCCGCGCCCGCCGGACCGTCGATGCCACTGGCGCTGACCGGGCAGTCGGTGCCGGTCGCCGCCACCTCGTCCAGCAGGTCCAGGCTGCGCCGCAGGTCGCCGCCGCCGCGCTCGCGGTCGCCGATGTCGGCGTTGTTGACCGCGACCACGCACTCCTGCGGCCGGGGCACGGACCGGATCTCCGCCCGCGTCGCGACCTCCACGAACGGCGTCAGGCCCCGCTCCACGGCGGCGGCCACCAGCGCGTCCAGGGTGGAGCGGGCCAGCAGGCGGGCGGTGAGCAGCACCGCCTGGGCGCCCAGCGCCACCGCCCGGTCCAGGTCCCGGCGACCGGTGATGAAGTCCTTCTGCAGCAACGGCCGGTCGGTCAGCGACCGCACCTCGCGCAGCAGCTCCGGGGTGCCGCCGAACCAGCGCCCGGTGACCACCGACAGGCAGGGCGCCTGCGCCCGCTCGTAGGTGGCGACGATCCGGGCCACGGACCGGCCGCCGAAGAGGTCCGACCCGGCCGCGTTCCGCCGCTTCACCTCCATCACCACCGGCCGTCGCGCGTCCCGCAGGGCGGTACGGAAGTCGCTGCTCATGCCTCACTCCCCTCCCCCGGCCGGGGCCGGTGCTCACGTTCCCCAGGCGGCCACCAACGCCGCGACCCGCCGACCGTCGAACCGGCCGTCCGCGCCACGGGCCGCGCTGTCCACGTCGACCCCGCGGAAGAGCGGATGCGCGACCACCGCGTCGTACCCCCCGCGGTGGCCCGCGGCGATGCCACCGGCCAGCAGGAACGGGCGGCTGCACCGCGCCACCACGGAGAGCACGTCGGCCACCCCGATCGTGGTGCCGGTGCTGCCGACGCGACCGTCCGCGCCCAGCGCGTCCAGCAGGAACAGGTCGGTGCCGGCCCGCTCGTACGCCGGCACCAGCGGCGCCTCCGGACAGCGCCCGTCCCGCACGTGCAGCACCTTGACCACTGTCGGGTCGGCCTCGGCCTTGAGCCGGCGCACCAGCGCGGGTGGCTGCCAGCCGTGCAGCTGCACCCAGTCCGCGCCGGTGCGCCGGAGCAGCTCGCCGATCCGGTGGCCGTCGCCGAGCGTGGTGACCAGCACCGGGCGCGGGCCGCCCGCGACGGCGCCGTCGCGCACCAGCGCGGCGGCCCGCCCGACCGGCAGGTCACGCGCGCCGCCCGCCACCCCGCACCAGACGCCCACCAGGTCGACGCCGAGGGCGCGCAGCAGCGCCACCTCCGCCGTCGTACCCGCCCCGCAGACCTTGACCAGTGGCACCGGTCAGAGCCCCAGCATGGCGGCGATGCGGTTGCGCTGCGTCTCCGAGGTGCCGGAGTAGATGGTGCCGGCGACCGCGTTGCGCAGCTCCTTCTCGACGCCGTACTCCGTGGTGTAGCCGTTGCCGCCGAAGATCTGCACCGCGGCCAGGGCCGAGGCGAGGTTCGCCTCGCTGGCCACCACCTTCGCCACCGCGATGTCGGTGGTGACGGTGGCGCCGGCCGCCATCCGGGCCGCCGCGTCGTAGAGCAGCGCCCGCGCCGTGCGTACCCCGATCTCCATGTCCACGATCCGGTGCGCGACCGCCTGGAACGTGCCGATCGGGCGGCCGAACTGGGTCCGGCCGCGGGCGTACTCCCGGCAGCGGTCGACGCGGGCCCGCATCTCGCCGGCGTTGACCGCGAAGCCGCAGAGGATCTCCCACTTCATCACGTGGTCGAGCACGAGGAAGCCGCCGCCGACGGCGCCGACCACGTTCGTCGCCGGCACCCGCGCGCCGTCGAGGTAGAGCTCCCCGAACGGTGAGGTCCGCAGCCCCATCTTGGCCGTGGGCGGGCCGACGACCAGACCCGGCGTGTCCCGCTCGACCAGGAAGGCGGTGACGCCCAGCGGGCCGCCCCCCTCGGAGGTGCGGGCGTAGACGACCACGACGTCGGCGACCGGGCCGTTGCTGACGAA
The DNA here is from genome assembly GCF_044391475.1 of Micromonospora sp. NPDC018662. Classification (NCBI taxonomy): domain Bacteria; kingdom Bacillati; phylum Actinomycetota; class Actinomycetes; order Micromonosporales; family Micromonosporaceae; genus Micromonospora; species Micromonospora sp. NPDC018662. Next base: position 13,988 of record NZ_JBISAC010000006.1, read on the forward strand.
CGCCTTCTGGCCGGTGAGCACGAAGTGGTCGCCGTCGCGGACGGCCCGGGTCCGCATGGCCAGGGCGTCGGAGCCGCTGTCCGGTTCGGTGATCGCGTGCGCGCCGATCACCGCGCCCGAGGCGACGTCGGGCAGGTAGCGGTCACGCAACGCGGGCGAGCCGAAGCGCTGCACCGCGATGCCGGTGCTGACCAGGTGGGTGGTGACGGAGAAGTTGAGCCCGGCGTCCCGGCAGCCCTCGCCGAGCCCTTCCAGGACGTACATGGTGGTGGGCAGATCCTGCCCGAGGCCACCCCAGCGCTCCCCGATCGGGAGGCCGAGCAGGCCGGTACGCCGGACCGCCTCCCACTTGGCGCGGGGGAACTCGGCCCGGGCGTCCAGCTCCACGTGCTCGTCGTTGAGCACGTGGAGCCAGGGCGCCAGACCGTTTCGCAGGGCGTCCTGGTCAGCGGTCCATGAGATCACTGGCTGACTCCAACGAGGTCTGGTCGTGGTCGGTACGCGGGCGCCGGACGGCGCGCGCCGGTCAGTACTGCGAGAAGCCGTCCGGGTCGATGCTGTGCTGCTCGCCGCCGTGCAACGCCGGGGTGAACACGCACACCAGGCGCAGGTCGCTGTCCGGGGCGGCGACCAGGCAGTGCGCGTCGTGCTTGTCCAGCGCGTACATCACGCCCGGCCGGATCGGATAGGTGTTGCCGGCCAGGTCGATGACGCTGCCCTCGCCCTCGATGCAGTAGCACGCCTCGAGGTGGCGGCGGTACTGGAGGCGGGCCATCGTGCCGGCCCGCACGGTGGTGTCCGTGATCGTGTAACCCATGCCGTCCGATTCGAGCAGGAACCGCCGGCTCAGGCCGTTGCCCCAGTCCACCGTGGTCACCTCACCCAGTTCCCGGATGATCATCGGTCTGTCCCTTCTGTGAAGGTCGGCTGACGATCGCCATTGATCGCAGGAAGGTGTCGAACCCGGCCAGCAGATCCTGACCGGTCCGTTCGGCCCGCTCGACGGCCAGCGCCGCGGCGGTTCCGACGACGGCGGCGTCCGCGCCGGCCGCGCCGATCTGCCGCACGTCCGCGGCGTTCCGTACGCCGAAGCCGACCGCGATCGGGGCGGGGCCGGCGGCCCGCAGCCCGTCCACGGCGGCGCGCAGCGCGGCGTACCCGTGCTCCGGCGCGGTCCCGCTGCGGCCGTAGGCGGCGACGAGGTAGACGTAGGCGCCGGCGTCCCGGGCGGCGGCGGCGCGCACCGGCGCCGGCGAGGTGGCGTAGCAGGTGGTCACCACCGGCAGGCCCGCGTCGGCGGCGTGCGCCAGGTGCGCGGTGCGCAGCCGGGGCGGCAACGCGTGCACCAGCAGCCCGTCCGCGCCGGCGTCGGCGACCCGGCGGACGAAGGTCCGCTCCCCGGCGGGGCGCACGGTGTGCCGCCAGTCGGCCAGCAGCGCGATCCGCAGCCGGCGCAGCCGCGGCCGGACCCGGGCCACGAACGCGAGCACCCCGTCGGCGTCGGTGCCCCGGCGCAGCGCCCGGTCGGCGGCCCGGCGCAGCACCGGCCCGTCGGTGACCGAGTCCGGGAACGGCACCGCCAGCTCCAGGCAGTCGACGCCCCGCTCGTCGAGCAGCTCGACCAGCCCGGTCAGCCGGTCGGCGGGCGGGTCGCCGGCGGTGAGGAACACCGCCAGGCCCGGCTCGGCGCCGCGACGGCCGGCGAAGAAGTCAGCCACCGGCAGCCACCGCCCGACGCCGCCCGGACCGCTCCGCGCGCATCCGGGTGAGCAGGTCCGACGCGGCACCCGAGGCGACCGCCTCCCGGGCCGCCGCCAGGGCGTCCGGCCACCGGGTGGCCGGGTCCGCCACCACCCGCATGGCGGCGGCGTTGAGGCAGACCACGTGGGTGGCGACGGGGCCACGCCGGCCGGCCAGCACGTCGTGGAAGTCCGCCACCGGATCCGTGCCGGGCGGTGGGGGACGCAGGTCGGCCAGGCTGCCCGACACGTCGGGCAGACCGAGGTCGGCCAGGCGGACGGGCGGTCCGTCGGCGGGGTGCAGCACGTCGTCCGCGAAGCCGGTCAGCTCGTCCGCACCGACGTCGTTGGTGCAGAACCAGACCCGGGCGCCGCCCCGCCGGGCGGCCAGCCGGCGCAGCAGGTCCAGCACGCCGGGGTCGGAGACGCCGGTGAGCTGCGCGGTCGCCGGCGCCGCCGCGAGGACCGGCCCCAGCACGTTGACGAAGCGGCCGATCTCCCGCAGTTGCAGCGGCAGGACGGCGCGGGCCAGCAACGCCAGCTCCGCCGGGTAGACGAAGTAGCCGGCGAACGCCAGGCCGTGCCGGTCCAACGCCTCCTCGACGTCGTCGTGGCCGGACGCGAGCGGGATGCCGAGCAGCTCCAACAGGTCGAACGAGCCCCGCCCGCCGCTGTAGGTGCGGGCGCCCGTCTTCACCACCGGCAGGCCGGTCGCCGCCGCCACGAACGCCGCCGCGGTGGACACGTTGAACGTCCGGGGACCACCGCCGGTGCCGACGACGTTGACGCACCCGCCGGGCACCGGCCGCACCGGCGGGCGCCGCTCGTTCAGGGAGTCCAGCAGCGCCTCCGCCGTGTCCGCGTCCGGTGGGCTGGTGGCGAGCGAGGCCAGCAACGCCACCGCCTCGCCGCGCCGGAGCGTGCCGGCGTGCAGCGCGTCCCAGAGGGAACGCCACACCGGCAGGCCGACCGGCTGGCGCGGCGCGAGCAGCGCGGTGATCGCCGGGTGCACGTCTACTTCGCCTCGGCCGGTTCGGCCCCGGCACGGGCCAGGAACGCGTCGATCGCGCGGATCGAACGGAAGTGCTCCGGCGCGAGTTCCACCTGGTCGGCGGCGATGCCGAAGCGTTCCTCCAACCAGGCGATCACCTTGAGCAGGCCGAGGCTGTCGACGACCCCGTTGTCGATCAGGTCGAGGTCGACGTCGAGCTCGCCGGGCGGTACGTCGGGCAGGAACTCCTCGACGATGAACTGGGCGATGACCGGTGCGTGCTGCAACTCAGGCTCCTTCCGGGAGGCCGCTGGTGAGGTGTGCCTGCCGTACCGCGAGGCGGTCGACCTTGCCGGTGGAGGTACGGGGGAACGGGGCGTCGACCACGCGGACCGTCTCCGGGATGGCGCCGCGCGGGAGCACCCCGGCGCAGTGCCGGCGCAGGCCGAGACTGTTCAGACCGGTGCCGGGCCGGCGGTGGACCACGGCGTGCAGCCGCGACCCGACCAGCGCGTCGGGCACCGCGAGCACCACGGCGTCGGCCGCGTCGGGGTGGTCGAGCAGCGTCTGCTCCACCTCGGCCAGGTCCACGCCGACACCGCGGACCTTCACCCGGTGGTCGTCGCGGCCGACCAGGAACAGCCGCCCGTCGGCGTCCCGGCGGACCAGGTCCCCGCTGCGGTACCAGGCCGGTCCCGGCCGGCCGGACGGGTCCGGGCCGAACCGGCCGCTGGCCGCGGCGGCGCCCAGGTAGCCGCCGCTCTGGAACGGGGTACGCACCCACAGTTCGCCGGCGCCCGGTCCGTCGACGAGCGCCCCGTCCGGGCCGACCACCGCGGCGTCCACCCCGGGCAGGGGCTCGCCCAGCGGCACCGGCCCGTCGAGCGGGCCCGTGCGGTCCACCTCGTGCAGGAAGCTGTCGTTGGTCTCGGTGCAGCCGTACAGGTTGTAGAGGCGCGCCGACGGGAACGCGGTCGGCAGTCGGCGCAGCAGCCGGGCCGGCATCGTGTCGCCGGTGAAGATGACGTGCTCGACGTGCGGAAAGACGCGGGTGTCGCCGGCGGCGGCGGACGGGCCGGCGTCCGGGCCGGCGAGCAGGCCGAACAGCATCGGCACCGCCTGCACCACCGACACCCGTTCCCGGGCCACCAGGTCGGCCAGCGCCGCCGGCTGCAACGCCTGGTCCGGGTCGACCAGCACCACCGTGCCGCCCCGGCCCAGCGTGGTCCAGACGTCCAGCAGGCAGAGGTCGAAGTTGAGCGGCGCGTAGTTGAGCACCCGCACCCCGGGGCCGATACCGAACCGGTCCCCGGCCCAGCCGACGAACCGGTCCACGGCCGCGGCGTCGAGCGGGACGACCTTCGGCAGGCCGGTGGAGCCGGACGTGGTCAGCATGAACGAGGTGCCGGGTGGAACCCGGCCGGCCGGCACGTCGGGCAGCCGCAGGGTGTCCCGGGGCGACAGCACGTGCCGGCAGCCGGCCTGGCCGAACAGCTCGCGCAACGTCGCCGACGGCAGGCTGGCGGCGGGCAGCAGGAACGGCCGGCCGGCGCGCAGCACGCCGAGGATGGTGGCCACCGCCTCCGGCGACTTCTCGGCCAGCACGCCCACCGGCTCGTCGTCGGCCAGGTCGAGCGCCGCCAGCCGGTCGTGGGCCGCCGCGGCCAGGTCGACCAGGTCGCCGTAGCTGACCGTCCGGTCGCGCCAGACCAGCGCGGTCAGCCAGGGATGGGTACGGGCGGTGCGCGCGACGCTGTCCACCAGGGCGGAAGGCGCGGTCATGGCGGGTCCTCTCCGGGTCGGCACGGCGCTCACTCGTCCAGCAGCGCGACGGCCCGGGTCCAGCCGGCCCCCGCCCCCACCAGCCGCACCGGGAAACAGACCACCCGGAATCCGTACGGGGGCAGCGCCTCCAGGTTCGCCAGGCGTTCCACCTGGCAGTACTCCCGGTCCCGGCCGGCCACGTGCGCGGGCCAGAGCACCGCCGGGTCGGCGGTCTCCTGCCAGCGCCGCAGGATCGTCGGGAACGGGGCGTCGAGGCTGAACGCGTCAGTGCCGATGACCCGGACGCCGGCGTCGAGCAGCAGGTGCACCGCCGGCCCGTCGAGGCCGACGAAGTCGGTGAAGTAGCGGGCGGTGCCGGCCCAGGCGCTCGCGCCGGTCCGCAGCAGCACGATGTCCTGCGGCTCGGGCCGGCGGCCGATGCGGGCGAACTCCTTCTCCAGGTCCGCCACCCCGATCACGCCGGGCTCGTCGCGCGCCACGTCCAGCACCAGCCCCGGCCGGTGGAACCACTCCAGCGGCAACTGGTCGACGTGCCGGGGCACCCCGTCGCCGTACCCGGCCCGGCTGCCGTAGTGGGAGGGGGCGTCCACGTGGGTGCCGGTGTGACTGGTCAGCGTGAGCCGGTCCAGGGAGAGGAACTCGCCGTCGGGCAGCACGTCCGGGTCGAACTCCAGCCCGAAGTGCTCGCGCATCTCCGCGCTCATGTGCAGCGCGCCCTCGCGCGGGCTGAGCACCTCGTGCCCGACCGGGTCCGGCTCGTACGCCGACGCGTCGATCGGCGACGACAGGTCGATGATCCGCACAGTTACCTCCTCGGCTCCCGTCCACGGTCGCGGTGCGGGCTCGAGGGGCGTTGGAAGCCGGGTGGACGGCCGGGGTCACGGCCTCCGCCGGGGCGCGGTCGGGTGACGCCGGGACGGCGCGGGCGTGGCGGAGGGCCTCGCGATGGCGGATCGGCCCGAGAGAAAAGGCGGGGACACGCGTCCCCCGCCACCACCACCATATAGCGGACCCCGGGTCTTGCGGCAAGGCCCCGGTGGGGGCGCAGAATGGCCGGCCGAAGCGATTCCCCTTCCCTGGAACACGGCCGCGAGGAGCGGCGGACGGGTCGTGCCCGCGTCCGCCCGGACCGGCCCGCCACCAGCGATGCCGCCCACCGGCCGACCGCCCGGCCGCAGATCGGAGCTGATTTCGTGAGTCAATCCGCCACCAGTGTCTTCGACCTTCCCGAGCGCCTGTCCGCGAAGGCCGATCCCGGCCTGATCGCCGCCGACGAGCGGCACTTCGCGACCATCGGGGAGAGCCTGCGCCGGTCGGTCGCCGAGCTGTCCGACCGGCTCGACGCCGAGCGCCGGGCCGCGGGCGGCAAGGGCCGGCAGGCCGTCGACCGGGACCAGGAGATCCGCCGGCTGGCCGCGCGGCTGCGGACCCTGCGCCGGTACGGCCTGGACCTGTGCCTGGGCCGGATGGTCGGGGCGGACGGCACCGACCCGGTGTACGTGGGCCGGCTCGGTCTCACCGACGGCGCGGGCGGCCGGCTGCTGCTGGACTGGCGCTCCCCGGCCGCCGAGCCGTTCTTCGGCGCGACCCACGCCAACCCGATGGGGCTGGCCAGCCGCCGCCGGTACCGCTGGACGCGGGGCCGGATCACCGACTACTGGGACGAGGTGTTCACCGCGGAGGGGCTGGCCGGGCACGCCGCGCTCGACGACCAGTCCGCGTTCGTCGCCAGCCTGGGCGACACCCGGTCGGCCCGGATGCGGGACGTGCTCGGCACCATCCAGGCCGACCAGGACGCCATCATCCGGGCCGGGTCCCGGGGCACGCTGGTGGTCGACGGCGGGCCGGGCACCGGCAAGACGGTGGTCGCGCTGCACCGCACCGCGTACCTGCTGCACGCCGACCCGCGGTTGGGTGAGCGCCGGGGCGGCGTGTTGTTCGTCGGCCCGCACCAGCCCTACCTGAGCTACGTCGCCGACGTGCTGCCCAGCCTCGGCGAGGAGGACGTGCAGATCTGCACGCTGCGCGACCTGGTGCCGGAGGGCGCGGCGGCGACGGCCGAGACCGACCCGGCGGTGGCCCGGCTGAAGTCGTCCGCGGAGCTGGTCCGGGCCGTCGACGCGGCGGTGCGGTTCTACGAGGAGCCGCCGACGACCGGGATGACGGTCGGCGTCGAGGACGCCGAGCTGCGCCTGACCGCCGACGACTGGGCGGACGCGTTCACGGCGGCCGGGCCCGGCGCCCCGCACAACGAGGCGCGGGACGACGTGTGGGAGGAGCTGCTCACCATCCTGCTGGAGCGCTACCGAGGCGACGGGCCGGAACACGCGGTCCGGCGGTCACTGGCCGGCAACCGGGACCTGGCCACCGCGTTCGGTCGGGCGTGGCCGCTGCTCGACCCGGCCGACGTGGTGGCGGACCTCTGGTCGGTGCCGGCCTACCTGCGCCGGTGCGCCCCGTGGCTGAGCGTCGACGAGATCCGTACGCTGTGCCGTGCCGACGCCCGCGCCTGGACGGTCGCCGACCTGCCGCTGCTGGACGCGGCGCGGCAGCGGGTCGGCGACCCGGCGGCCGCCCGGCGGCGACGCCGCAACGCCGCGGCCCTGGCCGCGCAGCGGGAGCGGATGGACACGGTCGTCGACGCCCTGATCGCCACGCACGCCTACGACGACGGCGAGGGCCTGATGACCATGCTGCGCGGCGAGGACATGCGGACCAGCCTGGTCGACTCCAGCGTGCTCGCCGTCGCCGACCCGGACCTGCTGGCCGGCCCGTTCGCGCACGTGGTGGTGGACGAGGCGCAGGAGCTGACCGACGCGCAGTGGCAGATGCTGCTGTCGCGCTGCCCGTCGCGCAGCTTCACCGTGGTCGGCGACCGGGCCCAGGCCCGGCACGGGTTCACCGAGTCCTGGCGGGAGCGGCTGGAACGGGCCGGTCTCGACCGGATCACGGTGGCCTCGCTGACCGTCAACTACCGCACCCCGGCGCAGGTCATGGCCGCGGCCGAACCGGTCATCCGGGCCATCCTCCCGGACGCCAACGTGCCGACGTCCATCCGCACCGGCGACCTGCCGGTGCGGTACGGCGACCGGTCGGAGCTGGCCGCGGTGGTGGACGACTGGCTCGCCGCCCACCCCGAGGGGACCGCCTGCGTCATCGGCGAGCCCGCGTACCCGGCCTCGGCCCGGGTCCGGTCGCTGACCCCGGAGCTGGCCAAGGGGCTGGAGTTCGACCTGGTCGTACTCGTCGACACGGCGGCGTTCGGCGACGGCGTCGAGGGCGCGGTGGACCGCTACGTCGCGATGACCCGGGCGACCCGGCAGCTCGTGGTGCTCGGCTGAGCGCCGACGGCGGGGCGGCGACGGGCCGTCCCGCCGCCGGCGCCCGTCCGCCGTCAGCGGGCCAGCAGCGCGCGCAGCGCGGCGCTGACCTCGGCCGGCGCCGACTCCGCCAGGAAGTGCCCGGCGGAGGTGGTGCGGTGCTCCAGGTCCGGGGCCCAGGCCCGCCACAGCGCCGCCGCGTCGTAGCCGAGCGTCGCGCCCCAGTCCTGCTGGACCACCGTGACCGGCATGGTCAGCCGCCGCCCGGCCGCCCGGTCCGCCCGGTCGTGCGCGACGTCGATCCCGGCCGACGCGCGGTAGTCGGCGACGATCGAGTCGACCGCCTCCCGGGAGGCCCGCAGGTACTCGGCGCGCACGTCGGCCGGGATCGCCGCCGGGTCGCTGCCCCAGGCGTCGAGGAAGTGCCCGAAGAAGTCGTCCGCGCTGGCCGAGATCATCCGCTCGGGCAGGCCGGGCGGCTGCGCCATCAGGTAGAGGTGGAACGCGACCGACGCGGACGCGCCGTGCAGCACCTCCCACATGTCGAGGGTGGGCAGGACGTCCAGCGACGCCAGGTGGGTGACCGCGTCCGGGTGGTCGAGGCCGGCGCGGACCGCGACCAGGGCGCCCCGGTCGTGGCCGGCCAGCGCGAACCGCTCGTGGCCGAGCGCCCGGGCCAGCGCCACCACGTCGGCGGCCATGGTCCGCTTCGCGTACGTGTCCTCGTCGCGCGCGGCCGGCTTGTCGCTGGCCCCGTAGCCGCGCAGGTCCGGGCAGATGACGGTGTGGTCGGCGGCCAGGTCGGCGGCGACGTGCCGCCACATCAGGTGGGTCTGCGGGAAGCCGTGCAGCAGCACGATCGGGCGGCCGGCGCCGCCCACGGCCACGTGCAGCGCCACGCCGTCGGCGACGGTGACCCGTCGCGTGTCGAATCCGGCGATGGTGGAGGTCATCGGTCGTTCCTTTCTCCGCTCAACTGGTGCCCGACCAGCGTCGCCGCGCCGGATGAGCAACCGATGAGCGCGGTACGGTGGCCCGGTCGGAGAGGGGACGGTCGGTGCAGGTCAGCGTCGGTGTGCTCGGTCCGGTGACGGCCTGGGACGACACCGGCGCGCCGGTCGACCTCAGGGGTCCCCGGCACCGCGCGGTGCTGGCCCGGCTGGTCGTGGCCCGAGGTCGGGTGGTGCCGGTCGGGCACCTCGTCGAGGACCTGTGGGACGACCCGCCGGTCGGCGCGGTCGGCGCGGTCCGCACGTTCGTGGCGGCGCTGCGCCGCGGTCTGGAACCGCACCGTCCGCCACGGCAGCCGGCCCGGCTGCTGGTCACCGACGGACCGGGGTACGCGCTGCGCGCCGCCCCCGACACGGTCGACGCCTGGCGCTTCGAGACCGCGGTCACCGACGCCGCCGACGCGCTCCCCCGGCCCGCGCTCGACCGGCTCGACGCGGCGCTGGCCCTGTGGCGCGGGCCCGGGTACGCCGACGTCGACCGGCCGTGGGCGCACGCCGAACGCGCCCGGCTCGACCAGGTGCGGCTGACCGCTGTGGAACGGCGGGCCGAGGCGCTGCTCACGCTCGGGCGGGCCGCCGACGCCGTACCGGATCTGGACGCCCACGTCGCGGACCACCCGTGGCGGGAGGACGGCTGGCGGCTGCTGGCGCTGGCGCTCTACCGCGCCGGGCGGCAGGCCGACGCGCTCGCGGTCCTGCGCCGGGCCCGCGAGCTGCTGCGCGACCAACTCGGCCTGGACCCCGGCCCGCGGCTGCGCCGGCTGGAGACCGACCTGTTACGCCAGGCCGACCCGGAGCCGGCCGGTCCGGCGCACGTCTGGGCGGAGGCCGCCGCGGCGTACGAGCGCAGCGTGGTGCCGGGCGCGCGGGCCCGGTTGGAGTCCACCGTCGGCCTGCTGCGCAGCCTCGCGGTGACCGGGCCGGGCGGCCTGGTCGCGGCCCGCGACCAGCGACTGGCGACCATCGACGCGGCCGAGCAGCTCGGCGACCCGGACCTCACCGCGCGGGTGATCGGCGGCTACGACGTGCCGGCGATCTGGACCCGGTCGGACGACCCGGAGCACGCGGCCCGGGTGGTGACGGCGGCGGAACGGGCACTCGCCGGCCTGGGCCCGGACGCGCCGGAGACGACCCGGGCGCGGCTGCTCGCCACCGTCGCGGTCGAGTCGCGGGGTCTGTCGTCGACGCGGGGGCCCGGGGCGGCACGGGAGGCCGAGGCGGTGGCCCGGCGGCTGGCCGACCCGGCGCTGCTGGCCCAGGCGCTCAACGGCGTGTTCCTCCAGACGTTCCACCGCGCCGGGCTGGCCGCCGACCGGGACGCGACCGGTGCGGAACTGGTGGCGCTGGCCGCCCGGCACGGCCTGGCCCCGGTCGAGATCCTCGGTCACCTGATCCGGATGCAGGCCCGGGGCGCGCTCGCCGACTTCGCCGGCGCCGACGCGCACGCGGACGCCGCGGACCGGCTCGCCGCCCGGCACGAGTCCCCGCTCACCGGCGTGTTCACCACCTGGTACCGGGCCATGCGGACCGCGGCGGCCGGCGCGCCGTACCCGCGGGCCGAGGCCGCCTACCGGTCGGCCGCGCCCCGGCTGGCCGGCTGCGGCATGCCCGGCGTGGAGCGCGGCCTGCTCCCGTTGGCGCTGCTGTGCCTGCGGGTGTGGCACGACCTGCCGGCCGACTTCCCCGACGACACCGACTGGGGCCCGTACGCGCCGTGGGCCCGCCCGCTGCTCCTGCTCGCCGCGGACCGCCCCGCCGACGCCGCCGCCGCGCTGCGCCGGACCCCCGCGCCCCCGCCCGACCTGCTGCTCGAAGCGCTGTGGTGCCTCACCGGCCGGGCCGCGGTGGCGCTCGACGACCGGGCCGCGATGCGGCGGGCCCGGGCCGCGCTCACCCCGGCGGCGCACGAGCTGGCCGGCGCGGGCAGCGGCATGCTCACCGCCGGGCCGGTCGCCGCGCACCTCGCCCGGCTCGACGCCGCGCTCCGGTCCGCATGAGCGCGGTCGCGGGCGGACGCGGGCCCTCGGCCGCGCCGGACCGCCGCCCCGGGGGCTGCCGGTCCCCGGCCCTGCCCGCCTCTGACGCGGATGGCCGGCGGCCGGGCTAGGGTGCGGCGATGGACGAGCTGAGGCACCTGTTCCGGCGGGCCGCCGACCACGCCGCCGACTACCGGCGGTCGCTGCCGGAGCGGCCGGTCGGCGTACCTGTCGACCAGGCCGCGCTGACCCGGGCGTTCGCCACCGGGCTGCCGGCCGCGCCCACGCCCCCGGAGCGGGTGCTGGCCGAGCTGGTGGCTGCCGCCGACCCGGGGCTGGTCGCCACCGCCGGGCCGCGCTACTTCGGCTTCGTGGTCGGCGGCGCGTCCCCGGCGGCCACCGCCGCCGACATGCTCGCCGCCGGCTGGGACCAGATCGCGTTCAACGCGGTCACCTCGCCGGCCGCGGTGGCCGCCGAGACCGCCGCCGGCACCTGGCTCAAGGAGCTGCTGGGCCTGCCGACGGCGGCGTCGGTCGGCTTCGTCACCGGCGGCCAGGCCGCCAACACCGCCGGGCTCGCCGCGGCCCGGCACCGGGTGCTCGCCGACGCCGGCTGGGACGTGGAACGGCGTGGCCTGCTCGGGGCGCCGCCGGTGCGAGTGCTCGCCGGCGCCGAACGGCACGCCACCGTCGACCGGTCGCTGCGCCTGCTCGGCCTCGGCACGGACGCGCTGCGCGAGGTGCCGACCGGCCCGCAGGGCGCGATCGACCCGGACGCGCTGGCGGCGGCGCTGCGCGACGCCGGGCCCGGCCCCACCGTCGTCTGCCTCCAGGCCGGCAACGTGAACACCGGCGCCTGCGACGAGCTGCGCCGCACCTGCGACCTGGTCCACCGGCACGGCGGCTGGGTGCACGTGGACGGCGCGTTCGGGCTGTGGGCCGCCGCCAGCCCGGCCACCCGGCACCTGGTGGACGGCATCGAGGCGGCCGACTCGTGGGCCTGCGACGGCCACAAGTGGCTGAACCTGCCGTACGACACCGCGTTCGCGTTCTGCGCCCGGCCCGACGTGCACGCGGCGGCAATGTCGTACGCGGCCGCGTACCTCGTGGGTTCCGGTGGGGTGCCGGCGGGCGCGGACCTGACCGCGGAGTCCTCACGCCGCGCCCGTGGCTTCGCGGTCTGGGCCGGCCTGCGGGAGCTGGGCCGCGACGGCGTCGCCGCGCTGGTGGACAGGTGCTGCGCGCTGGCCCGCCGGTTCGCCGAGGGGTTGACCGCGGCCGGGTTCGAGGTGGTCAACGACGTGGTCCTCAACCAGGTGCTGGTCGGCTTCGGCGACGACACGCGCACCGACCGGGTGGTGGCGGCGGTGCAGGCCGACGGTACGTGCTGGGTGGGCGGGACGACGTGGCGGGGCCGGCGGTTGATGCGGATCTCGGTGTCGAACGCGACCACCACGGCGGCGGACGTGGACCGGTCGGTGGCGGCGATCACCCGGCTCGCCCGCTGAGACACCCACACACGATCGGACGCCGCGTCTCATCGCCCGAGGTGGGTGAACGCGGCCCAGGCCAGCGGTCGGGCGTTGTCGTCCCGACCGCACTGGGACGCCAACGCGGCGGGCATACCGGGTGGCGGTTCCCGGCCCGGGTCCAACATCCACAACTGCGCGCGGTGCAGCGCTTCGGCCGGCCGGCATCCGTCCTCGTACAGGTGGTGGTGCACGAGATACATCAGCAGCGAGGTGCCGACATCGGGCACCGACCACAGCGAGCCGAAGACGGTCTGCGCGCCGGCTGCCAGAAATGCCGTGGCCAGGCTGAACGCCTCGTCGTGGAGGCCGCCGACCAGGTTCGTGGTGCAGGCCGCGAGGAAGACCTGCCCCAGCTCCAGACCGGCGAGCCGGGACGTCTCCAGAAGCTGGCGGGCGGGCAGCCGGCCGCCGGCCAACGCGAGCCAGGAGTCAGCGGGACGAGCCGGGTCGACCTGGCCGTGGCACGCCAGGTGCAGCAGGATCGGTCCCGGCGCGGTTCGTAGCCACGCCAACACCTCGTCCGGGCGGGCGACCCGGTCCGGATCCGCCGACGGGCCGCCGAGGTACCGCCCCAGCGGATGGAACCGCCGGTGGATGGCGCGCGCTTCGGCACCGGCGAACGGCAGGTCCCCCAGCGGATCCCCGACCACGAGGGCCGACCGGATCGGGGCCTGCGGGCGGATCGCCGACCCGCAGAGCATCCGCGCCGACGGACTGTAGGAGATGACCAGATCCTGCACCGCGTACCGGCGACCCGAGGGGGTTTCCCGGTAGGCGGCGTGCCACGGCACGAGGCCGAGAACACCCATCGGCACGACGACGACCCGGGCCGGGCCGTCGGCGCGCATGGTCCGGGTGGCGTCGACGACCCGTCCCATCGCGGCCCGCCAGGCCCACCGGCACAGGTCATCGAGCGGCGTCCCAGCCATGGTGGAGCCTGCCTCACCCGCAGGGCCGGCGTCCCGTTCCCTCCCCGAACCGGTGTCCCGACGGCGCGCGGCCCGTCCGACGCCGAGCCCGACGCCCAGCAGCGCGCGCACCGGGGACCCGTCGCCGGCGACGAGGTGCGGCAACTCGATCAGGTCGATCCTTCCCCGAGCCGGTACGACGACCGCGAAACCTGGCGCCGGGTGGGCGGCCGGCACCAGATAGACCAGGGCGTCCAGGTCCAACTCGGCCAGCGCAGCACGCACGTCGTCGAGCCGCACCGGCGTCCACGGGTCGTACCCCCGGTCCTCCAGGACACGCAGCACGCGCGGACGCAGGTCGTCGGGGATCTCGCCGGCCCTCGCAACGGCGTCGAGGGGGTCACCGGTCCCCTGGTCGCGTCCCAGTCCTGCGGTGTCCCGCCACTCCTGCGCCAGCTCGGGGCATCCGGCCTCGTCGAGCAGGTCGGCAACGGTGCGGGACCCGGTCGCGGCGTGCAGGACGAGCCCTCGCCCCGCGTCCAGGGCGGCCACCAGGTCGTCGTCGGCCTGGTCCTGCAGGCACCACCGGACGACTGTGGTCGCGTCCGCCGCGACTGCCCGGACCGCGTCCATGGCCTGGTCCGTACCGGCCTGCAGCAGGACGCGCCGGGCGTGGCCGTGCAGGGCGGCCAGCCCGAGCCGGCGGGTGTGGGCCCGATCGGGGTGGCCGGCCAGCCGGAGCGCCCGCGCGTGATCACGGGTCAGGTCGATCCACAACAGGTCCTCCGGGCCGACCTCAGCCGTCGCCGCCCGCAGGTGTTCGGCGGCACGCGCGGCAGCGGCCCGACCCGGGTGCGCCAACTCGGCCTGCGCCGCCAGCTTCAGGCATCCCACCCGCGCCGCGTGTCCCGGCGGCAGCCGGCCGGCGAGGTCGGCGAGATGGTCGGCCCACCTGCGCAGCAACGACCGGTCACCGCGCCGCTCGGCGGCGTACACCTGGGTGGCGGCGACCATCACCGTGGACATCACCGCGTGCTGCGACAGCGGTCCGGCCGGCAGCCGGACCGGCGCCCGGGGCGTCACCTGCCCGGTGCCGGAAATCAGCGCCACCGCCTCGCGGAGGGCTCGGACCAGCGGTGCCAGCGCGAGGTCACCGTGGTGCCCGTGCCGCAGCGTGGTCGCCTGCTCGACCGCCTTCCGCATACCGTCAAGATCGCCCCGATAGCCGCGACCGGCGGCCGCCATCAACAGCGACATGACACGCGCGTCGATGGATCCGACATGCGCACTCCCACGGTCGTCGACCGCGGCCGCGGAGCTGGTTGCCAGGTCGAGCGCGGCACCGTAACCACGCAGGTCGCCCAGGCGGGAGGCCCTGGCGTTCAGGACGTAGGACAGCACCGTCCGCAGTCGTGGTCCCTCCGCTCGCATCAGCGCCTCGTTCCGTTCGGCGCGCAGCAACGCGTCCATGCCCGCGTCGGAGCCCTGCTCGGCCGCGATGGCCGCGCTGTACTGGGCCAGCAATCCCTCCGCCATGTCCAGTAATCCAACGACCAGCGGAGGCACCGCGTCGCCGGGCGACCGGGCCAGCGCGAACAACCGACGAAGCTTGGCCATGTCCACCCCTCCCCCGACCGTTCCGAAGTGGCCGAACTCGCCGCAGATCATGACCGCGGCCAGTTCGGCGCGTCGGACGGGATCGGCGGAGCCGGGATCGCGCAGCGCGTGGTCCGCGTCGTCCAGCGCCGCGCGCAGGCGTTCGAGGCCGGCGCCGGCATCGCGGCCCCGCACGACGCCGTCCGTGTGCACCTCGTTCGCGACCACGATGCGGAGCATGTGCGCCGCCAGCAGGTCGTCCTCCGCCTGGCCGGAGGCGGCGACCGCGTCGTCCGCCCACCGCACGGCGCGCTCGAGATCCTCGGACGCGCCGGCGAGCTGCCACCTCAGCAGATGTGTCTTTCCGAGCTGGTGCCATACCGGCGCCGGGTCGGCCACGAAGGGAAGCGCCCCGGTCAGCAGGTCGACGGCTTCGGCGAGGCCGTGCGGCTGGCCGGTGCGGGTCGCCTCGTCCCGCAGCAGTTCCGCCAGGTCGAGGTGCACGGCAGGGTCGGGTCCGCTCTCCTGCACCGTCCGCCAGGCCGAGATGGCGGCCGTCAGGTCGGCCGGGTCCTCGTCGAGCGCCCAGAGGACCTGGTGGGCGGTGCCGAGGACACGGTGCAGCGGAAGCCAGTCGGGTGTTCCGGGGACGCACGCGTCGAGGGCGCGCCCCGCCACCGACACCGCCCGTTCGACACTCGTCCGGTCCTCCCGGAGCCCGGCCAGCTCCAGATGGGCTGCGGCGAGGTCCAGGGCGGCGTCGGCGAAGTACGGGTCGGTCTCGACCGGGAGCCGACCGAGCGCGTCAGCGAGGACGGCGATGCCCTGGTCCAGGTCTTCCAGTCGCCTCCCGCCCTGGTCGTACCGGGCGAGCAGCGCCATCCCGAGCATCGCGCGGACGTGAGCGGCCGGCTCCGGGGACGCGGATGCCACGTCGATGTCCCGTAACGCGGCCACCATCTCGTCCACGTCATCCGCGACGCCCGCCAGCGGACGCGCGGGGTCCGTCAGCCGCGCCCAGTAGCGATCCCAGATGGCCTCGGCCAGATCGATTGCCAGGTCGTCGCGGCCCGGGTCGTCCGCCGGCCAGTGGCGGTACGCCTCGACCAGCTCCGTGACGAACGCGTCGTGGTCGATGGTCATCGCGCGGCCTCGGGCACCTCGGTCACCACCGGCAGGACGGCTGTCACCCAGTCGCAGGCGCCTGCCTCCGCCGCACCCGCGTCGCGGTGCACGGCGGCCAGCCCGAGCCGCCCGAGGAGGCCGCTCACCGCCAGTGGCGCCCGGGTGCGTCCCGGCCACACCTGGTCCACCGCCGGCAACTCGAACGGCGACGAGGTGAACTCCTGTTCGGCGGCGAGAAGCACGAGCCAGTCGCGGGTCACGGCGCCGGGCGCCACCGGACGGCCGGGCGGCAGCCGCAGCTCGACGGGACGCCCGTGCAGCGCCGCGGCGGCGTGCCGGGGCGCGACATGGGCACCCGGAAAGAGGCCGGCGTGGACCCGGTGACGTTCGGTCACGTCGAGCAGCACGTAGTAGAGCCGCCGGTCGCCGTCGTTGCGCATCCGGACGAACACCGTGGGCGGCACCCATCCGCCGTTCTCCCGGCGATAGCGCAGATGCACCGCGCCGTCGCCGCCCGGCCGCAGCGGCGGCCGGTCCGCGGGCGCGACCACCTCCCCCGGCCCGGCCTCGACGAGCTCCAGCGACACGTCCTCGACCAGGGTCGAGACCGGGTTGACCAGCGACCGGACCCGTTTCACCCGGGCGAGGTGCTCCAGCACCGCGGCCACCCGCCGGCCACCGTCACGGGACACGTCGGTCAGGTCCGCGCAGAGCGGCGCGTCCTCCGCGTCGCAGACGCGTACCCGGTCCCGGTCGACGACGGTCAGGCGGAGCTCCGGCGTCCGCTGCCCGTCGTCGAGGGCGAGCACCCGGACGTGCGGCG
Organism: Micromonospora sp. NPDC018662; assembly: GCF_044391475.1. Taxonomy (NCBI): domain Bacteria; kingdom Bacillati; phylum Actinomycetota; class Actinomycetes; order Micromonosporales; family Micromonosporaceae; genus Micromonospora; species Micromonospora sp. NPDC018662. The sequence continues at coordinate 30,793 of NZ_JBISAC010000006.1, forward strand.
ACGCGCCACCCCCGGGCCCCGCCGTTTCCAGCGCGGTCAGCACCAGGTCCAGGGTGGGTCGGTGGCCGGCCTCCACCGCGACGGTGGTCGCCGGTGTGGGCACCCGGCTCAGCACCACCGGGTACTGCCGGTCGTCGTCGGGCTCCCAGCCGATGGGGCGTACGACACTTCGCTCGGGATGGATCCGCACGACACGTGCCTCGTGCAGGTCCGGCCCGGGAACGGCGACCCGGATGTCGTCGTCGCCGTGCGCCACGAGCCCATGGCAACTGCCGACGTCGATCTCCCAGTCGTGCCGGACCCGGCGCATCCGCATACCGGTGGCAGCGGGACTGATGTGGCCGCCGAGGAACGGCTGGTCGACGACGCCCGCAGTGACCGGCTCCAACTGCGGAACCTGCTGGTAGACGTATCGTTCCACCTCACACCGGGCGGCGGCCAGCAACTCGCGGTAGGTCGCAGAGGGCCCGAGCCGCCGCATCGCGCCGATCAGGGACCAGGTGAAGAGGCCGTGCGGTCGTCCCTCCACCCAGGTCTCGATCGCGGCCTCGAACGACCGACAGGCCGTCAGCACGACGTACTCCATCGGGGGCCGGGCTGCGGCGCGGAGCAGTTCCGGCAACAGCGCCTCGATCAGCGGCGCTTCCTTGACCGGCGGGAGGGATCGGCGCGGGTTACGGGTGGCACTCTGCGAGTGGCAACTGTCCAGCACCACCACCAGGTGGCAGCCGGTCGCGGCGATCTCGCCGAGGATCAGGGACAGCTCCTTGTCGTAGAGCTCGGGTACCCCGTCGGACCGGCTGTCGTGGCAGACCAGCGTCTGCATCTCCCCATTCGGCTCCAGGTGCCACAACTCGGCCGGGACCGGCGCACACGATCCGTGCCCGCTGAACCAGAACAGCGCGGTGTCCCCGGGCCCGGCCTCACCGAGATGGCCGCGAAGGCCCGCGATGACCGCCGCCCGGGTGGCCTGTCCGTCCCGCAGGACCCGGACCCGTGACGGGTCGTGCTCGGGATGCCGTTCGCGCAGAAACCGCTCGACGAGCAGGACGTCGTGGCCGGCTCCCTGCAAGGAGGTGGCGGCCCGATAGCTGTCGATCCCGACCAGGAGGGCGAAGACGCGCCGGCTCATCCGGCCTGCCCCGGCGGAACGTGGATCCAGGCGTGTTCGACGAACTGTTTCTCGGGCAGCTCGACGGCGACCTCGCGGAACTGGTCGGGCAGGGGCGGCAGCGCCGAGTGCCGCAAGACGTCGCGGTACAGCACATCCGGCACCCCGAGGACGTAGTCGACGCCGGGGTTGTCGCGCAGCGCGGCCCGCAGCGGCGGGCTGTCGAGGATCCGGTGCACGGCGATCGCCGCCGTGCCGACCCAGCCACTGTCCGCCGGCTTCATCAAGCCGCGGTGCAGGGCCACCCGCAGCCGCATCCGTTCGTCCGCCGTCAGGTCCTCGTTCGTCCGCCGCAACGCCTCGGCCAGGCCACCGACCAGACGCGGGATGACCTCGGACTCGTCGATGCCGACCGGAAGGACGGCGAACTGGCCGTCGCCCTGCGGCTGCACCGCGACGGCGGTCTCGTCGAGGCCCGCGGCGCGGCGCGCGTCGGCCAGTGCCCGCACCAGCCAGGACTGCGTACGCTCGGCCAGGTGGTTGGGTCGGCGGCTGTAGCTCGCCACGTCGGCGGCCATGCACAGGCGTACGGCCGCGACGCTCGGTTCGACCACGCCGGGCAGCGGCTCGTCGAACCTGACCGTGTCCTGCACGGCGGCTTGGTGCCGGACCGTCCGGCCACGTCCCGTGGCGGACGTCTCGACCCGCAGGCCGACGCGACCGGACAACGTCGTGGCGGATGCCGGCAGCTCCAGCATCGCGTGCATGCCGTAGGTCAGGGGCAGGAGGGCCCGACCGGCCGGATCCTCGTACGACCAGCCGAACCGGTGCCGGTACGCCCCGAACGACCAGGCCCGAGGTCTGTCGTTGCGGGGTGCCAACCGGAGCAGCCAGCCGGGGCGGGACGCGCCCGCGGTCACCGCCCGGTCGGCGGCGACCGTCAGCGGTCGGGGCGGCCCCAGCCCGTAGGCGAGGCCCAGTGCCCCGCCGTCGGCGTCGATCCGGACCGCGACCGCCTCCTCGTCGTCCAGGGTCACCTCGAAGCGGACCCCGGTGTAGCGCTGCCCGCCCGCCAACGCGTCCAGGTCGAACGCGACCACCATCCCGACGTAACGCCGCCCGGTCGCCTCGGCACGCAACCGGAGCGGCGCCGGAAGGTCGGCGGACGGAACGGGGAAGAGCAGCGGGCGACCGAAGCTCACCGAGGTCCGACCGGTGGGGGGCGCGGGATCGTCCGGGTCGCGGGGCCGCCCCGTCCAGAGCGCCGAACGCGCGAGCACGTCGGCCGGCCGCAGCGGGGCGTCCCCGAGCGTCACCTCGTCGCCGGTCATTGACCCTCCGCCCCTAACTGCCGCGCACGGATTACCGCGCGAGGACAAATACAAGTTCGTCACGTGTGCGTTACAGCCGGCCATGCCGTCATTCCACTTCCGGTAGGACACAGATCCTTGCCGCCCGAAAGCATCACCCAATGTCGAATGTCAGCCAGCCGACAATGAGGCGGATCATTCGGCCGATCACCGGTCCACCGCCCCGCGCGCCGTTCACGATGACCGGGCTCTCCTGGGAAGATCCCGTAGAAATCCGGGGTCTGCGGAATCCCGCCGTGCCAGGCTCGCCCGACGACGAGCATCGAGGAGCGAGAGTGGACACGCGGTCACCCCGGCCACCGGCACGGCCGGCGCCGTCGAACTGCACGACGGGTCGGCACCCCGTTGCGGGCGCACGCCGGATGTCGCAGACTTGCTGGGTCATCAGCGGCCCACGTTCGCACGACGAGGTGAAGGTGGACGGTGTCATCCGGCATCCGGACGCACTACCCGCCAGCTTCCTCGGCCGCCTTCCGCCGGCGATCCGACAGGAGATGCTCGGCCAGGGCCGTCCGCGTCGGTACGGGCCGGGCGACCGACTCCTGCGCGAAGGTGGCACCGACACTCACGTGATCCTCCTGACCAGAGGCTTCGCGAAGGTGACCACCAGCGTGGAGGGCATCGAGGCACTGGTGGCCATCCGATGCGCCGGCGACCTCGTGGGCGAGGCGGCCGCCCTCGCCGACCGCCCCCGCATGGCCAGCGTCACCGCCTGCGGCACGGTCACCGGACAGTCGCTGACCGCCGAGGTCTTCCGCCGCCTCCTCGCCCGTTATCCCGAGGCGGCCCGACTGGTCACGGCCACGGTCGCCGAACGACTGCACTGGGCCAACGCGAGACGGGTCGACTTCGTGGCCTTTCCCGCCGACGTACGCCTGGCGCGGGTCCTGGTCGAGATCGCCGGGCGGCACGGGCACCGGGGCCCCGACGGAGGTGTCACCATCGGCCTCCCGCTGAACCAACGGGAGTTGGCCGGCATGATCGGCGCCTCCGAGGACACGGTCCAGAAGGCCCTGCGCTCACTGCGCGAGAAACGCCTGGTCCGCTCCGCCTACCGTCAGCTCACCGTGCTGGACCCGGCCGCCCTACGGCGGATGTCCGGCCATCCCGCCGATCCGTCCGAATAGCCGCGCGGCTACCGCACCGGGCGGTCGGGGTCCGAACAGGCACAGTCTTCGGCATCCATTCGGTCACCGGAACAACCCCTTCGGTCGACGCGCCGATCGAGCCGGCACCGCAAATATTCAGAAACGACTTTGGGAATGGTCACAGTCCCGTCCTCGGGATTGGATTTCGAACTTCGCCATCCCTTCTCTGACCCCACCGGAGAATCATGTCCGACTTGAGCGGCGTCCAGCGTCAACTCGGGAACCTCACCAATGCCGTCAGCCAGCTCAACCGACACGTCCATAGTGTCGGTGTCCAGGTCGACGTCATCGGGCAGGAACAGCAGGCCACCCGCAGTGACCTGAACGACCTGCGCCTCGCCCTCACCCGCCTCGCCGAGCAGGCGGAGCGCGCCGCGACCCTCCAGCGCGCGGAGACCGCGATCGGCAACTTGAAGAACGACATCGAGCACCAGTTCGGCCACCACAAGGTGGTCCGGCGGACCACGGTCGGCATGCTTCACTCCTTCGATCTCGGGCTGGTCAGCGAGGAGACCGTCCAGGCCGTCGGTGAGCAACTGATGATCCAGACGCCCCGCTACTGGCTGGCCCCGGTGCTCGTCGCGTTGGCGGCCTGGGCGGGCGACGACCCCGAGCTGTGCGTGCGGGCGGTGGACGAGGCGTACCGCCGCTCACCGGAGCGCACCTCGCTGCTGATGATGCTGGTGCTGCGACGGCAGGGCCGACGCGCCAGCGCGGTGCGGTGGCTCCGGCACTACCTCGACGCGCAGGATCCCACGGCGCTCAACCGCGAGTTCGCCGTCATCCTGGAGGCGATCGCGCAGGGCGCCTTCGGTCCGGCCGCGCTGGACCTCGTCCAGGACCGGCTCACCGCCTGGCGTCGGCTCCTGCTCGACGACGAGGTGAGCACGCGCATCCAGCTCGACCGGTGGCGACGCGAGGTGGAGACGCACGTGCGACCCGACGGAATCGAGAAGGAGTTCCCGCGACTGGCCGCGACGTCCCCGCAGTGGCTACCACTACGGGACGCCCTGGCCCGCGCCGAGGCGCACGGGTCGCTCATCGAGCGGTACACCGCGTTGCTGACCGCGGAAGCCCCATCCGGCGGCCGCATCGAGGACGCCATCGACGACATCCTCGATCGGCTGGTCGACGACTACGACCCGGATGAGCTCCCGCTACGCCGCAAACTCGCGGCCAAGGAGGCGATCGTCGCCGCCGGCGGAGACCCGGCGGCGGCGACCCGAGCGCCGCAGTTCCAGGGCGCCGGTCTCGACGACACCCGCGACTACCTGACGATCCAGACCGAGTCCGCGCTCGACCCGGAGAGCATCGGGGTGTCCGCGCACACCCAGCGGCTGGCGGTGGCGTCCTGCCACGACTGGCTGAACCAGTCCCACGCGGCGTTCACCCGGGACTACCGCCTGACGGTGCCCGCCACCGTCGAGGTGACGCTGGACCTGAGCGGCGGGGACTGCCCACCGGGCTTCCGGCCACCGCGCTGGACCGGCGCCTTCAACCGTCCGATGGACGCCCTGGAACGGTCTCTCGGCGCGCACTGGGACCGCAACGCCGAGCCGTTCATCGCGGGCCTCACCTTCAACCTGGGTAGGCGGATCGTCGCACCGGTCGTGGTCCTCGTCCTCGCTCTGCTGATCCTGAGTGGCGTCGCGAACGTGGGGCTGGCGCTGCTCATCACCGCGGCCGGCGCTCTGGTGTGGGGCCTGGTGCTCAAGTCACAGGCGGACGACGCGGTGAAAGCTCAGGAGCGGGCCGGCAAGCAGATCGCCGCCTCGAAAAAGAGGTCGCTGGCCACGTTGCGGGCCACCGAGGCGGAACTCACCGACTGGATGAGCCGGTTCAAGGCCGCCGACGCCAGGGAGGCCGAGGCACAGGCGTTGATCGCCGACCTCGCCACCGCCGGCGCCCCGAGTGGCCGGCACGAACGCCGGGTCACCGACCGGATCGACGAGGAGGAGTGACATGGAGCCGTCCGAGCCGACGCAGCCCACGGAGGCCACCGACGTCCCGTGGGCGCGGCGACCGATCGCCCCGAGCCAGCGCAGCACCGATCGGGTCCGACGGATCGCCGAAGGGCTTCCCGACTGGGAGCCGATGCCTCCGGGGGAACTCGTGGTCCGCCGTCCGGACCGGCGGTGACATGTCCGTCGACGGCAGCGGCTACCAACGCTGGGCCACGTTCCTGGAGAGCTGGCAGTCCGGCGCGGCGCGCGATCCGCACGGCTTGCCGCACCTCGCGGAGGACGACTACCCGGCCGACGTGTGGGCCAGGATCGTACGCCGGGTGACGGAGGCGCTCGACGTGCGGCTCGCCTCGTGGGCCGACGGGCTGGAGCGCGACCTGGCGTCCGCGCGGGACGAGTTCGAGGTCGCGCGTGCCCTCGTGCAGTCCCGGCGCGGTCTGGCCGCCATCCACACCGTCGCGGGTCACCCCGGTCTGCCGGAACCGCTGCCGCGGCAACTGCGCGCGGCGGTCGACGCGCAGATCCACGCGGCGCAACGTGCTTTGGAGGACGGGGTGGAGGCGGCCCGCCGCGCGGGCGTCGACGACCGGCAGGTCCAGGCCCGGCTGCGCACCATCCGGGAGAACGCGCTGACGGTGACCGCGATCCCCGACCCGATCCATCGAGCGGGCCGGGTCGCGACGGCGCCGCGGCAACCCCGTCGAAGGTTGATCGTCGATCGACCCCGTGACCGATCCGAGGAGTAGCGTGTCCGACTACGAAGAGGCCCGCCGGGACCTCGACAGCTACATCGCCGCTCGCGTGCCGCTCATCGGCATCCGCAGCGCCGAGCAGACGCGCGCCGTCCGACTCGTCCGTGAGGTCGCGGGAAGCACCCGTCGCGCCAACCTGCCCTTCTGGATCTACACGCGAGCCACCGGGCTGCGGGACCTACGCACCAACAGTCCGGTCCAGGAGGACCGCTCCCTGGTCGCGGCCATGGAGTTCGCCGCCGGTCAGCTCACCCGACGGGCCCACGCCACGGTGATCTTCGTCGAGCCGGACGACCTGAGCGCCGACTCACCTGTCACCCGGCACATCGCGGAACTCGCCCGGCTCGCGGACGACCAGTCCGGCGGCGTGGTCCTGATCACCGACACCCCGCTGTGGAGCGGTCTGCAACGCCTCGGCATGAGCGTTGCGCTGGATCCGCCGAACGCGGCCGAGATGTACGACATCGTGGTCGACTTCCTCAAGGACCAGGAGGGGTCGGTGACCATCGACTGGACCGAGGCCGACGCACGCCGGGTGGCCGACTTCCTGGTCGGCGTACCCGCGGGCACCGCCGTCAACGTCCTGGCGACCATCGCCGCGTCCGGGCGGCTGCGCCGGGAGGACGTCGGCCGGCTGGCCGAGATCAAGGACAAGCACTTCTCCGACCTGGCCGGCCTGGAGCGCATCACCCTGGGCGCGTCGGACCACCAGATCGGCGGCTTGGCCACCCTGCGTCAATGGCTGCACCGGCGGCACCAGGTCATGCTCGCCGACCTCCGCTCCACCGAGCTGCGCCCCCCGCGCGGGGTCCTCCTCGTCGGTGTGCCCGGATGCGGTAAGTCCCTGTCCGCGAAGGCGGTGGCGGCGCAGTGGCGACTACCCCTCTACCGGCTCGACTTCGCCGCCATCCTCGGGATGTACGTGGGGCAGTCCGAGGCACGGTTGCGGGAGGCCCTGAGCATGGCCGACCGGACCGCGCCCTGCGTCCTCTGGATCGACGAGATCGAGAAGGGGCTCGCCGGCCAGCAGGACTCCACCGGCGTGGGCCGCCGGATGGTCGGCCAGTTCCTGTTCTGGCTTCAGGAATCCCGGTCGCGGGTCTTCGTGGTGGCCACCTGCAACGACATCCGCTCACTTCCACCGGAGCTGCTGCGCAAGGGCCGATTCGACGAGCTCTTCTTCGTCGACCTGCCCGACGACGCGGATCGCGCCGAGATCATCCGGCTCTACCACAAGCGGTACGTCGGCGTGGAACCGCCGCAGGAGCTGCTCGATCGGCTGACCGCCCTCTCCGAGGGCTTCGCCGGCTCCGACATCGAGGCCGCCCTGAAGGAGGCCGGCTTTCAGGTGCTGCTCCACGGCGCCGCCAGCCTGACCACCGAGTTCATCGTGGACACGTTCGTCGACACGATCCCCCTCAGCCGCACGCACCCCGAGGAGATCGCGGAGATCCGGGCCTGGGGCCGGGACCGTGCGATACCAGCGGGTGCGATAGGCACCGCCGGCTCCCCCTCCGCGGGCGGACGCCGGCGGGTGATCGTGCCCGGTGACGCGTGACCGGAAGGAGCGAGATGAGCAGTGATCGACAGCCCGGCGGCGCCACCTGGAACGTGAGGTCTCTCATCGGCGACCTCGCGGATGAGCTTCCCCCCACGCTAGCCGACCGGCCGGTGAGAACGCCTCCCAGCCGGCCACCGGCCGAGCGTCCGGTGGCGGTGGCGCCCACCGTCCCGACCGACGCGCCGACGCTCCTCGACGCCGCGGGCGATCCGGAACTGCCCGACCAGGACGCACGGCATGGCTGGGTCAGCCACGGCGAGGTGGTGCCACGCACGAACGGCAACTCCCTGTGGACAGTGACCGCACTGGTGGGCATCGGGGTACTGGTGATCGTTCTGATCCTCGCCGTCGTCGGACTCGCGACGGACCGCGACCAGTCCGACGACGAGGCCGGCTCGACGTCGTCGTCCGTCGTGCCCGAGACGCGCCACGACGAACCCGTCGGCGGCGACACCACGGAAGAGAGCCTGCCGGAGCCCACCACCACCCCCACGGAGGCCGTCGATCCGGAGGACGAGGCACTGTCGACCCTGCAGGTGCTCAGTCAGCAGGATCTGCCCACGGTCACCCTTGACGGCGGATACGCGGCCCAACTCGCGTCGAAGGCGGTGGGGATCCAGGACCCCCGTCAACTCGCCACGAACGGTTCACACACGTTCTACGCCCGTGACATCCTCGCTGAGCACAACGACCTGCGGGACCGGTTCGGCGGCGAGACCCGCGTGGTCCTCCTGTCGAGCACCGACTACGGGCGACAGCAGCGGTACGAGGGACAACCCCTGTGGGTCACCTTCGCGCTTCCGCCCGAATCGGAGAAGGACGCGGTCGCGGCCTGGTGCGCCCGAGAGTTCTCCGGCTACCGCGGGTCCGAGTTGGCGAACCGATGCGTGCCCCGCCGGCTGAACCCGCCGGGAGCGTCGAGCTAGCCGCCCGGCAGGGACATACACGCAGCGCGACTGGTTGCTACCGTGGCGGTCACCGGTGTCCCCTGGGGAGGGTGGCCATGTGGGCGAACGAGGCCGCGCTGGACGCGGCGGGGCGCCGACTCGACGAGTGGGAATCGAGCCTGGCCGACCGGGCCGCACGCGCGACGGCGCTGTCCACCCGGGCGCGGGCCCTGACCGGGTTCGCCCGCAGCGCCGACGGCCTGGTCGAGGTCACCGTCGACGCCGCCGGGCTGCTGGCAGACCTGCGGCTCGACGAACGCACCCGGCAGCACTCCGCCGCCCACACGGCCCGGCAGGTCGTGGCCACCACCCGGGCCGCGCGCGCCGACCTGCTGCGGCAGCTCACCGACGCGACCACGGAGACCCTCGGCGCGGACGACCCGGCCGGGCGCGCGATCGTCGACTCCCACCGCCGGCGGCTCGACCCCGACCAGGACCCGCCGGATGCCCGCCGGTGAGATCCTCCAGGTCGACCCGGACGACCTGACCGCCCACGCCGCCCACCTCGACCGCTGCGCCGACAGCATGGACACCGCCCGCCAGGCCGGGCAGCACGTCCGGCTCGGCGCCGACGCGTACGGTCAGCTCTGCGCGATCATGCCGGCGCTGCTCGACGGCCTCCAGCGCACGCTGGTCGACGGCGTCGGCGCGGCGGCCACCTCGGTCCGGGACACCGCCGGCAAGGTGCGCACCAGCGCCGAGCGCTACCGCGCCTCCGACGCCCACGCCGCGCGCATGCTCGACCAGGTGCGGAACCGGCGATGACCACCAACCCGCTGGTCGCCGGCGCGGCGGACGCCGGGCCCAGCGCCTGGGCGGGGATCTGGATCTGCGAGGACATCGACCTCATCGCTCAGGGCGTCCGCACCGGCAGCTGGATCGACGGCAGCCTCGGCGTGGTCAGCGCCGGCCTGGACGCGCTCGCGCTCGTCTCCGACCCGGTCGGCGCCCTCCTGCAATACGGCATCGCCTGGCTCATCGAGCACGTCAGGCCGCTCAGCGAGGCGCTGGACTGGCTCGCCGGCGACCCCACCGAGATCACCGCCCACGCCCGAACCTGGCGCAACGTCGCCGCGTCGCTGCGCGAGGACGCCGCCGAACTGACCCACGCCGTCCGCACCGAGGTCGCCGGCTGGACCGGCGCCGCCGGCAGCGGCTACCGGAGTTGGGCGAGTGAGCAGCAGCAGGCCATCACCGGGCTGGCGCAGGGCGCCGAGGCGATGGCGGCGATCACCGAGGGCGCCGCCGGCCTGGTCGCGGCCGTCCGACTGCTGGTCCGCGACGCCGTCGCCGCCTGTGTGTCCCGGCTGATCGGGTACGCGACAGAGCTGGTCGCCACCGCCGGGCTCGCGACGCCGCTGGTCGTCGAGCAGGTCACCACGACGGTGGCGTCGTGGGGAGCGCGGATCGCGCGGTTGTTGCGGGGGTTGTTGGCGAGCCTGCGGCGGCTGATGCCGGAGGCGCGGCGGCTCGGCGACCTGATCGAGAAGCTCCGGCAGGCGCTGAACCGACTCACCAGTTCCTCGCCCCGGTCTCCGCACAGCCCGGTCGACGGGGTCCACGGCGGGCACACCAGCCGCCCGCGCAACCTGTCGGACTACGACCGCCAGGAGGGCTGGGCCAGGGACGCCTACGCGGCGATCCGGCAGCAGGACGATGCCGGAGTCATCGCCCGCAACCTCGCCGATGCACCTCGCCTCGACGGGTCCCGCGGGTTCTCGTCGGCGGAGATCGAGCAGATTCGACGGCACATCTTCTTCGAGGAGCATCCGATGGACGACTACGCCGGTGGGATCATCCGCCAACGGTACGATCCGAGCGCACCGATGGCCGAGGCGTGGTTGCGCCTGCGTCGAGGTGCTCCCCTACCGGAGGACGTCCGGCTCCTGGAGCACGAATTGGCCGAGTCGCGGTACTACTCGGCCAACCCGCACGCGGACTACCGGGAAGCTCATCTCGCCGCGAATCGCGTATCGAACTGGGAGAACTCGATTCCCGGCCCGACGTACGAGGACTACGCAGGATTTGGAGAATAGCGACATGGGCATGATGGTGGTCGCCCGTCGGGTCGAGGCTCCGGCGGAAGAGGTGCGCTACGAGTTCGGGTTCGAAGACAGGTTCGATCGCCTCCTCGTCATCGATCCGCAGACCCTTGAGGCCCGGGTCGAGGACGGCGACTTCAATGCCGCTGCCAGCGCCATCACCGCCAAGATCGTAAACTCCTGGCGCACCGCCGGCGACTTCCCACAGCGGATGATCTTCGCGAGTTGACTGATCGGGCCGTCTCGCGCACGGTCACGACGCTGCGGTCAGACGCTCCATCCGCTCACGCCACCGGGCGATGGTCCGCTTGTACGGCTCCGGCATGCGCAGGCCGGGCACCTCGTCGTAGGTGAACACGCCCAGTTCCTTGTGCTCGGCGGAGCAGACGAGACTCTCGTCGCCCGTGTAGACGGCACCGAAGCTGACGATGAACACGTGGCGCTGAGGCGTGATCTCGTAGACCCACGCGTCGACGATGTCGACGTCACTGACGGACAGGCCGAGTTCTTCGGCGACCTCACGGCACACCCCGTCCTCGGGTGTCTCGCCGACCTCCAGCTTGCCGCCGGGCAACTCCCACTCGTCGCGCTCGTTCTTCAACAGCGGCACCCGCCCGTGGTGGTCCACCACCAGCTTCACCGAGATCGGCAGTTGATATTCGACGTAGCCGGGGTTCCGCTCGACGAGATACGGCGGTCGATCGGTCATGCGGCAGCCTTCCCAGGGTCAGTCTCGGGTGATCAGAATCGCGGCGACGTCGTCGGCGCGCTTGAACCGGCCGCTCACCGTGCCGGCGTCGGCCTCCACGTCGCGGATCAGCTTCTCCAGGTACGGCAACCCGCGCTCGCACGCGTCGGCGACGACCTCCGGCCATCCCGGATAGAGCCGATAGTCGGTGACCAGCCGGGCGAAGCCGTCGGTGCACAGGAGGACGTGGTCGGTGTCCGCCCAGGCGCCTACCATGCCGTGCGGACGCAACACCCGCCGCGGATGCCCCGAGAAGACCGATTCGATGTCACCGGACGTCATGGTGTGCAGCCGCCGCTCGTGCATCGCCGCCGCGACCCGCTGGGCGTCCGCGTCGCCGAATCCCACCGCCGCCGCCTCCCGCCGGTCGAAGTAGCCGGTGGCCAGTACGAATGGCTCCCGCCCGCTGATCGCTGCCGTGGCGTCACCGATCCGACTGATCGCGAAGTGGGCACCCTGGTCGACGCAGAGCGCGACCGAGCACGCCGGCGGCACGCGATCGTCCGGAAACCCGAGCCTGGCCTGGCGCTGGGCCACGTCGGCGGCGACGCTGTCCAGCAGCTCTGCGGGGTCGTCGCGGTAGGCATCCATCCCGGCCTCCGCCAGCCGCTCCCCGACGGTGTCGACGAGCCACTGCACGTCACTACCGGCGGGAAGCGCAGCGTCGTCGTACAGGTCGGTGGCCCCGTCGATGACCCAGCCGAGCGTGCCACGGTGACCGACGCGGTCCTCATTCGCCCGCACGCCGCCCGCGGTAGTGATCATTTCTCGTACCTGCATGGACTGTCCGTTCTCATGACATCCAGGAGCTGGGCACGAACATCCCTGCCCCGACCAGCGCGCCGCCGAGAAGGATCGCTGCCGCGACCCGGCGGATACTGCTGTTGTTGACAAGAGAGAAGGTACCGAACACGATGCCGATCGCACCCGAGGCCACCAGCATCAAACGGATGGCGTCGGTTCCCTTGCTCTGACTCGCGATGTTGCTCGCGGTGGCGATGAACGCGACGACCGCCGCCAGCAGACCGAGGAGTTGCAGTTGCTGCGCCTTGAACTCGGCGAGCTCGGTGCGAAACCGTCCGTGGGCACGGGCCCAACGGCTCCGCTCCTGCATGAGATCGACGCGTACGCGGGTGGCCTGATACTGCGTGAGCCGGCGAAGATAGTCGCGGGACGTGCGGTGTTCCAGTTCGACTGCCTGACCGACGGCGGCACGCGCCGCCTCGAACTCACCGCGCAGCGCCAGCACACGTCCCTTCGTTTCGTAGTAGTGGGCGACCCGACCCTGAGTCAGGGTGATCGCCCGATCGACCTGTCGCTCGATCTGGTCGAGGTCGTTGGCGGGTGCGGCCTCCTCCAGCCGTTCGAGGTATTCCACCCAGAACGCGGCAAGCTGGTGAACGACCGCCGGCACGTCCGGCAGGGCTTCGACCGCCTGCCGTGAATACTCGACGGAACTGCGCAGCGACGCCAGATCGCCTCGGGTCCGGGCCACGATGGCGCGGAAGGTCTGGAAGTAGGGCTCAGCCCCGAACTTCCCTTCGTAGTCGCGGACGATCCCGCCGTACTCGGCATGCCGCTCCTCCCGTCGCAGGCGCAGGAGCAGCGCGTACAGGGCCGCGAAACGGACTCGCGAGCGCAGGCTGCGGTCGTCGAGGATCGTCCGCAGCACCGGCTCCGGATCGGGATGAGCTTCCACGACCTCCCGGATGACCTGCGGAAACGCCGCGTCGGCGGGCGGAGGCACCGAGGTCAACGCGCTGATCAGGCGGGTACGGTCGGCAGCCGCCGCCTCTCCCGGCCTGGACCTAGGAATTCGCACTCGAGAACCCCCTGTTGAGCCAGGCGTACGGATGATCGGATCGGACCCGGGCGAGGAACCGCACCAGGCGGCGGTCGCCGGTGAAGGCCGTGCGCCCGTGCAGGAAGCGGTGGTTGTGGACGAGGTAGCCCTCGCCGGCGGCAAGCTCCAGCGTGACCGTCGCTTCGACGATCAGGCGACGCAGCCGCGCCACCATGTCGAAGCTTCCGTGTGGGCCGGCTACCTGATCGTCGCGGTACCGGACCCGGGTGAGGCCCGCTGCCGTCTCGACGACCGGACGCTCGGCCGAACCGTCGGCCGGCATCAGTCGCAGGGCCGTCACCGCGGGGTCGCCGACGTGACGGCGTAGCCGGGTCAGGACGCGGGCGCCGTCGACCAGGGTCGTTGCCCCGCCTGAGTCCACCGGCGAGACCATCAGCGCGGCGAGCACGCTCGGAGGCGTCACCTGCAGGCTGCGGTCGGTGTGCGGACGTAGGGCCGACCGGGTGAAACCGGCCTCGGATTCCGTACCCTCGGCGTGGTGGTGCGGGGTGATGATCGTCAGGCCGTCGGCCGCCTGGTGCGGGTGGTCGACCGGCTCCGTCCATCGGCGCAGAAGTTCATCGACCTCGCCGACACTCGCCTCGCGGATCAGCACGACGCCGTCGTGGCCGAGAGCGCTCGGTATCTGATCAGGGCCCAACTCCGCGAGGGATTCCGCTCTCAGCAGTCGCACGACGCTCCCCTGCCAGCCTCACGACATCGATAATCATACGCGCCCTGGGTCGCCGTCAGGCCGTGTCGGATTCCTGCCCCGGGTCTTCGTCATCCGCTCCTGGCGATCGACAGGTACGGGCTGGGCGCGCCGCTCCAGGACACGTACAGGGCCTCGCGGGCGCGGGTGGCGGCGACGAACAGCAGGCACCGCTCCCGGAGCAGGTCGTTGTCGTGCTGCACCCGGTCCACCTCCGCCGGGGTGACCTCCTTGACGAACGGGATCGCCTTCGCCGTCACCCCGGCCAACGCCACGCAGCGGAACTCCAGCCCCTTCATGGCGTGCATGGTGGCCAGCCGTACCCCGTCGACGTCCGCGCCCGGCTGGTCCCGCACCCAGGCGGTGGGGATGCCGGCGGCGGTCAGGGCGTCGTGGACGCCGCGCAGCGTGGTGGTGAACCGGGCGCAGACCGCGATCTCGCTGAGCCCGACGCCGTGCGCCATCCACTCCCGCACCCGCTCGACCAGCGCCGTTACCTCGGCCTGCGGGGACGCGTACCCCTGGGCCTGAGGTTTGCGGCCGTGCAGCAGTGACCGGTAGCCGGCGAGGCTGTCCTCGCCGTCACCGCCGAGTTCGTCGACCCGGGCCCCGACGAGCACCTGGGTGGCCCAGGTGAGGATCTCCTCGGTGCTGCGGTAGTTGACGCGCAGCCGGCTGCTGCGCCCGGCCACCGAGATGCCGAGCGAGCCCAGCGACACCCGAGAGTCGTAGATGCGTTGGTGCGGGTCGCCGGTGATGAAGAGGTCGTCGGGGCCGGGCGGCACAGCGGCGCGCAGCACCCGCCACTGCGCCGGGTGCAGGTCCTGCGCCTCGTCGACGACCACGTGGGCGAAGCCGTGGTCGGCGAGGTCCGCGTCGGCGAGCAGGTCCGCGGCGCGGGCGCAGATCTGCAGGTACGTGGCGGAGCCGGCCGCGGACAGTTCGGCGTGGAACATCTCGACGGCGTCCCACACCCGGTCGCGTTGCCGCGCGCCCAGCACGGAACCACGGCCGCGTCGGCTGGCCGCCCGGTAGTCCTCCCGGCTGCGCACGTCGTGGGCGAGGACGACGTGCCGGTGTTCCTGGGCGAGGAACTGCTCCGGCCACGGCAGTGTCAGCCGCCGGCACACCCGCCGCCAGACCTGCCGCTCGTCGACGTCGCCGACGGGCGTCGGCACCCGGCCGGCGAGGGCGCGCACGGTGCGGTTGGCGAACGCGTTGACGGTGGTCACCTCCACCCGGGCGAGTTGCTTCTCGTCGTCGAGCAGCAGCGCCAGGTGCTCGCGCAGCGTGGCGGCCAGGGCATTGGTGTACGTGGTGAGCAGCACCCGGCCGTCGGCCGAGCGGGACAGCAGGTGCTTGACCCGGTGCAGCGCCGCCACCGTCTTGCCGGTGCCCGGTCCGCCGCTGACCTGAGCGGGCCCCTTGTAGGACACCCGGTAGGCGACCCGTCGTTGCGAGGGGTGCAGGAACACCCGCCAGGCGGCGAACGGCTTGTCGAGGATCTCGGCCAGTTCGTCGGGGCGGGTGACGAGCATGATGCGACTGCGGGTGTTGGAGATCGCGACGGCCAGGCTCTCGCTCGGCTCGGGTGTGGCATCGGCGGGCCGCCGTTCGACGACCAGATCCCGGTAGACGTCGTCGGGCGTGAACCCTTCCGCGAGGTATTGCAGCACCTCGAACTGGTCCTCGGGCAGCAGGGTGCCGAACGCCTCCAGTTGCGGCTTGTCGATGATCGTGCGTACGGCCCGCAGCACCTGGTCGTCGATGCCGAGGTGCCGCAAGGCCGTGTCCGAATGTTTGGCGAAGAGCAGGGTTGGCGCCTGCGCCGCCGCCTTCTCCAGCGCCGGCGTGAGCTGCTCGATGGCCACGACGTTGCGCACCTCCAGCGCCCGCGTGGCCGTGTTGACGGTGTAGAGCAGCTTCGTCGCCCAGGTGTACGCGTCGTCGTGCGGCACGACCTTCAGCAGCAGGAACGTGTCGCTGCCGTCGTCGGGCGCGAGCACCACGCCGCGCCAGAAGTCGGTGACGCGGATGGTCCGCATCCGCGGGTCGCGGGCGTTGTGCACCGACTCCAGGTGCAGACCCTTGTCGGCGTACAGCTCGGCGATGGTGAGCTGCTGGAACTTCTCCATCGCCTTGCGTACGCCGGCCTTGATCGGTTTTTCCAGGACGTCGAAGCTGTGCCAGAAGCTGTTGGCGAAGGCGAGCTGCGGCACGGGCGGACCTCTCAGGGGCGGCGGACGGTCAGTCGACGAGTGGTTCGTCCGAGGCGGGCACCTGCGCCTGGTCGTAGAACCAGCGGAGGTGGTCGAGCAGCGCCTCGCGCGCGTCGGCGTCGGCGAGGACGGCCAGCGGGAAGCCCGGTCGCAGGGTGAGCTTGGCGGCGGCGATCTGGACACCCGGCAACTGGTTCAACCGCTGCCGCAGCTCCTCCCGCAGGGCCACCGCGTCGAACGGCGTACGAATGCTGAGGTGCTGGAAGACGACCTCGCACTTCCCGCTGGGATAGAGCGCCACCGGCCAGATGTTTCCGTACTCGTGTTCCTTCCCCCGGGCCAGGAGGAAGCAGGAGGTCTCACCGCCATTGCCGTAGCCCAGGAGCCCGCCCATGGTGGTCCACGCCTCGAGCACGACGGCGACGGCCGTGGCGACCGCCGGCCCCTGGGACGCGGTGAGCTGTTCGATGAACCGCGCGGCGTGGTCGACGGCGCCGGTGGCGCGGGCTCGCGGCTCGGGCAGGTCGGGCGGCGTCACGCCGGCGAGCTGCGCCAACTCCTCGACGGTGATGCGCTGGGCCTGGTCGGCGCGGCCGTGCTGGTCGAACGTCACGCCCTCGGCGCGCAGCACGTCACGCGGGTCGTCGGTGCGGCCGGGTTCGAGCCACTTGAAGTTGCCCGCGACGACCCCACCCGCCTGGAGCACCCGGTGGGCGTTCAGGGTCGGGTGGTTGGCCAGCCGGTTACCCACCGGCTGCGGGGCCGTGCCGATCAGGGCGGCCAGGTCGCCGTAGGTGGTCCACGTGCCGGCCGGCAGCTCGGCGAGGGCCTTCGCCAGCACGTCCCAGGGCACCTCGGACTGGTTGCCGCTCTCCTCGGTAGGGCCGGGCCAGATGGTGACGATCCGGTCGGCGAGGGCGTCGGCCCGCGCCAGGATCTCCGAGCGGCCCCACCGCTGCCGGTCGGCGATGTCCCGGCTCAACTGGACGCCGCTCTTCGCCAGGGCGGTCCGCTTGACAGGGAACGGCTTGTTGCTCAGCTCCGAGTTGTAGCCGGTGAGGGTCAGATTCCCCAGGGTGTGCACGAGCGCGTCGTGCGCCTCGTCGGGCGTCTCGTCGGTGTCGAGGTCGGCGGCGAGCATCTGCCGCCACTCGTCGCTGAGGCTCTGCGGCAGCACGTGCTCGATGGTCAGCTTGTCCAGCGCCACCGGCTCCTTGCTGCCGTGGGACTCCTCCAGCCAGCGCAGCACCAGGTTGCGCTGGCTGGCCCGGCCGTTGAGATAGAACGGGATGGTCCGCACCAGGGCACGCAGGCTCGCGTCGGTGGCCCAGTACTTACGGCCCGTCGACAGGTATCTGCGCACCGCCTCGTGGACCGGCAGGTCCCGGTCCATCTCGGTGACCACGGCGAGCAGGATGCGGTTGATGTTCATCGTGCTCCGGCCGATCAGCAGCCGCCGGACGAAGAAGCTCTCCAGGCAGAGCATCGCGGCGACGATCTGCTCGGAGGTCGCCGTGCCCCGGTCCCGCCGGTCGAGCAGGTGCAGCAGCACCGGATAGACGGTGGTGGTGCCCCACGCGCTGAGCCGCTCCAGCCGCTGCCGTACGGCCGGGTCGTGCTCTTCGGCGGGGTGCAGGATCACCCGCAGGAGCGCGCCGAGCCGGCTGAACCGCTGCACCTCGGCTTCGACGTCCGCTTCCGTCCGCAGCTTCTCGAGGCGGGCCTGTTGGCTCGCATACGTGTCGGTCTGCTTGACCTTCGGGTCGCGGTGGACCAGGTCGAGCCAGAAGAGCAGGACCAGCTCCGTCGGGGTGAACCGCTGCTGCAGCGGCAGCCAGAGCGACTCGTAGACGACCGGTCCCCGGTTGGGCAACCGCATGAAGATGTAGTTGCGCAGCAGGTCGGCCTGAGTGAGCGTCAGCCCGGTGTTGTTCAGCGACTCGAAGATCCGGTAGACGTTGTCGCCCGGCTTGGCGGTGATCGCCACCAGCGCCAGCCCGGTGATCACCGCACTCTCGATCTGCTGGACGGTGATCGGCTCCTCGGAGGTGCCGAGGGCGTCCAGCGCCTTGGCGAAGAACTGGTACGCCCGGCCCACCGCGTGGTTCCCGCCGGTCTGCGGCGTCGACTTCACGCAGGCCACGTACGCGTCCCGGTCGGCCTGGGTGGGGACCAGCTTCAACCAGCGCTGTTCCTCGAACGGGTTGGTCAGGTATTGCTGGTCGAGCCGGAGCCGGTGTTTCTGGTCTTCGTGTTCGGCCAGGTGATCGCGGATGGCGCAGAGCAGGATGGTCAGCGTGGTGAGCCGCTGCTGGCCGTCCACCACGAGGTATTCGGCGACGCCGACGGCACCCATGGCCGGGCTGGGCGCGAGCACCAGCGAGCCGATGAAGTGGGTGGCGGTCGGGTGGTCGACCCGGTCCCTGGCGAGCTGGCAGACGTCGTCCCAGATCCGCTTGAACTGAAGCTCGGTCCACGAATAGGTCCGCTGGTAGAGCGGCACAAGGTATTGCCTCGTGC
Source organism: Micromonospora sp. NPDC018662 (assembly GCF_044391475.1). Lineage (NCBI taxonomy): Bacteria > Bacillati > Actinomycetota > Actinomycetes > Micromonosporales > Micromonosporaceae > Micromonospora > Micromonospora sp. NPDC018662. The sequence goes on from NZ_JBISAC010000006.1 coordinate 49,730, forward strand.
CTTCCAGCAGCCCCTGCACCGTGGTTTCGTGCGCCGTGACCATTCCACCCCGTCCTTTTTGGACCCGCCTTGAGCCGGCAAGACAACCAGATCAATGCGGCCGGGGGCAACACGCATGGAAGGTTGCCGCGTCGGATAGTTGACAGCCATCCGGGCGGTACCCCGTCTGCCGCTCAATGAGCCGCAGCATGGGAAGGTCTCAGGGCAGTACGACGAGCCCGGGAAAGCCGTCGAAGTGCCGTCGGTTCAATGTCAGCAACGGAGCCTCGTAGCGGATTGCCGTGGCACAAATCCCAAGATCGTTGGTCTGCGCCGTCTGCCCCAGCGCGTGGCCGGCGGACTGCGCCTACGCCTTGAGCCGTCCCCACAACCTGGCCAACTCCTGGTCGTAGGGGGCCACCACGTAGCGCCTGACGGCCTCCTCAAGCGCCAAGACACGACGGTCACCCCATCCCGCCTTCGCCGCGCCGTAGTGCAGCTCGGCGACGGTCGCAAAGCTGAGGATGGGCATCGAGCCAATCAACTGCTGTGCGAGGTGATCATCGGCGCCCTGCCAGATGACCGAGAAGGCATCAGTGTCGACGAGGACCTGCTTCACTGGCCTTCACCCTCACCTCTGGCCGAACGCAGCGCCGCCAGAAAGTCGTCCATGTCGTCGATCGGTGCCCCTCGTAGCTCTTCGACCGAACGGACTGGCGTCACACCTTGCTCCCTGGCGAGGTCGTCGAGGCTCTTCGGCTCGGAAGAGTCGAGCCTGCGCAGGCTCGACAGGTGCAGAATGTGGATTGTCGTGCCGTTGGGTTCGAGCTCGGCGACGCCTTCCGCCATCACCACCTGGTCCATCGCGTCCAGCACGGCGTCCCGCAGGTCAGAGTCGAAGTCACAGAGGATACTTCCGGCATAGGTGTCGATCCGGCAGCGCAGGGTCGCAGGCGAGAAATCTCCCATGTGCAGCCGGCCGACGATTGTTGATTCCTGAGCGACCTTTTCGAAGGACGTCCGTCGGACGGCCCGGTGGAGCGCTTCGTCGATCACGAACCGGGTGCGCCCGCCCTGCCACAACTCCACCCGCATGACGCTTCTGGCGCTGATCCCACCAGTCAGGCTTCTGAGCTGGTTGAGCACCTGCGGGCCGAAGTGAGGCGGCAGGACATCTGGTCGCTCGCGGAGGCGGTTCGTGCCCTCCTCCAGCGCCGTCAGCGCCTGCTCCAACACCCCCTCGTCGAGTGAGAGCTGTCCGGTTCGCGCGATGTCCAGCAGCGCCGAACCCGCTCGGAATCCGACGAAGTCGAGGCGTACCGCGTCCACGATCTCGCGAGGCCGGCGACCGGGACCGGTGGCTTTGCCGGCGATGCTCAGTGCCAGAAGTTCTAGGGCCGCCTGCAACCCGCTTGCCAGCCGGGACAGCTCGGCGAGTGGCAAGCGACCGCCCTCCGTGGCCGGCCCGACCGCCCGCAGTGTCAGGTCGACAGCAGACGAATCATCACCCGCCATCGTCATCTCCTCCACCGCCGCGCGCTGCCAGCCCAGACAATGTACGCGCCTCTCGGCACCACACCGGGCGACACTCCGGTCACCGAACGCTCAACCGTGGTGCACCTCCTCCAAGATCTTGATGATCAGCCGCTGGGACTCCGCCTCACCTAGCGCCAGCGCGTCGAGGCCCGCCCACACCGTCTCGTGCGCGAACACTTCCGCCGGCCGGTCGAGATAGAGCGCCCCGGTCAACGACTCGCGACAGACCACCGGCGGGTCCGGTTCGATGCGACTGCCGAGCGGGAAGTCCAGCAGCACGAACGCCCCCGCGACGGCCCCGGCGGGCAGGCCGGCGGCGAGTGGCACCACCCGGATCGTGACGTGCGGCAGCCGGCTCGCCTCGACCAGGTGCCGGAGCTGCCCGGCCATCGTCACCGGCCCGCCGACCACACGCAGCAGCACCGCCTCGGAGAGCACCACGTCGAACCGGGGCGGTGGGGGCAGCCGCCGGCGCAGCAGTTCCCGCCGGCACAGCCGTACCTCGATCAGGTGGTCCCGCTCCTCGGTGGCGCGGTCCGGGTGGGGCTGGCACACCGCGGTCGCGTACCCCCGGGTTTGCAGCAGGGCGGGCACGAGCGTGTCGGCGTGCTCGCGGAGCCGGCTGGCGGCGGCATCCAGGCCGGCGTGCAGCGCGAACCAGTCGGGGACGGTGTCGCCGTAGGCGTGCCACCAACCCTTCGCCCGCGTCTCGGTGGCCAGGCCGGTGAGCGCGCCGGTCAGCGCGGGCGTCGCCGCGTACAGCTCGCACATCGCCCGCACGTCAACGCCGCGCACCGCGCCGATGCCGCTCTCGATCCGCCACACCTTCTGCCGGCTGCACTCCAACGCCGCCGCCGCGCCGTCGAGCGTCATCCGCGCCTCGGTGCGCAGCTCGCGCAACGCCCACCCGAGCGCCCGGCGCGGCACCGACGACCCCGCCAGCTCAGCCATCCGCACCCCTCCCCCGGCCGTAGCGGTCCGCGCGCTGGTTGCGCGCCACACACGCCGCCCGCCGCCCGGCCCACTGGTAGACCTCCGCGCCGTCGCACCGCGAGGTCATGACCACATCGGGTACGCGGACAGCCGCGCTCTGCTGTTGCCGGCGCCCCGGCACGTCGCCGTCGGGTACGGCCTGCTCAGCCGCGCCGACTGCGACCTCGCCCGGCCGCCAGAACCACTTCCACCACCTACCCATGCCGCTCCCCCTACGTGCCGGCCCGACAACCCTAGTTCATGCTCCTAGCATTCCTAGCAAAGTTGGGGTTGCTCGTCTACCTCCCCTCGTGGAGTGGTGCCATCGGGACATGCCCTACGCCCAGCCCCTGTGGAGATCCATCCGCGATGACCTGAGGGCCAGGATCAAGGCAGGGCTACTCAAGCCCGGCGAGAAGATCCCGACCACCAGGGAACTCATGGATCAGCACTCGACCAGTTCGGCGACCGTCCGAAGAGCAGTGGACTCCATGATCGAATCCGGGGAACTCGTCGGCCGGCAAGGGCTGGGCGTCTTTGTAGCCGAGACGGCGGAACAAGAGTAGGTCAGTTGCTGACGCGCTCCCGCAATACCCCCAACCTCAGGAACTGGCAGTCTCGGGTCCGAAGATCATAATGCCAATCACGAACAATGAGAACACAACGCCGACCGCGCCCATAATGATGCCGACTAACGAGTAGCTGAAATTCTCCCCGCTCTTAAGGCCTTGGCGTCCCAAAAATATCGCAGTGCCACCCAAGATCAGGCCAATCCCGAAGCACACGGAAACTGGCACCGAGGCAATGCCTAGACCAAGCGCGAGCGGGGCGTTGCTACGTGGCTGCCCTGGATTCACCACCTGGTATGCTTGTCGGCTTCCCCCATTTTGCGGATTCCACTGAAATTCAGCGGGCAAATCAACGACCTGCGACAGCAGGTCGTTGATCGTCTTCGCTGACTGAACAGCCATCATCCTCTGCTCGTACTCGCCGAGCTCAAGGTACCCTTGCTCAAGCGCCTTCGACAGATTTTCCAGCACAGCCACACGGTGGGCCGTTCCAATACGCTCATTCCTATGCACAGTATCTCCTTCACGAATGCGTGATCTTCGCCACCGGCGAACAAACCCGAGGCTTGGGCGACTGAACGAGCAAACCGATCAGCAATGAGGCTGGTGTCGCGCACCTTGGCCAGGTGGTGGCCTAAGCGACGTCGCACAATCGCTACCTGCAGCTCTGGCACTTGCCATTCGGTCGTAAACATCGAGAATGAGGACCTTGGTTCGATATGTGCCATGCTTTGCTTCATCCGAACGCCTGACAACCGGGAAGGCCTCAAGGATATAGTCGGCCTCGTTACGGTTCACTCCATACAGATGCAGAAGCGCCGCGTCAAGTTCAGCGCGCATGGCTTCGCGACGCACTTCATCCCACCGGAACGGCATGCCGGCGCACTGCAGGTCTTTCCCATAGCTAGCGGAATCCATACTGGTATAAGACAACTCGGCTACCCGATCGGTAAACCAGCGCACGCCGCCGTGGAAGGCTTCAAATGCAGCAATCGGCGGCACCGGAAGTTGGTAGAGATAACCATACGTTAGATGAGTTCCTGCGATCTTTTGCCGGAGAACGTAGTCGAAGACGAACGAACTGAAACAGGCTTGCAAGAGGGCTCCGGCTTCGGCGCTCGCCGGAAACATCAGAGGGCTTGTATGGCCCACCCCATAGTTTGGCAGCACGGTAGCCACCATCGTCCGCGCGTCCGTCGAGCGAGCGATGTCTCGCCATCCCAGCAGCCAGCCGTGCTCCCAACCCCGCTCGGCTAGCCGCGACCTGACACCTAGCTCAAAGGAGAGGTTCCCCTTCTTGGTCCGGCGCTCGGTAGGAACGTCGAACTCCGGGACCCAGTATCTCGGCATTGGGACGAATTCCGGATCGTCGTGCTGTTCACGGGTGAGACGCGGGAGCGTGCCCATATTGGCTTGGGCCTCAGTCTGCCCCTCGTACGTTCCCAGCCGGTGGTCGAAGTGATGAAGCATCTTCGCCTCATACAGCGGCAACATCCGCTGCTGGCCACGCTCGAAAATGTTGCCGGCGAGTGTCCAGCCATCCGCCTCCAATTCCATGCGGGTGCGAAACAGGTGAGAGTCGTTCGACATATCAAACATTCTCAGGAACGAGAGGCCCCATTGGTTACCCTGCGGGTCATTTTCCTTGATCAGCACGGGCAGGCGACGGTAGATGCCGAGGGTAATTTCGGCGTCACGCCGGGAGCGAAAGACAGGTAGAGTGCCGGTATTAGGGTTGGCTAGGAGGATCTCATCAGGCGGCATGGTGAAGCGCCGACTATCCAGATCTTCGATATAGCGAGTGCCGAAGGCAAAAGATGCCCTATCTACGCGTTCAGCCCTACCCGTAGCAGTCAGGAGCGCGAACCGAACCGAGTGATGCACTGCCTGACTAAGGATAAAAGCCTCGTTCTCAAAATCCAGGAATGAAGCCAAGCGCCCGCTGCGCACCAGGTCTGAAAAGAAGTGGGCGGTAGTGGCGTCTGTCGCGATTCCTGTAGGCAAGACCAGCCCAAAACGACCACGTGACGCAACAGCGAAAGATGCGGTCTCCGCGAAGACCGCATACGTGTTCACGTCACCCCTGCCTGCTAGCGGGTAGCGACCCGAATCACGTAGCAGATGGCTGACACCTTCCGCCATCCGGCGAGCCGCAACAAACTCAGCGTACAGCGCTCGGTGGGCCTCCTCCTGGCTATCCGCCAAGCCATTGATGAGCTTATCGCGCGCAGCCTTGTTTGTCGCCTTCGCGATCTTCTCAACACGGGTGGCGAAGAACTCCTGCTCTTGGAGTTTAACTCGCTCCCACGGCGGGTTCCCCAGAACGCAGGCGAAGCCACCGGCCCAGCCCGTGGCCGGATCGACATCGAGGCCGCCCTCCGACACCTCGAACACGTCAGGAAACTCGAGATGCCAGTGAAAGAAATTGTATTTTTCTCGTAGCCGCACGATTTCCGCATCCGTCTCGACGTCCACAGCGCGTCCGACCGGATCTTGCAGCGAGCGAAAGACACCGTCGGTGACCCCGGGCGGCGCATCGGGCGTCTTGTGCCAGACGAAGGCAGCGCACCAGGCGTCAGCACTGTGGCAAGCGCGCTGGTAGTCGGCCGCTTCTGTCCAGGATTGATATGCGGACGCTTGGCCGCGAACGCTACTGAGGTCAGTGGTCGGGGCGTCGATGATGCGACGCATGCTCTGAGCGAAGACTACGTTGGCAGTGCTCACCGCCGAGTCCGAGCTGTAAAAGCTTAGCTGATTTCCCCGCTGCTCGGTGTTCTGTTTCTCCAAGCCCTTTGCGTGCTGCTTGTCGTCGCCCTCGATGGGCTTGAACGCCTCGTCGGGGATACCGCGCTTCAGTAGCGCGGGCGTTGCGCCGATCAGAGCGTTGCCGTGCTTGATGTGGGCGTCGAGGAAGCTCAGCGGCTTGCCCGGTTCCAGCGCTTCCAGCCACAGCGACACCTTGGCCAGTTCGACCGCCATCGGGTTGAGGTCGACGCCGTAGATGCAGCGGGCGATGACCTCATGCAGGGCGTGGCGTACCGCGTCGAGGGTGGGCTCCGGGTTGCGCTCGCGGACGGCGGCGACCCGCTTGGCGATCCGGCGGGCCGCCGCGACCAGGAAGTGCCCGGAGCCGCAGGCCGGGTCGCAGACGGTGAGCGACAGCAGTTCGGTGACGATCACGTCGGATGGGTCGGGTTGGCCGGCTGCGGTGGCCGCCACCTCGCCACGCTTGACCGCGTCATCGATCACCGGGTCGAGTGCCGAGTCGAGCAGGCATTCGATCAGCGAGGCAGGCGTGTAGTAGGAGCCGGTGGTCTTACGGGTGTTGCCCGCGAGTTCGACCAGCTCGAAGGCGCGGTCGACTGCGCTGTGCTTCGGCACCAGTTCCAGCAGGGATTCGTAGACCGAGCCCAGTTCCTCGGCACCCAGGTGTCGGTAGTCGACGGTCCGCCAGCGGCGGGTGCTCGTGTCGCGCACCTGGGACAGGTGCCGCACGGCGGTCAGCAGGTGCTCGTTGCCGAGCGACAGGCCGTACAGCGGGTCCTTTCGGTCTTCGTCGGTGGCGGCGGGGATGGTGCCGAGCTTGCCGTCGAAGATGCCGCCTAGGCCCGGCAGGCCCAGCTCGGGACGGCCGTTGACGTCGGCGAGGGCGTCCAGCACGACGCACAGCGACCGGTACAGGTCGGCGTGCGCGCTGCCCCGGCGGCGGCGGGCGTGGGCGCGCAGCCGGGCCGAGGAGAAGTACCGCGCGTACCGGTCGCGGGTTTCCTCGTCGGTGCCCGGCGGGTGCAGCGCGTCGCGGTCCTCGGCGACGAACAGGAACAGCAGCCGGTAGACCAGGCGCAGCAGGGCGTTGTGGAACGCCTGCACGTCGAAGTCCTCGCGCAGGCGCTGGTTGTCGGGGTGGCGCAGAAAGCCGGTGCCGAGCGTGGTGATGGCCTCCTGCACGCCCTTGCGGAGCTGTTCCAGCGCGCGGACGCCCGAGGAGATCGCCTCGGTGCGCCACTTCTCCAGCCAGCACGTTGACGGGGCGGCCCCCTCCCCAACCGCGAAGCGGGAGACGTGCAGCAGGCGGTAAAGCAGCACGAACTCGCTGAACAGCTCGCCGTCGAAGATGGCTTCCAGGTCGAATTCGACGTAGGCGGCGGTGGCGAGCGCGTTGGAGTCGCGCAGCAGCCGCAGTTGCCGGCCGTTGGTGAGCAGGCCCCACAGGTGGGCGTCGGAGCGGTTCAGGCACTCCTGCACCAGCGACTGCGGCGGAACGCCGCCGGTGGCGGGGCGCTTGTCCAGCGTGGCGTTCCACGGGGCCAGGTGCACCGGCACGCGGTCCCACCGGTGGCTGATCGGGAACGTCTTGCCGCCGTCGTCGGCGGTGATGCCCGCCTCGCCCAGCGCGGTCAGGCGGCCGAAGCCGAGTTCGGCGAAGAGGTGCTCCAGCCACTGGGTGCGGGCGAGACCGGTCGGGTCGGCGGGGGTGTCGGCCTCCGGCGCGGCGGGCAGCTTCGTCCGCAGCTCCTTCCAGGCCGCCCGGAGCCAGTCCCAGTGGCGTTCGGCGTCGTCGCGCACCGATCGGGAGACGATGACGCCGTAGTCGGCGGGTTTGCAGCCGCTGACGTCCTTGCCGTCGGCGATGCGGACCAGCATGTCGGCGGGGAGCAGGCCGCCGATGGTGTGGACGGCGGTGAAGACCTGGTTGCGGGCGGTGGCGGACATCAGGCGACGGCTCCGGCGGTCGGGGCGGGCAGATAGACGTAGGCGCCGAGGACGTCGGCGCGGTCCTGGACGGTGACGGCGAGGCCGCGGACGATCTCGCCGGAGGCGCTGCGCACCCGGCGGTGTGAGGCGAGCAGCTCGGCGGCCAGCTCCTCGCCGTACTCGCGGAGGTGGTCGGTGACGGCGGGCAGCTCGTCGAGGAGCCGGCGCATGGTGCGTTCGCCGAAACCGGGGTCGGTGTTGGCGTCGGCGGTGGCGTCGAGCAGCGCCAACGCGTCGTCGGTGGGCAGCCAGGTGGCGTTGCCCGGGGCGCCGGAGAAGGCGAGCAGCCGGGCGTCCTCGGCGAGGATCTGACGGGTGCCAGCGCGCGACGGCAGGGTCAGGTGGAACCGGTAGCGCGCCACCAGCAGCGTGGTGCGGCTGGCGACCGCGCGGGTGCGGACCACCCCGCAGCGGCGGGCCGGGCGAGGGCCGGCGGCCTGCGCGTCGAGGGCGGCGTTGAGCACGTACCCGGCGAGCGCCACCACGGCCGGGTCGGTGCGCACCAGGGCGGCCTCACCCCGGTCCACGGCGGCGATGGTGCGGAACCGCACCGGCCGGCCCAGCTCGACGACGTCGCCGCCGAGCACCGGGGCGAGGGCGTCGCGCAGCCCGGCGGGGGTGCCGCCCAGCTCCGCGGTGAAGTCGCCCGGTCGGGCCGGGTCGTCGCGCAGGACACCGTCGAGGGCACGCAGCGACTGGCGTACGAAGGAACGGATCTCCTGGGCGCGGCCGAGCGTGTCGCGGACGGCGGCGACCTCGCGGGCCACCTCCTCGGGCCGGATGGTGTGCTGGGCGAACCGGGAGCGGGAGGCCTTCTCCCGCTCGGCGGCCGACTGCCAGTCGGCGGCCAGCGCCGCCGCCTTCTTGTCGATGGCGCGGTACTCGTCGACGTCGAAGAGGCTGCCCTGCGCGTTGTCGCGGCCGTGCAGCAGCATCCACTCGACGATCGCGTCGGTCACCCCGGCGGACGCCTCGTCCGGCACCGAGACCGAGATGCCGAGGTCCTTGCGGATCTGGCGGTGCTTGCGGATGAGGACGTCGAGGACCTTGCCGTCGATGCCGTTGTCGCTGCCGTACACGGTGATGACCTTGACGACGTCGCGTTTCTGGCCGAACCGGTCGACGCGGCCCTCCCGCTGGTCGTGGCGGGTGGGGTTCCAGGCCAGGTCGTAATGGACGACGGCGTCGAAGTGGTGTTGCAGGTTGACGCCCTCGGAGAGGCAGTCGGTGGCGACCAGGACCCGGCGGGCGGCCGGGTCGTCGCCGGCGTCGCGGGCCAGCTCCTCGATGCGCTCGATGCGCTGCTGCGGCGACAGCGTGCCGGTGACCGCGCGCACCACCGTCTTGCGGCCGAGCTTGCCGTCGAGGTGCTCGGCGACGTATTCGGCGGTGGGGATGTAACGGCAGAAGACGATCGGGTGATAGCCCTCCTTCAGCAGCGCCTTGAGGTGGGTGACCAGGGCGGCGAGCTTGCGGTCCTCGGTCGGGCCCTCCAGCTTGGCGGCCCGGTCCGCCAGCTCGGCCAGTCGCGCTCCGGCGTGCTCGACGTCGGCGGCCTCCGCGCCGGGTGCCACGTCCAGCCCTTCCAGGGCGTCGGTGTCGGCCGAGTCGCTGGTCAGCGGCGCGCCGAGGCGGTCGGCCTCGTCGGCGGTGGCCGCCGCCGCGGTCGCCGATCGGGTACGCAGGGTCTGCGCGGCGGCGCGCGGCGACGACACCAGCGAGCGCAGCAGCGCGATCGCCGACCACCAGGCGATGCGGACCTCCCGCCGGCCCCGCTTGTCGGCGGCGCTGACCCGCTCCCCCGCGTAGGCGACGGCGTCATCGAGCAGCGCCCGGTAGGCCGGGGAGAGTTTGTAGGTCTCGTCCTTGAAGTGCCGGTCGGACGGGAACGAGGTGCGCTCGGCGAGACTGTCGTCGGCCAGGCCGTCCTCGCGGGTCAGATACTGCCGCACGTCGGCGCGCTTGCGGTGCACGAAGTGCGGGGCGAGCGCGCGGCGGCCGGCGTCCGAGCCCAGGTCGACGGTGGCCAGCTCGGGCTTGAGCAGGCCGAGCAGGTTACGGAACGCGCCTTCCTTGCCGCTGTGCGGCGTGGCGGTGACCAGCAGCAGGTGCCGGTCGGCCTTGGCGGCGACGCGTTGCAGCAGCTCGAAGCGGAGCTGGTTCTGGGCGGTGGTGGCGTCGTCGGCGGCGACGCAGGTGTGCGCCTCGTCGACGATGACCAGGTCCGGGCAGTGCCGGACGAAGTCGTCGCGGTGGCGGGTCGACTTGATGAAGTCGGTGGAGACGATGACGTGCGGGTGCCTGTCGAACAGCGACTGGCCCAGGTCAAGGCCGCGTTCCAGGCGGGAGACGGTGGAGGCCAACACCAGCTCGGCGTCGATGCCGAACTTGCTGTGCAGCTCCTTCTGCCACTGCTCGGCCAGCGCCGGCGCGCAGAGCACGGCCAGGCCGCGGGCGCTGCCCTGGGCGAGCAGCTCACTGGCGATCAGGCCCGCCTCGACGGTCTTGCCGATGCCGACGTCGTCGGAGATCAACATCCGGACGGTTTGCTGGCGCAGCGCCATCATCAGCGGCACCAACTGGTAGGCGCGCGGTTCGACGGCGATCCCGGCGAGGGACCGGAACGGGCCCGCGCCGGAGCGGAACCCGATGCGCAGCGCGGAGCGCAGCAGGCCGGCCGCCTGGGCGTCGCCCAGGTCGGTGGGCGACGGGTCGGCGAACTGGGCGCCAGTTACCCGCTCGAAGGCGGGGAACACCGCGGCGATGTCATCGTCCGCGCCGCCGAGCGGTCGCAGCACGAGCATGTCGGGTGCGCTCTCCGGGAGCACGACCCAGTCGCGGCCTCGGGCGGAGACCAGGGTGCCGGCGCTGAAGGTGGTGGTCATGAGGGGGTCCTCGCGCGTCGTGTGGAGATGTTCGGTTGTGGGCGGGGTGGCGGCGTCAGCCGCCGAAGCAGTACGCGTGCTCAGCGGCGATGGCTGACCAGTCGCCGTCGTGCGGGAAGCGGATGACGTCCCAGCCGGCGTCGCGTAGCCGCTCCTCGGCGTCGCGGTCGCGCTGGGCCACCGCCTCGTAGTCGTGCACCGGCCCGTCGACGAAGACCGCCACGGTGGCCCCCGGCAGCCGGTAGACGTAGTCGGGTTGGGCCAGCGCCTCGGTGACGAGGGTCTGTGCCTCGTCGGGCAGCCGCAGGCCGCGTTGCTTCAGCCAGGTGATCAGCTTCTTCTCCAGCGCGCTGTCCGACTGGTCGCTGAGCCGCTGAAGCTGCTCGGTGCGCGACTCGCCCTGCCCGGTCGAGGTGGCCCGCGCGGCGGCGAAGCGCAGCAGCAGGTCCCGGATCAGGGTGCGGTCGATCAGGTGATGGGTGAGCTGGTTGCCGTAGGTGAGCAGGCAGTCGTAGCAACCACGGGCGCAGGCGTCCTCGTCGGTCGGATCCTGCAGATCGGTGCCGTCGGGGCCGAAGTGGCAGATCGTCAGCGCCTCCGCCGCGGCGGAGGCGAGCGCCTGCGGATCGGACTGCATCTGCCGCAGCACGCCGGCACCGCCCTCAGCCGCCTCCGTGAAGAGCATCCGCTCGCGCGGTCCCTCGTTCGGAGGGAGGAGTTCGGTGGTCAACTCCGAGTCCTCCAGCTCGAACGCGGCCTCGATGCCGCGCTCGAGTGCGTACATCAGGGTGAGCGCGACGTCCTCGGCCACCGGCTCGTCGAGTTTGAGCACCAGGATGTTGCGTCGGTCCTCGACGTACGGGATGACCCGCTTCTTGCGGCGCTTCTCGTTGCCGTCGGCGTCGACAACCGGCATCTCCCGGGAGTCACCGGCCGCCTCGCCGGCGTCCCGCTCGTTCATCCAGCGACCGTCGGCCGGATCGAGCCAGAAGCCGGCGGGCTCGTTGGGCTTGGCCCGGACGCGTCCCACGTTGGTGATCCGCACCGTCGCCGAATCCCCGTACGACAGGGTCGCGAGACCGCCGTCGTCGTCGCCGACCAGCGCGTCCCGGCGACCGGGGCGAGCCCCGTGGTCGTGGAAGCGGTAGGAGGTGACCAGGCGGAACCCGGCCCGGCGGCGCTCCTCCTCGTCGGAGGAGATGCGTTCCCGGCGCTTGGTGTAGACGGTGTGCAGGTGCAGCAGGCCGGTGGTCGACTCGCCCAGTGGCTGGTCGCACATCTTGCAGCGGTCGGCCTTCTCCTTCGCGTCGTGGTGATAGCCGCACCGCTCGCAGCGGCGTGCCTCGCCGGTGACCACATCACCCGACGCGTCCGGGGGCAGTTGGATGCGGGTGACCTGGTAGCGGGCCCCCTCGTGATAGATCAGCGCACCGGGGCCGAACTCGCGGATGGCGAGGAAGCGGGGGCGCTGCAGGTAGTCGCCGTCGCCGGAGCGCCGGCCGGTGGTGGGGACGTAGGCGGCCAGCGGCAGTCGCGGGAACGAGTAACCCGGCAGGAATCCCTCGCTGGCCAGGTAGCGGTAGGGGTTGAAGTCCGACAGCACCGACCTGCTCTCCACGCTCTCGTTCTTGAGCAGGTTGAGCTGGGTCTCCGCCTCGCGGCGTCGGCTCACGGCGATCTTGCGGTCCCGGTCGGACAGCGTGTGGTCGAGCACCCTCCGGTTCTGCTCGGCCTGCTCCACCAGGGCCGCCCGGAACAGGTCACGCCATCGGTCGAAGGCTTGGTTGAAGCGGGCGGGCGCCGTGTGGACGGTGTCCTCGATCCATTGGTCGTCCCACCAGGTCGAGGCGCGGTACTCGGTCAGGAGCCCGGCGAAGACGCGGCGGGCGTCCGCGACCGCACGGTTCTGCGAGGCGGTGTCCAGCAGTGCGGCGTTGACGTGGTCGAGGAGCACCAGCGCCGGATCGGGCAGCCGGGAGTCCTCCGGATAGCTGATGTCGATGCTGTCGGGGACGGCCCGACCCAGTTTGAGACCGGTCTCGGCCAGCCAGATCGCCTGCACGTGCGAGCGCACCAGGTCCTCGTTCGCGAGGTCGAGGCGGGGCGCGGCGACCGTGCCCGCGACCATCCGGTCGGAACGCCGGAAGTAGTACTGGTCGTGGCTGTTGCCGGTGGCACAGTAGGTCGTCACCAGTGCGGGTTGGCCGGAGCGGCCGGCTCGGCCGCTGCGCTGGGCGTAGTTGGCGGGGGTGGGCGGGACGTTGCGCATCATGACGGCGTTGAGCTCGGAGATGTCGACGCCCAACTCCATGGTGGGCGAGCAGTAGAGCAGCCGCAGCTCCGCCTTGCGGAACGCCTCCTCGCGTCGCTCGCGTTCCGCCGGGTCCACCTGGGCCGTGTGCTCCCGCGCGGTCAGCCCGGAGAGAGTGTGGGCGGCGCTGCGGTAGAGGTCCCGGAAGAACGCGTTCACACGTGGCCCGTCGCCGCTGGCGTAGGTGCGGGTCAGCGGATCGTGGCTGCCCGTTTCGCCACGGCCGGCGCGCCACACCAGAGCTGCCGCGGAGACCCGGTAGCCGGTGAGCGGTGCCGCCGCCGTACGGCGGTAACGTCCCGGGCGTTGCGGAGCCTCGGCGACCTCGGTGACCTGGCCGCCATCGCGGAGCACGCCGAGCAACTCCACGATCATCTGCTGGGCGTCGTCGAAACCCAGGGCCGGGCCGAAATGCGCACGGCGCAGATACTTGCCGAACTTGCCGCGCCCGGAGAGGAACAGGCCGGCCCGATCGAGACCCGGCTTGGAGGGCTGCGGATAGGCGGTGCCGACCGTCGGCTGATCGCTGGAGGACAGCACCCACGGGTCGACCAACAGCTCCTCGCTGGCGCGCTGAAGCGTGTCGAAGTCGCCGCGGAAATACTGCACGTCGATGGCGAGTGACCGGCGCATCTCGTTGAGGAGAGCTTTCATGATCTCTGCCCGTTGGCCCGGCTCGGCGTCCCGCAACCGGCGGTCCGTGCCGGCCCAGCGCGCCTGGTCCGCCGCCAGCCAGTCGACGTCGGGGTAGTCGATGACGAGCAGTCCGGTCTGCTCCAGGTTGGGCATGGTGATCCGCCAGCCACGTTCCAGGTCGAGATAGAGGCGGTAGGCGACGACGTCCCGTAGCGCCCTGGTGACCCGGTTCATCATCATCGGCGGCAGGTTGTCGCCCCGGGCGTAGTCACCGGGTCGCAACGCGAGGGCCTCGGTGACCGCGGGTGCCAGGGCCTCGTGCTGTAGGCCGTCGTCACCGGCCTTCACCGCCGCCTGATAGAGCGCCCCGCGCAACTGCGTGATCTGGACGAAGTCGTTGAGGTGCCCGGCCTGCAGCGACGCGTCCTGCCGGTTGTCGACGAACGTCAGCAGCTTGCGTGCCTTGGCGTCGAGCGCCTCGGCCGGGGCGCTCAGCAGGGACTGGACGATGGACGTCGAGACGAGGGAAGTCGCGGAGGAGCGGCCTTCGTGGTCCAGGGTGGCGAGCTTGGCGAAGTCACGTCCTCGGGTCTGCTCGTAGCTGACCCCACAGTGCAGACAGAACAGGAACGGCGAAGGGATGAAGGCGACCTGCAGGGCACCGCGTCCCTCTCGGCCCTGCGGATCCACGGTGACCGCCACCGGCAGACGCTCGCGGTGGGACTTGCGGACGACCTCCTGACCGTTGTCGTCAGCCTCCAGCCACGACTCCGGCAACCGACGATCCTGGATGGCCCGCTCCACGTTCCTGGGCCAGGGACGATCCGAGTCGACGTAGAGGTAGCCGTCTCCCGCCCGGCCACCGGTCGCCACCGTGTCCCGGCGAGGCTCGAAGACCGCGGCACCGTCCCGCTCCGTCCGGAAGACGGTCAGGTATTCCTGGCCGCACTCGCGGCAGAAGGCGAGCGGTAGCAGGATCTTTCGGTCGGGTCCGGGCAGGACGAGTTGGTAGTCCCGGGTCCGGTGCCGAGTCGCCTCGTCCTCGAGGGTGACGTAGACGGTGTCGCCCTTGGCCAGGAACTGGTGCAGTCGGAACGCGAACAGGGGACGTTCGGTGACGGGGTGGCGTGCCTCCGATCCGCCCTTGAGGGTGTCCCGGATGGCCTTGACGCAGGCGTCAGGCGACACTCCGCTCGTGCGGGCCAGCTCCTCGGCCGCCAGCTCGATGGTCGTGGGCCGCTGCCGGATGAGGCGTCCGGTCGTGTCCTCGGTGAGGCCGAACCGGGTCTCGATCCATCGCGCCAGGGGATCATCGACCAGGTCGCCGTAGGCGCGGGGTGCGCCGGGTGCTCGCAGGCGTTCGCTGGACACCTCCGCCGGTGTTGGCCCGGTGGCGCGGACCAGGGTCTCACCGATGACGTTCGCCGGGGAGACCTCGCAGCCGAAGAGAGTTGTGGCGACCCGGGCGACCACGGACTTCTGGTCGTCCACGGTGCCTTCACTGGACATGGTGGCCGAGGTGCCGACGCACTGGAGCGTGTCGGCCTGACACGCCTCGCGGACCCGTCGGATGAGCAGGGCGACATCCGCTCCCTGCCGGCCGCGGTAGGTGTGGAGCTCGTCGAAGACGAGGAACTCCAACCCCTTCGCCATCGCGATCAACGATCGTCGGTCACCGGGACGGGTGAGCATCAGTTCCAGCATCACGTAGTTGGTGAGCAGGATGTCCGGCTTGCTGTCCCGGATCGCCTTGCGCTGCTCGTCACTCTCCTGGCCGGTGTAGCGGGCATAGGTGACCGGCTCCCGGCCCTCCCCATATCCGTCCCGGAGGAACTTGTCGAGCTCCTTGAGTTGGCTGTTCGCCAACGCGTTCATCGGATAGACGATGATCGCCCGGACCCGCTTCGTGGGGTTGACCCCCTCCTGCTGACGGGCTTTCAACACCCGGTCGACGATCGGCACGATGTACGACAACGACTTGCCGGAGCCGGTACCGGTGGTCAGCACGTAGGAAGCGCCAGACTGCGCCTTCTCGATTGCCTCCCGCTGATGCCGATGGAGCGTGAGTGGACGGCCATCGCAGGTGCGCCCACCCTCTGTCTTCCGAGCTTGGAAGATCCGAGCGCACTCCTCGTGCAGGACGCCCTGGCCGACGAGTTCGAGGATCGAGCCGCCCGAGGCGAAGAAGGGATTCAACGACACCCACGCGTCGGGCCACTGTGACCCCTTCTCCATGTCCTGGTCCACGAAGAGGGCGATTCGATCATCCCGGATGACGGTGCCGCCACGGGTGAACGCTCGATAGTCGCTGATGAGTTGTTCGTGGACGCCGAAGACGTCCATGCCGGGGCGGTTGGGCCCCGCCAGCACACTCGCCCCCGCCTGAGCGGGCGGCACCGGAGTGGGGACGGCCCGGCGGCTCTGGAGAATGAAGCGGGCCGGGTCGAAGTCCTCCCAACCTGGCACCCCGCCGCCTTCGGTCACCATGGGCAGCAGAGCGTCGCGCACGGTCGCGGCGTCGGCGGGACGGTCCACCGGATCCTTGGCGAGGAGCTGCTGGACCAGCCGAATCAGGCCACCCGGCACGTCCGATCGGAGCATCCCGATCTCGGGCACCGGCTCCTCGCGATGCTTCTGTGCGAGCTCGTAGGCGGACTCGCTGATGAACGGTGGGACCCCGGTCAACAACTCGAACAGGACGCAGCCCAGCGCGTAAAGGTCGGCCGCCTGCGTGACGGCCGCAGCGGCGAACTGTTCCGGAGCCATGTAGCGAGCTGTGCCGACCGTCATGCCGGTGCTGGTCACCTTGCCGGCTTCGTTCTCGTCGAGGATCCGGCCCATGCCGAAGTCGAGAACCTTGACGGCTCCGGTGCGCAGCAGCATGACGTTCGACGGCTTGAGATCCCGGTGCACGATCTCGGCGCCGTGTGCGGCAGAAAGCCCGTCAGCGATCTGCGCACTGATCGCAGCCGCCCAGGAGATCGGCACCTGCGGGCACTCGGACACCAGGTCACGCAGCGTCTCGCCGTCGAGAAGTTCCATGGCGATGTAGGGCAGTTCGCCGGCCGTCACGGCGCCGTCGATGATGCGCGGCAGATGGGGATGGGCAAGCTTGCCCATGATGCGGACCTCGCGCTCGAAGCGCTGTCGGGCCTTGCCGCCGTTTCCGGCGATGTCGATGCTGCTGCCGTTGCGGCTCCGCAAAATCAGCTTCAGCGCGACGATCCGATCCGGGGAGCCGTCCTCTGCGTTCATGTCCTCGGCGCGGTGGACCTCGCCCATGTTGCCCTTGCCGATGGCCCCCTGCAGACGGAATCGACCCGCCACCCAGTTGTCAGTCCCCGTCACCTTCACCGCTCCCCCTCGTCGCACCAGCAACGCGGTCGCGTCTCCACGCACAATGGAGTCCCACTGACGGGACTACCGCCGGAGCGCGGGAACGCCCGAAGATCGTTCACGATGCTGTCCGTGGAGTATTGCCAACGTGATCACGGCACTGGAAGACCTTGTCGGCGAGCAATAGTGGTCCGTTTGGCGCAGCCATTTGACACTCGGACTATTCGTCCTTTAGGCGCGAGTGTCCGTTCAGGATGACCACTAGCGGTCACCGTTTCTTGCGCAAACGAGACACGGCGTGGGTTCGTCAGCAGGTCTTTCGCCTACCGCACCACCCGCGAGTGCGGTCAGTTCGGGTAACTGAGAGCGTCGAGGTCCCTGCGGATTCAGGGCCGCAGACGGCCCGTCGCGAGTCCTTCCGCCGCCGCTCGCACCAGATCGTCGCCCAGCTTTGCCACCTGTCGGATAGATGACTCGAACGCGTCGAGCCGCCGGAACGCCTCCCCGTACGCCCCCTGTTCCTCCCGCGACACCCGCCGCACCTGTGCCCGCCGCACGTCGAACCGCAGCGTCCCCGACAGGCTCGACGCCTGCCGCTCATTCGTCGACGTCCGCAACTGCCCGGCCAGGAACCACGGGTCCAGGACCGCCGGATTGGGCCGCAGCAGGTACAGACCGGGCCCCAGCAGGGCTCCCTCGGCGGTCACCACGCGGGCGGTGAGCTGCCGGGCGATCACCGGCACGACCACGTCGCCGACGGCCAGGGGGATCTCCTGCCCGAGCGGGCCGCCGCGGGCCGAGGGCTCGCTGCGGGTGACCACATCGGGCGCGGTGAGCACCGGCCGCCCGTCACCGGTCGGCTCACCGCCGCCGCCGGGCACGCCCCGGATCGGGCCGAGGAGGTGCAGCGCGCCGGAACGCACCAGCTCGCCGACGGTGAGGAACTCGCCGTCGACCCCGTCGGGCGCGGGCGTGGCCTGTGGCATCAGCGCCGGCAGGTCGGCGACGACGGCGGCTAGGCGCTCCCTGGTGCGTACCAGATGCTCTCCGGTCGCCTCGCCCACGACGGCGGGTTGGCGACGGGCGGGCGTCAGGTCGACGTCCTCGTCGAGCAGCTCGATGACCGGCACGGCACGGGCGTAGCCGGGCTCGTCGACGTCGACGTCGGCGTCCGCGACGAACGCCCGCCAGGTGTCGAGGACGCGCGCCAGGTCGCCGGCGGCGGCGTCGACCAGCAGCGTCCGCGCCGGTGGCGGCGCGTCGGCCGGCGGGCGTCGCAGCACCCACAGATGCAGGGGTACGCCGTGCGGCGCCGCCGCCCCCGGCGGAAGCGCCACGACGGCGCGCAGTGCGCCGCGACGCAGCAGCTCGGCGCGGATGCGCCGCCCGGCGCGGCGACCGGCCACGGTGGGCGGCATCAGCAGTACGGCGTGGCCGCCGGGGCGCAGGTGGGCCAGGGCGTGTTGGACCCAGGCCAGCTCGGGTTCGGTACGCGGGGTGGTGCCGACGATCCACCGCGGGTCGTGGGCGAGTTCGTCGTCGCCCCAGTTGCTGGCGCCGAACGGCGGGTGGCAGACCACGGCGTCGAAGGTGCGCCCGGGGTAGGCGTCGGCGCGCAGTGAGTCGCCGGCGTTCACCTCTCCCGGCACGTCGCGCAGGGCCAGCCAGAGTTCGGCGAGCCGGGCGAGGTCGCTGTCGAGTTCCTGCCCGTACGCGGCGGTGCAGCCGGCGCGCACGGCGGCGCGGAGGGTGGCGCCGGTGCCGGCGGCCGGGTCGAGCACGGCGCCGCCGCCGACGTCGGCGAGCCCGGCCATCAGGTCGGCCAGGTCGTCGGGGGTGGCGGACACGCGGCCGGGGCCGGGGGCGGAGAAGCGTTGCCACAGCGCGTCGAAGGCGCCCTGCGGGCCGAGTTCGTCGGCGAGCTCGTCGACGTCGGGCAGCAGCGGGGTGAGGTTAAGGCGGGGGCCCCGCTTAACGCATTCGGTATAGGCGGGGCCCCCGCTTAACCGTTGACGGGCGAGCAGCAAGGCGCCGACGGCGGCGAGGCCGACGGCCGGGGAGGTGCTGGTGGCGACGAGGTGCCGCCAGAGCCGGTCGGCGGTGGCGAGGTCGGGGAGCTTGCCCTGGGCGCGCAGCCAACGTTCGACCTGGGCGAGGTCGAACTCGGGGCTGGTCGCGCTGCCGCCGACGGGTGCGGGGAAGTCGCCGTGGCGTTTGCGCCAGTTGCTGACGGCGGCCCGGCCGACACCGGCGAGCCGGGCGATCTCCGCTGCGGTGATGGTCGGTGTCTCCTGCACGTTCGGAGTGTGTCACACCCGTCAAGCATCATATCCGTTGACAGTGTTCACGGATGGTGCTCTCATTGACGCCGTCGCAATTCACCGCCGAGGAGGCCGACATGGACGAGACGACGGCGGGCACCTACCCGACCACCATCTACCGGCTCACGGTGCCGCCCACCGCCGACGGCCTCGCCCGCGCGCTCAACGCCGACTACCTGCGGCGGCACGGCTTCGCGTCGACGCCGCACCGGGTCGGGAACGCGCCGGCGCTCCTGGTCCTCGGCAGCACGCCGCGCGACAGGGCCGAGTGGTGCGGCGTGCTGTCCACGTCAAACGCGCGTCGGGCAGTTTCCCGCTCAGCCACCTCTTCGCGCAGGGCGTCACCTCGTTCGACGCGCTGCGCTACGACGCCCAGGCGCGTAGCCGGTTCCGCGACCTGGTGCGCGCCCAGCCCGGAGGGCGGGACCTGCCCGAGGACTTCCGCCCCCACACCGTCGTCCACGTCATCGCGCTGAGCGCCGCGCGCACCCTCACCCCGACCTCGCTGTTCACGTTCGCGCAGGTCGCGCTCTATCAGACGCTGCGCGCCGAAGGCGTCGACGTCGAGGTCGTCGCCATCACACCCGCCTGAGCGCGGGCCACCGTCCACCGACGTCACCGACCACCCAGGAGGCACCGTGCGCCCCGACGAGTTCCGCCAGGCCCTCGACCTGCTCCCCGCCGCCCTGCACGCCCGCGTCCTCCCGCTGCGCCGCCACGTCCCGCGTGCCGGGTGCCCCACGTGCCAGCGCATCGACGACGCGGTCGCGCTCGCGCTCGCCGCCGCCCACTACGACCGGCTCACCTCGGCCGGTCAGCTCCTCGACGACGCCGCCCGTCTCGCCGAAGCACACCGCACCGGCTGCCGCACGGCGCCCGAGCGGACCCGGGGACGCGACCGCACCGAATGGTGGAAGACCGGTCCGGTCGTCGTCACGCTTGCCGCCCGGCCGGCCGTGTAGTTGGCTCGGCGGCATGGCGCGCATCGCGTACGACGACACCGATGCGGAAGCCTTCGCGGCGACCCGCCACCTCACCGACGACGGCCTCACCGCCTGGCGGGCCGCCGTCACCCGCCACCTCGCCCCGCGGCCGGGCCTGCGGCTGCTCGACCTGGGTGCCGGCACCGGCAGCTGGGCGCACGCGTTCACCACCTGGTTCCCCGGCGTGCAGGTCGTCGCCGTGGAGCCGTCCGCGGCCATGCGCGCCCGCGCCACGTTCCGGCCGGTCCTGGCCGGCGACGCCGCGCGCATCCCGCTCGACGACGACAGCGTCGACGGCGCGTGGCTGTCCACCGTCGTGCACCACGTGCCCGACTTGGCCGCCGCGGCGCGCGAGCTGCGCCGGGTGGTGCGGGCCCACGCGCCGGTGCTCATCCGCTCGGCGTTCGCCGGCCGGCACGAGGGGATCACGCTGTTCCGCTACTTCCCGGAGGCCGTACGCGTCCTCGACACCTACCCCGCCGTCGCCGACGTCTCGGCCGCGTTCGCCGCCGCCGGTTTCGCCACCGCGTCCGTCGAGGCGGTGCCGCAGCTCACCGCGCCGTCGCTGCGGGAGGCGGCGGCCACGCTGCGCCGGGAGGCGCACACGCCGCTGCAACTGATCACCGACGACGAGTACGCCGCAGGAGTCGCGCGCCTGCGCGAGGCCGCCCGCGTCGACACCGGGCCGGTGGTCGACGCGCTGGACCTGCTGGTCCTGCGCTGATCATTCCCGATCACGACTTCGCCTCGGCGTCGAACTCCGGGTGCGCCGCGCGAAGGTCGGACAGCGCTGCGGCACACCCCGACTGCTCCATCAGCCGGCCCAGGTGCTCCCACTCGACGCCGCTGAGGCGTGCCGCCCGCACGAGAACGGCCCAGGGGAAGCCATCGCCGACTTCCGACCCGGCGTCACCCGGCCGCGCGTCCCTCATCGCTCCAGCCTCATCCGTCCGGGTCGTCGGCGAGCAGTCCCTCGAGGAATCGCGCCACACCGTCATCCGTGTTCGGCCCGCACACGACGTCGGCCATTTCCTTGATCACGTCGCTGGCGTTTCCCACCGCGACCGCCAGGCCGGCGAATCCGAGGAGTGCGGCGTCGTTGTCCTCGTCGCCGAAGGCCACCATCTCGCTGGCGAGAACCCCGACCCTCGCGGCGACCATCTCCAGGGCCCTCGCCTTCGACGTGCCGCGCGGCACCAGGTCCACGAACTGGGGAACGCTGCTGGAGACCTCGTACTTCTGCTCGAATCCGAAGGGCAGCCCCTTCCGCATCTCCTTCACCGCGTCCGGCGTCCCCACATAGGCAATTTTGTAGACCGGACGGTCTGTCCAGTCCACGGATCGCAGGTCCTCGGACACCTCGAAGTTGACGTCGGGGTTCTTCCGGCGGTAAAGCTCGTTGTCCTCGCTGGAGACGATCCGGTCCTCGGTGTAGACGAACATCGGCGCGCCGATCGACCCCCCGTAAGCGACCGCATCGGCGATCTCTGCGGCGCTGAACGAGTGGCTGTGGAGGCGCTCTCCCCCGTCCGCCCGCATCACCATGCCGCCGTTGAAGGCGATCGCATAGTTGTGCTCGTTCGCCAGATCGAGCATGCGCAGATAGGTGCCGATCCGGTAGAAGGGTCGGGCGGTGGCCAACACCACCTTGAAGCCCCGCGCCTGCCAGGCGCGAAGCGCCTCGACGCTGCGGGGGGTGACCTGCTTGTCGGGAGTCAACAACGTCCCGTCCAGATCGATCGCGGCCAACCTATACATTGATCAATGCCCCTTCCAGTGCCCTCGTGGGGCCAATCACCCTGTCGGTCGAGTTCTCAATGGAGATGAAGCGCTCCGCCACCGCCGCCAGGCGGTCTCGGTCCCGTGACATGCTGACGTGACTGGCCAGCACCTTCTGGGACGACACCCGATACCAGCCCGCTTCCGCTCTGCGCTCCGCCCGTTCGACGCACACGTCGGGCGGAGAGACGGAGACGTACACGATGGTGAGCAGATGCGTACGCCGGCACCTGCTCAAGAAGTCCCACTTCCAGTCGCTGGCCACCACCGTCTCCCAGAGGAAACTTCGACCCGCTTCCAGGAACCCGTCGAGCCGGTGTCGGCACAGGTTCCGGGCGCGCTCGTAGCGCTGCTCCGCCGAACAGCAGTCGCAGCGGAAGAGCAGATGAAAATAGAGATCGGGGCTCACGTAGGGAAGCGCCAACCGGCCTACCAGCGTCGATGCGACAGTCGTCTTTCCGCTGCCGATCGCTCCGGTGACCAGCACGCACCGAGGAGCGGAGCCGGCGGCCGGGGTCACCGGCTCACCGTCACCGTCTGGCAGTGGCCGATGCTCACGTGCTTGTATCCGCCACCGGGCTCCGGCGTGCGGCCCATCGCCAGGTTGGCGGCGAAGACCATTATCGAGCGGGTGGCCACGACCACGACCTCCTCGTTCCGGTCGTACGCGCGCAGCACCGCCATCATTCGTGCCCAGAAGCGGGCCGGCGGTTCGATGCCGCGGATCCGTAGCTCGTGTGCTTCGATCTCGCGCCTGCGCCAGCGCAGCAGTTGCTCCGCGTATTCGGGGTGACGGGCCTCGATGTCGGTCTGTTTCAACCCGCCGACGACGCCCATGTCGGCGGGCGCGAGGCGACTCTCGATCCGATAGTCGCAGCCCATCACCCTCGCGATGATCGCGGCGGTTTCGACCGTCTGGGTGGCCGGGCAGGCGAGCACCGTCGGGTGGGCCAGTTCTGCGGCCAAACCGGCAGCGGACCGCTCGGCCTGGCGTACGCCGCGCTCGGTGAGCTTCGCACCGTCACCGCCGGTCACCTCATCGAGGTTCTTCTCGCATTCGCCGTGTCGGATGAAGAGGAATCGCGACATCGGGTCATCCCGCGCCAGCGTCGGTGACCGTGCGGGAAACGAGATCGAAGAGCCGGTCACGGACGGCCCGCGCGGTGAAGTTATGGTCGGCCGACGACACGCCCGCGCGCCGGATCCGTCTTTCGTTCGCCCATCGTTCGGAATCGGCAACCGGCGTCATCTCGTCCTCTCCGGCGTAGATGAGCGTCGTCATCCTCCGTAGCGCCGCGTCGAACGGCCGCTGCAGCACCTCAGTGGAGTCAAAGAACGATCGGTGGCAATACCACCCCTTGCGCAGGGTGCTGCCGGTTTCGCGGAGCTGTTCCCACTGCGTCCGGGTGAACATCACCCCCTCGAACCCGCGGTCCCCGGGGATGAACGGTGCGATCAGGCTGAGGCTTCGCAGGTTGTCCGGACGCTGCGCCGCCAGAGCGACATGACAGCCGGCGCAGTGGGCGACGACATGGAGATCGGTGGGGGCGGCGTTCGCGCGGAGCGTGCGCTGCAGCAGCTCGAAGTCGGAGACATGATGCGCGAAACGGATGTCCTCGATCCGCCCGTCGCTTTCGCCCATGCCACTGAGGTCCATTCGGACCACTGTCACGCCTCGGCGCCGCAAGGCCTCGGCGAGTTCGAAGTACAGGCGGTAGGGGCCGACCCGGTTGGAGGAGAAGTAGCCGTGAACGATGATGACCCACACCTCGGCAGAGGCATGATGGATCACCCCTCGGAGCATGCCGAAGGCCCCGGGAAGCTCGAAGTATTCGGTTCTGCTCACGACTCGGCAGACCTCCGCTGTGTACGGTAACGCCTGATCGCATCGATGTCACTGAGGTCCTTCGGCCGCGCCAAGACCTGCTTCTCCTCGATGATCGAATCGAGCGACGCAACCTGGATGCCACGGACGAGGGTCCACGACGACGGAATCCAGCCCTGGTAGGCCGTCACATTGGGCCGCAGCGCCACCTTCGGTCGACCACTACGGCTGCGTAGCGGCGAACTCCCCCGGGCAAGCCGACCGAACAGGACGTCGGAAACGGCGACGTCCACATCGGACGTCGTAGGGCGGACGCCGTGCAGCACGAGTGCGGCGCCCATGACCAACCAGTGGTGGCGCACTGCGAGATTGAGGTCCCGCAGGATCTCCACGATTGCCTGCCCATCCAGGGCGGTGCGTTCAGGAGTTGGCCGTTCGGGCATTCACCAGCCTCCGGTTGACCCGGTTGTACTCGTCGACGATCGCCGGGGTGTCAATCTTCGAGATGTTGTTGGCGGCGATGTTCATCATGCCCTCGGCGGCCGGGAAGGCGTCCTTGTCGAGGAGGATCCCGGCCATCAGGCAGCAGCATCGCACGATGTTCTCGTAGTTCTGCGTGGCCTGGGCGAGCTGCAGACCGATCTGGCAGCTCCCGTATGCCTGGTCCTGGGCCTCGGGTGTGCCGATCCTGAGATAGATGATTCCCTTCTCACGGTGGATCTTGACGATCCGGTCCTTGTTCGCCGCCGCCGTCTCAGGGAACCGCTGCGCCAGGTCCGCGTACACGGTCAGCGTCTCGTCGAGGGCGGAGATGGCACCGGCATAGTCACCGTCGGTGAAGGAGATCTTCGACTTGGCGTACGCGATGGCACCATCGGCCTCGAGCCGCTCCCTCGGCGATCCGATCTGCTGTGCGGCGGCTGACGCCTTCGCCAGCGCCGCACGCGCCTTCGCGCTCTCGCCCTTGAAGGAGTAGCAGTTGGCGAGGTTGCGATATCCCCGGGCGACGAGGAAGGTCAGCCCGTTGTCCTCCGCGACCTTGATCCCCTGGTTGATGTAGGAGATCCCCTGGTTGACCTCACCCAGCCCCATGATGGTGTTGCCGAGGTCCTCGATGAGCGTCCGGGCCAACGCCTCGTTGTTGTTGGTCTGCCGTGCCGCAACCTCGAGGAAGTGCCCCACCTCGACGCGCAGCTTCTTGCGGCTGGTGTACCAGAGCACCTCCGACAGCGCCGAACCCAGCTTGATGATCTCCCCCCAGCGTGAGTTCGACTCGGCGTCCTTCATCATCGCGAGGATCGAGTCCGAGGAGTCAGCGGCCGGCCGCTGTGACTGCGTCGCGATCGCCAGGCTCTCGGAGAGCCTGGCGATGACCCGGGTCATGGCGATGAACAGCGCGGCCGTCACGAAGAACGGCAGGGACCGCTGCAGGCTCCACGGCAGCTTGACGCTGAAGTAGCTCAGGATCTCGTAGATCAACCACATCGAGGCAAGGCTGATCCAGAACGCCAGCAGGGCGCCCTTCCAGAACTTCAGGTCCTTGTACCAGGTCAAAGATTCCAGCCTTCCCGGACTTCGCACGGACTGGACGGCCCTGAAGCTGGACAGGTTGACCCGACCGCACCTGCAGGGCGGGGTGGCATGGTCGCAGGGTACGGAGCTGAGGCAAGTATCCGTCCACGGCCGGAGCACGGCCACCGATCCGCTCGGGGCCGGGGGTCAGCGGTGCCAGTGTTGGCGGGGAGCGTAGCCCTCGCGGCGCAGCCAGTGTTCGGTGTAGACGATGCGTTCCGCCTCGATCACCACGAGCGTCTCCCGGGGTGGCTCGGCCAGCGACCGGCCCCGCTCCACGTGCTCGTTCTGCCAGCGGAACGCCGACCAGTGGTGCGCGTGGTCCGGGTGGTCGGGGTCGAGCACCCGGGCGGCGCCGAACACCTGGGCGCCCCGGCTGCTGGCCAGTCCGACCAACGGCGCGAAGACGCCGACGGACACGCGCGGGTCGGCGGCGATGTTGCGCATCTTGGGCGAGCGCGGCGCGGCGGTGAACATCAGCGTGAAGTCGAGCGGGTAGTAGCGCACCGGGGTGGCCAGCGGCCCGTCCGGGCCGGCGGTGGCCAGGACGCACATGTTCTGCGAGGACAGCAGGTTGAGGATGCGTTCCTCGAGGCGCTGCCGGTCGAGCTTCCTCGTCGGTGTCGGCCCGGCCAGCCACGGATTCGTCAACGGCGCGTCGTCGATCATCCCGGGCACCCTATCGGCCGACGGCGCTCACGTCAGGCGGGCGCGGACGGCGGACCGGGCAGCGGGCGTCACGCGCCCAGTTTGGCGGTGCTGCCGCGCAGGACCACCTCGCCGCTCATGCGCAGGATCCGCCGGCGTCGGGTGGTGTTCTCGGTGAGCGCCAGCTCCATCACCTTCTCGCCGATCTCGCGCAGCGGCAGCGCCACGGTGGTCAGCGGCGGGGTGAGGTCGCGGACGATCGGGATGTCGTCGAACCCGGCGACGGAGACGTCACCGGGCGCGGAGAGGCCGTGGTCGCGCAGTGCCGCGTACGCGCCGATGGCCATCACGTCGGTGAGCGCGAACACGCAGGTGGCGTCCGAGCCGCGGGCGAGCAGGTCGGTCATCGCCTGGTAGCCGCCGTCGCGGGTGAACGGCCCCTCGACCACGCCTGCCGGGTCGAGGGTGACGCCGGCGGCGGCCAGCTCGTCGCGGAAGCCGCCGAGCCGGTCGATGACGGTGGTGAGCGCCCGGGGGCCGGCGAGCACCGCGAAGCGGCGGTGGCCCAGCTCCAGCAGGGCGCGGGCCATGGCGGCGGCGCCGGCCCGGTTCTCCGGCAGCACGCTGTCGACCTTGAGGTTGCGGTGCCGGCTGACCACGGCGACCCGGCCGCCGCCGTCGAGGTAGGGCTTCAGCTCGGCCTCCATGGCCCGCTCCCAGCGGGTGTCCTCGAAGCCGGAGCCGATGAGCAGGATGGCCGGGGCGCGTTCGGCGCGCAGCATCGACACGTACGCGATCTCGCGCTCGGGGTCGCCGAGCGTGCTGGCCAGCATGACCATCAGGTCGTTGGCGCCGGCGACCCGCATGACGCCGCCGGCGATGGCGGCGAAGTAGGGGTCGGTGACGTCGTGGCAGATGACCCCGACGGTGCGGTGGGAGGCGCCGGCCAGCGCGCGGGCGTGCGCGTTCGGGGTGTACGCGAGCTGCGCGGCGGCGGCCAGGACGCGGTCGCGCAGCTGGGGGGTGACCCGCATGCCGTTGAGCGCGCGGGAGGCCGTGGCCAGCGAGACGTCGGCGGCGCGGGCCACGTCCTCCAGCGTCACGTGCGTCCGAGGCTGCATCGATCTTCCCCCTGCGGAACGTCTTGACCGGCCTGTTCGGGCGTGGTTACCGTACCATTCTGAAAGCGCTTACTGAAAACGCATTCAGGAGCGGGACCGCCACCCGGAAGGACACACGTGGAGCGCACGTCTATCGGGATCATCCTCAACGGCGTGACCGGCCGGATGGGTTACCGGCAACACCTGGTCCGGTCCCTGCTCGCGATCCGGGAGCAGGGCGGGCTGCCCGCCCGCGACGGCAGCCGCATCTGGCCGGAGCTGACCCTGGTGGGCCGCAACGAGGCCCGGCTCGCCGAGATCGCCGACCGGCACGGGCTCACCTCGTACACCACCGACCTGGCCGCGGCGCTCGCCGACGACACCCACCAGATCTACTTCGACGCGCAGGTGACCGCCCAGCGGGAGAAGGCGATCCGGGCGGCGATCGAGGCCGGCAAGCACGTCTACACCGAGAAGCCGCTCGCCGAAGGGCTGGCCGGGTCGCTGGAGCTGGCCCGGCTCGCCGCCGCCCGGGGTGTCCGCAACGGCGTGGTGCAGGACAAGCTGTTCCTGCCCGGCCTGCGCAAGCTCAAGCGGCTTGTCGACGGCGGGTTCTTCGGCCGGATCCTGTCGGTGCGCGGCGAGTTCGGCTACTGGGTGTTCGAGGGCGACTGGCAGGCCGCGCAGCGGCCGAGCTGGAACTACCGCGCCGAGGACGGCGGCGGCATCACCGTCGACATGTTCCCGCACTGGCACTACGTGCTGGAGCAGATCTTCGGCCGGGTCACCGCCGTCACCGCGGTCACCGCCACGCACATCCCGGAACGCGTCGACGAGAACGGCGTCACCTACCCGGCCACCGCCGACGACGCCGCGTACGGGATCTTCGAGCTGGCCGGCGGCATCATCGCGCAGATCAACTCCTCCTGGGCGGTCCGGGTCCACCGGGACGAGCTGGTGGAGTTCCAGGTCGACGGCACGCACGGCAGCGCGGTGGCCGGGCTGCGCGACTGCCGCATCCAGCACCGCGGCGCGACCCCGATGCCGGTGTGGAACCCGGACCTGCCGGTCACCGAGTCGTTCCGCGCGCAGTGGCAGACCGTGCCGGACAACGCCGACTACGACAACGGGTTCAAGGTGCAGTGGGAGGCGTTCCTGCGGCACGTCGTGGACGGCGACCCGTTCCCCTGGGACTTCCTCGCCGGGGTGCGCGGCGTGCAGCTCGCCGAGGCCGGGCTGCGCTCCGCCCGCGAGGGGCGGCGGGTCGAGATCGAGGAGATCGACAGGTGACCGTCCGGATCACGCTGCCCACCCCGGGCGGCGGCACCGAGACGCGGACGCTGCGCGAACCGGCCGGCTGGCAACGGCCGGCCGCGCCGCCGGCCAGCCGGATCGCGTACGCGGCGGCACACGTGGTCGCCGACCCGTACGCCGACAACGCCCCCGGCGTGCCCGCGCGGCTGGACTGGGACGCCACCCTCGCGGTGCGGCGCGACCTGTGGTCGTGGGGGCTCGGCGTGGCCGAGGCGATGGACACCGCGCAGCGCGGCATGGGGCTGGACTGGGCGGCCACCCGCGAGCTGATCCGGCGCAGCGCCGCCGAGGCCGCCGCCTGCGGTGGGCGCATCGTCGCCGGGGCCGCCACCGACCAGCTCACCGGCGTGCCCGACACGCTCGACGCGGTCGTCACCGCGTACGCCGAGCAGGTCGCGTTCGTGCAGGAGTGCGGCGCGGTCGCGGTGGTGATGGCCAGCCGGCAGCTCGCCGCGCTCGCCACCGGACCCGACGACTACCTGCGGGTCTACCAGCAGGTGCTGGGCGCCGCCGACGCGCCGGTGGTGCTGCACTGGCTCGGCGACATGTTCGACCCGGCGCTGGCGGGCTACTGGGGCTCGACCGACCTGGACGACGCCACCGAGACGTTCGTCGCGTTGGTGCACGCGCACGCCGACGTGATCGACGGCGTGAAGGTGTCGCTGCTGGACGCCGGCCGGGAGGTGCGGCTGCGCGAGCTGCTGCCGCCCACCGTGAAGGTCTACACCGGCGACGACTACCACTACCCGGAGCTGATCGCCGGCGACGGCGAGCGGTCCAGCCACGCGCTGCTCGGCGCGTTCGCCGCCATCGCCCCGGCCGCGTCGGCCGCGCTGCAACGGCTCGACGCCGGCGACGCGGCCGGCTTCCGGGCGGTCCTGGACCCGACCGTGCCGCTGTCCCGGCACGTGTTCGCCCCGCCCACGCCGTACTACAAGACCGGCATCGCGTTCCTGTCCTGGCTGAACGGCCGGCAGCCCGGCTTCACCATGGTCGGCGGGCTGCACGGCGGGCGCGGCGTGCCGCACCTGGTGGAGACGTTCCGGCTGGCCGACGCCGCCGGGCTGCTGCTCGACCCGGAGCTGGCGGCGCACCGGATGCGCGGCTACCTGGCCGTGGCGGGGGTGACCGGATGACCGCCGACCCGAGGCTGGCGAAGCTGTCGCTCAACCAGCGCACCACCGAACGCTGGTCGGTCCGGGAGGCGGTCGACGGCTGCGTACGGGCCGGCATCCCGGCGATCGGGCTGTGGCGCGAACCGGTCGCCGAGATCGGCGTACCGGCCGCCGCGGCGCTCGTCGCGGACGCCGGGCTGCGGGTGTCGTCGCTGTGCCGGGGCGGGTTCCTCACCGCCGCCGGCGAGGCCGCGCGGACGGCGGCGCTGGCCGACAACCGGCGGGCCATCGACGAGGCGGCCGGCCTCGGCACCGACTGTCTGGTGCTGGTCGTCGGGGGCCTGCCGCCCGGCTCCCGCGACCTGGTCGGCGCCCGGGCGCGGGTCACCGACGCGCTCGCCGAGCTGGCCCCGTACGCGGGCGAGCGCGGCGTACGCCTGGCGCTGGAGCCGCTGCACCCGATGTACTGCGCCGACCGGGCGGTGCTGTCCACGCTCGGGCAGGCGCTCGACCTGGCCGAGGCGTTCCCGGTCGAGCAGGTCGGCGTCGTGGTGGACACGTTCCACGTCTGGTGGGACCCGGACGTGTGGCGGCAGATCGCCCGCGCCGGCGCCCGGATCGCGAGTTTCCAGGTGTGCGACTTCCTCACCCCGCTGCCGGCCGACGTGCTGCTCGGGCGCGGCATGATGGGCGACGGGCACATCGACTTCCCGCCGCTGCGCCGTGCCGTGGAGGCGGCCGGGTGGGCAGGCGACACCGAGGTGGAGATCTTCAACGCCGAGGTGTGGGCGACCGACCCGGACCGGGTCCTCGCCACCATGGTCGAGCGCTACGTCGACCTGGTGCTGGCCGACTGAGACGCGCACGAGTCCGGCCTGTCGGACAATTCAGTTTGCCGCCGCATCGGCGGCTCGGCAAGATCGGAGCATGACCTCCCCGCATCCCTCGATCACCACGCCGATCACCGCCGAGCTGCTGCGCGGCGCGCTCGACCTGGAACGCACCGCGCAGGGGGTGCTGCCGCACCGGCTGCCCGGGTGGGCCCGGGCGCAGAACACCGACCCGCAGGTGGCGATGGCGGAGGCGATGCCGTCCGGCGTCCGGCTGGTGTTCCGTACCCGCGCCACCACCGTCGAGTTGGACGTGCTCGCCACCAAGATGGTCTACCGGGGCACCCCGCCGCGCCCGGACGGTCGCTACGACCTGCTGGTCGACGGACGTCTCGCCGGGCAGGCCACGGCCGGCGGCGGCAAGGTGCTCACGATCGACCTGTCCACCGGCGCGGTGACCACCGACACCGGCCAGGTCGCCGCGGTCCGCTTCGCCGACCTGCCCGCCACCGACAAGGAGGTGGAGATCTGGCTGCCGCAGCGGGAGATCACCGAGTTGGTGGCGTTGCGCACCGACGCGCCGGTCGAGGCCGTCGGCGACCGGGGGCGGCGGGTGTGGCTGCACCATGGCAGCTCGATCAGTCACGGCTCGGACGCCGAGAGCCCCACCGGCACCTGGCCGGCGATCGCCGCCGGGCTCGCCGGCGTGGAGCTGGTCAACCTCGGGTTCAGCGGCAGCGCGCTGCTCGACCCGTTCACCGCGCGGACGATGCGGGACACCCCGGCGGACCTGATCAGCGTGAAGATCGGCATCAACCTGGTGAACAGCGACGTGATGCGGCTGCGCGCCTTCACCCCGGCGGTGCACGGCTTCCTCGACACGCTGCGTGACGGGCACCCGGACACGCCACTGCTGGTCGTGTCGTCGATCCTGTGCCCGATCCAGGAGGACACGCCGGGGCCGGGCGCCGCCGACCTCAGCAGCGGCACGCTGCAGTTCCGCGCCACCGGTGACCCGGCCGAGGCGGCCGCCGGCAAGCTCACGCTGCGGGTGATCCGCGCCGAGCTGGCCCGGATCGTGGCCGCCCGGGCCGCCGAGGACCCGAACCTGCACTACCTGGACGGGCTGGAACTCTACGGCGAGGCGGACTTCGCCGAGTTGCCGCTGCCCGACCAGTTGCACCCCGACCCGGTGGCGGACCGTCGCATCGGCGAGCGCTTCGCCGCGCTGGCGTTCGGCCCGGGCGGCCCGTTCGCCGCCGACGGCTCCTGAGCGGCGGGCCGGTCCGAGACTGAGCCGCGGGCCGGTCCGGGGCGCTCGCGGGCCGCTCCGGGCCGGCCCGGGTGACGGTGTCTCGGCCGGTGCCGCCGTCAGGTGCGGCGGGAACGCGTCGGATCAGATGCGTCGGCGACCGTACACACCGGCGACGACGGCCACGCCGATCGCGGCGAAGACGACCTGGATGAGCAGCTCGATCCAGTCGACGCCGTTGGTGTCGGCCACGTCGAGCGCGCCGGCGACGGCCGTGCCCAGGAGCGCGGCGACCACGCCGATGACCAGGGTGAGCCAGATCGGGATGGTCTGCTTGCCCGGTACGACCAGACGGCCCAGCGCGCCGATGATCAGACCGATGATGATGCCGGAGATGATGCCGCCGACGTGCATGATGGTCGCCCTTCCACGATGGGGTGGTCGGTCGATCAATTGCCCCGGGCAACGGAAGACGAAACCGGGTGGCGGGCTGGCCGAACGGCCGCCGGCGGGGTGTGATGGACTGGGCAACCCGGCGCACCCGAGGAGGACGCATGGCACGCGGCCCGGTGCTGGTCATCGGCCTCGACCCGGCCCGGATCCCGGGCTGGGACCCGACGCCGGTGGTGGCCGCGATCGACAGTGGTCACGCCCGCTTCGCGGAGCACGGGATCGAGGCCGACCTGTGCCTGGTCGCACCGGACGCGGACACCGAGGAGACGATCGCGGCGGCGCTGACCCGCCGGGCGTACGCCTGCGTGGTGGTCGGCGGCGGCATCCGGAAGCACGAGCCGCTGCTCGACCTCTTCGAAGAGGTCGTCAACCTGGTGCACCGGCACGCGCCCGGCGCGGCGATCGCGTTCAACAGCACACCGGAGGACACCCTGGACGCCGCGCTGCGCCGGCTCGGTTAGGGCGTGTCCCGAAGCGGCCACACCTCGACGACGCCGTGGGCGACGGCGCACGGCGTTCCGGACACCATCTCGATCGCCTCGGCCATCGACGCCGCCTCGATCACGGCGAACCCACCGATCGGCAGCGCCGAGGTCAGGAACGCCCCGTCCCGCACCTCGGTGCCCGCGCCGTCGGGGTTGCGCACCTGCACCGGTGGGCCGGCCACGCCCATCCGGACGCCGGCGGCCCGCAGCCGTTCGTCGTGCGCGTGGGCCGCGTCACGTACCGCGGGGTCGGTGCGGTCGTAGCCGTCCTGGTCGCCGTACCCGATGGTGATGAACGTCGGCATGCCGGGCCCCTCCGTCGCGGTTGCGGTCCTGGACCTGCCTACCACGCTCTTGC
This sequence comes from Micromonospora sp. NPDC018662, assembly GCF_044391475.1. NCBI lineage: Bacteria > Bacillati > Actinomycetota > Actinomycetes > Micromonosporales > Micromonosporaceae > Micromonospora > Micromonospora sp. NPDC018662. The sequence goes on from NZ_JBISAC010000006.1 coordinate 82,744, forward strand.
TCGCCGCGTCACGTAACGGCGCGCGTCGGCCGCCGTTCGAGGCGGACCGCGCCCGGCCGACACGCACCTCCGGGGGCCGAAATCGATTCAGATGCTTCGATTGACAACGTTATCGAAGTCTCAGTAGCGTGGCCTCGGTGGGAGCGGAGGGCATGCTCCCGCCAGCAGCCGGGCCGCCATCCCGGCGACACTCCGCGTGCGGCACACCGGTGCCCGGGTCCCGGTCGGCCGTTCCGCGCCGCGCATCACCACTTCCCGTCCCGTCACCACCGGCCGGTCCGCCTTCGCGCGTGCCACGGCGACCGCGGTGACGCACGCGCACGACCGATCCCCTGCGGAGGACCCGATGATCCGAAGATTTCGACTGTGGAGCGCGGCGGCTGCCGCGTTGGTGGCCCTGACCACCGCGGCGACGATGGCCGGCGGCCCGGCGAGCGCCGAGTCCAACGGGGGCGTCCGGGTGATGCCGCTCGGCGACTCCATCACGGACGGGTTCAACGTGCCCGGCGGCTACCGGACGGAACTGTGGCGCAGGCTGGCGGCGGACGGCTACCGGATCGACTTCGTCGGCTCGCAGTTCAACGGCCCGAGCAGCCTGGGCGACCACGACCACGAGGGGCACTCCGGGTGGACCATCGCCCAGATCGACGCCAACGTGGTGAGCTGGCTGCGGGCGACGAACCCGCGCACCGTGCTGCTGCACATCGGCACCAACGACATGTACGGCGACACCAGCGGCGCCCCGGGACGGCTCGCCACGCTCGTCGACCACATCACGTCGACGTCGCCCACGACCGAGGTCTTCGTCTCCACGATCGTCCCCAAGTCCGGCGCGGACACGCAGGTCCGCGCGTACAACGCGGCCATCCCGGGCATCGTGAAGAGCCGGGCCGACGCCGGTCGGCGCGTGCACCTGGTGGACATGTACGCCGCGCTCACCCTCGCCGACCTGGCCGACGGCGTGCACCCCAACGCCGGCGGCTACACCAAGATGGCCGGCGTCTGGTACAACGCGCTGCGGTCGGTGCCGGGCAGCATCAGCGACGGCACGCCCCCGACCACCACCCCGCCGCCCTCGACCCCGCCGCCCTCCACTCCCCCGCCGACCACCCCGCCGCCGGCCGGCGGGTGCCGCGTCGCGTACACGGTCAACGCCTGGAGCAGCGGTCTCACCACCGCCGTCACGATCACCAACACCGGCGGCTCGGCCGTCAACGGGTGGGCGCTGGCGTTCACGCTGCCGGCCGGGCAGACCATCACCGGCGGCTGGAACGCCTCCTACGCGCCGACGAGTGGGGCGGTGACCGCGCGCAACGTCTCCTACAACGGCGCCATCGCCCCGAGCGCCTCCGTCGACATCGGCTTCCAGGCCACCCACACCGGCAACACCGGCAAGCCGGCGGCGTTCACGCTGAACGGCGCACCCTGCTCGGTCGGCTGATCCGAGGCCGGCCCGCGCCGTACCCGCTGCCCCGGTGTGCCCGGCCCCACCGGCCGGGCGCACCGGGACCAGCCGGGCGGTCAGGCCCGCAGGGTGTCTCGCAGCACCGCGTCGAGCCAGCTCAGCTGACGCCGCACGTGGAACGCCTCGCCGCCCTCGTGGCCGTTGTACGGGTAGGTGTGCATCTCGCGGCGCGGTGTCACCGACCGGCCGCCGGCGGCGGCGCCGTACTGGTTGTAGGCGGCGAAGCCGGTGCTCGGCGGGCAGACGTCGTCCCGCAGGCCGATCCCGAAGTGCGCCGGGGCGGCGGCCCGGCGGGCGAAGGCGACGCCGTCGACGTGCGAGAGCGTGTGCCGGACCGCCTCCTCCACCTCGCGGTCGACCGCCAGGTACTGGGCGATCTCGCCGTACGGGGACGCGTCGGTGAGCTGGACGGCCCGGCCGATGTGGCACAGGAACGGCGCGGTGACCAGCAGCGCGGCGAGGTCGCCGACCAGGCCGGCCACCGCCAGGGCGAGCCCGCCGCCCTGACTGTTCCCGGCCGCGACGACGCGCGTGACGTCGACGCCGGGCAGCGCGCGGACGGCGTCGACCGCGCGCACCGCGTCGGTGATCAGGCGGCGGTAGTAGTAGTCGTCCGGGTTCAGGATGCCCCGGGTGGCGACGGTCGGGCCGCCCGGCGCGTCGTGCGGGTCCGGGGTGTCGCCGCGGGCGTACCGGCCGGCCTGGCCCCGGTTGTCCATCAGCAGGTGGGCGTACCCGGCCACCGGCCAGGTCAGCCGTTCCCCCGGCAGGCCCCGCCCGCGGCCGTAACCGGCGTACTCCACCACGGCCGGCAGCGGTTCGTCGACGCCCGCCGGGCGGGTGTACCAGGCCCGCACCGGTTCGCCGTCGAAGCCGGCGTACGTCACGTCCCAGGTGTCGACGAGTTTCAGGCCGGTGGGTTCGGGCCGGACGTCGAGGAGCACCGGGACGGCGGCGGCCCGGTCGAGCGTGGCACGCCAGAACCGGTCGAAGTCGGCGGGCTCGGCGACGGCCGGCCGGTAGTGCCGGAGCTGGTCGAGCGGCAGGTCGGAGAAGGGCACGGATCCTCCACGGCGACTGGGACATCGATTGCCTTGACATCCATCAAGCGATGACCATAAATTTCCGGAAAGCTTACGGGCCATTACCGGAAGCTTTCGGCCACGGTGGGAGGGCGGATGACATCCGTACGGTCGGAGGCGCGGTTCGCCCCGACGGCGGCGGCACCGGCACCGCGACCGGACCGCCGGCGTCGCCCCGGTCGACGCCGGCCCTGGCGCCGGGCGCTGCGGCGGGACTGGCAGCTCTACTCGCTGGCCGTCCTGCCGCTGCTGTTCTTCCTGGTCTTCCGCTACCTGCCGATGCTGGGCAACGTGATCGCGTTCCGCCGCTACCGGCCCGGCGGCAGCGTGTTCGGCGAGTACTGGACCGGCCTGCGTTACTTCCGGTTGTTCTTCACCGACCCCACGTTCTGGGACGTCTTCACCAACACGCTGGTGCTGGGCGCGCTGACGCTGCTGTTCTGCTTCCCGCTGCCGATCGTGCTCGCGCTGCTGCTCAACGAGGTGCGCAGCCGAGTCCTCAAACGGTTCGTGCAGTCGGTGTCCTACCTGCCGCACTTCCTGTCGATCGTGATCGTGGCGGCGATGGTCATGCAGTTGCTGTCCGTGGACGGGACGGTGAACCAACTGGTCGACGCGTTCGGCGGGCAACCGGTCCCGTTCATCCAGGAGGCCGGCTGGTTCCGGTCGATCTACGTCTCCTCCGAGGTCTGGCAGACCGTCGGCTGGGGCACCATCCTCTACCTCGCGGCACTCACCACGATCGACGGCGACCTCTACGAGGCGGCCCGCATCGACGGCGCCAACCGGTGGCGACAGACCTGGCACGTCACGTTGCCCGGCATCCGGCCGACCATGATGACGCTGCTGATCCTCAACATCGGCACGTTCATGGCGGTCGGCTTCGAGAAGATCCTGCTGCTCTACAACCCGCTCACCTACCCAACCGCGGACGTCGTCTCCACCTACCTGTACCGGGTGGGCATCGTCTCCGGGAACCTCAGCTACGGCGCCGCGATCGGCCTGTTCGAGGCCGTGATCGGGTTGACGCTGGTGCTGTCCGCCAACGCGATCTCCCGGCGCGCGGTGGGGACGAGCCTGTGGTGACCACCGGCCCCCGGCCCAGCCGGGGCTACCGCGTCTTCCAGGCGGTCAACGCCGTGGTCCTCACCGGTGTGGTGGTGGTGACGTTGTACCCGTTCCTCACCATCGTGGCCCGCTCGCTCAGCGACAACGCGTACATCGTCGCCGGGCAGGTCAACCTCGTGCCGCGCGGGTTCAACCTGACCGCGTACCGGGTGGTGACGTCCGACCCGGCGTTCTGGATCAGCTATCGCAACACCGTCGTCTACACGGTGGTCGCCACGCTCATCTCCATCGTGCTGACCACCTGCTACGCGTACGTGCTGTCGAAGAAGGACCTGCGGGGCCGGACCGCGCTGGTCGGGATCGCCGTGTTCACCATGTTCTTCACCGGCGGCCTGATCCCCAACTACGTGCTGGTCACCAGCCTGGGCCTGAAGAACACCGTGTGGGCCGTCGCGCTGCCCAACGCCATCAACGTGTTCAACCTGCTGGTGATGAAGGCGTTCTTCGAGAGCCTGCCGGTCGAGTTGGAGGAGGCCGCCGCGGTCGACGGGTTGAACACGTACGGCACGCTGCTGCGGATCGTCCTGCCGCTGTCCAAGGCGATGGTCGCCACGATGGTGCTGTTCTACGCCGTCTCGTTCTGGAACTCCTGGTTCGCCGCGTTCCTCTACATGGACCGGCAGGACCTGCTCCCGGTGACGGTCTACCTGCGCAACCTCATCGTGGGCGCGACCGACGCCACGCAGACCGGCGGCGGCCTCGGCGCCGACGACGTGGTGCAGTCCGCCGCGACCATCCAGTCCGTGACCATCGTGCTCACGGTGCTGCCGATCCTCGCGGTCTACCCGTTCATCCAGCGCTACTTCGTCTCCGGAATCATGCTCGGCGCCGTCAAGGGATAGCGGTGCCGCCACCAACCGAAGGGAACACCCATGGTTCAGCTGTCCCGACGTCAGGTGCTGTTCGCCACCGGCGCGGCCGCCGTCGTCTCGCTGACCGGATGCGGTGACGACGACCCCGACCAGAAGGATCTCGACCGGAACCGCGCCGGCGCGATGGAGAAGTACGGGGTCGGCGACCAGTTCCGGGCCACCGAGCCGGTGACGTTCTCGATCCTCTACAACAACCACCCGAACTATCCGCTCAAGCCGGAGTGGCTGTTCTGGTCGGAGCTGGCGAAGCGGACCAACGTGAAGCTGGACCCGGTCGCCGTGCCGCTCAGCGACTACGAGCAGAAGCGCAGCGTGCTGGTCGGTTCGGGGGACGCCCCGCTGATCATCCCGAAGACCTACCACCCGCAGGAGAACTCGTACGTCTCGTCCGGCGCCATCCTGCCGGTCAGCGACTATCTCGACCTGATGCCGCACTTCAAGGAGAAGCTCGACAGGTGGCGGCTCCAGCCGGAGATCGACACGCTTCGGCAGGAGGACGGCAAGTTCTATCTGCTGCCCGGCCTGCACGAGAAGCCCTGGCAGGAGTACACGCTCGCGGTCCGCACCGACGTCCTGGAGCAGCTGGGCATCCCGTCCCCGACCACCTGGGACGAGGTGTACGCCATGCTCAAGGCGATGAAGGCGGCCCACCCGGACGTCCATCCGTTCTCCGACCGGTTCGGCAAGCCCAACCCGGCCGGCAACCTGCTGAACATGCTCGCCCTGTCGTACGGGCTGCAGGGCGCCGGGTGGAACTACCAGGCCACCAGCTGGGACGCCGACGCCGGCAAGTATGTCTTCACCGCGGCGTCGGACAAGTATCGGCAGGTGGTGGAGTTCCTGCACAAGCTGGTCGCCGAAGGGCTGCTCGACCCGGAGACGTTCACCCAGACCGACGACCAGGCCCGCCAGAAGCTCGCCAGCGGCAAGTCGTTCGTGATCAGCACCAACGCGCAGAACCTGATCAACGACTACCGCCCCGACATCGCGAAGATCAACCCGAACGCCCGGCTGAAGAAGATCATGTTCCCGATCGGCCCGGCCGGCCCGGTCAACCCGGCGAGCCGGCTGGAGAACGGCGTGATGATCTCCAGCAAGGCCCGCGAGGGCAAGAACTTCGTGGCCATGATGCAGTTCATCGACTGGCTCTGGTATTCCGACGCCGGCCAGGAGTTCGCCAAGTGGGGCGTCGAGGGCACCACCTACACCCGGGACGCCTCGGGCCGGCGCGCCCCCACCCCGGACGTCGACATCGTCGGGCTCAACCCCAAGGGCACCAAGCACCTCCAGAAGGACTTCGGCTTCGCCAACGGCGTCTTCGCGTACGGCGGCAAGCTGGACCTGGTGCAGTCGTTCTTCTCGCCCGAGGAGATGGAGTTCCAGCGGGAGATGAACGGCCGCAAGCCGGCGCCCTGGGTGACGCCGCCGCCCGCACCGCTGACCGATGAGGAGCGCGAGCAGACCACGCTCTGGGCGACGGCGCTCAAGGACTACGTCACCCAGAACACGCTGAAGTTCGCCCTGGGCCAGCGCCCGCTGAGCGAGTGGGACGCCTACGTCACCGAACTGAAGGGCAAGAACGCGCAGGCGTACACCGATCTGGTCAACAAGGCGTACGAGCGGTACCGCAAGAACCACGGGTGAGGAGGCGATGCGCCGTACCGTGCCCGACCGGCCGACCGGCCGGCTGACCGACGCCTGGCGGACCTGCGTGGGCACCGGACGGTTCGACCTGGCGCTGCGCCGGGACTACCAGGACTCGCTGGCGCTCGTGCAGCGGGACATCGGGTTCCGGCACATCCGCGGGCACGGGCTGTTCAGCGACGGCGTCGGCGTGCACCGCCCGTACGAGTACCGGGGCGAACGCCGGGTGCACCACGCGTTCACGTACGTCGACCAGGTCGTCGACGCCTACCTGGAGCTGGGCGTCCGGCCCTTCGTGGAGCTGGGTTTCATGCCGTCGGCGCTCGCCTCCGGGGAGCAGACCGTGTTCTGGTGGCGGGGCAACGTCACGCCACCGCGCTCCTTCGCGGAATGGGGTGACCTGGTCCGCGCCACGGTGGCCCACCTGGTCGACCGGTACGGCCTGGACGAGGTGCGCGGCTGGCCGATCGAGGTGTGGAACGAGCCCAACCTGCCCGAGTTCTGGCGGGACGCCGACCAGGCCGCCTACCACCGCCTGTACGAGGTGTCGGCGCACGCGGTCAAGGACGTCGACGCGGCGCTCCAGGTCGGCGGCCCGGCCATCTCCCCCGGCGCGGACGAGTGGCTGGCGCCGTTCGCCGAGTTCGTCGCCGCCCGCGACGTGCCCGTCGACTTCGTCAGCCGCCACGCGTACACCTCCGGCCCGGCCCGGCACGTGCCGTTCGGCACCCGCCAGACGCTGGCCCCGGCGGCGGAGCTGCTGGAGCAGTTCGCCGCGCCCCGCCGCCGGTTGGCCGGGACCGCGCTGGCGGACCGGCCGGTGCACATCACCGAGTTCAACTCCTCCTACCGGCCGGACAACCCGGTCCACGACACCGCGTTCCACGCCGCCTACCTGGCGCCGGTGCTGGCCGGCGGTGGGGACCTGGTCGACTCGTTCTCGTACTGGACGTTCAGCGACGTGTTCGAGGAGGTCGGCGTGCCGACCGCGCCGTTGCACGGCGGCTTCGGGCTGCTCGCCCACCGGCAGCTCAAGAAACCCACCTACCACCTGTACGCGTTCATGGCGCGGCTCGGCGAGGACGTGCTCGCCCGCGGCCCCGACCACCTGGTCACCCGACACCCGGACGGCCGGGTCGCGGTGCTGGCCTGGGCGCCGGTCGACGTCACCGGGCGGGCGCCGGCGCCGGCCGGGCACACCGTGGCGCTGTCGGTGCCGCTCGGCCCGCCCGGCACCTCGTCCGCGTTCCAGCTCCGCTCCTCGGTGAGCGAGGACGCCGGCAACGTCCGGGCGGCCTGGCGGGAGATGGGCAGCCCGCGCTCGCCCCGGCCCCGACAGCTCGACGCGTTGCGGGAGGCCGCCGAGCCGGCCCGCAGCCACCGCGCCCTGCCGGTCGCCGCCGGCCGGGTCGACGTCGACCTGACGCTCGCCCGGCACGAGGTGACGCTGGTCGAGCTGACCCCGGTGGTGGACGAGACGCCGCCGTGGTGGGACGACGACCGGCTGCTCGACCCGCCCGACGAGCCGGCACCGGCGGCCCGGCGGGAGCCGTCGTGAGCGACACCGTGCCCGGCCGGCGGGAGTTCGGTGACGGACCGCTGTCGCGGGCCGCCGCGGCCGTGCACATCCTGCTCGTCGTCGAGCTGCTGCTCCTGCTCACCACCGTGCCGGGGCTGGCCGCGCTGGTGCTGCTCGACCGGGACGTCAGCAACCTGCCGCTGGTCGCGGTCTGCCTGCTGCCGGTCGGACCGGCCGTCTCGGCCGCGCTCCACGCCCTGCGTCACCAGCGCCCCGACCTGACCGACCTGCGGCCCGCCGCCGCGTTCCGGCGGGCCTACCGGGCCAACCTCGCCGGCGTGCTGCGGGTGTGGGTGCCGACGCTGGCGTGGTTGACGCTCATCGCGGTGAACCTGGCCCACCTGCCCGCCGCCGCGGTGCCGGCCTGGTGGGCGGCGCCGCTGGTGCTGGTCGGCGCGGGCGTGGCCCTGGTCGGGGCGAACGCCCTGGTGATCGTCTCGCTGTTCACGTTCCGCACCCGCGACGTGGTCCGGCTGGCCGGCTACTTCCTGGTCCGGACGCCGGGCGTCACGGTCGGCAACGCCGTCCTGCTGTGCGCCGCCGCCGGCGTCACCGCCGTCTTCTCCGAGGCGGTGCTCGCGCTCCTGGGCGCGGTTCTCGTGCTGGCGCTGCTGCGGATCGGCGACCCGATGATCGACGTGATCCGGAGGGAGTTCACCGCGTGAGTACCGCTGCCACGGACGGGCCGGTGAGCGGCGCGGAGCCGATGCCGGTGCAGACGACCACCTGGCACGCCGCCTGGCTGCCGCCGGAGGCGTTCCGGGCGCTCGGCACCCGAGGCGTCCTGGTGCACGGTTCCGGCCCGCTGGTGGACACCGTGCTGGACGAGGTGACGCGGGCCTGCGCCCGGTACGGCGGTCGGGTGTGGCGCTCCCCGTCCTGGGAGGTCGACGCCGACCTGGTGCTCGCGCTGCGCGACGCCGGTCCGCTCGCGAACGCGACGGCGGAGGCGGTCCGCCTCGCCGCCACGCCGGCGGTGAACGGCCGGGGCGACGGCACGCTCGGCGACGAGGGGTTCCTGACCGCCCGGACGGCGGGCGTGACGGTGGTGCTGGCCGACACGCCGGCCGGCCTGCTGTACGGGCTGTTCCACGTGGTCCGGCTGGGCGCGGCGACGTTCGACGCCGACCGGCCGGCGCGGCGGCACCGGCCGGCCCTGTCCCGTCGGATGCTCGACCACTGGGACAACGTGGCAGTGCACCCGGTGTCGGGGCAGGTGGAGCGCGGCTACGCCGGCGGCTCGATCTTCTGGCGGGACGGCGCCGCGCGCCGGGACACGGCCCGGGTGCGGGACTACCGGCGGCTGCTGGCCGCCTGCGGGATCAACGCGATCGCGGTGAACAACGTCAACGTGCACGACACCGAGGCGCGGCTGCTGACCGACCGGCTGGGTGACGTGGCGGAGATCGCGGACGTGCTGCGGCCGTACGGCGTGCGGGTGCACCTCGCGGTCACGTTCGCCGCCCCGGTGGTCCTCGGCGGCCTGCCCACCGCCGACCCGTACGACGACCGGGTGCGGGCCTGGTGGGCCGCCGCCGCCGGGCGGGTGTACGAGCGCATCCCGGACTTCGGCGGATTCCTGGTGAAGGCCGACTCGGAGGGCCAGCCCGGCCCGTTCACCTACGGGCGCGACCACGCCGACGGGGCGAACCTGCTGGCCGGGGCGCTCGCGCCGTACGGGGGCGTGGTGCACTGGCGGGCCTTCGTCTACGACCACCGCCAGGACTGGCGGGACCGGTCGACGGACCGGGCCCGGGCCGCGTACGACCACTTCGTGCCGCTGGACGGCCGGTTCGCCGACAACGTGGTCCTCCAGGTGAAGTTCGGTCCGGTCGACTTCCAGCCGCGCGAACCGGTGTCGCCGCTGCTGCTGGCCATGCCGGCCACCCGGATGGCGGTCGAGGTGCAGGTGACGCAGGAGTACACCGGCCAGCAGCGGCACGTCTGCTGGCTCGGCCCCTGGTGGAGCGAGGTGTTGCGGTTCGCGCCCCGGGGCGACGGCGGCGGCACGGTCGCCGACGTGGTCGCCGGCGCGCGGGGCGGCGGCCTGGTCGGCGTCGCCAACACCGGGGACGACCCGTTCTGGACCGGGCACCCGCTGGCCCAGGCCAACCTGTACGCCGTCGGCCGGCTCGCCTGGGACCCCCACCTGGACCCCGGCGCGGTCCTCGACGAGTGGATCGGCCTGACCTGGCCGGCGACCGGTGACCCGCAACGGCTGCGGCGGACGCTGCACGAGGTCATGGACGACTCGTGGCGCACCTACGAGTGCTACACCGCGCCGCTGGGCGTCGGCTTCATGGTGCGGCCCGGGCACCACTACGGGCCCGACGTGGACGGCTACGAGTACACGCCCTGGGGCACCTACCACTTCGCCGACCGGGACGGCGTCGGGGTGGACCGCACCCGGGCGACCGGGACCGGGTTCACCGGCCAGTACCCGGCCCCCTGGTCGAAGGTGTACGAGTCACGCGAGCGGTGCCCGGACGAGCTGCTGCTCTTCTTCCACCACGTGCCCTACCACCACGTCCTGCACAGCGGCCGCACGGTGATCCAGCACATCTACGACACGCACTTCGCCGGCGTCGAGCAGGTGGTGGCGATGCGCGAGCGGTGGCGCCGGCTCGCCGGCCTGATCGAGCCGGACGTGCACGACCGGGTGGCGGAGCGCCTCGACGAGCAGGTCCGTAGCGCCACCGAGTGGCGGGACCAGGTCAACACGTACTTCTTCCGCAAGTCCGGGGTGCCGGACGCGCACGGTCGCCGCATCTGGTGAGCCGGCGCGGTCACCACGGGTGCACCGTCCCGTCGGTCAGCCGGTTCACCGGCAGGTAGGCGGGCGCGTACGGGAAGCGGGCCGCCGCCGCCTCGTCGATGTCCACCCCGAGGCCGGGCGTCTCGGCGGGATGCAGGTAGCCGTCGGCGAAGTGGTAGCCGTGCGGGAAGACCTCGTCGGTGGCCTCGGTGTGCCGCATGTACTCCTGGAGGCCGAAGTTCGGGATGGCGAGGTCGAGGTGGAGCGCGGCGGCCATGCAGACCGGCGACAGGTCGGTGGCCCCGTGCGAGCCGCTGCGGACGTGGTGCAGCGCCGCGAGGTCGAAGATGCGACGCAGGTGGCTGAGCCCACCGGCGTGGACCACAGTGGCGCGGACGTAGTCGATGAGCTGCTCCCGGATGAGCTGCGCGGCGTCCCAGATGCTGGTGAAGACCTCACCGACGGCGATCGGGGTGGTGGTGTGCTGGCGGATCAGCCGGAAGCCCTCCGGCAGGTCCGCCGGGACCGGATCCTCCATCCAGGTCAGCGCGTACGGCTCCAGGCTGCGGCCGAGCCGCGCCGCCTCGATCGGGGTGAGCCGGTGGTGCACGTCGTGCAGCAGCCGGAGGGTGGGGCCGAACTCGTCACGGACCCGGGCGAACACGCTCGGCACGTGGGCCAGGTACGCCTCGGTGGACCAGGTGGTCTCGCTGGGCAGCGCGGCGTCGGCCGGCTCGTAGAACATCTTGTCGGTGCTGACGCCGTAGGTGCGGGGCAGGCCGGGCACCCCGCACTGCACGCGCACCGCGCGGTAGCCGAGGTCGACGTAGCGGGCGACCTCGGTCAGCACCTCGTCGACGGTCTCGCCGTTGGCGTGGCCGTACACGGTCACGCCGTCGCGGGACCGGCCGCCGAGCAACTGGTAGACCGGCAGCCCGGCGACCTTGCCCTTGATGTCCCAGAGCGCGGTGTCCACCGCCGCGATCGCGCTCATCGTGACCGGCCCGCGCCGCCAGTAGGAGCCCTGGTAGAGGTATTGCCAGGTGTCCTCGATCCGGGCCGGGTCGCGCCCGATCAGCAGCGGCACCACGTGGTCGCGCAGGTAGGACGCGACGGCCAGCTCCCGGCCGTTGAGGGTGGCGTCGCCGACCCCGGTGACGCCCTCGTCGGTGACCACCTTGAGGGTGACGAAGTTGCGGCCGGGGCAGGTCAGGATGACCCGAGCATCGACGATCCTCATCGCCAAGACATTAACAGACATGCATGGGTACGGAGGCGCGGCGTCAGCTGGTCGGCACCCAGGCCACCGCCTTCATGGTGGCCAGGGCGGTCGCCTTCAACCCGGCGTCGGAGACGGTCCACAGCACGCCGTCGACCACCAGCGACCGGCGGACCGGCGTCCACTCCCCGCCGTCGTCCAGCGGCGACGGATGCTCGATCGTGCCGGCCACCGTGAACCCGCCGTCGCCGACCCGCAGCGCCAGCATCCCGCTGCGCGGTGCGCCCCGGCGACCCTCCGCGCCGGCCCGGTCGGTCACCACGCCCGGCCGGTTCACCGGCAGCACCACCAGGCGCTCCGGCGCCCAGTAGAGGAACACGTGCGGGTCGGACTCCGCGTCGGACCAGCCCTGCGCGACGTGGTGCCGGGCGATCCGGGTCGGCCGGGCCGGGTCGGCGACGTCGAACAGCGACACCTGGGTGCCCAGGGCCCGCCCCCGGTCGGTCGCCTCCTGCCCGACCCCGAGCAGCCGACCGTCCCCGGCCGGATGCAGGTACGCCGAGTACCCGTTGATCTTCAGTTCGCCGGTCACCCGGGGCGCGGCCGGGTCCCGCAGGTCCACCGCGTACAGCGGGTCGGTCTGCCGGAACGTCACCGCGTAGCCGGTGGGGCCGAGGAACCGCACCGCGAAGATCCGCTCGCCCCGGCCCAGCCCGGTGACCTGGCCGACCCGGGTGAGCCTCGGGCCGTCGGGCCGCAGCACGTAGACGCCGGAGGCGGACCCGCCCCCGCGACCCCACCGGTCGCCGGTGGTGGTGGCCACCCGCAGGTGACCGTTCCACTCGGACAGCGCGTACTGGTTGATCAGCCAGCCCGGCACCGAGCCGGACGCGACGTGGCGCGGGGTGCCCGCCGTGAGGTCGAACTGGTAGATCTCGGTGCCGCCGTCCGCCCCGCCCGGCGACGCCACCGGCATCCGCCGGTGCTGGTCGTTGGTGAGATAGAGCCGGGAGCCGTTGCTGTAGACCGTGTCGCCGTCGGCCGCGACGGTCACCGGGTCGCCGGTGCCGAGCGTGGACGCGCCGAGATCGAAGCTGAGCACGGTCACCATCGCGGCGCCGGAGAAGCCGGCCGGCCGGCTCACCCGGTCGCAGTCCACCCGCCCGGCGACGGTGCGGCCGCCCGCGCGGACCTCGTACCGGGGCAGCCAGTCGTCGATCGTGGCCCGGTCGACGACGGCCCGGTTGGCGGCGGTCCGCTGCGCGTCGGTGCCCCGGGCCGGCGTGGGGAAGGCCAACCGGGGCGTGGAGCGGACCACCACCCGGGCGGTCGCGCCGACCTGCCGCGCGTCGACCATGCTGCCGTCGATCCGGTAGTCACCGAGGATCCGCGGCGCCCCGGCGAGGTCGACCAGGACCAGCCGGGCCTGGGGCGCGTCCGGGACGAGCCGCCCCTTCGGCGCGGCGGCCTTGGTCACCTGGCGGGCCGGGAGCAGCACGAGCGCCCGGTCGCCGTGCAGCAGCAGGCTGGTGTCGCCCCCGGCGAACCGCTCCCCGACCGTCGGGTCGATCGCCAGCCGGCCGGTCAGCCGGCGGCTCGCCGGATCCACCACTGACAGCACGCCCCGGGCCACCGTGACGATCCGCCGGCCGTCGGTCTTGACCAGGTCCGGCTCGTCCACGCCGGCCTCGTGCACGGTGGTGCCGGAGAAACCGGCAGTGGGCGCGCTCGCCGCGTCCTTCGGGGCGGCCGGTGCGCCGGCCCGTTCGGCGGCGGCAAACGGCACGGCGTCGCCGTCCGGTCCGACGCCCCACGGGCCGACCGTCGCCCGCGCGGCGGCCCGGAACTGCCGCAACGCCGCGTCGCAGGAGTCGAACGCGACCAACCGCAGCCCGCCGGCCGGCCCGCCCCGGTCCCGGGGCGGCGGCGCGGCCGGCGGTGCGGCGGTGCAGCCGGCGAGGGTCAGCGCGACGACTGTCGCCCATCCGACGGTTCGAGATCTGCCACCAGTCATGAGCCCTCAGACGCGGCCGTCCCGGACACGGTTCCCCGGTTCGTCGGCTCAGCCGCCGGCCATCGCGCCGAGCACGATGAACGGCTCCTTGCCGACGACCACCTCCTCGGGCAGCGGCGCGTCCGGCGGTTCGTGGGACAGGTCCAGCTCACAGGCGTAGAAGCGGACGAACGGACGGCGCGCGCCGCTGTGCCGGTCGCGGATCGTGCCCCGCAGCATCGGGTACGCGGTCTCCAGCGCGTCGAGCACCTCGCGCTGGGTGGGCGGCCCGGCCACCTCGACGCGTACCTCGCCGGTGACGTGCGCCAGGTTCTTCAGGTGAGCCGGCAGCACGACCCGGATCACGGCAGCACCTGCACCTCGACGGAGAGCACCGGCGGCAGGTCGCGCACGATCGGCGCCCAACTGTCGCCGGCGTCCGCCGAGTGGTAGACCTGCCCGCCGGTGGTGCCGAAGTAGATCCCGCACTCGTCGAGCGTGTCGACAGCCATCGCGTCGCGCAGCACGTTGACGTAGCAGTGCGACTGCGGCAGGCCCTCGGTCAGCGGCTCCCAGTGCTCGCCGCCGGTGCGGCTGCGGTAGACGCGCAGCCGGCCCTCCGGCGGGTAGTGCAGCGAGTCGCTGGTGATCGGCACCACGTAGATCGTCTCCGGCTCGTGCGCGTGCACCGCGATCGGGAAGCCGAAGTCCGACGGGAGGTTGCCGCTGACCTCGCGCCAGCTCCCGCCCGCGTCGTCGGTGCGCATGACGTCCCAGTGCTTCTGCATGAACAGCGTGTCGGGCCGGGACGGATGCTGGGCGAGGCGGTGCACGCAGTGGCCGGTCTCCGAATCCTGGTCCGGGATCTCCCCCGACCGCAGCCCCTTGTTGATCGGCAGCCAGCTCGCGCCGCCGTCGTCGCTGCGGAACGCCCCCGCCGCCGAGATCGCCACGTAGATCCGGTCGCGGTCGGCCGGGTCCAGGATGATCGTGTGCAGGCACATCCCGCCCGCGCCGGGCTGCCAGCCGGGACCGCTCGGGTGCTGGCGCAGCGCGGTCAGCTCGGACCACTTCTCGCCGCCGTCGGTGGAGACGTAGAGCGCGGCGTCCTCCGCGCCCGCGTACACCGTGTCGGGGTCGTGGCGGGACGGTTCGAGGTGCCACACCCGCTTGAACTCCCACGGCCGGGGCGTGCCGTCGAACCAGAGGTGCTCGCCGACGTCCCCGGCGTAGGCGAAGTCGTTTCCGACCGGGGCCCAGCTCCGGCCGCCGTCGTCCGAGCGCTGGATGAGCTGCCCGAACCAGCCGCTGGACTGGGACGCGTAGAGCCGGTCCGGATCGACCGGCGAGCCGGTCAGGTGGTAGATCTCCCAGCCGCCGAAGTGGGGACCGTCGACCGTCCAGTCGCGGCGCCGTTCGTCCGACGTCAACAGGAACGCGCCCTTGCGCGTGCCGACAAGTACTCGAATTGCGCTCATGTCCTCATCCTTTGTCCGCAGGTGCAGCGGGTATGACCACGGATCGCGCCGAGACTCATCGGTGGGTCGTCCTCCCGCCTACGACAATCGACGTCCGTACCGGCGGCGGCAAGGACGCCGCGCCGGCCGTCCGGTTGTCGGTGGGGGTCGTTAACCTGCGCGCATGACCGGCCCCGGAGACGTCCCACCCGACCACCTCGACCGCCTGCGGCCGGTCTGCCTCGGCCTCCCGGAGACCCACGAGGAGCCGGCCTGGGTGGGCGTGCGCTGGCGGATCCGCACCCGCACGTTCGCCCACGCCTACACCGTCGGCCCCGACCACCCGGCCGCAGCCGCCCGGGCCACGGCGACCGACGAGCCGCTCTGCGTGCTGACGTTCCGCTCCCCCGGCGACGAGATCGCCGGGCTGCTCGCCGCCGGCCCGCCGTTCTTCCCGCCGGGCTGGGGCGCCGACGTGGTCGGGATGGCGCTCGACGACGCGACGGACTGGGTCGAGGTCGCCGAGCTGCTCACCGAGAGCTACTGCATGCTGGCCCCGAAGAAACTGGCCGCCCGCGTCGACCGGCCGCCGGGCTGAGTCAGCCGAGCTTCTTGCGCAGCGTCTCGAACGCCAGGTCCGGGCGACGCGGCACGCCGAAGCGCTCGTCGCCGTACGGGAACGGGCTCAACTCGCCGGTACGGACGTAGCCGCGCCGCTCGTACCAGGCGATCAGGTCGGCACGCTGGACGATCACGGTCATCCGCAGCTCGCCGGCGTGCCAGCGCTCGCGGGCGAACCGCTCGGCCTCGGCCAGCAGCTCCCGACCCAGCCCGCCGCCCTGGTGACCGGGCGCGACCGCGAACATGCCGAAGTAGGCGTGGTCGTCGCGGCGCTCCACCTGGCAGCAGGCGATCGGCTCGCCGTCCCGCTCCGCCAGCAGCACCACGCCGGCCGGGCCGGTCACCGCAGCGGCCACCATCTCCGGGTCGGTGCGCTGCCCGTCGAGCAGGTCCGCCTCGTGGGTCCAACCCGCCCGGGCCCGGTCCCCCCGGTAGGCCGACTCGATCAGGTCGACCAGGGCGGCCACGTCGGCGGGCCCTGCGGTACGGGTGGTGGTGCTGGTCATCGTGCTCTCCACGGTCGTCGCGGCGTACCCCGCCAGCGTACGCAGGCGGATGCGCGACGCACCCGGCGGCACGGGACGGCCGGGGCCGGCGCGGCGTGGTTGACTGCCCGGCATGGAGACGACCGTCGGCGCGTCGGCCCGGCCGGCGACGCTCGACCTGCCGGCCGGCCCGGTCCGGGGTGGGCTGGTAGTGCTGCACGGTTCGCACGCCGACCAGCGGTCCTACTTCCTCTACCAGCACCTCGCCCGGCTGCTGCCGCCGGCCGGCGTGGCGGTGCTGCGCTACGACCGCCGGCCCCGCGTCGACGGCCACGACGTGCCGCTGGCCGACCAGGCCGAGGACGCCGCCGCCGCGCTGGCCGCGCTGCGCCGGCACGTCGGCCCCGCGCCGGTCGGGCTGTGGGGGTTCAGCCAGGGCGCCTGGGCGGCGGCGGTCACCGCCGCCGCGCACCCAGTCGACTTCCTGATCCTGGTCGGATGCAGCGGGGTCAGCCCGGCCGTGCAGATGCGCTACGGCACCGCCGAGCAGCTACGCCGACACGGCTACGGGCCGGCCGACGTGGCCGAGCTGGTCCGGCTGCGCGAGGTCGCCGAGGGATTCCTGCGCGGCGACGTCCCCCGGCCGACGGCGCAGGCGGAGCTGGCAGCCGCGGTGGGTCGACCCTGGTTCCCGCTGGCGTTCCTGCCCCGCGAGCTGCCGGAGCGGCCGGGCACCTGGGCCGACATGGACTTCGACCCGGCGCCGGTGTTCGCCCGGCTGGCCGGCCCGGTGCTGCTCTGCTACGGCGAGACCGACGGCTGGGTGCCGATCGAGGAGAGCATCGAGGTGTGGCGACGGGTGGCCCGCGACGCCGACCTGACCGTGACCCGGCTGCCCGGCTGCGACCACGCGCCCACCCTCGACGGGCGCGACGAGCTGGCCGCCGTCAGCCCGCGCTACGAGGCCGCGCTGCTCGACTGGCTCCCCTCGCGCGTGCGCTGAAACCGCGTCGCCGCCGACCCGCGTCGCGGCTACGCTGCGGGCCATGACCGCCGAGCTGCCCCCGTACGAGTTCGCCTTTCCCGGCCCGCTGCGTGACCAGTTGGTCGCCGCCGTGCTGGACGGCACGAAGACCAGCACCACCGGGCTGCTCCAGGACAACGAGATCGAGGGCGAGCCGCTGCCGGCCGTCGGCAGTCGGTTCGCGGTGATCGACTCCGCCGGCCGACCGGTGGCCGTGATCGAGCTGGTCGAGGTCCGCGTGGCCCGGCTCGGCGACGTGGACCTCGACCACGCCCGGGACGAGGGCGAGGGGTACGCGTCGGTCGCCGCCTGGCGCGCCGGCCATGAGGACTACTGGCACGGCGAGGACTACCGGGGATGGCTCGGCGACCCGGCGTTCACGGTCGACGACGACACCCCGGCCGTGCTGGAGCGCTTCCGCCTCGTCGAGACGCTGTGACGGCACGCGCGATTCGCTCCGGGTGAGTTATCGTCGCGCCGGCGCCACTCAGTCGAGCCACCACGCCTGCATGTCCGCCCCGACCGGCGTGAAGCGCAGCACGGTCACCATGGCACCGGCCACCACGCCGGCCAGCAGCAGTGCCCGCAGCCCGCGCGGCAGCGACCGCCGGTCCCGGGCCAGCAGCACCACGCCGTAGCCGGCCAACAGCGGGCTGGCCAACCCGGCGGGATAGAGCAGCGCGGTGAGGCCGTAGAGCCACATGAACGGGTTCCAGCCGTGCATGCCGAACGGCACCAGATCCTTCGGGTCGTACGCGCCGGTGCGCAGCTCGGCCGGGCCGGCGTCGGCCGACACCATCCGGCCCAGCCAGAGCGCGGCGACGGCGAGGAACGCGACCACCAGCGCCACCTGCGCCACCGCGACGGTGCGTGCCAGCGGAGGACGGTCGGGCAGGGCATCGACGGACATGGCGGCAGTCTAATCCGTGATCTTCAGAAATCCATGAAACCGGATCTCCATCAGTGCGCTTGGCCGTTCTTGAGGTCGTCCACAAATGCCCCAACAAACAGTGCGGCCCGGGGTGGAGGTGACACTCCCGCTTCCTGGGCCTTGACCGGAAGGACCCGGCACCCAAGAGCAACCTACCGAACTCCGGCCATCCGCCTTGGCGCCTGCGTGACCCGGACTGCGCCGGGGTTGACGGCTTGCACGTGTCCCGTCTTTCTGCACGGCCGTCCGAGGCGACGAGGTGATCCAGGTCGGGGTCGGCCTTTCGCGAATGGACATCGGTCCAACCCTGCCATTCGGCCTGTTGCTGGAACTTTTCGCGGCTCCGACGTCGAACACTGGCCGCTCGACCTGGCGCAGTCGTGTGCTCTGACCCACCTGCATCAGCAACTGATGCGCCAACTCGATCCAGACTGGGTCCGCGCGGCTCGAGGACGCGCCGGTTCGGCGGCAGGCCAAGCTGCCACGGTCGACATCCACAAGCTTTCGCATGGACCAGGTATTCGGCGCGTGCGATCACTGCCGGACCAACGGATGCGCCGATCCGGCAGTGGTCGTACGTCTGCTTCGCCTTAAACAGGTTTTGCGGACCGTCGTTCGCTCATGTCGGCGGCGCATGCGACAACTGCGCATCGCCATGACCGTGGAGCGGCACCACTGCGAGACGAAAAGTCAGCTGTTCTTTATGGGCATTTTTTTACCGCGGAAATTCCGGATAGGCTGCTGCGCGCTTTTCCATGTCATCCCATTGCTGAGCGACAAGGGTGAGTTCGGCCGCTTCGGTGCGTTCAAACTCCGACGCGGCCGGAGCTACTGCTTCGAGTGCAGCGTCGTATGCCGGTTTCCGGCATACAGTATCCAGGCGTGCCGCTTCTCTCTCCAAGGCCACGGCGGAGGACCACTTCGCGTCGGCGGCATGATTCGGCTTGGGCGGCTGGGCGCTACCTATGCGAGCCTGTATCAATGCGATTAGATCGTCGTGTTTGTCGACCTTGAAATTACCCTTCGCCATGCAGTCCGGGTATTGCTTGCCAGCTGCCTTGACAGGTTCGTTCTTCGATGCAGCTGTCAGCATCTGATTGAACTTCTCGGTCAGTGGGTAGTAAGCCGGTGGAAAGTTGACCTCAGGTGTATCGCGGGGTATGCAGCCAGTAAGGGCCGTCTCGAACTTGTCCTTTTCTGCCTGACTCAAACTACGGTAGTTCGCGCTCGGACCTGCGTCCTCCTGCGGGCCAACGATCTCGGCCGTGTCCGTCACGCCGATCCGCTCTTCTCCCAGTGGCGCGAGCCACTGTCCAGTGCCGATGCCCATGTGAATGACGGACCGTCCCCGGTACGGGTCCGTGAACCGCGGAGGCTCGTAGGTGAAATTGGCCTTCGCCATACAGTCACGAATGGGATCCTGATACGCGTGATACTGCAAAACCTCGCCCGCAGTACGCTGCCTCGGTGTTCCACCAATCCGCTGCGACAAGCGGTCGAGCTGATCAACCACCGCAGCCCGGTCTCCGATTGGTGATGAGGTTGGACGAGCGCAGCCAGCCAGGGCGCTCATCAGCGTCACGCCCGTAAGCGAATAGGCCAACACAGCCCGACTTAGGGGCGTCATCTTCCGCAACGTCATCTCCTCAACAGCTCGCACTCGTGGCAGAGCCACCAGCCCAGTAGTCCACCGCACCCGCTGTCCGCTTCCAGTACCGTATCGTGCAGTTGCTGTGGGTCATCGAGACGTTAATGCTTGCAATTGATATCGAGGAGCCTGGGGCATTTATCAGGTACGAGGTGGAAGTGGTGGCGTTATCCGGGCCGTAGGCGCCGCCAGCCTTCTGCATACCTGCCACAGAGTTACCTTCGGTGACAACGTCTCCATACATCGAGTAATTGCTGACACACGTCCGCGCGCCGCGACCGTCGTAGTGGCTAGAGCCCTCCGGCGTGGTCCAATCGAACCAAGAGTCGAGGCAGTAGCCAGCAGGCAGTGTCGCACTGACGATTGCGCTTACATACATCTTCCGGGTAGAGGAGTTCCAATACTGCTCTGCTTGCCGGTGACTCGTGTAAACGTTCTCGGTGTAGTTCCCAGAGTCGGCATACGACACTCCAGGGCACATCGCCACTGCCAGCATCGTGCCAAAAGCTGCGGCACCTCCGGTGCGCAGAGCAGTCCGCATCGAACCTCCCCTTGACTTAGTTTCGCGACTCTATATCAGAGGTAGCGGCGGCGCAACCCGTCGATGAGCACCTATTTACTTCCGGTTCGATTGGCTAGCGCTGGCATTAGCCTCGATCATTCGCGCTCCAGGGCGGTTGCAAGTTCCGGGGTCGTGCGGCTGGTCGGGTAGTGACCGGTTGGGGCGTATAGCAGGGCAGGCACGAGCTTCGTGATCATTGTGGTGTCTAACCTCGATCGTTCGCGGGGTTGACGTGTTGGTGTGACCCGCCCGGTTCCATCGTTGTAGGTCGATGCTGATGGTGGGTGGGTATGGCGAGGGGCCGTCTGTCGCGGCGGTGGGCGTGGTCTCCTGGGTTCCTCCGGTCGGTGGGGCGGCGGTTGTGGTGTCAGCCGGGGTCGGGGATGGCCGTGATCCGGTTGAACGCGGCGGTGATCTGGTCGGCCCAGGGCCAGGTCGTGGGGATGCGTAGCCGTCGGCGGCGTTGGCCGTGGACCAGACGCGCGGCGACCGCGGTCAGGGCGCACCAGGCTTGGTTGATTGCGAACACCCGTGACGGGAGTCGGCCGAGGCCGGCTTGTTTCGCGCAGCGGATCCGGTCCTCGGCGCGGGCGTGGGCGCGGTGCCGCGCTTCGAGCCACTGCAGGGCCCCGACCTGGGTGTTCGTGACGAACGCGGTGTAACGCCACCCGTCTACGGTTTCGAACAGGGTCAGTTGCGCTCCGGGGTGCGGTCGTTCGCGGCGCACGATGACGCGCATCCCGTCGGGCCACCCGCCCAGGTTGAGCAGGCCGGTCAGCTCGGCGACCATCGCACCGTCGCGGACCCCGCCGTCGGCGTTCAGCGCGGGTGTCCACCCGGTGTCGGGCAGGGCGGTGATCGCGGCGTGGTCGTCGCCGTCGACGCGCCACCCGATCGAGTACTGCATCCGGCGCCGTGGGCTGTTCTTGGCGGTGAGCCAGTCCAGGAACACGTGGGTGGCGCCGGCTCCGTCGGCGCGTACGAGCACGTCACGGCGGTGTGGGGCCGGGATCTGCGCCAGGGCGTCGGTCAACACCTCGACATGATCCGTGGCGGTGTTCGACCCGGCGTTGCCGGGACGCAGCTTGACCGTGAGGAGCTCGTTGGTGTTGTCACACGTGACGAGTAGCGGGTGGAACCCGAACGTGCGCTTGTAGGTCGGTGTCGCGTTCTCCTTCTCCGAGTGCGCGAGTAGCAGCGACGCGTCAACGTCGATGACGACCGTGCCTTCACCGATCTCACGCCCGGCGGCCTTCGCCGGCGGGACCCGATCCAACTGCGACCAGACATGGACCCGCGCTCGTGCCCGGGCCGTGGCGATACGACGCAACTGGGCGGGGCCGACCTCGTCCAGGGCCCGCCAGGAAGTGGCCTGCGACGCGACCTGCCCGAACACCTCGCCCTGCCGGCGCAGGGTTTCGACGTCGCTGATCGCCTCACCGCCGTCGGCGATCATCACGGCCAGGTCGGTCAACACCCGACCCCGGTCACGGCCCGGGACGAATCCGCGCCGGGCTACCGCCTGCGCCAACCCACCGGTCAGCCCGCTGCGGTCGGCGAGCATCCGCAACAACACCGCGCCGACGTGTGACACCACGCCGTGGCCGGCGGCCTCGACGGTCAAACCTGTGGACCACTGGGTACTCTGCACCTACGAAGTGCCTTCCACGCGGGGACAACTGGGCGACTCGACACCGCACAGTTTCCCTTACGTGGCAGGCACTTCGCCAATTTCCGGCCGGTCCACAGACCCCCAAAATCACGACCGCCGTGAAAGGCCGAGGTTAGCAGCTGATCTTGCGGCCCAGGGGTCGATGCGGCAGCCCTTGATCGAGGGTGCGAGGCTCCAAGCAGGACATCTGTCGACCAAGACCAGCCGCACCCTGAACCACCTCGCCGAACGCATCCGCTGCCACCGCAAGCAGCGCCGATCCTCAGACTGCTCGCCTTCCGGGTGAAGTCCCGGGGGTGTCCGCGCCGCGGAGCGTCCACCCTGGCCGTCCACCCGCCCGTGGAGCGCACCGGCGACCGGCCGGCGACTGCTCGACAGGTCGAGGAGCTCGGTCGACAAGGTCGAACGCGGCCTACGCACGCTGGACCGCTACTCGGTGATCCAGGAGATCGCCGAGGCGCCCCGCCTGGACCCGGGGGTCCTGCTCGGCCCTCACCGGCCACCCTCGGCAGCGGAAACCCGGCTGGACGGGGTCGAGGCGGTACGCGCCACCCTCGACCCCTATCACCGCCGTTCCCGGTGCCGGCGGACCAGGCCGCGCCGCACGTCGCCCACGCCTGGTTCACCTACCAGCATGCCCACTACGCCCAAATTGTGCGTGTCCTGCCCACCCTGCTCGATGCCGCCCACGGCCGTCGCGACCTGCTGGTGCCCACCTACCGGATCACCGCTGCGGTGCTGGTCAAGCTCGGCGAACCCGACCTCGCCTGGCTCGCCGCGGACCGCGCCGTCACCACCGCCGGCGACCCCGCCCACGCCGCCACCGCCACCATCGCCGTGAGCCAGGCCCTGCGTGCGCTGGGTCGCCACCGCCTCGCGCTCACCGCCGCCCGCGCCGCCGCCGACGCCACGACCGACGACGCGGTACGCGGAACGCTGCTGCTCCACGCCGGCCTCGCCGCCGCCGGCTGCGGCGACCGCCGGCACGCCGACGACCTGACCGACCGCGCCGCCGTACTCGCCGACCGCTGCGCCACCGACGACGACCGGCACCACACCGCGTTCGGCCCCACCACCGTCCTGCTGGCCCGCTTCCTGACCGCCCTCGAACTCGGCGAGAGCACCGAAGCGGTCACCCGGCACGGGAGCGCGATCCGCGCCGACGGATGGTCCCGGCTGCCGGTCGAGCATCGCGCCGCCCACCTCGTCGACGCCGCGCGCGCCCACCTCGGCACCGGCGACCTCACCGCTGCCGCCCGGGTGCTGGTCGAGGCCGATCGGATCGCTCCCGCCGAGGTCCGCTGCCGGCCGGTCGCGCGTACCCTCGTCGCCGAGATCGCCCGGTGCGACCCGGCGGCGGCCGACGTCGCCCGGATCGCGGCCATGATCGGTCTCACCCGCTGACCCGGACCGGTGGAATTGAGGGGCGAATTCAGGGGTTGTTTCGTCGAACCCCCTGAGCGAATGCGCATTCCTTGCCGGGCCGACAATTCCGCGGCTACTTTTCTCGACGTTGCGCTCACGCACCGCCGCGAAGGAGAGCACCCGTGGACCTCACCCTGACCTTTGACAACGCGTACGCGGCACACGCCGCGGTCGTCATGTCGACAGTCGCCGAGTCGAACCCGGGCGAGAAGCTCCGGTACTGGCTGGTCGCCGCCGACGACGTGCCGGCGAGCGCCCGGACCACGCTCACCCGCATCGCCGGGCCGAACGCCACTGTGGAGTTCCTCCGGGTGGACGCCGCGCAGGTGAACCTGTCCAAGGGCAGCGACCCGCTGATGGCCTACCTGTCACCGGCGATGTACCTGCGGCTGCTGGTCCCGGCGGCGCTGCCGGACGACGTGCGCCGGGTGCTCTACCTGGACTGCGACACGATGTGCCTGAACAGCCTGAAGCCGCTGTTCGAGGTGGACATGGGCGGGGTGCCGCTCGGCGGGGTGCGGGACCCGTTCAACCGCCGGCTGCTGGACATGGGCGGCATCCCCGGCCTGGCCGGCTACGACCACCTCGACCCGCACGCGCTCTACTTCAACTCCGGCGTGCTGCTGATCGACGTGCCGCGCTGGAAGGAGTGCGAGGTGACCGAGGTGTCGCTGGCCTACCTGCGCCGGCACGCGCACGAGTCCCGCTACCCGGACCAGGACGCGCTCAACTTCGCGGTGCACGCGAACTGGCTGCGGCTGCCGTGGCGGTGGAACGACCTGATGGCCTGGCGGCGGGAGCCGGAGTTCGGCGGCAAGCTCACCGACTCGTCGATCATCCACACCGCCGGCCCGGTCAAGCCGTGGCAGCCCGGCTTCCCGCGGGGCGCCCGGCGCGACCTCTACTGGCAGCACCGGCGGCGCAGCGGCGGCGGCCTCGGTTCGACGCTGCGCCGCTGACCCTCACGGGCACGACGAACGGCCCCGCCCATCGGGCGGGGCCGTTCGCCCGTCGTCGGGTACCTAGGAGCCGGGCACCGCCCAGCGCAGGCCGGCCGGGTCCCGGAACACCACCCCCACCGGTGGGCCGCCGCCGGTGGGTTCGAGCGTCGCGCCGGCCGCCAGCGCCCGCTGCACGAGCAGGTGCGGATCGGCCGGTGCGAGCGGCAGCGGGCCACCCGGACCGCCCGGGTCACCCGGGCGGTCGGACCACTCGCTCACCGTCAGCCGGTGGCCGTCGACCACCAGTTCGGCGTGCAGGACGCGGCCGTCCAGCAGACACTCCCGCTGCACCGGCACGGCCTCGAAGACCGCCGCGTAGAACGCGGTCACCGTGGCCACGTCGGTCACCGTCAGGTGCGCACCGTTGCGCGGATCCCCGACGCCCATCGCCTTACCGCCTCTCGTTCACTCCGCGATACGGGTACGGCCGGTCCAGCGGAAGACCGCCGGTGCGCCGTCGACGACGCCGGCCGGATCCCGCTCGAAGTGCTCGTAGCCCCCGTAGTGCCGTACCTTGATCTTGGATTCCACCGGGGACACCCGGTGGCTGCGCAGCTCGACCGGCAACGTCGCCGGCCCGCCCTCCAGCACCGCCTCGACGATGCCGGCGGCGTCCGTGCCTATCTGGTGGGCCGTCAGCGGCCAAGCGGTCCGGTCGTCACCGTTGACGAAGGACGTCGCCGTCCGGACGGCCGGGGCGGGATCGGAAGAAGCTGTCATGGCACGACCTCCGTCGTTCGTCGTTCCGCCTCGCCGTGCGCGCGCCTACCGATGCCGCGCGCAAGCGCCGGGGCACTCGCCCGCCGGTTCCGCCGAGACGGAACCGAGGGGCGATCTCCCGTGCGAATCGAACGTAATCCAGCTCACACTTCCGAAGTACCCTTAGCCGCCCCCTAGCGGCGGCGCCCCGGGCCCTACTCCCAGCGGAACAGGCGGGTGGCGAGCAGGCAGCCCAGGACGGCGGTGCCGGCCAGCACGAGCAGCTGCGACACGGCCGGGGTCTGCCCCGCCCATGCGGCGGAGATGGTGTCCACGGTGGCACCCAACGGCGAGTATTCCCCGACGCGGGCCAGCACGGTGGGCATCTGGTCGCGGGGCAGCCAGGCCCCGGCCAGGAACAGCAGCGGGAAGAACAGCGTCGGCCCGATGGACTGCGCCGCCCGCGCCGACGGGGCGAGCGCGGCGATCAGCAGGCCGATCGCGAACAGGCAGGCCACCCCGAGCAGGAAGGCCAGCACGAAACCGGGCACGTTGGCCGGCGCCGGCTGGTCCAGCAGGAAGCGTACGCCGACCGCGGTGACCACCGCACCGGCCACGCCCATGGCCAGGTTGACCACCACCTGCGCGATGAGCAGCAACGCCGGGCTGACCGGGGTGGTGGCCAACCGGCGCAGCACCTTGCGTTCCCGGTAGATGCCCAGCGCCATGGGCAGCGTGAAGAGCGCCAGCATCCCGATGGTCAGGGAGAGCGCGATGGACGGCAGGAACGTCAGCTCGCCGTGCTGCCCTCCGGTGGCCTCCGGGCGCGCGCCGCGCTGCGGCAGGCCGAACACCAGCATCAGGCCGAGCGGCAGCGCGAAGACGAAGAACAGCGAGACCGGCTCCCGCAGGAACAGCTTGGCCTCGACGGCGACGAGCTTGGACAGGGCGTTCACGATGACCTTCCGTCGAGCGCCGGCGGGGTGGCCGGGTGGCCGGTGAGCGAGACGAACGCGTCGTCCAGGGTGGGCTGGTCGACCCGGAGGCCGGTGTAGCGGATCTTCCGCTCGGTCAGCGCCGACAGCACCGCCTGGAGCACCTCCTCACCGCCGGTGACGGTGACCTCGTCGCCGTTGCGGCGGACGGAGCTGACCTCGGGCAGCGCGGACAGCAGGGCGTCGTCGAGGTGGTCGAGCGGGCGGAAGTGCACCCGGTGCTCCGCGTCCACCCGGGACATCAGCCCGGCCGGCGTGTCGATGGCGACCACCCGACCGGCGTCGATGAGCGCGAGCCGGTCGCAGAGCCGCTCGGCCTCGGCCATGAAGTGGGTGACCAGCACGACCGTCACGCCCCGGTCGCGGATCCGCTCGACCAGGTCCCAGGTGTCGCGCCGGCCCTTCGGGTCCAGCCCGGTGGTCAGCTCGTCGAGGATCGCGATCTCGGGGCGGCCGACCAGCGCCAGCGCCACCGAGAGGCGCTGCTTCTGGCCGCCGGAGAGCTTGTGGAACGCGGTGTTGCGCTGCTCGGCCAGCCCGAGGTCGGCCAGCAGCTCGTCGATGTCGGCGCGGTTGCGGTAGAAGGACCGGTAGAGGTCCAGCGCCTCACGCACCCGCAGCTTGTCGGGGAGCTGGCTCTCCTGGAGCTGGGCGCCGACCCGCTGGCGCACCTCGGTGCGGTCGCGGATCGGGTCCAGGCCGAGCACGCGGACGGTGCCGCCGTCGGCGCGACGCAGGCCCTGCACGCACTCCACGGTGGTGGTCTTGCCGGCGCCGTTGCGGCCGAGCACCCCGAAGATCTCGCCCTGCTCCACCGTGAACGAGACGTCGTCGACCGCCACCTTGTCGCCGTACCTCTTGTGCAGGTGCTCGACTTCGATGACCGGCATCTGGCGGGATCCTCCGTCGCGTACGGGTGCCGCCGGCGTGTCGCGGCGTCGGGTGCGGGCATGATCGACCCGCAGGGCGGACCGACGCCGCTCATCATCCGGGCAACCGAGGCGCGGTTCAACCCATCGGCCGATGAATCGGGGGTGTCGGCCGGTCGCCAGGGGTGTCGTCCGGTCACCCGGCGTGTCGCCCCGCCGGTGACCGCCGCAGGGGTGGCCGGGCCGTCGGCGGCCCGGTTACCGTCGGGGCGCCGCCGCCGGCGGCGAATCGCGAGAGGGGCGCCCGTGCCGCTGCTGAGCTGGCTCGACCGGTCCACCGACGAGCGACCGGACGCGATCCGGGTCGACGACCGGGCGCTGTCCTGGGTGGAGCTGCGCCGGGCGGCCGCCGCGGTCGCCGACGACCTGCACGGGGTACGCCGGGTCGCGGTGCCCGCCACGTCGAGCCTGGAGACCGTGGTCGGCGTGGTCGGCGGGCTGCTGGCCGGCGCGGCGGTGGTGCCGGTGCCGCCGGACGCCGGGCCGGTGGAACGCGACCACGTGCTGCGCGACTCCGCCGCCGAGGTGCTGCTCGCGCCGCCCGGGACGCCGGCCGTCGACGGTCCCGCCGCGCCGCCGGTCCTGCCGGTGGACCTGACCCGCCGCTCCGACACCCGGCATCCCGAGCCCGACCCGGCGGCCACCGCGCTGATCCTCTACACCAGCGGCACCACGGGCGCGCCGAAGGGCGCGGTGCTGTCCCGCCGCGCGGTCGCCGCCTGCCTGGACGGGCTCGCCGACGCCTGGGCCTGGACGCCGGAGGACGTGCTGGCGCACGGCCTGCCGCTGTTCCACGTGCACGGGCTGGTGCTCGGCGTGCTCGGTCCGCTGCGCATCGGCGGCCGGCTGCACCACGTCGGCCGGCCCCGCCCCGACCGGTACGCGGCCGCCGCCGGCTCGCTCTACTTCGGCGTACCCACGATCTGGTCGCGGATCGCGGCGGAGCCGGCGGCGGCGCGGGCGCTGCGCGGCGCCCGGCTGCTGGTGTCGGGCAGCGCCGCGCTCCCCGAGCCGGTCTTCACCGCGCTCACCGAACTGACCGGCCACCGGCCGGTCGAGCGGTACGGGATGACCGAGACCCTGATCACGGTGAGCGCCCGGGCGGACGGGCCCCGGCGGCCGGGCACTGTCGGCGTGCCGCTGCCCGGCGTGCGCACCCGGGTGGTCGACGAGCGGGGCACGCCGCTGCCCGCCGACGGGGAGACCATGGGCGAGTTGCAGGTGCGCGGCGACACGCTCTTCGACGGCTACCTGAACCGGCCGGACGCCGACGCGGCCGCCCGCACCGGGGACGGTTGGTTCCGCACCGGTGACGTGGCGACGGTCGGCCCCGACGGCGCCCACCGGATCGTCGGCCGGGCCGCCACCGACCTGATCAAGAGCGGTGGGTACCGGATCGGCGCGGGCGAGGTGGAGGACGCGCTGCTGGCCCACCCCGGGGTCCGGGAGGCGGCGGTGGTCGGCACCCCACACCCCGACCTGGGCCAGCAGGTCACCGCGTACGTGGTCGGGGACGGGCTGGGCGAGGCCGAGCTGATCGACTTCGTGGCCCGGCAACTCTCCGTGCACAAGCGGCCCCGGCAGGTGCGGCTGGTCGACGCGTTGCCCCGCAACGCCATGGGCAAGGTGCAGAAGAGCCGGCTGACCTAGGGGGCGGGCACGGTGACGGCGGTGAGCACCAGCCCCCGGTCCACCAGGAACCGGCCGTCGAACGCGGTCAGCTCCGCGCCGCCGACCCGCGGGCCGGGCACCAGCAGCCGGGCGGTGAACGTGCCGGCCGGGTCGACCACGATGTCCGCCTCGGCGAAGTCCAGCCAGCGGCCGGTCAGCGGGAACCAGGTCTTGTAGACCGCCTCCTTGGCGCTGAACAGCAGCCGGTCCCAGCAGACCGCGGGGTGGGTGGCGCGCAACGCGGCGGTGCGGGTGCGTTCGGCCGGCAGCGCGACCGAGTCCAGCACCCCGTCGGGCAGCGGCGCGTGCGGCTCGGCGTCCACGCCGACGCTGCCGACCGTCCCGGCGCGGGCGAGGGCGGCACCCCGGTAGCCGTCACAGTGGGTCATGCTGCCGACGACGCCGGCCGGCCAGCCGGGCGCGCCCCGGACCCCGGGCAGGATCGCCGCCGGCGGCAGGCCCAGCCGGGCCAGCGCCCGCCGGGCGCAGTGCCGGACCGTGGTGAACTCCTGGCGGCGCTTCGCCACCGAGTTCGCGACGACGTGCTCCTCGGCCGGGTGCAGGCGCAGCCCGACCGGGTCGGTGAAGCACTCCTCCACCACCACGGCCGGCGGCAGGATCCGCTCGATCACGCCCCGGATGGTAGGGCGTGCCCGCCGGATCTGTCCGGCCCGCGGCCGGGGGTCAGGGGTCGGGTACGGGGGGCGGCCCGTGCCGGCGGATCAGCAGCGACTTGCGGACCCGCCCCTGCGCGCTGTGCGGCAACTCGTCGACGAAGTGCACCCGGCGGGGCCGGGCCGCCGCCGAGAGCAGCCGGCCGACGTGGTCGATGAGCGTCTGGGCGGTGAGCCCGGCCGCCGCGACGACGTACGCGACGACCTGCTCGCCGAGCGTGCGGTGCGGCGTGCCGACCACCGCCACCTCGTGCACTCCGGGATGGGTGAGCAGCACCTCCTCGACCTGCCGGGCGGGCACCGGTCGGCCGCCGCAGCACACCACGCCGGTGCCGGCCGGGCCGAGGATCCGGTGGCGGCCGGCCCGGTCCACGGTGGCCAGGTCGCCGGTGGGGTGCCAGTCGTCGGCCGGCGGCGGCGACCCGGGCCGGTCGGCGTACCCGCTGAACATCGTCGGGCTCCGGATGCTCAGCTCACCTACCGCGTCGCCGTCGGCGGCCACCGGCCGGCCGTCGTGGCCGAGCACCCGGGTCTGCACGCCGGGCAGCGGGGTGGCCGGGGCGCCGGCTGGACCGGTGAGCACGATCAGCGTCTCCGTGGTGCCGTACCCCTCCACCGGGTGGTGCGAGGTCAGCAACCGCAGCCGCTCCCCCACGGCGGGCGCCAGCGGGGCGTCGCCGGAGATCAGCATGCGGGCCCCGGACAGCGTCCGGGCCCGGGGCGCGTCCCGGGCGATGCGCGCCCACTGCCGGGGCAGCGCGAGGTAGATGGTGCCGGCCGGGCCGGCGGTGGCGTGCCGGTCGAGGTGGACGAAGCGGCTGCCCACCCGGAGCGCGCCGAGCAGGCCGACCACCAGCCCGTACGCCCGGAACAGCGGCGCGCCCTGGACGAGCACGTCCTCGGCGCTCCACCGCCAGGCGGCGGCGAGCAGGTCCAGGTCGGCCGCGATGGCCCGGTGCGAGATGCGGACGCCGCGGGAGGGCCCGCCGACACCGCCGGTGTAGAGGATCACCGCGTCGCTGGCCGGTAGCGGGTCCGGGTGCGTGGCGCAGGACCGTTCCCGCAGGTCCACCGGGACGATCGGCAGCGCCCCACCGGCGCCGGTGGGGCCGGCGGTGGTGGGGCCGAGCAGCACGTCGGCCCGGGACTCGCGCAGGATGCGGTGCCGCTCGCCCGCCTCGGCGTCGGGCGGCAGGGGCACCACCGGCACGCCGGCCTGGACGGCGCCGACGATCCCGACCATCGTCTCCAGGCTCGGCCCGGCCTCGACCGCTACCGCGCGGGCGCCCCGGATCCGGCCGGCGACCGCGTTCGCGCAGCCCAGCAGCGCCTCGGCGGAGAGCGTCCGGCCGGCGACCCGGAGCGCGTCGGAACGGTCCGCCCCGGACCCCCGCAGCCCGGGCAGGAGCGTCATCGAACCGGGGCCCGGTGTCTCGGCGGTGGTTGGCAGATCACGCGCGAACCCTTCACGTCCCGGGCGCGCGGCCCGTGGCCGATCTCCCCGTCGTGCGGCGGATTGTCATCCGCCGACCACGGCGGACAGTCCGAAATTAGGCGGCGGACCGGCGGCAGACAACCCCTACCCCCGGGCCGGACGCCCCGCCCGGCCGCCACGTCACCGGCCCGGAGCGGCAGGTGGGGGGTGGACGGTGGGCCCTGGATGAAAGTGATTCGCGTTGATCGTTCGGGCGACGGGAAGCGTCCCCGGGTGATGGTGGAATCGGGCCGCCGAATCGCGTACGACACGCCGAAACGCGATCCGGCGGACCCGGGCAATAGCGATTTCGATTTCATTCTTGCGCAGTTACCGGCGGGTCTACTTCCTTTCCCTTCGCCGTTCCCCGCGCCAGCGCGCCGCGAATTTCTTCTTTAACAACAAGTTGCGGCAAAGGGCTTCCAGACGGACCGAAACGGGCAAGTTGGGCGAGGGCTGAAAGTGTGGTGACTACCGCCGGGAATCGGCCGGCAACAGCCGGGACGACAATCGGCCGAAAGGGCCGGACGCCACGCACCGGGCGCATCGGCTGCGGCGGACGCCGGCACCGACGGCCCGCGCCCCGGGGGGGCCGACCCGTCGCCGGCGGTCGCGCCGCATCGGGCCGCTCCCCCTGCGGCAACAGGTGAACAGGGAGAACGCTCTCCCGCCCGCGGGCGGGAACCGCCGGCGACCGGGCCGCCGCACGGCCGGCCCGAGCCGGACCGGCCGACGGCCGGGCGCACCGGGCGTCAGCTCTCCCCGCGCATTAGCGGCAAGGGTGGAAAACGTTACCAACCGACCGATCGGGCCGTCCGCGTCACGGTCCGGAAGAGGCGGATGACTTTCCGCTGTCGGGACCGGCCCGGGCACCCCGCGGACCGCCGACGAGCCGATGCCATGTTTGCTCATCCTTTACATCCTTCGACTTGCCGCCCAATTGCCGGGCTGACATACTCCACTCCATGAATCGGGATCGATAGAGGCGGACCGCGTCGATCCGCCCCAAATTGCGGGACCGCAGGTGGTGAGGGTGGCGGATTTCGACGCACGAGACCAGGCGCGACGTTCGATGAAACGCCCACGTCGTACCATCGTTGTCGGTATTCGCCAATTGGAATGGGTCAAGGATTTGTGGGTCTCTGACTGCAACGGGTGTCACCGGAGACCACGGCGCGCGGCCCGCCCACGGACCGCGGTCGGGCGGAGGCCCGCCCGATGACGATGGCCGAACGGGACCCGCAGCTCGACGTCCTGACCGGTCGGCTCGCCGATCTGCTCCGCCCGGGCGCACCCTCCATCACTCCCGGCCCGATCACGCTGATCACCGGGCCGGTCGGCGCCGGCAAGACCACGCTCCTCCAGTCCTTCGCCCGACGGTGCGCCGAGGCCGGTGTCACATTCCTCGGCGCCAGCGCGTCACGCAGCGAACGCACCGTGCCGCTGGAGGTGATCCGGCAGCTCGTCCGACGGGCCACAGTGGACGACACCGACCGGGACCGCGTCGGCCGGCTGCTGGACCGGGCCGTGCTGCGCTGGGGCGAGACGGCCGACGAGGAGGCGCTCGCCCCGCTCACCGCCGCGATCGGTGGCGAGCTGCTGGAACTCGCCGCGCAGGCACCCGCCGTCGTCGCCGTCGACGACGTCCAGCACGCCGACGCGCCGTCGCTGCGGTGCCTCGACCACCTGGCCCGACGGGTCACCGGCCTGCCGGTGCTGATCGTGCTGACCGAGGCGCCGCGCACCCGGCCGTGGCACCCCACCGCGTACGCCGACCTGCTCCAGCCGGCCCGGCTGCACCGGGTCCGGCTCCCGCTGCTCTCCACGGACGGGACGTACCAGATCCTGGCCGACCGGCTGGGCGCGGCGGTGGCGCGGCGGATCGCCGACGAGGCGTACCGGATCAGCGGCGGCAATCCGCTGCTCGTGCACGCGCTGGCCGACGACCACCCGGCCGGCGCCGAGACGCCGACGCCCGGCGAGGCGTTCCGGGAGGCGGTGCTGAGCTGCCTCTACCGCTGCGAGCACCTGGTGCTGAAGACCGCCCGCGCGCTGGCGGTGATCGAGGAGCCGCTGCACGGCCCGCTCCTGCCCCACCTGGTCGACCTCCCCTCCGAGCTGAACCTGCACGCGGTCGACGCGGCCACCAGCGCCGGTCTCGTCGTCGCCGACGGGCTCCGGCACCCCGCCGTACGGCGGGCGGTGCTCGACGGCATGACAGTGGAGGAACGAGCCCGGCTGCACCGGGCCGCCGCCCACCTGCTGCACGACGACGGCGCCCCGCCGCCACGGATCGCTCCGCATCTGCTGGCCTGCGACGAGCTGACCGAGCCGTGGATGGCGCAGACCCTGCTCGACGCCGGCGAGCACGCGCTGGCCGACGGCGACGTGGACACCGGCCGTCGCTATCTGCGCCGCGCCAACCGGGACTGCGCCGACGAGTGCCTGCGGGCACGGATCCGCTCCGCCCTGGCCCGCGCCGAGTGGCGTCTGGACCCGCAGGGCGCGGTCCCCCACCTCCTCGGCGTCGCCACCGCCGTACGCGCCGGCCACCTGGGCACCCGGCAGGCCGCCGGGCCGATCCAGTATCTGCTCTGGCACGGCCAGATCGGCCGGGCCGTCGAACTCATCCACCATCTCGGCGAGCGCGCCGACGGCGTCGACGCGCGTTCGGCCGCCGACTTGATGATCATCAAGGGGTGGATGGCCACGCTCTATCCCGGGGTTCCGCTCGACGGGGCCGCCCCGGCCGGCACCACCCGGGACCCGCTCGCCCTGGCCCGGGTCAAGCACCGGCTGCGCGGCGTCCTCCTGCTCGACACCGTGTTGGGTCGCGGCGACCTCGGCGCGCTGGAAGACGCCGAACGTACCCTCGGGACGCTCGGGCTGGACGACGAGCCGAGCATGTGGAACGCGGTCTGTGCGGTGATCGCGATGATCTACGCCGACCGGCTCGACCTGGCCGGCGAGTGGTGCGACCGGCTGGACCGGATCGCCTCCGCCCGCCGGCACCGCACGCCGCGCGCGCTGCTCACCGCCGTCGCGGCCACCGTGGCGGGCCGGCGCGGCGACCTGCGCCGGGCGCGCGAACTCGCCGAGTCGGCACTCAACCGGTTGTCCCCGAAGGGATGGGGCGTCGTCATCGGCGCACCGCTGGCCATCCGACTGTGGACGCTGACCTGCCTCGAGGAGTGGGACGAGGCCGCGGCGTGCCTGCGGACGCCGGTGCCGCCGGCGCTGTTCGAGACCCCGTTCGGCCTGCACTACCTGCACGCCCGGGGCGTGCACGCCCTCGCCGCGGGCAGCCCCGAGGCGGCCCTGGCCGACTTCCAGCTGTGCGGGCAGCTGATGACCTCGTGGCGACTCGACCAGGCGCCACTGGTCCCCTGGCGTACCGAATCGGCCCGCGCGCTGCTGCGGCTGGGTCGCCGGCAGCAGGCCGAGAAGGTGATCCGGGAGGAGCTGGACCGGCTCCGCCCGGCCGACTTG
The DNA here is from genome assembly GCF_044391475.1 of Micromonospora sp. NPDC018662. Classification (NCBI taxonomy): domain Bacteria; kingdom Bacillati; phylum Actinomycetota; class Actinomycetes; order Micromonosporales; family Micromonosporaceae; genus Micromonospora; species Micromonospora sp. NPDC018662. The sequence continues at coordinate 117,238 of NZ_JBISAC010000006.1, forward strand.
CGCTACCGGGGCGCCGCACTGCGGGTGCTCGGCACCGTCCACGAGGGGCCCGAGCGGATCCGGCACCTGCGGTGCGCGGTCCGGCTGCTGCGCCAGTGCGGGGACCGGGTCGAGCTGGCGCGCGCCCTCGGCGATCTCGGCCAGGCCCAGCAGCAGGCCGGTGACCTGCGCCAGGCGCGTAGCACGGCCCGGGCCGCACGGGACCTCGCCGAGGAGTGCGGGCTCCCGGTGCTGCGGCCGACCGCGGCCGGCCGGGCCACCGCGACCGGCCGCGCCGCGTCCCCGGATCCGGGCGCCGACGCCGGGATCCTGCTCACCGGCCTCAACGACGCCGAGTCGCGGGTGGCCGCGCTGGCCGCGCAGGGGCACACCAACCGGGAGATCGCCGAGCGGATGTTCCTCACCGTCAGCGCCATCGAGCAGCGGCTGACCCGGATCTACCGCAAGCTCGACGTCAACTCGCGCAGCGAACTCGCCGCCCGGCTGCGGCTCGACCGCTGAGCCCCGCCGCCCGGCCATCCCGCACTCCCCCGACGGTCGACCACGGCTGGCCACTCGGTCCATGGTGACCTGCCGGGATGCGGCCTCCTCTCCTCGATCGGCCGTCACCTGCTGTCCATCGTGGCGAAACCCGTCCGTCATCCGGCCGGCCGACGCCCCCCCTTCCGGTCGACCACGCAACCCCTAACCCCCCGTCGGCACCGCAGGTTTACCGCCGAAACGGTGGGGTCCCGGGACCGTTGTCGCACGCCAGGGCCGATGCCAGACTCGCCTGGAGCCGGAACGTCAGTCCCACGACGCGTTCCGGTGGGGCGGATTCCAGGGTCCACCCGGCCGGCGACCCGGTGCGCTTCACCCCTGTTTTCGCGTCTGCGACGGGTGTGGGGAAGGGGTTGCCGACGACACCGGGCGGAGCGGCGTGCCGGCGGCGGTGACCCCGTCGCGGCGCCGCCGACGAGAAGGGCTGACGAAACACGTGCTGGTACAGCGAGAGGAACAGCTCACCCTGCTGCGCGAGACCTTCCAGAACTGCGAACGGCAGCGGAAGGGACACGTCTCACTCGTCACCGGCGCGGTGGGCAGCGGCAAGACGAGCGTGCTGGAGTCGTTCGGTGACTGGGCGGCCTCCGCCGGCGGCCGGGTGCTCAGCGCGACCGCGTCGCGGGCCGAACGCGGACTGCACCTGGGGGTGCTGGGTCAGCTCCTGCAGGGGGCGCGGCTCGACCCCGAGACAGGGGTACGGGTGGAGCGCCTGCTGCGCCACACCCCGACGGCCCCGCCGGAACCCGGTCGCGACGGCAGCGACGACCCCGCCGACGACCAGGTCTGGGCGCCGGTGCTGCACGGCCTGTTCAGCACGCTGCTCGAGCTGGCCGAGTCGGCGCCGCTCGTGCTGACCGTCGACGACGTGCACCACGCCGATCCGGCGTCGCTGCACTGCCTGCTCTACGTCGCCCGCCGACTGCGGCACACCCCGATCATGGTGGTGCTGGCCGAGGCCCGCACGCTGCGCCCGTCGCACCCGCACTTCCGGGCCGAACTGTTCAGCCAGCCCCACTTCACCCGGATCACCCTGCCGCCGCTGACCGTCGAGGCCATCGCCCGGCTGGTCGACGACGACGTCGAGCCGGCGGCCCGCGAGGCGGCCGAACGCTGCCTGCGGATGACCGGCGGCAACCCGCTGCTCACCCGGGCGCTCATCGAGGAACGGCCCCGGCCGGCGACGGACGAGGAACCGGCCGCCGACGCCGCCCTCGGCGACGCGTTCGACCAGGCGGTGCTCGGTTGCCTCTACCGGCACGAGCCGGGCGTACGCCGGGTGGCGCAGGCGATGGCGGTGCTGGACCGGCCGGGCGGCCCGGCGGACCTGCTCGGCCACCTGCTCGACGTGGTGCCGGAGTCGGTCACCCCGATGGTCCGGATGCTGCGCACCACCGGCCTGCTCGACCAGGACCGGCTGCGACACCCCCGGATCCGGCGGTCCATCCTGGCCGACATGTCCGTCGACGAGCGACGCGGCCTGCACCAGCGCGCCGCCGAGGTGCTGCACGAACACGGCGTCGAGCCCGGCGACGTGGCCGAGCACCTGGTCGCCGCCGGCTGGGCGGAAGCCGGGTGGACCGTGCCGGTGCTGCACGACGCCGCCGCCCAGGCGCTCGCCGCCGGCCGGCCCGACGTGGCCGCCGGCTGCCTGCGCCTGGTCGGCCGCGCCGAGGTGGACGACGAGCAACGCGTCGCCATCACCGCCATGCAGGTCAGCGCCCGCTGGCAGATCAACCCGCTGGCCGTCAACGGCCAGCTCGACCAGCTCGTCGACACCGCCCGGGCGGGCGGCTGGCCGGCCGACGCCGCCCTGTCCGCCGTGCCGTACCTGCTGTGGCAGGGACGGGACGAGGAAGCCGACGAGGCGCTCGCCGGCTGCGCCGGGGACGACGAGCAGGCCCACGCCACTACGGCCGGCCGCCGGCGGACGATGCACCTGCTGCTGGGGCTCTCCCACCCGGACCACCTGGCCGCCGTACGCGAGGCGGCGGGCACGCCGCGGACCGCGCTGCTGGCCGGCGGCTCCTCTCCCGCGCAGGCGCTGAGCCTCGTCGGCGCGGCGCTCACCCCGACCGGCGACCACGACCCGGTGGCCGGCGCCGAACAACTGCTGCACCGCCACCACTCCGACGACGGCATGCTCCCGCTGCTGGCCGCGCCGCTGCTGGCGCTGCTCTGGGCCGGCCGCGCCGACCGGGTGGCCGCCTGGACGACGGCGCTGCTGGACCGGCCGGCGGTGCGGCACGCCCCGCTCTGGCGGGCGGTGCTGCGGGCGCTGCGCGCCGAGGCGGCGCTGCGCCTGGGCGACCTGACCGTGGCCGACCAGCAGGCCCGGGCCGCGCTCGACGACCTGCCGGTGGCCGCCTGGGGAGTCGCCGCGGCGGGTCCGCTGGCCACGCTGATCGCCTGCGCCACCGAGTCCGGACGGCACGCCGAGGCGGACCGCTGGCTGGCGCAGAGCGTGCCGGCCGGCGCGTTCCGCACGCCGCTCGGCCTGCACTACCTGGCCGCCCGGGCGCGCCACCACCTGGCGCTCGGCCGGGCTCACGCGGCCACCACCGACCTGCGCCGGTGCGGCGAACTCATGCGCGCCTGGGGCGTGGACGTCGCCGGGCTGGTGCCCTGGCGGCTGGAACTGGCCCGGGTGCAGCTCGCGGTGGGCAACAAGGCGCATGCCACCCAACTGCTGCAGGAGCAGCTGCGGGCGCCGCACGGGGTGGACGACCGCACCCGGGGCCGGGCGCTGCGGCTGCTCGCCGGCACCACCGCGCCGGACCACCGGCGCAAGCTGCTCTCCGAGGCGGTGAACCTGTTGCAGGGCTGCGGCGACCGGCTGGAGCTGGTCCGGGCGCTCGGCGACACCGGGCAGACGCTGCAACGGGCGGGCGACTCGGCGCAGGCCCGGCTGCTGGTCCGCCGGGCGTACCAGCTGGCCCAGGACTGCGGCGCGTCGGTGCTGGCCCAGCGGCTGGTCCGGCGCGAACCGGGCAGCGTGCCGGCGGGCCCGCCGGCCGAGGCGCCGGAGCCGGAGGACGGGCTCAGCGAGGCCGAACGCCGGGTGGCGGCGCTCGCCGCGCAGGGCCACACCAACCGGCAGATCTCCAGCAAGCTGTTCATCACGGTGAGCACGGTGGAGCAGCACCTGACCCGGGTCTACCGCAAGCTCGACGTCAAGCGCCGCTCCGACCTGCCAGCCCGGCTGGTGGCCTTCGCCGAGCCGCTGGGCGAGGAGATCCAGCCCGCCGCGTCCTGACCGCCCACGTGTAAGGCGGGGGCCCTTGTTAACACCGGGTGTTAACAAGGGCCCCCGCCTCTACCGAAAGCGTTAAGAAGGGCCCCCGCCTTCTAGCTCAGCACGAGGTCGGCGGCGGCTGTCACGCCGCCGGCGCGGCGCAGGCAGTCGCGCCAACGGGTGGCGCGGTCGCGGAACGACGGCTCGGCCAGCAGCCGGCGCAGCTTGCCGACGACGTCGTCGACGTCGAGCGGGTCCTCGTGCTCGACCGCCAGCGCCACGCCGGCGTCGACCACCCGCACCGCGCCGTCGTAGCAGTCGAACCAGAACGGCATCACCAGCTGCGGCACCCCGAACCAGGCCGCCTCGTGGATCGCGTTCGCGGCGGCGTGGTTGAAGAAGACCCGGACGTGCGGGTGCGCCAGCACCTCCACCTGCGACGGCAGCCACGACTCGACGCGCAGGTTCGCCGGCAGCTCGTCGGCCGGCGGGAGCAACCCGTGCCGGGCGGCGGGCAGCTTCCACAGCACCTGGTGCTCCGGCCCGAGCCGGGCGGCCACCTCGACCAGCGCGGCCACCTGCGCGGCGGTCGGGCGCATGATGGTGCCGAAGCCGACGTAGACCACCGACTCGTGGGCGTCCAGCCAGGCGCGCAGCTCGGCGCCGTCCGGGCTCGGCACGATCTCCCGGGGCACCATCGAGCCCACCATGCGCAGCTTCGCCGGCGCGGTGTCGAACGGGTACTCCAGCCCGAACACGGTGTAGGCGAGCAGCGCCTCGGCCGCCTCGGCGTACTGCGAGGGGCGCAGCTCGACGTTGCTGATGCCGGCGTCCGCGCGCCGCGCGGCGGCGGCGGTGCTGCGGGCGAGCCGCTCCGGCTCGGTCAGCGTGGCCACCAGCGCGGCCCGGTAGCGGTCGTTCGCCGCCCGCTGGCTGGGGTTCATCGCCAGCGGCAGCCCGGACAACGACATCGGGTACGCCGGCGGCAGGCTGTCCTGGAGGAAGTTCGACGGCGGCACCGTGACGCTGATGACGAACGGCACCCCGCGGGTGATGGCCGCGTCCATCCCGAACGAGGCGAACGAGTCCACCACCGCCCGCGCCGGACGCACCTCGTCGATGACCGCCAGGCACCGCTCGTACAGCTCGTGCAGGTGGTCGAAGTCGGTGGAGGCGTCCACGTAGCTGGCGAAGTTCACCACCCGGGAGCCGGTGGACATCCGGCGGTGCGTCTCGTCGTCCCAGTGCTCCGGGCGGACCTCCACCCGGGGCGGGCCGAGCGAGACGAAGCGCAGGTCGCCGTCGCCGGGCAGCGCCTCGATCTCGGCCCGCCGCTCGTCCGTGCAGGCGAACCGGACCGGTCGGGCGGCCCGGCGCTTCAGCTCGCCGGCCAGCGTGAGCAGCGGGTTGAACAGCCCCGCGCTGCCGGAGCTGACCAGCAGCAGCGGTCCGTCGTCGGGGGTCATCGCGGCCGGCCCCTAGTCCATCGCCCGGCGCATGAAGCCGCGGATGCCGACGGCGGTGAAGACCACGAACACCCCGGCGAGCACGACCAGATCCAGCCAGAGCGGCACCGACTCGACGCCGGGCGGGGCGACCAGCGAACGGGTCCCCTCGCTGACGTAGGTGAGCGGGTTGATCGCGCAGACGACCTGGAACCAGGGCAGCGAGTCCAGCGCCCGCAGCGGGAACTGGGTGGCGCCGGTGAACATCAGCGGCGTCAGCGTGACCGTGAACATGATCTGGATGCGCTGCGGCGGGACCAGCGTGCCGAACGTCAGGCCCATGGCGGCGCCGACCAGCGCGCCGGCCGCCAGCACGCCGATCACCGGCAGCAGCGTGGACAGCGGCCAGGTGACGCCGAGGATCAGCATGCCGACCGGGATGAGCACCAGGCCGGCGACCAGGCCGCGGATCGCCCCGAAGACGATCTTCTCGAACGCGACCAGCGGGATCGCCATCGGCGACAGCAGCCGGTCCTCGATCTCCCGGGTGAAGGAGAAGTCCATCACCATCGGCAGCGCGGTGTTCTCCAGCCCGATCAGGAACGCGTTGAGCGCGATGACGCCGGGCAGCAGCACGTTGGCGAAGTCGTCGGAGGCGTACCCGAGGTCCTTGAGCACCTTGCCGAAAATCAGCAGCATGAACAGCGGCTGGAGGAACACCTGGGCGAGGAACGCGCCCACCTCGCGGCTGGTGACGAACATGTCGCGCCACAGCACCGCCCGGAACGTGGTGAGCTGGTCGCGCAGGCGTACCGGCGGGGGTGCGGTGACGGCCGGCGGCGCCGGCGCGGCGGGGGCGGTGACGGTCACCGAAGTTCCCTTCCGGTCAGGTGGATGAACACGTCCTCCAGGCTGGGCTGGCCGACGCTGAGGTCACGGACCTCGCAGCCGAGGTCGGTGAGGACCTTCAACGCCATCGGCACGGCGTTGGCCGGCGCGCCGGCGGTGTAGACCCGGAACGACAGCGGCGCGTCCGGGTCCTCCGGCGTCGGCATCGGCGGCATGCCGGGGAACATCGGCATCTCCATCCCACCGGCGCGCAGCCGCTCGACCCGCTCCACGTCGGGGATGTCGCCGAGCGCGGACTGCACCGCCTCGACCGGGGCGCCGGGCGCGACCACCAGGGTCAGCGTGCTGCTGCCGGGCAGCGTCCGGGTCAGCGCGGCCGGCGTGTCCAGGGTGAGCAGCTTGCCGTGGTCGACGATGCCGACCCGGTCGCAGAGTTTCTCCGCCTCCTCCATGTCGTGCGTGGTCACCACGACGGTGACCCCGGACCGCTTCAGGTCGGCGATCCGCTCGTGCACGAACAGCCGGGACTGCGGGTCGAGGCCGGCGGACGGCTCGTCGAGGAAGAGCACCCGGGGGGCGTGCATCAACGCCCGGGCGATCATGGTGCGCTGGGCCAGGCCGCCGGAGAGGAAGTCGGTGCGGGCCTTCGCGAAGTCCTTCAGACCCATCTGTTCGAGCAGCTCGTCGGCCCGCCGGGAACGGCGGGACCGGGACACCCGGTGGTACGCGGAGTGGAACAGCAGGTTCTGCCGGACGGTCAGCGACCGGTCCAGGTTGACCCGCTGCGGCACCACCGCGAGCAGTTGCCGGGCCACGGCCGGCGCGCGGGACACGTCCGCGCCGCAGACCACGGCACGGCCGGCGGTGGCCCGTACCCGGGTCGTCAGCACCCCGATCGTCGTGGTCTTGCCCGCGCCGTTCGGCCCGAGCAGACCGAAGACCTCGCCCGCGGCGACCGAGAAACTCAGTCCGTCCACCGCCGGCGGCATGTCGGGCCGGTATTTCTTGACCAGCCCGTCGACCACCACTGCCTCGTCCACGTCGTCATGCTCCCGTCCTGGTTCCTGGTAAGACAGTTGTCCGCCACCGCGATAGGGGGCGCTAGGGGCAGCCAAGGGGCGGCCTCACAGCCCTTGCTCCGCGAGCCATCCGTCGACGGTGACGCCGAGCTCCGGGCCACGTTCGCCGACCATGGTGAAGTGGTCGCCGGCCGCGTCCCGCGTCTCGTGCGGGTACGGCCACACCGACCGCCACCCGCCGGGTTCCCCGGTCCACTCCCCCAGCGGCTCGCTGGCGCGTACGAGCAGCGTCGGCGCGGCCATCGGCACGGGGTGCCAGTCGAGGAACAGCGGCAGGTAGCCGGCCCACGCGGTGGCGCGGTGGTCGTCCATCGGGGTGTACGCGCTGTCCCGCTCGACCATCCCGTCGAGCAGTTGCGAGGTCCAGCCGCCCAGCACCTCGCTGCCGGGCGGGTAGGTGTCCATCAGCACCACCGCGGCCGGTGGCCGGCCCTGCCGGTCCAGCTCGGCGGCGAGCAGGTTGGCCACCATGGCGCCGCCGGAGTGGCCGGCCAGCACGAAGCCGCCGGACCCGACCGCGCGCAGCACCGTGTCCGCGTGCACCCGCAGCAGCGCGTCGAGGTCGGCGGGCAACTCCTCGCCGACGCCGAAGCCGGGGTTGGGCAGCGCCCACACGTTCCGCCGGCCGCGCAGTCCGGCGGCGACCCGGGCGTACTCGTGGGCGCCGGAGAGCAGCGACATGGTGCAGCAGCAGACCACCGGCGTGGCGGGCCCGTCGGCGAGCCGCATGACACCGGCCGGCCGGGTGAGGTCCGCCGGGCTGGTGAAGCTGGGCCGGAACTGGGCCAGCTTCACCAGCAGCTCGGCGTAGCCGGCCGCGTCGGCGCGCGCCTTGGGCTGCCGGAACAGTCCGCCGAGCAGGCCGCCCGCGCCGTCCGGTGAGCCCGCGTCGGCGGGCGCGTCGGCGGCCGGCCCGCCGAGGATCGCGCCGAGCAGGTGCCCGGCCAGCGCGACCGGGGTGGGGTGGTCGAAGAGCAGGGTGGCGGACAGCTCGGCGCCGGTCTCCTGCCGCAGCGCGTCGCGCAGCTCCAGCGCGGTGAGCGAGTCGAAGCCCAGTTCCAGGAAGTCCCGGTCCGGCTCGACAGCGCCCGGGCCGGCGTGCCCGAGGACGGTGGCCGCCTGCGCCCGGACCAGGTCCAGCAGGATCCGTTGCCGGTCGCCGGCGGGTACGGCGGCCAGCCGGTCCCGCAGCGCGGTCGCCGGGTCGGAGCCGGTTCCGGCGGCCGGGCCGGCGGCGTCGGCCACGGCGGCGTCGGGCACGCCGCGCAGCAGCGGGGCCGGGCGGACCGCGGTGAACGCGGGCACGAACGCCGGCCAGTCGACGTCCGCGACGGCGATCTCGTCGCCGCCGTCGGCGACGACCCGGTCCAGCGCGTCGAGGGCGACGCCCGGGTCCAGTGGGCGGATGCCCCGGCGACGGAGCTGCTCCGGGTCGGTGGCCTCGCCGTGCCACGGCGCCCACGCCAGCACGGTGGCCGGCCGGCCGGTGGCACGGCGGCGGGCGGCGAGGGCGGCCAGGCCGGCGCCGGTCGCGGCGGTGACCGCGGCGCCGCCGCTGCCCCAGGTGGCGGCCGTGGAGACGAAGATCAGGAACTCGTCGACCGGGTGGTCGGCGCAGGCGGCGTCGAGCCGGGCCACCGCAGCGAGGTGCGCGCCGACGGCGCCGGCCAACCGGTCCGGGTCGGCCGCCGCGACCGGCTCGCCGGCCCCGCCGGCGTCGGCCACGTGCAGCACGGTACGCACCGGCGTGCCGGCCGCGGCCAGCCGCGCCAACGCGGCGGCCAGCGCGTCCATGTCGTCCACGACGGTCACCTCGACGCCGTGCACCGTGGTCCGCTCGAAGCCGTCCACTGTGGTCCGCTCGACGCCGTGCGCCCCGGTCGCCTCGATGGCGGTCCGCTCGACGCCGTCCGGGCCGGCCCGGTCGGTGCCGGCCGGCAGCGGCGGACCGGCCAGCAGCAGGTGGGTCGCGCCCGCCTCGGCGAGCCGGCGCAGCAGGTGCGGGCGGCGGACCGGGGCGTCACCGTGCACCAGCACCGCGCCACCCGGCCGCCACGGCTGGGCGGCGCCGGCCGGCGAGCGTTCCAGGCGGCGGGCGCGCAGGCCGCCGGCGCGGACCGCGAGCTGGTCCTCGACACCGCCCCCGGCCACCACGCGGGCGAGCCGGGCGACGTCGGGGCCGGCCGGTTCGGCGGGCAGGTCCAGCAGGCCGCCCCAGAGCCGGGGGTGTTCCAGCGCCAGCACCCGGCCGAGTCCCCAGACGGTGGCGACCGTCGGGTCGGGCGCCGGATCGTCGGCGTCCACGGCGACCGCGCCCCGGGTGACGCACCACAGCGGCGCGGTCACCCCGGCGTCGGTGAGCGCCCGCACCAGCGCGACGGTGCCGGCGAGGGCGTGCGCCCCGGCGGGCAGCAGCGAGACCACCCGGACCGGGGTGAGCGTGTCGAGGTGCTCGCGCAGCGCGGCGCCCGGGTCGACGCCGGACGGCACCGGCACCGGGTCCAGGCCCTCGACGCGTACCGCGTCGGCGACGGTGTCGAGCAGGTCGCCGGGTGGGCCCACGATCAGGCACGGCCCGGTGGGCGCGACGCCGGTCGGCGGGTCGACCGGGGTCCAGCCGGTCCGGTAGCGCAGTCCGTCCAGGGTGGCCGCCCGGCGGCGGCGGTCCCGGTAGCCGGTCAGCGCCGGCAGCAGGTCGCCGAGCGGGCCGGCCGCGTCGTCGTCGAGGCCGAGCAGGTCGGCGAGCGCGGCCGGGTCGCCGCCCTCGGCGGTGGACCAGAACTCGCCGTCGGCCGGGTCGACGGGGCGCGGGGTCAGGTCGAGCCGGATCGGGTCGGGCCAGAACCGCTCGTGCGCGAACGCGTACGTGGGCAGGTCGACCCGGGTCGCGTCGGTGCCGGCGAACAGCGCGGGCCAGCGTACGCCGGCGCCGCGCAGGTCCACGGCGGCGAGCGCGGCGAGCAGGCCGGCCGGTTCGGACAGCTCACGCCGGGCGACCGGCACGAACGCGGCCGGTTCGGCGTCGGGCAGACACTCGCGGGCCAGCGCGGTCAGCGCGGCGTCCGGGCCCAGGTCCAGGAAGGTGCCGGTCCCGGCGGCGGCGAGCGTGGCCACCGCCGACGAGAACCGCACCGTGTCGCGGACGTGCTCGACCCAGTAGCCCGGGTCGGTGGCCTGCGCGTCGGTGAGCGGCTCGCCGGTGCGGTCGGAGACCAGCGGCACGTTCGGCGGCTGCCAGGTGAGCTTCTCGGCGACCACCCGGAACTCGGCCAGCATGTCGTCCATCCGGGCCGAGTGGAACGCGTGGCCGACCCGCAGCCGGCGGGTCCGGCGGCCCTGGGCGGCGAGCCGCTCGCCGGCGGCGAGCACCGCGTCCTCGTCGCCGGAGAGCACCACCGACTCGGGGCCGTTGACCGCCGCCAGCGCCACCCGCGCGTCGAGCAGCGGGGTCACCTCGGCGGCGGACGCGCGGACCGCGAGCATCGCGCCGCCGGCCGGCAGCGCCTGCATGAGCCGGGCCCGGGTGGCCACCAGCGTGGCCGCGTCGGGCAGCGACAGCACGCCGGCGACGTGCGCGGCGGCCAGCTCGCCGACGGAGTGGCCGAGCAGCTGCGCCGGGCGCAGGCCGAGCGCGGTGACCAGCCGGTACGCGGCGACCTGGTAGGCGAAGAGCGCGGGCTGGGTCCACTCGGTGCGGTCCAGCAGCGCCGCCTCCGGGGTGTCCGGCGCGGCGAACGCGACCTCGCGCAGCGGCCGGCTCAGGTGCCTGTCGAGTTCGGCGGCCGCCTCGTCGAACGCGGCGGCGAAGACCGGGAACCGGCGGTGCAGCTCGGCGCCCATGCCGGGTCGCTGGCCGCCCTGCCCGGGGAAGAGGACGGCGAGCTTGCCGGCGGTCCGGGCCACGCCGCGGACCACGCCGGGGAGGGGCCGGTCCTCGGCGACCGCGCGCAGCCCGGCGCGCAGCGCCGCCGGGTCGTCGCCGGTGACCGCGGCCCGGTGCGGCAGCGCGGCCCGCGTGGTGAGCAACGCGTATGCCACGTCGGCCGGGCGCAGGTCGGGGTGGGCGTCGAGGTGCTCCAGCAGCCGGCGGGCCTGCCCGGCGAGCGCCGGCCCGGAGCGCGCGGAGACCACCCAGGGCGCCGGCGGGGCCTGGCGGCCGGCCGGCGGGGTCGGCAGCTCCTCGGCCTGTTCGATCACGGCGTGGGCGTTGGTGCCGCTGACGCCGAACGCGGAGACGCCGGCCCGGCGTGGGCGGCCGGTCGCCGGCCACTGCCGCGCGCCGGTCAGCAGCTCCACCGCGCCGGCCGTCCAGTCGACGTGCGGGGTGGGCCGGTCGACGTGCAGCGTGGCCGGGAGCCGGCCGTGCCGCATGGCGAGCACCATCTTGATGATCCCGGCGACGCCGGCGGCGGCCTGGGTGTGGCCGATGTTCGACTTGACGGAGCCGAGCAGCAGCGGCGTGGACCGGTCCTGCCCATAGGTCGCCAGCAGCGCCTGCGCCTCGATCGGGTCGCCGAGCGTGGTGCCGGTGCCGTGCGCCTCCACCACGTCCACGTCGGCGGCGGTGAGCCCGGCGTTGGCCAGCGCGGCCCGGATCACCTTCCGCTGGGCGGGGCCGTTGGGGGCGGTGAGGCCGCTGCTGGCGCCGTCCTGGTTGACCGCGGTGCCGCGGACCACGGCGAGCACCGGGTGGCCGTGGCGGCGGGCGTCGGAGAGCCGTTCCACCAGCAGCATGCCGACGCCCTCGGACCAGCCGGTGCCGTCGGCGGCGGCGGCGAACGACTTGCACCGGCCGTCGGTGGACAGGCCGCGTTGCCGGGAGAACTCCACGAACACGGTCGGGGTGGCCATCACGGACACGCCGCCGGCCAGCGCCAGCGTGCACTCCCCCAGCCGTAGCGCCTGGCAGGCCAGGTGCAGCGCGACGAGCGACGACGAGCAGGCGGTGTCCACGGTGATCGCCGGGCCCTCCAGGCCCAGCGCGTACGCGATCCGGCCGCTGGCCACCGCCGCCGCGCTGCCGGTGCCGAGGTAGCCCTCGACGCCGCCGCCGACGCCGGTGAGCAGCGCCGCGTAGTCGCCCTGGCTGCTGGTGGCCGCGTAGACGCCGGTGGGCGCGCCGCGCAGCGTGGTGGGGTCGACGCCGGCGGACTCGAACGCCTCCCACGCGGTCTCCAGCAGCAGCCGCTGCTGCGGGTCCATCGCCAGGGCCTCGCGCGGGCTGATGCCGAAGAACGCCGGGTCGAAGTCGCCGGCGTCGGGCAGGAAGCCGCCGTCGCGGACGTAGGAGGTGCCCCGGCTGGCCGGGTCGGTGTCGTAGAGCGCGTCGAGGTCCCAGCCCCGGTCGGCGGGGAACGGCGCCATCGCGTCGCGGCCGGCGTCGACCAGCTCCCAGAGCTGCTCGGGCGAGCGCACGCCGCCGGGGAAGCGGCAGCTCATCCCGATGATCGCCACCGGCTCGGTGAGCCGGTCGGCGAGCTGCTGGTTCTGCTGCTTGAGTTTCTGGTTGTCCAGCAGCGACGCGCGTAGCGCGCCGACCACCTCGTCCAGCGAGACGCTCATCGGGCCCTCCCTGCGGCCGGCCGGGTCACGAGTCGGATCCTTCGAGCGCCATCCGGACGAGCCCGGCGACGTCGAGGTCGTGGATCTCGGCCGCCGGCACGTCCGGGGCCGGGTCGGCGGCCGGCGCGGCGGTGTCGTGGCCGAGGCGCAGCAGCTCGTCGAGCAGGCCGGCCTGGCGCAGCCGGTCCAGTGGGATCGCCGCGAGCACCCGCCGGACCGTCTCCTCGTCGGCGCCGCCGGCCGGCTCGTCGCCGCCGGGGAACAGCTCGTCGTCGAGGTACGCGGCCAGCCCGGCCGGGGTCGGGTAGTCGAACACCACAGTGGTGGGCAGTTCGCGCCCGGTCGCGGCGGTGAGCAGGTTGCGCAGCTCCACCGCGGTCAGCGAGTCGAAGCCGAGGTCGAGGAAGCCCCGCTCCGGCTCGACCGCGTCGACCGAGGGGTGGCCGAGCACCTTCGCCGCGTCGGTGCGTACCAGGTCCAGCAGCGCGTCCCGGCGGTCGTCGGCGGTCAGCGCGCGCAGCTCGGCGAGCCGGTCCCGGCCCGCCAGCCCGGTCGTCGTCGCTGGCGGCGGCTCGGCGGCGGCGGTGGCGAGTGCCCGCACGGCCGGCAGGTCGGCCAGCAGCGGGCTGGGCCGCAGCGCGGTGAACAGCGGGTGGAACGTGGCCCAGTCGACGTCGGCGACAGTGACGCAGGTGTCGTCGGCGGCGAGCGCGTGCCGCAGCCCGGCCATCGCCGGTTCGGGCGGCAGCACCCGCAGGCCACGGCGGCGCAGTTGCTCCGGCGCGTCGTCGTCGAACATGCCGGACTCGGTCCACGGCCCCCAGGCCACCGACGTGGCGGGCAGGCCGCGGGCCCGGCGCCGCTCGGCGAGCGCGTCCAGCGCGGCGTTGCCGGCCGCGTACCCGCCCTGCCCGCCGCTGCCCCAGGTTGCGGCGATCGAGGAGAAGAGCACGAACGCGTCCAGCTCGACGCCGTCGAGCAGCTCGTCGAGCAGCTCCGCGCCGGCCAGTTTCGGCCCGATGACGTACGCCAGGTCCTCCAGCGTGGTCTCGGCCAGCGGCACCACCTCGCTGACGCCGGCGGCGTGCACCACCGCGCGCAGCGGCGGCCCGTCGGCGCGCAGCTCGGCGATCAGCGCGGTCATGGCGGTGCGGTCGGCGGCGTCGGCGCGGGCGACCCGGCAGTCGACGCCGGACGCGGCCAGCTCGGCCAGCAGCTCGGCCGCGCCCGGCGTGTCGACGCCGCGCCGGCTGGTCAGCACGATGCGTTCGGCGCCGGCGTCGGCCACCCAGCGGGCCACGTGCCCGCCGAGCGCGCCGGTGCCGCCGGTGATCAGGACCGTGCCGCGCGGCTGCCACGGCGTGCGCTCCCCGTCGGTGGCGGCGGGGGCGAGCCGCCGGGCGTACGTCGCGTCGCCGCGTACCGCGAGCTGGTCCTCGGTGGTGGTGGTCAGCAGCGTGGCGAGCCGGCGGGCGGTCTCGTCGTCCCCGGTGGCGGGCAGGTCGACCAGGCCGGCCCAGCGGGCGGGCTGTTCCAGCGCGGCGACCCGGCCGAGGCCCCACAGCGCCGCCTGCCGGGGGCTGGGCGGGGCGTCGCCGACGTCGACCGCGCCCCGGGTGGCGCACCAGAGCCGGGCCGGCGCGTCCAGGTCGCCGAGCGCCTGGAGCAGTGCGACGGTGGCGGCCAGGCCGCGCGGCAGCGTCGGGTGCTCGGCGTGCGGCGTCTCGTCCAGCCCGAGCAGGGACAGGATGCGGGCCGGCCCGTCGGCGGTCGCGGCGGCGACCAGGTCGGTCAGCCGGGCGGCCAGCTCGTCGGCGTCGGCGGCGGTGTCCACCGGTGCGGTGGTGGCCGCCGGGCCGAGCGCGCCGGCCAGCGCCACCAGGTCCGGTTCGGCGGCCCGGTCGGCGGGCAGCAGCACCAGCCAGCGGCCCGGTCCGTCCGGCGCGGGCCCGCCGGTGGCGTGGGCCGGCTCCCAGCGCACCCGGTAGCGGCTGCCGTCCACCACTGACCGTTCCCGGCCGCGTCGCCGCCACGCCGACAGTGCCGGCAGCACCGCCTCGAACGGCTGGTCCGGGGCCACGTCCAGCTCGGTGAGCAGGCCGTCCAGGTCCTCGGCCTCGACGGCCGCCCAGAACCGGCGTTCCACGGCGGTGTCCTCGGCGGGCGGCGCGGTCAGCCAGGCCGGCGGCTGCGGCCAGTAGCGCTGCCTGTCGAACACGTGGGTGGGCAGGTCGGCCGGTTGCGGGTCGGCGTCGGCGTAGAGCGCGGGCCAGTCCACGTCGACGCCGTGCACGTGCAGCGCGGCGACCGCGCGCAGCAGGGTGAGCGGTTCCGGCCGGTCCCGGCGCAGCGTGGGCAGCACCGGCGGGACCGGCCCGTGGGCGGCCAGCACGCCCTGGGCCGGCGCGGTGAGCACCGTGTCCGGGCCGACCTCGAGGTACGCGGTGCAGCCGTGCGCGCGCAGCGCGGTGACCGCGTCGGCGAAGCGGACGGTGTCGCGGGCGTGCCGGGCCCAGTAGCCGGGCGCGCCGATCGCCGCCGCGTCGACCGGCGCGCCGGTGACGGTGGAGATCAGCGGCACGGTCGGCGGGTGGTGCGGCAGCCGGGCGGCGAGCGCGGCCAACTCGTCGAGCACCGGTTCCATCAGCGGGCTGTGGAACGCGTGGCTGACGGTGAGCCGCCGGGTGCGTACCCCTCGGGCGGTCCAGTCGGCGGCGGCCCGGTCGACGGCGTCGGTGGGGCCGGCGACCACGACGGCGGCGGGGCCGTTGACCGCGGCGAGCGCGAGCCCGTCGGCGAGCGTGGCGCGGACGTCGTCCTCGCTCGCGGCGACCGCGAGCATGGCGCCGCCGGCGGGCAGCGCCTGCATGAGCCGACCGCGGGTGGCGACCAGTTCGGCGGCGTCGGCCAGGGTGAGCACGCCGGCGGCGTGGGCGGCGGCGAACTCGCCGATGGAGTGCCCGGCCACCGCGTCCGGGCGCAGGCCCCACGCGGTGAGCAGCCGGAACAGCGCCACCTCGACGGCGAACAGGGCCGGCTGGGTGAACTCGGTGCGGTCCAGCAACGCCGCCTCGTCGCTGCCGGGGTCGGCGTCGAGCAGCGGGCGCAACGGCCGGGACAGGTGCGGGTCGAGCGCGGCGCACGCCTCGGTCAGCGCGGAGGCGAACACCGGGTACGCGGCGGCCAGGTCCCGGCCCATGCCGGGGCGTTGCGCGCCCTGCCCGGAGAACAGGTACGCCACCCGGGGCCGACTGGTCACCGCGCCGGTGACCAGCGCGGGCGAGTCGTCGCCGGTGGCCAGCGCGCGCAGCCCGGCGCGCAGCGCCCGGCGGTCGGTGGCGAGCACCACCGCGCGGTGGTCCAGCGCGGCCCGGGACACCGCCGCGGACCAGCCGACGTCGACCAGCGGCGGCGCGGTCGGCCCGGCGAGCCGGTCGGCCCACGGCGTGGCCTGCGCGGCCAGCGACGCGGCGGTACGCGCGGACAGCAGCACCGGCACCACCGGCGGCTCCGCCGGCTCCCCGGTCGGCACCGGCGGCTCGGGGGCCTGTTCCAGGATGGTGTGCGCGTTGGTGCCGCTGATCCCGAACGAGGAGACGGCGGCGCGGCGCGGCCGGCCGGTGAGCGGCCAGGGCCGCCCCTCGGTCAGCAGGTCCACCGAGCCGGTCGTCCAGTCCACCTGGTCGCTGGGCGCGTCGACGTGCAGCGTCGGCGGCAGGTAGCCGTGGCGCAGCGCGAGGATCATCTTGATCACGCCGGCGACGCCGGCGGCGGCCTGGGTGTGGCCGATGTTCGACTTGATCGAGCCGAGCAGCAGCGGCCGGTCCTCCGGCCGGCCCTGCCCGTACGTGGCGAGCAGCGCCTGCGCCTCGATCGGGTCGCCGAGCCGGGTGCCGGTGCCGTGCGCCTCGACCGCGTCCACGTCGCCCGCGTCGAGCCGGGCGTTGGCCAGCGCCGCGCGGATGACCCGCTGCTGGGCCGGCCCGTTGGGAGCGGTGAGGCCGTTGGACGCGCCGTCCTGGTTGACCGCGCTGCCCCGGACCACGGCGAGCACCGGGTGGCCGTTGCGGCGGGCGTCGCTGAGCCGCTCGACGAGCAGCACGCCGACGCCCTCACCCCAGCTCGTGCCGTCGGCGCCGGCGGCGAACGCCTTGACCCGGCTGTCCGGGGACAGTCCGCGTTGCCGGCTGAAGCCGACGAACACCCCGGGGGTGGACATCACGGTGACGCCGGCGACCAGGGCCAGCGAACACTCGGCGGCGCGGAGCGCCTGGCCGGCCCAGTGCAGCGCGACGAGCGAGGAGGAGCAGGCGGTGTCGACGGACACGGCCGGCCCTTCCAGCCCGAGCGTGTACGACACCCGGCCGGAGAGCACGCTGCCGGCGTTGCCGGTCATCAGGTGCCCCTCGGCGCCCTCGGCGGTGAGCATGAGGTTGCGGTAGTCCTGGTAGTTGGTGCCGACGAAGACGCCGGTGGGGGTGCCGCGCAGCGTCCGGGGGTCGATGCCGGCGCGTTCGATCGCCTCCCACGAGGTCTCCAGCAGCAGCCGCTGCTGCGGGTCCATGGCGAGCGCCTCGCGCGGGCTGATGCCGAAGAAGCCCGGGTCGAAGTCGGCGACGTCGGGCAGGAAGCCGCCCTGGCGGGCGTAGCTGGTGCCCTCGACGGCGGGGTCGGTGTCGAAGAGCCGGTCGAGGTCCCAGCCCCGGTCGGTGGGGAAGTCACCGATGGCGTCGCCGCCGGCGGCGAGCAGTTGCCACAGCCGTTCCGGGTCGTCCGCGCCGCCGGGGAAGCGGCAGCTCATCGCCACCACGGCCAGCGGCTCGTCGGGGGTGGCCACGGCGGCCGGCCCGTCGACCGGCGCGCCCGCGCCGGTGAGCAGCTCGTCGAGGTGCCCGGCCAGCACCGCCGGGTTCGGGTAGTCGAACGCGAGCGTGGCGGGCAACCGCAGCTCGGTGGCGGTGGCGAGCAGGTTGCGCAGGTCCACCGCGGTCAGCGAGTCGAGG
This sequence comes from Micromonospora sp. NPDC018662, assembly GCF_044391475.1. NCBI lineage: Bacteria > Bacillati > Actinomycetota > Actinomycetes > Micromonosporales > Micromonosporaceae > Micromonospora > Micromonospora sp. NPDC018662. The sequence goes on from NZ_JBISAC010000006.1 coordinate 134,951, forward strand.
CCGAGGTCGCGGAACGGGCGGGTGACGGGCACGTCGTCGGCGGCGCCGTAGCCGAGCGCGGTCGCGGCGCACTGGCGGACCAGGTCGCGCAACGTCTCGGTGCGCTCGGCGGCGGTCCGACCGGCGAGCTGCCGGGCCAGCGCCGAGCCGGGCTGGTCGGCCGGTTCGGGCGTGGTCGGCGTCTCGGCGGGGCGCAGCGCGTCCCGGACCTCGGGCAGGTCGCCGAGCAGCGGGCTGGGCCGGACCAGCGCGAACGCGGGCGCGAAACGACCCCAGTCGACGTCGGCGACGACCACTGTGGGTTCGTCGCGGCCCAGCGCCCGGGCCAGCGCGGCGACGGCGAGGTCCGGGTCCATGGCGACCATGCCGCCGCGCCGCAGCCGCTGCTGGGCGCGTTCGTTGTCGGCGGGCAGGCCGGCGCCGGCCCAGGCGCCCCAGGCCACCGAGAGCGCCGGCAGCCCGTCGGCGCGGCGTCGGTGGGCGAGCGCGTCGAGGTGGGCGTTGGCCGCGCCGTACGCGCCCTGGCCGGCGTTGCCGGTGGTGCCGGCGACGGAGGAGAAGAGCACGAACGCGTCCAGCTCGTGGTCTCGGGTGAGCGCGTCGAGGTGGTCGGCGGCGGCGCTCTTCGGCGCGGCGACGGTGTGCAGGCGGGCCGGGGTGACGGTGTCTACGATGCCGTCGTCGAGCACGGCGGCGGTGTGCAGCACGGCCCGCAGCGGCGCGTCGTCGGGCAGGTCGGCGAGGAGCGCGGCGAGCTGGTCGCGGTCGGTGACGTCGCAGCGGGCCACGGTGACGCGTACCCCGAGGTCGGTCAGCTCGGCGGCGAGGTCGCCGGCGCCGGGTGCGTCGGGGCCGCGGCGGCTGGCCAGCAGCACGTGCGCGGCGCCGGCGCGGGCGGCCCAGCGGGCCAGGTGCCCGCCGAGGCCGCCGGTGCCGCCGGTGACCAGCACGGTGTCGCGGAACCGGATCGTGTCGTCGGCGAGGTCGATGGTCCGGGTGAGCCGGCGGGCGTGGGCGCCGGTGTGGCGGACGGCGATCTGGTCCTCGACGCCGTCGGCGCCGAGCACCGCGCCGAGGAGCGCGGCGGTGGTGGCGTCGAGCTGGTCGGGCAGGTCGACCAGGCCGCGCCAGCGGGCCGGGTGTTCCAGCGCGACGGCCCGGCCGAGGCCCCAGACGGCGGCGGCGGCCGGGTCGGGGGCGGGATCGGTGTCGCCGGTGGTGACGGCGCGGCGGGTGGCGCACCAGAGCGGTGCCTCGACGCCGAGCGCGCCGAGCGCCTGGACCAGGTGGGCGGTGCCGGCGACCCCGAGTGTGGTGGCCGGGTGCGCGGGGTGGGGACGCCCGTCGAGCCCGAGCAGGGAGAGCACGGCGGCGGGCCCGTCGGCGGGCAGCGCGGCGCGCAGCCGGTCGGCGAGCGCGGCCGGGTCGTCGGCCGGGTCGACCGGCACGGGTACGGCTTCGGCGCCGACGTTGCCGAGCGCGCCGAGCACGCCGGTGACGAGCGGGTCGTCGGCCAGGTCGGCGGGTACCGGGACCAGCCAGGCGCCGGTGAGCCGGGTCAGCGGCAGGTCGGGCAGCGGGGTCCAGGTGACGCGGTAGTGCCAGCGGTCGGGGTCGGGTTCGTCGTCGCGTTCGGTGACGAAGCGCGGCGGGGCGGGCCAGTACCGCTGGTGGTCGAACGCGTAGGTGGGCAGCGCGACGGTGTTCGTTCCGGCGAGGACCGTGGTCAGGTCGACCGGCAGGCCGATGCTGTACGCGGTCGCCAGGTTGGTCAGCAGCCGGGTCGGGTCGTCCTCACCGCGGCGCAATGTCGACAGCGTATGCCCGGCCGTGCCGGTGTCGTCAAGGATCGCGGTGACCGGCATGGTCAGCACCGGATGCGGGCTGATCTCCACGAACGTGCTGTGCCCCGCCTCGACCGCCGTCCGCACCGCCGCGTCGAAGCGGACCGTGCGGCGCAGGTTGTCGTACCAGTAGTCAGCCGTCATCGTCGCCGGATCCACCCAGTCCCCGGTCAACGTGGACACCAGCCGGGTGTGACCGACCTGCGGCGTCACACCCGCCAGGTCGGCACGCAACTGCTGCGCGACCTCCTCCACGGCGGCGGAGTGCGAGGCGTAGTCCACCGGGATCAGCCGGGCCCGGATCCCGTCGGCCTGACACGACTCCACCAGGTCGGCGACCGCCTGCGGCGGACCGGAGACCACCACGGTCGCCGGGCCGTTGATCGCCGCGATTCCCACGCCCGCGAACCGTGATCGGTTCGCGGCCGGACCGGTGTCGCCGACGGACGCCGTCGCGCTGCCCGCCAGCCGCGCGGTGACGTCGTCGGCCGACAGGTCGACCGACGCCATCGTGCCGGTGCCGCGCAGCACCGACAGGGCACGTGACCGCAACGCCACCGTCTTCGCGGCGTCGTCCAGGGACAGGATCCCGGCGACGCACGCCGCGCCGATCTCCCCCTGTGAGTGCCCGATCACCGCCTGCGGCGTGACCCCGACGTGCCGCCACACCGCGGCGAGGGCGATACCGACGGCCCACAGGACCGGCTGCACCACCTCGACCCGGTCCAACCACGACTCGTCGTCGCCGGTCAGCACCGACACCAGGTCCACGTCCAGGTACGGCGCCAACGCCGCCTGACACTCGGCCAACGCGGCGTCGAACACCGGCGTCCGACCCACCAGACCGGAAGCCATCCGCGCCGACTGCGCACCCTGACCCGGGAACACGAACACCGGACCGGCGGGCCGCTCGGCCGTGCCGGTCACGACCGCCGTCGACGGCGTGCCCGCCGCGAGCGCGTCCAGGCCGGACAGCAACTCGTCGACCGACGCCCCGACCACGGCGGCCCGCTGGTCGAACGCCGACCGGGTGGTGGCCAACGACCAGGCCACCGCGGCCGGCTCGGCCGGGTGGGCGCGCAGGTGGGCGGCCAGCCGCGCGGCCTGCCCGGCGAGCCCGCCCCGAGTACGGGCGGAGACCGGCCAGGTGGTGACGTCGGCGGCGAGCAGCCCCGGGGCGGGGACGGGGGCGGTCGGCGCGGGCGCTTCCGGCGCCTGTTCCACGATGACGTGCGCGTTGGTGCCGGAGATGCCGAACGAGGAGACCGCCGCCCGGCGCGGACGGTCGCGCTCCGGCCACGGCCGCGCCGACGTCACCAGTTCCAGCGCGCCGGACGACCAGTCGATGTGCGGGGACGGCGCGTCCACGTGCAGCGTCGCCGGCACCAGGCCGTGCCGGATGGCCAGCACCACCTTGATCACCCCGGCCACCCCCGCGGCGGCCTGGGCGTGCCCGATGTTCGACTTCACCGAGCCGAGCAGCGCCGGCCCGGCGTCGCCCCGGTCCTGCCCGTACGTGGCGAGCAGCGCCTGCGCCTCGATCGGGTCACCGAGGTTGGTGCCGGTGCCGTGCGCCTCGATGACGTCCACGTCGGCGGTGGCCAGCCGGGCCGCGGTGAGCGCCTGGCTGATCACGCGCTGCTGGGCGGGCCCGTTCGGGGCGGTCAGGCCGTTGGACGCGCCGTCCTGGTTGACCGCGCTGCCGCGCAGCACGGCGAGCACCGGGTGGCCGTTGCGGCGGGCGTCGGAGAGCCGCTCCACCAGCAGCCAGCCGACGCCCTCGGAGAACCCGGCGCCGTCGGCGGCGGCGGCGAAGGAGCGGCACCGCCCGTCCGGGGACAACGCGCGTTGCCGGCTCGACCCGATGTAGAGGCCGGGCGTGGCCATCACGGTGACGCCGCCGGCGAGCGCCAGCTCGCACTCCCCCGCCCGCAGCGCCTGGGCGGCCAGGTGCAACGCGACCAGCGACGAGGAGCAGGCGGTGTCGATGGAGACGGCCGGGCCCTCCAGGCCGAGCGTGTACGACACCCGGCCGGAGGCGACAGCCGCCGCCCCGCCGGTCATCGAGTGGCCCTCGTCGCCGTCGGGCGACATCATCAGCAGCGTGCCGTAGTCCTGCCCGTTGGTGCCGACGAACACCCCGGTGCGGCTGCCGCGCAGCGTGGCGGGGTCGATGCCGGCGGACTCGACGGCCTCCCACGCGGTCTCCAGCAGCAGCCGCTGCTGCGGGTCCATGGTGAGCGCCTCGCGGGGGCTGATGCCGAAGAACGCGGCGTCGAAGTCCCCGGCCCCGTCCAGGAAACCGCCCTCGCGGGCGTACGAGGTGCCGGGGTGGTCGGGGTCGGGATGGTAGAGCCGGTCCAGGTCCCAGCCCCGGTCGTCGGGGAACGGGGCGACCGCGTCCCGACCCTCGGCCAGCAGCTCCCACAGGTCCTGCGGGTCGCGTACGCCGCCGGGCAGCCGGCAGCTCATTGCGACGATCGCCACCGGCTCCAGTTCCTGGGACTGGGCCTCGCTGAGCCGGCGGCGGGTGTCGTGCAGGTCCGCCATGACCCGCTTGAGGTAGTCGCGGAGCTTGTCTTCATTGGCCATCGGGGTGCCGCTTCCTCGCAGGGGACGGGAGTGAGCCGGTGCGGGTCAGGACAGACCGAGGTCGCGGTCCACCATGGCGAACAGCTCGTCGTCGCTGGCGTCGCCGAGATGCCGGCCCAGGTCGTCGCCGCCTCCGCCCTGGCCGAGCCGGGTGAGCATGGCCTGGAGGCGGACGGTGGCCCGGACCCGGGCGGCCTCGTCGCGGGCCACCACGTCGAGCCCGTCGGCGATCCGGTCGAGGTCGTCGAGCAGCGCGGTCGGGGTGACCACGTCGTCCTGGGCCACCTCGGCGTACAGGTACTCGGCCAGCGTGGTCGGCGTCGGGTAGTCGAAGACCAGGGTGACCGGCAGCGCCACCCCGGTCGCCAGGCCGAGCCGGTTGCGCAGCTCGACCGCGGTGACCGAGTCGAAGCCCAGCTCGCGGAACGCCCGGTGCTCGTCCACCGACTCCCCGGACGGGTAGTTGAGCACGGCCGCGACCTGGCCGCGGACCAGTGCGAGCAGCACCGCCATCCGGTCGCCGGCGGGCAGCCCGGCGAGCCGGTCGCGCAGCGACTCCGGGCCGTCGGGCACCTCGCCGCCGGTGGTCCGCTCGACCGTGCGCAGCCGGCGTACGTCCGGCAGGTCGCTGATCAGCGGGCCGGGACGGGTGGCGGTGAACGCGACGGAGAACCGTTCCCAGGCGATGTCGGCGACGGTGAGGAACGCCTCGCCGTGGTCGACGGCCTGGTGCAGCGCGGCGATCGCGGCCTCCGGCGGCATCTCGGGTACGCCGTGCCGGTGCAGCAGCTCGCCGAACGGGCCGTCGGCCATGCCGCCGCCGGCCCAGGCACCCCAGGCGATGGACGTGCCGGGCAGGCCGAGGCCGCGCCGGTGCTGGGCGAGCGCGTCGAGGAAGGCGTTGCTCGGGGCGTAGTTGCCGACGCCGGAGCTGCCCACCGAGCCGGCGAACGAGGAGAACAGCACGAACGCGCCGAGGTCGAGGTCGAGCGTCAGTTCGTGCAGGTGGTACGCGACGTCCACCTTGGCTGCGAGAACCCGCTCGATCTGGTCGATGCGCAGCTCGTTGATCAGGGCGTCGTCGAGCACCGCGCTGGCGTGCACCACGGCCTTCAGCGGCCGGTCGGCGGGGATGGCGTCGATCAGCGCGGCCAGCGCGTCCCGGTCGGCGGCGTCGCAGGTGACCACGCTGGCGGTGGCGCCGAGCGCGGTGAGGTCGGCGACGAGTTCGGCGGCGCCGGGGGCGTCCATGCCGCGTCGGCTGGCCACGATGATGTTCTCCACCCCGCTGCGGGCGAGCCAGCGGGCGGCGTGCCCGCCGAGCGCGCCGGTGCCGCCGGTGACCAGCGCGGTGCCGGCGGGCTGCCACGGGTGCGCGGGCCGGCTGTCGCCGAGCGGGACGCGGGTGAGCCGTCGGCCGAGCAGTCCGCCGGGGCGTACCGCGATCTGGTCCTCCTCGCCGGCGGCGGTGAGCGCCGCGACCAGCAGGCCGGCGCTGCGCTCGTCGACCGCCTCCGGCAGGTCGACGAGTCCGCCCCAACGCTGCGGGTGTTCCAGCGCGGCGACCCGGCCGAAGCCCCAGATCATCGCCTGGCCCGGCGAGCGGAGCAGTTCGGCGCGGCCGACCGAGACGGCGCCGGAGGTGACCGCCCACATCGGGGCGGCCAGGCCGATGTCGCCGAGTGCCTGGACCAGCGCGACGGTGGCGGCGAAGCCGCCGGGCACTGACGGGTGCATCGGGTGCACCAGCTCGTCGAACGCGAGCAGGGACACCACGCCGGTCACCTCGGTGAGCGTGCCGTCCGCACCGGTGGTGAGCGCCTCGCGCAGCAGCTTGCCGAGCAGGTCCCGGTCGATGTCGGTGGTGCTGACCGGCAGCGGGACGACGGTGGCGCCGGCGGCGGCGAACGCCTCGACGCACGCCTCCTGCCAGGGCTCGACGATGTCGCCGGTGGGCAGCACGACCAGCCAGGTGCCGGCCATGCCGCGGTTGGTGATGCCGGTGAGCGGCTTCCAGGTGTCCTGGTAGCGCCAGCTGTCGATGTCGGACTGGCGGCGCTGCTGCCGCCGCCAGCGGTGCAGCACCGGCAGTGCGGGGGCGAGCGCGTCGAGCGCCTGCTGGGCGGGGGTGTCGTCGCCGGCGAGCACGTCGGCGAGGCCGGGCAGGTCGCCGCGTTCGACGGCGGCCCAGAAGCCGCTGTCGTCCGGGCCGGTGTGGTCGGCCGCCTGGTCCTCCCGGTCCGGGCCGCCGCTGCCGTCGAGCCAGAGCCGCTGGTGGTCGAAGGCGTAGGTGGGCAGCGCGACGGTGTCCATCTCGGCCAGCACGATGGTCAGGTCGACCGGCAGACCGATGCTGTACGCGGTCGCCAGGTTCGTCAACAGGCGCGTCGGGTCGTCCTCACCCCGACGCAACGTCGACAGCGTGTGCCCGGCCGTGCCGGTGTCGTCCAGGATCGCGGTCACCGGCATGGTCAGCACCGGATGCGGGCTTATTTCCACGAACGTCGTGTGTCCCGCCTCGACCGCCGTCCGCACCGCCGCGTCGAAGCGGACCGTGCGGCGCAGGTTGTCGTACCAGTAGTCAGCCGTCATCGTCGCCGGATCCACCCAGTCCCCGGTCAACGTGGACACCAGCCGGGTGTGACCCGCCTGCGGCGTCACGTCCGCCAGGTCGGCACGCAACTGCTGGGCGACCTCCTCCACGGCGGCGGAGTGCGAGGCGTAGTCCACCGGGATCAGCCGGGCGCGGATGCCGTCGGCCTGACACGACTCCACCAGGTCGGCGACCGCCTGCGGCGGGCCGGAGACCACCACGGTCGCCGGGCCGTTGACCGCCGCCACCCCGACACCGTCGAAGCCGGACAGCCGGGCCGTCACCTCGTCGGCCGACAGGTCGACCGACGCCATCGTCCCGGTGCCGCGCAACGCGGACAGCGCCCGCGACCGCAACGCGACCGTCTTGGCCGCGTCGTCCAGCGACAGGATCCCCGCCACGCACGCCGCGCCGATCTCGCCCTGCGAATGGCCGATCACCGCGTCGGGCGTCACGCCGGCCGCGCGCCAGACGGCGGCGAGCGCGACGCCGACCGCCCACAGCACCGGCTGCACCACCTCCACCCGGTCCAACCACGACTCGTCGTCGCCGGTCAGCACCGACCCGAGGTCGACGTCCAGGTGGGGCGTCAGCGCGGCCTGGCACTCGGCCAGCGCGGTGTCGAAGACCGGGCATCGGCCGACCAGGCCGGCGGCCATCCGGGCGGACTGGGCGCCCTGACCGGGGAAGACGAAGACCGGGCCGGCGCCGGCGGCGGACGCCGTACCGGTGACCAGGTTGCCGGCCGGCAGGCCGGCGGCGAGCGCGTCCAGGCCGGCGAGCAGGTCGGCGGGGTCCGCGCCGACGACGACGGCGCGCTGGTCGAGCGTGGACCGGGTGGTCGCGAGGGACCAGGCCACCGCGGCCGGGTCGGCCGGCTGCGCGCGCAGGTGGGCGGCCAGCCGGGCGGCCTGCCCGGCGAGCGCGCCCCGGGTCCGGGCCGAGACCGGCCAGGCGGTGGGGCCGGCGGCGAACAGGCCGCTCGGGCGCGGCGCGGAGGTGTCGTCGGCGGGCTCGGCGGCGGTCGGGCGGTACTCCTCGACGATGACGTGGGCGTTGGTGCCGCTCACCCCGAACGAGGAGACACCGCCGCGGCGGGGCCGGCCCAGCTCCGGCCACTGCCGGTTCTCGGTGATCAGCTCCACCGCGCCGGCGTCCCAGTCGACGTGCGGGGACGGCGCGTCCACGTGCAGCGTCGCCGGCAGCGTGCCGTGCCGCAGCGCCATCACCATCTTGACCAGCCCGGCCACGCCGGCGGCACTCTGCGTGTGGCCGATGTTCGACTTCACCGAGCCCAGCCAGAGCGGCCGGTCGGCGGGCCGGTCCTGCCCGTACGTGGCCAGCAGCGCCTGCGCCTCGATCGGGTCGCCGAGCGTGGTGCCGGTGCCGTGCGCCTCGACCAGGTCGACGTCGGCCGCGCCGAGCCGGGCGTCGGCCAGCGCGGCCCGGATCACCCGCTGCTGGGAGGGGCCGTTCGGGGCGGTCAGGCCGTTGGACGCGCCGTCCTGGTTGAGCGCGCTGCCACGGATCACGGCGAGGATCGGGTGGCCGTTGCGTTCGGCGTCGGCGAGCCGCTCCACCACGACCACGCCGCCGCCCTCGCCCCAGCCGGTGCCGTCGGCGCCGGCCGCGAACGCGCGGCACCGCCCGTCGACGGACATGCCGCGCTGGCGGGAGAAGACGATGAACACGCCCGGGGTGGCCATCACCGTGACGCCGCCGGCGATCGCCAGGTCGCACTCGCCGCGGCGCAGCGCCTGGCCGGCCAGGTGCAGCGCGACGAGCGACGACGAGCAGGCGGTGTCGACAGTGACGGCGGGGCCGTTGAGGCCGAGCGTGAACGAGATCCGGCCGGAGGCGACGCTCGTGGTGTTGCCAGTGCCGAGGTACATGTCCACGCCGTCCGGCACGTACGGCAGGCCCATCCCGTAGTTGGACGTGCTCAGCCCGACGAAGACACCGGTCTGGCTGCCGCGCAGCGACAGCGGGTCGATGCCGGCCCGTTCGATCGCCTCCCACGACGTCTCCAGCAGCAGCCGCTGCTGCGGGTCCATGGCGAGCGCCTCGCGGGGCGAGATGCCGAACAGGGCCGGGTCGAAGTCGCCGGCACGGTCGAGGAAGCCACCGACCCGGGTGTAGCTCTTGCCGGGCTTGTCCGGGTCGGGGTCGTACAGCCCGTCGAGGTCCCAGCCGCGGTCGTCGGGGAACTCGGTGAGCGCGTCGCGGCCGTCGGCGACCAGGTCCCACAGTTCCTCCGGGGACCGGACGCCGCCGGGGAACCGGCAGCTCATCGACACGATGGCGAGCGGTTCGGTGTCCCGCGCCTCGACGGTCTGCAGCTTGCGCTTCGTGTCGTGCAGGTCGGCGGTCACCCGCTTGAGGAAGTACCGCAGCTTGTCGTCGTCGCTCATCGCGTCCCTGCCTCGATCCGCGGTTCGGTCATGTCAGGAGATTCCAAACTCTTTGCTGATGAAGTCGAAGATCTCGTCGTCGCTGGCCGCGTCGAGATCGGGTCGCTCCGGTTCGTCGGCCGGGCCGGCGAGGTCGGTGGCCTTGGCGAGCAGGTCACGCATCCGGGTGGCGAACCGGTCCCGGGTCGCCGGGTCGAGCGCCAGCGTGGTGAGCAGCGACTCGACCGCGTCGATGCCCTGGAACAGCGGCTGGGTGGAGGGCGCGGCGTCGGCGGCGATCTCGCCGGCCAGCTTCTCGGCGAGGGCGTGCGGCGTCGGGTAGTCGAAGACCAGCGTGGCGGGCAACCGCAGCCCGGACAGCGTGTTGAGCCGGTTGCGCAGGTCGACAGCGGTCAGCGAGTCGAAGCCCAGGTCGGTGAAGAGGCGGCCCGGGTCGACGGCTTCCGGCCCGGCGTGGCCGAGCACGGCGGCCACGTTCGCCCGGACCACGTCGAGCAGCACCTTGCGCCGCTCCGGGTCGGCCAGGCCGGCGAGCCGCTGGGTGAGCGGCACGCCGCCGGTGCCGGCGCCGCCGGCGTCGACCGAGCGCCGCAGCGGCACCCGGACCAGGCCGCGCAGCAGCGGCGCGAGCACGCCGGCCTCGGCCTGGCCGCGCAGCGCCGCCACGTCCAACCGCATCGGTACGACGGCGGCGGTGTCCAGCCGCCAGGCGGCGTCGAACAGGTGCAGTGCCTGCTCGGTGGCCAGCCCGGCGGCGCCCTGCTCGGCCATCCGCCGCACGTCGGCGTCGGCGAGGTGGCCGGTCATGCCGCTGGCCTGTTCCCAGAGGCCCCAGGCCAGCGAGATACCGGGCAGCCCCTGGGCCCGCCGGTGCGCGGCGAGCGCGTCGAGGAACGCGTTGGCCGCGCCGTAGTTGGCCTGGCCGGCGCTGCCGAGCGTGGCGGCGGCGGAGGAGAACAGCACGAACGCGCCGAGGTCGCGGCCGGCGGCGAGCCGGTGCAGGTGCCACGCCGCGTCGATCTTGGGGATGCCGACCGCGTCGATCCGGTCCGGGGTGAGCGATTCCAGCACGCCGTCGTCGAGCACCCCGGCGGCGTGCACCACGGCGGTGAGCGGGTGCGCGGCGGGGATGCCGTCGAGCAGCGCGGCGAGCGCGTCCGGGTCGGCTGCGTCGCAGGCGGCGACCGTGACCTCCGTGCCGGCCCCGGCCAGCTCGGCGACCAGGTCGTCGATGCCGTCGGCGGTCGCGCCGCGCCGCCCGGCGAGCAGCAGGTGCCGCATGCCGTGGGTGGTGGCGAGGTGCCGGGCCAGCAGCCGGCCCAGCACGCCGGTGCCGCCGGTGATCAGCACGGTGCCGTCCGGGTCGACGCCGCCGGGCCGGGGCTCCAGCCCGGCCGGTACGCGGGCCAGGCGCGGGGCGCGTACCTGGCCGGCGTGCACGGCCAGCTGCGGTTCGCCGGTGCCGATCGCGGCGGCGAGCAGCGCGGCGCCGGCCGGGTCGGCGTCCAGGTCGACGAGCTGGATCCGGTCGGGGTGTTCGAGCTGGGCGGTGCGGACGAGTCCCCAGGCGGGGGCCGACCGCAGATCGACCTCGGCCGGGTCACCGGTGGCCACGGCGCCACGGGTGACCAGCACCAGCCGGGTGTCGGCGAACCGGTCGTCGGCGAGCCAGGACTGAAGGGTGCCGAGCAGGCGGTGGGTGGTGGCGCGGGCCTGCGTGGCCAGCTCGGGGCCGGCGCCGTCCCCGGCGCCGCCGACCGGCACGATCAGCGTCTCGGGGGCGGGTTCCCCACCGGCGAGCAGCTCGGCGAAGGATTCCGGGGCGAGGTCGGGGCGGACCCGGGCGCCGGCCGCCTCGGCGGCGGCGTTGAGCGCCAGGTCGTCGCCGAGCACCACCCATCCGGTGGCAGCCGGCGACGGTCCGGCGGTCACCGGCAGCACCGGCCAGTCCACCTGGAACAGTGACTCGTGGCGGCCGGAGCGGGCCGCGCCGAGCGCGTCGCCGGTGACCCGGCGCATGATCAGCGAATCGGCGTGCAGGACCGGGGCGCCGGTGGCGTCGGCGACCTGGAACGTGACGCCGACGTCGCCGGCCGCCGCGACGCGGACCCGCAGCGCGGTGGCCCCGGCGGCGAGCAGCGTGACGCCGGTCCAGGCGAACGGCAGCCGGGGCGCGGTGGCGTCGGCGCCGTCGCCCATCCGGCCGAGGAAGCCGCCGATGGACATGGCCTGGAGTGCGCCGTCGAGCAGCGCCGGGTGCAGCCCGAACCGGCCGGCCTCGGCGTGGTGGTCGGCGGGGAGCGCCACCTCGGCGAAGACCTCGTCGCCTCGGGTCCAGGCGGCGCGCAGGCCCCGGAAGACCGGGCCGTAGCCGAAGACGGTCGACTCGATGCCGGCGTAGAAGGAGTCGGAGGCGACCGCTGTGGCGCCGGGCGGCGGCCACACGCCGAGGTCGAACGCGGGCGGTTCGGCGCCGCGCGGGGCGAGCAGGCCGGTGGCGTGGCAGGTCCAGGCCACGTCCGCGAGGATCTCGTCGGACCCGTCCCGGTACGGGCGGGAGTGCAGTTGCACCGGGCGGTGGCCGGTCTCGTCGCGCTCGCCGACGGTGAGCTGGATCTGGAGCGACCCGAGTTCCGGCAGGACGAGCGGGGCGAGCAGGGTGAGTTCCTCGACCACCGGGGCGCCGGCCTGCTCGCCGGCGTGCGCGGCCAGCTCGACGAAGGCGGTGCCGGGCAGCAGGATCGCGTTCATGACGCGGTGCTCGCCGAGCCACGGGTGGGTCCGCACGGAGAGCCGGCCGGTGAAGACCAGCCGTTCGCTGTCGGGGAACGTGACGGCGGCGCTGAGCAGCGGGTGCCCGGCGTCCTGGAGGCCGGCGGAGGCGACGTCCTGGGCCCGGTGGGCGGGCGGGTCGAGCCAGAACCGCTGCTGCTCGAACGCGTAGGTGGGCAGCGCGACGGTGTCCGACTCGGCGAGCACGATGGTCAGGTCGACGGGCAGGCCGACGCTGTGCGCGGTGGCCAGGTTGGTCAGCAGCCGGGTCGGGTCGTCCTCGCCCCGGCGCAATGTCGACAGCGTGTGCCCGGCGGTGCCGAGGTCGTCCAGGATCGCCGTGACCGGCATCGTCAGCACCGGATGCGGGCTGATCTCCACGAAGGTGCTGTGCCCCGCCTCGACCGCCGTGCGCACCGCCGCGTCGAAGCGGACCGTCTGCCGCAGGTTGTCGTACCAGTAGTCCGCCGTCATGGTGGCCGGGTCCACCCAGTCCCCCGTCAACGTGGACACCAGACGGGTGTGACCCGCCTGCGGCGTCACGTCCGCGAGGTCGGTACGCAGTTGCTGCGCCACCTCCTCCACGGCGGCGGAGTGCGACGCGTAGTCCACCGGGATCAACCGGGCCCGGATCCCGTCGGCCTGGCACGCTGCCACCAGTTCCGCGACCGCCTGCGGCGGACCCGACACCACCACGGTCGCCGGGCCGTTGACGGCCGCGATCCCCACGCCGGGGAACGGACCTTCGTCCGGCGTGACGCCGTCGCCCGGGGCCGCTCCCGCCAGTCGCGCGGTGACCTCGTCGGCGGACAGGTCGACCGACGCCATCGTCCCGGTGCCGCGCAGCACCGACAGCGCTCGCGACCGCAACGCCACCGTCTTCGCGGCATCGTCCAGGGACAGGATCCCCGCCACGCAGGCGGCGCCGATCTCACCCTGCGAGTGACCGATCACCGCCTGCGGGTTGACACCCACGTGCCGCCACACCGCCGCCAGGGCGATGCCGACGGCCCACAGGACCGGCTGCACCACCTCCACCCGCTCCAACCACGACTCGTCGTCACCGGTCAGCACCGACACCAGGTCGACATCGAGGTAAGGAGAGAGGGCCACCTGGCACTCGGACAACGCCGCGTCGAACGGCGCACACCGGCCCACCAGGCCCGCCGCCATCCGCGCCGACTGCGCGCCCTGACCCGGGAACACGAACACCGGACCGGCGGTGGCGAAGGCCGTGCCGGTGACCAGGTGCGGTGACGGCGCCCCGGCGGCGAGCGCGTCCAGGCCGGACAGCAGCTCCTCGACCGACGAGCCGACCACGGCGGCCCGCTGGTCGAACGCCGACCGGGTGGTGGCCAGCGACCAGGCCACCGGGGCGGCGTCCACGTCGCCGTGCGCGCGGACGTGGTCGGCCAGGCGGGTGGCCTGCCCGGCCAGTGCGGTACGGGACCGGGCGGAGACCGTCCACACCGTTGCGGCGGTGTCCAGCAGCCCGGCGCCGGTGGCGGCCGGGGCGGTCGGTTCGTCGCCCTGTTCCACGATGACGTGCGCGTTGGTGCCGGAGATGCCGAACGACGACACCGCCGCCCGGCGCGGGCGGTCGCCCGCCGGCCAGGGCCGTGCCTCGGTGGCCAACTCCACCGCGCCGGCGTCCCAGTCGATGTGCGGGGACGGCTCGTCCACGTGCAGCGTGCGGGGCACGGTGCCGTGCCGCATGGCCTGCACCATCTTGATCACACCGGCGACGCCGGCGGCGGCCTGGGCGTGGCCGATGTTCGACTTGATCGAGCCGAGCAGCAGCGGCCGGCCGTCGGGACGGTCCTGCCCGTACGTGGCGAGCAGCGCCTGCGCCTCGATCGGGTCACCCAGCGTGGTGCCGGTGCCGTGCGCCTCCACCACGTCCACGTCGGCCGGGGACAGCCGGGCCGCGGCCAGCGCCGCCCGGATGACCCGCTGCTGCGACGGCCCGTTCGGGGCGGTCAGCCCGTTGGACGCGCCGTCGGAGTTGACCGCGCTGCCGCGCACGATCGCGAGCACGTGCCGGCCCTGCCGGCGGGCGTCGGAGAGGCGTTGCACCAGCAGCAGGCCGACGCCCTCGGCCCAGCCGGTGCCGTCGGCGGACGCGGCGAACGACTTGCACCGGCCGTCGGCGGCCAGGCCGCGCTGGCGGGAGAACTCCACGAACGCGGTCGGGGTGGCCATCACGATGACACCGCCGGCGAGCGCCATGTCGCACTCGCCGCGGCGCAGCGCCTGCCCGGCCCAGTGCAGCGCGACCAGCGAGGACGAGCAGGCGGTGTCGAGCGAGACCGCCGGTCCCTCCAGCCCGTACGTGTAGGCGACCCGGCCGGAGATGACGCTGCTGGTCATGCCGGTGAGCGCGTACCCGGAGGTCTCCTCCGGCGCGAACGCGAGCAGCGAGCCGTAGTCCTGGCCGCTGGTGCCGACGAACACGCCGGTGCTGCTGCCGCGTACCCCGGTGGGGTCGATGCCGGCCGACTCGAACGTCTCCCAGGTGGTCTCCAGCAGCAGCCGCTGCTGCGGGTCCATGGCGAGCGCCTCGCGCGGGCTGATGCCGAAGAAGCCGGGGTCGAAGCGGTCCACGTCGGCGAGGAAGCCACCGCCACGGGCGTAGAACGTGCCGGCGGCGTCCGGGTCGGGACTGTAGAGCGTGTCCAGGTCCCAGCCCCGGTCGCCGGGCAGGTCGGTGATCGCGTCGACGCCGTCGGCGACGAGCCGCCACAGGTCGTCCGGGGTGGACACGCCGCCGGGCAGCCGGCAGGCCATGCCGATGATGGCCAGCGGCTCGTCGTCGCCGACGGTGACCGGGGCGGCCGTCGGCCGGGCCGGGACGGGGACGCCGGCGATCTCGGTGTCCAGGTGGGCGGCGAGTTCCTGCGGGCTCGGGTAGTCGAAGACCAGGGTGGCGGGCAGCCGCAGGCCGAACGCGTTGCCGAGCCGGTTGCGCATCTCGACGGCGGTGAGCGAGTCGAAGCCGAGGTCGCTGAACGCGCGGCGCGGGTCGACGGCGGCCGGGTCGGGGTAGCCGAGAACGGCGGCGGCCTGCCCCCGGACGATCTCCAGCAGCGCGGCCCGCCGGTCGGCGTCGGCGAGCGCGGCGAGCTGCTGCACCAGCGACGCCCCGGTGGCCGGCGCGGCGGCGGCGCCCCGGCCGGCGCGGATCAGCGCCCGGTACAGCGGCGGGACGGCGCCGGCGAACTGGGCCCGCATGGCGGCCAGGTCGAGGCGGGCCGGCACCAGCGCGGCGGCCGGGACGCGGCAGGCGGCGTCGAAGAGCGCCAGCCCCTCCTCCGCCTCCATCGCGGACACGCCGGAGCGGGAGATGCGGTTGAGGTGGACGTCGTCCAGTTCGGTGGTCATGCCGCTGCGGTCGGCCCAGAGGCCCCAGGCCAGGGTGAGCGCGGCGAGGCCACGGGCGCGGCGGTGGTGGGCCAGCCCGTCGAGGAACGCGTTGGCGGCGGCGTAGTTGCCCTGGCCCGGCCCACCGGCGGTGGCGGCGAGCGAGGAGTACGAGACGAACGCGGTGAGGTCGAGGTCGGCGGTCAGCTCGTGCAGGTGCCAGGCGGCGTCGACCTTGGGGCGCAGCACGCCGTCCACCCGGTCCGGGGTGAGCGAGGAGATGACGCCGTCGTCGCGTACCCCGGCGGCGTGGACCACTGCGGTGAGCGGGTGGTCGGCGGGGAGGTCGGCGAGCAGCGCGGCGACCGCGTCGCGGTCGGCGACGTCGCAGGCGGCGACCGTGACGGTGGCGCCGAGCGCGGCCAGCTCGTCGCAGAGTTCCGGGATACCGGCGGCGTCCCGGCCGCGCCGGCTGGTGAGCACCAGGTGCCGCACGCCGTGCCGGGTCACCAGGTGCCGGCTCATGAGCTGGCCGAGCGTGCCGGTGGCGCCGGTGATCAGCACCGTCCCGTCGGCGTCGAACGCCGGGTCGGCCGGCTCGGCGGGCGCGGGTACCCGGGCGAGCCGGGCGCCGGCCGCGACACCGGCGCGGATGGCGAGCTGCGGTTCGTCGGTGTCCAGCGCCGGCACCAGCGCGGCGGCGGCGGTCGCCGGATCGTCCACGTCGACCAGCACGAACCGGCCCGGGTTCTCCGACTGGGCGGAGCGCACCAGGCCGATGACGGCGGCGCCGGCCAGGTCGGTGAGGTCGGCGTCCGGGTCGGTGGCGACCGCGCCGCGGGTGAGCACGACCAGCCGGGTGGCCTCGTAGCGGTCGTCGGCGAGGAACCGCTGGAGCACGTCGAGCGCCCGGTGGGTCACCTCGGCCACCCAACGCGGCACGTCGCGCTCGCCGCGCGGGTCGAGGAACGACGCCACGAGCACCGCGGGCGCGTCGCCGCCGTCGTCCAACGCGCCGGTCAGGGCCGCGAGATCCGGGTACGCGGTGACGGCCGTCCCGGTGGCGGCCACCGCATCGGCGAGCGCGGCGTCGGTGTCGAGCACCGCCCACGTGCCGGCGGCCGGTCCGGTGGGCAGCGGGAGCGGGGTCCAGTCGATCCGGTACAGCGACTCGGGTCCGCTGCCGCCGGCGGTGCGGAGCTGGTCGGCGGTGACCGGCCGCAGGACCAGCGAGCCGACCGAGGCGATCGGGGCGCCGTCGACGCCGGCGAGGAGCAGCGAGACGCTGTCCGGGCCGGTGTGCCGGACCCGGACCCGGGCGGCGGCGGCGCCGGCGGCGTGCAGCGCGATGTCGTTCCAGGAGAACGGCAGCCGGCCGTGGCCGGGGGGCAGGCCGGGGCCGGTCGACGCACCGGCGGCGCTGGTGAGGCCGAGCGTGTGCAGCGCGGCGTCGAGCAGCGCCGGGTGCACGCCGTAGCCGCCGGCCTCGGCGGCCGGCGTCTCGGGCAGGGTCAGGTCGGCGAAGAGGTCGTCGCCGCGCCGCCAGGCGGCCCGCAGCGCGATGAACGAGGGACCGTAGTCGTAGCCCTGCGCGGCGAGGTGCGGGTACAGGTCGCCGGTGGGCACCTCGGTGGCGTCCGGCGGCGGCCAGGCGGCCAGGTCGGACCAGCCGGGTACACCGGGTTGCGCCGGCCGGTCGGCGAGGACGCCGCTGGCGTTGCGGGTCCAGGCGCGGTGGTCCCCGTCGGCGGGTTCGCGGTCGGTCTGCTCGTCGCCGGGCCGCTGGTCGTCGGGCGCGGAGTGCAGCGACACGGACCGGCAGCCGGTCTCGTCGGCCGGGCCGATCCAGAGCTGGATGTCGACGCCGCCGGTCTCGGGCAGGATGAGCGGCGCTTCGAGGGTCAGTTCGCGGACGTGGTCGGCGCCGACGTGCGCGCCGGCCTGGAGCGCGAGTTCCACGAAGCCGGTGCCGGGCAGCAGCACGGTGTCGAACACGACGTGGTCGGCGATCCACGGGTGGGTACGCCGGGACAGCCGGCCGGTGAACAGGAAGCCCTCGGCGTGGGCGACGCCGACGGCGGCGCCGAGCAGCGGGTGCCGGGCGGGGCGCAGGCCGACCGCGGTGACGTCGCCGGTCCAGCCGCCGCCGGCCTCCGGCCAGTAGCGCTGGTGCTGGAACGCGTAGGTGGGCAGGTCGACGCGGGTGGCGCCGGTGTCGGTGAACCAGGGCGTCCAGTCGACGCGGACGCCGTGCACGTGCAGTTCGGCCAGCCCGGCCAGCAGCGCGCCGGTCTCGTCCCGGTCGCGGCGCTGCACGCCGGTGGCGACCACGGTCTCGTCGTCCGGCAGGATCTCCGCCGTCAGCGCGGTCAGCACGCTCTGCGGGCCGATCTCCAGGAACGTGTCCACCCCGGCCGCGCGCAGGGCGGCCACGCCGTCGGCGAACCGGACCGCCTCCCGGACGTGCCGCACCCAGTACTCCGGGCCGGTGATCTCGTCCCCGGCCAGCGCGCCGGTCACGTTGGACACGACCGGCAGCGTCGGGGCGGCGAAGCTCAACCCGTCGAGGACCGCGCGGAACTCGGCCAGCATCGGCTCCATCAGCGGGCTGTGGAACGCATGCGACACCGCCAACCGGCGCACCCGGACGCCCCGGTCCCGCCAGGTTCGCTCGATCTCGTCCAGCGCGTCGACCGGCCCGGACAGCACCACCGAGGACGGCCCGTTGACCGCCGCGATCCCCACGTCCGCGCGGTCCGCGACCGACGCGGCCACCTCGGACTCGGACGCCGCCACCGCCAGCATCCCGCCGCCGGCCGGCAACGCCTGCATCAACCGACCCCGCGCCGCGACCAGCGCACACGCGTCCGGCAGGGACAGCACGCCCGCGACGTGAGCGGCGGTCACCTCACCGATCGAGTGCCCGCCCACGAAGTCCGGGGTCACCCCGAACGACTCCACCAGCCGGAACAACGCCACCTCGACCGCGAACAGACCGGCCTGGGTGAACTGCGTCTGATCCAGCAGATCACCATCGCCGAACAGCACCGGCTTCAACGGCTGCGGCAGCAGCGGATCAAGCTGCGCGCACACCTCGTCCAACGCGGCGGCGAACACCGGGAACGCCTCGGACAACTCCCGACCCATGCCGGCACGCTGCGCACCCTGCCCGGAGAACAGCACCGCCAGGCCCTGCCGGTCGGTGGCCGCGCCGGTCGACGTGGTCGCCGTCGGCGTCCCGGCCGCGAGTGCCCGCAGGCCGGCGAGCAGGTCGTCGCGATCGGTGGCGGCCAGCACGGCCCGCCGGTCCAGCGCCGCCCGGCTGGTGGTCGACGAGAACGCCACGTCGAGCGCTGTCGACGCCGGGTCGGCGGCCAGCCGCGCGGCCCAGCGGCCGGCCTGGTCGGCGAGCGCGGCGTCGTCGCGGGCGGACACCAGCACCGGTACGACCGGGCGGATGCGTGCCGGCGCGTCGTCGGCCGGGGCGGGCTCGTCCGGCGGCGCCTGTTCGAGGATGGTGTGCGCGTTGGTGCCGGACACGCCGAACGAGGAGATCGCCGAGCGGCGGGGCCGGTCCACCGCCGGCCACGGGGTGGCCTCGGTGACCAGCTCGACCGCGCCGGTGTCCCAGTCGACCTGCGGCGTCGGTGCGTCCACGTGCAGCGTGGGCGGGACGAGCCCGTGCCGCATCGCCTGCACCATCTTGATCACCCCGGCGACGCCGGCCGCGGCCTGCGTGTGCCCGAGGTTCGACTTGACGGAGCCGAGCAGCAGCGGCGCGGCGTCGCCCCGGTCCTGCCCGTACGTGGCCAGCAGCGCCTGCGCCTCGATCGGGTCACCGAGCCGGGTGCCGGTGCCGTGCGCCTCCACCACGTCCACGCCGCCGGCGGCGAGCCCGGCGTTGGCCAGGGCCTGCTGGATCACCCGCTGCTGGGACGGGCCGTTCGGGGCGCTCAGCCCGTTCGAGGCCCCGTCCTGGTTCACCGCGCTGCCGCGCAGCACGGCGAGGATCGGGTGGCCGTTGCGGCGGGCGTCGGAGACGCGTTCCAGCAGCAGCACGCCGACGCCCTCGGACCAGCCGGTGCCGTCGGCGGCGGCGGCGAACGCCTTGCACCGGCCGTCGGCGGCCAGCCCGCGCTGGCGGGAGAACTCGACGAACGCGCCCGGCGTACACATGGCGGTGACGCCGGCGACGACGGCGAGCGTGCACTCCCGCTGCCGCAGCGCCTGCCCGGCCAGGTGCATCGCCACCAGCGACGACGAGCAGGCGGTGTCGACGGTGACCGCGGGCCCTTCCAGGCCGAACGTGTAGGCGATCCGGCCGGACACCACGCTGCCGGCGTTGCCGGTCATCAGGTGCCCCTCCAGGCCCTGCGCGGCGGCGGTCATCAGCACCGTGCCGTAGTCCTGGCCGGTGCTGCCGGCGAACACGCCGGTACGGCTGCCGCGCAGCGTGTGCGGGTCGATCCCGGCCCGCTCGAAGACCTCCCAGGTGGTCTCCAGCAGCCACCGCTGCTGCGGGTCCATGGCGAGCGCCTCGCGCGGCGAGATGGCGAAGAAGCCGCTGTCGAAGTCGGCGAGGTCGGTGACGAAGCCGCCGTGGCGCGCGTACGAGGTGCCGGCGTCCTCGGGGTCGCCGGCGTGCAGCGCGTCGAGGTCCCAACCCCGGTCGGTGGGGAACTCGGTCATCACGTCCCGGCCGGACGCCACCACCTCCCAGAGCTGTTCCGGGGTACGGATGCCGCCGGGGAAGCGGCAGCTCATGCCGACGATCGCGACCGGCTCCTGCTCGCCGGCCTCCACCTCGCGCAGCCGCTGCCGCACCTGGTGCAGGTCGGCGGTGACCCGCTTGAGGTAGTCGAGAAGCTTCGCCTCGTCAGCCATGGTCCGCCCATTCCCTGTGTTGCCCCGAGCCGGCAGTGGTCACGTCAGGACACCCCCAGCTCGCGGTCGATGAAGTCGAAGACCTCGTCCGGGGTGGCGTCCTGGAGCTTCCCGGCGACGCCGTCGCCGTCCGCCGGGGCGTCCACCTCGTTGAGCGAGGCCAGCAGCGTCCGGAGCCGTTCGGTGATGCGCAGCCGCGCGCCCCGGTCGGGGGCGGCGCCGGACAGTGCCGCCTCCAGCCGCTCCAGCTCGCCGAAGACCGGCGCGGCGCTGGTCACTCCGCCGTCCACGACGGCGGCGCGGACGTACTCGGCGAGCAGCGCGGCGGTCGGGTAGTCGAACACCACAGTGGCGGGCAGCCGGACGCCGGTGGCGGCGGTGAGCCGGTTGCGCAGCTCCACCGCGGTCAGCGAGTCGAAGCCGAGTTCCCGGAACGCCCGGTCGGGCTCGACGGCGGCGTCCGAGGCGTGCCCGAGCACCGCCGCGGCCTGGCCCCGGACCAGGTCCAGCAGCGTCTTGCGCCGTTCCGCCTCGCTCTGCCCGGCGAGCAGGGCGGCGAGCGACTCGGCGGACGGGCCGGCGTCGTCGGCACGCTCGGCGGTGGCGCGGCGGGCCTCGGGGATGCCGGTGAGCAGCGGGCTGGGCCGGACCGCGGTGAAGCCGGGCACGTACCGGGCCCAGTCGACGCCGGCGACCACGGTGACCGGTTCGCGGCGGGCGAGGCAGCCGGCGAGCGCGGCGAGCGCGAGGTCGCTGTCGAGCCGGGCGACGCCGCTGCGCCTGCGGCGTTCCGCCACGGCCGGGTCGGCGTCGGCCATGCCGCCGGTGGCCCAGGGCCCCCAGGCGACGGAGGTGGCCGGCAGGCCCCGCCGGTGCCGCTGCTCGGCCAACGCGTCCAGGTAGGCGTTCGCGGCGGCGTAGCTGCCCTGCCCGGCGGCGCCGAGCTGGCCGGGCAGCGCGGAGAAGAGCACGAAGGTACGCAGGTCCTTGTCGGCGGTCAGCTCGTGCAGGTGCAGCGCGCCGAGCACCTTGGGTCGCAGCACGTCGGCGATCCGGTCGGCGGTGAGGCCGTCGAGGACCCCGTCGTCGAGGACGCCGGCGGTGTGCACGACGCCGGTCAGCGGCGCGTCGGCGGGCACCTCGTCGAGCAGCTTGGCCAGCGCGGCCCGGTCGGCCACGTCGCAGGCGGCGACCGTGACCCGGGCGCCCCGGTCGGTGAGGTCCCGGACCAGGTCGGCGGCGCCGGGCGCGTCGGCGCCGCGCCGGCTGACCAGCAGCAGGTGCGCCGCGCCCCGGTCGGCGAGCCAGCGGGCCACCTGGCCGCCGAGCGCGCCGGTGCCGCCGGTGACCAGCGTGGTGCCGGGGTGGTCGGGTGCGGGGTCGACGCCGCCGCCGCCGGGCGCCCGGACGAGCCGGCGCACCAGCAGCGTGACGCCGTCGACGGCGAGCTGGTCCTCCCCGTCGGGCCCGGTGAGCGCGGCGCAGAGCAGGTCCCAGCCGTGGTCGTCGAGCGTGGCCGGCACGTCGACCAGGCCGCCCCAGCGTTCCGGGTGTTCCAGCGCGACGACCCGGCCGAGGCCCCAGAGCAGGGCCTGTTCGGGCCGGCCGGCGCCACCGTCGCGGGTGGTGCCGGCGGCGCCCCGGGTGAGGCACCACAGCGGCGCGGCCACGTCGAGGTCGCCGAGCGCCTGGACCAGGGCGAGCGAGCGGGCCAGGAACGGCGGCACGGGCTCGGTGGCGTCGACCGGGCCGTCGGTGAGCGCGAGCAGGGAGAGCACCCGGTCGGCCGGGTCGGTGCCGGCGGCGGTGAGCCGGGCGGCGACGGCGGCGCGGTCGGTGGCGTCGGCGGGCAGCAGCACCAGCCGGGCGTCCGCGCCGCGCCGGGTCAGTTCGGCCACCGCCGTCTGCGCCTCGGCGGTGACGGCCTCGTCGGCGACGACCCACCAGACGCCGATGAGGTACCCGACCGGAACTCCGCCGTACGGCTGCCAGACGGCGCGGTAGCGCAGGTCGTCGAGCATGGACCTGTCGCGTTGCCGGCGCCGCCAGTCGGCGAGCAGCGGCAGCGCCGCGCCGAGCCGGTCGAGCGATTCGGCGGCGTCGGCGGCGGTGAGGTCGGCGAGCGCCGCGAGGTCCTCGTTGTCGACGGCGGCCCAGAAGGCGGCGTCGACGCCGGTCGGGCTCTCCCCGGAGGCGGGCGCGTCGGCGTTGGTGCGTGGCCAGTAGCGGGCCCTGTCGAACGCGTAGGTGGGCAGCGCGACGGTGTCCGTCCCGGCGAGGACCGTGGTCAGGTCGACCGGCAGACCGATGCTGTACGCGGTCGCCAGGTTGGTCAGCAGGCGCGTCGGGTCGTCCTCACCGCGACGCAGCGTCGACAGCGTGTGCCCGGCCGTGCCGAGGTCGTCCAGGATCGCGGTCACCGGCATGGTCAGCACCGGATGCGGGCTGATCTCCACGAACGTCGTGTGTCCCGCCTCGACCGCCGTCCGCACCGCCGCGTCGAAGCGGACCGTGCGGCGCAGGTTGTCGTACCAGTAGTCCGCCGTCATCGTCGCCGGGTCCACCCAGTCCCCGGTCAACGTCGACACCAGACGGGTGTGACCGGGCTGCGGCGTCACACCCGCCAGGTCGGCACGCAACTGCTGGGCGACCTCCTCCACGGCGGCGGAATGCGAGGCGTAGTCCACCGGGATCAGGCGGGCCCGGATGCCGTCGGCCTGACACGCGTCCACCAGATCCGCGACCGCCTGCGGCGGACCGGAGACCACCACGGTCGCCGGGCCGTTGACCGCCGCGACGCCGACACCGTCGAAGCCGCCCAGCCGGGCGGTCACGTCGTCGGCCGACAGGTCGACCGACGCCATCGTCCCGGTACCCCTCAGCGCGGACAGGGCACGCGACCGCAACGCGACCGTCTTGGCCGCGTCGTCGAGGGACAGGATGCCCGCCACGCAGGCGGCACCGATCTCCCCCTGTGAGTGCCCGATCACCGCCTGCGGCGTGACCCCGACGTGCCGCCACACCGCGGCGAGGGCGATGCCGACGGCCCACAGGACCGGCTGCACCACCTCGACGCGCTCCAGCCAGGACTCGTCGTCGCCGGTCAGCACGTCCACGATGTCCACGTCCAGATACGGCGCCAACGCCGTCTGACACTCGGCCAACGCGGCGTCGAACACCGGCGTCCGACCCACCAGACCCGCCGCCATCCGCGCCGACTGCGCACCCTGACCCGGGAACACGAACACCGGGCCGGCACCGTGCGCGGCCACCGCGCCGGCCACCAGGTTGCCCGCGGGCGCACCGGACGCGAGCGCGTCCAACCCGGACAGCAACTCCTCGACCGACGCCCCGAGCACCACGGCCCGCTGGTCGAACGCCGACCGGGTGGTGGCCAGCGACCAGGCCACCGCGGCCGGGTCGGCCGGGTCGGCGCGCAGGTGCCGAGCCAACCGCTGGGCCTGCCGGGCGAGCCCGTCGCGGGTCCGCGCCGACACCGGCCAGGCGACGACGCCGGCGTCGAGCAGTCCAGGCCGGGCGGGACGCGCGTCGGGAGACGCCTCGTCGGGTAGTTCGAGGATGACGTGGGCGTTGGTGCCGGAGATGCCGAACGAGGACACCGCCGCCCGCCGGCCGGAGCCGCTGCCCGGCCACTGCCGGTTCTCGGTGACCAGCTCCACCGCGCCGGCCGACCAGTCGATGTGCGGCGAGGGCGCGTCCACGTGCAGCGTCATCGGGACGACCCCGGCCCGCATGGCCAGGATCATCTTGATCACACCGGCGACGCCGGCGGCGGCCTGGGTGTGGCCGATGTTCGACTTCACCGAGCCGAGCAGCAGCGGCTCGACGTCCGCGCGGCCCTGCCCGTACGTGGCGATGAGCGCCTGCGCCTCGATCGGGTCGCCGAGCGTGGTGCCGGTGCCGTGCGCCTCCACCACGTCCACGTCGGCCGGGGACAGCCGCGCATTGGCCAGCGCCGCGCGGATGACCCGCTGCTGCGACGGCCCGTTCGGGGCGGTCAGCCCGTTGGACGCGCCGTCCTGGTTGACCGCGCTGCCGCGCAGCACGGCGAGCACCGGATGGCCGTTGCGGCGGGCGTCGGAGAGCCGTTCGACCAGCAGCATCCCGACGCCCTCCCC
This sequence comes from Micromonospora sp. NPDC018662, assembly GCF_044391475.1. Classification (NCBI taxonomy): domain Bacteria; kingdom Bacillati; phylum Actinomycetota; class Actinomycetes; order Micromonosporales; family Micromonosporaceae; genus Micromonospora; species Micromonospora sp. NPDC018662. The sequence continues at coordinate 159,546 of NZ_JBISAC010000006.1, forward strand.
CCATCCGGTCCCGTCGGCGGCGGCGGCGAACGCCTTGCACCGCCCGTCGGCGGCCAGGCCGCGCTGGCGGGAGAACTCGACGAACAGCCCCGGGGTCGACATGACGGTCACGCCGCCGGCGAGCGCCAGGTCGCACTCGCCGCGTTGCAGCGCGGCGGCCGCCAGGTGCAGCGCCACCAGGGACGACGAACACGCCGTGTCCACCGAGACCGCCGGTCCTTCCAACCCCAACACGTACGCCACCCGCCCCGAGACCACGCTCGCCGCGTTCCCGGTGCTCGCGAACCCTTCGACCTCGTCCGCGGACACCATCAACAGGGCCCCATAGTCCTGTCCGTTCGTGCCGACGAACACCCCTGTTCGTGAACCCCGCAAGCCACCCGGGTCAACCCCTGCCCGTTCGATCGCCTCCCACGACGTCTCCAGCAGCAGGCGCTGCTGCGGGTCCATGGCCACCGCCTCGCGTGGTGAGATGCCGAAGAACCCGGCGTCGAAGTCGGCCACGTCGTAGAGGAACGCGCCGGTGCGGACGTAGGAGGTGCCGGCGGAGTAGGGGTCGGGGTCGTACAGCCGGTCGACGTCCCAGCCGCGGTCGCCGGGCAGGTCCGAGACGGCGTCCCGGCCGGCGTGCAGCAACTGCCAGAACCGCTCCGGGTCGGTGACGCCGCCCGGGAACCGGCAGGACATGGCGACCACCGCGACCGGCTCGTCGTCGGCCAGCGGCGCGGGGCCGGCGACCGCCTCGGTCTCGGCTCCGCCGCCCAACTCCTCGTCCAGGTGGCGGGCCAGCACCGTGGCGGTCGGGTAGTCGAAGACCAGCGTGACCGGCAGCCGCAGCCCGGTGGCGGTGCCGAGCCGGTTGCGCAGCTCGACCGCGGTGACCGAGTCGAAGCCGAGGTCCCGGAACGCGTGGTGCGGGTCGACGGCCTGGCCGCCGTCGTACTTCAGGACCGTGGCCGCCTGGTCGCGGACCAGGTCGAGCAGCGCCTGCCGGCGCTGCGCGGACGCCATCCGGGCGAAGGCGCCGACCGGCTCGACCTCGGTGGTCTCCTCCGGTTCCCGGTCGGCGGCGAGCCGCCGCACCTCGGGGATCTCGGCGATCAGCGGGGCCGGGCGGGTGGCGGTGAGCGCGACCCGGAACCGGTCCCAGGCGATGTTGGAGATGGTCAGGAACGTCTCGTCGTGGGCGAGCGCCTGGTGCAGCGCGGCGATCGCAAGCCGGGGCGCCATCTCGGGCGCGCCGTGCCGGTGCAGCATCCGGCCGAACTCGCCGTCGGCCATGCCACCGCCGCCCCAGGCGCCCCAGGCGATGGAGGTGGCCGGCAGGCCGAGGTCGCGGCGGTGTTCGGCGAGCGCGTTGAGGTAGGCGTTGCCGGGGGCGTAGTTGCCGACGCCGGAGCTGCCCACGGTGCCGGCCATCGCGGAGAACAGCACGAACGCGTCGAGGTCGAGGTCGCGGGTCAGCTCGTGCAGGTTGACCGCGGCGGTGACCTTGGCGGCGAGCGCGTGGTCGAGCTGGTCGACCGTGAGCGCGCCGATCACCGCGTCGTCGAGCACGGCGGCGGTGTGCACGACGGTGGTGAGGGGATGCTCGGCGGGCACGGCGGCCAGCACGGCGGCGAGCGCGTCCCGGTCGGCGGCGTCGCAGGCCGCCACCGTGACCCGGGCGCCCAGCGCGGTCAGCTCGGCCTCCAGCTCGGCGACGCCGTCGCCGGACCGGCCGCGCCGACTCAGCAGCACCAGGTGGTCGGCGCCGTTGGCGGCGAGCCAGCGGGCCACGTGCCCGCCGAGCGCGCCGGTGCCGCCGGTGACCAGCGCGGTGCCGGTGGGCCGCCAGTCGCGCGGGGCGGGGGTGTCGCCGAGCGGGGCACGCCGCAGCCGCCGCCCGTACGCGCCGGTGGGGCGCAGCGCGACCTGGTCCTCCCCGTCGACGCCGGCGAGGACGCGGGCGAGCCGGACGGCGGTGCGGTCGTCCGGGCTGTCGGGCAGGTCGACCAGGCCGCCCCAGCGGTCCGGGTGTTCCAGCGCGGCGATCCGGCCGAAGCCCCAGGCGAGCTGCTGCGTCGGGTGGGTCAGCGGGTCGGCGGGGCCGGTGGAGACCGCGCCCCGGGTGAGCGTCCACAGCGGCGCGCGGACGCCCGCGTCGCCGAGCGCCTGGGTGAGCGTGACGGTGCCGGCGAACCCGGCCGGCACGTGCGGGTGGCCGGGCAGCGGCGTCTCGTCGCGCGCCAGGAGGGAGACCACGCCGGTGGGCGGGGCGTCCCGGTGCGTGTCGCGCAGCCGGTCGGTGAGCGCCTCCCGGTCGGGCGCACCGGTCAGCGCGATCTCGACGACGGTGGCGCCGTGCCGACGCAACGCGTCCGCCACCACGTCGCGGTCCGCGTCGACATCGGCGGCGGTGACCAGCCACCAGGCGCCGGTGAGGGTCGGCGCGGCGGAGCCGTCGGGGGCGACCGGAAGCCAAGTGTCGCGGTAGCGCCACGAGTCGATGGTGGCCTGGTCGCGGTGGCGGCGACGCCAGGCGGCGAGCGCCGGCAGCAGCGCGGTGAGGGCCTCCTCGGACACCTCGGCGACGTCGGCCAGCTCGGCGCCGACCGCGGCCGGGTCCTCGGCCTCGACGGCGGCCCAGAACCGGGCGTCGACCTCGTCCACCTCGACCGTGCCGGCAGTTGTCTCGGCGGTCGCGGCGGCAGCCGGGCGCGGCCAGTAGAGCTGCCGCTGGAACGGGTACGTGGGCAGGTCGAGCCGGCGGGCGGGGCGGCCGGCGAACGCGGGCCGCCAGTCGACGGCGGCGCCACCGGCGTACACCTCGGCGACCGCGCGGTGGAACCGGCCCAGGCCGCCCTCGTCGCGGCGCAGCGTGCCGGTCACGGTGACCGCGGCCGGGTCGGCGGCGGCCGACTCGACGCTCTCCTGCATCGCCATGGTGAGCACCGGGTGCGCGCTGACCTCGACGAACGTCTGGTGGCCGGTGGCGGCGAGGTCGCGGATCGCCGCCTCGAAGCCGACCGTCTGCCGCAGGTTGCGGTACCAGTAGTCGGCGTCCAGGCCGGCGGTGTCGAGCCAGTCGCCGGTCACCGTGGACCGGAAGCGGATGCCGCCGGTGCGCGGGCGCAGGCCGGCGAGCAGCTCCCGCAGCCGCTCGCGCAGCGGTTCGACGTGCGCGGAGTGCGACGCGTAGTCCACCGGCACCCGGCGTACCCGCACGTCCCGCCCCTGGTAGTGGGCGACCAGCTCGTCGAGCGCGGCGGAGTCGCCGGAGACCACCACCGCGGTGGGGCCGTTGATCGCGGCGAGCGAGATCCGGCCGTCCCAGCGGGTGATCGTCGCGGTGACCTCGTCGGCGGTGGTGGCGACGGAGACCATGCCGCCGTCGCCGGCGATGCCGGCGATGATCCGGCTGCGCAGGGCCACCACGGCGGCGGCGTCGTCCAGGCTGAGCCCACCGGCGACGTACGCGGCGGCTATCTCGCCCTGGGAGTGGCCGACCACGGCCGAGGGGTGCACGCCGTAGGAGCGCCACAGCGCGGCGAGGGACACGCCGACCGCGAACAGGGTCGGCTGCACCACGTCGACCCGGTCCAGCGACGGCGCGCCGGGCACGCCGCGCACCACGTCCGTCGGCGACCAGTCGACGTGCGGGCGCAGCGCCTCCGCGCAGGCGGCGAACGCCTCGGCGAAGACCGGGGCGGTGTCGAGCAGCTCGGCGGCCATGCCGGTCCACTGCGAGCCCTGGCCGGGGAAGACGAAGACCACGTCGCCCGGCGTACCGGGGGCGCGGGTGACGGTGTCCGGCGCGGGCCGGCCGTCGGCGAGCGCGCCCAGCGCGGCGGTCAGGTCGTCGCGGCCGGCGGCGAGCACCACCGCGCGGTGCTCGTGGGCGCTGCGCGTGGTCGCCAGCGACCAGGCCAGGTCGGGCAGCGCGGCGTCCGGTACGGCGTCCAGGTGCGCCCGCAGGTCGCGGGCGCGGGCGGCGAGCGCGGCGGCGGTCCGCCCGGACAGCGTCCAGGGCAGCTCCCCGGCCGGCCCGGCGTCGTCGTCCGGCGTCGGTTCCGCCGGCGGCGCCTGCTCCAGGATGGTGTGCACGTTGGTGCCGCTGATGCCGAACGAGGAGACGCCGGCGCGGCGGGGCTGGTCGCCGGCCGGCCAGGGGCGGGCCTCGGTGAGCAGCGCGACAGTGCCGGCGGACCAGTCGACGTGCGGGGTGGGCTCGTCCACGTGCAGGGTGGGCGGCAGCACGCCGTGGCGCAAGGCGAGCACCATCTTGATCACGCCGGCGACGCCGGCCGCGGCCTGGGTGTGGCCCAGGTTCGACTTGACCGAGCCGAGCCAGAGAGGCCGGTCGGCGTCCCGGGCCTGCCCGTACGTGGCGATCAGCGCCTGCGCCTCGATCGGGTCGCCGAGCGTGGTGCCGGTGCCGTGCGCCTCGACGGCGTCGACCTGGTCGGGGGCGAGCCCGGCGTTCGCCAGGGCCTGCCGGATGACCCGCTGCTGGGCCGGCCCGTTGGGGGCGGTGAGCCCGTTGGACGCGCCGTCGGAGTTGACCGCGCTGCCGCGTACCACGGCCAGGACCGGGTTGCCGTCGCGGCGGGCGTCGGAGAGTCGCTGGAGCACCAGCAGGCCGACGCCCTCACCCCAGCCGGTGCCGTCGGCGGCGCCGGCGAACGGCTTGCAGCGCCCGTCGGCGGCCAGGCCGCGCTGCCGGGAGAAGCCGACGAAGATGCCCGGCGTGGCCATCACCGTGGCGCCGCCGGCCAGCGCCAGGTCGCACTCCCCCGCCTGCAACGCCTGCGCGGCGAGGTGCAGCGCGACCAGCGACGCGGAGCAGGCGGTGTCGACAGTGACGGCCGGGCCGTGCAACCCGAAGGTGTACGCGAGCCGGCCGGAGATGACGCTGGCGGAGACGCCGGTGGCGAGGTAGTTCTCGTCGCCGTCCCCGGCGGCCAGCAGCAGCGAGCCGTAGTCCTGGCCGTTGGTGCCGACGTAGACGCCGGTGCGGCTGCCGCGCAGCGCGGCCGGGTCGAGCCGGGCCCGTTCGAACGCCTCCCAGGCGGTCTCCAGCAGCAGCCGCTGCTGCGGGTCCATGGCGATCGCCTCGCGCGGGCTGATGCCGAAGAACGCCGGGTCGAACTCGCCGGCCGAGTCGACGAAGCCGCCCTCCCGCACGTAGCTGGTGCCGAGGTGCTCGGGGTCGGGGTGGTAGAGCTCGGCGACGTTCCAGCCGCGCTCCTCGGGCATCGGCGACAACGCGTCGGTGCCGTTCGCGACGAGGTCCCAGAGCTGTTCCGGCGAGGCCACGCCGCCGGGGAACCGGCAGCTCATGGCCACGATGGCGACGGGTTCGCGGTGCCTGTCGACGTCGGCGGCGACGACCGCGCCGCCGGTGTGGTCGTCGGCCTGGCCGTGCAGGTGGGCGGCGAGTTCGGCGACCGTGGGGTGGTCGAAGACGAGCGTGGCGGGCAGCGTCATGCCGGTCTCGGCGGCGAGCCGGTTGCGCAGCTCGACCGCGGTGAGCGAGTCGAAGCCCAGGTCGCGGAACGTGCGGTCGGGCAGCGGCCGGCCGGCCGGGTGGCCGAGCACCAGCGCGGCCTGGGTGCGGACCAGCTCGGTGAGCTGCGGCAGGGACCGGCCGACCACCACCGCCGGGGCCACCCGGGCGGGTCCGGTGGGCACGCCGGGCAGGCCGGCGAGCAGCGGCGCGGGCCGGCCGCGTACGGCGGCGAGGCGTCCCCAGTCGACGTCGGCGACGGTGACGGCCGGCGCGGCGGCGCCGACGATCCGGCCGAGCGCGGCGGCGGCCGGCTCGGCGGGGAGCGGGTTGACGCCGCCCCGGGTCAGCCGGGCGGTCAGCTCGGCGCTGGCGGCGGCCATGCCGTCGGCGGCCCAGGCGCCCCAGGCGATGGCGGTGGCCGGCAGCCCGAGGCCGCGGCGCCAGGCGGCGAACGCGTCCAGGAAGGCGTTGGCCGCCGCGTAGTTGCCCTGTCCGGCGCTGCCGATCACGCCGGCGAGCGAGGAGAACAACACGAACGCGTCGAGCCGGCGGTCGGCGGTGGCGTCGTGCAGCACCCGGGCCGCGCGCACCTTGCCGTCCAGCACGGCATCCAGGCGGGTCAGGTCGAGGCCGTCGAGGATGCCGTCGTCGACGACGCCGGCGGTGTGCACCACGGCGGTCAACGCGGGCAGCTCGGCGACCAGCGCGGTGACGGCGGCGGGGTCGGTGACGTCGCAGCGCACCACCCGGGCACCGGGCAGCTCGGCGGCCAGGTCGGCGGCGCCGGGCGCGTCGGGGCCGCGCCGGGAGGCGAGCACCACCTCGGTCGCGCCGGCGGCGAGCAGCCAGCGGGTGACCTGCCGGCCGAGCGCGCCGGTGCCGCCGGTGACCAGCACCGTGCCGGTCGGCCGCCAGCCGGGGCCGGCGGACGGGCCGGCGGGGACGAGCCGGCGGCCGAACGTGCCGTGCGGCCGGACGGCGACCTCGTCGTGGCCGCCGTCGGCGAGCACCGCGCGCAGCGCGTCGGCGTCGATCCGCTCCGGCGTGGCGTCGGCGGGCAGGTCGACGAGACCACCCCAGCGGTCGGGTTGTTCCAGCGCGACGGTCCGGCCGAGCCCCCAGGCAGCCGCCGCGTACGGGTCGGCGAGCGGCTCGCCGCCGCCCACCGAGACCGCGCCCCGGGTGACGCACCAGAGCCGGCCGGTCCGGCCGGTGTCGGCGAGCGCCTGCACCAGCGTGAGCAGCAGCGCGGTCCCGGCCGGTACGGCGGGCGCGTCGGGTCGCGGCGCGTCCGGGCCGGGCAGCACGCAGAGCACGCCCCGCCAGCCCGCCTCGTCGTGGCCGCGCAGCAGTGCGGCCAGGTCGGCGCGGTCGGTGTCGGCGGGCACGGTGAGCACGTCGACGTCGGCGCCGGCCACCGCGAGTGGGGCCGCCCAGGGGGCTGGATCGTCGACGGCGACGACCAGCCAGCGGCCGGTCAGTGCCGGGGCGGGCGCGGGCCGGACCGCCTCCCACTCGACCCGGTACGACCAGCCGTCGAGCACCGCGTCGCGTTGCCGGGCGCGCCGCCACGACGACAGCACCGGCACGGCCGGGCCGAGCGCGGCCACCGCGTCCGGGTCGTCCTGCACGGCCAGTTCGGACGCCACGGCCGGCAGGTCGCCGCGTTCCACGGCGGCCCAGAACCCGCCGTCCGCGCCGTCGGCGCCGTCCAGGCCGACCGCCGGGCGGGCCACGCCGTCACCGGCCCAGTACCGCTCCCGCTGGAACGCGTAGGTGGGCAGGTCGACCCGGTGGGCGCCGGTGCCGGCGAACCAGTCGGTCCAGGTGACCCGGTGGCCGTGCACGTGCAGCTCGGCCAGCGCGGCCAGCAGCGCCTCGACCTCGGGACGGTCGCCGCGTTGCGCGGCGACGGCGCGGACCGGCTCACCGGGCAGGAGGTCGGCGGTCAGCGCGGTCAGCACCGCGCGGGGGCCGAGCTCCAGGAACGTGTCGGCGCCGGCGGCACGCAACGCGTGCACACCGTCGGCGTGCCGGACCGCCTCCCGGACGTGCCGCACCCAGTAGTCGGCGGTGCGGATCTCGTCCGGGTCGGCCAGCTCGCCTGTCACGTTCGACACCACCGGCAGCGTCGGCGCCGCGAACGTCAGCCGCTCCAGCACCGCCCGGAACTTCGTCAGCACCGGCTCCATCAGCGGGCTGTGGAACGCGTGGCTGACGGTCAGCCGGCGGGTGCGTACCCCCCGGTCCCGCCAGAGCCGCTCCAGCCGGTCGACCGCGTCGGCGGCGCCGGACAGCACCACGGCGGCCGGGCCGTTGACGGCGGCGACGTCGACCGGCTCGTCCGGCTCGTCCGGGTCGGTCAGCGAGGCGCGGACGTCGGCCTCGGACGCGGCCACGGCGAGCATCGCGCCGCCGGCCGGCAGCGCCTGCATGAGCCGGCCGCGCGCGGCGACCAGCGCGGCGGCGTGCTCCAGCGACAGCACGCCGGCCACGTGGGCGGCGGTGACCTCGCCGATGGAGTGGCCGCCGACCAGGTCGGGCGTCAGGCCGAACGACTCGACGAGGCGGAACAGCGCCACCTCGACCGCGAACAGGCCGGCCTGGGTGAACACGGTCTGGTCCAGCAGGTCGCCGTCGTCGAACAGCACCTCCTTCAGCGGCCGGGGCAGCGCCCGGTCCAGGTAGGAGCACACCTCGTCCAGCGCGGCGGCGAACACCGGGAACTGCGCGTACAACTCGCGGCCCATGCCGGCGCGTTGCGCGCCCTGGCCGGAGAAGAGCACCGCGAGCTGGCCCCGGGGCGTGCCGGCGCCCGTGACGACGGTGCCGGCCGGCTCGCCGGCGGCGAGCGCGCGCAACGCGGCGACCAGGTCGTCCGGGCCGGTGGCGGCGACCACCGCCCGGTGGTCGAGCACGGACCGGGACACCACCGAGGAGTACGCGACGTCGAGCGGGCGCACGTCGGAGCCGGCGGCGAGCCAGGCCGCCCAGCGGCCGGCCTGGGCGGCGAGCGCGTCGGCGGACCGGGCGGAGAGCAGCACCGGCACCACCGGCCGGGCGGCCGGGGTCGGCTCGTCCTCGGCGGGTTCCGGCTCGGGCGCCTGCTCGATGATGGTGTGCGCGTTGGTGCCGGACACGCCGAACGAGGACACCGCAGCCCGACGCGGCCGGTCGGTGGCCGGCCACGGGGTGGCCTCGGTGGCGAGCGTGACCGCGCCGGCGGTCCAGTCGATGTGCGGCGACGGCGCGTCCACGTGCAGCGTCGGCGGGACGACGCCGTGCCGGACGGCCAGCACCATCTTGATCACGCCGGCCACGCCGGCGGCGGCCTGGGTGTGGCCCAGGTTCGACTTGACGGAGCCGAGCAGCAGCGGCGTCTCCCGCTCCTGCCCGTACGTGGCGAGCAGCGCCTGCGCCTCGATCGGGTCACCGAGCGTGGTGCCGGTGCCGTGCGCCTCCACCACGTCGACCTGCTCGGGGGTGAGCCGGGCGTTGGCCAGCGCCTGCCGGATCACCCGCACCTGGGACGGGCCGTGCGGGGCGCTCAGCCCGTTGGACGCGCCGTCCTGGTTGACCGCGCTGCCCCGGATCACCGCGAGCACCGGGTAGCCGTGCTTCTGCGCGTCGGAGAGGCGGGCCAGCAGCAGCATGCCGACGCCCTCGGACCAGCCGGTGCCGTCGGCGGCGGCGGCGAACGGCTTGCACCGGCCGTCGGCGGCCAGGCCGCGCTGGCGGCTGAAGCCGACGAACACCGCCGGGGTGGGCATCACGGTGACGCCGCCGGCCAGCGCCAGTTCGCAGTCGCCGTTGCGCAGCGCCTGCACGGCCAGGTGGATCGCCACCGAGGAGGAGGAGCAGGCGGTGTCGATGGTGACCGCCGGCCCTTCCAGGCCGAGCGTGTACGCGATCCGGCCGGAGACGATGCTGGTGGAGTTGCCGGTGAGCGAGTGCCCCTCGCCGTCCTGCCCGGACTGGGCGAGGATCGCGTCGTAGCCGTGCGCGGCGGCGCCGACGAACACGCCCGTGCGGCTGCCCCGCACGGCCGGCAGCGGCAGCCCGGCGCGTTCGAACGCCTCCCAGCTCGCCTCCAGCAGCAGCCGCTGCTGCGGGTCCATGGCGACCGCCTCGCGGGGGCTGATGCCGAACAGGTCGGCGTCGAAGTCCCCGGCGTCGTAGACGAAGCCGCCCTCCCGCACGTAGCTGGTGCCCGGGTGGTCGGGGTCGCTGTGGAACAGCCGGTCGAGGTCCCAGCCGCGGTCGGCGGGGAACGGGCCGATCCCGTCGCGGCCGTCGCGGACCAGCTCCCAGAGCTGCTCCGGCGACCCGACGCCGCCCGGGTAGCGGCAGGTCATCGCCACCACCGCGACCGGCTCGGTGTCGCGGGCCTCCAGCGCCCGCAGCCGCCGCCGGGTGCGCCGCAGCTCCGAGGTCGTACGCTTCAGGTACTCGACGTACTTCTCGTCCTCGCTGTTCACCGTGGTCCTACCCTCACTCGGCGTACCGATGTCGTCGCGGCCGGCGGTCAAGACGTCTCCAGCTCACGGTCGATCAGGTCGAAGATGTTCTCGGTGGTGGCCGACTCCAGGTCGCCGTCGTCGGCGGCCGCCTCCCGCGCGGTCAGCCGGTCCAGCAGGCCGTGCAGCCGCTCGGTGATGCCGCGGAACGCCTCGTCGTCCGGGTCGAGCCCGGCCAGCGCCGCCTCCAACCGGTCGAGGTCCCGTCCGACGCCACCGGAGGCGTCGGCCGCGCCGTCGGGCACGGCGATCTGCGTGGCCAGGTGGGCGGCGAGCGCGGCGGGGGTCGGGTTGTCGAAGACCAGCGTGGCCGGCAGCCGCAGCCCGGTGGCCGCGCCGAGCCGGTTGCGCAGCTCGACCGCGGTGAGCGAGTCGAAGCCGAGTTCCCGGAACGCGCGGTCCGGCTCCACCGCGGCCGGGTCGCCGACGCCGAGCACCACGGCGACGTGCGCCAGCACCAGGTCCCGCAGCGCCCGTTCGCGTTTCTCGGCGGACAGGCCGCGCAGCGTCTCCGCGTACGCCGGGCCGCCGGCCGCCTCGGTGACCGCGCCGCGTCGGGTGCCGGCGCGGACCAGCGCGGTGAGCAGCGGGTGGACCGGGCCGCCGGCACCCTGCGTACTGATCTTCGCGGGCATCAGCGTGGGCCGTTCGGAGCGCCAGGTGGCGTCGAACAGCGCGAGCGCCTCGTCGTCGGTGAGTGCCACCAGGCCGCTGCGTTCCAGCCGCCGCCGGTCGACCGCGCCGAGGTGGCCGGTGATGCCGCTGGCGGTGGCCCACAGGCCCCAGACCAGGGAGACGGCCGGCAGCCCGGACGCGCGCCGGTGCTCGGCGAGGGCGTCGAGGAACGCGTTGCCGGCCGCGTAGTTGCCCTGGCCCGGCCCGCCCATCAGGCCGGCGGCGGCGGAGTAGAGCACGAACGCGGTCAGCTCGTGGTCGCGGGTGGCGCGGTGCAGGTTCCAGGCCGCGTCGACCTTGGGGCGCAGCACCGCGGCGAGCCGCTCCGGGGTGAGCGACTCGACGGTGGCGTCGTCGACGACGCCGGCGGTGTGCACCACGGCGCGCAGCGGGTGCCGCGCGTCCACCAGGGACAGCACGTCGTCGACGGCGTCCGGGTCGGCCAGGTCGGCGGCGACGAGCTGCACCTCCGCGCCCAGCGCCTTGAGGTCGGCGAGCAGCTCGTCGGCGCCTTCGGCGTCCGGGCCGCGCCGGCTGACCAGCAGCAGGTGCCGGGCGCCGTGCGCGGCGACCAGGTGCCGGCAGAGCAGCGCGCCGAGCGTGCCGGTGGCGCCGGAGACCAGGACGGTGCCGTCGAGCCGGGGCGCCAGCGGGATGCTCAGCGTGAGCTTGCCGACGTGCCGGGCCTGGCTGAGGAAGCGGAACGCCTCGGGCGCGCGCCGGACGTCCCAGGTGCGGCGCGGCAGCGGGCGCAGCGCGCCGTCGGCGAACAGCGCCATCAGCTCCGCCAGCATCCGCCCGACCGTGGCCGGGCCGGCCGCCATCAGGTCGAAGCCCTGGTAGCTGACGCCGGGGTGGTCGGCGGCGACCCGGGCCGGGTCGCGCGGGTCGGTCTTGCCCATCTCGACGAACCGGCCGCCGCTGTCGAGCATCCGCAGCGACGCGTCCACGTACGCGCCGGCGAGCGAGTTGAGCACCACGTCGACGCCGCGCCCGTCGCGGCGGGCCCGGAACTCGTCGACGAAGTCGAGGGAACGCGAGGAGGCGATGTGCGTGTCGTCGAGGCCGGTGGCGCGCAGCACCGGCCACTTGCCAGGGCTGGCCGTGCCGTAGACCTCGGCGCCGAGGTGCCGGGCGATCTGCACGGCGGCCATGCCGACACCGCCGGTGGCGGCGTGCACCAGCACCGACTCCCCGGCGGTGAGCCGGCCCAGCTCGACCAGCCCGTACCAGGCGGTCAGGAAGACCACCGGCACGCCGGCCGCCTCCGCGTACGACCAGCCGTCCGGGATGCGGGTGACCATGCGATGGTCGGTGACCGCGACGGTGGCGAACGAGCCGGCGAAGATGCCCATCACCCGGTCACCGGGCTTCAGGTCGGTGACGCCGGGGCCGACCTCGCGCACCACGCCGGCGCCCTCGCTGCCGAGCACCTCCTGGCCGGGGACCATGCCGAGCGCCAGCACCACGTCCCGGAAGTTGAGGCCGGAGGCGCGCATCTCGACCGCGACGTGCCCGGCCGGCACCGCGCCGGCCTCGACCGGCACCGGCAGCAGCGCCAGGTTCTCCAGCGTGCCCTTCTCGGTGACGTCGAGCCGCCACGGCTGCCGGTCGCCGGGCGGCGTCAGCACGCCGGTGTCCCGGGCCCGGACCAGTCGGGGGGTCAGGGCGGCGCCGTCGCGGAGCGCGAGCTGCGGTTCGCCGGACGCGAGCGCGGCGGGCACCGCGTCGAGCGTGGCGGCGGCGTCGTCCAGGTCGAGCAGCGTGAACCGGCCGGGGTGTTCGGACTGGGCGGAGCGGACCAGCCCCCACACCGCGGCGCGGGCCGGGTCGCGGGGGGCCTCGCCGGGCGCGGCGGCGACCGCGCCGCGGGTGGCGAGCACCAGGCGGGCGGCCTCCAGGCGCGGTTCGGCCAGCCACTGCCGCACCAGCGCGAGCGCGTCGCGGGCGGCGGAGTGGGCGTCCGCGTCGACCCGCTCCGGGTCCGGGTCGGGGCCGCCGCGCAGGTCGACCACGATCTCCGGTACGTCGTCGCCGCCGTCCACGGCGGCGAGCAACGCGTCCAGGTCGGGGTGGACGGTCACCCGGTGACCGGACTCGGTGAGCGCGGCGGCCAGCCCGTCGTGATCACCGCCGGCCCGGCCGTGGCCGGTCTGTTCCTTGGCGGCCAGCTCGGCGCGGTCGTCGGTGAGCAGCGCCCAGCGGGCCGGGGCGGTGACGGCGTCGGTGGCCGGCAGCGGCGTCCAGTCCAGGTGGAACACGGCGGTGCGGCGCAGCGCGGCGGTGCCGTCGTCCTGACCGGCGGCGACCGGGCGGAACGTCAGCGACTCGACCGTGGCGACCGGACGGCCGGCCGGGTCGGCGAGCGTGACGGCGACCGTGTCCGGGCCGAGCGAGCGGATCGTGACCCGCAGCCGGGTGGCGCCGTGGGCGTGCAGCGTGACCGCGCGGAGCGTGAACGGCAGCCAGCCGCTGCCGGCCTCGGCCGGCGTGCCGAGCAGCGCGGTGGGGCCGGTGGCGTGCAGGGCCGCGTCGAACAGCGCCGGGTGCAGGCCGAACCGGGACGCGTCGGCGGCCTGCGCCTCGGGCAGCGCCACCTCGGCGTACACCTCGTCGCCGTGCCGCCAGACGCGGTGCAGGCAGCGGAACGCGGGGCCGTAGGTGAGGCCGGCCTCGGCGGTGCGGGCGTACCAGGCGTCCAGGTCCGCGTCGACCTCGACGGCGCCGGCCGGCGGCCACTCCCCCGGCCCGGGTACGGGCTCCGGGAGCTGCGGCAGCAGCAGACCCTCGGCGTGCCGGGTCCAGTCGGCGTCGCCGTCGTCGGCGGGCCGGGAGTGCAGCGTGACGGCCCGTTCGCCGGCGTCGCCGGGCGCGCCGACGCGCACCTGCACCTGGACCGCGCCGGTGGCGGGCAGCACGAGCGGGCTGATCAGCGTGAGGTCACCAACCTGGCCGGCGTCGACCTCGTCGCCGGCCCGGATCACCATGTCGGCGAGCGCGGTGCCGGGGACGACCACGGTCCGGCCGACGACGTGGTCGGCGAGCCACGGGTGGGTACGCGTGGACAGCCGCCCGGTGAGCACCACGGTCCGGTCGTCGGCGACCGGCAGCGCGGCGCTGAGCAGCGGGTGCCCGGCGTCCTGGAGGCCGGCGGAGGCGACGTCGTGGGTGGGTCGGGCGGTGGTGGTGAGCCAGTACCGCTTCCGGTCGAACGCGTACGTGGGCAGGTCGACGGTGGTCGCGGGTGCGAGGACCGTGGTGAGGTCGACGGGCAGGCCGATGGTGTGGGCGACCGCGAGGCTGGTCAGCAGTCGGGTCGGGTCGTCGTCGCCCCGCCGCAGCGTCGACAGGGTGTGCCCGGTGGTGTCGGTGTCGTCGAGGATCGCGGTCACCGGCATGGTCAGCACCGGATGCGCCGAGACTTCCACGAACGTGGTGTGCCCGGCCGCGAGCGCGGTGCGTACCGCCTGCTCGAACCGCACCGGCTGCCGCAGGTTCGTGTACCAGTAACCGCCGTCCATGCTCTCCGGATCGGCCCAGTCCCCGGTCACGGTGGACACCATCCGGGTGTGACCCGCCTGCGGGGCCAGCCCGGCCAGGTCGGCCAGCATCCGCTCGCGGATCTGCTCCACGCCCGGGTTGTGCGAGGCGTAGTTGAACGGCACCGGCTTCGCCCGCACCCCCTCGCCCTTCCACCGACGGCGCAACTCCGCCAGGGTGTCCGGCGGCCCGGACACCACCACATGACCGGGCCCGTTGAGCACCGCCACCACCGTGCCCTCGACGCCCTCGATCCGCGCCTCCACCTCGTCGACCGGCAGATCCACCGCCAACATCCCGCCCGAACCGGCGAGGGTGGACAGGGCCCGGGCTCGCAGGATCACCGCCTTCGCCGCATCGTCGAGGGACAACACCCCGGCCACGCACGCGGCGGCCATCTCCCCCTGCGAATGCCCGATCACCAGCGACGGCTCGACCCCGGCAGCCCGCCACACCGCCGCCAGGGACACCCCCACCGCGAACAACACCGGCTGCAGGATCTCGACCTTGTCGAGCCAGGCGTCGTCGGCACCGGTCAGCACCGACACCAGGTCCACGTCCAGGAACGGGGCGAACGCCCGCTGACACTCCGCCAACCGCGCGTCGAACGGCGCACACCGGCCCACCAGACCGGATGCCATCCGCACCGACTGACCACCCTGACCCGGAAACACGAACACCGGACCCGGCCCGTGCTCGACGACCGAGCCCGACACCACGTTTCCCGCCGGGGTCCCCGACGCGAGCGCGTCCAGCGCCGCCAGCAGCTCGTCGCCGGTCGTGCCGACCACTGCGGCGCGGTGCGCGAACGTCGAGCGGGTGGTGGCCAGGGACCAGGCCACCGCCGCCGGGTCGACCTGCTCGCCGGCGCGCAGGTGGGCGGCGAGCCGGGCGGCCTGCGCGGCGACGCCGGCCCGGGTGCGGGCCGACACCGGCCACAGCCGGACGTCGGTGTCCACCAGGCCGGGCACGGCGGGCACCGGCCGCGCGTCGGGCTCGTCGGCCTGTTCGATGACGACGTGCGCGTTGGTGCCGGAGATCCCGAACGACGACACCGCCGCCCGACGCGGCCGGTCCACCGCCGGCCACGCCCGCGCCTCGGTCACCAGCTCCACCGCGCCGGCCGACCAGTCGATGTGCGGCGACGGCTCGTCCACGTGCAGGGTCGGCGGCACCACGCCGTGCCGCATGGCGAGGACCATCTTGATGATCCCGGCGACGCCGGCGGCGGCCTGGGTGTGGCCGAGGTTCGACTTGATGGAGCCGAGCAGCAACGGCTGTTCCCGCTCCTGCCCGTACGTGGCGAGCAGCGCCTGCGCCTCGATCGGGTCACCCAGCGTGGTGCCGGTGCCGTGCGCCTCCACCACGTCCACGTCCGACGTGGACAGCCCCGCGTCCGCCAACGCCGCCCGGATCACCCGCTGCTGCGACGGACCGTTCGGCGCGGTCAGGCCGTTGGACGCACCATCCTGGTTGATCGCGCTGCCGCGCACCACGGCGAGCACCGGGTGGCCGTGGCGGCGCGCCTCGGAGAGCCGTTCCAGCAGCAGCACGCCGACGCCCTCGCCCCAGCCGGTGCCGTCGGCGGCGGCGGCAAACGCCTTGACCCGGCCGTCGGCGGCCAGTCCGCGCTGGCGGGAGAACTCCACGAACAACCCGGGCGTCGCCATCACGGTCACGCCGCCGGTCAGCGCCAGGTCGCACTCGCCGCGCCGCAGCGCCTGCACGGCCAGGTGGAACGCGACGAGCGAGGAGGAGCAGCCGGTGTCCACGGACACGGCCGGTCCTTCCAGGCCCAGCGCGTACGACACCCGGCCGGACACCACGCTTGCCGCGTTGTCGGTGCCGCCGAAGCTCTCGTCCGGGGCGACCAGCAGCAACGCGCGGTAGTCCTGCCCGTTGGTGCCGGCGAACACGCCGGTCCGGGAGCCGCGCAGCGACTCCGGCACCACGCCGGCCCGTTCGATCGCCTCCCAGGAGGCCTCCAGCAGCAGCCGCTGCTGCGGGTCCATGGCGGCGGCCTCGCGGGGCGAGATGCCGAAGAACACCGGGTCGAAGTGGCCGGCGTCGTGCACGAACGCGCCCTGGTCGGTGTAGGTGGTGCCGGCCGACGCCGCATCCGGGTCGACGAGCGTGTCCGGGTCCCAGCCCCGGTCGGTGGGGAAGTCGCCGACCGTGTCCACGCCGTCGGCGACGATCCGCCACAGTGCCTCCGGGTCGCTGACGCCGCCGGGGAAGCGGCAGGCCATCGCCACCACGGCCACCGGCTCCTCACCGGGGGCGACGGTGGCGACCGTGGTCGCGGCGGGCGCCGGGTCGGCGCCGAGCAGCGTGGCCAGCAGCAGCCGGGCCAGCGCCACCGGCGTGGGGTGGTCGAAGACCAGCGTGGTGGGCAGCGGCTGGCCGGTGGCGGCGACCAGCCGGTTGCGCAGCTCCACCGCGGTCAGCGAGTCGAAGCCGAGGTCCCGGAACGCGGTGGTGGCCGGGATCGCGGCGGCGTCGGCGTGGCCGAGCACGTCGGCGGCGAGTTCCCGGACCAGGTCGGCGAGCGTCTCCTCGCGGCGGGCCGGGTCCAGGCCGGCGAGCCGGGCCCGCAGCGTCGCCGCCGGGCCGTCGTCGGCGTCGTCGGCCGGCACGCCGCCGTCGAGCGCGGCCTTCGCCTCCGGTACGCCCTCCAGCAGCGGCCGGCGCCGGGCGGAGGCGTACGCGGGGGCGAACCGGGACCAGTCCACGTCGGCGACGGTGAGCGTCACGTCGTCGTGGTCGAGGGCCTGCCGCAGCGCGCTCATCGCGACGTCCGCGTCCATCGGCGGCACGCCCCGGCGGCGCAGTGCCCGGTCGGAGTCGGCCACGTGCATGCCGCCCTCGCCCCAGGAACCCCAGGCGATGGCGGTGCCGGCCAGCCCGTCGGCACGTCGCCGCTGCGCCAGCGTGTCCAGGTAGGCGTTGCCGGCCGCGTACCCGGCCTGCCCGGCGCTGCCCCAGGTGGCGGCGATGGACGAGTAGACGACGAACGCGTCCAGGTCGTCGTCGGCGAGCAGCTCGTGCAGGTGGGCCGCGCCGGCCACCTTGCCGGCGGTCACCTCGGCCAGTTCGGCGGCGGTGACGTCGCCCAGCGGGGTGGTCTGCGGCAGGCCGGCGGTGTGCAGGACGGCGCGGATCGGCGGGCCGTCCGCGCGGAGCCGGTCGAGCAGCGCGGCGACGGCGGCCCGGTCGGCGAGGTCGCAGGCGGCGACCGTGACGCGGGCACCCCGGTCGCGCAGCTCGGCGGCCAGCTCGGTGGCCCCGGGCGCGTCCGGACCGCGCCGGCTGACCAGCGCCACGTGCTCGGCGCCGGCGTCGGCGAGCCAGCGGGCGGCGCGCGCGCCGAGCCCGCCGGTGCCGCCGGTGACCAGCACGGTTCCGGTGGGCGTGAAGCGACGTACCGGGGGGCGGTCGCCGATCGGCGCGCGGACCAGGCGGCGGCGCAGGACGCCGGGGCCGCGCACGGCGAGCTGGTCCTCGCCGGCCGGCGCGGCGAGCAGCGCGGCGAGCCGGCCGGCGGCGCGCGCGTCGGGCTCGGCGGGCAGGTCGACGAGGCCGCCCCAGCGGTGCGGGGCCTCCACGCCGACCACCCGGCCCAGGCCCCAGACCGCGCCCTGGGCCGGGTCGGTCCCCCGGTCGTACGCGGCGGCGGCGACCCCGTTGCGGGTCACCAGCCACAGCGGCGCGGCCACGCCGGCGTCGCCGAGCGCCTGGGTGAGCGCGAGCGTGGCGGCCAGGCCGGGCAGGAGCGGGTCCGCGTCGGTGCGGGGTGCCCAGGACAGCAGCGAGACCACCCCGGCGGCACCGGAAGCGGACGCGGCCCCGGCGTCGTCGGCGGGCGCGGGCCCGTCGGCGGCGTCGGCGAGCGCGGGCCGGTCGGCGGCGTCGGCGGGCGCGACGGCGTCGGTGAGGGCGGCGGCGAGCGCGGCCCGGTCGGCGTCGGGTGCCACGGCCAGCGGGCGCACGTCGGCGCCGGCGGCGGTGAGCGCGTCGCGGACGCCGGCCACCGCCGGGTCGTCGTCGAGGCCGGCGGGGACCGCCAGCAGCCAGGTGCCTTCGAGCCCGGCGGCGGCCGGCTCCGGGGCGGCCTGCCACTCGATCCGGTAGCGCCAGCCGTCGAGCTGGTCGTGCTGCTGCTGCCGGCGCCGCCACCCGGCGAGCACGGGCAGCAGCGTGCGCAGCGACTCGGCCGCCTCGGCGTCGTCGACGGCGAGGGTGTCGCGCAGGGCGTCCAGGTCGGCGCGGTCGACGGCGTCCCAGAAGCGGTGGTCGAGCAGGCCGGCGCCGGCGGTCGGGACGGCCGGCTCACCGGCGGGCACCCAGTGGTGCTGCCGCTGGAACGGGTAGGTGGGCAGGTCGACCAGGCGGCCCGGCCGGCCGGCGAACGCGGGCCGCCAGTCCACCGCCGTACCGGCGACGTGCAGCGCCGCGACGGACCGGTGGAACCGGTCCAGGCCGCCCTCGTCCCGGCGCAGGCTGCCGCTCACGGTGGCCGCGCCCGGGCCGGCGGCGGCCTCGGCGCTGTCCTGCACCGCCATGGTGAGCACCGGGTGCGCGCTGACCTCGACGAACGTGCGGTAGCCGGCGTCGACGAGGCGGCGGACCGCGTCGTCGAAGTGGACGGTCTGGCGCAGGTTGCGGTACCAGTAGTCGGCGTCGAGGCTCGCGGTGTCGAGCCAGTCGCCGGTCACGGTGGAGCGGAACCGGACCGTGCCGCTGCGGGGCGTCACGTCGGCGAGCCGGGCCAGGAGCTGCTCACGCAGCGGTTCCACGTGCGCGGAGTGGGAGGCGTAGTCCACCGGCACCCGGCGGACCCGGACGTCCCGGGCCTCGTAGTGGGCGACCAGCTCGTCCAGCGCGGCGACGTCGCCGGAGACGACCACCGCGGTCGGGCCGTTGACCGCCGCGAGGGAGATCCGCCCGGCCCAGCGGGTGATCGTCTCGGTCGCCTCGTCGGCGGTGGTCGCCACGGACACCATGCCGCCGTCGCCGGCCAGCTCCGCGATGACCCGGCTGCGCAGCGCCACCACGGCGGCGGCGTCCTCCAGGGTCAGGCCGCCGGCGACGTGGGCGGCGGCGATCTCGCCCTGCGAGTGGCCGACCACCGCAGACGGCTGCACGCCGTAGGACTGCCACAGCGCGGCGAGGGACACCCCGACCGCGAACAGCGCCGGCTGCACCACGTCCACCCGGTCCAGCGACGGCGCGTCCGGCGCGCCGCGCACCACGTCGAGCAGCGACCAGTCGACGTACGGGCGCAGCGCCTCGGCGCAGGCGGTCAGCTTCTCCGCGAACACCGGGGCGGTGTCGAGCAGCCCGGCGGCCATCCCGACCCACTGCGAGCCCTGGCCGGGGAAGACGAACGCGACCTCGCCGGGCTGCCCGGCGGCGCCGGTGACCAGCGGCGGGGCGGTACGGTCGTCGGCGAGCGCGTCCAGCGCGGCGGTCAGCTCGTCGCGGTCGGCGGCGAGCACCACGGCCCGGTGTTCCAGCGGCGACCGGGAGACCACCGACGTCCAGGCCACGTCGGCCGGCGCGAGGTCCGGGTCCGCGGCGAGGTGCCGGGACCAGCGCTCGGCCTGCTGGCGCAGCGCGGTACGGGTACGGCCGGCGACCAGCACCGGCCCGGTCCGGTCGGCCGGCGTGGCCGGGGCCGCCGCCTCCTCGGCGGGCTGTTCCAGGACGATGTGGGTGTTGGTGCCGCTCATGCCGAACGAGGAGACGGCGGCCCGGCGGGGCCGGTCCACGGCCGGCCACGGCGTCGGCTCGGTCACCAGGCGGACCGCACCGGCGGCCCAGTCGACGTGCGGGGTGGGCTCGTCGACGTGCAGCGTGGCCGGAACGGTCCCGTGCCGCATGGCGTAGATCATCTTGATGATCCCGGCGATGCCGGCGGCGGCCTGGGCGTGCCCGAGGTTCGACTTGACGGAGCCGAGCAGCAGCGGCCGGTCGGCGGGCCGGTCCTGCCCGTACGTGGCCAGCAGCGCCTGCGCCTCGATCGGGTCGCCCAGCGTGGTGCCGGTGCCGTGCGCCTCCACCACGTCGACCAGGTCGGGGGTGAGCTTCGCGCCGGCCAGCGCGGCCCGGATGACGCGCTGCTGGGACGGGCCGTTGGGGGCGGTGAGACCGTTCGACGCGCCGTCCTGGTTGACCGCCGAGCTGCGGATGACGGCCAGCACCGGGTGGCCGTTGCGGCGGGCGTCGCTGAGCCGTTCCAGCAGCAGCACGCCGACGCCCTCGGACCAGCCGGTGCCGTCGGCGGCGGCGGCGAACGACTTGCACCGGCCGTCGGCGGCCAGCCCGCGCTGCCGGGAGAACTCGACGAACGGGCCGGGCGTGGCCATCACGGTGGCGCCGCCGGCCACCGCCAGCCCGCACTCGCGTTCCCGCAGCGCCTGGGCGGCGAGGTGGACCGCGACCGACGAGGACGAGCAGGCGGTGTCCACGGTGATCGCCGGGCCCTCCAGCCCGAACGTGTAGGCGAGCCGGCCGGAGACCACGCTGGCGGCGGTGCCGGTGAGCACGTACCCCTCGGCGTTCGGCGCGCGGTGCAGCACCGCGGCGTAGTCCTGGCCGGACGTGCCGACGAAGACGCCGGTGCGGCTGCCGCGCAGCGACAGCGGCGCCAGGCCGGCGCGTTCGAACAGCTCCCAGGTGACCTCCAGCAGCAGCCGCTGCTGCGGGTCCATGGCGACCGCCTCGCGGGGCGAGACGCCGAACAGCGCGGCGTCGAACTGCCCGGCGTCGGCCAGGAACCCACCGGCCGCGGTGTACGAGGTGCCGGCGTTCTCCGGGTCGGGGTGGTGCAGCAGGTCGAGGTCCCAGCCCCGGTCGGCGGGGAAGTCGCCGATCGCGTCGCCGCCGTCCGCGACGAACCGCCACAGCTCCTCCGGCGAACTGATCCCGCCGGGGTAGCGGCAGCTCATCGCCACCACCGCCACCGGCTCGGACTCCTCGGCGGTGACCTCGCGCAGCCGCTGGCGGGTCTGGTGCAGCTCGGTGACGACCCGGGTCAGATACTCCCGGAGCCGCGCCTCGTCCCCCGCCGGTCCGGTGGTGCCCACTGCCGTGTCCGCCATGGTCGATTCCGCTCCCTGGTGTGCCACGCGTGCCTCAGGACAACCCGAGATCGCGGTCGAGAAGGTCGAAGAGCTCCTGGTTGCTGGCCGTCCGCAGCCGGTCGGCCACGTCGGCGCCCGGTTCCGCCGGCTCGTCCGCGCCGAGCCGTTCCAGCAGCCGGTGCAGCCGCATGGTGATCCGCACCCGGCCGAGGTCGTCGCGCTCCCGCAGGGTGAGCGCCTCCTCCAGCCGGTCCAGCTCCTCCACGGTGGGCAGTTCCCGCTCCGAGGACTCGTCGACGAGCTGGGCGCGCAGGTGCTCGGCGAGGGCCTGCGGGGTGGGGTAGTCGAACACCACCGAGCTGGCCGGGGCGAGGCCGGTGAGCCGGGCCAGCCGGCCGCGCAGCTCCACCGCGGTCAGCGAGTCGAACCCGAGGTCCCGGAACGGTCGGTCGGCCTCCAGCGCGTACGGGCTGTCGTGGCCGATCACCTCGGCGGCGGCGGTGCGGATCAGGTCGACCAGCAGCCGGTTCTGCTCGGCGACGGTCAGGTCGGCGAGGCGCTTGCGCAGTTCCGCGAGCGTCTCCGCGCCGTCGGCGTCGGCCGGGTCGGCCCCGGCGGGCGGGGCCGCCACCTCGGGCAGGTCACCGATCAGCGGGCGGGGTCGGGCGGCGGCGAAGACCGGGGCGAAGCGCGCCCAGTCCACGTCGGCCACGGTGAGCACGGTGCCGTCGCCGGAGATCGCGGCGCGCAGCGCGGCCATCGCCGGTTCCCGGTCGAGCAGCGTGACGCCGCGGCGGCTCATCGCGGCGGCGTGGTCGGCGTCGACCATGCCACCGCCGGCCCACGGTCCCCAGTTGACCGACACCACCCGCGCCCGGCCGGCGGGGCGGGACTGCGCCCAGGCGTCCAGGAACGCGTTGGCGGCGGCGTACGCGCCGTGGTCGCCGACGCCCCAGGCGGCGGCGATGGAGGAGAAGTAGACGACCAGCTCCAGCGCCTCCGGGTCGAGCAGCTCGTCGAGGTGGCGGGCGCCGGCGGTCTTGCCGGAGACCACGTCGGCCAGTTCGTCGGTGGTGACCGCGCGCAGCGGGTTGAGCCGGCCGACGCCGGCGGCGTGCACCACCGCCCGGACCGTCTCCCCGTCGGCGCGCAGCCGGTCGACGAGGTCGGCGACGGCGGCGCGGTCGGCCAGGTCGGCGGCGAGCACCCGGGCCTGCGCGCCGAGGTCGGCCAGCTCGGCCACCGTCTCGGCGACGCCGGGCGCGTCCGGGCCACGCCGGCTGACCAGGATCAGCGTGCGGGCGCCGTGCCGGGCGAGCCAGCCGGCGGCGTACCGGCCGATGGCGCCGGTGCCGCCGGTGATGAGCACGGTGTCCGGGCAGGTCCAGGTCGGGGCGTCCGGGCGGGCCGGTTGCGGCGCTCGGGCCAGCCGGCGCAGGTGGATCCCGGCCGGGCGGACCGCGAGCTGGTCCTCGCCGTCGGTGTTGGTCAGCGCCCGCAGCAGGTGGTCCCCGGTCGCGGCGTCGAGGTCGGCCGGCAGGTCGAGCAGGCCACCGGCGTGCGCCGGGTGTTCCAGCGCGGTGACCAGGCCGAGCCCCCAGGTGGTGGCCGCGTCCGGTCGGGTGAGCGGGTCGCCGGGGCCGGTGCTGACGGCCTGCCGGGTGAGCAGCCACAGCGGTCCGGTCGGTGCGACGTCGGTGACGGCCTGGACCAGCGCGAGGTTGCCGGTGAGGCCGGCCGGCACGCCCGGGTACGCCGGGTGCGGGCGCTCGTCCAGCGCCAGCAGCGAGACGATCCGACCGGGCCCGGCCGGCAGGTGCCCGGCCAGCTCGGCGCGGGTCACGGTGGCCGGGTCGACGGTGAGCGTGCGCACCGTCCCGCCGTGCGCGCCGATCAGCTCGGCGATCCGGTCCGCCGGGTCGACCGCGGCGTCGCCGGGCGTCACGAGCAGCCAGTCCCCGGTGGCCGGGCCGGCGGTGAGCTGCCGCCGGGGCCAGGTGATCCGGTAGCGCCAGCCGTCGGCGACCGCGTCGGCCCGTCGGCGCTGGTGCCAGTCGGCGAGCGTGGGCAACTGGTCGCGCAGCGGCCGGTCCGGGTCCACGCCGAACCGGGTCGCGAGGGCGTCGCCGTCGCCGGCGGTGACGACCTGCCAGAACGCGTCGTCGACCGGGTCGGTGGCGGCCGGGGCGGCGACGCCGACCAGTTCGCCGTCGGCGACCGGCCAGTAGCGCTGGTGGCGGAACGGGTAGGTGGGCAGCGCGACCGGGTCGGCGTCGGGCAGCAGCGCCGCCCAGTCCACCGGCGTGCCGTGACAGTGCAGCCGGGCCAGCGCGCCGAGCAGCGTGGCGACCTCGTCCCGGCCGGGGCGTTGCACGCCGGTGACCAGCGGCCCGCCGTCGGGCAGCAGGTCGGCGGCGAGCGCGGTGAGCACCGTGTCCGGGCCGACCTCCAGCAGCGTGCCGACGCCGAGGTCACGCAGGTGGGTGACGGTGTCGCCGAAGCGCACCGCCTCCCGCACGTGCCGGACCCAGTAGTCGGGGGTGCGGATCAGGTCGGCGTCGGCGACGCGACCGGTCAGGTTGGACACCAGCGGCACGACCGGCGCGGCGTAGTCCAGGCCGGCGGCGACGGTGGAGAACTCGGCCAGCATCGGCTCCATCAGCGGGCTGTGGAACGCGTGGCTGACGGTGAGCCGCTTGGTGCGTACGCCGAGGGTGGTGAAGTGGTCGGCGAGCGCGGACAGCGCGTCGTCGGCGCCGGCGACCACGACGGCGGCCGGCCCGTTCACGGCGGCGACGGCGGCCCGGTCGGCGTGCCCGGCGAGCGCGTCGGTCACCTCAGCCTCACCGGCGGCGACGGCGAGCATCCCGCCGCCGGCCGGCAGCGCCTGCATGAGCCGGCCGCGCTGGCCGACCAGCGTGCAGGCGTCCGGCAGGGTGAGCACGCCGGCGACGTGCGCGGCGGTGATCTCGCCGACGGAGTGCCCGGCGACCAGGTCGGGGCGGACGCCCCAGTCGGCGAGCTGCCGGTGCAGCGCGACCTCGACGGCGAACAGCCCGGCCTGGGTGAACACGGTCTGGTCGAGCAGCGCGGCCTCGGCGCTGCCGTCGGGTGCGAAGAGCACGCTCTTCAGCGGGCGGGGCAGGTACGCGTCGAGGTGCTGGCAGACCTCGTCGAGCGTCTCGGCGAACGCGGGTAGCGCCTGGTACAGCTCGCGGCCCATGCCGGCGTGCTGGGCGCCCTGACCGGAGAAGATCATCGCGAGGGTGCCGCCGGGCGCGGCGACGTCCCGCTGCACGGCGGGGTGGCTCTCCCCCGCCGCCAACGCGCGCAGCGCGGCCGACCGGGTGTCCGGGTCGGCGGCCAGCAGCACCGCGCGGTGCCGCAGGTGGGAGCGGGCGGTGGCGAGCGTCCGCGCCACCGCGGCGGCCTCGGTGTCCTCGGCGGTGGCGGCGAGACGGGCGGCCTGCGCGCGCAGGCTCTCGTCGTCGGCGGCGGAGAGCGGCCAGGGCAGCAGCGGCAGTGCCGGCCGGACCGTCGGGTCCGGCTCCGTCGGGGCGTCGTCGGCGGGCGGGGCCGCCTCCAGGACGACGTGGGCGTTGGTGCCGCTGACCCCGAACGCCGACACCGCCGCCCGGCGCGGCCGGTCCGTCTCCGGCCAGGGCCGGGCCTCGGTGAGCAGGGCCACGCCGCCGTCGGACCAGTCGACGTGCGGGGTGGGCTCGTCGACGTGCAGGGTGGGCGGGAGCTGGCCGTGCTGGAGCGCCAGCACCATCTTGATCACACCGGAGACGCCGGCCGCGGCCTGGGTGTGGCCGATGTTCGACTTGACGGAGCCGAGCAGCAGTGGGCGGTCGGCGGGGCGGTCCTGCCCGTACGTGGCGAGCAGCGCCTGCGCCTCGATCGGGTCGCCGAGGCGGGTGCCGGTGCCGTGCCCGTCGACCGCGTCCACGTCGGCCGGGGTGAGCCCGGCGTTCGCGAGGGCCTGCCGGATGACCCGCTGCTGGGCGGGGCCGTTGGGGGCGGTCAGGCCGTTGCTCGCGCCGTCCTGGTTGACCGCGCTGCCGCGCACCACGGCCAGCACCCGGCGGCCGTCGCGGCGGGCGTCGGAGAGTCGTTGCAGCAGCACCAGGCCGGCGCCCTCGCCCCAGCCGGTGCCGTCGGCCGAGCCGGCGAACGACTTGCACCGGCCGTCGGCGGCCAGGCCACGCTGCCGGGCGAACTCCAGGAACGGCCCGGGGGTGGCCATCACGGTGACGCCGCCGGCCATCGCGAGGTCGCACTCGCCGGCCCGCAGCGCCTGCACCGCGAGGTGCAGCGCGACCAGCGACGACGAGCAGGCGGTGTCCACGGTGACGGCGGGGCCCTGCAACCCGAACGTGTAGGACAGCCGGCCGGAGACCACGGCGGCGGCGTTGCCGGTGGCCTGGTAGCCCTCGGTGTCGGCGCGGGCGGCCATCAGCAGCGTGGCGTAGTCCTGCCCGTTGGTGCCGACGAACACGCCGGTGCTGCTCTCCCGCATGTCGGCCGGGGCCAGCCCGGCGCGTTCGAACAGCTCCCACCCGGTCTCCAGCAGCAGCCGCTGCTGCGGGTCCATCACCAGCGCCTCACGCGGTGAGATGCCGAACAGGCCGGCGTCGAAGCCGCCGACGTCGGTGACGAAGCCGCCCTCCCGGGCGTACGAGGTGCCGGGCGTGTCCGGGTCGGGATCGTAGATGGCGTCGAGGTCCCAGCCCCGGTCGGCGGGGAACGGGCCGATCGCGTCGCGGCCCTCGGCGACCAGCCGCCAGAACTCCTCCGGGCTGTCCACGCCGCCCGGGTAGCGGCAGCTCATCGCCACCACGGCGATCGGTTCGTCCAGTGCGGCGACGGCCCGGGTGGGCGTCGGCGCCGCCTCGGTGACGCCGAGGATCCGGTCGGCGAGCCAGCCGGCGAGCAGCGCCGGGGTGGGCCGGTCGAAGACCAGCGTCGCGGGCAGCCGCAGCCCGACCGCCTCGGCGATCCGGTTGCGCATCTCCACCGCGCTGAGCGAGTCGAAGCCGATGTCGCGGAACGGCCGGTCCGCGCCGACCGCCTCGGCGGAGGCGTGCCCGAGCACCGCGGCGGCGTTGCTCCGCACCAGTTCGAGCAGGGCGCGGCGGCGGTCCGGCTCGGCCAGCCCGGCGAGCCGGCCGCGCAGCGGGGACGCCTCGGCCGGCTCGTCGTCGGCGCGGGTGGCGGCGAGCAGGCGGGCCACCTCGGGCAGGTCCTCGATGAGCGGGCGCGGGCGGGCCAGCGCGTACGTCTGGTGGAACCGGTCCCAGGCGATGTCCGCGACGGCGAGCGTGACCTCGTCGGTGGCGAGCGCCCGGGCGAGCACGGCGACGGCCAGGTCGGGGCGCATCGGCCGGACGCCGGAGCGGAACATCTGGTCGGCGGCGCCCTCGGTGTCCATCATGCCGCCGCCGTCCCAGGCGCCCCAGGCCACGGCCGTGGCGGGCCGGCCGCGTCGGCGGCGGTCCTCGGCGAGCGCGTCGAGGAACGCGTTGCCGGCGGCGTAGCCGCCCTGGAGGCCGCCGCCCCAGACGCCCGCGCCGGAGGAGAAGAGCACGAACGCGGCGACGTCGTCGCCGAACGTCCGGTCGAGGTTGACCGCGCCGGCCACCTTGGCGTGCAGGCCGTCGGCGAGCGCGGCCAGGTCGGTGCCGTCGAGCGGGCCGGCGTGCGCGACGCCGGCGGCGTGGAAGACCGCGTCGATCCGGACGTCCTGCCCGGCGAGCCGCTCGACCAGGCCGCGCAGCGAGTCGGGGTCGGCGACGTCGCAGGCGGCCACCGTGACGCGGGCGCCGAGCACGGTCAGCTCCGCCTCCAGTTCGGCCGCGCCGGGTGTGGCGGGACCCTGCCGGCCGGTGAGCACGAGGTGGTCCGCGCCGTCGGTGGCCAGCCAGCGGGCCACGTGGGCGCCGAGCGAGCCGAGTCCGCCGGTGACCAGGACCGTGCCGGCGGGCCGCCAGCCGGTGGCGTCGGGCGGGGTGTCGCCGCCGGCGCGGGCGAGCCGCCGGCCGAACAGCCCGGAGGGGCGGACCGCGAGCTGGTCCTCGTGTCCCACGCCGGCCAGCACGACCGCGAGCCGGCCCCGGGCACGCCGGTCCAGCACGGCCGGCAGGTCGACCAGGCCGCCCCAGCGGTCCGGGTGTTCCAGCGCGGCGACCCGGCCGAGGCCCCAGACCAGGGCCTGCCCGGGGTGGTCGAGCGGGTCGGCCCGGCCGGTGGTGACGGCGCCCCGGGTGGCGCACCACAGCGGCGCGGCGCAGCCGGCGTCGCCGAGCGCCTGGACGAGCGCGAGCGTGCTGGCGAGCCCGGCGGGCACGACCGGGCGGTCCGGGTGGCCGGTCTCGTCCAGCGCGAGCAGGGAGAGCACGCCGGTGAGCGCGTCGGTGTCCAGGCCGGCGAGCTGACCGGCGAGGGTCGCCCGGTCCGGCTCGTCGACGGTGACCGGTACGACGCCGGCACCGGCCTCGCCGAGGGCGGCGACGACCTGACCGACCAGCGGGTCACCGGCGTACGCGGCGGGGGCGACGAGCAGCCAGGTGCCGGTCAGCCGGGCGGCGGTCGCGGCGGTGAGCGGCGTCCAGCGCACCCGGTACCGCCAGGCGTCCACGGTGGACTCGTCGCGGCGGCGTTGCCGCCATCCGGTGAGCAGTGGCAGGGCCTCGCCCAGTGCCCGGGCGTCGCTGCCGTCGACGTCGAGGGTGGCGGCGAGCGCGTCGGCGTCGGCGCGCTCGACGGCGTCCCAGAACTGCCGGTCGGCCTGGTCCTCGACGGCCGCGACGGGGCCGGTGCGGACCGGCGACTCGGGCCAGTAGCGCTGCCGGTGGAACGCGTACGTGGGCAGCGGCACGGGCGCGGCGGCGCTGACGCCGCAGACCGCGGCCCAGTCCACGGCGACGCCGCGGGTGTGCAGTTCGGCGAGCGCGGTGAGGACGCGCGGCCAGCCGCCGGCGTCGCGGCGCAGCGTGTTCACCACGGCGGCGTCGTGCTCGGCGTCGTCGATGGTCTCCTGCATGCCGAAGCTGAGCACCGGGTGCGGGCCGACCTCCAGGAACACCTGGTGGCCGTCGGCGAGGAGGGTCCGCACGGCCTGTTCGAAGTTCACCGTCTGGCGCAGGTTGCGATACCAGTAGTCGGCGTCGAGCGTGGTGGTGTCGGTGGGCCGGCCGGTGAGCGCGGAGTAGAACGGCACCTCGGCGGGGCGGGCGGTGATCCCGGCCAGGCTGGCCAGGAGCCGGTCGGCGACCGGCTCGACGTGCGGCGAGTGGGAGGCGTAGTCGACGTCGAGCGGGCGGACCCGCACGTCGTCGGCGGCGCAGGCGGCGACCAGTTCGGCGAGCGCGTCGGGGTCGCCGGCGACCACCACCGAGCCGGGTCCGTTGACCACCGCCAGGCAGAGCCGGCCGGGCCAGCGGTCGAGCATCCGTTCGACCCGTTCGGCGGGCAGGCCGACGGAGGCCATGCCGCCCCGGCCGGCGATGTCGGCGAGCACCTGGCTGCGCAGCGCGACGATCCGGGCGGCGTCCTCGAGGGAGAGCGCGCCGGCGACGCAGGCGGCGGCGATCTCGCCCTGGGAGTGCCCGACCACGGCCCCGGGCCGGACGCCGAGGGAGCGCCAGAGCCGGGCCAGGGAGACCATGACGGCCCAGAGCGCGGGCTGGACGACGCCGGAGGCGACCAGCGGCGGCGCGCCGTCGGCGCCGCGCAGCACGTCGGTCAGCGACCAGTCGACCCAGGGCGCGAGGACGGCTTCGCACTCGGCGATGGACGCGGCGAAGACGGGCGAGGTGTCCAGCAGGTCGACGGCCATGCCGGGCCAGTGGCCGCCGTGGCCGGAGAAGACGAAGACGGGCGCCGGGTTGCGCAGCGCGGTGCCGGTGACCACGGTGGGCACGGTCTCGCCGTCGGCCAGCGCGGTGAGGCCGCGGGTCAGGTCGTCGGCGTCCCGGCCGAGCACGACGGCGCGGTGCGGGAAGGACGCCCGGCTGCTGGTCAGCGCGTGGGCCACCTCGGCGGGTGCGAACTCGGGGTACGCGGCGAGGTGGGCGCGCAGCCGGACCGCCTGCTCGGGCAGCGCGGCCCGGTCGGCGGCGGAGAGCGCGAGCGGGATCACGCCGGCGTCGACGGCGGCGCCGGGCCGGAACTCGGCCGGGGCGGCCGGCGCGGGGGCGTGTTCCAGGATGACGTGGGCGTTGGTGCCGGAGATGCCGAACGACGACACCGCCGCGCGGCGGGGCCGGTCCCGGTCGGGCCAGGGCGTCGGGGCGGTCGCGAGGGTGATCGCGCCGGCGGTCCAGTCGACGTGTGGGGACGGTTCGTCCACGTGCAGCGTCGGGGGGACGATGCCGTGCCGCATGGCGAGGACCATCTTGATGATCCCGGCGACGCCGGCGGCGGCCTGGGTGTGGCCGATGTTCGACTTGACCGAGCCGAGCAGCAGCGGCGTCTCGCGGTCCTGCCCGTACGTGGCGAGCAACGCCTGCGCCTCGATCGGGTCGCCGAGCGTGGTGCCGGTGCCGTGCGCCTCGACCGCGTCCACGTCGGCGGTGCTCAGCCGCGCGTTGGCGAGGGCCTGCCGGATGACGCGCTGCTGCGACGGGCCGTTCGGCGCGGTGAGGCCGTTGGAGGCGCCGTCCTGGTTGACCGCGCTGCCGCGCACCACGGCCAGGATGCGGCGGCCCTCGCGTTGCGCGTCGGCGAGTCGCTGCACCAGCAGCACGCCGGTGCCCTCGCCCCAGCCGGTGCCGTCGGCGGACGCGGCGAACGACTTGCAGCGGCCGTCCGGGGACAGGCCCCGCTGCCGGGAGAACTCGATGAACGTGCCCGGCGTCGCCATCACCGTCACCCCACCGGCCAGCGCCAGGTCGCATTCCCCGGACCGCAGCGCCTGCACCGCCAGGTGCAGCGCCACCAGCGACGACGAGCAGGCGGTGTCGACGGTGACGGCGGGGCCTTCCAGCCCGAACGAGTACGCGACGCGGCCGGACAGCACGCTGGCGGAGGTGCCGGTGCCGATGTAGCCCTCGACCTCGGCGGGCATCTCCATCAGGCGGGACGCGTAGTCGTGGTACATGACGCCGGCGAACACGCCGGTCCGGGAGCCGCGCAGCGTGGCCGGGTCGAGGCCGGCGGATTCGAACGCCTCCCACGACGTCTCCAGCAGCAGCCGCTGCTGCGGGTCCATGGCGAGCGCCTCGCGCGGTGAGATGCCGAAGAAACCGCTGTCGAACTCGGGGGCGCCGTAGAGGAAGCCGCCGTGCCGGGTGTAGGAGGTGCCGCTGCGGTCCGGGTCCGGGTCGAACAGCGACTCCAGGTCCCAGCCCCGGTCGGCGGGGAACTCGGAGATGCCGTCCCCACCGGCGGCCAGCAGCTCCCAGAGCTGCTCCGGGTTCTCCACCCCGCCGGGATAGCGGCACGCCATGCCGACGATCGCCACCGGCTCGTCCAGGCCGGTCGTGGTGACCGCCTCCGGGGCGCCGATGGTGTCGGTGCGGGCGCCGGCCAGTTCGGCGTACACCTGGCCGGCGAGGATCTGCGGCGTCGGGTAGTCGAAGACCAGCGTGGACGGCAGCCGCAGGCCGGTGGCGGCGTTGACCCGGTTGCGCAGGTCCACCGCGGTCAGCGAGTCGAAGCCCAGCTCGCGGAACGCCCGGTCGGCCGGCACCGCGTCCGCGCCGCCGTGCCCGAGCACCTGCGCGACCAGGCCACGCACCAGCGCGTCGATCTGGTCGCGGGCCTCCTGCGGGTCGAGGCCGGCGAGGCGGTCGGCCCAGTTGCCCCGGCCGGCCTGGCGGCGGGTGGTGACCGGGCCGAGCAGCGCCCGCAGCAGGGACGGCACCCGGCCGCCGACGATCTGGGCCCGCATCGCGGGTACGTCGATGACGGCCGGCACGAGCGTGGCCCGCCCGGCGGTCAGCGCGGTGTCGAACAGTTCCAGGCCGAGGGCGGGGCTCATGGCGCCGAGGCCGGCGCGGGTGGAGCGGGCCCGGTCGACGTCGGACTGGGACGCGGCCATGCCCTCGGTGTCCCACATGCCCCAGGCCAGGCTGACCGCCGGCAGGCCGTCCTGCCGCCGGTACGCGGCCAGCGCGTCGAGCACGCCGTTCGCGGCGGCGTACGCGGCCTGGCCGGGCGAGCCGAGCACACCCGCCACGGACGAGAAGAGCACGAACAGGTCCAGGTCGAGATCACGGGTGGCCTCGTGCAACCACCACCCGGCGGTCACCTTCGGCGCGAGCACGTTCGCCAACCGCTCCGGGCTGATCGACGACACCACACCGTCGTCCAGCACCCCGGCCGTATGCACGACGCCCGCCAACCGGCCGGGCACGCCGGCGACCAGCCCGGCGACCTGATCACGATCGGTCACGTCACACGCCACCACCGACACCGACGCGCCCCGGGCGGACAACCGGTCGACGAGCGCGTCCGCGCCCGGCGCGGCCGGCCCCTGCCGCGACACCAACACCAGCGAGCGCACCCCGTGCCCGGTGACCAGATGCTCGGCCACCAGCGCACCGAGCGAGCCGGTGCCGCCGGTGACCAGCACCGTGCCGGCACCGACACCGTCCCGCGCCGCCGCGTCACCGCCGGTGCCGGCGCTGCCGTCGGTCGCCGGCACGAGTGCGGCGCGGACCAGGCGCGGCGTCAACACGACGTCGCCGCGCACCGCCACCTGCCCACCCGTCACCGGCAGGTCGCCGAGCACCCCGGCCAGCACCGACATCACACCGGCGTCCACGTCCCGATCCAGATCGGCCAGCACGATCCGCTCCGGATGCTCCGACTGCGCCGACCGCAGCAGACCCCAGACAGCCGCACCCGCCAGATCGGTGACCCGATCCCCATCCGACGCCGCCACCGCACCCCGCGTCACCACCACCAACCGCGACTCGGCGAGCGACTCCGCCGCCAACCACGCCTGCACCACCGCCAACACATCCGACGCCACCACCCGCACCGCGTCGGGCACGTCCGCGTCGAACGACCCGACCACCGGCAACACCAGCGTGCGCGGCACGCCCTCCCCCGCGTCGACCACCGCCGGCACATCCGGATACGACGGCAGCCCGTCGACGGACGCGCCCAGCACCGCCCAGCCGGCGAGGTCGTCCCCGGCCGGCACCGGCTCCGGCTGCCAGGACACCTCGAACAGGGACCGGGCCGCCGCACCCGGCGCGGTCAGGCCCGTCATCTCGCGCAGCACCAGGGAGTCCACCGACACGACCGGCGCGCCGGCGTCGTCGGCGGCGACCAGCCGCACCGCGCCGCCGTCACGGGACAGCCGGACCCGCAGCGCGGTCGCGCCGACGGCGTGCACCTGCACGCCCTCGAACGCGAACGGCACGCGGGGGCCCCCGCCGTCGGCGGCGAGCAGCAGGCCGATCGGGTGCAGCGCGGCGTCCAGCAACGCCGGGTGCACCGCGAAGCCGGTGCCGGTGACCTCCTCGGGGAGCGCGACCTCGGCGTACACCTCGCCGTCGCCGGCCCAGGCCCGACGCAGGCCCCGGAACGCCGGCCCGTACGCCAGGCCGTGCTCGGCCAGCGTGTCGTACCAGCCGTCCAGGTCGACCTCGGTGGCGGTGGTCGGCGGCCAGGCCGGCAGGCCGGGCTCGTCGGCGACGGCCGGTTCGAGCACGCCCTCGGCGTGCCGCACCCAGCCGGCCTCCGGGTCGTCCTCGGCCTGGGCGTGCACGGTCACCGCGCGGGCGCCCGCCTCGTCGGCCGGGCCGACCCGCACCTGCACCCGGACGCCACCGGCGGCGGGCAGCACCAGCGGCGCGGCGATGGCCAGCTCGCGCAGCCGGGACACGCCGACCTCGTCGCCGGCCCGGACCACCAGCTCGACCAGCGCGGCGCCGGGCAGCACCACCACGTCGCCGACCGTGTGGTCGGCCAGCCAGCCGTGGGTGCCGGTGGACAGCCGGCCGGTGAGCAGCACCATGTCCTCGCCGGCCACCGAGACGGCGGCGCCGAGCAGCGGGTGCCCGGCCGCGCCGAGGCCGGCGCCGGAGACGTCGGCGAGCCGGCCGACCGGCTCCAGCCAGTACCGTTCGTGCTGGAAGGCGTACGTGGGCAGGTCGACCGGGCGGGCGCCGGCGTCGGCGAGCAGGGCGTCCCAGTCGACGGTCAGGCCGGTGGTGTGCAGCCGGGCCAGCGCCTCCAGCACGGCGCGGGGTTCGGGGCGGTCCTTGCGTACCAGCGGCACCAGCACGGCCGCCGGGTCGGCGAGGGCGCCCTCGGCCATGGCGGTGAGCACGCCGCTGGGCCCGAGTTCGACGTACGTGCCGACGCCGGCCTCGGCGAGCCGGTCCACCGCGTCGGCGAAGCGCACCGCCTCGCGGACGTGCCGCACCCAGTAGTCGGCGGTGGTGATCTCGTCGGGCTCGGCGATCCGGCCGGTCAGGTTCGACACGATCGGCACGGTGGGCGGGGCGTAGTCGAGGCCGGCGGCGACCGCGGCGAACTCGGCGAGCATCGGTTCCATCAGCGCGCTGTGGAACGCGTGGCTGACCCGCAGCCGGTGGGTGGGCGTACCCCGGTCGGTCCAGTGCGCGGCGAGCGCGTCGATCGCCTCGGCCTCGCCGGAGACCACCACGGCGGCGGGCCCGTTGACGGCGGCGATGCCGGCCTGCCCGGCGACGTCGGCCAGCGACGCGGTCACGTCCGCCTCGCCGGCGGCCACGGCGAGCATGGCGCCGCCGGTGGGCAGCGCCTGCATGAGCCGGCCCCGCGCGGCGACCAGCCGCGCGGCGTGTGCCAGCGACAGCACGCCGGCGACGTGCGCGGCGGCCAGTTCGCCGATGGAGTGGCCGACGAGGTAGTCCGGGGTCAGCCCGAACGAGCGGGCCAGGCGGTGCAGCGCCACCTCGACGGCGAACAGGCCGGCCTGGGTGAACTGGGTCTGGTCCAGCAGGTCGCCGGCGCCGAACAGCACCGGCTTCAGCGGCTGCGGCAGCAGCGGGTCCAGGTGCGCGCAGACCTCGTCCAACGCGGCGGCGAAGACGGGGAACGCGTCGTACAGGTCGCGGCCCATGCCGGCGCGTTGCGCGCCCTGCCCGGAGAAGAGGAACGCCACCCGGCCGCGCGGCCCGACGGCGCCGGTGACCACGGTCGGGGTGGGTTCGCCGTCGGCGAGCCCGCGCAGCCCGGCGAGCAGCTCGTCGCGGTCGGCGGCGAGCACCACGGCCCGCGCGTCCAGGCCGGCGCGGCGCCGTGAGGCGGCGGCCCAGTCGACCGGCCGGGCGTCGGCGGTCACGTGGTCGGCCCAGCGACGGGCCTGCGTGGCGAGCGCCTCGGGGTCGCGGGCGGAGAGCAGCACCGGCGCCAGCGGCGGCGGCGTGCCGGGCGTGGGCCCGGTCTCCTCGACCGCCGGTGGTTGCTCGACGATGACGTGGGCGTTGGTGCCGGAGATGCCGAACGACGACACCGCCGCCCGCCGCGGCCGGTCCGACTCCGGCCAGGGCCGCGCCTCGGTCAGCAGCTCCACCGCGCCGACCGACCAGTCGATGTGCGGGGACGGTTCGTCCACGTGCAGCGTGCGGGGCAGCACGCCGTGCCGCATCGCCTGGACCATCTTGATGATGCCGGCGGCGCCGGCCGCCGCCTGGGTGTGGCCCAGGTTCGACTTCACCGAGCCGAGCCACAGCGGGTCCCGGCCGTCGCGGTCCTGCCCGTAGGTGGCGAGCAGCGCCTGCGCCTCGATCGGGTCACCCAGCGTGGTGCCGGTGCCGTGCGCCTCGACCACGTCCACGTCGGCCGGCGACAGCCGCGCGTTCGCGAGGGCCTGCCGGATGACCCGTTCCTGGCTGGGGCCGTTGGGGGTGGTCAGGCCGCTGCTGGCGCCGTCCTGGTTGACCGCGCTGCCCCGGATGACGCCGTGGATGCGCCGGCCGTCGCGTTGCGCGTCGGAGAGGCGTTGCAGCAGCAGCATGCCGACGCCCTCGGCCCAGCCGGTGCCGTCGGCGGACGCGGCGAACGACTTGCACCGCCCGTCGGCGGCCAGGCCGCGCTGGCGGGAGAACTCGGCGAAGACGCCGGGCGTGGAGAGCACGGTGACGCCACCGGCGAGCGCCAGGTCGCAGTCGCGTTGGCGCAGCGCCTGCACGGCGAGGTGCACGGCGACCAGCGACGAGGAGCAGGCGGTGTCGATGGTGACGGCGGGGCCTTCCAGCCCGAACGTGTACGCGACCCGCCCGGAGACCACGCTGCCGGAGTTGCCGGTGCCGAGGTAGCCCTCCACGCCCTCCGGCAGGTCCAGCACCCGGGAGGCGTAGTCGTGGTACATCACCCCGGCGAACACACCGGTCCGGCTGCCGCGCAGCCGGTGCGCGTCCAGCCCGGCGGACTCGAACGCCTCCCAGGTGCTCTCCAGCAGCAGCCGCTGCTGCGGGTCCATGGCGAGCGCCTCGCGCGGCGAGATGCCGAAGAAGGCCGGGTCGAACGCGGTGGCCTCGTAGAGGAAGCCGCCCTTGTCGGTGTAGGACGTGCCCGGGTTGTCCGGGTCGACGGAGAAGAGCCGCTCCAGGTCCCAGCCCCGGTCGGTCGGGAAGTCCCCCACCCCGTCGCGGCCGTCGGCGACGAGCTGCCACAGCTCGTCCGGGCCGTGCACGCCGCCCGGGTAGCGGCAGGCCATGCCCACGATGGCCATCGGCTCGCGGTCCTTGGCCTCCACCTCGCGTACGCGCCGCCGCGCCTCGCGCAGGTCGGTGGTGGCGCGGCGGAGGTAGTCGAGGAACTCTGCCTCAGTGGGCATCGGGGCGCTCCGTATCGGGATCAGAGGTCCGGGGCATCTCAGGCGGTTCCGAGTTCGTCGTCGAGGAGGTGGAACAGTTCCTCGGCGCTGGCGGAGCTGAGGTTGCCGTCGCCCGCACCGGGGTCGTCGGCGCCGCCGTCGGCGTACGTCCAGAGCGAGAGCAGTTCGCGCAGCCGGACGGCGACGGCGGCGCGGTCGGTGTCGTCGTCGGCGATGGCGCGCATCGCGGTCTCCAGCTTGTTCAGCTCGCCGAGCACGGACAGCGCGGAGGTGCTCCGCTCGGCGAGCAGCGCGCCGCGCAGGTGCGTGACCATCGCGGCGGTGGTGGGCCGGTCGTAGATCAGCGTCGACGGCAGGCGCAGCCCGGTGGCGGCGCTGAGCCGGTTGCGGAACTCCACCGCGGTCAGCGAGTCGAAGCCCAGCTCGACGAAGCCCTTCTCCTCGTCCACGTCGCGGATCGAGGCGTAGCCGAGCACCGCCGCCGCGTGCGTGCGGACCAGGTCGGAGAGCACCCGGTCGCGGTCCGCCTCGGCGGTGGCGGCGAGCGTGTCGCGCAGCGCCGCCGCCGTGTCGCCGGTCGGGTTCGCGGCCGGACCGGCGGTGGTGCGCACCAGGCCGTGCAGCAGCCGGGGCAGCGCCGGGCCGAGCCGGCCGAGCACCGCGTGGTCCAGGCTGACCGGCGCGATCGCCGGCTCGTCGTGGCGCAGTCCCTCGCTGAACAGCGCCATGCCCTCGTCCGGGCCGAGCGGCCGGAAGCCGGCCCGGCTCATCCGTTGCTCGTCGACGTGGCCCTGCGGGCCGCCGGGCTCGGCCGGGTTGGCCCACGGTCCCCACGCCATGGACGTGACGGTGAGGCCGCGCGCCCGGCGGTGGTGGGCGAGCCCGTCGAGGAACGCGTTCGCGGCGGCGTGGTTGGCCTGGCCGGGCCCGCCGAACAGGCCGGCGGAGGAGGAGAACAGCACGAACGCGGCGAGGTCCAGCTTCTCGGTCAGCTCGTGCAGGTGCCAGGCGGCGTCCACCTTGGGCGTGAGGACGGTGTCGAACCGGGCCGGCGTGAGCGCGGGCAGCACGCCGTCGTCGAGGACGCCGGCGGCGTGCACCACGCCGACCAGCGGCCGGTCGGCGGGGATCTCGTCGAGCAGCACGGCGAGCGCGTCCCGGTCGCTGACGTCGGCGGCGACGACCTGCGCGGCGGCGCCGAGCGCGGTCAGCTCGGCGACCAGGTCGGCCGCGCCGGGCGCGTCCGGGCCGCTGCGGCTGACCAGCAGCAGGCGCGGCACGCCGTGCCGGGTGACCAGGTGCCGCGCGACGAGGCGGCCGAGCGCGCCGGTCGCGCCGGTGACCAGCACGGTGCCGGCGGACAGCTCCGGCTCGGGCCGCTCCGGCGGCGGGCCCAGACGGACCAGCCGGGGTACCCGGATCTGGCCGGCGCGCAGCGCAAGCTGCGGTTCGCCGGTGCCGAGCGCGGCCGGCAGCGCCACCGAGGAGCGGGGGTCGTCGTCGAGGTCGAGCAGCACGAACCGGCCCGGGTTCTCGGACTGGGCGGAACGGATCAGCCCCCACGCCGCGGCGGCCGGCAGGTCGGCCGGCCGGTCGCCGGGTTCGGCGCGGACCGCGCCCCGGGTGACCACGACCAGCGGCGTCCCGGCGAGCGGTTCACGGGTGAGCCAGTCCTGCGCCAGCGCCAACGTCTCGTGGGTGAGCAGGTGCGCGGCGCGGGCCGGGTCGGGTTCGTCGGCGCGCTGCCCGACGACGGTGGCGATCACCGCGTCGGGCCGGGCCGCGCCGCCGGTCACGGCCGTCACCAGGTCGTCCAGGTCCCGGTACGCCTCGACGCCGGGCCACTCGTCGGCGTCGCCGAGCACGGCGAGGCGGGACGGGCGGCTGCCGCCCGGCTCGGGGCTGATCCAGTCGAGTCGGTGCAGCGAGCGGGCGGCGGCCCGGCGGGCGGTGTCGAGCTGGTCGGCGCTGATCGGCCGCAGCACGAGCGCGTCGAGCGAGGCGACCGGCATCCCACCGGTGTCGGTGACGGTGGCGGCGACCGCGCCCTCGGTGGGGGTGAGCCGGACCCGCAGTTCCCGGGCCCGGGTGGGTTGGATCGCGAGCCCGGTCCAGGAGAACGGCAGGCCCGGTCCGGCGGCCGAGGGCGCGCCCGTCGCGGCTGCACCGCTCGCGGATCCGACCGGGTCCGGTCCGGCGGTGGCGGTCGGGGCCGTGGTGGCGCGGTGGAGCGCGTCGGCGCCGATGGCGTGCAGCGCGGCGTCGAGCAGTGCCGGGTGCAGCGTGAACGGGTCGGCGGGCGCGTCGGTGTCGAGCGACACCTCGGCGAGGAGGTCGTCGCCGCTGCGCCAGGCGGCCCGCAGCGCCTGGAACGTCGGGCCGTAGCCGTAGCCCTGCGCGGTGAGGTGCGGGTAGAGCGCGTCCAGGGGGATCGGCTCGGCGTCGGCGGGCGGCCAGGCGCCGCCGGTGGCCACGGTGACCGGGCGGGTGGGGGCGAGCAGGCCGGTGGCGTGCCGCTGCCAGGTGCGGCCGGTGCCCGGCGTGTCGCCGCCGTCGTCGAGGTGGGAGTGGATGGTGACCGGCCGGCAGCCGTCGTCGTCGACGGCGCCGACGCGGACCCGCAGGTCGACGCCGCCGGTGGGCGGGACGACGAGTGGCGCTTCCAGGACCAGTTCGGTGACGTGGGCGGTGTCGACGGCGCGTCCGCTCCAGGACGCCAGCTCCACCAGGGCGGTGCCGGGGAGCAGGACGGTGCCGAGCACGGCGTGGTCGGCCAGCCAGGGGTGGGTGGCCAGGGTGAGCCGGCCGGTGAACAGCAGGCCCTCGTCGCCGGGCAGGTCGGCCACGGCGTGCAGCAGGGGGTGGTCGACGGCGTCGAGACCGGCGGCGGGCAGTCCGGCCGGACCGGAGCCGCCGCGCGCCAGCCAGTACCGGTCCCGCGCGAACGGGTAGGTGGGCAGGTCGATCGTCTCGGTCGGGGTGAGCACGGTGTTCAGGTCGACGGGCAGGCCGATGGTGTGGGCGGTCGCGAGGCTGGTCAGCAGCCGGGTCGGGTCGTCGTCGCCGCGTCGCAGGGTGGACAGCGTGTGCCCCGCCGTGTCGGTGTCGTCGAGGATCGCGGTCACCGGCATGGTCAGCACCGGATGCGCCGACACCTCCACGAACGTGGTGTGCCCGGCCGCGAGCGCGGTGCGTACCGCCTGCTCGAACCGCACCGGCTGCCGCAGGTTCGTGTACCAGTAATCCCCGTCCATGCTCTCGGGGTCGGCCCAGTCCCCGGTCACCGTCGACACCATCCGGGTGTGACCCGCCTGCGGGGCCAGCCCGGCCAGGTCGGCCAGCATCCGGTCGCGGATCTGCTCCACGCCCGGGTTGTGGGAGGCGTAGTTGAACGGCACCGGCTTCGCCCGCACCCCCTCGCCCTGCCACCGCTCCCGCAAGTCGGCGAGCGTCTCGGGAGGACCGGACACCACCACATGACCCGGACCGTTGAGCACCGCCACCACCGTGCCGGCGATCCCCTCGATCCGCGCCTCCACCTCGTCGACCGGCAGATCCACCGCCAACATCCCGCCCGAACCCGCGAGGGTGGACAACGCCCGGGCCCGCAGGATCACCGCCTTCGCCGCGTCCTCCAACGAGAGCACCCCGGCCACACACGCGGCGGCCATCTCCCCCTGCGAATGCCCGATCACCAGCGACGGCTCCACCCCGGCAGCCCGCCACACCGCCGCCAAACACACCCCCACCGCGAACAACACCGGCTGCAGGATCTCGACCTTGTCGAGCCAGGCGTCGTCGGCACCGGTCAACACCGACACCAGGTCCACGTCCAGGAACGGGGCGAACGCCCGCTGACACTCCGCCAGCCGCGCGTCGAACGGCGCACACCGGCCCACCAGACCGGCCGCCATCCGCACCGACTGACCACCCTGACCCGGAAACACGAACACCGGACCCGGCCCGTGCTCGACGCTCATACCGGTCACGACATTCGCCGCCGGCACCCCGGACGCCAACGCGTCCAGGCCGGCCAGCAGGTCGTCGCGGTCGGCGCCGACGATCGCGGCGCGCTGGTCGAGCGTGGCGCGGGTAGTGGCGAGCGACCAGGCCACGGCGGCGGGCTCGTGCTGCGGGTGCTCCCGGACGTGCCGGGCGAGCCGTTCCGCCTGGCTGGTCAGCGCCGCGGTCGAGCGGGCGGAGAGCGGCCAGAGCACCACGTCGGTCCGGACCAACGCGGGCGCGTCGGGCTGCTCGGTGACCACCTGCGTGTCGGCCTGCTCGATGACCACGTGGGCGTTGGTGCCGGAGATCCCGAACGACGACACCGCCGCCCGACGCGGCCGGTCCACCACCGGCCACGCCCGCGCCTCGGTCACCAGCTCGACCGCGCCGGCCGACCAGTCGATGTGCGGCGACGGCTCGTCCACGTGCAGCGTGGCCGGCACGGTCGCGTGGCGCATCGCGAGGATCATCTTGATCACGCCGGCCACACCGGCGGCGGCCTGCGCGTGGCCCATGTTCGACTTGATCGACCCGAGCAGCAGCGGCGTCTCGCGGTCCTGCCCGTACGTGGCGAGCAACGCCTGCGCCTCGATCGGGTCACCCAACGTGGTGCCGGTGCCGTGCGCCTCCACCACGTCCACGTCCGACGTGGACAGCCCCGCGTCCGCCAACGCCGCCCGGATCACCCGCTGCTGCGACGGACCGTTCGGCGCGGTCAGGCCGTTCGACGCGCCGTCGGAGTTGACGGCCGAACCGCGGACCAGCGCGAGCACCCGGTGGCCGTGCCGGCGGGCGTCGGAGAGCCGTTCCACCAGCAACATGCCGACGCCCTCGGACCAGCCGGTGCCGTCGGCGGCGGCGGCGAACGACTTGCACCGGCCGTCGGCGGCCAGCCCGCCCTGGCGGGAGAACTCGGCGAACGTGTCCGGGGTGGCCATCACCGCGACCCCGCCGGCCAGTGCCAGGTCGCACTCCCCCCGGCGCAGCGACTCCCCGGCCAGGTGCAGCGCGACAAGCGACGACGAGCAGGCGGTGTCCACGGTGACGGCCGGCCCTTCGAGGCCGAGCGTGTACGCGACCCGTCCGGAGATGACGCTGTGCGCCCCGCCGGTCATCAGGTAGCCCTCGGTGCCCTCCGGCACCTCGGTCAGCCCGGTGCCGTAGCCGGAGGTGGACGCGCCGACGAACACCCCGGTACGGCTGCCGGCCAGGCCGGTCGGGTCCACGCCGGCCCGTTCCAGCACCTCCCAGGCGGCCTCCAGGGTGAGCCGCTGCTGCGGGTCCATGGCGAGCGCCTCGCGGGGCGAGATGCCGAAGAAGGCCGGGTCGAAGCCGGTCGCCTCGGGCAGGAACCCGCCGGCCGGCGTGTAGCCGCTGTCGGGCGCCGGCACGGCCCAGCCCCGGTCGGTGGGGAAGCTGCCGATCGCGTCGACGCCGTCGGCCACGAGGCGCCACAGCTCCTGCGGGCCGTCCACGCCGCCCGGGTAGCGGCAGGCCATGCCGACGACCGCGATCGGCTCGTCCGCGCCGGCGGTGACGGTCGGTACGGCCGGCGCGGCGTCGTCCGCGCCGAACGCGGTGACCCGCAGGTGCCGGGCCAGCTCGGCCGGGGTGGGGTGGTCGAAGACCAGCGTGGACGGCAGCCGCAGGCCGGTGGCCTCGTTCAGCCGGGTCCGCAGGTCCACCGCGGTCAGCGAGTCGAAGCCGAGATCCTTGAACGGCCGACCGCGCAGGTCGTCGGCGGTGGCGTGGCCGAGGACCCGGGCGGTCTGCTCGTCGACCAGCCGCAGCAGCTCCCGTTCCTGCTCGGCCTCGGGCCGGCCGGCCAGGTGACGCAGCGCCTCGGTGACGCCGGCCGGTGCGGCGGCGTCCTGCGCCGCCTCGGCCTCGGCCAGCGCGCGGACCTGCGGCAGTTCGGACAGCAGCGGGCTGGGCCGGGTGAGCGTGAACGCCGGGTGGAACCGGCTCCAGTCGACGTCGGCGACGGTGACGCCGGCGGTGGGCCGGTCCAGCGCCCGGTCCAGCGCGACCAGGGCCCGCGCCGGGTCGATGGTGGGCAGACCCATCCGGTGCAGCTGCTCGGTGGCGGCGTTCTTGGCGGCCATGCCGTCGGCGCCGCCCCACGCGGTCCAGGCCACGGCGGTGGCGGTGAGCCCCCGGTCGCGGCGGTGCACGGCGAGCGCGTCGAGCAGCGAGTTGCCCGCGCCGTACGCGCACTGCCCGGCGCTGCCCCAGGTGCCGGAGACGGAGGAGAAGAGCAGGAACGCGGTGAGCGGACGGTCGGCGAGGCACTCGTCGAGGTGCAGCGCGCCGAGCACCTTGCCGGCGACGACGTGCGCGAACTCGTCGAGCGTGGTGGCGGTCAGCGGGGTGAGCTGGTCGGTGCCGGCGGCGTGCACCACCGCGGTCAGGTCCGGCAGCGAGTCGAGTAGCGCGGCGACCGCCGTACGGTCGGTCATGTCGCAGGCGGCGGCGGTGACCCGCCCGTCGGTGCCGTGCTCGGCGAGCAGCGGGGCCAGGCCGGGCGTGTCGGCGCCGCGCCGGCCGGCCAGGACGACCCGCCGGGCCCCCCGGTCCAGCAGCCAGCGGGTGACGTGTCCACCGAGCGCGCCGGTGCCGCCGGTGACCAGGACGGTGGCGTCGGCCCACCGGTCGCCGGCCGGCCGCTCCGGCGCGGGGGCGGGGACGAGCCGTCGGCCCCAGACGCCGCCGGCGCGGACCGCGACCTGG
Source organism: Micromonospora sp. NPDC018662 (assembly GCF_044391475.1). Taxonomy (NCBI): domain Bacteria; kingdom Bacillati; phylum Actinomycetota; class Actinomycetes; order Micromonosporales; family Micromonosporaceae; genus Micromonospora; species Micromonospora sp. NPDC018662. The sequence continues at coordinate 202,374 of NZ_JBISAC010000006.1, forward strand.
TCCTCGTCGCTGCCGCCGGCGAGCACCGCGGCGAGGCGGCGGCGGACGGCGTCGTCGGGCACGGCCGGCAGGTCGATCAGGCCACCCCACCGGTGCGGCTGCTCCACGGCGGCGGCCCGGCCGAGGCCCCAGACCAGGTTCTGCACCGGGTCGGTGAGCCGGTCGGCCGGCCCGGCCTTGACCGCGCCGCTGGTCAAGCACCAGACGGGGGCGGTGAGGTCGAGGTCGGTCAGCGCCTGGAGCAGCACCAGCGTGGTGGCGGCGGCGAGGCTGACGCCGGGGTGCTCGGGCAGCAGCCGGTCCTGCCCGGCGACCAGGTGCAGCACGCCGGCCACCGGCGCGTCACCGATCGCGGCGCGCAGCCGGCCGGCGAGCGCGGCGCGGTCCAGGTCGTCGGCGCCGAGGCGTAGCACTGTCGCGTCGTCGACGAGCGCGGGCAGGTCGTCGGCCCAGCCGGGAGGGGCGTCCGTGGGCAGCAGCACCAGCCAGCGGCCCGCCGGCCGGTTCCCCTCGGCGACCGCTACCGGTTGCCACCGCACCTGGTACGACCAGCCGTCCACCACGGACCGGTCGTGCCGGCCGCGACGCCAGGCGGAGAGCACGGGCAGCGCGGGCCGCAGCGCCTCCACCGGGTCACCGCCGGCGGCGGCGCCGAGCTGGTCGCGTAGCGCGTCGACGTCGGCGCGTTCCACGGCGGCCCAGAACTCCGCGTCCGCGCCGCTTTCCCCGGTGGCGGGCGCGGCGGCCGGCGGCTCGGGCCAGAACCGCTGGCGGTGGAACGCGTACCCGGGCAGCCGGACCCGGTCCGGGTGGGTGCCGGCGAACAGCTCCCGCCAGCCGACCGGGACGCCGGCGACGTGCAGCTCGGCGAGCGCGGTGAGCAGCGCCTCCGGTTCCGGCCGGTCCCGTCGCTGCAGCGCCACGGCGGTGGCGTCCGGGCCGGTCAGCTCCCGGGTCAGGGCGGTCAGCACACCGCTGGGCCCGACCTCGAGGAACGTGCCGGCGCCGAGTACGCGCAGCCGGGTCACGCCGTCGGCGAAGCGGACCGTCTCCCGGACGTGCCGCACCCAGTACGCCGGGGTGCGGATCTCGTCCGGGTCGACCGGCTCGCCGGTCAGGTTGGACACGATCGGCAGCGTCGGGGCGTGCCGCTCCAGCCGTTCGACCACTGCGGCGAACGCGGCGAGCATCGGCTCCATCAGCGGGCTGTGGAACGCGTGGCTGACGGTGAGGCGCTTGGTGCGTACTCCCTGGGTGGCGGCGCGGCGCTCGACCTCGGTGATCGCGTCGGCGGCGCCGGAGACCACGACGGCGGCCGGCCCGTTGACGGCGGCGACGCCGATCGGGCCGTCGACGCCGGCGAGGAGCGCCTCGACGTCGGCGGGCGCGGCGGCGACGGAGAGCATCGCGCCGCCGGCGGGCAACTCCTGCATGAGCCGCCCGCGCGCGGCGACCAGCGTGGCGGCGTCGGCGAGGCTGAACACGCCGGCCACGTGCGCGGCGACCACCTCGCCGATGGAGTGTCCGGCCAGCAGGTCCGGCCGCACGCCCCACGAGTCCAGCAGCCGGCACAGGGCCACCTCGACGGCGAACAGCGCGGCCTGGGTGTACTCGGTCCGGTCGAGCAGCGCGGCGTCGGCGGTGCCGGGTTCGGCGGCGAGGATCGGCCCCAGCGGGCGGGGCAGGTGCCTGTCGAGTTCGCGGCAGACCTCGGCGAGCGCGTCCGCGTACGCGGGGAACGCGGCGGCCAGTTCCCGGCCCATTCCGGCCCGCTGCGCGCCCTGCCCGCTGAACAGGAACGCGAGCTGCCCGCCGCGCGGGCCGGCGCCGGTGACCAGGCCGGACGCGGTGTCGCCGGCGGCGAGGGCACGCAGCCCGTCGGCCAGCGCGTCGCGGTCCGGCGCGAGGACGACGGCCCGGTGGTCGAGCGCGCCCCGGGTGGTGGCCGACGACCAGCCGATGTCGGTGACGGGGGCGTCGTCGGTGGCCAGCCAGTCGGCCCAGCGGGCGCCCTGGGCGGCCAGCCCGGCGGCGTCGCGCGCGGAGAGCAGCACCGGCACCAGGCCGGCGGCCACCACCGGCGCGGGACCGGTCACCGACGCGGCGTCCGTGGAGGTGGCGGCGGCGGGCTCGGCGTCCGGGGTCGCCGCGGCGGCGGTGGCCGGCTCCGACGGCGGCGGGGCCTCCTCGACGATCACGTGGGCGTTGGTGCCGCTCATCCCGAACGAGGACACACCGGCCCGGCGGGGCTGCTCCCCCGGCGGCCAGGGCAGCGGCTCGCTCAGCAGCGACACCGCGCCGGCGGACCAGTCGACGTGCGGGGTGGGCGCGTCCACGTGCAGCGTGGCCGGCAGCCGGTCGTGGCGCAGCGCCATGACCATCTTGATCACACCGGCGACGCCGGCGGCGGCCTGGGTGTGGCCGATGTTCGACTTCACCGACCCGAGCCGCAGCGGGCGGTCGGCCGGCCGGCCCTGCCCGTACGTGGCGAGCAGCGCGGTGGCCTCGATCGGGTCACCGAGGTTGGTGCCGGTGCCGTGCGCCTCCACGGCGTCGACCTGCTCCGGGGCGAGCCGGGCGCTGGCCAGCGCCTGGAGCACCACCCGTTGCTGGGAGGGGCCGTTGGGGGCGGTGAGCCCGTTGGACGCGCCGTCCTGGTTGACCGCGCTGCCCCGGATCACCGCGAGCACCGGGTGACCGTTGCGGCGGGCGTCGGAGAGCCGTTCCAGCAGCAGCACGCCGACGCCCTCACCCCAGGCGGTGCCGTCGGCGGCGGCGGCGAACGCCTTGACCCGCCCGTCGGCGGCCAGCCCGCGCTGGCGGCTGAACCCGACGAACGCGGCCGGGGTGGACATGACGGTGGCGCCGCCGGCGAGCGCGAGCGTGCACTCCCCCTGCCGCAGCGCCTGGCCGGCGAGGTGCATCGCGACAAGCGACGACGAGCAGGCGGTGTCGACGGAGACGGCCGGTCCCTCGATGCCCAGCACGTACGAGATGCGGCCGGAGACGACGCTGGCGGCGGTGCCGGTGAGCACGTACCCCTCGACGCCGGGCGGTGGGGTCTGGAGCAGGGCGGCGTAGTCCTGACCGGTGGTGCTGGCGAACACGCCGACCTGGTGGCCGCGCAGCGTCGCCGGGTCGATGCCGGCGTGCTCGAACGCCTCCCACGACGTCTCCAGCAGCAGCCGCTGCTGCGGGTCCATGCCGAGCGCCTCGCGGGGCGAGATGCCGAAGAAGCCGGCGTCGAACTCGGTGGCCGAGTCGAGGAAGCCGCCCTCACCGACGTAGGAGGTGCCGGGGTGGTCGGGGTCCGGGTGGATGAGCCGTTCCAGGTCCCAGCCACGGTCGGTGGGGAACGCCGAGACCGCGTCGGTGCCGCTGTCGACCAGCCGCCACAGGTCCTCCGGGGAGCGCACCCCGCCGGGGAACCGGCAGCCGATGCCGACGACGGCGATGGGCTCGCGGTGCGCGGCCTCCAGCTCGCCGAGCTTCCGCCGGGTCTGGTGCAGGTCGGCGGTCATCCATTTCAGATATTCCCGGAGGGTGTCCTCAGTCGCCATCAGCGCCACCTTTTCGGGCCGGAACAACAGGCGACCCAATACCGTTCGGCCGATCACGAATTGCGTTGACCGGCGCCCACCAGGTCTCACTTACGGTGAGGAAGGTAATTGCCTGGCCAGACGCGTCACAACCCCTAGGACGCCCCTAGGGTCGCCCCTAGCTGGGAGGCCGCCGCGAGGCGCGCAGGCTGGGCCGGTACGACGCCACCGGCGGCCCGGCCGGACCGGTCGCGGTGGCGTCCGCAATGCCCCCGCGACCGGTGGTGCCGCAGCGCCCCACAATGGCGCGCGAATTCGTTCAGAATTCGCCGCCCGGACCGCCCAGCTCGCGGTGGATGAAATCGAACAGTTCGGCATCGCTGGCCGCGTCGAGCGTGTCGGTCACCGGCGCCTCCGGCGGCCCGGAACGCTCGTCGCCCCAACGGGCGATGAACGCCTGCATCTGCACCAGCAGCTTCTGCCGGGTGAGCGGGTCCGGCGTGCCGGCGGCGAAGAGATCGTCCACCTTCTCCAGTTCGGTGAGCAGCCCGGTGGTGGCGGCGGCGCCGTCGGGTGCCAGCAGCGTCCGCAGGTGCCGGGCGAGCGCCAGCGGGGTCGGGTAGTCGAAGACCACACTGCCCGGCAGCGTGGTGCCGGTTGCGGCGCGGAGCCGGTTGCGCAGCTCGACAGCGGTCATCGAGTCGAAGCCGACCTCGCGGAACGCCCGCCCGGGGCCGAGGTCGGCGGTGTCCGGGTGACCGAGCACCGCCGCGGCCTGGCCGGCGACGAGGTCGACCAGGATCGCGTCCCGCTCCGCGTCGCCGAGCGGGCGGAGCCGGTCCCGCAGCGCCGCCGCGGTCGCGTCGTCCGCGGGTTGTTCGGCGTGCAGGCCGCGCAGCGCCTCGGCGGCCTCGGGCAGGTCGGCGAAGAGCGGCCGGTCCCGGACCGCGGCGACGGCCGGCACGAACCGGTCCCACCGGACGTCGGCGACGACGAGCCGGTCGCCGTCGACGACCGCCTGGCGGAGCGCGGCGACGGCCAGCTCCGGGTCCATGCCGGGCAGGCCACTGCGGCCCAGGTGTGCCAGGTCGGTGTCGGTGAGGCCGTCGGCCCAGGGGCCGAACGCCACCGAGGTCACCGGCAGGCCGGCGCGCTGCCAGCCGTCGGCGAGGACGTGCAGCAGCGCGTCGCCGGCCGCCTGCCCGCCGCGGCCGCCGGAGCCCCACACGCCGGAGGTGGACGAGCAGACCACCAGCGCGCCGAGCACCCGCTGCTCCACCTCGTCGGCGTACCGGGGCAGGTCGCCGACGGTGGCGACCAGGTCGGCGGCGAGGTCGGCCAGGGTCAGGTCGGCCAGCGGCACGGTGGCGGTGTCGGCCGGCACGTGCACCAGCCCGGTCACCGGCCGCCCGTCGGCGGCGATCTGCGCCATCCGGTCGGCCAGCTTGCCGCCGGCCGCCTCGTCCAGCGGCACCACCGACGCACCGGCCCGGTCGAGCCAGGCGGTGGTGTGCCGAGCGACCGGTCCGGCACCCCCGGTGAGCAGGACGCTGCCCTGCGGCGTCCAGCCGCCGCCCGTACCCCCGGTCGGGCCGGTGGCCCGGACCAGCCGGCGGACGAGCGGGCCGGACGCGCGCACCGCGACCTGGTCCTCCCCCTCCCGGTTGGTCAGCGCGGCGAGCAGCCCGGCGGCGGTCTCGACGGTCACCGTGCCGGGCAGGTCGACGAGGCCGCCGACGTGCCGGGGGTGTTCCAGCGCGGCGGCCAGGCCGAGGCCCCAGCTGGTGGCCTGCCAGGGCCGGGCGGCGGGTTCGTCGTCGGTGGCGGCGGCGCCGGCGGTGGCGAGCCACAGCGGTGCGCCGCCGTCGCGGGCGACGTGCGCCTGGAGCAGCAGCAGGTTGGCCGCGAGTCCGGCCGGCAGGGCGTCCTGCTCGGGGTGCGGCGCCTCGTCGAGCGCGAGCAGCGACAGCAGCGCGGTCGGCCGGTGGTCGGCCTCGGCCCGGGCGAGGGCGTCGGCGAGGCCGTCCCGGTCCGCGGTGGCCGGGTCCACGGTGAGCAGCCGTACGTCGGCGCCGCCGGCCCGCAGCGCGTCGGCGACCGTGTCGGCGGTCTCGCGTGGCGGCGCGACCAGCAGCCAGCGGCCCGGCTCGCCGCCGGTCAGCGGGCGCCGGTGCCAGGTGACCCGGTAACGCCACCCGGCCAGCACGCCGTCCTGGCGGCGCCGGCGTCGCCACGCGTCGAGCTGTGGCAGCAGGTCGCGCAGCGGCTGTCCGGTGTCGATGCCGAGCCGGTCGAGGTCGCCGTCGCCGACCGCCCGCCAGAACTCGCCGTCGTCCGCCGCCGCGCCGCCGACCGGGGTGGTCAGCGTGGGCCAGAAGCGCTGGGGCTGGAACGCGTAGGTGGGCAGCTCGGGCAGGTCCCGCGCGGCGGGGCAGGGGCCGGCCAGCGGCGCCAGCACCGCCGGCCAGTGCGGGTCACGGCCGGCCGCGTAGCCGGCGGCGACCGCGGTGAGCAGGCTGGTGACCTCCGGTACGCCGGCGCGCAGCGCGGCCACCGCGGTGGTGTCGTCGGGCAGCAGGTCGGCGTTCATCGGGGTCAGCACCGCGGCGGGTCCCAGTTCCAGGAACGTGTCCACGCCGGTGTCCCGCAGGGCGGCGATCCCGTCGGCGTACCGGACCGCCTCGCGCACGTGCCGCACCCAGTAGTCGGGCGTCCGCAGGTCGTCGCCCGACGCGAGCGCGCCGGTCACGTTGGACACCACCGGCAGCAGCGGCGGGTGGAACGTCAACCCGTCGAGCACGGCCCGGAACTCGGCGAGCATCGGTTCCATCAGCGGACTGTGGAACGCGTGCGACACGGTCAGCCGGCGGGTACGGACCCCGCGCTCGCGCCAGGCGCGCTCGACCTCGTCCAGCGCGTCGACCGGCCCGGACACCACCACCGACGACGGGCCGTTCACGGCGGCGACGCCCAGCTCCGGGTGACCGGCGATCGACGCCGCCACGTCGGCCTCGGCGGCGGCCACCGCCAGCATCCCGCCACCCGCCGGCAACGCCTGCATCAGCCGGCCGCGCGCGGCGACCAGCGTGCACGCGTCGGCCAGCGACAGCACACCGGCCACGTGGGCGGCGGCGATCTCGCCGATCGAGTGGCCGCCCACCACGTCGGGCACCACGCCGAACGACTCGACCAGGCGGAACAGCGCCACCTCGACCGCGAACAGACCGGCCTGCGTGAACTGCGTCTGGTCCAGCAGGTCCCCGGCACCGAACAGCACCGGCTTCAAGGGCTCCGGCAGCAGCGGGTCCAGGTGCGTGCAGACCTCGTCCAACGCGGACGCGAACACACCGAACACGTCGGACAGCTCCCGGCCCGTGCCGGCGCGCTGCGCGCCCTGCCCGGAGAAGAGGATCGCGGTGCGGCCGGACCGCGCGGGCGCGGCCGGGACGAGCGCCGGGTGGGTGTCGCCGGCAGCCAGCGCAGCCAGTGCGGCCAGCCGGGTCGCCGGGTCGGCGGCGACCACCACGGCCCGGTGGGCCAGGTGCGCCCGGCCCTCCACCAGCGCCCAGGCGACCGCGCCGGGGTCGACAGCGGCCAGCGGGTCGGTCGGGTCGGCGAGCCGCCGGGCCAGGCGGTCGGCCTGGTCCCGCAGGCCGGCGCTGGTCGCGGCGCTGACCGACCACGGCAGCGCCACGTCCACCCGCCCCGGCCAGGTGTCGCCGATGGCGGGGCGGCCGTCGGCGGCACCAGTGGTCGGCGCCTCCTCCAGGATGACGTGGGCGTTGGTGCCGCTGATGCCGAACGACGAGACGCCGGCCCGGCGCGGCGAGACGCCGGCCGTCCACGGGCGGGCCTCGGTGAGCAGCGCCAGCGGGCCGGACGCCCAGTCCACGTGCGGCGTGGGCGCGTCGACGTGCAGCGTGGCCGGGAGCGTCGCGTGGCGCAGCGCCAGCACCATCTTGATCAGGCTGGCCGCGCCGGCGGCGGCCTGGGTGTGGCCCAGGTTCGACTTGACCGACCCGAGCCAGAGCGGCCGGTCGGCGGGCCGGTCCGGCCCGTACGCGGCGGCGAGCGCCTGCGCCTCGATCGGGTCGCCGAGCGTGGTGCCGGTGCCGTGCGCCTCGATCGCGTCGATGTCGGCCGGGGTCAGGCCGGCGTTGGCCAGGGCGGCCCGGATGACGCGCTGCTGGGCGGGCCCGTTCGGGGCGGTCAGCCCGTTGGACGCGCCGTCCTGGTTGACCGCGCTGCCGCGTACCACGGCGAGGATGCGCCGGCCGTCGCGTTCCGCGTCGGAGAGGCGTTGCAGCAGCAGCACGCCGACGCCCTCGCCCCAGCCGGTGCCGTCCGCGGCGGCGGCGAACGCCTTGACCCGGCCGTCCTCGGCGAGCCCACGCTGCCGGGAGAACTCCAGGAACGCGCCCGGCGTGGACATCACTGTCACGCCGCCCGCGAGGGCCAGGTCGCACTCGCCGGAGCGCAGCGCCTGTGCGGCCAGGTGCAGCGCCACCAGCGACGACGAGCAGGCGGTGTCGACGGTGACGGCGGGCCCGTGCAGGCCGAACGCGTACGCCAGCCGGCCGGAGACGACTGATGCGCCGTTGCCGGTGGCCTGGTAGCCCTCCACCTCGGACCGGGCGCCCAGCAGCAACGTGGCGTAGTCCTGCCCGTTGGTGCCCATGAACACGCCGGTGGCGGTGCCGCGTACCCGGTGTGGGTCCATGCCGGCGTGCTCGAACGCCTCCCAGGTGGTGTGCAGCAGCAGCCGCTGCTGCGGGTCCATGGCGAGCGCCTCGCGCGGGTTGATGCCGAAGAACGCGGCGTCGAAACCGGCCACGTCGGCCAGGAAGCCGCCGCTGCGGGTGTAGCTGGTGCCGACCCGTTCCGGGTCGCTGTCGAACAGTCCGTCGAGGTCCCAGCCCCGGTCCGTGGGCATCGGCGTGACCGCGTCCCCGCCGTCGGCGAGCAGCCGCCACAGCTCCTGCGGGGAGGACACCCCGCCGGGGAAACGGCAGGCCATCGACACGATGGCGATGGGTTCGTCAGCGGCCGGCCGGGCCGTCCGGACGACCTCGGCGGGAGCGTCCGCGCCGGCCACCATCTCGGTACGCAGGAAGCGCGCCAGCTCGGCCGCCGACGGGTGGTCGAAGACCACTGTCGAGGGCAGCGTGGCGCCGGTCGCCCGACCCAGCCGGTCCCGCAGTTGTACGGCGGCCAGCGAGTCGAAGCCGAGTTCGCGGAACGCCCGGCCGGCGGGCACCTGGTCGGTGGAGGCGTGCCCGAGCACCGCCGCGGCCTCGGCGCGTACCAGGTCGAGCAGGAGCGTCTCCTGCCCGGCGGCCGGCAGCGCGGCCAGCCGGGCGCGGAGGCCGCCGCCGGCTCCGGTTTCCGGCTGCGCCGCTTCGACGGCGACGGCCGGGGCGACCCGGTCGAACAGGTGGCTGGGCCGCGCCGCGGTGTACGCGGCGACGAACCGGGACCAGTCCACGCCGGCGATCACCGGGGCCGGCTCGGGGGCGTTGACCCAGCGGCCCAGGGCGGCGACGGCGGCGGCGGGCGGCAGCGGGTCGAGGCCGCGTCGACGCAGCCCGTCCGCCGTCTCCCCGGCGGCCATGCCGTCGGCCGCCCACGGCCCGTAGGCGAGTGCGGTGGCGGGCAGGCCGGCGGCGCGGCGGGCCGCGACGAGCGCGTCGAGCACTGCGTTGCCGGCGGCGTAGCCGGCCTGCCCGCCACCGCCCCACACGCCGGCCACGGAGGAGAACACCACGAACGCGTCCAGGTCGCGGTCCCGGCAGGCGGCGTCCAGGTGGAGCGCGCCGAGCACCTTGCCGGACAGGGTGCCGGCCAGGTCGGTGGTGGTCAGGTCCGTCGCGGCGGTGGGGTCGCCGGCGACGCCGGCGGTGTGCACGACGGCGGTCAGTGTCGGCAGGTCGTCCACCAGGTCGGTGACGGCGACCGGGTCGCTGACGTCGCAGGCGACCACCCGTACCGCGCCGAGCGTGGCGGCCAGGTCGGCGGCACCCGGGGCGTCCGGGCCGCGCCGGGAGGCCAGCACCACCTCGTCGGCGCCGTTGGCCAGCAGCCACCGGGCGACGTGCCGGCCGAGCGCGCCGGTGCCGCCGGTGACCAGCACGGTGCCGCGCGGCTGCCAGCCGCCGCCGGCGGGCGGCGCCGCCGGGAGGAGGCGCCGGGCGAGGATTCCGGTGCGGCGTACGGCCACCTGGTCGTGGCCGCCGTCGGCGAGCACCGCGACGAGCGCGGCGCGGGTGGTGCGGTCGGCGCGGCCGGGCAGGTCGATGAGGCCACCCCACCGGTCGGGGCGTTCCAGCGCCACGACCCGGCCGAGGCCCCAGGCGGCTGCGGCGCGCACGTCGCCGCCCCGGTCGCCGGAGGTCACGGGCAGCGCGGCGCGGCTGAGCGCCCACACCCGGCCGGGCAGGCCGGTGTCGGTGAGCGCCTGGACGAGCGTGAGCAGCGCGGCCGTGCCGGCCGGAACGGCCGGCACGTCGGCGAGCGGCCGGTCCTGGCGGGGCAGCACGCAGAGCACACCGGCCCAGCCCTGGTCGCCGAGGCGCCGCAGCCGCTCCGCCAGTTCCTGCCGGTCGACGTCGGCCGGGACGGTGAGCGTGTCCACCGCGCCCCCGGCCGCGGCGAGTGTCTTCGCGACGCCGGCGTCCGCGCCGCCGCCGACGGTGGCGACCAGCCACCGGCCGGTCAGCCCGGACGCGGGGGCGGGACGCACCGGCTCCCACCCGATCCGGTACGCCGAGCCGGCGCCCGGGGTCTGCGCCCGACGCCAGTCGGCCAGCACCGGCAGCGCGGCGCTGAGCGCCTCGGCGGCGGTGTCGTCGCCGAGGTGCGCGGCGAGCGCGGCCGGGTCGCCGCGCTCCACGGCGGCCCAGAACTCGGCGTCCGGTCCATCGGTCCGGACGGGCGTGTCGGGCCAGAACCGTTGCCGCTGGAACGCGTACGTGGGCAGGTCGACGCGGGTCGCGCCGGTGCCGGCGAACCAGGGCGCCCAGTCGACGGGCACGCCGTGCACGTGCAGGTCGGCCAGCGCGGCGAGCAGCGCGCCGGTCTCGTCCCGGTCGCGGCGCTGGGCGGCGACGGCGAGCACGGCCGGGTCGGGGATCAGTGCGGTGAGCACGCTCTGCGGGCCGATCTCCAGGAACGTGTCCACCCCGGCGGCGCGCAGCGCGGCCACGCCGTCGGCGAACCGGACCGCCTCCCGCACGTGCCGCACCCAGTAGTCGGGCGTCCGCAGGTCGTCGCCCGCCGCCAGCGCGCCGGTCACGTTGGACACCACCGGCAGCAGCGGCGCGGCGAACGTCAGCCCCGCCAGCACTGAGCTGAACTCGGCCAGCATGGGTGCCATCAGCGGGCTGTGGAACGCGTGGCTCACGGTCAGCCGCCGGGTGCGTACGCCGCGCTCCCGCCAGGCGTGTTCCAGTTCGGTGAGCGCGTCGAGGTGCCCGGAGACGACGACCGCCTCCGGGCCGTTGACCGCCGCGATCCCGACGTCCGCGCGGTCCGCGACCGACGCGGCCACCTCGGACTCCGGCGCGGCGACCGCCAGCATCCCGCCGCCGGCCGGCAGCGCCTGCATCAACCGGCCGCGCGCGGCGACCAGCGTGCACGCGTCCGGCAGGGTGAGTACGCCCGCGACATGGGCGGCGACGATCTCCCCGATCGAGTGGCCGCCCACGACGTCGGGGGTGAGCCCGAACGACTCGACGAGGCGGAACAGGGCCACCTCGACCGCGAACAGCCCGGCCTGCGTGAACATGGTCTGGTCCAGCAGGTCGCCGTCGCCGAACAGCACCGGCTTCAACGGCTGCGGCAGCAGCGGGTCCAGGTGCGCGCAGACCTCGTCCAAGGCGGCGGCGAACACCGGGAACGCCTCGGACAGCTCCCGGCCCATGCCGGCGCGCTGCGCGCCCTGCCCGGAGAACAGCACCGCGATCCGGTCCCGCTGTTCGCGGCCGCCGGTCACCACCGTGCCGGTCGGTTCGCCGGCCGCCAGCGCCCGTAGCCCGGCGAGCAGACCGTCGCGGTCGGCGGCGGTCACCACGGCCCGCTGCTCCAACGTCGCCCGGGTGACGGTCGACGACCAGGCCACGTCTGCCGGGCGGACCGTCTCGTCGGTGGCGAGCCAGCGCGCCCAGCGGTCGGCCTGCGCGGCGAGCGCCGCGTCGGTACGCGCCGACAGCAGCACCGGCACCGGCCGGCTCGGCTTCCCGTCGCCGGGGGCCACCGGCACCGGCTCGGCGGTGGTGGCCGTCGGTTGTTCGAGGATGACGTGGGCGTTGGTGCCGGAGATACCGAACGACGACACCGCCGCCCGACGCGGCCGATCCACCACCGGCCACGGCGTCGCAGCCGTCGCCAGCGTCACCGCCCCCGCCGACCAGTCGATGTGCGGCGACGGTTCGTCCACGTGCAAGGTCGGGGGGACGAGGCCGTGCCGCATGGCGAGGACCATCTTGATGATCCCGGCGACGCCGGCGGCGGCCTGGGTGTGCCCGATGTTCGACTTCACGGAGCCGAGCAGCAGCGGAGTCTCCCGGTCCTGCCCGTACGTGGCCAGCAGCGCCTGCGCCTCGATCGGGTCACCCAGCGTGGTGCCCGTGCCGTGCGCCTCCACCGCGTCCACGTCGGCGGTCGTCAGCCGCGCATTGGCCAGGGCCTGCCGGATGACGCGCTGCTGCGACGGACCGTTGGGGGCGGTCAACCCGTTCGACGCGCCGTCCTGGTTCACCGCCGTGCCCCGCACCACCGCGAGAATCCGCCGGCCCTCGCGTCGGGCGTCGGCGAGTCGCTGCACCAGCAGCACACCCGAACCCTCACCCCAGCCGGTGCCGTCGGCGGACGCGGCGAACGACTTGCAGCGGCCGTCCGGGGACAGGCCCCGCTGCCGGGAGAACTCGATGAACGTCCCAGGCGTCGCCATCACGGTCACCCCACCGGCCAGCGCCAAGTCGCATTCCCCGGACCGCAGCGCCTGCACCGCCAGGTGCAACGCCACCAGCGACGACGAGCAGGCCGTGTCCACGGTCACCGCCGGGCCCTCCAGCCCGAACGAGTACGCGACCCGGCCGGACAGCACGCTGCCCGACGTGCCGACGCCCACGTACCCCTCCACCTCGGACGGCAACTCCACCAGCCGCGTGGCGTAGTCGTGGTACATCACGCCGGCGAACACGCCGGTACGCGAGCCGCGCAGCACGGCCGGGTCCACCCCGGCCGACTCGAACGCCTCCCACGACGTCTCCAGCAGCAGCCGCTGCTGCGGGTCCATGGCGAGGGCCTCACGCGGTGAGATGCCGAAGAAGCCGCTGTCGAAGTCGGCGGCGTCGTAGAGGAAGCCGCCCTGCGTCGCGTACGACGTGCCGCTGCGGTCCGGGTCCGGGTCGAACAGCGACCCGAGGTCCCAGCCCCGGTCGGCCGGGAACTCGGAGATGCCGTCCCCACCGGCGGCCAACAGCTCCCAGAGCTGCTCCGGGTTCTCCACCCCGCCTGGATAGCGGCACGCCATGCCCACGATCGCCACCGGCTCGTCGAGACCGGTCGTGACGGCGGCCGGTGCGGCGGCCGGTTCCGGCCGGCTCCCGGCCAGTTCGGACCACACCTGTCCGGCGAGCGCGGCCGGCGTCGGGTAGTCGAACACCAGCGTGGACGGCAGCCGCAGCCCGGTGGCGGCGTTGACCCGGTTGCGCAGGTCCACCGCGGTCAGCGAGTCGAAGCCGAGTTCCTGGAACGCCCGGTCGGCGGGCACCGCGCCGGCCCCGGCGTGGCCGAGCACCTGCGCGACCAGGCCACGGACCAGCAGGTCGACCTCGGCGCGGGCCTCGTCGTCGGTGAGTCGGGCGAGCCGGCCGGCCCAGCCACCGGCCCCGGCGAGACGCCGGCCGGTGGGACGGCCGACGAGCGTCGACAGCATCGGGGGTACGGGTGCCCCGGCGGTCGCCGCGCGCAGCGCCGGCAGGTCGATCACGGTGGGCACGAGTTGTGCCCGACCGGTGGCGAGCGCGGCGTCGAACAGCTCCAGACCGGTCGCCACGCTCATCGGCGTCAACCCGGCCCGCGCCGACCGCTGCCGTTCCCCCTCCGACAACGACGCCGCCATCCCGGCGGTGTCCCACATCCCCCACGCCAGGCTGATCCCGGGCAGTCCGTCCTGCCGACGTCGCGCCGCCAGCGCGTCCAGGAACGCGTTCCCCGCCGCGTACGCCGCCTGCCCCGGTGAGCCGAGCACCCCGGCGACGGACGAGAACAACACGAACAGATCCAGCTCACGGTCACGGGTCGCCTCGTGCAACCACCACGCCGCCGTCGCCTTCGGCGCCAACACGTTCGCCAACCGCTCCGCACTGATCGACGACACCACACCGTCATCCAGCACCCCGGCCGTGTGCACCACCCCGGCCAACCGACCCTCGACGCCCGCCACCAACCGGCACACCTGATCCCGATCGGTCACGTCACACGCCGCCACCGACACCGACGCGCCCAACCCGGTCAACCGCTCGACGAGCGCGTCCGCGCCCGGCGCGGCCGGCCCCTGCCGCGACACCAGCACCAGCGACCGCACCCCGTGCCCGGTGACGAGGCGCTCCGCCACCAGGGCGCCCAACGCCCCGGTACCACCGGTCACCAGCACCGTGCCGGCACCGATCTCGCGCCCGACGTGTTCCGGCACCGACGCTTCGTCGGTGGCGGCTCGGCCGCCGGCCGCCGGCGCTGATCCGGCGCCGGTGGTGGCGGGCGCGGCGCGGACCAGGCGCGGCGTCAACACCGCGTCGCCGCGTACCGCCACCTGCCCGCCCGTTGCCGGCAGGTCGCCGAGCACACCGGCCAGCACCGACAGCACCCCGCCGTCGACGTCCCGATCCAGATCGGCCAACACGATCCGCTCCGGATGCTCCGACTGCGCCGACCGCAACAATCCCCACACCGCCGCGCCCGCCAGATCGGTCACCCGATCCCCACCCGCCGCCACCACCGCGCCACGGGTCGTCACCACCAACCGCGACTCGGCGAGCGACTCCGCCGCCAACCACGCCTGCACCACCGCCAACACGTCCGTCACCACCGCGCGGACCGCCTGCGGCGTGTCCGGCCCGGACGGCGCGGCCACCGGGAGCACCAGGACGTCGGGCGCATCCGGCCCGGCGACGGTTGACACGTCCGGGTACGACGGCAGCCCGTCGACGGTCGCGCCCAGCACCGCCCAGCCGGTCGCCTGACCGGTGGGCGTCTCCGCAGACTGCCAGCGCACCTCGTACAGGGACCGGGTCGCGGCGCCGGACGTGGGCAGGCCGGTCATCTCGCGCAGGACCAGGGAGTCCACCGACACGACAGGTGCGCCGCTCTCGTCGCCGGCGACCAGCCGGACCGCGTCTCCGGTGCGGGACAGTCTGACCCGCAGCGCGGTGGCGCCGGTGGCATGCACCTGCACGCCTTCGAACGCGAACGGCACCCGGGGGCCGCCGGTCCGGTCGTCCGGCAGCAGCCCGATCGGGTGCAGCGCGGCGTCCAGCAGCGCCGGGTGGAGCCCGAACCGGGCCGCGTCGGCGGCCATCTCGTCCGGCAGGGCGATCTCGGCGTACGCCTCGCCGTCGCCGGTCCAGGCCCGGCGCAGCCCTTGGAACGTCGGCCCGTACGCCAGGCCGTGTGCGGCGAGCGTGTCGTACCAGCCGGTCAGGTCGACAGCGGTCGCGCCGGCCGGCGGCCACGCCCCGATGACGGGTTCCTCGGACGCGGGCGGTTCGAGGATGCCGTCGGCGTGCCGGGTCCAGCCCGCCTCGGGGTCGTCGTCGGGACGGGAGTGGACGGTGACGGCACGCCGGGTTCCGGCGCCGTCGACGCGTACCTGGATGCGCACGCTGCCGGCGTCCGGCAGGACCAGCGGCGTGGCGACGGTGAGTTCGCGGAGCCGGGGCACGCCCGCCTCGTCGCCGGCGCGGACGGCGAGTTCGACGAGCGCCGCGCCGGGCAGCAGCGTGGTCCCGGCCACCGCGTGGTCGGCCAGCCAGGGGTGGGTGGCGAGGGAGAGCTGGCCGGTGAGGACCACCTCGCCGTCGCCGGCCAGGTCGACGGTGGCGCCGAGCAGCGGGTGCGCGGCGTCGCTCAGCCCGGCCCCGGACACGTCGCCCCGGCGACGGCCGGTCGCCGGCCAGTAGCGCCGGTGCTGGAACGCGTACGTGGGCAGGTCGACGCGGGTCGCGCCGGTGCCGGCGAACCAGGGCGCCCAGTCGATGCTGACGCCGTGCACGTGCAGCTCGGCCAGCCCGGCCAGCAGCGCGCCCGTCTCGTCCCGGTCACGGCGCTGCACACCGGCGGCGACCACGGTCTCGTCGTCCGGCAGGATCTCCGCCACCAGCGCGGTCAGCACGCTCTGCGGGCCGATCTCCAGGAACGTGTCCACCCCGGCCGCGCGCAGCGCGGCCACGCCGTCGGCGAACCGGACCGCCTCCCGGACGTGCCGCACCCAGTAGTCCGGGGTACGCAGGTCGTCGTGCTCGGCGAGCGCGCCGGTCACGTTCGACACGATCGGCAGCAGCGGCGCGGCGAACGTCAGCCGGTCGAGAACCGTGCGGAACTCGGCCAGCATCGGCGCCATCAGCGGACTGTGGAACGCGTGCGACACCGTCAGCCGACGCGTCCGCACCCCGCGCTCCCGCCACCCGCGCTCGACCTCGTCCAGCGCGTCCAGGTCACCGGAGACGACAGTCGACGACGGGCCGTTGACGGCCGCGACGCCCAGGGTCGGGTGACCGGCGACCGACGCGGCCACGTCGGCCTCGGCGGCGGCCACCGCCAGCATCCCGCCACCCGCCGGCAGCGCCTGCATGAGCCGGCCGCGTGCCGCGACCAGCGCACACGCGTCCGGCAGCGACAGCACACCCGCCACGTACGCGGCAGTGATCTCCCCGATCGAGTGCCCACCGACGTAGTCCGGCGTCACGCCGAACGACTCGACCAGGCGGAACAGGGCCGCCTCGACCGCGAACAGGCCGGCCTGCGTGAACTGCGTCTGGTCCAGCAGGTCGCCGTCGCCGAAGAGCACCGGCTTCAACGGCTCCGGCAGCAGCGGATCGAGCTGCGCGCACACCTCGTCCAACGCGGCGGCGAACACCGGGAACGCCTCGGACAGCTCCCGGCCCATGCCGGCGCGCTGCGCACCCTGCCCGGAGAACAGCACCGCGACCCGGTCCCGCTGCCCTTGGCCGCCGGTCACCACCGCGCCGGACGGCTCACCGGCCGCCAGCGCCCGCAGCCCGGCCAGCAGGTCGTCCCGGTCGGCGCCGGCGAGCACGGCGCGTCGTTCCAGCGGGGTACGGGTGGTGGCGGAGGACCATCCGACGTCGGCCGGGCGGAGCGTCTCGTCGGCGGCCAACCAGGCCGCCCAGCGGTCGGCCTGCGCGGCGAGCGCCGCGTCGGTACGCGCCGACAGCAGCACCGGCACCGGCCCGCCGGTCGACTCCCCGACGCTTGCCGGCTCGATGACGTCCGTGGGCTGTTCCAGGATGACGTGGGCGTTGGTGCCGGAGATACCGAACGACGACACCGCCGCCCGACGCGGCCGATCCACCACCGGCCACGGCGTCGCAGCCGTCGCCAGCGTCACCGCCCCCGCCGACCAGTCGATGTGCGGCGACGGTTCGTCCACGTGCAAGGTCGGGGGGACGAGGCCGTGCCGCATGGCGAGGACCATCTTGATGATCCCGGCGACGCCGGCGGCGGCCTGGGTGTGCCCGATGTTCGACTTCACGGAGCCGAGCAGCAGCGGAGTCTCCCGGTCCTGCCCGTACGTGGCCAGCAGCGCCTGTGCCTCGATCGGGTCACCCAGCGTGGTGCCCGTGCCGTGCGCCTCCACCGCGTCCACGTCGGCGGTCGTCAGCCGCGCATTGGCCAGGGCCTGCCGGATGACGCGCTGCTGCGACGGACCGTTGGGGGCGGTCAACCCGTTCGACGCGCCGTCCTGGTTCACCGCCGTGCCCCGCACCACCGCGAGAATCCGCCGGCCCTCGCGTCGGGCGTCGGAGAGTCGTTGCACCAGCAGCACACCGACGCCCTCGGACCAGCCGGTGCCGTCGGCGGACGCGGCGAACGACCGGCAGCGGCCGTCCGGCGACAGGCCCCGCTGCCGGGAGAACTCGATGAACGTGCCGGGGGTCGCCATCACGGTCACGCCACCGGCGAGCGCCAGGTCGCACTCGCCGGAGCGCAGCGCCTGTCCGGCCAGGTGCAGCGCGACGAGCGAGGACGAGCAGGCGGTGTCGACCGTGACGGCGGGCCCCTCCAGCCCGAAGGTGTACGCGACCCGGCCGGACAGCACGCTGCCGGAGTTGCCGGTGCCGACGTAGCCCTCGGCGTCCGGCGGCAGGTCGGCCAGCCGGGAGGCGTAGTCGTGGTACATGACGCCGGCGAACACGCCGGTACGCGAGCCGCGCAACGCCGCCGGGTCCACGCCTGCGGATTCGAAGCTCTCCCAGGACGCCTCCAGCAGCAGCCGCTGCTGCGGGTCCATGGCGACCGCCTCGCGGGGCGAGATGCCGAAGAAGTCCGGGTCGAAGTCGGCGGCGCCGGCGAGGAAGCCGCCGTGCCGGGCGTACGAGGTGCCGGCGTGGTCGGGATCCGGGTCGTAGAGCGTGTCGAGGTCCCAGCCCCGGTCGGCGGGGAACTCGACGATGCCGTCCCGGCCCGCGGTGAGGAGCTGCCAGAGCTGCTCCGGGTTGTCGACGCCGCCGGGATAGCGGCAGGCCATGCCGACGATGGCGATCGGCTCGTCGGTGTCGACCGTCAGCACCGCCGCGCGGCGGGCGCTGATCCGGCCGGAGACCTGCTCGTAGAGGTGCTCGGCGAGCGCCGCCGGGCTGGGGTGGTCGAAGACCAGCGTGGACGGCAGCCGCAACCCGCTGGCCGCGTTGACCCGGTTGCGCAGGTCCACCGCCGTCAACGAGTCGAAGCCGAGTTCCCGGAACGCCCGGTCGGCCGGCACCGCGCCGGCCCCGGCGTGGCCGAGCACCTGCGCCACCAGGCCCCGCACCAGCAGGTCCAGCTCGGCGCGGGCGTCCTGCGGGTCGAGGCCGGCGAGCCGGTCGGCCCAGTCGCCGCCCGCGCCGGCCTGCCGTCGGCCGGCGGTCGGGCCGACCAGGGTACGCAGCACCGCCGGCACCGGCCCGGTGCCGAGCGCGGACCGCAGCGCCGGCACGTCGACGACGGCCGGCACGAGCACCGGACGGCCCTCGGCGAGCGCGGCGTCGAACAGGTCCAGACCGGTCGCCACGCTCATCGGCGTCAACCCGGCCCGCGCCGACCGCTGCCGCTCCCCCGCCGACAACGACGCCGCCATCCCGGCGGTGTCCCACATCCCCCACGCCAGACTGACCGCCGGCAGACCCTCGTGCCGCCGACTCGCCGCCAGCGCGTCCAGGAACGCGTTCCCCGCCGCGTACGCCGCCTGACCCGGCGACCCGAGCACCCCGGCAACCGACGAGAACAACACGAACAGGTCCAGCTCACGGTCACGGGTCGCCTCGTGCAACCACCACGCCGCCGTGGCCTTCGGTGCCAACACCGCTGCCAGCCGCTCCGGGCTGATCGACGACACCACACCGTCATCCAGCACCCCGGCCGTGTGCACCACCCCGGCCAGCCGACCCTCGACGCCCGCCACCAACCGGACCACCTGATCCCGATCGGTCACGTCACACGCCACCACCGACACCGACGCACCCAAGCCAGCCAACCGCTCCACCAACGCGTCCGCGCCCGGCGCGGCCGGCCCTTGCCGCGACACCAACACCAGCGACCGCACCCCGTGCCCGGTGACGAGGCGCTCCGCCACCAGGGCACCCAACGCCCCGGTGCCACCGGTCACCAGCACCGTGCCGTCCCGTACCACCCGCTCGGCATCGTCCGACGCCGGCTCGGCCGGGGCCGGAACGCCGGGTGTCGAGGCGGCGCGCACCAGGCGGGGCACGAACACCTTGCCGTCGCGTACCGCGAGTTGACCGCCGGTCGGGTCGGTGACCGCGTGCGCGAGTACGGCGAGCGTCCGGTCGTCCGGCTCCGCGTCGAGATCGGCCAGCACGATCCGGCCGGGATGTTCCGACTGCGCCGACCGCAGCAGGCCCCACACCGCGGCGCCGGCCAGGTCGGTCACCGGGTCGCCGTCGCCGATGGAGACGGCGCCCCGGGTGAGGACGACCAGCGGGGTGCCGGCGAGCGCGTCGGCGGCCAGCCAGGACCGCACGGTGCCGAGCACCTCGGTGGTGACCACGCGCACCGCGTCCGGGGTGGGCAGGTCGGCGGCGGGCACCGGCAGGAGCAGGGCCGACGGCAGCGGGTCCGCCTCGACCAGCGCCGCCACGCTCGGGTACGCCGGCAGCCCGGCCGGCGCCGGCACGCCCGGCCGGCTCACCGGCTCGTCCCCGGGCACCGCGCCGGAACCGGCGAGCACGGCCCAACCGGACGGCGCGTCGGCCGGCGTGACGTCCTCGGGCTGCCAGTGGAGGGCGTACAGGGACCGGGCCGCGACGCCCGGCACGACCGCGCCGGTCAGCTCCCGCAGCGCCAGCGTGTCGACGGAGACCACCGGCGCGCCGGAGGTGTCCACGGCGACCAGGCGGGCGGTCGAGCCGGTGCGGGTGAGCCGCACCCGCAGGACGCGGGCCCCGGCGGCGTGCACCTGGAGGCCCTCGACGGTGAACGGCACGCGCGGGCCGTCGCCGGCGAGCAGCAGCCCGACCGGGTGCAGCGCGGCGTCCAGCAGCGCCGGGTGGACGCCGAACCGGGACGCCTCGCCGGCTGCGTCGTCGGGGAGCGCGACCTCGGCGTACGCCTCGTCGTCGCCGGTCCAGAGCCGGCGCAGGCCCCGGAACACCGGCCCGTAGGCGAGGCCGTGCTCGGCCAGCGCCGGGTACCAGCCGGCCAGGTCCACCTCGGTGAGCCCGACGGGCGGCCAGGTGTCGAGCGTCGGTTCGTCGGTGGCGGCGGGTTCCAGTACACCGTCGGCGTGCGCGGTCCACTCCGGGTCGCCGTCGGGCTGGGAGTGGATGGCCACCGGCCGGCCGCCGGTGCCGTCCGGGGCGCCGACGCGTACCTGGACCCGCACGCCGCCGGTCGCGGGCAGCACCAGCGGCGCGGTGAGCGTGAGGTCGCGTACCCGGGGGGTGCCGGCCTCGTCGCCGGCCCGGACGGCCAGTTCGGTGAGCGCGGTGCCGGGCACCAGGACGGCGCCGGCCACCACGTGGTCGGCGAGCCACGGGTGGGTGGTCGGCGACAGCCGGCCGGTGAGCACCACCATGTCCGCGCCGGCCACGGTGACGGCGGCGCCGAGCAGCGGGTGGGCGGCGTCGCCGAGCCCGGCGCCGCTGACGTCGCCGCCACGCGGGCGGCCGGTGGGCAGCCAGTAGCGCTGGTGCCGGAACGCGTAGGTGGGCAGGTCGACACGGGTCGCGCCGGTGCCGGCGAACCACTCCGGGAAGGAGACCGGTACGCCGTGCACGTGCAGGTCGGCCAGCGCGGCCAGCAGGGCGGCGGTCTCGTCGCGGTCGCGGCGTTGAACGGCGACCGCGAGCGCGTCGGGCAGGATGTCGCCGGTCAGCGCCGTGAGCACGCTCTGCGGGCCGATCTCCAGGAACGTGTCGGCGCCGGCGTCCCGCAGCACGGTGATCCCGTCGGCGTAGCGGACCGCCTCGCGGACGTGTCGCACCCAGTAGTCGGCGCGGGTCAGGTCGGCCGGGTCGGCGAGCGCGCCGGTCAGGTTGGACACCACCGGCAGCAGCGGCGCGGAGAAGCTCAACCGGTCGAGCACGGCCCGGAACTCGGCGAGCATCGGTTCCATCAGCGGACTGTGGAACGCGTGCGACACGGTCAGCCGGCGGGTACGGACCCCGCGCTCGCGCCAGGCGCGCTCGACCTCGTCCAGCGCGTCGACCGGCCCGGACACCACCACCGACGACGGCCCGTTGACCGCCGCGACGCCGAGGTCCGGGTGTGCGGTGATGGACGCCGCCACGTCGGCCTCGGCGGCGGCCACCGCCAGCATCCCGCCACCGGCCGGCAACGCCTGCATCAACCGGCCGCGCGCGGCGACCAGCGTGCACGCGTCCGGCAGCGACAACACACCCGCCACGTACGCGGCGGTCACCTCACCGATCGAGTGCCCACCGACCAGGTCGGGCGTCACGCCGAACGACTCCACGAGGCGGAACAGCGCCACCTCGACCGCGAACAGGCCGGCCTGCGTGAACTGGGTCTGGTCCAGCAGGTCGCCGTCGCCGAACAGCACCGGCTTCAACGGCTCCGGCAGCAGCGGATCGAGCTGCCCGCACACCTCGTCCAACGCGGACGCGAACACACCGAACGCGTCGTACAGGTCGCGGCCCATGCCGGCGCGCTGCGCGCCCTGCCCGGAGAAGAGGATCGCGAGCCGGCCCCGGGTGGTCGCCGTACCGGTGTGCACGGTGCCGGCCGGCGTGCCGGCGGCGAGCGCGTGCAGCCCGGCGAACAGGTCGTCGCGGTCGGTGGCGACGACGACGGCGCGGTGGTCCAGGACGGCCCGGCCGGTCACCGACGACCAGCCGACGTCGACCGGTCGGGCGTCGGTGTCGGCGGCCAGCCGGCGGGCCCAGCGGTCGGCCTGCGCGGCGAGCGCCTCCGGGTCGCGGGCGGAGAGCAGCACCGGCGCGGGTCGGCTCGGCGGCTCGGCGGCGACGGGGGCCGGCTCGGCGGGCGGCGCCTCGATGATGACGTGCGCGTTGGTGCCGCTCACGCCGAACGAGGAGACCGCGGCGCGGCGGGGCCGGTGCGACCGCGGCCAGGGCCGGGCCTCGGTGAGCAGGGAGACGTTGCCGGCGGACCAGTCGATGTGCGGGGACGGTTCGTCCACGTGCAGCGTGCGGGGCAGCACGCCGTGCCGCATCGCCAGGATCATCTTGATGATGCCGGCGGCGCCGGCCGCCGCCTGGGTGTGACCCAGGTTCGACTTCACCGAACCCAGCCACAGCGGCTCGCCGGCCCGGTCCTGCCCGTACGTGGCGAGCAGCGCCTGCGCCTCGATCGGGTCGCCGAGCGTGGTGCCGGTGCCGTGCGCCTCGACCGCGTCCACGTCGGCGGTGGTGAGCCGCGCGTTGGCGAGGGCCTGCCGGATGACGCGCTGCTGCGACGGGCCGTTCGGCGCGGTGAGGCCGTTGGACGCGCCGTCCTGGTTGACGGCGGTGCCGGCCACCACGGCGAGGATGCGGCGGCCGTCGCGGCGGGCGTCGGCCAGGCGCTGCACCAGCAGCACGCCGACGCCCTCGGACCAGCCGGTGCCGTCGGCCGACGCGGCGAACGACTTGCAGCGGCCGTCGGCGGCGAGACCACGCTGGCGGGAGAACTCGATGAACGTGCCCGGGTTGGCCATCACGGTCACGCCGCCGGCCAGGGCCAGGTCGCACTCCCCGGACCGCAGCGCCTGCACGGCCAGGTGCAGCGCGACCAGCGACGACGAGCAGGCGGTGTCCACGGTGACGGCCGGGCCCTCCAGCCCGAACGTGTACGCGACCCGCCCGGACACCACGCTGCCGGAGTTGCCGGTGCCGAGGTAGCCCTCCACGCCCTCCGGCAGCTCCCCCACCCCGGCGGCGTAGTCGTGGTACATCAGGCCGGCGAACACGCCGGTGCGGGAGCCGCGCAGCCGGGCCGGGTCCACACCGGCGGACTCGAACGTCTCCCAGGACGCCTCCAGCAGCAGCCGCTGCTGCGGGTCCATGGCGAGCGCCTCCCGCGGGCTGATGCCGAAGAAGCCCGGGTCGAAGTCGGCGGCGCCGGCGAGGAAGCCGCCCTCCCGGGCGTACGAGGTGCCCGGGTGGTCGGGGTCGCTGTGGAACAGCGTGTCCAGGTCCCAGCCCCGGTCGGCGGGGAACGCGCCGATGCCGTCGCCGTCGGCGGCCAGCAGCTCCCACAGCGCCTCGGGGCTGTCGATGCCGCCCGGATAACGGCAGGCCATGCCGACGATCGCGATCGGCTCGTCCACGCCGGTGACCGCCGCCGCGGCGGTACGGGTCGCGGCGGTGGCGCCGGTGAGCTGCTCGTGCACGTGCGCGGCGAGCGCGGCCGGGGTCGGGTAGTCGAAGACCAGCGTGGACGCCAGCCGCAGCCCGGTGGCCGCGTTGACCCGGTTGCGCAGGTCCACCGCGGTCAGCGAGTCGAAGCCGAGTTCCTGGAACGCCCGGTCGGCCGGCACCGCGTCCGCGCCACCGTGGCCGAGCACCTGCGCGACCAGGCCCCGGACCAGCAGGTCGACCTCGGCGCGGGCCTCGTCGTCGGGCATCGCCACGAGCCGGCCGGCCCAGCCGTCGGCCGCCGCGCCGGCCTGCCGCCGGGCGGGCACGCCGGCGAGGGCACGCAACATCGGGGGTACGCCGGCGGCGGCGCGCAGCGCCGGCAGGTCGAGCACGGCCGGCACGAGCGCGGCGGTGTCGGTGGCGACGGCGGCGTCGAAGAGCGCGACGCCGACCGCTGCGGTGATCACGCCGAGGCCGGCGCGGGCCACCCGGGAGCGGTCCGCGCCGTCGAGGCCGGCGGCCATCCCGTCGGTGTCCCACATGCCCCAGGCCAGCGCGTGCGCCGGCCGGCCCTGGGCGCGGCGGTGGACCGCGAGCGCGTCCAGGTAGGCGTTCGCGGCGGCGTACGCGCCCTGGCCGGGGGAACCGAGCACGCCGGCGATCGACGAGTAGGTGACGAACAGGTCGAGGTCGAGGCCGGCGGTGGCCTCGTGCAGGTGCCAGGCGGCGTCCACCTTGGGCGCGAGCACCCGGGCCAGCCGGTCGGCGTCGGTGCCGGTGATCACGGCGTCGTCGAGCACGCCGGCGGTGTGCACGATCCCGGCGAGCCGGCCGGCGCCGGTGAGGTCGGCGATCAGGTGGTCGACCGCGTCGCGGTCGGTGACGTCGCAGGCCAGCACGCGGACGTGGGCGCCGAGCGCGGTCAGCTCGTCGACCAGGTCGGCCGCGCCGTCGGCGTCCGGGCCGCGCCGGCTGACCAGGGCCAGCGAGTCCACGCCCCGGTCGGTGACGAGGTGCCGGGCGAGCAGCGCGCCGAGCGCGCCGGTGCCGCCGGTGACCAGGACGGTGCCGTCGTAGGTGGCCGGGGTGGTCGCGGGCGGGACGTCGGCGCGTACCAGTCGGGGGGTGTGGATGGTGTCGCCGCGGACCGCGAGCTGCGTCGCGGCCGGGTCGCCGGCGGCGGCCGCGAGCAGCGCCAGCACGTCGGCGTCGAGGTCGCGGTCCAGGTCGGCCAGGACGATCCGGCCGGGGTGCTCGGACTGGGCGGAGCGGACCAGGCCCCAGACGGCGGCGCCGGCCAGGTCGGTGGCCCTGTCGTCCGGCGTGGCCGGCATCGCGTCCCGGGTGACCACGACGAGCCGCGCGTCGGCGGTCGCGTCGGCGGTCAGCCAGGCGTGCAGCGTGGCGAGCACGCCGGTGGTGGCGGCCCGGACCGCGTCCGGCGTCGGCCCGGCCGGCGGCACCGGCAGCACCACCAGCGGAGGTACGCCGCCGGCGGCGACCAACGCGGCCACGTCCGGGTGGGCGGCGGTGTCGGACAGGGCGGGCAGCGGCGTGCCGAGCACCGCCGAGGCGGGCGGCGTGGCCGGGGTGAGCGGTTCGGCCGGCCAGGCGACCCGGAACAGCGACCGGGCGGCGCGGGTGGCGGCCGGCGGCGTGACGCCGGTCAGCTCGCGCAGCACCAGCGCGTCGACGGTGACGACGGGCTGGTCGGTGTGGTCGACGGCGAGCAGCCGCACCGCCGTGCCGGCCCGGGTGAGCCGGACCCGCAGCGTGTCCGCGCCGACGGCGTGCACCTGGACGCCGGTGAACGCGAACGGCGCCTTCGGGCCGGTGGTGCCGTCGCCGGGCAGCAGCGCGGTGGGGTGCAGCGCGGCGTCGAGCAGCGCGGGGTGCACCCCGAACCCGCCGGCCGGGTCGGTGCCGGCGGACGGCAGTGTCACCTCGGCGTAGACGGTGTCGTCGCCGGTCGTCCAGGCCCGCCGCAGGCCCTGGAACGCCGGCCCGTACGTCATGCCGTGGCCGGCGAGCGCGTCGTACCAGCCGGTGAGGTCGGTCTCGACCGCGTGCGGCGGGGGCCACGCGCCGAGGCCGGCCCCGTCTGTGGGGGCGGCGGCGGTGAGCAGGCCCTCGGCGTGGCGGATCCAGTCGCCGTCGGGGTCGTCGTCGGGCTGGGAGTGCACCGCGACGGTACGCCAGCCGGCGTGGTCGCGCGGGCCGACCCGGACCTGCACGCGTACCCCGCCCCGGGCGGGGAGCACCAGCGGCGCGGCGACGGTCAGCTCGCGGACCCGGCAGGGGCCGAACTCCTCACCGGCGCGCAGCACGAGTTCGACGAGCGCGGTGCCGGGGACGAGGACCGCGCCGGCGACCTCGTGGTCGGCCAGCCACGGCTGGGTCGACAGGGACAGCCGGCCGGTGAGCACGGCGGCGTCCTCGCCGGCCAGCCGGACGGCGGCGGTGAGCAGCGGGTGGCCGGCGGCGCCGAGGCCGGCGCCGGTGACGTCGGCGGCGGGTCCGGCCGGGCGCAGCCAGTACCGGTCGCCGCCGAACGCGTAGGTGGGCAGGTCGGCCGCGCGGGCCGGGGCGTCCGCGAACAGCGGGGTCCAGTCGACGTGCGCGCCGCCGGCGAAGAGTTCCGCCAGCGCGGTGAGCAGCGCGCGGGGCTCGGCGCGGTCCGCGCGCTGGGTGGCGACGGCCAGCGCGTCGTCGGCGGTGTCGCGGATCAGCGCGGTGAGCACGCTGCGCGGGCCGATCTCCAGGAACGTGTCGACGCCGGCGGCGCGCAACGCGGCCACGCCGTCGGCGAACCGCACCGCCTCGCGCACGTGCCGCACCCAGTAGTCGGGCGTACGCAGGTCCTCGCCCTCGGCGAGCGCGCCGGTCACGTTGGACACCACCGGCAGCAGCGGCGGGTGGAACGTCAGGCCGTCGAGGACGGCCCGGAAGTCGGCGAGCATCGGCGCCATCAGCGGGCTGTGGAACGCGTGGGACACGGTGAGCCGGCGGGTGCGCACGCCACTGTCGTCCCAGTGGTGGGCGATCTCGTCGAGCGCGTCGACCGGCCCGGAGACCACCACGGACCGCGGCCCGTTGACCGCCGCGACGCCGACCTCGGGGTGCCCCGCGATCGACGCGGCCACGTCGGCCTCCGGCGCCCCGACCGCCAGCATCCCGCCACCGGCCGGCAACGCCTGCATCAGCCGGCCCCGCGCCGCGACCAGCGCGCACGCGTCCGCCAGGGACAGCACGCCGGCCAGGTGCGCGGCGGTGACCTCACCGATCGAGTGGCCACCTACGAAGTCCGGCGTCACCCCGAACGACTCGACCAGGCGGAACAGCGCCACCTCGACCGCGAACAGACCCGCCTGCGTGAACTGCGTCTGGTCCAGCAGGTCGCCGGCGCCGAACAGCACCGGCTTCAGCGGCTGCGGCAGCAACGGACCGAACTGCGCGCACACCTCGTCCAACGCGGACGCGAACACCGGGAACGCGTCGGCCAGCTCCCGGCCCATGCCGGCGCGCTGCGCGCCCTGCCCGGAGAACAGCACCGCGACCGGCCCCCGGTCGGCGGCGCGGCCGGTGACCAGGTTGTCGGCCGCCCCGCCGGCGGCGAGCGCGCGCAGCCCGGCGACCAGCTCGTCGTGGTCGGCGGCGAGCAGCACCGCCCGGTGCTCCAACGCGGTCCGCGCGGTCAGCGACGTCCGGCCGGCGTCGAGCAGGTCGGGCCGGTCCGGCGCGGCGAACGCGTCGGCCCAGCGGGTCGCCTGCCGGGCCAGCCCGCCGTCGCCGCGCGCCGACACCAGCACCGGCACCAGCGGCGGCGGCGGCGCGGGACGCTCGGTCACCTCGGGCTCGGCGGCCGGCGGTTGCTCGATGATGATGTGGGCGTTGGTGCCGCTGACACCGAACGAGGAGACCGCCGCCCGGCGGGGCCGGTCCACCGCCGGCCACGGCCGGGCCTCGGTGAGCAGCTCCACCGCGCCGGCCGACCAGTCGACGTGCGGGGTCGGCGCGTCGACGTGCAGCGTGCGGGGCAGGACGCCGTGGCGCAGCGCCTGCACCATCTTGATCACGCCGGCGACGCCGGCGGCGGCCTGGCTGTGCCCGATGTTCGACTTGATCGAACCCAGCCACAGCGGCTCGCCGGCCCGCTCCTGCCCGTACGTGGCCAGCAGCGCCTGCGCCTCGATCGGGTCGCCGAGCGTGGTGGCGGTGCCGTGCGCCTCCACGGCGTCCACGTCGCCGGTGGTCAGCCCGGCGGCGGTGAGCGCGGCCCGGATGACGCGCTGCTGGGACGGGCCGTTCGGCGCGGTGAGGCCGTTCGACGCGCCGTCCTGGTTGACCGCCGAGCCGCGGACCACGGCGAGCACGCGGTGGCCGTTGCGGCGGGCGTCGGAGAGCCGCTCCACCACCAGCACGCCGACGCCCTCGGACCAGCCGGTGCCGTCGGCGGACGCGGCGAACGACCGGCAGCGGCCGTCCGCGGCCAGCCCGCCCTGGCGGGTGAACTCGACGAACGCGCCGGGGGTGACCAGCACGTTCACGCCGCCGGCCAGGGCCAGGTCGCACTCGCCGGCGCGCAGCGACTGCACGGCCAGGTGCAGCGCGACGAGCGACGACGAGCAGGCGGTGTCCACGGTGACCGCCGGGCCCTCCAGCCCGAACGTGTAGGCGACCCGGCCGGAGATGACGCTGTGCGCGCCGCCGGTGAGCCGGTAGCCGTCCAGGTCGCGGGTCTCGTCGCCGGCGCCGTAGCCGGACGGGGACGCGCCGACGAACACGCCGGTGGCGGTGCCGTGCAGCGCGTCCGGGTTGAGCGCCGCCTGCTCGAACGCCTCCCAGGTGGCCTCCAGCAGCAGCCGCTGCTGCGGGTCCATGGCGAGCGCCTCACGCGGGCTGATGCCGAAGAAGTCCGGGTCGAAGTCGGTGGCCCGGTCGATGAAGCCGCCGTGGCGGGTGAACGAGCGGCCCGGGGCGTCCGGGTCGTCGGCGAAGAGCCGGTCGAGGTCCCAGTCCCGGTCGGTGCGGAACTCGGTGATGCCGTCCCGGCCCTCGGCGACCAGCTCCCACAGCCCGTCGGGGTCGGCGACGCCGCCCGGGTAGC
This sequence comes from Micromonospora sp. NPDC018662, assembly GCF_044391475.1. NCBI lineage: Bacteria > Bacillati > Actinomycetota > Actinomycetes > Micromonosporales > Micromonosporaceae > Micromonospora > Micromonospora sp. NPDC018662. The sequence goes on from NZ_JBISAC010000006.1 coordinate 231,077, forward strand.
GGCAGCTCATGCCGACGATCGCGATCGGCTCGTCGGCGGTCGCCGGGCCGGCGGGCGCGTCGGCGGCGGCGTCGCCGGCTTCGGGCAGCCGCAGCAGCGTGGCGAGCTGACCGGCGAGCACGGCCGGGCTGGGGTAGTCGAAGATGACGGTGGTGGGCAGCGACAGGCCGGTGGCGGCGGTGAGCTGGTTACGCAGCTCCACCGCGGTCAGCGAGTCGAAGCCGAGGTCGCGGAACGCGCGCCGGGGGCGTACCGCGTCGCTGCCGCGGTGGCCGAGCACTGCGGCGGCGTGGTCGCGGACCAGGTCGGTGAGGCGGCGTTCCCGGTCGGCGGGGGGCAGGTCGAGCAGTTGCCGGCGCAGCCCGGTGGCCCGGTCGTCGACGTCGGCGGTGGCGGGCCGCTCGGCCAGCGCGTTTCGGGCCTCCGGGATGTCGGCGAGCAGCGGCCGGGGGCGGGCGGAGGCGTACGCGGGCGCGAACTGGGCCCAGTCCACGTCGGCGACGACAAGCGTGGTCTCGCCGTGCTCGACGGCGCGGCGCAGGGCGAGCAGCGCGGCGGCCGGCTGCATCGGGTTGAGGCCGCGTCGGCTGAGCAGCCGCTGCGCCTCCTCGGTGGTGGCCATGCCGCCCTCGGCCCAGGCGCCCCAGGAGATCGAGGTGGCGGTGAGTCCCCGGGCGCGGCGCTGCTCGGCGAGCGCGTCCAGGTAGGCGTTCGCGGCCGCGTACGCGCCCTGACCGCCGCTGCCCCACACGCCGGAGATGGACGCGAACAGCACGAACGCGTCGAGCTGCCGGTCACCGAGCAGTTCGTCGAGGTGGGCGGCGCCGGCGACCTTGCCGGCCATCACGTGGTCGAACACGTCGAGGTCGGTGTCGACGAGCGCGGTGAGCCGGGTGATGCCGGCGGCGTGCAGCACGGCGGTCAGCGGCGCGACGTCGTCCAGGCCGGCGACCAGCGCGGCGACCTTGTCCCGGTCGGCGAGGTCGCAGGCGACCACGCTGACCCGTACCCCGTCGGCGGTCAGCTCGTCGGCCAGCTCGCGGGCCCCGGCGGCGTCGAGCCCCCGGCGGCTGGTGAGCACCAGGTGCTCGGCGCCGTTGGCGGCGAGCCAGCGGGCGGCCTGGGCACCGATCGCGCCGGTGCCACCGGTGATCAGCACGGTGCCGCGCGGCTGCCAGCCGGCGAGCTGCCCGGCGGTGCGGGCGGTGGTACGGGTCAGCCGGCGCACGAACGTGCCGTACGGGCGGACCGCGAACTGGTCCTCGTCACCGCCGCCGGTGAGGACGCGGGCGACCTCGGCCCAGGTGGCGGCGTCGGGCGCGGCGGGCAGGTCGACCACGCCGCCCCACTGCCGGGGGTGTTCCAGGCCGATCACCCGGGCCAGGCCCCAGAGCGCGGCCTGGGCGGCGCTGGTGACCGGCTCGGCCGGGCCGGTGCCCACGCCACCCTGGGTGACGCACCACAGCGGCGCGGCCCGGCCGGCGTCCTGGGCGGCCTGCACCAGCCGGGTGGTGGCGACCAGGCCGGTGGAGATGCCGGGGTGGCCCGGGTGGTCGGCGTCGGCGAGCCCGAGCAGGGACACGATCGCGGTCGGCTCGTCGGCGAGCGACGCGGCCAGCTCCGCGCGGGTGGCGTGGACCGGGTCGACGGGCAGCGTGCGCAGCGTCGACCCGTCGGGCAGCGCGGCGGCGAGCGCGGCCAGCCAGGCGTCCACGCGCGGGTCGTCGGCCGGTCGCACCACCAGCAGGTCGGCGGCGGCCGGGGTGGCGACGGCGGTGGCCGGCTGCCACACCACCCGGTACGACCAGCCGTCCAGCACGGCCCGCTGGAGCCGGGCCCGCCGCCAGGACGACAGCAGCGGCAGCGCCGGGGCGAGCACCTCCGGGTCGGCGTCCCCGGCGGTGAGCGCGGCGACGTCGGCGCGTTCCACGGCCGACCAGAACTCCACGTCGACGACGTCCGGGCCGACCGGGCCGGCGGCGGTCGCCGCCATCCGCTCCGGCCAGTAGCGCCGGCGCTGGAACGCGTACGTGGGCAGGCCGGTGAGGACCGGCGCGGGGGCGAGGACCCGGTCCAGTTCCACCGGCAGGCCGTGCGCGTGGGCGTGGGCGATGCTGGTCAGCAGCCGCAGCCGGGCGTCCTCGCCGCGCCGCAGCGTGGACAGCGCGCGGCCGGCGGTGCCGGTGTCGTCCAGGATGGCCGCGACCGACATGGCGAGCACCGGGTGCGGCGACACCTCGACGAAGTCGGTGTGCCCGGCGTCGATCGCGGTGCGCACGGCGGTGTCGAACAGCACCGGCAGGCGCAGGTTGTCCGCCCAGTGGTCGGCGTCGAGGCGGGCGCCGTCGCACCAGTCGCCGGTGACCGTGGAGATGATCGGCACGTCGCCGGCGCGCGGCGTCAGGCCGGCCAGCTCGGTGCGGAGCCGGTCGGCGACCGGCGCCACGGCCGGGGAGTGCGAGGCGTAGTCGACGGCCACCGGCCGGGCCCGTACGCCGTCGGCGACCAGCGTGGCGATCAGGTCGGCGATGGCCTGGGACGGCCCGGCGACGGCGGTGGTGGCGGGGCCGTTGACCACCGAGACGGTCACGCCCTCGGGCAGGCGGGTGGCCAGCTCGGCGGCGGGCAGGTCGACGGCGGCCATGGTGCCGGTGCCGGCGACGTCGGCCAGGGCCCGCAGGCGCAACGCCAGCACCCGGGCCGCGTCGGCGAGGGTGAGCGCGCCGGCCACGTGGGCGGCGACGATCTCGCCCTGGGAGTGGCCGATCACGGCGCGCGGGCTCATCCCGGCGTGCCGCCACAGCCGGGCCAGCGCCACGCCGACCGCGAACAGCGCCGGCTGGGCGATCTCGGAGCGGGTCAGCCACGAGTCGTCGGGGCCGGTGAGCAACGCGACCACGTCGACGTCGAGCCAGCGGTCCAGTTCGGCCTGGCACTCGGCGAGCGCCTCGTCGAAGACCGGCGCGGCGCCGATCAGCTCGGCGGCCATGGCGGCGTGCTGCGCGCCCTGGCCGGGGAACACCCAGACCGGCCCCTCCCCCGGCTCGCCGGCCTGCCCGGTGACGACGGTGGCGGCGGGCGTGCCGGCGGCGACCGCGTCCAGGCCGGCGAGGAGCTGCTCGGGGTCGGCGGCGACCACTGCGGCCCGGTGCTCGAACACCGACCGGGTGGTGACCAGCGACCAGGCCAGCCGGGCCGGGTCGAGGTCGGCGTGGTCGCGGACGTGGCGGGCCAGCCGGGTGGCCTGCTCGCGCAGCGCGTCGGCGGACCGGGCGGAGAGCGACCAGACGGTGGCCGCGCCGGCGACCAGCGCCGGCCGGTCGGTGACGGGCGCCGGGGCGGGCGTCGGGTCGGCCTGTTCCACGATGACGTGGGCGTTGGTGCCGCTGATGCCGAACGAGGAGATCGCGGCGCGGCGCGGCCGGTCCACCGCCGGCCAGCTCCGGGCCTCGGTGAGCAGCTCCACCGCGCCGGCGGACCAGTCGATGTGCGGGGACGGCGTGTCGACGTGCAGCGTGGCGGGCAGCCGGCCGTGCCGGATGGCCTGCACCATCTTGATCACGCCGGCGACGCCGGCGGCGGACTGGCTGTGGCCCAGGTTCGACTTGATCGAGCCCAGCCAGAGCGGGTCGCGGCCGTCGCGGTCCCGCCCGTACGTGGCCAGCAGCGCCTGCGCCTCGATCGGGTCGCCGAGCGTGGTGCCGGTGCCGTGCGCCTCGACCGCGTCCACGTCGCCGGCGTCCAGCCGGGCGTTGCTGAGCGCCTGCCGGATGACCCGCTGCTGGGAGGGGCCGTTGGGGGCGGTGAGCCCGTTGGACGCGCCGTCCTGGTTGATCGCGCTGCCACGCAGCACCGCGAGCACCGGGTGGCCGTTGCGCCGGGCGTCGGCGAGCCGTTCGACGAGCAGCAGGCCGACGCCCTCGGCCCAGCCGGTGCCGTCGGCGGCGGCGGCGAACGACTTGCAGCGTCCGTCGGAGGCGAGCCCGCGCTGGCGGGAGAAGCCGACGAACGCGCTGGGGCTGGCCATCACGGTCACGCCGCCGGCGAGCGCCAGGTCGAACTCGCCGGCCCGCAGCGCCTGCGCGGCCAGGTGCAGCGCGACCAGCGACGACGAGCAGGCGGTGTCCACGGTGACGGCCGGCCCTTCCAGGCCCAGCGCGTACGCGATCCGCCCGGAGACGACGCTGGTGACGGTGCCGGTGAGCAGGTAGCCCTCGTCGGCGTCGGTCGCGCCGCCGTCGGCGGCGACGCCGTAGCCGTTGGCGGCGGTGCCGACGAACACGCCGACCTTCTGGCCGCGTACCGACGAGGGGGCGATGCCGGCGGTCTCGAACGCCTCCCACGACGTCTCCAGCAGCAGCCGCTGCTGCGGGTCCATGGCGAGCGCCTCGCGCGGGCTGATGCCGAAGAACTCGGCGTCGAAGCCGGCCGCGTCGTAGAGGAAGCCGCCCTGCTGGGTGGTGGAACGGCCGACCCGGTCGGCGGACGGGTCGTAGAGGTTGGCCAGGTCCCAGCCCCGGTCGGTGGGGAAGCCGCCGATCGCGTCGCCGCCGGCGTCCACCAGCTCCCACAGCTGCTCGGGGGTGGACACCCCGCCCGGGTAGCGGCAGGACATCGCGACGATCGCGATCGGCTCCCGGGCGGCGGCGCTCAGCTGCTGGTTGAGCTGCTTGAGCCGGCTGGTCTCCTTGAGGGAGGCCCGAAGCGCCTCGACGACCTTGTCTGAAGACGTGGACATCATCTACTCCGTACGTGGGGCGTCAGGACTCGGAGCCGTCGAGGGCCAGCCGGATCAGGGTGTCGGTGTCGAGGTCGTCGAGGTCGACCTCCGCGCCGTCCGGCTCGGGCGCGGGGCCGTCGCCGTCGGTGAGGCCGAGCAGCAGCTCCAGCAGCCCGGCCTCGCGGATGCGGGCGAGCGGGACGGTGGCCAGCGCCTGGCGTACCGCGGTCTCGGCCGGGTCCGCCGTCGGCGTGGTCGACGCGTCGGGCAGCAGCGTGGCGCGCAGGTGGTCGGCGAGCGCGGCCGGGTCGGGGTGGTCGAAGACCAGCGTGGTGGGCAGCGACAGGCCGGTGGCCCGGTTGAGCCGGTTACGCAGCTCGACCGCGGTCAGCGAGTCGAAGCCGAGGTCCTTGAACGCCCGCCGGGGCTTGACCCGCTCCGGACCGCCGTGGCCGAGCACGGCCGCCGCCTCGGCGCGGACCAGCTCGACGAGCTTGCGGTCCCGGTCCTCGGTGGACAGCTCGCGGAGCTGGTCGCGCAGCGCGGCGCCGCCGTCGGCGGGGACCTCCGCGGCGGCGCGGACGGCCTGCCGGGCCTCGGGCAGGTCGGCCAGGAACGGCCGGGGACGGCTCGACGCGTACGCGGGGGCGAACGTCGCCCAGTCCACGTCCGCCACGATGAGGGTGGCGTCGCCGCGCCCGACCGCGACGCGCATGGCGTGCAGCGCATCGGCGGGGGCCATCGCCCGCAGGCCGCGTCGGGCCAGTTCGCGCTGCGCGTCGTCGGTGGCCATGCCGCCGTCGGCCCACGGTCCCCAGGCCACCGAGGTGGCGGCGAGGCCGCGGGCGTGCCGCCGGGCGGCCAGCGCGTCGAGGTGGGCGTTGCCGGCCGCGTAGCCGGCCTGCCCGCCGCTGCCCCACACCCCGGCGATGGAGGCGAACAGCACGAACGCGTCGAGCGGCCGGTCGCCGAGCAGCTCGTCGAGGTGCACCGCGCCGGCGGTCTTGCCGGTGAGCACGCCGGCCAGCCGGTCCGGGTCGGTGTCGAGCAGCGGCGCCACGTCGTTGAGCCCGGCGGCGTGCACCACGGCGGTCAGCGGCGCCGGGTCGGCGTCGAGGCGGGTCAGCAGCGCGGCGACCGCGTCCCGGTCGGCCACGTCGCAGGCGGCGATCGTGACGCGTACGCCGAGCGCGGTCAGCTCGTCGCGCAGCTCGGCCGCGCCGGGGGCGGCGTCGCCGCGTCGGCTGGTGAGCACCAGGTGCTCCGCACCGGCGCCGGCCGCCCAGCGGGCGACGTGCGCGCCGAGCGCGCCGGTGCCGCCGGTGACCAGCACCGTGCCGGCGGGCTGCCACCGGTCGGCGGCGGCCGGCGCGGCCGGGGTGGCGCGGACCAGGCGGCGCGCGTAGAGGCCGCCGTCGCGCAGCGCGAACTGGTCCTCGTCGCCGTCGGCGGTGAGCGCGGCGGCGAGCCGGGCGGGTTCGATGTGGGTGTCACCGTCGCCGGCGGGCAGGTCGAGCAGGTTGACGCGCAGCCGGGGCAGTTCCAGCCCGGCGACCCGGGCCAGGCCCCACAGGCCGCCCTGGGCGACGCCGTGCACCGGGTCGTCGCCGTCGACGGCGACCGCGTCCCGGGTGAGGCACCACAGCGGCGGCGTGTCGCCGGTGTCGTGCAGCGCCTGGATCAGCAGCAGCGTGGCTGCGGTGCCGGCGGGCAGCGCCGGATGCTCCGGGTGCGGCGCGTCGTGCAGGCCGAGCAGCGAGACCACGCCGTCGACCGGCCCGTCCGCGAGCGCCTTGCCGAGCGCGGCGGCGAGGTCGGTCCGGGTGGCGGTGGCGGGGTCGACGGTGACCGGGCGCAGCTCCGCGCCGGCCAGCGCGGCGGCGACGTCGGCGGTGGCGGGTTCGCCGGCCGGGGCGACGACCAGCCAGGCGCCGCCGGCGGCGGGCCGCTCGTCGAGGTCGAGCCGCTTCCAGGTGACCTGGTACGCCCACCGGTCGGCCGGGGTACGCCGGGTGCGGGCCCGCCGCCAGGTGGTGAGCGCGGGCAGCGCCGGGGCGAGCGTGTCGAGGGCGTCGTCGGCGAGGTGACCGGCGAGCGCGGTCAGGTCGCCGCTCTCCACGGCGGCCCAGAACTCGGCGTCGGAGGCGTCAGTCCGGGTCGGCGTGTCGGGCCAGAACCGCTCGTGCTGGAACGCGTACGTGGGCAGCTCGACGCGGGTGGCGCCGGCGAACCAGGGCGCCCAGTCGACGCGGACGCCGTGCACGTGCAGCTCGGCCAGCCCGGCCAGCAGCGCGCCCGCCTCGTCCCGGTCCCGGCGCTGCACGGCGACGGCGACCACCTCGTCGTCCGGCAGGATCTCCGCCGCCAGCGCGGTCAGCACGCTCTGCGGGCCGATCTCCAGGAACGTGTCCACCCCGGCGTCCCGCAACGCGGTCACCCCGTCGGCGAACCGGACCGCCTCCCGCACGTGCCGCACCCAGTAGTCGACAGTGGTGATCTCGTCGGACCCGGCGAGCGCGCCGGTCACGTTGGACACGATCGGCAGCAGCGGCGCGGCGAACGTCAGCCGGTCGAGGACCGTGCGGAACTCGGCCAGCATCGGCTCCATCAGCGGGCTGTGGAACGCGTGCGACACGGTCAGCCGGCGGGTGCGCACACCCCGGTCCCGCCACGCGCGCTCGATCTCGTCCAACGCGCTCAGGTCACCGGAGACCACTGTCGACGACGGGCCGTTGACCGCCGCGATCCCGACGTCCGCGTGACCGGCGATGGACGCCGTCACGTCGGCCTCGGGCGCCGCGACCGCGAGCATCCCGCCGCCGGCCGGCAGCGCCTGCATCAACCGGCCCCGCGCTGCCACCAACCGGCACGCGTCCGGCAGGGAGAGCACGCCCGCGACGTGAGCGGCGGTGATCTCGCCGATCGAGTGCCCGCCGACGAAGTCCGGCGTCACGCCGAACGACTCGACCAGGCGGAACAGCGCCACCTCGACCGCGAACAGGCCGGCCTGGGTGAACTGCGTCTGGTCCAGCAGGTCGCCGTCGCCGAACAGCACCGGCTTCAACGGCTCCGGCAGCAGCGGGTCCAGGTGCCCGCAGACCTCGTCCAACGCGGCGGCGAACACCGGGAACGCGTCGGACAACTCGCGGCCCATGCCGGCACGCTGCGCGCCCTGCCCGGAGAACAGCACCGCCAGACGACCGCGCGGGCCGGCGGGGCCGGTGGTCACCGCGCCGGTGGGCGTGCCACCGGCCAGCGCGCGCAGCGCGGCGAGCAGGTCGTCCCGGTCGGTGACGCCGAGGACGGCCCGCTGCTCCAGCGCGGGCCGGGTGGTGAACGCCGACCATCCGACGTCGGCCGGGCGCAGCGTCTCGTCGGCGGCGAGCCAGCGCGCCCAGCGACCGGCCTGCGCGGCGAGCGCCGCGTCGGTACGCGCCGACAGCAACACCGGCACCGGCCCGCCGGTCGACTCCCCGACGCTCGCCGGCTCGATGACGTCCGTGGGCTGTTCCAGGATGACGTGGGCGTTGGTGCCGGAGATACCGAACGACGACACCGCCGCCCGACGCGGCCGATCCACCACCGGCCACGGCGTCGCAGCCGTCGCCAGCGTCACCGCCCCCGCCGACCAGTCGATGTGCGGCGACGGCTCATCCACGTGCAACGTCGGCGGCACCACGCCGTGCCGCATCGCCAGGACCATCTTGATGATGCCCGCGACACCGGCCGCCGCCTGCGTGTGCCCGATGTTCGACTTCACCGACCCGAGCAGCAGCGGCGTCTGCCGGTCCTGCCCGTACGTGGCCAGCACCGCCTGCGCCTCGATCGGGTCACCCAGCGTGGTGCCGGTGCCGTGCGCCTCCACCGCGTCCACGTCGGCGGTCGTCAGCCGCGCGTTGGCCAGGGCCTGCCGGATCACGCGCTGCTGCGACGGACCGTTCGGCGCGGTCAGGCCGTTTGACGCCCCGTCCTGGTTCACCGCCGTACCCCGCACCACGGCGAGGACCCGGTGGCCGCGACGGCGGGCGTCGCTGAGCCGCTCGACCAGCAGCATGCCGACGCCCTCGCCCCAGCTCGTCCCGTCGGCGCCGGCGGCGAACGACTTGCACCGCCCGTCGGGGGCCAGCCCGCGCTGGCGGGAGAAGCCGACGAACGCGCTGGGCGTCGCCATCACGGTGACTCCACCGGCCAACGCCAGGTCGCACTCCCCGGCCCGCAGCGCCTGCCCGGCCAGGTGCAGCGCGACGAGCGACGACGAGCAGGCGGTGTCGACGGTGACGGCCGGTCCTTCCAGCCCGAAGACGTACGCGACGCGACCGGAGGCGACGCTGCCGGCGGTGCCGTTGACCAGGTAGCCCTCCAGCTCCTCGGAGGCGTCGAGCCGGCCGGCGTAGTCGTGGTGGATCAGACCGGCGAAGACACCGGTGGTCGTGGTGCGGTCGTGGGGGTCGAGGCCGGCGGACTCGAACGCCTCCCACGAGGTCTCCAGCAGCAGCCGCTGCTGCGGGTCCATCGCGAGGGCCTCACGGGGGCTGATGCCGAAGAACGCCGGGTCGAAGTCGGCGGCGCCGGGCAGGAACCCGCCGTGCCGGGTGGTGGACGTGCCGGCGCGGTCGGCGTCCGGGTCGTAGAGCGCGTCGAGGTCCCAGCCCCGGTCGGCGGGGAACTCGGCGATCCCGTCGCCGCCGGTGGCGACCAAGTCCCACAGTTGGTCCGGGTTGGTGACGCCGCCGGGGAGCCGGCAGGCCATGCCGATGATGGCGATCGGGTCGTCGTCCTCGGTGGCGGTGGCCCGGATGGCGGTGGTGACGGCGGCCGGCCGGTGGCCGAGTCGTTCGTGCAGGTGCTCGGCGAGGCGTTCCGGGGTGGGGTGGTCGAAGACCAGCGTGGCGGGCAGCCGCAGCCCGGTGGCGGCGGCGAGCCGGTTCCGCAGCTCCACCGACGTCAACGAGTCGAACCCGAGGTCCTTGAACGCCCGCGTGCCGGGCACCGCCTGCGCCGACGCGTGCCCGAGCACCGCCGCGGCCTGCGCCCGGACCAACTCGACCAGCAGCGCGGTCGCCTCGTCCGGGGCCAGGCCGGCGAGCCGCTCGGCCCAGCCGGTGGGTTGCGCGTCGCCGGTGCGGGCCTGCCGGCGTACGCCGGTGGGGGCCAGCAGCCGCAGCAGCGGCGGAAGGTGCGTCTGACCGCCGGTGACCCGCAGCCGGGCGGCGACCACGGCGGGCAGCGGTTGCGCGGCGGCGGCGTCGAGCAGGGCCGCCCCCTCGGCGGCGCTGAGGCCGGTCATGCCGATCCGGCCGAGTCGCTGCCGGTCGCCGGCGTCGAGCCGCCCGGCCATGCCGTCGGTGGCCCACGCGCCCCAGCCGATGCTGGTGGCCGCCAGCCCGTTCGCCCGTCGGTGGGCGGCGAGCGCGTCGAGGAACGCGTTCGCGGCGGCGTAGTTGCCCTGCCCGGGCGAGCCGAGCGTGGCCGCGATGGACGAGAACAGCACGAACGCGGACAGGTCGTGCCCGGCGGTGGCCCGGTGCAGCGCCCAGGCGGCGTCCACCTTGGGCCGCAGCACCCGCTCGACGGCGTCGGCGTCCAGCGAGGTGACGGTGGCGTCGGCGATGGTGCCGGCGCAGTGGTACACGGCGGTCAGGTCCACGCCGGCCACCAGCGCGGTGACCTGTGCGTCGTCCGTCACGTCGACGGTGGCGACGCGGACGGTCGCGCCGGCCGTTTCCAGTGCCTCGACCACTGCCGCGTAGGCCGGGTCGTCGGCCGGGAACCGGCGGGCGGCCAGCAGCAGGTTCCGACTCTGGCCGGTGGCGACGAGGTGCCGGGCGACGACCCCCGCGAGGGCGCCGGACGCGCCGGTGATCAGCGTGACGCGCTCCGGGTCGACCGGCGTAGGCACGGTGAGCACGACCTTGCCGACGTGCCGCGCCTGACTGAGGTGCCGCAGCGCGGCCCGCGCCTGCCGCACGTCCCAGGTCCGGACCGGCAGGGGCCGCAACGCGCCGCTGGTGAACAGCGCGAGCAGCTCGCCCAGCATCTGACCGATGCGCTCGCCGCCGGCCTCGTTCAGGTCGAACGACCGGTAGGCGACGCCCGGGTGCTCCCGCGCCACCACCTCCGGATCCCGCAGGTCCGTCTTGCCCATCTCGACGAAGCGTCCGCCGCGCGGCAGCAACCGCAACGACGCGTCCACGAACTCACCGGCCAGGGCGTCCAGCACCACGTCGACCCCGGCACCGCCGCTCGCGGCGGCGAACGCGGCCTCGAAGTCGGTGGTCCGCGACGACGCGATCCGCTCGTCCGCCACCCCCAGACTCCGCAACGTGTCCCACTTCGCGGGGCTCGCCGTCGCGTAGACCGTCGCGCCGAGATGCCGGGCGATCTGGATCGCCGCCATCCCCACCCCACCGGCACCGGAGTGGATCAGCACCGACTCACCGGAACGCAGGTTCGCCAGATCCCGCAACGCGTACCAGGCGGTCAGGAACACCACCGGCACCGACGCCGCCTCGACGAACGACCAACCCACCGGCACCCGCGCGACCCGATCCCGCCGCGCCACCACCACCGGACCGAACCCGGGCTCGAACAACCCGAACACCCGGTCACCCACGCCCAGCCCGGACACCCCCGGACCGACCTCCAGCACCACCCCGGCGCCCTCGCTGCCCATCACCGCCGACGCGTCCGGATACATCCCGAGCGCGATCAACACGTCCCGGAAGTTCACCCCGGCCGCCCGCACCGCCACCCGCACCTCACCGGCCGCGAGCGGGACCGGCGTGGCCGGCACGATCTCGACGCCGTCGAGCGTGCCGGGACGCGCGGCGGCGACGTGCCAGCCGCCCGCCGCCGGCGGCACCAGCTCCGCGTTCGTCGGGCGCACCAACCGGGGTACGCACACCCGGTCGCCGCGCAGCGCGAGCTGACCGCCCGACGGGGACGGGTCCGCCACCACGGCGGCCAGCACGCCGAGCGCGCGCCGGTCGAGGGCGACGTCGGTGTCCACCAGCACGATCCGGTCCGGGTGTTCGGACTGCGCCGAGCGCAGCAGCCCCCACACCGCCGCGGCGGCCGGGTCGACCGCCCGGTCGTCGTCGCCGGTGCTCACCGCGGTGCGAGTCACCACCACCAGCCGCGAGTCGGCGAGCACGTCGGCGGCCAGCCACGCCTGCACGCCCGCCAGCACCGCTGTCGTCAGCGACCGCACCCGGGCGGGCAGGTCCCCCTGGACGCCCGCCCCCTCGGCCGTCGCATCGACCACGCCGCTGCCCGCCGTGCCGGTCAGGGCGTCGGCGGTGCGCGCCGGGAGATCGATCGGCAGCAGAATCGCGTCGGGGGTGGGCGTGCCGGCCTCGACGGCTGCCACCAGCGCCGCGACGTCCGGGAACGCCGGCACCGCCCCGGTCGGGTCGAGCCAGCCGGTGGTCGGGGATCCGGTGTTCGGCCGGGCCGCGCCGCGTCCGGCCGCCTTCCCGCCCCGGGCCGGGCGGTCCGCGTCGGCGTCGGCCGGTCGGGCCGGGACGAGCGCCGCCCAGGTCAGGTCCGCCTCGGCCGGCGGGATCTCCTCGGCCGGCCAGGTCACCGCGTACAGCGACCGGGGGCCCGCACCCGTGGTGGGAGTGGCGGCCAGTTCGCGCAGCACCAGCGTGTCGACCGACACCACCGGCGCGCCGGTCTCGTCGGCCGCCACCAGGCGTACCCCGGCGCCGGCGCGGGTCAGCCGCACCCGCAGCAGCCGAGCCCCGGCGGCGTGCACCTGCACGCCCTCGAACGCGAACGGCACGCGCGGTCCGGTCGACGCGTCTGCGTCCGGCAGGAGGCCGATCGGGTGCAGCGCGGCGTCCAGCAGCGCCGGGTGCACCGCGAACCCGGCCACCGTGGTGTCGGGCAGCGCCACCTCGGCGTACACCTCGTCGCGGCCGGTCCAGGCCCGGCGCAGGCCCTGGAACGTCGGTCCGTACGTCAGGCCGTGGCCGACGAGCGTCTCGTACCAGCCGGTCAGGTCCGTCTCGGTGACGCCGGGCGGCGGCCAGGCGGCGAGGCCGGGCTCGTCGGCGGCGGCCGGCTCCAGCACCGCCTCGGCGTGCCGGGTCCACTCCGCGTCCGGGTCGTCGTCCGGCTGGGCGTACACGGCGGCGTCCCGGCCGCCGGTGTCGTCGGCGGCGCCGACCCGCACCTGCACCCGGACACCGCCGGTGGCGGGCAGCACCAGCGGGGCGGTGACGGTGAGGTCGCGTACCCGGGGGGCGTCGACCTCGTCGCCGGCGCGCACCACCAGCTCCACCAGCGCGGTGCCGGGCAGCAGCACGGCACCGGCCACGACGTGCTCGGCCAGCCAGGGCTGCGCGGACACCGCGAGCCGGCCGGTCAGCACCGTCTCGTCCGCGCCGGCCAGCCGCACCGCGGCGCCGAGCAGCGGGTGGCCGGACGCGGCCAGTCCGGCGCCGGTCAGGTCACCGGCCCGCCAGCCGGTGGCGTCGGGCCAGAAGCGCCGCCGCTGGAACGGGTACGTGGGCAGGTCCAGCGGCGCGCCCCCGCCGGTCAGTGGCGTCCAGTCCACCGGCACGCCACCGGCGTACGCCTCGGCGAGCGCGGTGAGCAGCGCGGCCCCCTCGGTGCGTCCGGCGCGCAGCGTCGGCACGACCACCGGCGTGGCGTCGTCGCCGAGGCAGTCGCGGATCATGCCGGCGAGCACCCCGTCCGGCCCGACCTCCAGGTACGTGCCGACGTGGCGCTGCCGCAGGTCGGCGATGCCGTCGGCGAAGCGGACCGCGTCGCGGACGTGCCGCACCCAGTAGTCGGGGTCGCGCAGCGCGTCCGGCTCGGCGACGCGGCCGGTCAGGTTCGACAGCACCGGCAGGCGCGGCGGGTCGAGGGTGAGTTCGTCGACGACGGCCCGGAACGCGTCCAGCATCGGGGCCATCAGCGGGCTGTGGAACGCGTGGCTGACCCGCAGCCGGCGGGTGCGTACGCCCCGCTCCCGCCAGTGGCGTGCCAGTTCGTCGAGCGCGTCCGACGCGCCGGAGACGACCACCGACGACGGGCCGTTGACGGCGGCGATCCCGACCCGGTCGGCGTACCCGGCGAGCGCGGCGGTCACCTCGTCCTCGGGCGCGGCGACGGCGAGCATGCCGCCGCCGTCGGGCAGCGCCTGCATGAGCCGGCCGCGCGCGGCGACAAGCGTGGCGGCGTCGGGCAGGGAGAGCACCCCGGCCACGTACGCGGCGGTGATCTCGCCGACCGAGTGGCCGCCGACCACGTCGGGGGTGATCCCGAACGACTCGACCAGGCGGAACAGCGCCACCTCGACGGCGAACAGCGCCGGCTGGGTGAACTCGGTGCGGTCCAGCAGCGCCGCCTCCGGGGCGCCCTCGGGTGCGAAGAGCACCGGCCGCAGCGGTCGGGGCAGCAGCGGGTCGAGGTGCCGGCAGGCCTCGTCCAGCGCGGCGGCGAAGACCGGGAACGCCCGGTACGCCTCGCGGCCCATGCCGGGGCGCTGCGCGCCCTGACCGGAGAAGAGCACGGCGAGCCGGCCGGTGCCGGCGGTGCCGCGTACCACTGTGGACGACGGTTCGTCGGCGGCGACGGCGGCCAGGCCGGCGAGCAGGCCCGTACGGTCGCGCGGCAGCAGCACGGCCCGGTGTTCGAACGCGGACCGTCCGGTGGCGAGCGCGTGGCCGAGGTCGGCCAGCGGCACCGCCGGGTTCGCCTCGATCCAGGCGGCCAGCCGGTCGGCCTGGGCGCGCAGCGCGTCCGGGGTGCGGGCGGAGAGCACGCACGGGGTGCCGAGGTCGCCGGTGACGGCGGGCGGCGTGGTGGGTGCCTGGGTGGGTTCGGGGGCCTGTTCCAGGATGGCGTGCACGTTGGTGCCGGAGATGCCGAATGACGAGACGGCGGCGCGGCGGGGCCGGTCGACGGCCGGCCAGGGCGCCGCCGTCGTGGCCAGCGTGACCGCGCCGGACGCCCAGTCGACGTGCGGGGACGGCTGGTCGGCGTGCAGCGTCGGCGGCACCACGCCGTGCCGCATGGCGAGGACCATCTTGATGATCCCGGCGACGCCGGCGGCGGCCTGGGTGTGGCCGATGTTCGACTTCACGGAACCGAGCAGCAGCGGCTCCGTCCGGTCCTGCCCGTACGTGGCGAGCAGCGCCTGCGCCTCGATCGGGTCGCCGAGGGCGGTGCCGGTGCCGTGCGCCTCGACCACGTCCACGTCGGCCGGGGACAGCCGCGCGTTGGCCAGGGCGGCCCGGATGACCCGTTGCTGGGACGGGCCGTTGGGGGCGGTGAGGCCGCTGCTGGCGCCGTCCTGGTTGACCGCGCTGCCGCGCAGCACGGCGAGGATCCGGCGATTGTTGCGGCGGGCGTCGGAGAGGCGTTCCAGCAGCAGCATGCCGACGCCCTCGGCGAAGCCGGTGCCGTCGGCGTCGGCGCCGAACGCCTTGCACCGCCCGTCCGGGGACAGGCCGCGCTGCCGGGAGAACTCGGCGAGCATGCCGGGGCTGGACATGACCGTGACGCCGCCGGCCAGCGCCAGGCCGCACTCCTGCTGGCGCAGCGCCTGGGCGGCCAGGTGCAACGCGACCAGCGACGACGAGCAGGCGGTGTCGACGGTGACCGCCGGGCCTTCCAGGCCGAGCAGGTAGGAGATGCGGCCGGAGGCGACGCTGCCGGCGCTGCCGTTGCCCACGTACCCGTCGAGTTCCTCGTCGGTCCCGACGGCGGTGCCGGCGTAGTCGTGGTAGATCAGGCCGACGTAGACGCCGGTGCTGCTGCCGCGCACGGTGGACGGGTCGACGCCGGCGCGTTCCAGCGCCTCCCACGAGGTCTCCAGCAGCAGCCGCTGCTGCGGGTCCATGGCGAGCGCCTCGCGCGGGTTGATGCCGAAGAACGCGGCGTCGAAGTCGGCGGCGTCGTAGAGGAAGCCGCCGTGCCGGGGCGCGGGCCGGTCGTCGCCGTCGTCGAGCAGGCCGGCCAGGTCCCAGCCCCGGTCGGTGGGGAACGGCGCGATCACGTCCGCGCCGGCGGTGACCAGGTCCCACAGGTCCTCGGGGCTGTGGACGTCACCGGGGAAGCGGCAGGCCATGCCGACCACGGCGATCGGCTCGTCGACGGCGGTGGTCGCGGTGCCTGCCGGCGTGGCGGCGGGCGCGGCCCGGCCGCCGATCTCCCGGTCGAGGTGTTCGGCGAGCACGACCGGGGTGGGGTGGTCGAACGCCACGGTGGCGGGCAGTCGCAGCCCGGTGGCGGCGGCGAGCCGGTTGCGCAGCTCCACCGAGGTCAGCGAGTCGAAGCCGAGTTCCTTGAACGGGCGTTGCGGGTCGACGCCGTCGGCGGACCGGTGGCCGAGCACCGCGGCGACGCTGCCGGCGACCAGGTCGAGGAGCTGGTTGTGCCGGGCGGCGGGGCTGAGCGTCGCGAGCCGCTCGGCCAGCGACAGGTCCCCTCCGGTACGCGCGGCGGCCCGCCGCCGGGCCGGGCGGATCAGGTCGCGCAGCAGTTCCGGCACGCGGGCCGGGTCGGGGCTGGTCGGCACGTTCATGAGCACGGCGTGCGTGCCGCCGTGTCGCTGGGCCGCGTCGAGCAGCGCGAGCCCTTCGGCGTCGGTGAGCGGGGCGCTGCCGGCGCGGATGGCGCGCCGGTGCTCGCCGTCGTCGAGGTGGGCGGTCATGGTGCTGGTGGTGGCCCAGAGTCCCCAGGCGAGGCTGGCCGCCGGCAGTCCGTTCGCCCGGCGGTGGGCGGCGAGCGCGTCGAGGAACGCGTTCGCGGCGGCGTAGTTGCCCTGCCCGGGTGAGCCGAGCGTGGCGGCGATGGACGAGAACAGCACGAACGCGGTCAGGTCCAGGCCGGCGGTGGCCTCGTGCAGCGCCCAGGCGGCGTCCACCTTGGGCCGCAGCACCCGGTCGACGGCGTCGGCGTCCAGGGAGGTGACGGTGGCGTCGGCGATGGTGCCGGCGCAGTGGTACACGGCGGTCAGGTCCACGCCGGCCACCAGTTCGGCGGCCCGGCCGGGTTCGGTCAGGTCGACCGGGACGGCCCGGACCGTGGCCCCGGCGTCGGTCAGCGCGTCCACGAGGGCCGTGTACGCCGGGTCGTCGGCCGGTGCGCGGCGGGCCGCGAGGAGCAGGTTGCGGGTCTGGCCGGTGGCGACGAGGTGCCGGGCGACCAGGCCGGCGAGGGTGCCGCTGGCGCCGGTGACCAGCGTGACGCGGTCCGGCTCGGCGAGGGCGGGCACGGTGAGCACGACCTTGCCGACGTGGCGGGCCTGGCTCAGGTGCCGCAGCGCGGTGCGGGCCTGCCGGACGTCCCAGGTCCGGATGGGCAGCGGCGTCAGCGCGCCGCGCTCGAACAGGTCGAGCAGCTCGGTGAGCATCTGGCCGAGGCGCTCGCCGCCGGCCGCGTTGAGTTCGAACGCCCGGTACGTGACGCCGGGGTGCTGGGCGGCGACCTGGTCCGGGTCGCGGACGTCGGTCTTGCCCATCTCGACGAAGCGTCCGCCGCGCGGCAGCAACCGCAACGACGCGTCCACGAACTCACCCGCCAGGGCGTCCAGCACCACGTCGACCCCGGCGCCGTCACTCGCCGCGGCGAACGCGGCCTCGAACTCCGTGGTCCGCGACGACGCGATCCGCTCGTCCGCCACCCCCAGGCTCCGCAACGTGTCCCACTTCGCGGGGCTCGCCGTCGCGTACACCGTCGCGCCGAGATGCCGGGCGATCTGGATCGCCGCCATCCCCACCCCACCGGCACCGGAGTGGATCAGCACCGACTCACCGGAACGCAGGTTCGCCAGATCCCGCAACGCGTACCACGCCGTCAGGAACACCACCGGCACCGACGCCGCCTCGACGAACGACCAACCCTCCGGCACCCGCGCGATCCGATCCCGCCGCGCCACCACCACCGGCCCGAAGCCCGGCTCGAACAACCCGAACACCCGATCACCCACCGCCAGCCCGGACACCCCCGGACCGACCTCCAACACCACCCCCGCGCCCTCGCTGCCCATCACCGCCGACGCGTCCGGATACATCCCCAACGCGATCAACACGTCCCGGAAGTTCACCCCGGCCGCCCGCACCGCCACCCGCACCTCACCAGCCCCGAGCGGCAGGGTGTCGGTCGGCCGCAGGGCGACGCCGTCGATGGTGCCGGGCTCGACGGCTGCCACGTGCCAGCGGTCGGTCGACGGGACGAGCCGGTCGCCGGCCGGGCGCGTCACGCGCGGGACGAGCACGTCGCCGTCGCGCAGCGCGACCTGACCGCCGGCCGGCGCGGCGGCGAGCAGCGCCAGCACCTCGGCGTCGGGCGTCCGGTCCAGGTCGGCCAGCACGATCCGGCCCGGGTGCTCGGACTGCGCGGACCGCAGCAGCCCCCACACCGCCGCGCCGGCCAGGTCGACGATCCGGTCGCCGTCCCGGGCCGCCACCGCTCCCCGGGTGGTCACCACCAGCCGCGACTCGGCCAGCACGTCGGCGGCCAGCCAGCTCTGCACCGCGGCCAGCACCGCCACCGTCACCGACCGCACCCGGTCCGGCAGGTCCCCGCCGGTCGCGGCCGCCTCGCCGTCCTCGGCCGCGCCGGTCGGTTCGCCACCCGTCACCGTGCCGGTCGATCCACCGGTGGTCGGTTCGGGCCGGACCGGCAGCAGCACCGCCTCCGGGGCCGGCACGCCGGCCGCGACGGCGGCCACCAGCGCGGCCACGTCGGGATACGCCGCGGCGTCGCCGGTGTCCGGCCGCCCGGCGGCGGGCGGCTGCGGGTCCGCTCCCGCCTGCGGGGCGCTCCGGTCGGCACCGACGCCGGCCAGCGTCGCCCAGGACAGCGACTCACCCGCGGGCGTGACGTCCCGGGCCGACCAGGTCACCTCGAGGACGGACCGGTCGGCGGCAGCCGGTACGACGGACGCGCCCAGCTCCTTGAGCACCAGCTCGTCCACCGACACCACCGGGGCGCCGGTCTCGTCGGCGGCGACCAGCCGCACCGTGTCGCCGGCGCGGGACAGCCGCACCCGCAGCACCGCCGCGCCGGCCGCGTGCACCTGCACGCCGCCGAACATGAACGGCACCCGCGGTCCGGGCGTCCGGTCCCCGCCGGGCAGCAGGCCGATGGCGTGCAGCGCGGCGTCGAGCAGCGCCGGGTGCACCTCGAACCGGCCGGCGCGGTCGGCCGGCCCGTCCGGCAGGGCGACCTCGGCGCAGACCGTGCCGTCGGCGGTCCACGCCCGACGCAGGCCCCGGAACGCCGGCCCGTACGCCAGGCCGTGCCCGGCGAGCGTGTCGTACCAGTCGGTGAGGTCCACCTCGGCGGCGCCGGCGGGGGGCCAGGCGTCGAGCGTCGGTTCCTCGGCGGTCGCCGGTTCCAGCACACCCTCGGCGTGCCGGGTCCACCCGTCGTCGGTGGCGCCGTCGGGTTGGGCGTGCACGGTCAGCGGGCGGGCCCCGGCGTCATCGGGCGCGCCGACGCGTACCTGCACCCGGACTCCCCCGGTGTCCGGCAGGGTCAGCGGGGCGACAAGCGTCAGCTCGCGTACCCGGGCGGCGCCGACCTCGTCGCCGGCCCGGACCGCCAGCTCGACCAGCGCGGTGCCGGGCAGCAGCACGGTGCCGGCGACGGCGTGGTCGGCCAGCCACGGCTGCGCCGCGAGCGAGAGCCGTCCGGTCAGCACCACCTCGTCCGCGTCGGCCAGCCGGACCGCCGCGCCGAGCAGCGGGTGCCCGGCGGCGCCGAGACCGGCGCCGGTGACGTCGCCGCCGCGCGTCGCGCCCGGTTCGGGCCAGAACCGTTCCCGCTGGAACGCGTACGGGGGCAGGTCGACCCGGGTGGCCCCGGAGCCGGCGAAGACGGCCGCCCAGTCGACCGGTACGCCGGCGGCGTGCAGGCCGCCGAGCGCGGTGAGGAGCTGGCGGGGGCCGTGCTCGTCGCGGCGCAGCGAGCCGACGACGACGCCGGGCGTCCCGGCGGGCGTCCGGTCGAGCGCGTCCTGCACCACGACCTTGAGCACCGGGTGCGGGCTGATCTCGACGAACGCCCGGTGACCGGTGTCGATCAGCGCGTCCACGACCGGCGCGAGGCGGACCGGTTCGCGCAGGTTGCGGAACCAGTAGTCGGCGTCCAGGTCGGTGGTGTCGATCGGCTCGCCGGTGACGGTGGAGTGGAAGGCGACCCGGCTCGGGCGGGGTGCGAGCGTGCCGAGCGCGGCGGTCAGGTCGTCGCGGACCGCGTCGACGTGCGCGCAGTGCGAGGCGTAGTCGACCGCGATCCGCCGGGCCCGCAGGTCGCGGTCGGCGGCGACGGCGAGCAGCTCGTCGACGGCGTCGGCGTCACCGGAGACGACGGTGACGGTGGCGCCGTTGAGCGCGGCGACGCCGAGCCGGTCGCCCCAGGGCGCGATGAGGTCGGCGGTGTCGGCGGCGGAGAGCGGTACGGAGACCATGCCGCCCCGGCCGGAGAGGGCGAGCAGCGCCCGACTGCGGGCCACCACGAGGCGCATCGCGTCGGGCAGGGTGAGCGCCCCGGCCACGCAGGCGGCGGCGATCTCGCCCTGCGAGTGGCCGATCACCGCGTCGGGGCGTACGCCGCCGGAGCGCCACACCTCGGCCAGCGACACCATCACGGCGAACAGCAGCGGCTGGACCACGTCGACCCGGTCCAGCGGCGGGGCGTCGGGCGCGCCGCGCAGCACGTCCTCGGGCGTCCAGTCGACGAGCCCGGCCAGCTCGGCGGCGCACTCGCGCATCCGGTCCCGGAAGACCGGCGAGGTGTCGAGCAGGTCGAGCGCCATGCCGGGCCACTGGGAGCCCTGGCCGGGGAAGACGAAGACGACCTTCGGCGTACCGTTGACGGGTTGGGCCGGCGACGCGGCGGCGGTGAGCGCGGCGAGCGCGTCGGTCCGGCCGGCGGCGACGGTGACCTGCCGGTACGGGTGGTGGGCCCGGCCGGTGGCCAGTGACCAGCCGACGTCGGCCAGGTCCAGGTCGGGGTGGGCGTCGAGGTGGTCGCGCAGCCGGGCGGCCTGGGCGGGCAGCGCGCGGGCGCTGCGGGCGGACAGCAGCAGCGGCACGGCGTCGGCGCGGACCAGGCCGGGGCCGGTGGCGGGTGCGGGGCCGGCCGGCGGCGCGGCGGGGGCCGCCTCGATGACGGCGTGCGCGTTGGTGCCGGAGATGCCGAACGAGGAGACGGCGGCGCGGCGGGGCCGGTCGACGGCCGGCCAGGGCGCGGCGTCCGTGACGAGGGTGACCGCGCCGGCGGTCCAGTCGATGTGCGTCGAGGGCGCGTCCACGTGCAGCGTCGGCGGCACCACGCCGTGGCGCATGGCGAGGACCATCTTGATGATCCCGGCGACGCCGGCGGCGGCCTGGGTGTGGCCGATGTTCGACTTGATGGAGCCGAGCAGCAGCGGCCGGTCGTCCGGCCGGCCCTGCCCGTACGTGGCGAGCAGCGCCTGCGCCTCGATCGGGTCACCGAGCGTGGTACCGGTGCCGTGCGCCTCCACCACGTCCACGTCCGCCGGGCCGAGCCGGGCCGCGGCCAGCGCCGCCCGGATGACGCGCTGCTGGGACGGGCCGTTGGGGGCGGTCAGGCCGTTGGACGCGCCGTCGGAGTTGATGGCGGTGCCGCGGACCACGGCGAGGACGCGGCGGCCGTCGCGGCGCGCGTCGGCGAGGCGCTGCACCAGCAGGATGCCGGCGCCCTCGCCCCAGCCGGTGCCGTCGGCGCCGGCGGCGAACGCCTTGCACCGGCCGTCCGGGGCCAGGCCGCCCTGTCGGGAGAACTCGGAGAACATGCCCGGCGTGGCCATCAGCGCCACGCCGCCGGCGAGCGCCAGGTCGCACTCGCCGGAGCGCAGCGCCTGCGCGGCGAGGTGCAGCGCGACGAGCGACGACGAGCAGGCGGTGTCGACGGTGACGGCCGGCCCTTCCAGGCCGAACGTGTAGGCGAGGCGGCCGGAGGCGACGCTGCCGGCGGTGCCGGTGAGCAGGTGGCCTTCGAGCCCTTCGGCGCCGTCGGCGGCGTAGCCGGAGGAGGCGGCGCCGACGAAGACACCGGTGGCGGTGCCGGCGCGGGTGGCCGGGTCGAGGCCGGCGGACTCGAACGCCTCCCACGCGGTTTCCAGCAGCAGCCGCTGCTGCGGGTCCATCGCGAGGGCCTCGCGCGGGCTGATGCCGAAGAACGCCGGGTCGAAGTCGCCGGCGTCGGCGAGGAACCCGCCGTGCCGGGTGGTGGACGTGCCGGCCCGTTCGGCGTCCGGGTCGTAGAGCGCGTCGAGGTCCCAGCCCCGGTCGGCCGGGAACCCGCCGATCGCGTCCCCGCCGGCGGCGACCAGGTCCCACAACTGCTCGGGGGTGGCGATGCCGCCCGGGTAGCGGCAGGCCATGCCGACGATGGCGAGTGGTTCGTCGGCGGCGACCGCCCCGGCGGTACGGGTGGCCGGCGCGGCGGGCGCGGCGGTGGCGAGGTGCCCGTGCAGCAGGCCGGCGACGCGTTCCGGGGTGGGGTGGTCGAAGACCAGCGTGGCGGGCAGCCGCAGCCCGGTGGCGGCGGCGAGCCGGTTCCGCAGCTCCACCGACGTCAACGAGTCGAACCCGAGGTCCTTGAACGCCCGCGTGCCGGGCACCGCCTGCGCCGACGCGTGCCCGAGCACCGCCGCGGCCTGCGCCCGGACCAACTCGACCAGCAACGCGGTCGCCTCGTCCGGGGCGAGACCGGCGAGCCGCTCGGCCCAGCCGCTCTCGCCGCCGCCGGTGACCTGCGCCGCGCGACGGGCGCCGGTGCGGACCAGGCCGCGCAGGATCGCCGGGTAGCGGTCGGCGTCGCCGGTGAGCCGCAGCCGGGCCGCCGCGACGGCGGGCCGGGCGCGGCGGGTGGCGGCGTCGAGCAGGGCGGCGCCCTCGGTGGCGGTGAGCGGCGTCATGCCGAGGCGGCGCAGCCGCCGCGCGTCGTCCCGGTCGAGGTGGGCGGTCATGGCGCTGGTGGTGGCCCACATGCCCCAGCCGATGCCGGTGGCCGGTAGCCCGGCGGCGTGGCGGTGGGCGGCGAGCGCGTCGAGGAACGCGTTCGCGGCGGCGTAGTTGCCCTGCCCGGGCGAGCCGAGCGTCGCCGCGAACGAGGAGAACAGCACGAACGCGGACAGGTCGTGCCCGGCGGTGGCCTCGTGCAGCGCCCAGGCGGCGTCCACCTTGGGCCGCAGCACCCGCTCGACGGCGTCGGCGTCCAGCGACGCGATCGTGGCGTCGGCTACCACGCCCGCGCAGTGGTGGACGGCGGTCAGGTCCACGCCGGCCACCAGCGCGGTCACCTGCTCCGCGTCACCGAGGTCGACGGCGACGGCGCGGACCGTGGCCCCGGCGTCGGTCAGCTCGTCGATCAGCGCCGCGTAGGCCGGGTCGTCGGCCGGGGACCGGCGGGCGGCCAGCAGCAGGTTCCGGCTCTGGCCGGTGGCGACGAGGTGTCGGGCGACGACCCCCGCGAGGGCGCCGGACGCGCCGGTGATCAGCGTGACGCGCTCCGGGTCGACCGGCGTAGGCACGGTGAGCACGACCTTGCCGACGTGGCGGGCCTGGCTGAGGTGCCGCAACGCGGTCCGGGCCTGCCGCACGTCCCAGGCGCGCACCGGCAGCGGCGACAGCACGCCGCGCGCGAAGAGCGCGAGCAGCTCGGCCAGCATCTCCCCGATCCGCGTCCCGCCCGCGTCGTTCAGGTCGAACGACCGGTACGCGACGCCCGGATGCTCCCGCGCCACCACCTCCGGGTCACGCAGGTCCGTCTTGCCCATCTCGACGAAGCGTCCGCCGCGCGGCAGCAACCGCAACGACGCGTCCACGAACTCACCCGCCAGGGCGTCCAGCA
The DNA here is from genome assembly GCF_044391475.1 of Micromonospora sp. NPDC018662. Lineage (NCBI taxonomy): Bacteria > Bacillati > Actinomycetota > Actinomycetes > Micromonosporales > Micromonosporaceae > Micromonospora > Micromonospora sp. NPDC018662. Next base: position 254,646 of record NZ_JBISAC010000006.1, read on the forward strand.
CCACGTCCACCCCGGCACCGTCACTCGCGGCGGCGAACGCGGCCTCGAAGTCGGTGGTCCGCGACGACGCGATCCGCTCCGGGGCGACCCCCAGGCCCCGTACCGTGTCCCACTTGGCCGGGCTGGCCGTGGCGTAGACCGTCGCGCCGAGGTGGTGCGCGATCTGGATGGCCGCCATGCCGACGCCACCGGCGCCGGAGTGGATCAGCACCGACTCACCGGCGCGCAGGCCGGCCAGGTCCCGCAGGGCGTACCAGGCGGTCAGGAACACCAGCGGCACGGAGGCCGCCTCGGTGAACGACCAGCCGGCCGGGATGCGGGCCACCCGCTCGCGGGCGGCGACCACCTGCGGCCCGAAGCCGGGCTCGAACATGCCCAGCACCCGGTCGCCGGGGGCCAGGTCGGTGACGTCCGGTCCGACGTCCAGGACCACGCCGGCGCCCTCGCTGCCCATCCGGGCAGCCGGATCCGGGTACATGCCGAGCGCGATGAGCACGTCCCGGAAGTTCACGCCGGTGGCCCGTACCGCGATGCGGACCTGGCCGGGGCCGGGCTCGGCGACCGACGCCGGCACCGGCGCGACGCCGTCCAGCGTGCCGGGCGCGACCGCCGCGAGATGCCACGGCCCGTCCGGCGGGCTCAGCTCGTCGTCGGCCGGGCGCGCCAACCGGGGTACGCGCACCGCGTCACCGCGCAGCGCCACCTGACCGCCGGTCGCCGTCGGGTCGGCGACCACCCCGGCCAGCGCCGACAGCGCCTCGGCGTCCGGGTCCCGGTCCAGGTCGACCAGCACGATGCGGTCCGGGTGCTCCGACTGCGCCGAGCGCAGCAGCCCCCACACCGCCGCGCCGGCCAGGTCGGTGATCCGGTCGTCGTCGGTGGCCGCGACCGCGCCCCGGGTGAGCACCACCAGGCGCGAGTCGGCGAGCGTGTCGGCGGCCAGCCAGTCCTGGAGCGTCGCCAGCACGGCGGTGGTCACGGACCGGACCCGGTCCGGCAGGCCGGTGCCGGCACCGGTCGCGGCTGCCGTCGTGCCCGCGTCGTCGGCGGGCCGGTCGTCGGCCGGGCCGTCGGCGGACCCGTCGTCGGTGCGCCGGCTGTCGGCGGACCCGTCGTCGGTGCGCTGGCTGTCGGCCGGGCCGGCGGGCAGCCGCAGCAGCACCGCCTCCGGGGCCGGGCCACCGGCCGTCACGGCGGCGACGAGCGCCGCCACGTCCGGATACTCCACCGCGCCCTCGGTACCGGTGCTGGCCGTGCCGGAGCCGGCCGACTGCTGCCGCAGCACCGCCCACACCGGCGCGGTGGCCGGTGCGGTGACCTCCTCGACCGGCCAGGTCAGCGCGTACAGCGACCGGTCGGCGGTGGTCGCCGGCGCGGACCCGCCCAGCTCCCGCAGGGTGAGCGCGTCCACCGAGACCACCGGCGCGCCGGCGGCGTCCACCGCGACCAGCCGCACCGACGAGCCGGCGCGGGTCAGCCGCACCCGCAGCACCCGGGCGCCGGCGGCGTGCACCTGCACGCCCTCGAACGCGAACGGGACCCGGGGGCCGTCGCCGGTGCCCGCGTCGAGCAGGCCGATCGGGTGCAGTGCCGCGTCGAGCAGCGCCGGGTGCACGCCGAAGCCGGTCGGGTCGGCCCCCTCGGGGAGCGTCACCTCGGCGTACGCCTCGTCCGGGCCGGAGAAGACCCGGCGCACGCCCCGGAACACCGGCCCGTACGCCAGGCCGTGCGCGGCGAACGCGTCGTACCAGCCGGCGACGTCCACCTCGGACGCCCCGGCGGGCGGCCACGCGCCGATCGTGGGTTCCTCGGCGGCGGCCGGTTCCAGCACGCCCTCGGCGTGCCGTACCCACTCGGCGTCCGGGTCGTCGTCGGGCTGGGCGTGCACGGTCACCGGCCGGGCGCCGCTGTCGTCGGCGGCGCCGACCCGCACCTGCACCCGGACCGCGCCGGCGGCCGGCAGGGTGAGCGGGGTGGCCACGGTCAGCTCGCGGATCCGGCCGGCGTCGGCCTCGTCGCCGGCGCGCACCACCAGCTCCAGCAGCGCGGTGCCGGGCACCACCACCGCGCCGGCGACCACGTGGTCGGCCAGCCACGGGTGGGTGGACACGGACAGCCGCCCGGTGAGCACCACCTCGTCGTCGCCGGCGAGCCGGACGGCGGCGCCGAGCAGCGGGTGCCCGGCCACGCCGAGCCCGGCCCCGGACACGTCGCCGGCCTGCCAGCCCGGCGCGTCCGGCCAGAACCGCTCCCGCTGGAACGCGTACGTGGGCAGGTCGACCGGGCGGGCGCCGGTGTCGGCGAACCAGGGCGTCCAGTCGACCGGCACGCCGTGCACGTGCAGCTCGGCCAGCGCCGTCAGCAGCGCCTCGGTCTCCGGCCGGTCGCGCCGCTGGGCGGCGACGGTGAGCACCCCGTCGGCGTCGGGCAGCGCCTCGGCGGTCAGCGCGGTGAGCACGCTGCGCGGGCCGATCTCCAGGAACGTGTCCGCGCCGGCGGCGCGCAGCGCGGCCACGCCGTCGGCGTAGCGGACCGCCTCACGGACGTGCCGCACCCAGTAGTCGGGGGTGCGCAGGTCGTCGCCCTCGGCGAGCGCGCCGGTCAGGTTCGACACCACCGGCAACGTCGGCGCGGAGAACGTCAGTCGCGCCAGCACCGCGCGGAAGCGGTCCAGCATCGGCGTCATCAGCGGGCTGTGGAACGCGTGCGACACGGCGAGCCGCCGCACCCGGACGTCCTGCCCGGTCCACCGTGCGGCCAGCTCGTCCAGCGCGTCGGCGGCGCCGGAGACGACCACCGACGACGGGCCGTTGACCGCGGCGATCCCGACCCGGTCGGCGTACCCGTCGAGGTCGGCGCGGACCCGCTCCTCGGTGGCGGCGACGGCGAGCATGCCGCCGCCGGCGGGCAGCGCCTGCATCAGCGCGCCCCGGGCGGCCACCAGCAGGCAGGCGTCCTTCAGCGACAGCACCCCGGCCAGGTACGCGGCGGTCACCTCGCCGATGGAGTGGCCGGCGAGCAGGTCCGGGGTGACGCCGAACGACTCGACCAGCCGGAACAGCGCCACCTCGACCGCGAACAGGCCGGCCTGGGTGAACGCGGTCTGGTCCAGCAGCGCCGCCTCGGGCGTGCCCTCGGCCGCGAACAGCACCTCGGTCAGCGGCCGGGGCAACGCCCGGTCCAGGTGCGCGCACACCTCGTCCAGCGCGGTCGCGAACACCGGGAACTGCCCGTACAGCTCCCGGCCCATGCCGACGCGTTGCGCGCCCTGCCCGGAGAAGAGCATCGCGACCGGCCCGCGGTCGGTCGCCTCGCCGGTGACCAGCGCGCCGGACGGGTCGCCGGCGGCCAGCGCCCGCAGCGCGGCCCGCAGGCCGTCCGGGTCGGTGGCGGTGAGCACGGCCCGCCGGTCCAGCGCGGTCCGGGTGGTGACCGACGCGTACGCCACGTCGAGCGGTCGGGGCACGGGGTCGGTGTCCAGCCAGGACGCCCAGCGGCCGGCCTGGGCGGCGAGCGCGGCCGGGTCGGCGGCGGAGAGCAGCACCGGCACGACCGGGCGGTCCACGGTGGCCGTCGGCTCGGGTGCCGGCTCGGCGGCCGGGGCCTCCTCGATGACCAGGTGGGCGTTGGTGCCGCTCATGCCGAACGAGGAGACGGCGGCCCGACGGACCCGCTCCGGGTCGGCCGGCCAGGGTCGGGGTTCGGTGAGCAGCGCGACCGCGCCGGCCGACCAGTCCACGTGCGGGGTGGGCTCGTCGGCGTGCAGCGTGGCCGGGAGCAGGCCGTGGCGCAGCGCCAGCACCATCTTCATCACGCCGGCGACGCCGGCGGCGGCCTGGGTGTGGCCGAGGTTCGACTTCAGCGAGCCGAGCCGCAGCGGCCGGTCCGCGGGCCGGTCCCGGCCGTACGTGGCCAGCAACGCCTGCGCCTCGATCGGGTCACCGAGCGTGGTGCCGGTGCCGTGCGCCTCGACCACGTCGACGTCGGCGGGGGTGAGCCCGGCGTTGTCCAGGGCCTCCCGGATGACGCGTTGCTGGGCGGGTCCGTTGGGGGCGGTGAGCCCGCTGCTGGCGCCGTCGGAGTTGACCGCGCTGCCCCGGATCACGGCGAGCACCGGGTGACCGAGCCGGCGGGCGTCGCTGAGCCGTTCCACGAGCACCAGGCCGGCGCCCTCGGCCCAGCCGGTGCCGTCGGCGGCGGCGGAGAACGCCTTGCACCGCCCGTCGGCGGCGAGGCCGCGTTGGCGGGAGAACTCGACGAAGCCACCCGGGGTGGCCATCACGCTGGCCCCGCCGGCGACCGCGAGCGTGCACTCGCCGTCGCGCAGCGCCTGCGCGGCCAAGTGCAACGCGACGAGCGACGACGAGCAGGCGGTGTCGATGGTGACGGCCGGCCCTTCCAGGCCGAACGTGTAGGCGAGGCGGCCGGAGATGACGCTGGCGGCGGTGCCGGTCAGCACGTACCCCTCGACGCCGGCGGGCAGCCGGCGCAGCACCGACGCGTAGTCCTGCCCGGCGGTGCCCACGAACACCCCGGTACGGCTGCCGCGCAGCGTGCCGGCGTCGATGCCGGCCCGCTCGAACACCTCCCAGGTGGTCTCCAGCAGCAGCCGCTGCTGCGGGTCCATGGCGAGCGCCTCGCGCGGGCTGATGCCGAACGGGGTGGGGTCGAAGTGGCCGGCGTCGGTGAGGAAGCCGCCCCGGTCGCTGTACGAGGTGCCCTGGTGGTCCGGATCCGGGTCGTAGAGCGTCGCCAGGTCCCAGCCGCGGTCGGTGGGGAACGGCCCGGTCGCGTCGGTGCCGGCGGCGACCAGGTCCCAGAGCTGCTCCGGGGAGCCCACGCCGCCGGGGAACCGGCAGGCCATGGCCACCACGGCGATCGGCTCGGGCTCCTCCAGCTCGCGCAGGCGCCGGTGCGCCTGACGGAGCTCGGTGGTCACCCACTTGAGGTGTTCGAGAAGCTTCTCTTCGTCCGCCATGATCCACCCGCCCGCAGTTGCTGCCGATCGATTCCGTCGAACACCGAGGTAGCCGCCGGTGCGGCACACGGGGGTACGCCGGCACCCGGCCCGTCACCGTGAGTGGACGCTACTGAGCGCTGACCTGGGACCCAACCCCTACGGACCCCTCATTCACCGCCCTCGGCGGGTGGTCCGCACGGTCAGCGGAGCTGCCCGGCGAGCGCCGGGAGGATGGCGCGGGGCCGGCCCGGCGGGGTGGCGCGGCGACGCCACTCGCGGGGGTAGCCGACGGACACCTCCTCGAACCGGACGCCGTCGTAGCGGGTGCTGCGCGGGATGTGCAGGTGCCCGTAGACGGCGACGCGGGCGTCGTAGTGCAGGTGCCAGTCGGCGGTGAGGTCGGTGCCGCACCACTGGGCGAACTCCGGGTGGCGCAGGATCCGGGTCGGCTCGCGGACCAGCGGGTAGTGGTTGACCAGCACGGTGGGCAGCCCGGCGCGTTCGGCGTCCAGCCGCCGTTCGGTGCGGATGACCCGGGCCCGGCACCACGCGTCCCGGCTCGGGTACGGGTCCGGGTGCAGCAGGATCTCGTCGGTGCACACCACCCCGGTCTCGTACGCCAGCGCCAGCGCCTGGGCGCGGTTGTAGGTGCCCGCCGGCCGCCACGAGTGGTCGTACCCGACGAACAGCGGCACCACCAGCACCGGGTCGCCGTCGGCGTCCCACACCGGGTACGGATCCTCGGGGGTGAGCACGCCGAGCCGCCGGCACAGCGCCACCAGGTGCCGGTAGCGGGCCTCGCCGCGCAACTGCACCGGGTCGTCGCGGGGCGTCCACAGCTCGTGGTTGCCGGGCGCCCACACCACCCGGGCGAAGCGCCGGGCGAGCAGGCCGAGCGCCCATTCGACGTCGTGCAGGTACTCGCCGACGTCCCCGGCGACGATCAGCCAGTCGTCGTCGCCGTCGGGGCGCAGCCGTTCGACCAGCTCACGGTTCTCGGCGTACCCGACGTGCAGGTCACTGATGGCGAGCAGCCGGCCACCCCTAGCCGCGGGCGTACCCCTAGCTCCGGCGCTGGTCACGACTTGCCGAACTCTCGCTGGATGATGGCGAAGATGTCGTCCTCGCCGGCGTCGGCCAGGTCGTCGGCGACCGGGGCGGCGGCCGGCGGCGCGGCGTCGCCGCGCCACCGGGCCAGCAGTTCCTCCAGCCGGTGGGTGACCTGCGCGTCGCGCCGCTCGCCCGGCACCGCGTCGAGCAGCCGCGCCAGGCGGTCGATCTCGGCGGTGACGTCGTCGGCGGCGGGGCGCAGCTCCCGGCCCAGGTGCTCGGCGAGCGCGGCCGGGGTGGGGTGGTCGAAGACCAGCGTGGTGGGCAGCGTCAGGCCGGTTGCGGCGGTGAGTCGGTTGCGCAGCTCGACCGCGGTGAGCGAGTCGAAGCCGAGGTCCAGGAAGCCGCGTCCGGCCCGGACCGTGGCCGGGGTGCGGTGTCCGAGCACGGTGGCGGCTTCGGCGCGTACCAGGTCGAGCAGGATCCGGTCCCGTTCCGTCGGGCCGGCGGCGGCGAGGCGGTCGCGCAGCGCCGCCGGTGCGTCCGCGTCGGCGGCCGGGGTGGCGGCGCGGTCGGCGGCGGCCTCGGGGATGCCGCCGAGCAGCGGGCTGGGCCGACGGGCGGTGAACGACGCGGCGAACCGCTCCCAGTCGACGTCGGCGACGACCACCGCGGTGTCGTCCCGGTCGAGCGCGCCCTGGAGGGCGGTCACCGCGAGGTCCGGGTCGAGCGCGGGCAGGCCACGCCGGGCGAGCTGATCCCGCTGGTCGCCCTGAGCCATGCCGGCGCCGGCCCACGGTCCCCACGCCACGGCGGTGCCGGCCGCGCCGCGGGCGCGCCGCCGGGCGACGAGACCGTCGAGGTACGCGTTGGCGGCGGCGTAGCCGGCCTGCCCGGCGGAGCCCCACACCCCGGCGATGGAGGAGAACACCACGAACGCGTCCACGTCGGGCAGCAACGCGTCCAGGTGGGTCGCGCCGTCGACCTTGGCCCGCAGCACGTCGGCCAGTTCGTCGCCGGTCATCGCGGCGAGCGGGGTGGCCTGGGCGGCGCCGGCGGCGTGCACCACGGCGCGGACCGGTTCGGCGGCCAGCCCGTCGAGCAGTCCGGCCAGCGCGGCCCGATCGGCCACATCACACGCCGCCACCGTCACCCGCACCCCACCGGCACCCAGGCGCTCGACCAGCTCGGCCACGCCCGGCGCGTCCGGCCCACGCCGGCTGGTCAACACCACGTGCTCGGCACCGGTATCGGCCGCCCACTGCGCGACCCGCGCACCCAACGCACCCGTACCACCGGTCACCAGCACCGTGCCGGAGAACCGGAACTCCCGCCGCACGGCGTCGTTCCCGGCCCGCACCAACCGCCGGGCGAACACCCCCGACGACCGCACCGCCACCTGGTCCTCACCGCCACCGGCCAGCACGCCGCACACCCGGCGCACCGCGTGGGCGTCCAGCTCGACCGGCAGATCCACCAGGCCACCCCAACGAGCTGGCTCCTCCAACCCCGCGACGCGGCCGAGCCCCCAGGTCCCGGCCGCCACCGGATCCACGGGACCGTCGGTGGCGCTCACCGCCACCGCACCCCGGGTCAGCCACCACAACCGGCCGGAGACGCCGCTGTCGGCGAACGCCTGCACGGCGGCCAGCGCCGCGCCGGCACCGGCGCCGGCGAGCGCGAGCAGCGACACCACCCCGGCGGCCGGGTCGGCGTCGCGCAGCGCCTTGGCGAGCAGTTCCCGGTCGTCGTCCGGCCCGTCCAGCCGTACCGGACGCACGCTCGCGCCGGCCGAGGTCATCCCGTCGGTCAGGGCCGCGACCAGCGTGTCGTCGATGCCGGTGTACGGCACCAGCAGCAGCCACGTCCCGGCCAGGGTCGCGGTCGGCTCGGGTATGCCCGACCAGTCGACGCGGTAGCGCCACGAGTCGGCGGTGGCGCGCTGCCGGCCCGCGTTCCGCCACCGGGCGAGCGCCGGCAGCAGGTCGGCGACCGGCCGCTCGGTGCGGAACTCCGGGTCGAGGCCGGTGAGGTCGGCCTGTTCGACGGCCGCCCAGAACCGGTCGTCCGCCTCGCCGCCCCCGGCCGGCACCGGGTGTGGGGTGTCCTCCTCGGACAGCCAGTACCGGGTGCGTTGGAACGCGTAGGTGGGCAGGTCGACGATGGCCGGCCGCCGCCCGTCGCGGGTGAACCAGGCCGTCCAGTCCACCGGCGTGCCGGTCACGTGCAGGCGAGCCAGGGCGGTGGTCAGCGCGGTGACCTCGTCCTGGTCCCGCCGCAACGCCGGCACGTGCTGCACCGGACGGTCGACAGGCGTGTCCGCCGCCATCGCGGTCAACGTGGCGTCCGGACCGACTTCCAGGAACGTGCTCACGCCCAGCTCGTGGAGCGTGGCCACACCGTCGGCGAACCGCACCGCCTCGCGGACGTGCCGCACCCAGTAGTCCGGACCCGCGATCTCGGTGGGGTCGGCGAGCCGGCCGGTCAGGTTCGACACGATCGGCAGACGCGGCTGCTGCCAGTCCAGCCCGGCGATGGCGGCCCGGAAGTCGGCCAGCATCGGCTCCATCAACCGCGAATGGAACGCGTGACTGACCGTGAGCCGCTTGACCCGCCAACCCTTGGCCGCGCACTCCCCCGCGAGCCGGTCCAGGTCCTCCACTGCGCCGGAGAGCACCACCGACGAAGGGCCGTTCACGGCCGCCACATCCACCCCGGAACCGGGAACCGCCCCCAGGCCGGCTCCCGACTCCGAGCCGGCACCGCCGGCCGTCGTGGCGCCACCCGCGCGGGCCAACAGCTTCCGCACCTGGGACTCCGACGCGCCCACCGCCAGCATCCCGCCACCGGCCGGCAACGCCTGCATCAACGACCCACGCGCCGCCACCAGCACACACGCATCCGCCAACGACAGGACACCCGCCACATACGCGGCGGTCACCTCACCGATCGAATGCCCCGCCAGATAGTCAGCCGTCACCCCCCACGACGACAGCAACTCCCACAACGCCACCTCCACCGCGAACAACCCCGCCTGCGTATAGACGGTCTGATCCAACAGCCCGCCACCGCCGAACACCACCTCCCGCAACGGACGATCGAGACGACCCTCGAACGACGCGCACACCCGATCGAACGCCTCCGCGAACACCGGGAACACCGCGTACAACTCCCGACCCATCCCGGCGCGCTGCGCACCCTGACCGGTGAACAACACCGCCCGACGACCCGACAACACCTCACCGGCCACCACACCGGGAGCCGCACCACCCTCGGCCAGCGCGGCCAGGCCCGCCAGCAACGAGTCCCGGTCCGGGCCGAGCACCACCGCCCGGTGCTCCAGGGCGGCCCGCGTCGTCGCCAGGGAGAAGCCGACCTCGGCCGGCGACAGGTCGACGTGCGCGCGCAGGTGGTCGAGCAGCCGCGCCGCCTGACCCGCCAGCGCGTCCGCCGACCGCCCCGACACCAGCCACGGCAGCACCGGCAACGCCACGGCGGCACGATCCTGCTCGGCCTCGACCGACGGCGGCTCTTCGAGGATGACGTGCGCGTTGGTGCCGGAGATGCCGAACGACGACACCGCCGCCCGCCGCGGCCGGTCCACCGCCGGCCACTGACGCGCCTCGGTCACCAGGTCCACCGCGCCGGCCGACCAGTCCACCTTGGTCGACGGCTGGTCGACGTGCAGCGTCGCCGGCACCACGCCGTGCCGGAGCGCCAGCACCGCCTTGATGACGCCGGCCGCGCCGGCCGCCGCCTGGATGTGGCCGATGTTCGACTTGATCGAGCCGAGCAGCAGCGGCTGCTCACGCTGCTGCCCATACGTGGCCAGCAACGCCTGCGCCTCGATCGGATCACCGAGCGTGGTGCCGGTGCCGTGCGCCTCCACCACGTCCACGTCGGTGGTGGTGAGGCCCGCCGACGCGAGCGCGGCCCGGATGACGCGTTGCTGGGCGGGCCCGTTCGGCGCGGTGAGCCCGTTCGAGGCGCCGTCGGAGTTGACCGCCGAGCCGCGCAGCACGGCGAGGACCCGCCGGCCGTCGCGTCGGGCGTCGGAGAGCCGTTGCACCAGCAGCACGCCGACGCCCTCACCCCAGCCGGTGCCGTCGGCGCCCTCGGCGAACGACCGGCACCGCCCGTCGGCGGCGAGCCCGCCCTGTCGGGAGAACTCGACGAAGGTGGCCGGTGAGGCCATCACGGTCACGCCGCCGGCCAGCGCCAGCGTGCACTCCCCGCTGCGCAGCGACTGTGCGGCCAGGTGCAGTGCCACCAGCGACGACGAGCAGGCCGAGTCCACTGTCACCGCCGGCCCTTCGAGGCCGAGCGCGTACGCCACCCGGCCGGACAGCACGCTGGTGGCGGTGCCGGTGAGCAGGTGCCCGCCGACGTCCTGGTCGCGGCCCATCGCGGTCGAGGCGTACCCCTGGAAGCTGGCGCCGGCGAAGACGCCGACGCGTTCGCCGCGCAGCCGGGCCGGGTCGATGCCGGCCGATTCGACCGCTTCCCACGAGGTCTCCAGCAGCAGCCGCTGCTGGGGGTCCATCGCGAGCGCCTCGCGGGGGGAGATGCCGAAGAAGTCGGCGTCGAACGCGGCCGCGTCGTAGACGAACCCGCCCTGCCGGGGGAACGAGGTGTCGGAGAGGCGGCCGGCGAGAAACCGGTCCCAGCCCCGGTCGAGCGGGAAGTCGGCGATGCCGTCACGTCCGGCCGCGAGCAGCTCCCACAGCTCGTCCGGGCCGGTCACGCCGCCGGGGAGGCGGCAGGCCATGCCGACGACGACGATCGGGTCCCCGTCGACCGCGATGGCGGTGCCGGGCGCCCCGGTGTCCACCGGCTCGCCGGTCAGCGTGGCGGCCAGGTACGCGGCCAGGGCCGTCGGGGTCGGCTGGTCGAAGACCAGCGTGCTGGGCAGCGTCAGGCCGGTCTCGGCGGTGAGCCGGTTCCGCAGCTCGACGGCGGTGAGCGAGTCGAAGCCCTGCTGCTGGAACGCCCGGTCCGCTGCCACGGCGTCGGCGGCCGGGTGGCCGAGCACCGCCGCAGCCTGGGCACGGACCAGGTCGAGCAGGCGGCCGGCGCGCTCGGCGAGGGTGAGCGCGCCGAGCCGGTGGGCGAGCGGGGAGGGGCCCTCGGCGGGCGCGGCCTGCGCGGGCCGGGCCTCGGGGAGTTCGTCGAGCAGCGGGCTGGAGCGCAGCGCGGTGAACGCGGCGGCGAACCGCTCCCAGTCGACGTCGGCGACGACCACGGTGCTGTCGTCCCGGTCGAGCGCGCGGTGCAGCGCGGCGATCGCCAGGTCCGGGTCCATGGCGGGCAGCCCGCGTCGGGCCAGGTGTTCCTGTGCCTCGCCGCCCTCCGCCATGCCGCCACCGGACCACGGTCCCCAGGCCACGGCGGTGCCGGCGGCGCCGCGGGCGCGGCGGCGGGCGACGAGCGCGTCGGCGGCGGCGTTCGCGGCGGCGTAGCCGGCCTGCCCGGCGGAGCCCCACACCCCGGCGATGGAGGAGAACACCACGAACGCGTCCACGTCGGGCAGCAACGCGTCCAGGTGGGTCGCGCCGTCGACCTTGGCACGCAGCACGTCGGCCAGCTCGTCGCCGGTGACGTCGGCCAGCGGGGTGAACTGCGGCGCGCCGGCGGCGTGTACCACCGCGCGGACCGGCTGACCGTCGGCGGTCAGGCCGTCGAGCAGTCCGGCCAGCGCGGCCCGGTCGGCCACGTCACACGCCGCCACCGTCACCCGCACCCCACCGGCACCCAGGCGCTCGACCAGCTCGGCCACGCCCGGCGCGTCCGGCCCCCGCCGGCTGGTCAACACCACGTGCTCGGCACCCGCACCGGCCGCCCACTCGGCGACCCGCGCACCCAACGCACCCGTACCACCGGTCACCAGCACCGTGCCGGAGAACCGGAACTCCCGCCGCACGGCGTCGTTCCCGGCCCGCACCAACCGCCGGACGAACACCCCCGACGACCGCACCGCCACCTGATCCTCACCACCACCGGCCAACACCCCACACACCCGACGCACCGCGTGGGCGTCCAGCTCGACCGGCAGATCCACCAGGCCACCCCAACGAGCTGGCTCCTCCAACCCCGCCACACGGCCGAGCCCCCAGGTCCCCGCCGCGGCCGGATCAACCGGCGCGTCCGTGGCGCTCACCGCCACCGCACCCCTCGTCAGCCACCACAACCGGCCGGAGACGCCGCTGTCCGCGAACGCCTGCACGGCGGCCAGCGCCGCCTCGGGCCGCGCGTCGAGCAGTGCCAGCACCCCCGCGACGTCGTGACCGGTCGCGGCGGCGCGCAGCCGGTCGGCGCTCGCCAGCCGGTCGGTGGGCGCGTCGAGCGCCACCGGCACGACGTGGGCGCCGTGCCCGGCCAGACCGGCGACCAGCGGGTGGTCGGCCCGGTCGGCCGCGGTCAGCACCAGCCACGTCCCGGTCAGGCCCGGCGGGGGTACGGAGGCCAGGGGCCGCCACTCCACCCGGTAGCGCCACGAGTCGACGGTGGCACGGTCCTGGCCGGCCCGCCGCCAGCGGGCCAACGCCGGGAGCAGGTCCCGCAGTGGCTGGTCGGCGGTGAGCCGCAGCTCGTCGCCGAGGCCGGTGAGGTCCTCCCGTTCGACAGCTGCCCAGAACCGGTCGTCGAGGTCGCTCCCGCTGGTCCGTGCCGTGGGCGCGGTCTCGGGCCAGTACCGGGTGCGTTGGAACGCGTAGGTGGGCAGGTCGACGGTGGCCGGCCGCCGCCCGTCCCGGGTGAACCAAACCGCCCAGTCGACCCGCGTGCCAGCCACATGCAGGCGGGCCAGAGCGGTGGTCAACGCGGTGACCTCGTCCTGATCCCGCCGCAACGCCGGCACGTGCTGCACCGGACGATCAACAGGCGTGTCGGCGGCCATCGCCGTCAACGTCGCGTCCGGACCGACTTCCAGGAACGTGCTCACACCCAGTTCGTGGAGCGTGGCCACACCGTCGGCGAACCGTACCGCCTCGCGCACGTGCCGCACCCAGTAGTCCGGACCTGCGATCTCCACCGGGTCCGCGAGCCGGCCCGTCAGGTTCGACACGATCGGCAGACGCGGAGCCTGCCAGTCCAGACCACTGATGGCGGCCCGGAAGTCGGCCAGCATCGGCTCCATCCACCGCGAATGGAACGCGTGACTGACCGTGAGCCGCTTGACCCGCCAACCCTGGGCCGCGCACTCCCCCGCCAACCGGTCCAGATCATCGACCGCGCCGGAGAGCACCACCGACGACGGACCGTTCACCGCCGCCACATCCACACCCGAACCAGAAGCCGCCCCCAGGCCGGCTCCCTGCTCCGAGCCGCCACCACCGACGCCGGACGCCAACAGCTTCCGCACCTGCGACTCCGACGCGCCCACCGCCAGCATCCCGCCACCGGCCGGCAACGCCTGCATCAACGACCCACGCGCCGCCACCAGCACACACGCATCCGCCAACGACAGGACACCCGCCACATACGCGGCCGTCACCTCACCGATCGAATGCCCCGCCAGATAGTCAGCCGTCACCCCCCACGACGACAGCAACTCCCACAACGCCACCTCCACCGCGAACAACCCCGCCTGCGTATAGACGGTCTGATCCAACAGCCCGCCACCGCCGAACACCACCTCCCGCAACGGACGATCGAGACGACCCTCGAACGACGCGCACACCCGATCGAACGCCTCCGCGAACACCGGAAACGCCCCGTACAACTCCCGACCCATCCCAACCCGCTGCGCACCCTGACCGGTGAACAACACCGCCCGACGACCCGACAACACCTCACCGCTCACCACGCCGGCCGCCGACGCACCCTCGGCCAGCGCCGACAGGCCCGCCAGCAGCGCGTCGCGATCCGCGCCGACGACCGCGGCGCGGTGTTCCAGCGTCGCCCGCGTGGCGACCAGCGACCAGCCGGCCTCGGCCGGCGCGACGTCGGGGTGCTGGCGCAGGTGGTCGAGCAGCCGGGCCGCCTGCCCGGCGAGCGCCGGGGTCGAGCGGGCCGACAGCAGCCACGGCGTGACCGGCAGCGGGGCGACCGCGTCCGGCGTGGAGGCGTCCTCGACCGGGGTGGGCGCTTCCAGGATGACGTGGGCGTTGGTGCCGGAGATGCCGAACGACGACACCGCCGCCCGACGCGGCCGGTCCACCGCCGGCCACTGACGCGCCGACGTGGCCAGGTCCACCGCGCCGGCCGACCAGTCCACCTTCGACGACGGCTGGTCGACGTGCAGCGTCGCCGGCACCACGCCGTGCCGCATGGCCAGGACCGCCTTGATGATCCCGGCGACGCCGGCGGCGGCCTGGGTGTGGCCCAGGTTCGACTTCACCGACCCCAGCAGCAACGGCTCGGCCCGCTCCTGCCCGTACGTGGCCAGCAACGCCTGCGCCTCGATCGGATCACCCAGCGTGGTGCCGGTGCCGTGCGCCTCCACCACGTCCACCTCGGCGGCGGAGAGCCGGGCGTCGGCCAGCGCGGCCCGGATGACGCGTTGCTGGGCGGGCCCGTTCGGCGCGGTCAACCCGTTCGACGCCCCGTCCTGGTTCACCGCCGAACCGCGCACCACGGCGAGGATCCGTCGACCGTCGCGTCGGGCGTCGGAGAGTCGTTGCACCAGCAGCACGCCGACGCCCTCACCCCAGCCGGTGCCGTCGGCGCCCTCGGCGAAGGACCGGCACCGCCCGTCGGCGGCGAGCCCGCCCTGGCGGGAGAACTCGACGAACGCGCCGGGGGTGGCCATCACCGTCACGCCACCGGCGAGCGCCAGGTCGCATTCGCCGGCCCGCAGCGACTGGGCCGCGAGGTGCAGCGCCACCAGCGACGACGAGCAGGCGGTGTCCACGGTCAGCGCCGGCCCTTCGAGGCCGAGCGCGTACGACACGCGGCCGGAGAGCACGCTGGCGGAGGCACCGGTCGCGCCGTAGCCGGCGAGGTGGTCGCCGCCGTACCGGATGAGGTGGTCGAAGTCCTGCCCGTTGGTGCCGGCGAAGACCCCGACCCGGCTGCCGCGCAACGAGGACGGGTCGATCCGGGCGTCCTCGATCGCCGCCCAGGACGTCTCCAGCAGCAGCCGCTGCTGCGGGTCCATGGCGGTCGCCTCGCGGGGCGAGATGCCGAAGAACTGCGCGTCGAACGCGCCGGCGTCGGCCAGGAACGCGCCCCGGGTGACGTCCGGCGGCAGCGCGGCCAGGTCCCAGTGCCGGTCGCGCGGCAGGTCGGTCATCGCGTCGACGCCGTCGGCGAGCATCCGCCAGAACTCGTCCGGGGAGCCGGCCCCGGCGGGGAAGCGGCAGCCCATGCCGACGATGACGATCGGGTCGTCGTCGACGGGGCGTACCGCCGGGGTGGTGGTCTCGGCCGGGCCGCCGGCCAGCGCGGCACGCAGGTGGGCGGCCAGGGCCTCGGGGTTGGGATGGTCGAACGCCACCGTGGCGGGCAGCGTGAGACCGGTGGCGGCGTCGAGCCGGTTGCGCAGCTCGACGGCGGTGAGGGAGGTGAAGCCGAGGTCCCGGAACGCGCGCCGGTGCGGCACCTGGTCGGCGCCGCCGTGGCCGAGGACGGCGGCGATCTCGGCCCGGACCAGCTCCCCGAGGATGTCCTGCTGGTCGGCCGGGGTGAGGTCGGCGAGCCGACGCCGCAGCGCGGCGGACCGGTCACCGTCGACGGCGACCGGGGTGGCGGTGAGCAGGTCGCGGAGCAGCGGGTCGGGTCGGTGGCCGGGAGCGGCGGCGATCCGGTCCCAGTCGACGTCGGCGACGACGAGGTGGGTCTCGTCCCGGTCGAGCGCCCGGTGGAACGCGCGGATCGCGCGGGCGGGGTCCATGGCGCGGACGCCACCGCGGGCCATCCGGCGCTCGAACTCGCCGGCACTGACGCCGCCGTCGGCCCAGAGCCCCCAGCCCACGGCGGTGGCGGGCCGTCCCTCGGCGCGGCGGCGGTGGGCGAGCGCGTCGAGCCAGGCGTTTCCGGGCGCGTAGTTGCCCTGGCCGGGGCCGGCCATGGTGCCGGCGAGGGAGGAGAAGAGCACGAACGCGGTGACGTCGTGGTCGCGGGTCAACTCGTCGAGGTGGCGGGCCGCGTCGACCTTGGCGCGCAGCGCGGTGGCCATCCGGTCGACGGTGAGCGCGTCGGTGACCGTGTCGTCGAGCGCGGCGGCGGTGTGCACGACGGTGCGCAGCGGCGCGTCGGCGGGGATGGTGGCGAGCAGGTCGCGCAGCGCGTCCCGGTCGGCGGCGTCGCAGGCCGCCACCGTGACGCGGGCGCCGAGCGCGGTCAGCTCGTCGGCGAGGTCGGCGGCGCCGGGCGCGTCAGGGCCGCGCCGGCTGATCAGCAGCAGGTGCTCGGCGCCGGCCGTGGCGAGGGACCGGGCGACGTGCGCGCCGAGCGCGCCAGTGCCGCCGGTGACGAGCGCGGTGCCGTGCGGGGTCCAACTCCGCGCGGCGGCGACGGGTCGGGCATCCCGGACCAGCCGCCGGGCGTACGCGCCGGCCGCCCGCACCGCCACCTGGTCCTCGGCCGGCTCACCGCCGAGCAGCCGGCGCAACCGGGGTACGGCGCGCGGGTCGGGCGTCCGCGGCAGGTCGACGAGGCCGCCCCAGCGGTACGGGTGTTCGGCGCGGAGCGCGCCGCCGAGTCCCCAGAGCAGCGCCGGATCGGGGTCGACGGTCGGGTCGGTGGGGTCGACGGCGACGGCGTGGCGGGTGGCGATCCAGAGCCGGGCGGTGCTGCCGGCGTCGCCGAGCGCCTGTGCGAGCGTCACGGTGCCGGCGAGCCCGGCGGGCACCGAGGCGCTGTCCGGATGGGTGCCGGCGGCGAGGCCGAGCAGCGACAGCACGGTCCCGGCCGGCGGCGAGGCGGTGAGGTCCCGGGCGAGGTCGGCACGACCGTGACCGGCCGGTACGGCGAGCACCCGGACGCCAGGCCCGGTCAGCGCGTCGAGCCACTGCCGGCCCGACTCGTCCACCTCGGCCGGTACGACGAGAAGCAGCTCACCGACGTCGGGGCCGGTGGGCTCCGGCAGCGGCTGCCAGGTGACCCGGTAGTGCCAGGAGTCGAGCGCGGCTTCGCTCTCCCGGCGGCGTCGCCACGCGGAGAGTGCGGGCAGCACGTCGGCGAGCGGCGCGTCGGGGTCGACGGCGAGCGCGGCGGCGAGGCCGTCCACGTCCTGGTTCTCGATCACCTGCCAGAACGCCGTGTCGTCGTCGGGGTCGCCGCCGTGGTGGCGGGTGCGGGCGTCGAGCCAGTAGCGCCGGTGCTGGAACGCGTAGGTGGGCAGGTCGACGATGGCCGGCCGCCGCCCGTCCCGGGTGAACCAGACCGCCCAGTCGATGCGGGTGCCGGTCACGTGCAACCGCGCCAGGGCGGTGGTCAGCGCGGTGACCTCGTCCTGGTCCCGCCGCAACGCCGGCACGTGCTGCACCGGACGGCCGACAGGCGTGTCCGCCGCCATCGCGGTCAACGTGGCATCGGGACCCACTTCCAGGAACGTGCTCACGCCCAACTCGTGGAGCGTGGCCACACCGTCGGCGAACCGCACCGCCTCGCGGACGTGCCGCACCCAGTACTCCGGACCCGCGATCTCGGTGGGGTCGGCGAGCCTCCCGGTCAGGTTCGACACGACCGGCAGACGCGGAGCCTGCCAGTCCAGACCACTGATGGCGGCCCGGAAGTCGGCCAGCATCGGCTCCATCAGCCGCGAGTGGAACGCGTGACTGACGGTGAGCCGCTTGACCCGCCAACCCTGCTCGGCGCACTCTCCCGCCAACCGGTCCAGATCATCGACTGCGCCGGAGAGCACCACCGACGACGGCCCGTTCACCGCCGCCACATCCACGCCATCACCGGAACCGGGAACCGCCCCCAGGCCGACTCCCGACTCCGAGCCGGCACCACCGACGCCGGACGCCACCAACTCCCGCACCTGCGACTCCGACGCGCCCACCGCCAACATCCCGCCACCGGCCGGCAACGCCTGCATCAACGACCCACGCGCCGCCACCAGCACACACGCATCCGCCAACGACAACACCCCCGCCACATACGCGGCGGTCACCTCACCGATCGAATGCCCCGCCAGATAGTCGGCGCTGATCCCCCACGACGACAGCAACTCCCACAACGCCACCTCCACCGCGAACAACCCCGCCTGCGTGTAGACGGTCTGATCCAACAGCCCGTCACCACCGTCAAACACCACCTCCCGCAACGGACGATCGAGACGACCCTCGAACGACACGCACACCCGATCGAACGCGTCCGCGAACACCGGAAACGCCCCGTACAACTCCCGACCCATCCCGGCCCGCTGCGCACCCTGACCGGTGAACAACACCGCCCGACGACCCGACAACACCTCACCGCTCACCACGCCGGCCGCCGACGCACCCTCGGCCAGCGCCGACAGGCCGGCCAGCAACGAGTCCCGGTCCGGGCCGAGCACCACCGCCCGGTGCTCCAGGGCGGCGCGTGTCGTTGCCAGCGACCAGCCCACCTCGGCCGGGGACAGCTCGGCGTGCGCGTGCACGTGCTCGGCCAACCGCGCGGCCTGACCGGCGAGGGCCTCCGCCGAGCGCGCCGACAGGACCCACGGGGCGGTCGGGGCCGGCTCGACCGGCAGCGGCTCCGGCGACGGCTCGGGCTCCGGGGCCTCGATGATCACGTGGGCGTTGGTGCCGGAGATGCCGAACGACGACACCGCCGCCCGCCGCGGCCGGTCCACCGCCGGCCACTGACGCGCCGAGGTGGCCAGCTCCACCGCGCCGGCCGACCAGTCGACGTGGGACGAGGGGGCGTCCACGTGGATGGTCCGTGGCACGAGTCCGTGCCGCATGGCGAGGACCATCTTGATGATGCCGGCGACCCCGGCCGCGGCCTGCGTGTGGCCCAGGTTCGACTTCACCGACCCCAGCAGCAACGGCTCGGCCCGCTCCTGCCCGTACGTGGCCAGCAACGCCTGCGCCTCGATCGGGTCACCCAGCGTGGTGCCGGTGCCGTGCGCCTCCACCACGTCCACCTCGACCGGCGACAGCCGGGCCGACGCGAGGGCCGCCCGGATCACCCGCTGCTGGGCGGGCCCGTTCGGCGCGGTCAGGCCGTTCGACGCGCCGTCCTGGTTCACCGCCGAGCCGCGTACCACGGCGAGGACGCGGTGGCCGTGGCGGCGGGCGTCGGAGAGGCGTTCCAGCAGCAGCACGCCGACGCCCTCGGACCAGCCGGTGCCGTCGGCGCCCTCGGCGAACGACTTGCAGCGCCCGTCCGGGGCGAGGCCGCGTTGCCGGCTGAAGTCGACGAACGTCTCCAGCGTGGTCATCACCGTGACGCCGCCCGCGAGGGCCAACGCGGACTCGCCGGAGCGCAGCGACTGCACGGCCAGGTGCAGCGCGACGAGCGACGACGAGCAGGCGGTGTCGACGGTGAGCGCCGGGCCCTCGAGGCCGAGCGTGTAGGCGACCCGGCCGGAGAGCACGCTGCTGGCGGTGCCGCCGCCGATGAACCCGTCGACCGTGTCGGGCACGTCGTCGAGCCCGGCCGCGTAGTTGTGGTACATCATGCCGGCGAACACGCCGACCCGGTTGCCGCGCAACGACAGCGGGTCGATCCGGGCGTCCTCGATCGCCGTCCAGGACGCCTCCAGCATGAGCCGCTGCTGCGGGTCCATGGCCAGCGCCTCGTACGGGGAGATGGTGAACAGCTCCGGGTCGAAGTTCCCGGCGTCGTGCAGGAAGCCGCCTTCGCGCGCGTAGGTGCTGCCCCGCCGCTCGCCGGTCGGGTCGTACGCCCGCTCGGTGTCCCAGCCCCGGTCGGTGGGGAAGCCGGTGATGCCGTCGCCACCGGCGGCGACCAGCTCCCACAGTTGCTCGGGTGAGCGGACGCCGCCCGGGTAGCGGCAGCTCATCCCGATGATGGCGATCGGCTCGTGGTCCTTGGCGTCGGCCGCCCTCAGCCGTTCGCTGGTGTCGTGCAGGTCGGCGGTGACGCGCTTGAGGTACTCACGGAGCTTGGCTTCGTTCGCCATCGGGGATTCACCTGTCGCGGGTCAGGACCGGCCGAAGCGGCTGTCGATGAAGTCGAACAGTTCGTCGTCACTGGCGTCGTCGAGGCTGGCGGCCACCTCGCCGCCGTCGCCGTCCCAGCGGGCCAGCAGGGCGCGGAGCCGGGCCGCGACGGCGGTACGGGTCTCGTCGTCGGCGGTCAGTTCGGCGAGTGTGTCGGCCGGGGTGGCGGCGAACGCGGCTTCGAGGCGGTCCAGCTCGTCGAGGACGGTGGGCGCGGTCGCGGCCGGCCCGAGGCGGGCCAGCAGGTGCCCGGTCAACGCGGCCGGGGTGGGGTGGTCGAAGACCAGCGTGGCCGGCAGCGTGAGCCCGGTCCGGGTGGTGAGCCGGTTGCGCAGGTCGACGGCGGTGAGCGAGTCGAAGCCGAGTTCGGTGAAGGAGCGGTCGGGTCCGACGGCGGCCGGTGAGGCGTACCCGAGCACGTCGGCGACCTGGCCGGTGACCAGCTCGGCGACCAGGCGGGCCCGGTCCTCGGCGGACGCCCCGGCGAGCCGGTCGGCGAGGCCGCCGGTGGCCGTCGTGGCGGTGCGGCGCGCGGGCCCGCCGGCGAGGCCGTGCAGCGGCGCCGGCAGTTCGTCGCGTCCGGCGCGGGCCCGCAGCGCCGCCAGGTCGAGGTGGACGGGGAGCAGCAGCGGCTGCCGGCCGCGCCGGCTGGCGTCGAACAGGGCGAGCGCCCGGTCGGTGGGGAGCGGGACGATGCCCTGGCGGGCGAGGCGGTCCCGGCCGGCGGTGCCCAGGTCGCGGGTCATGCCGCTGGTTTCCGCCCAGGGGCCCCAGGCCAGCGACGTGGCGGCGAGCCCGGCGGCGCGGCGGTGGTGGGCGAGGCCGTCGAGGAACGCGTTGGCCGCCGCGTAGTTGCCCTGCCCGGGGGCGCCGAGCGGGCCGGCGATCGAGGAGAACAGCACGAACATGGGCAGGTCGAGGTGGCGGGTGAGGTCGTGCAGGTGCCAGGCGGCGTCGGCCTTGGGGCGCAGCACCGCGTCGGTGCGGTCCGGGGTGAGCGCGGTGACCACTGCGTCGTCGAGCGCGCCGGCGGCGTGCACCACGCCGGCGAGCGGGTGTTCGGCGGGCACGGCGGCGAGCAGCCCGGCGAGCTGGTCGCGGTCGGCCACGTCGGCGGCGGTGAGGCTGGCCCGCGCGCCGAGCCGGCTGAGGTCGGCGAGCAGCTCGGCCGCGCCGGGGGCGTCGGCGCCGTGCCGGCTGACCAGCAGCAGGTGCCGGATCTTGTGGTGGGTGACGAGGTGGCGGGCGACGACGCCGCCGAGCGCGCCGGTGGCGCCGGTGATCAGCACGGTGCCGTCGGGGACGAGGTCGACGGCGCCGGTCGGGTCGGGTTCGGCCGGGGCGAGGCGCGGCACGAGCAGCCGGCCGTCGCGGAGCGCGAACTGGGGTTCGTCGGCGGCGAGCGCGCGGGCGAGCAGGTCGGCGTCGTCGTCGCCGGCCAGGTCGGCGAGGACGAACCGGCCGGGGTGTTCGAGTTGCGCCGCGCGGACGAGACCCCAGACGGCGGCGCCGGCCAGGTCGGTGACGTCGCCGTCGGCGGGCACCGCGCCCCGGGTGAGCACGACGAGCCGCCGGCCGGCGTGCCGGTCGTCGGCGAGCCAGTCCTGGATGAGCGTGAGCGTGTCGGCGAGCCGGGTGCGGACGGCGGCGAGCGGGTCGTCCGGCGCGGGATGTCCGGCGGGGACGAGCACCAGCCGGGCGTCGTCGGTCAGGGCGTCGAGGCCCGCCGCCGGCAGGGGCACCACCCCGGGGGCCGGCCGGGCCGGCAGCGGCACCGGGTTCCAGCGCAGGTCGTAGAGGGGCAGGTCGGCGGCGCCGGGGTCGAGCTGGTCGGCGGCGAGCGGGCGGGAGACCAGGGCGTCGATGCGGGCCACCGGCGCGCCGGCCGCGTCGGCGAGCGTGAGCGTGCTGGCCGGTCCGCTGCGGGTGAGCCGTACCCGCAGGTGGGTGGCGCCCTCGGCGACGAGTGTGACGCCGCTCCAGGCCCAGGGCAGGCGGGCGCCGGCATCGTCGGCGGCCGGGTCGTCGGCGAGGCCGACGACGTGCAGCGCGGCGTCGAGCAGCGCCGGGTGCAGCGCGTAGCCGGTGGTGGCGGCGCCGTCGGGCAGTTCCACCTCCGCGAACACCCCGTCGGGGGTACGCCAGGCGGCGCGCAGCCCGCGGAACGTGGGCCCGTGGGCGACGCCGAGGTCGCGGAGCCGGGTGTAGATCGGTTCGACCGGCACGGCGACGCCGCCGGGCGGTGGCCAGGCGGTCAGCGGCTCGGTGGGCTCGCCCGTGCCGGGGGCGAGGATGCCGTCGGCGTGGCCGGTCCAGTCGGCGTGCGGATCGTCGGCGGGGCGGGAGTGGACGGTGATCCGGCGTCGGCCGTGCTCGTCGGGCGCGGCGAGCTGGAGTTGGAGCGTGCGGGCGCCGTCGTCGGGCAGGACGAGCGGCGCGGCGAGCGTCAGCTCCTCGACGGTGTCGCAGCCGGCCTGGGCGCCGGCGTGCAGCGCCAGCTCGACCAGGGCGGTGCCGGGGACGACGATCCGGCCACGGACGACGTGGTCGGCGAGCCACGGCTGGGTACGCGCGGACAGCCGTCCGCCGTGGATGCGGACGTCACCGGCGGCGGTGGCGAGCGCGGTGTCGAGCAGCGGGTGGCCGGCGTCGCGGGCGCCCAGGCCGGCGGCGTCGTGGCCGGCGGTGCGGGCGTCGATCCAGTAGCGCCGGTGCTGGAACGCGTAGGTGGGCAGGTCGACGGTGGCCGGCGATCGCCCGTCGCGGGTGAACCAGGCCGCCCAGTCGATGCGGGTGCCGGTCACGTGCAACCGCGCCAGGGCGGTGGTCAGCGCGGTGACCTCGTCCTGGTCCCGCCGCAACGCCGGCACGTGCTGCACCGGACGGTCGACTGGCGTGTCCGCCGCCATCGCCGTCAACGTCGCGTCCGGGCCGACTTCCAGGAACGTGCTCACACCCAGTTCGTGGAGCGTGGCCACACCGTCGGCGAACCGCACTGCCCCGCGGACGTGCCGCACCCAGTAGTCCGGACCCGCGATCTCGGTGGGGTCGGCGAGCCTCCCGGTCAGGTTCGACACGATCGGCACCCGCGGGGCCTGCCAGCCCAACCCGGCGATGGCGGCCCGGAAGTCGGCCAGCATCGGCTCCATCAGCCGCGAGTGGAACGCGTGACTGACGGTGAGCCGCTTGACCCGCCACCCTTCGGCGGTGCCCTTCTCCGCGATCCGGTCCAGGTCCGCCAGCGGCCCGGAGAGCACCACCGACGACGGCCCGTTCACCGCCGCCACATCCACCCCGGAACCGGGAACCGCCCCCAGGCCGACTCCCCGCTCCGCACCGATGTCACCGGCCGCAGCGCCACCACCGACACCGGATGCCAGCAACTCCCGGACCTGCGACTCCGACGCGCCCACCGCCAGCATCCCGCCACCGGCCGGCAACGCCTGCATCAACGACCCACGCGCCGCCACCAGCACACACGCATCCGCCAACGACAGCACCCCCGCCACATGAGCGGCCGTCACCTCACCGATCGAATGCCCCGCCAGATAGTCAGCCGTCACCCCCCACGACGACAGCAACTCCCACAACGCCACCTCCACCGCAAACAGACCCGCCTGCGTGTAGACGGTCTGATCCAACAGGCCGTCACCACCGTCAAACACCACCTCCCGCAACGGACGGTCCAACCGGCCCGCGAACGACGCGCACACCCGATCGAACGCATCCGCGAACACCGGAAACGCCCCGTACAACTCCCGACCCATCCCGGCGCGCTGCGCACCCTGACCGGTGAACAACACCGCCCGCCGACCCGACAACACCTCGCCGGTCACCAGACCGGGAGCCGCACCGCCCTCGGCCAGCGCGGACAAGCCGGCCAGCAGCGCGTCCCGGTCCGCGCCGACCACCACCGCCCGGTGCGCCAACGCGGCCCGCGTCGTCGCCAGGGAGAAGCCGACCTCGGCCGGCGACACGTCGACGTGCGCGCGCAGGTGGTCGAGCAGCCGCCCCGCCTGACCCGCCAGCGCGTCCGCCGACCGCCCCGACACCAGCCACGGCAGCACCGGCAACGCATCCGCGTCGAGGACGGCCGGCGGCTCGTCCTCGACCGCTGCGGGCGCCTCCAGGACCACGTGGGCGTTGGTGCCGGAGATGCTGAACGAGGAGACGGCGGCGCGGCGGGGTCGGTCGACAGCCGGCCAGGGGCGGGCCGCGGTGGCCAGCTCGACCGCGCCGGCCGTCCAGTCCACCTTGGTCGACGGCGCGTCCACGTGCAGCGTGGCCGGCACCACGCCGTGCCGCATCGCCTGCACCATCTTGATCACGCCGGCCACGCCGGCGGCGGTCTGGGTGTGGCCGATGTTCGACTTGATCGACCCGAGCAGCAGCGGCTGTTCACGCTCCTGCCCGTACGTGGCCAGCAACGCCTGCGCCTCGATCGGATCACCCAGCGTGGTGCCGGTGCCGTGCGCCTCCACCACGTCCACCTCGGCGGCGGAGAGCCGGGCGTCGGCCAACGCGGCCCGGATGACCCGCTGCTGCGCGGGCCCGTTCGGCGCGGTCAGGCCGTTCGACGCACCGTCCTGGTTCACCGCCGACCCGCGCACCACGGCGAGCACGCGGTGCCCGAGCCGGTGGGCGTCGGCGAGCCGTTCGACCAGGAGCACGCCGATGCCCTCGCCGAGCGCGGTGCCGTCGGCGGCGTCGGCGAACGCCCGGCAGCGGGCGCCCCGGGACAGGTTGTTCTGCCGGGTGAAGTCCACGAAGATCGACGGGGTCGGCAGCACTGTCACGCCGCCGGCGAGCGCCAGGTCGGACTCACCGGCGCGCAGCGACTGCACGGCCAGGTGCAGCGCGACGAGCGACGAGGAGCAGGCGGTGTCGACCGTGACGGCCGGCCCCTCGAACCCGAGCGCGTACGACACCCGGCCGGAGCTGACGCTGCCGGCGCTGCCCAGCCCGAGGTAGTCGGCGACCGCCTCCGGCACGTCGGCGGCCCCGGCCGCGTAGTCGGCGTGGGTCAGCCCGGCGAACACGCCGACCCGGCCGCCCCGCAGCCCGGTGGGGTCCACGCCGGCCGACTCGAACGCCTCCCAGGACACCTCCAGCAGCAGCCGCTGCTGCGGGTCCATCGCGAGCGCCTCGCGCGGCGAGATGCCGAAGAACGCCGGGTCGAAGCCGCCGGCGTCGGCGAGGAAGCCACCGTCCCGGACGCAGGACGTGCCGGGGCGTTCCCGGGCCGGGTCGTAGAGCGTGGCGAGGTCCCAGCCCCGGTCGTCGGGGAACGGGCCGATCGCGTCCCCGCCGGCCGCCACCAGGTCCCACAGCGCGTCCGGCGAGGTGATCCCGCCGGGGAAACGGCACGCCATGCCGACCACGGCGATCGGCTGGCGGGTGGAGTCCTCCACGTCGCGGAGCCGTTGCCGGGTCCGCCGCAGGTCGGTGGTGACCCTCTTCAGATACTCCCGGAGCTTCTCTTCGGTGTCCATCAACCTGACCCTCGGTCGGCGGGGACCTGCCGTTGTCCGGCGCGCACGCGTCATCCGAGAGCCACGGGTCCCCTCTGCGGGGAAGCTATGGCGTCGCGCTGAGCTGCGACAACCCCTAACCCGTGGGCCCGGCCGGCTAGGGGTGGCCGGGCCGGCGGCGGCGCGGTTAGCGTCCGGTGGACCGCCCTGGCGCCCGGGTCGCGGGCGCCACCGCCGGAAGGACCGCGTGACGATGACCGACCACGACAACGGCCTGTGGGTACGCCGGTTCCACCCGGCCCCGCCGGGCGCCCCGCGGCTGGTGTGCCTGCCGCACGCCGGCGGCTCCGCGAGCTTCTTCTTCCCGGTGTCCCGGGCGCTGTCGCCGGCCGTGGAGGTGCTCAGCATCCAGTACCCGGGCCGGCAGGACCGTCGGCACGAGCCCTGCGTGCCGAGCATCGGTGAGCTGGCCCGGCAGGTGGCCGACGTGCTGCGCCCCTGGCGGGACCGGCCGCTGGCGTTCTTCGGGCACAGCATGGGCGCGACGCTGGGCTTCGAGGTGGCGCGGCTGATCGAGGCCGAGGGTGGGCCGGTGGCGCACCTGTTCCCGTCCGGCCGCCGGGCGCCGTCGTGCCACCGGGACGAGACGGTGCACCTGCTCGACGACGAGGGCCTGCTGGCCGACGTGAAGAAGCTCAGTGGCACCAACTCGGCGGTGCTCGGCGACCCGGACATGCTGCGCGCCGCGTTGCCGGCGATCCGCAGCGACTACCGGGCGGCGGAGACCTACACGTACGCACCGGGGCCGAAGCTGAGCTGCCCGGTCACGGTGTTCACCGGGGACGCCGACCCGAAGACCACAGTGGACGAGGCGAAGGCGTGGTCGGAGCACACCACCGGCGCGTTCGACCTGCACGTCTTCCCGGGCGGGCACTTCTTCCTGGCGTCCCACCAGCCGGCGATCCTGCGTACCCTCTCGGCGGCGCTGTCCGGCGCGGCGGTCCGCTGACGATCCACGCCGGTCCCCGCCGCCCGGTCCGGGCGGCGGGGACCGCGGCGGTTCACGGCTTCTGTGCCACCGCGATGACGTAGTCGAGCAGGCCCAGCTCCTTCTTGATCAGCTCGGTGTCGCGCCAGTGGTTGGCCATCCCCTTGACCGCGCTGCCGTCGGCGGCGGCGCGGAACGCCGGGTCGGACGGGCGGGCGGACTGGAACCGGCGCCAGCCCTCCCAGGTGCGGTCCGCGATGGAGTGCACCTCCACGGCGCCGAAGCCGGCGGCGGCGAGCTGCTCGCCGTAGGTCTTCCGGTCGTGCCAGTTCTCGTCCGGCAGGCTGAACTTGACGAAGCTGAGCGGACCCGAGCTGATCGACATGCGCGGGGTGTCGTTGCTCAGCGGGATGATGTCGGCGGTGGCCAGCGTGCCGCCCGGCCGCAGCACCCGGAACGCCTCGGCGAAGAACGCGCTGCGCGGGTGGAAGTGGAACGCCGACTCCAGCGCCACCACCCGGTCCACGCTGGCGTCCGGGAACGGCAGCGCGGTGGCGGTGCCGAGCTGGAAGTCGGCCCGGTCGGCCAGGCCCTCGCGGCGGGCCCGCTCCTGGGCGTGCTCGACGTGCCGGGGCGTCACGTTGATGCCGTGCACCTTCGCCACCCGGCGGTCCCGCAGCCAGGCGAAGTCCTGGTCGCCGTAGCCGAAGCCGACGTCGACAACGGTGTCGTCGGGCTTGAACCCGGCGGCGTCGGCGAGCTTGTCGGCCAGCGCCTGGCCGGCCACGTCGATGCTGGTGACGCCCTCCTCCCAGTAGCCGACGTTCATGTAGCGGGAGGTGCGGGCCGCGAACTCGACATCCGGCGACTGGATCTCGTAGAACCGGCGGACCCGGGTCACCGGGTCCTTGGTGGCCAGGGTCCGGATGACCCGGCCGAGGGTGCGGAGGTTCTCCAACATGTCAGCTCCTCAGGGCTGCGCGGGGGTGGTCAGGGTTGCAGTGCGGGGGCGGAGACCTGCCGGCGCAGGTCGGCCACCAGGGTGGCGGCGGCGTCGGGGCCGGCGGCCACGCCGAAGAGATAGAAGTCCGGCCGGATCAGCGCGGCGTCCGCGCCGCCCAGCCAGGCCAGGTAGGCGCCGTCGAGGTCGGCCAGCTCGCCGGCCGCCGGGCCGTCGTCCGCCGGCCGCACCACCAGCCGGTACGCGCCGAGGTCGTCGAGGAACGCGACCGCGTCGTCGTCAAGCGTGGCCGGTTCCCGGGTGAGCAGCACGAAGCCGACGCCCACCACGTCGTCGAAGCCGCCGGTGCGCCCGTCGACAGTGACCCGGCCCTGCGGCGCGGGCTCCCCGGCTCGCGGGGTGGGCGTGCCGTCGTCGGCGCGGTGCAGCACGCCGTCGACGATCGCCTCGCGCAGCGAGCGGACGTGCCGCTGCTGGGTACGCCGACGCAGCGCGGCCAGCATCACCGAGTCCCGGCCGGCGGCCTTCTTCGGGTCGGTCTCGCAGATCACCGCGCCGGAGTCCATCGACATCCGGATGGCGTGCTGCACGTGGGCCCGCCGTTCCACCTGGTAGGTGTCGAGCAGCGCTTCCCCGGCCCGGCCCCGGCGCACCAGGTCCAGCTTCCAGGCCAGGTTGACCACGTCGCGGAAGCCGGAACTCATGCCCTGCCCGAGGAACGGCGGCATGACGTGCGCGGCGTCGCCGGCCAGGAACACCCGGCCACGCCGCCAGACGTCGGCGGAGCAGGCCTGGGTGGTGTAGACGCCGTAGCGGTCCAGCCGGGCGTTGTCCGGGGTGATGTCGAACAGGCCGAGCAGCCGCCACGCGCTGGCCTCGGAGCGGAACTCCTCCAGGGTCTCCCCCGGCACCCGCATGAACTCCCAGCGCCGGTGGTTCGGGCCGGCGGAGACGGCGGTACGCGGACGCGCCGGGTCGCAGATCTGGAGGTTGTTCGGGGTGAACTCGCGCGGCGTGTGCAGCACCACGTCGCAGACCAGCCAGTCGTGGGTGAAGTCGAGGTCGGTGACGCCTGCGCCGAGCCAGCCCCGGACGAAGCTGTTCGCGCCGTCGCAGCCGAGCACCCAGGACGCGGTGTAGGTGTGCGGGTCGCCGTCGCCGTCCACGGCGGTCACCTCGACGCGGTCGCCGTGGTCGGCCAGGCCGGTCACCTCGACGCCCCGCTGCACCTGCACGCCGGGCAGCTCCGCGCCGCGCTCGGCCAGCCGTTCCTCCACACCGGGCTGGTAGAACGACGTGGAGTCGGGCCACCCGGACGGGCCGTCCGGCGCGGCGCGCACGTGCAGCAGCGTCCGGCCGAAGCCGTTCTTCCAGGTGTACTCGCCGGACAGCTCGGTCACGTCGCCGAGCCGGTCGGCCACGCCGCAGGCGGCGAGGATCCGGCTGGCCTCGCCGTCGTAGGAGACCGCGCGCGGCATGCTGTACGGGGTGGTCCACTTCTCCAGCACCCGCACCGTGAAGCCGCGCTGCGCCAGCAGGATCGCGGCCACCTGGCCCACCGGGCCGTAGCCCACGATCAGTACGTCGGTCATCGCCGTCCCTCGTTCGTCCGCCTGGGCCGTCACAGCCCGAGTTCCGTGTCGATCAGGCTGAAGATCTCGTCGTCGCTGGCCCGGTCGAGGTCCAGGTCGTCGTCGGTGGCGGAGGCGCCGCGCATGGTGCGCCACTTGGCGACCAGCACCTCCAGCCGCGCCGCCACCTGGGTGTGCAGCTCCGCCTCGACGGTGGTCTCGGCCAGCGCCCGTTCCAGGCGTTCCAGCTCGGCCAGCACCGCCGGGGCGGCCTGCGCGCCGTCGGGCACCAGTCGGGAGCGCAGGTAGCCGGCCAGCGCCGCCGGGTCCGGGTAGTCGAAGACGGCGGTGGCCGGCAGCCGTTCCCCGGTCGCCTCGGTGAGCCGGTTACGCAGCTCGACCGCGGTCAGCGAGTCGAAGCCCAGCTCGTGGAACGCCTGCCCCTCCCGGATGGCGTCCGGGCTGCCGTGGCCGAGCACCGCCGCGGCGGTGGCCCGGACCAGGTCGAGCAGGAGCGCGGACTGTTCCGCGCCGGTGAGCGCGCGCAGCCGCCCGGCCAGGTCGGCGCCGCCGGTGGTGGCGGCGGCGCGGGCCTTCGGCCGGTCGGCGCGGACCAGGCCGCGCATCAGCGCCGGCACGTGCGGCCGGCCGGCCAGCGCGGCCCGATCGACGCGGGTCGGCACCAGGTGTTCCTCCGGCGCGGCCAGGCCGGCGTCGAACAGCGCCATGCCCAGGTCGGACGGGATCGCGACCTGCCCGTCCCGGGTGGTGCCGGCCCGGTCCACGCCGGCGGTCAGCGTGCTGGCCTGCGCCCACAGCCCCCAGGCGTACGCGCGGGCCGGCAGGCCGGCGCCGCGTCGCCGCCGGGCCAGCGCGTCCAGCCAGGCGTTCGCGGCGGCGTAGTTGCCCTGGCCGGGCACGCCGAACACGCCGGCCCCCGAGGAGAACAGCACGAACCCGGCGAGGTCCAGGGGGCGGGTCAGCTCGTCGAGGTGGCGGGCGGCGTCCACCTTGGGACGGAACACGGTGTCGAGGCGTTCCGGGGTGAGCGCGGTGACCACGCCGTCGTCGAGGACGCCGGCCAGGTGCACCACGGCGGTGAGCGGATGCGCCGCCGGCACGGCGGTGAGCAGCCCGGCCACCGCGTCCCGGTCGGCGACGTCGGCGGCGGCCACGGTGACGGTGGCGCCGAGCGCGGTCAACTCGGCGGTCAGCTCGGCCGCGCCGGGCGCGTCCGGGCCACCGCGGCTGGCCAGCAGCAGGTGCCGTACGCCGTGCCCGGTGACCAGCCGGCGGGCCACCAGGCCGCCCAGCAGGCCGGTGCCGCCGGTGAGCAGCACCGTGCCGTCCGGGTCCCACGTCTCCGGCATGGTGAGCACCACCTTGCCGACGTGCCGGGCCTGGCTGACGTAGCGGAACGCGTCCGGGGCCTGCCGGACGTCCCAGGCGCGCACCGGCAGCGGGCGCAGCGCGCCGGTGGCGAACAGCGCCAGCAGTTCGGTGAGCATCCGCTGGATCTCGTCCGGGTCGACCTGCGTCAGGTCGTACGCCTGGTAGTCGACGCCGGGGTGGTCGGCGGCGACCCGGGCCGGGTCACGCACGTCGGTCTTGCCCATCTCCAGGAACCGGCCGCCGCGCGGCAGCAGCCGCAGCGACGCGTCCACGAACTCGCGGGCCAGCGCGTCGAGCACCACGTCCACGCCCCGCCCGCCGGTGACGTCGAGGAAACGCGCCTCGAAGTCGAGCGTCCGGGACGACGCCAGGTGGTCGTCGGGCACGCCCAACTCCCGCAGCGCCTGCCACTTGCCTTCGCTGGCGGTGGCGAACACCTCCGCGCCGAGGTGGCGGGCGATCTGCACGGCGGCCATGCCGACGCCACCGGCGCCGGCGTGCACCAGCACGGATTCCCCGGCCCGCAGCCGGCCCAGCCCGACCAGTCCCCGCCAGGCGGTGAGGAACACCACCGGCACGGTCGCGGCCTGCGCGAACGTCCAGCCGTCCGGCACCGGCGCGAGCAACCGCCGGTCGGTGACCGCGACCGGGCCGAAGCAGCCGGTGAAGACGCCGAGCACCCGGTCGCCGGGGCGCAGGTCGGTGACCTCCGCGCCGACCTCGACGACCACGCCGGCGGCCTCCCCGCCGGGCGGGCCGGGGTCGCCCGGGTAGAGGCCGAGCGCGTTGAGCACGTCGCGGAAGTTCAGGCCGGCGGCGCGGACCCGGACCCGGACGTCGGATGCGCCGAGCGGGGCGTCGGCCGCGTCGGTGGGCACCAGCGCCAGGTGGTCGAGGCTGCCCCGGCGGGGCACGTCCAGCCGCCAGGCGGTCGCGTCGGCGGGCGGGGTGAGCGTCGGCGCGTCGGCGCGGCGGGCCAGCCGGGGCACGTACGCGCCGCCGTCGCGCAGCGCCACCTGCGGCTCGTCGGCGGCGAGCACGGCGGTCACGGTGGCCGCGTCGGGCCCGGTGTCGGCGTCGAGCAGCACGAACCGGTCCGGGTGTTCGGACTGGGCGGCGCGGACCAGGCCCCACGCGGCGGCGGCGTCCGGGTCGTCGACCTCGCCGGGCCCGTGCACGCCGACCGCGCCGGAGGTGAGCAGCACCAGCCGCGTCTCGGCCCAGCGCGGCTCGGCCAGCCAGCGCTGCACCAACGCGAGCGCGGCACCGGCGAGCCGTCGCGCCCGGTCCGGGGCGGCCGGGTCGGAGCCGGTCGACCCCCGGCGCGCGCCGGCACCGTCCACGATGCCGGCGGTGAGCGGCGCGAGCACCGCGTCCGGCGGCGTGGCGCCGGCGTCGATCGCGGCGCCCAGGGCGGACAGGTCGGCGTGACGCGACAGCCCGGACACGTCGGCCGGAGCGGGCAGTTCGGCGTGACGCGACAGCCCGGACACGTCGGCCGGAGCGGGCAGGTCGGCGACGGCGGACGGGTCGGACACGTCCGCCGGGCCGGGCGGGTCGGTCCCGGCAGACGGGTCGGCGGCGTCGACAGCAGACCGACGCGCGGCCGGGTCGGCGGCGGCGGTCGGGGCGGCGAGCACGGCGATCCGGGCCGGGGTCGGTGCGGTGGGCGTCGGCAGCGGCTGCCAGGTCAGGTGGAACAGCGCGTCGGTGACCGCGTCGTCGCGGGCGCCCAGCTCGGCGCGGGAGATCGGGCGCATGGCCAGCGACGCCGCCTCCACCACCGGCGCGCCGGCCGGGTCGGTGGCGGACAACGCGAACGCGTGCGGGCCGACCCGGCGCAGTCGTACCCGCAGCGTGGTGGCGCCGGTGGCGCGCAGGGTGAGCCCGTTCCAGGCGAACGGCAACAGGATCCGGTCGCCGCCGGCGTCGGCGAGACCACCGAAGTGCGCGGCGTGCAGCGCGGCGTCGAGCAGCGCCGGGTGCAGCGCGTACCGGTCGGCGTCGGCGCGCGGGCCGGCCGGCAGCTCCACCTCGGCGTACACCTCGTCGTCGCCGGTCCGGACCGCGCGCAGGCCCTGGAACGCCGGGCCGTAGCCGTACCCCTCGTCGACCAGGCGGTCGTAGAAGCCGGACAGGTCGACGGCGCGGGCGTCCGGCGGCGGCCCGACCGGCGTCGCCGCTGCGGGTTCGGCGGCGGAGAGCGTGCCGCTGCCGTGTCGGGTCCACGGCGCGTCGGCCGGGCCGGCGGCGGGCCGGGAGTGCACGGTGACCGGGCGGCGTCCGTCGTCGGCGGCCGGGCCGACCGCGACCTGCACCTGGGTGGCCGCGTCCTCGGGCAGCGTCAGCGGCGCCTCGATGACCAGCTCGTCGAGGGCCGGGCAGCCGACCTCCTCGCCGGCGCGCAGGCACAGCTCGACCAGCCCGGTGCCGGGCACCAGCACCCGGCCGGCGACCCGGTGGTCGGCCAGCCAGGGCTGCTCGGCGACCGCGAGCCGGCCGGTGAACAGGTGCCCCCGCCCGTCGGCCAGCGGCACTGACGCGCCGAGCAGCGGGTGCCCGGCGGCGACCAGCCCGGCCGCGCCGACGTCGGCGGCACCGGTGACCGGGCGGGGCCAGTAGCGGCGGTGCGCGAACGCGTACGTGGGCAGGTCGACCCGGCGGCCGCCGGCCAGCACCGGCTGCCAGTCCACCGGCACGCCACGCACGTGCAACGCGGCCACGGAGAGCAGGAACCGGGCCCGGTCGCCCCGGCCGCGCTGCACCGAGCCGACCACCACCGCCGGCTGGTCGTGCTCCTGGAGCGTCTGCTCGATGCCCGGCGTGAGCACCGGGTGCGGGCTGCACTCGACGTACGTGAGGTGCCCCTCGGCGGCCAGCGCGCGCACCGCGTCGGCCAGTTCGACCGGCTGGCGCAGGTTGCGGTACCAGTAGTCCGCGTCCATCTCCTCGCCGCCGAGCCAGCACAGGTCGGTGGTGGAGTAGATCGGCACCGCCGCCGGTCCGGGCGTGACACCGGCGACCCCCTCGGCCAGGTCGGCGCGGATCCGCTCCACCTGCGCCGAGTGGGAGGCGTAGTCGATCGGGATCCGGCGCAGCCGTACCCGGTCGGCCTCCAACTCGGCGGCGAACGCGTCGACCGCGTCCGGCTCGCCGGAGACCACGACGTTCGCGGGGCCGTTGACCGCGCCCACTGCCAGCCGGTCGCCGTAGCGGGCGACCCGGGCGCGGACCGTGTCGACGGGCAGCGGCACGGCGGCCATCACCCCGGCACCGGCCAGCTTGCGCAACGCGCGGGCGCGCAACGCCACCAACCGGGCGGCGTCCGGCAGGGAGAGCACGCCGGCCACGCAGGCGGCGGCGATCTCGCCCTGCGAGTGGCCGACCACGGCGGCGGGCTGCACGCCGTACGAGCGCCACAGCTCGGCCAGCGACACCATCACCGCGAACAGCAGCGGCTGCACCACGTCGGCCCGTTCGACGTCGGGCGTGCCGGGCGCCTGGCGCAGCAGGTCCCGCAGCGGGTGGCCCAGCCAGGGCCGCAGCGCGGCGTCGCAGGCGGCCATCCGCTCGGCGAACACGGGTGACTCGTCGAGCAGGTCCAGCGCCATGCCGGCCCACTGGGAGCCCTGGCCGGGGAAGACGAACACCACCTTGCCGGCGGCGGTGACGTCGCCGCGTACCAGGTCGGTGGCGGGCTCGCCGGCGGCGAGCGCGTCCAGGCCGGCGGCGATCTCCGCCGGGCCGCCGACCAGCACGGCCCGGTGGTCGAAGGCGGCCCGGGTGGTGGCCAGCGACCAGGCCACGTCGAGCGGTCGCTGCCCGGGCCGGTCGGCGAGGTGGTCCCGCAGCCGGCGGGCCTGCCCGGCCAGTCCTTCCGGGGTACGCGCGGAGAGCAGCCACGGCAGCGCCGCCGGCCCGGCCGGCGGCTCGGCGTCGACGGGCGGCTCGGCCGGCACGGCCTCCACCACCACGTGGGCGTTGGTGCCGCTGATGCCGAACGAGGAGACGCCGGCGCGGGCCGGCCGGTCGGTACGCGGCCACGGCCGGGCCTCGGTGAGCAGGTCGACCGCGCCGGCCGTCCAGTCGACACGGCTGGTGCGGTGCTCGGCGTGCAGGGTGCGGGGCAGCCGGCCGTGCCGCATGGCGAGGATGACCTTGAGCATCCCGGCGACGCCGGCCGCGGCCTGGGTGTGGCCGAGGTTGGACTTCACGGAGCCGAGCAGCAGCGGCGGGACGCCGTCGGGCCGGCGGCCGTAGGTGGCGAGGATCGCCTCGGCCTCGATCGGGTCGCCGAGCGGCGTGCCGGTGCCGTGCGCCTCGACCGCGTCCACCTCGGCCGGGTCGAGCCCGGCGGCGGCCAGCGCGGCCCGGATCACGCGTTCCTGGGACGGCCCGTTGGGCGCGGTCAGCCCGTTGGACGCGCCGTCGGAGTTGACCGCCGAGCCACGGACCACGGCCAGCACCGGGTGACCGCGCCGGCGGGCGTCGGAGAGCCGTTCCACCACCAGCACACCGACGCCCTCGGACATGCCGAACCCGTCGGCGTCCTCGGCGAACGCCTTGCACCGACCGTCCGGGGCGAGGCCGCGCTGGCGGCTGAACCCGGTCAGCCCGGCCGGGCTGGACAGCACCGACACGCCGCCGGCGAGCGCCAGGTCGCAGTCGCCCTGCCGCAGCGCCTGGCCGGCCAGGTGCAGCGCCACCAGGGACGCGGAGCAGGCGGTGTCCACGGTGACCGCCGGCCCTTCCAGCCCGAGCGCGTACGCGACCCGCCCGGAGAGCACGCTGGCGGCGGTGCCGGTGAGCAGGTGCCCCTCGTCGGCGACGGTCTCGCCGTCGTCGGCGGTGGCGCCGGGGGCGATCCGGTCGGCGTAGTCCTGGCCGTGGGTGCCGGCGAACACGCCGGTACGGCTGCCGCGCAGCGTGTCCGGGTCGATGCCGGCCCGTTCCAGGGCCTCCCACGACGTCTCCAGCAGCAGCCGGTGCTGCGGGTCCATGGCGAGCGCCTCGCGCGGGCTGATGCCGAAGAACGCGGCGTCGAAGTCGGCGAGGCCGGTGAGGAAGCCGCCGGCGCGGGTGTAGGTGCGGCCGGGGGTGCCGGGCTCCGGGTCGTACAGGTCGGCCAGCGGCCAGCCCCGGTCGGTGGGCAGGTCGCCGATCACCTCGCCGCCGGCGTCGAGCAGCCGCCACAGCTCCTCCGGCGAGCCGATGCCGCCGGGGAACCGGCAGGCCATCGCGACCACCGCGACCGGCTCGTCCAGCGCCACGGTGGCGGCGTCGGCGACCTCGGTGGCGGCGGTGCCGAGCAGCCGCGCGTGCAGGTGCGCGGCGAGCAGCTCCGGGGTGGGGTGGTTGAAGACGGCGTGCGGGGCGAGCCGGACGCCGGTGGCGGCGGAGAGCCGGTTGCTCAGCTCGACCGCCATCAGCGAGTCGAAGCCGAGTTCCTTGAACGGCCGGCGCGGTTCGATCTGCTCCGGCCCGGCGTGGCCGACGACCGTGGCGCAGCGGGCGCGGACCAGGTCGAGCAGGAGCGCGGCCCGTTCCGGCTCGCCGAGGCCGGCCAGGCGGTCGGCGAGACCGGTGCCGGCGCCGGCGCCGGGGTCGGCGGCGACGGCCCGGCGCGGGGCCGGCGGCAGCAGCGCCCGCAGCAGCGCCGGCACCTCACCGGCGGCGCGGACGGCGGCCAGGTCCAGCCCGATCGGCACCAGCGTCGCCGGCTCGGCGCGCAGCGCGTCGTCGAACAGCGCCAGCCCGGCGGCGGCGTCCAACGGCCGGGTGCCGGCGCGGGCGAGGCGGGCCAGGTCGGCGGCGGCGAGCCGGCCGGCCATCCCGTCGGTCTCGGCCCACAGGCCCCAGGCGAGCGCCGTGCCGGGCAGCCCGACGGCCCGGCGGTGCGCGGCGAGCGCGTCGAGGAACGCGTTGCCGGCGGCGTAGTTGCCCTGGCCGGGGCTGCCGAACGTGGCCGAGGCGGAGGAGAACAGCACGAACGCGGCCAGGTCGAGGCCGGCGGTCAGCTCGTGCAGGTGCCAGGCCCCGTGCACCTTGGCCCGCAGCGCGCCGGCCCAGCGGTCCGCGTCGAGGTCGGTGAGCAGCGCGTCGTCGGTGGCGCCGGCGGCGTGCACGACGGCCACCAGCCGGTCGGCGAGCGGGGTCAGCACGGCGGCGAGCGCGTCCCGGTCGGCCACGTCGGCGGCGACCACCCAGACGGTGACGCCGGTCGCCGCCAGCTCGTCGGTCCACGGGGCGGGCCGGCCGGTGCGGCTGAGCAGCACCAGCTCCCGCACGCCGTACTCCTGCGCGAGGTGGACCGCGACGTGCCGGCCGATGCCGCCGGTGCCGCCGGTGAGCAGCACCGCGCCGCCGGCCAGCGCGGGTCGCGCGGCGGTGTTGGGCGCGGCGGCCGGGCAGAGCCGGGGCAGCAGCGCGCGGCCGTCGCGGACCGCGACCTCGGGTTCGTCGTCGGCGGCGGCCAGCGCGGCGCGGACCGTGGCGTCGTCGACGGCGTCCAGGTGCAGCAGCAGGAACCGGTCGGGGTGCTCGGCACGGGCCACCCGCAGCAGGCCGGCGGCCGGGGCGTGCGCCGGGTCGCCGTCGCGGACGGCCACCGCGAGCCGGGTGTCGGTGGCGCGCGGGTCGTCGAGCCAGCGGTGGAGCACGCCGAGCAGGTCCAGGCCGATCGCGTCGGCGCGCTGCGCGACGGTGGCGGCCGGGTCGCCGTCGGGCAGGCGCAGCACCAGCACCGGCGGCAGCGGTCCGGCCGGGGGCACCGCGTCGGCGAGCGTCCAGGTGGGCACCGGACCGGTCGGGGCGGGCCGCCAGTCCACCGTGTACAGGCCGGCCGGGCCGCTCTCCGGCGCCGGGGCGGCGGCGGACGGCAGCGTCACGGCCCGCAGCGCGATCCGGTCGACGTCGAGCACCGGCCGGCCGGCGTCGTCGACGGCGTTCAGCGTCACCGCGTCCGCGCCGGCCGGGGCGAGGCTGACCCGCAACGCGTACGCGCCGGTGGCGTGCCGGCGCACGCCGGTCCACCCGGTGGGCACGATCCGCTCCCCCGGGCCGGCCGGCGGGGCGAACCCGGCCAGCGGGAGCAGGCGCAGCGCGGCGTCGAGCACGTCCGGGTGCACGCCGTACCGCTCGGCGTCCGGGTCGGCGGCGTCGTCGGGCAGGCGTACGTCGAGGTGCAGCCGGTCCCCGGCGGTCCAGGCGGCCCGCAGCAGCGGATGCGTTGCCTCGACCGGGCGGGCGCCGGCCGGCGGCCAGGCCGGGGCCGGTACGCCGGGCGCGGCGAGCGGGTCGGCCGGGGCGAGCACCGCGTCGGCGACCGCCCGCCACGGCTCGTGCTCGCCGGCGCGGACGTGGCAGCGGGCGGCGCGACGGCCGACGGCGTCCGGGCCGGCGACGTCGATCTGGAGGTCGACCGCGAGACCGGCGGGCAGCGGCGCCGGTTCCGGCATCCGCAGGTCGACCAGGACCGGCGTGTCGAGACGCTCGCCGAGGTGGCCGAGCGCGTCGAGCAGCGCGGTGGCGGGCAGCAGCGGCGTGGTGCCGTCCGGGGTGGCCGGGCGGGACGCGGTGAACCGTCCGGTGGCGAGCACCTGGCCGCTGCCGGCGACCGGCAGCACGGCGGCGAGCAACGGGTGCCCGGCGTCGCCGGCCGGTGCGCCGGGTGTGGCGGGCAGCCAGTAGTGCCGGTGCCGGAACGCGTAGGTGGGCAGCGCGACGGGCGCGTGCGGGCCGGGCCCGGCCAGCGCGGCCCGGTCCACCGGCACGCCGCGCACGTGCAGTCGGGCGGCGGCGGTGAGCAGCGCCGCCGGTTCGGGCGTGCCGGCGCGCAGCGTGGGCACGAACGCGAGGTCGTCGCCGGCGTCGGCGAGGCACTCGGCGGCGAGCGCGGTGAGCACGCCGCCGGGACCGACCTCCAGGAACGTGGTGGCGCCCTCGGCGTGCAGGGCCCGGACGCCGTCGGCGAAGCGCACCGTGTCGCGGACGTGCGCCACCCAGTGCTCGGGCGAGGTGAGCCGGGCCGCGTCGACAGGTGCGCCGGTCAGCGTGGACACCACCGGCAGTTGCGGCGCGCGGTAGGTCAGCCCGGCGGCGACCTCCCGGAACGCGTCGAGCATCGGCGTCATCCGGGGCGAGTGGAACGCGTGCGACACGCGGAGCCGGCTGGTGCGGCGGCCGGCGGCGCGCAGCGTCGCGGCGACCGCCTCGACCGCGTCGGCGTCACCGGAGAGGACCACGGCGGTCGGCCCGTTCACGGCGGCCAGCCCGACCCGATCGGTCAGGTGCGGCAGCACCTCGGCCTCGTCCGCCTCCACCGCGACCATCGCGCCGCCGGCCGGCAACGCCTGCATGAGCCGGCCCCGCGCGGCGACCAGCGCGGCGGCGTCGGCGAGCGTGAGCACGCCGGCCACGTGCGCGGCGGCGATCTCGCCGATCGAGTGGCCGAGCAGCAGGTCCGGGCGGACGCCCCAGGATTCGAGCAGCCGGTGCAGCGCCACCTCGACGGCGAACAGCGCCGGCTGGGTGTAGCGGGTCTCGTCGAGCAGCGCGGCCCGGGCGTCGCCGTCCGGGGCGAGGACCACGTCGGCGACCGGGTGCCCGGTGAGGTGCCGGTCCAGTTCGGCGGCGGCGGCGGCGAACGCCTCCGCGTAGACCGGGTACGTCGCGTGCAGCTCCCGGCCCATGCCGGCGCGTTGCCCGCCCTGCCCGCCGAAGAGCACGGCGAGCCGGCCGTCGGAGACGCGGCCGGTGAGCACGCCCGCCGGGTCGGTGTCGCCCCGGCTCAGCGCCGTCAGCCCGGCGTGGGCGTCGGCCGGGTCGCCGACCAGCAGCGCCGCCCGGTGGTCCAGCGCCGCCCGCGTGGTGGCCAGCGCGTACGCCACGTCGGTCGGGTCGGCGTCGAGCCGGTCGAGCCGGCTCAGCAGCCGGGCCGCCTGGTCCCGCAGGCCCTCCCGGCTCGCCGCGGACAGCAGCCACGGCACGACGCCGGCCGGGGCCTCGCGGGTGACCGGCGGTGGGGTCGGCGCGGCGGGGGCCGCCTCGACGACGACGTGGGCGTTGGTGCCGCTGATGCCGAACGAGGAGATCCCGGCGCGGCGGGGCCGGTCCACGTCGGGCCACGGGCGGGCGTCGGTGAGCAGCTCGACCGCGCCGGTCGACCAGTCGACCTCGCCGGTCGGCGCGTCCACGTGCAGCGTGCGCGGCAGCGTGCCGTGGCGCAGCGCGAGCACCATCTTCATCACGCCGGCCGCGCCGGCCGCCGCCTGGGTGTGCCCGAGGTTCGACTTGAGCGAGCCGAGCAGCAGCGGACGGTCCGCCGGCCGCCCCTGCCCGTACGTGGCGAGCAGCGCCTGCGCCTCGATCGGGTCGCCGAGCCGGGTGCCGGTGCCGTGCGCCTCGACCGCGTCCACGTCGCCCGGCGCGAGGCCGGCGGTGGCCAGCGCGCGCCGAATGACCCGTTCCTGGGCCGGCCCGTTGGGGGCGGTGAGCCCGTTGGACGCCCCGTCGGAGTTGACCGCGCTGGCGCGCAGCAGCGCCAGCACCGGGTGGCCGTTTCGGCGGGCGTCACTGAGCCGTTCCAGCAGCAGCACGGCCACGCCCTCGGACCAGCCGGTGCCGTCGGCGGCCTCGGCGAACGCCTTGCACCGGCCGTCCGGCGCGAGTCCGCGCTGGCGGCTGAACTCGACGAACGCCTGCGGGGTGCCCATCACCGCGACGCCGCCGGCCACCGCGAGCGTGCAGTCCCCGGCGCGCAGCGCCTGCGCGGCCAGGTGCAACGCGACGAGCGACGACGAGCAGGCGGTGTCCACGGTCACCGCCGGCCCCTCCAGGCCCAGCGCGTACGCGACCCGCCCGGAGACCACGCTGCCGGCGGTGCCGACGCCGAGGTAGCCCTCGGTGCCGGGCGGCGCCTGACCGACGTTGGCCGCGTAGTCGTGGTGCATCACGCCGGTGAACACGCCGGTGGCGCTGCCGCGCAGCCCGGTCGGGTCGATCCCGGCCCGCTCGAACAGCTCCCAGGACGTCTCCAGCAGGAGCCGCTGCTGCGGGTCCATGGCGAGCGCCTCGCGCGGGCTGATCGCGAACAGGGTGGCGTCGAAGTCCCCGGCGCCGGCCAGGAACCCGCCCACCCGCACGTACGAGGTGCCGGCCCGGTCGGGATCGTCGGCGAACAGGTGCGCCAGGTCCCAGCCCCGGTCGGTGGGGAAGCCGGTGAGCCCCTCGCCGCCGGATTCGAGCAGCTCCCACAGCTCGTCCGGGCCGGTGACGCCGCCCGGTAGCCGGCACGCCATGGCGACGATCGCCACCGGATCGTCGGCGGCGACCCCCGGGCCGGGGCGGGCGGCGGCGTCGCTCGGACCGGCGCCGCGCAGCAGCGTGGCCAGGTGCCGGGTGAGGGCGGCGGGCGTCGGA
The DNA here is from genome assembly GCF_044391475.1 of Micromonospora sp. NPDC018662. NCBI lineage: Bacteria > Bacillati > Actinomycetota > Actinomycetes > Micromonosporales > Micromonosporaceae > Micromonospora > Micromonospora sp. NPDC018662. The sequence goes on from NZ_JBISAC010000006.1 coordinate 295,521, forward strand.
TGGTCGAACGCGGCGGTGGCGGAGAGCCGGACGCCGGTGGCCCGGTTCAGCCGGTCGCGCAGCGCGACCGCGCGGACCGAGGTGAACCCGAGTTCGGTGAACGCCCGGCCGGGCCGGACCGCGCCCGGGCCGGGCAGCCCGGCCACCTCGGCGGTGGCGGCGCGGACCAGGTCGGCCAGGAGACGGTCGCCGTCGGCGGTGGTGAGCGCCGCGATTCGGCGGCGCAACGCGTCCGCGTCGTCGTCGGGCCGGGCCGGGCCGCGCCAGGCCGGGTGCTCGGCCACCCGCTCGGCCGGGCCGGCCACCAGCACCAGGTCGTCGCCGTCGTGCGCGGCGTCGAACGCGGCGGTCTCCGCCCCCGCCGCTCCGGTGACGCCGATCAGCCGGGCCGGCAGCCCGGCCGCGTGCCGCCGGGCGACCAGCGCGTGCAGCGCGGCGACCGCGCCCGCCGCCGGTTCCCGTCCGGCGGCGCCGAGCAGCAGGTCGGCGGGGACCAGCACGGTGTACGCGGTGGCGCCGGCGTGCCGGGTGTCCCGATCCAGCCGGCCGGCGAGGTCGAGCAGCCGGGCGGCGCGGTCCGGGTCGGCCAGGTCGGTGTCGGACACCCGCAGCACGGCCGCCCCGACCGGCTCCCCGTCCCGGGTCGAGACGTCGGTGGCGGGGCCGTCGATCGGCAGCAGCCGCAGCGACCGGGCGCCGTACGCGCCGGTCAGGTGTCGGGCCAGCGCCGCGCGCCCGGGGGTGTCCGTGCCGGCGAGCACCGCCGGCGCGGTCGGGTCGAGCACCGTGGCGGCGTGTTCCCGGGCCGGCGCGGCGGCCGGCGCGGGCACCGCGTACCGGGCGGTTCCGGCACGCAACGCGACCTGGGCGGCGCCGGCGTCCACCACGGACGGCAGCAGCGCGGCCGAGCCGGGGTCGGCGTCGGTGTCGACGAGCACGATCCGGCCCGGCCGGGCGGCCTGCCGGCAGCGGGCCCGGGCCCAGGCGACGGTGGCGGCCGGGACCAGGTCGGGGTCGTCGGCCGTGTCGGCGGTGGACGCGTCCACCGCGCCGGTGGTCAGCACCACCACCCGGGCGTTGGCGTACCGGGCGTCGTCGAGCCAGCCGGGCAGCGCCGCCGGGTCGACGCCGGCCAGCGCCAGCACGTCCGCGCCGGTCTCGGTGGAGTGGGCGCCGGTGTGGACGTCCTCGCCCTCGGCGGTCAGCGCGTCGGCGACCGCCCCGGCGTGCGGCCCGACGACCGCCCAGCGCCGGCCGGGCGCACGGTCGACCGGTTCCAGCGGACGCCAGGTGAGCCGGGTCAGCGACTCGTGGTGCGCGCCGTTGACCGCGCGCAGCCGGGCCGGCAGCTCCCCCAGCAGCCGCCGGGTGACCTTCCCGGAGGCGGTACGCGGCACCGCGTCGATCTCGTACAGCTCCTGCGGCACCTTGTGGTAGGCGAGTCGCTCCCGGCAGGCGGCGTACGCGGCGGCCGGCACGAAGCCCTCCGGCGCGGGCACCACGTACGCGACCGGCACCTCGCCGAGCACCTCGTGCGGGCGGCCGGTGACCGCGACGTCGGCCACGCCGGGCACCGCGCGCAGCACGTCCTCCACCTCGACCGGGTGCACCTTCTCGCCGCCGCGGATGATGAGTTCCCGGTGCCGGCCGGTGACGAAGAGGTTCCCGTCGGCGTCCCGGCGGGCCAGGTCGCCGGTGCGGTACCAGCCGTCGCGCAACGCCGCCGCGGTGGCCTCGGGCAGTCCGTGGTAGCCGAGCATGACGCTCGGGCCGCGTACCCACACCTCGCCCTCGTCGCCGGTCGGCACGTCCCGGCCGGTGTCCGGGCTGACCAGGCGCACCTGCACGCCGTCCACGGCCCGGCCGCAGGAGCCCTCGACCCGGGGCTCGTCCGGGCGGGTCACCGCGATGGAGCCGCACGTCTCGGTGCTGCCGTACGCGTCGAGCAGCGGCGCGTCGAAGACGTCCTCGAACGCGCGGCGCAGCTCCCCGGTGGTGATCGCGCCACCGACCAGGCAGGCCCGCAGCGCGGGCGCGCGGAACCCGTCGGCGCGGGCGGCATCGACCAGGTGGTGGTACATGGCGGGGACGCCGGCCAGCACTGTCGCCTCGTCCTCGGTGACCGCGCGCAGCACGTCGGCGGCGGCGAACCCGTCGACCAGGCGGGCGCTCGCGCCGACCGCTGTCACGCTCAGCACGCAGCCGATGTGGGAGAGGCTGTGGAACAGCGGCAGCGGCCAGACCACCCGGTCGGCGGAGGTCAGGCCGGGCACCGGCACGTAGCAGGCGGCCACCGACCAGAGGCAGGTGCGCTGGGTGGAGAGCACGCCCTTGGGCCGGCCGGTGGTGCCGGAGGTGTAGAGCATCCAGGCGACCTCGTCCAGGCCGAGGTCGTCGCGGGCGTCGGCGGCCGGCGCGACGTCGACGAGCGCCGGCCAGGCCGTCACCGGGTCCGGGTACGGTCCGTCGCCGGTCACCCAGATCCGCAGGTCGGGCCGGTCCGCGCGCAGCCGCGACACCTGGTCGAGGTGCTGCGGGTCGGTGACCACCAGCACCGCGCCGGAGTCGTCGAGCAGGTGGGCCAGCTCGGCGTCCGCGCTGCGCGGGTTCAGCGGTACGCCGACCGCCGCGGCCCGGGTCACGGCCAGCCAGGTCTCCACCGTCTCCACCCGGTTGCCCAGGCAGAACGCGACCCGCTCGCCCCGGCCGACGCCCGCGTCGACCAGGTGCCCGGCCAGCCGGCGGGTGACCGCCTCCAGCGCGGCCCAGGACACCGCCCGGTCCGCGTCGCGGAACGCCACCTGGTTCGGCAGCCGGCTCGCGTGGGCCCGGAGCAGTGCGGGCAACGGCTGGACCAGGTCACTCCGAAGCATGTCAGCACATCCGTCCTTCGCCGTAACGGCCCAAGTCTGGCCAGCGGCCCGGCGGCGACCTACCCCTGTCGCCCCCTAACCGGACCCCGGTTCCCGACCGCGCGCGGGCCGTCCGGCGGGCCCGCGCGGTGATGATGGGCACGCCCCGAGGACGCCGCGTACCCACCGCCGACAGTCGAGGTGCCATGGAACGCTCCTGGTTGTTCGCCGACCTCGCCGTGCCCGGCGGGGGATGCGGCGAGGCGCGGGCGGCCGAACTGGTCGGCACGGTGCTGGCGGGGTTGGTGTCCGAGCTGCGCGCCGCCGACCCGGGCGGCTGCTGGTTCTTCGACCGGCTCGGCTCCCCCGGCCCGCCCCGGCTGCGGCTGGGTCTGCACGCCGGGCCCGCCGCGCTCGACCTGGCGCGCGACCGGCTCGGCCCGACGGCCCGGCCGGCGCCCCCGGCGTACGCGGTCCGCGACCCAGCTCGCGGCGGACCGCTCGCGCACGCCGGCAGCGAGGTGGCGCTGGGCCTGCTCGGCGGTGACCCGCCGTGGCTGGCCGGGTTGGAACTGCCGCTCGCGGTGGCGCACCTGCGGCACCTGTGCGGGCTGCTGCCGGCCGGTGACCGGGCGGCCTTCCTGTTCCTGCACTGGCAGGACCGCAGCCGCGCGCTGACCGGGGCACAGCGCCGGGAGCTCGCCGCGCAGGCGCAGGCCGGCGCCGACAAGATCGTGCTGGCCGCCGCCGACCTGCCGCTCGCCGACGATCCGGTGTCGGTGGCCTGGCGCCGCTATCTGGACCGGGTCACCGAGGTGGTCGCCGAGGACCACCCGGCCGCGCCGCGCGGATTCCTGGTCGCCGAGCACGCCCAGCTCAGCCACCGCCGCTGGGGCATCGACCCGGCCGTCGACTCGCTGGCCGCGCTGGCGTTGCGGCTGGCCGGGCACGCCGTCGCCGCACCAGGTGGGAGAGCCGGATGACTGTGGAACGGGTCGACGTGGAACTGGGCGATCGGGCGTACCCGGTGCTGGTGGGCCCCGGCGTGCGGCACCGGCTGGCCGCGGAGGTGGCGCGGATCGGCGCCCGCCGGGTCGTGGTGGTCTCGGCCCGGCCGCCGGAGTGGACGCCCGACCCGGGCGTGCCGCACCGGGTGGTGCCGGCCCGCGACGGCGAGCACGACAAGACGCTGGCCACCGTGGAGGCGCTGTGCCGGGCGTTCGCCGGGTTCGGGTTGACCCGCGCCGACGCGGTGGTCTCCTGCGGCGGCGGCACCACCACCGACGTGGTCGGCCTGGCCGCCGGCCTCTACCACCGCGGGATCGCGGTGCTCCACCTGCCGACGTCGCTGCTGGCCCAGGTGGACGCCAGCGTGGGCGGCAAGACCGCGGTGAACCTGCCGGAGGGCAAGAACCTGGTCGGCGTCTACTGGCAGCCGCGCGCGGTGCTCTGCGACACCGACTACCTGGACACGCTGCCGGAGGTGGAGCGGCGCAACGGCTACGGCGAGATCGCCCGCGCGCACTTCATCGGCGCGGGTGACCTGCGCGACCGGACGGTCACCGAGCAGATCACCGCGTGCGTGGCGCTCAAGGCCCGGGTGGTGGCCGCCGACGAACGCGACGCCGGGCTGCGGCACATCCTCAACTACGGTCATACGCTCGGTCACGCGTTGGAACGGGCCACCGACTTCCGGCTGCGCCACGGCGAGGCGGTCGGCGTGGGCACGGTGTTCGTCGGGCGGCTGGCCGGTCGGCTCGGTCGCATCGACGCCGACCGGGTGGCCGAGCACCACGAGGTGGTGGCCGGCTACGGCCTGGACACCGCGCTGCCGCCCGGGGTGACGCACGACGAGCTGATCGCGTTCATGCGCCGCGACAAGAAGTCCACCGCCGGCCTGACCTTCGTACTGGACGGGGCGAGCGGCCCGGAGCTGGTCGCGGACGTGCCGGAGACCGAGGTCCGCGCCGCCTTGGCCGACATGTAGACGGCAGGGAACTCAGGGGCGATCCGCGACGTAGGTACCGCGCTGCGGGATGGTGACGACCAGGCCCCGTGCCCTCAGTAGGCGCACGGCCTGCCGGACCGTTCCCCGAGCCACGCCGTACTCCTGCTGAAGGTGCGACTCGGACGGGATCGGCCGGCGCGGCTGCAGCTCCCCGTCCTCGATGCGCTTCGCCACAAGATCCGCCACTTGGACGTAGAGAGGCGTCAGCGACATCGGGTCGATCATGCGCCAAACGATATGGCCTTTGGTACGCATGAGGAGACCGAACGTAGGAGAGCGGGTGCAGGCTGCCAGCTATGACGACTACGTACTGTCAGCAGCCCTGACGCTCGCCCACCGGCACCGACCCATCTGGTCCTGGCGGCGATGGCGCCGCGTGTGTCGCTGCGGCGCGGACCTCCCGTGTCGCCGCCAGCACCGCCTCCCGATCAATCGAGGGCACTGGCCGTCATGACCGGACTCAGTCCCGGAGACGTGCTGCTGCTCGGAGTCGCCTGCTCGCCGCAGTTCGGCGGAGATCGAGCGCTACGGGTCCGCCTCATCTCCGCCGACGACGTCGACCCGTACAACGGCTGGATGTGGTTGACGGGATACGTCCTCGACAGGCGAGGCGACGCCACCGCCAAGCGGGAGCTGTACGTGAAGCGGGAGGGCGTACGGGTCGAGGCCCCTTCCGCTCCCCCAGCTTCACGCCTCGTCGCTCGGCAAGCTCCCGCCCAACGCCCAACCAGGAGGGCACCCGCAGCCGCCCGCTAGACCGCGGAGGTTCAACCAGAAGCTTCACGTGAGTGCCAGCGACAGACCTTCAGGACGGAACCTGGGCAAGCCTGAGCACATATTCGAAGCCGCGTTTCTTCGCGGGCGAATCCACCATTGGCAGGATTAGCGCTGGTATGCCGGCGGAAACCGATCCACCGTCGCCGGCGGGATGATCACCGACCATCACCGTCTGGCCCGGTGCGGCATGGAGGGCTTCGAGGGCGGCACCCCAGATCCGAGGGTCCGGTTTGACGAAACCGACCTCGTAGGACAGTACGAACGCATCGACATAGCCGTCGAGTCCGTGCCGCGCGAAGCATGTGCGGATGTCCCAGCCGGCGTTGCTGACGACGCCGATGCGAACACCGCCATCACGCAATGCGGACAGGGTGGCGACGGTGTCGGCGTACGGCTCGATCGCTTCGGCGTGCGTCTCGTGCAAGACCGATGCCAGCGCCCGGTCCACCCCAGGAATCTGTTCCAACACGGCGAGGATCGCCCGATCCCAGACTCGCGGATCCAGATCTCGGGCGATGTGGGCCGGATCCGTGGCCGTCGCCCGCAACAGTTCCGCGAAGTCGCCAGCAATACGGTGCGCCTCGCCGGCAGCCAATGTCCGGTCGATCGATGCCGCCGCGTTGCCCACCCAGCGCTCCGAGTCCCTGGCGAACAGAGTCCAGGCGAAGTCGAACAGTACTGTCGTCACGGGCTCGGCGGTCATCGCATCACCCTAGATCAACACGACGAGTTCTGTGGGCCGCGACGCAGTGAGCTATTCCGAGCAAACGCCTCGGTGACGGTTCTGATCATGTGGTTCGTCCCGTATTCGATAGCGGCCCGGAGCTGGTCGCCGACGTGCCGGAGGCCGAGGTCCGCACCTCCCTCGCTGAGATGTAGGCGGCGCCCCCGAGCCGCGGCACCTGGCCCTCATCCGATGCGTCACGGTGCGTGACGGGTCGTCGGAATCATGCGAGTGAACGCGATATACCAGCGGGTCATAATTATGACCTGCTGGTATATCGCTCGCGCTGGCAATGTGCTGCCGGCGCCGACACCCCCGGGCGCACCCGGCCGAACTCAGAGCACCGCCGGGCAGTGGGTGAGCAGTTCCTCGGGCTTGTGCGCGACCAGGTCCGGGCCGGCGGCCAGCAACGCGGTCACGTCGCCGCCGTGCCAGGTGGTGGCCACCGTGGTCACCCCGGCGTCCCGGCCGCTGGTCAGGTCCGTGATCGCGTCACCGACCATCATGGCCACGCCCGGCGGCATGTCGAGCAGTTCCAGCGCGCGCAGCACGATGTCCGGCGCCGGCTTGGGGCGGGGCACCTCGTCCGAGCCGATCACGTGGTCGAAGAGCGCGAGCACGCCGAGCAGGTCCAGCAGGGACCGGGCGCGGGGGCCGCTCTTGCCGGTGGCGACCGCCATCCGTACGCCGCGCTCGTGCAGCGCCTCCAGCGTCTCCCGGACGCCGGGGAACAGCGGCACCCGGTGCGCCAGCCGGTAGCTCTCCCGGACGAACGGCGCCTCCATCTCCAGCGGCAACCCCATCAGCCGCATGATGTCCGGGAAGTACCGTCCCATGTGCTGGTTGTACTCCTCGAACGGCGCCGGGCCACCGCCCACCACCTCGGCGTACGCGATGCTGAACGCCTCGCGCATCACCGCCGAGCTGTCCACCACGACCCCGTCGAGGTCGAACACGACAGCGCGGATCGGGCCCGGACGCGGGGCGAGGACGGCGGCGCCGGCGGTCGACGGCGGCTGGCTCATGGCTGCTCCCGAAGGGTGAGGTCGCCCGGTGGTTCTCACCGGTCGCGCGCTCCCGCCAGCGCGGGCATCGGCGGGGTGGGCCGGGCGCAGCGGTAGACACGTTCGATGGCGTCGATGGTGCGGCGGGCGTCGGCGGCGGCCACGCCCCGGCTGGCCGGGTCGGCGAGCAGGCCGGGCAGCGCGTCGAGCTGCCGGTCGTACTCGGCGCCGATGGTCTCGGCGGGCAGCGGCAGGACCACGGTCTCGCCGTCGCGGGTACGGGTCAGTTCCGGCGCGCCGAGCCGGTTCGGGCTGAACCCGAACGTGCAGCGCAGCGTCGCCGAGCCGTGGGTGCCGTGCACGGAGACGGTGGTGCGGTCCGTCGCCTCGTGCGACGCCCAGCAGGCGTGCAGCGCGGCGGACGCGCCGTCGGCGGTGAGCAGGAAGGCGCGGGCGGTGTCCTCGACGTCGCCCCGTCCGCCGGGCCCGGCGGTGCCGCGCCAGGCGGCCTGCGCGGCGCCGTCGTTGACGAAGTCGTCCGAGACGCTGCCCACCACGTGCGCGATCGGCGCCGGTCCGAGCAGGGGCAGCACCGTGTCGAGCAGGTGCCAGCCCAGGTCGACCAGCGCGCCGCCGCCGGAGAGGTCCCGCCGGGTGAACCAGCCGCCGGCGTCGGGCACGCCCCGGGCGCGTACCCAGGCGACGTCGACGTGCCGGACCGGCCCGAGGTCCACCACGGCCCGGAGCAGGGCCCGCACGTCGGCGCGGTAGCGGGCGGCGCTGCCGGCCAGCAGCACCGCGCCGCCGGCACGCTCGGCGTCGGCCAGGTCGTCCGCCTCGGCGGAGGTGAGGCAGACCGGCTTCTCCAGGAACACCGGTACGCCCCGGCGCAGCAGCCGGGCCGCGACGGCGGCGTGCAGGTGGTTGGGGACCGCCACCACCACCAGGTCGGCGGCGTCGGTGGGCAGGTCGGCCACGTCGGCGTACGCCTCGGGCACGCCGTGCGCGGCGCGGGCCCGGTCCCGGGCGGCGGCGTCCGGGTCGATCACGGCGGTCACCGTGAACCGCTGGTGCGCGGCGAGGCGGGGCAGCCAGATCTGCCGCCCGGCCCAGCCGAGACCGGCCACCGCGACCCGGACGGTACGCCCCGGCGCGGCGGCCGGCTGCGACCCGGTCATCCGGCCAGCACGTCGGCGAGCACGGCGGCGATCTGGTGCATCTGCTCCTCGGTGCCGAGCAGCGTGCGGTGGTGCAGCCAGACGCAGTCGGCGTGGATCTGCTCGACGTTCGGGCACCGCTCGGCGATCTGCTCGACGGTCTCGTCCGGCGCGCCGGCCAGCCAGAAGCCGTCGCAGCGGTAGATGGCGCGGAACGCCACGAACGCCGGGATGCCCCGGGCGATCAGCTCGTCGACCACGGCCCGGCGGCGCTCCAGCGTGATCCCGGGAATCCGGAACATGGCCATGTAGTGCGGGTTGCGGTCACCGCGCGGGTCGCGTCCCTGCGGCACCACGCCGGGGATCTCGGCGAGCAGGCTCGCCAGCAGCGGCCAGCGCTGCTCGCGCACCGCGATCTGACCGTCCAGCCGGGACAGTTGGGCGCGCAGCACGGCGGCGCTGAACTCGTTCATCCGGTAGTTCGAGCCGGTGGTGCGGTGCAGGTAGTCCCGGTCGGTGCGGGGTCGGCCGCAGCTGTGCACCAGGAACGCCTTCTCGTAGCTCTCCTCGTCGGGGAAGAGCACCGCGCCGCCCTCCCCGGCGGTCATCAGCTTGCCGTTCTGGAAGCTGAACGCGGCGACCGAGCCGAGTTCACCGACCCGCTTGCCCTGCCACTGCGCGCCGTGCGCGTGCGCGGCGTCCTGGAGCAGCGCGACGCCGGCGTCCGCGGTGATCTTGTCGAGCGCGTCCATGTCGGCGAACTGCCCGGCCATGTGCACGGGCATCACCACCCGGGTCCGGTCGGTGATCGCGGCGGCCACCGCCTCCGGGTCGACGCAGTAGGTGTCGAGGTCCACGTCGACCGGCACGGCCACCGCACCGAGGCGCTGCGCGGCCAGCGACGACGAGATGAACGTGAACGCCGGGACGATCACCTCGGTGCCCGGTCCGACGCCCAGCACCTCCAGCGCCACCTCCAGCGCGTGCGTGCCGTTGGTGACGGCCAGCGCGTGCGACGACCCGTGGTACGCGGCGAACTCGGCCTCGAACGTGTCGACCTCGTTGCCTCCGACGCGCCACCACTGGCCCTGCTCCAGGGCCCGGATGAGGCCGGTCCGTTCCTCGTCGCCGAACTGCGGCCACTCGGGGAACTCCGGTGCCGACAGATCACTCATGATGTCCCACTCCCTGATCCAGATAGGAACGGCCCGGCTGGACGCTAACCGAGGCGGCACGACGCTGACCTCCCCTAACGGCCCCTAGCCGCCCCTAACCGCCCCCTGCCGACGGGGGTCCGCGCCGGAGCCGGGGCCGATACTCCGATGACCTGTCGTCGTCCGTCCCCGGTGAGGTGCAACGTGCCCGAGGTGCTCCTGCTCAACGGCCCGAACCTGGGCATCCTCGGCAGACGGGAACCGGAGATCTACGGCACCGACACGCTGGCGGACATCGAGCGGGCGGTCGGCGAGGAGGTCGCCGGGCGGGGGTGGCGGGTCGTCGCGAGGCAGCACGACTGCGAGGGCGAGATGATCCGTACCATCCAGGACAGTTATGAGACGGTGGGCGCGATCGTGAACCCGGGCGCGTTGATGATCGCGGGTTGGAGCCTGCGCGACGCGCTGGCCAACTATCCCCACCCGTGGCTGGAGGTCCACCTGTCAAACGTGTGGGCCCGGGAGAGCTTCCGGCACGATTCGGTGCTCGCCCCGCTGGCCGCGGGGGTGATCGTGGGCCTCGGCGCGCTCGGCTACCGGCTGGCGGCCCGCGCGCTCGTCGCGACCGTGTCCTGACCGTCCGTCCCGCCGCACCCACCCCGGTCGTCCGCCGCGACGACCCGACCCTCGAGGAACCCCGTGACCGTCGCGATCATCGTTCTCACCATCCTGCTGGCCATCATCCTCGTTCCGTTGGCCGTGCAGAAGCTCACCGGCAACGCGCAGATGCGCCAGCGGATGTCGCACCTCGGCGTCTCCGCCGGGCTGACCCGCGTCATCGGCCTGCTGGAGCTGGCCGGCGTCGCCGGGCTGCTGCTGGGCCTGAAGTTCTGGCAGCTCGGCGTGGTCGCCGCGGTGGCGGTCACCGTACTGCTGATCGCCGCCGTGGCCTACCACCTGCGCGCCAAGGACGACGGCAAGGTGATCATGGTGCCGCTGTTCTTCGCGTTCGCCTCGGCCGCGCTGGCGTTCCTCCACCTGCTGGCGCACTGAGGCCGGCGTGACGGGCGGGCCGGGCGCCGCGCTGCTGGGCGTCGACGTCGGGGGCACGAAGGTCGCGCTGCGCGCCGAGGCGGCCGGCCGGCCCGCGTACGAACGGATCGTCACCTGGCCGGCCGGCGCGGACCCGGCCGCCGACGTGGCCGTGCTGGCCGCCGAGGTGGCCGCGCTGCGCGCCGGCTTCGGACCGGTCGACGCGGTCGGCGTCGCCATGCCGGCGACCGTCGACCGGGCCGGCGCGGTCGTGGCCTGGCCCGGCCGACCGAGCTGGGTCGGCCTGGACCTGGCCGGCGCGCTGCGTCGCCTGTTCCCCGACACCCCGACCGGGTACGCCGACGACGGCGACCTGGCGGCGCTGGCCGAGGCCCGCCACGCGGGCCGCGACGACGTGCTCTATCTCGGCGTCGGCACCGGCGTCGGCGGCGGGCTCGTACTCGGGGGGCGCAACGCCCCGGCCGGTGCGTCCGCCGAGGTCGGACACATGGTGGTCGACCTCGGTGGGGACCGGTGCGACTGCGGACGGGCCGGTTGCCTCCAGGCGGTCGCGTCCGGGCCGGCCACGTTGCGCCGCGCGGCCCGGCTGCGCGGCGGGCCGGTCGACCACCACCGGCTGCGCGACGGGCTGGACGACGGCCGGCCGTGGGCGGTGGAGGCGATCGCACCGAGCTGCGCCGCGCTGGCCGCCGCGGTGGTGAGCCTCGGCGAACTGCTCGCCGCCGACCTGGCGATCGTCGGCGGCGGGTTCGCCGCCGGCCTGCCCGCTTTCGTGCCGCTGGTCGGGCGCCTCGCCACCGGCCGTCCGGGACGGCCCGCGCCGCGCGTCGTCGCCGCCGCGCTCGGCGGGCTCTCCTCGCTGCACGGCGCGCTCCACCTCGCCCGCGACCTCGCGGGCGCCCCGGTCCCGGTCGGGGCCGGGCACTCGACCAGGGAGAACAGCCAATGATCAGGATCGGGGTCGTCGCCGGCAGCACCCGCCCGGGCCGCAAGGCCGACGCGGTGGCGCGCTGGGTGTGTGACATCGCCGCCGCACGGACGGACGTCACCGCGGAACTCGTCGACCTGGCGGACCATCCGCTGCCGCACTTCGCCGAGCCGCTGCCCCCGTCGATGGCGCCGTCGAGCCGGCCGGCGATCCGCCGGTGGGGCGCGGTCGTCGGCGCGCTGGATGCGTTCGTCTTCGTCACCCCGGAGTACAACCACTCGATCCCCGGCGTGCTCAAGGACGCCATCGACGTGCTCTTCCAGGAATGGCACCACAAGCCGGCCGGGCTGGTCGGCTACGGGGTGCACGGCGGCACCCGGGCCGCCGAGCACCTGCGGCTGGTGCTCGGGCAGGTGTCGGTGCCGGTGGTGCGTTCCCAGGTCGCGCTCTCGCTGCACACCGACTTCGTGGCGTTCCGCGACTTCCGCCCCGGCCCGCACCAGCGGGAGTCGGTCGGCACCATGCTCGACGAGGTGGTGGCGTGGGCGGGCGCGCTGCGGACGCTGCGCCGCCCGCAGCCGGTGCGATGACCGCGATCGGCGGCGGCACCCGCCTCTACGCGCTGCTCGGCGACCCGATCGCCCAGGTACGCGCGCCCGGCCTGCTCAACCCGGTGCTGGCCCGGCGCGGCGCGGACGCGGTGCTGGTGCCGGTGCACGTGCCCGCCGCCGCGCTGCCGGACGTGGTGGCCGGGCTGCGCCAGGTCACCAACCTGCACGGCATGCTGGTGACCGTGCCGCACAAGGCGGCCCTGCTGCACCTCGCCGACCGGGTCACCGACCGGGCCGTCCGGGCCGGCAGCGTCAACGCGCTGCGCCGCGAGCCGGACGGCACCTGGTCGGCGGACACGTTCGACGGCGACGGGTTCGTCCGCGGCCTGGTCGCGGCCGGGCACGACCCGCGCGGCCGGCGGGTCTGCGTGGTGGGCGCCGGCGGCGCGGGCAGCGCCATCGCGGTGGCGCTGCTGGACGCCGGGGTGGCCGCCCTGCACCTGGCCGACACCGACCCGGCCCGACTGGCCACGCTCGGCGGGCGGCTGTCGGCCGCGTACCCGGGCCGGGTCCACGCGGCGTCCCGGCCGCGACTGGCCGACGCCGACCTCGCGGTCAACGCGACGCCGGTGGGGCTGCGCCCGACCGACCCGCCGCCGTTCCCGGTGTCGGAGCTGCCGGCGCGGGCGGTGGTCGCGGACATCATCATGTCCCCGGCGGAGACGACGCTGCTGCGCGCCGCCCGCGACCGGGGGTTGGCCGCGCACCCCGGTGAGCCCATGCTGGCCCACCAGATCGACGGCTACCTGGACTTCTTCGGCCTCTGACCTAGAGCGGCGCGAGGCGCGCCCGGAGCAGGCAGAACTCGTTGCCCTCCGGGTCGGCGAGGACGTGCCACTGCTCCTGCCCGGTCTGGCCGATGTCGGCCCGGCGCGCCCCGAGCATGAGCAGGCGTTCCAGCTCGGCGTCCTGATCGCGGTCGGTGGCGTTGACGTCGAGGTGCAGCCGGGGCTTCGCCCGCTCCGGCTCGGCCGTGGGGCTGAGGATGATCGTCGGCTGCGGACCGCCGAACCCTTCGCGCGGCCCGATCTCGATGCTGCCGTCGCCCTCGCGGCCGAGCACCACGAAGTCGAGGACCTCACACCAGAAACGCGCCAACGCCTCGGGATCGCGGCAGTCGAGCACGAGTTCACTGATCCGACATGCCATGCGCGCCACTCTTCCGGACGGTCGCCCGGGACGCCACCGGGTTATCCGGCGGCCGCCGCGATGAGGTGTTTCGTGATGCGGATCAGCACCTGGTCCGATGGCCCGGGGACGAAGGCGACCGTGTCGGCGAGCGCGGCGATCAGGGGCAGCCCGCGACCGCCGACGGTGAGCGGGTCGGGAAGCCCGGCGGTGAGTACGCCACCGTCGGGGGTGCTGCCGCGATTGCCGACCTCCAGCAGGCAGACCTCGTCGTCGATGCGGATGGAGATGTCGACGGCGTCGTGGGCGGCACCGTGCACCACCGCGTTGGCCGTCGCCTCGGTGATCAGCAGGGCGAGATGGCCGCGGGCGTCCTCGGTGGCGTCGGTGAGGCCCAGCAGGGTCACCAGCACCTGGCGGGCACGGGTCACGGAGGACGGCTCACGCGGGAGCGACAGCGTCACGCGGATTCGCATCGTCCGGCTCCTTCCCCGACCGGCCGTGACCCCGAACTGCTGGCGTCACGCGGGCGGGATGCTCCGGCGGAGATCGACACTACCTCAGCTCGCCGGGGTGGGAGCGCTCCGGGTGCCGGCTGGGCGTACGCCGCCCGGAGGCGGATCACCGGCCGGCGGAATAGGGTGAACGGGACCATCGGCGTACGGAGGGTTTCGTGGGGTTGCTGTTGTCGGTCCGGTCCGGCCGGGGTTGCACCGTGCTCGAGGTGCGCGGCGAGCTGGACATGGCGACGTCCCCGCGGCTGCACGAGGCGCTGCAACGGCTCATCGACGCCGGCGACCGCCAGGTGGTGGTGGACCTGGCCGGGGTGGGGTTCATGGACTCCAGCGGGCTGGGCGCGCTGGTGGTGATGTTCAAGGCGTTGCGGGAGGCCGGTGGCCGGTTGGTCCTCGCCGCGGTGCGGCCCCCCGTGCGGAGCGTCCTGGCGGTCACGTCGGTCGATCGGGCGATCCGGGTGCACGACGACGTGGCGGAGGCCGAGGCCGCGCTGCCGACCACTGACGACCCGACCGGCCGGTAGCTCAGGCGGGCAACCCGCTGCTGGCGCGGGCCTGGTCGGCGCCGGCGCTGGTCTGCCGGCCCTCGTCGTGCCCGCCGTGCCAGTCGATGATGAACAGCGTGGCGTCGTCGGCCAGCGCCCCTCCGCTGACCTCGAGCACGGCGTCGGCCAACGCACGGACGGCCTCGCGCGGGTGCAGGCCGGCGATCGACCGCAGGATCGTCGGCAGGTCCAGGCCGGCCGCGTTGCGCTCCCGCATGCCGTCGGTGACCACCACCACGCGGTCGCCCGGTTCCAACCGGACCTCACCGGCGCGGTAGTCGGCCTCGGGGAACATGCCCAGGGGGAAGTTGGCCGGCGACGACAGGGTCCGGGTGTCCCCGTCGCGAACCAGCATCGGCGGCACGTGCCCGGCGTTGAGCAGCGCGCACACCCCGGTACGCAGGTCCAGCCGGCCGAGGACCGCGGTGAGGTAACTGCCGCGCACGGTGGCATGGTCGGCCACCTCGATGTTCGCGGCGACCGCCTGCTCCACCAGGCCGGCCCCCCGGCGGCGGCTGTTGCGCAGGCTGCCCACGCCCAGGGTGGCCGTCAGCGCGCTGGTCACCCCGTGGCCCATCGCGTCGGTGACGCTGAAGTGCAGCACGTCACGGGCCACGCTGTAGTCGAAGGTGTCCCCGCCGATGCTCGCGGCGGGCTCCAGCCAGCCGGACAGGGTGAACCCGCTGGCCTCGCAGGTGAACGAGCCGGGCAGCAGACGACGTTGGATCTCCCCGGACAGCGTGAACGGGGTCGTGCGTTGTCCCCACTCGAACAGGTCGGTGTACCGCCGGTTGGCGATCACCACGAACGCCAGCACGTGCGCGGTGCGGGCGATCTCCGCCAACGCACGCGGGGCCGGCTCGTCCGGCAGGACCATCTCGAGCAGACCGATCGCCTCACCGCGATCGGTCACCGGCGCCAACACCGACCACCCGTCGGACCGCGCGACGACCTGCACCGTCTGCGTGCGTAACGCCTGCTCGGCGGGGCCGCCGTCGAACGGCGTCACGATGGCGACCTCCTGGCCGTCCCGGCGTCCCTCACCGCCGCCGGCCAGCGGCACGTGAGCCAGCCGGACCAGCGCCCGGCCGCTGAGGTCCGCGATCAGGAACGTGACGCTCCGTGCCCCCAGGGCCGCGCCGAGTTCCCGGGTGACCGCCTCGACCGCCTCGACCGGTGAGGCGTTCTCCGCCGCCTCCAGCATGTGCGCCACGATCGGCTCTCGACTGCTGTCCACGAATCCGAGCCTACGAGACCCGGGCGGCCGAGGCCGAGCACGGTGTTGCCTAGCGGCGGCCGGAACGCACCATGACGAACCACACCAGGGCGCCGACGAGCGCGGCGGACGTGAGGAGACAGCACAGCGTGGCGATGTGCCACGGCTTGATCGCACCCATGCCCCCGGACCGTACCGGCACCGTCGGCGCTGTGCTGTCCCCTAACCGTCACGCGGCACGGCGCGTCGACGGCCGTGCCTCCGGTCTCAGCCCTCGTGGCGGACGCCGCGATCGGGCGCTCCCATGTCGCCCGTCCCCGGCGTGCCGTCGGCGAGCCCGTAGCGCAGGTAGACGGTGCCCTTCCGGTTGGCGACCGGCGGTTCGAGGAGCGTGACGTTGGTGGGCACCGCGCCGCCGTCGAACACCTTCTTGCCGACGCCCAACACGATCGGGTGCACCCAGAGGTCCACCCGGTCGAACAGCTTCTCGCGCAGCAGCGTCTGCACCAGGTTCAGGCTGCCGACCACCTTCACGTGCTCGTGCCGGTCCCGCAGCTCGCGCACCGCCGTCGCCAGGTCCGGGCCGAGCACCGTGGACCCCTGCCACGACAGGTCGGGCCGGCCGCGCGAGGCCACATACTTGGGGACGCGGTTGAACAGCGTGGCGATCTCGTTGTCCGCGCCACCCTCCTGGTGCGGCCAGTAGGCGGCGAAGATGTCGTACGTCCGCCGGCCGAGCAGCAACGCGTCAGTGCCCTGGTACGCGGCCATGACCTGCGCGCCGGTGGTCTCGTCCAGCAGCGGCGCCTGCCAGCCACCGAACGGGAACCCCACCGGGTCCTCCTCGGGACCGCCCGGCGACTGCCCGACGAGGTCGAGGGTGGTGAACAGCTCGATGTGGATCAGTCCCATTGCCGCGCTCCGGTCATCTGGTCGTCTCGGTCGGGAGGTAGACCGGTGCCCACGACCGAACTCATCGCCGTTCCTCCGGCCGGCGGACTACCGCCGTTCGGGCAGCCGGGCGACGAACGAACGCCACGTCGCCGGGCCGAAGAGAAGCGCCGGGCCCGACGGGTCCTTCGAGTCGCGCACCCCGACCACGCCGGCAAGGTTGTCGGCCACCTCGACGCAGTTGCCGCCGCTCGCACCGCTACGGGTCGACTTCCGCCACCGGGCGTCATTGAGGTCCATGCTGGTTCGCCGTCCTTTCCGCTACTGCCTGCCGGCCGAGACGAGGTGCGCGACGTTTGACGAGGAAAGGCGCACTCCTCCGTGAACGGTCGGCTACCGCCGTTCGGGCAGCCGGGCGACGAACGAACGCCACGTCGCCGGGCTGAAGAGGAGCGCCGGACCCGACGGGTCCTTCGAGTCGCGCACCCCGACCACGCCGGAAATGCTGTCGGCCACCTCGACGCAGTTGCCGCCGCTGGTGCCGCTCCGAGTGGACTTCCGCCACTTCGCGCCAGTCAGGTCCATTGAGTCGCCACTTCCTTGATCAAGTTCATGGACTGCCGTCGCGGCAGCGCTTCGGTGCGGACGCCTTCCCACCGCTCGAACAGGGTATCGAGGTCGGCCGGCCGATCGACAACGTCGCCGCCGAGTTGGCTCTCAAGATGACCCAACCAACTGCCGTCGGGCAGGTGGGCCAGGGATAGCGGGCCGGACAGTCCGGCGTGCAGGCCGACGTCGGCCGGAACTACGTGCACGTTGATGGTGGGTCGTTCCGCGCAGTCCAAGAGATGCCGCAGTTGCTCACCCATCATCTTCTCAGCCCCCGCCCCCGCACGCCGGATCGCGCTCTCGTCGGTGACCACGACGACCCGTGGTGGTGCCTCCCGGGCCAGGATCTCCTGTCGTTCCAT
This sequence comes from Micromonospora sp. NPDC018662, assembly GCF_044391475.1. Classification (NCBI taxonomy): domain Bacteria; kingdom Bacillati; phylum Actinomycetota; class Actinomycetes; order Micromonosporales; family Micromonosporaceae; genus Micromonospora; species Micromonospora sp. NPDC018662. Next base: position 313,055 of record NZ_JBISAC010000006.1, read on the forward strand.
CCGGGCGGCCACCCGACGCTCCACCTCGCCGTCGGTGAGACAGGGATCGAGTCGCAGTACGGCGCGGGCGTAAGCCTCGGTCTGGAACAGGCCGGGGATCAGGGTGGGCTCGAAGTAGCGGAGTTGGGTGGCGCCGCGCTCCGCATCGAGCCACGGCCGGAACCACGACGGCGTGCCCAACTCGGCCACCAGCCGCTCGAAGAGCCCGCCGTTGCGCAGGGCGCGGTCGGCGCCCCGGATGAAGTCGACGGTCAACGCCCGGGTTCGGCCTTCGACGGCGCTGACGTGCGATGCGCTGAAGCCGGCGTGCTTGCCGAACGCCTCCTGCGTCATGCCCGCCGCACCACGGGCGCGCCGGATCTCGGTAACGATGAAGCCCGCGAGAGGCCCCGGCACCTCAGCCATTCACCGCGCTCCAAACCAGAGATCGACTGCGCACGGCTGCGCATGAACCGCGCCGATCGCCCAGTCCACGACGGACCGGGCAAGGCCCTTCCGACCGTAGCGCCTCCACCGCAGAGTGTCACCATCCGGATCGGGCACGGACGCCCGGCCCGGTCCCCGACCAGCGACCTGAGGAGTCCGGCATGCCCGAGGAGAAGTCGAGGCGGAATCGTGGACCGACGGCCCGGCCGATCGGGCCGCCCGTGTCGCCGTACCGCTGCCCGGGCCGGTCCCCGACGGGCAGCGCGCGACCGGCGCCGCTGTCCGCCCATCGGGCCTGCGGTCCCGCCTGGGTGTGCGACCAGTGCGGGCGGGACTGGTCCTGCCCGACGTTGCGGTCCGCGCCGACCGACGCCGCGCGGCGGGCGACACTGATCCCCGAGTTCTCCCGGATCACCCGCCACGCGATCCGCGACCTGCGGGGGCGGGTCGGCGGCCCGGACCCGGTCGCGATCGTGCGTCGCTTCCTGTGGTTCCTGCCGCTGACCGACGAGGAGGCCCGCGCCGTGGCGCTGAGGTTGCGGTGAGCGACGCCGGGCAGCCGCACCACCCCGTACGCCCGAGGTGGGTCTGCCGCGCCGACGGGCAGCCCTGGCCGTGCCCGCAGGCCCGGGCCGCGCTGCTGCGCGACTACGACGGTGACCTGGTCGGGTTGGCCGTCCACCTGGCGACGATGCTGCACGACGCGGTCCGCGACCTGTACGCGCTCGACCCCGACGACGCGCCCGAGCCGGCCGCGTTGTGGGACCGCTTCCTGGCGTGGCTGGACCGCTCCCGCCGCCGCGCCGCCCGGTAGGTCGGCAGGGCGGCGGGGCTACTCGGGACCGAGCTGCCGCGTCAGCCGGTCGAGGCCGTCCCGGATCAGCTTTCCGTAGTCGTCGTCGCCGAGCGCGCCGATCCCCGCCTCCGCGAGCCGCAGATGCTCCCGGGCCCGGTCGAGGTCGCCGAGCCTGTGGTGGCAGTCGGCCAGGTTGAGATGCAGCGACGGGTACAGGCCGGCCACCGACAGCGGCACCCCGGCCGCCGCCACCCGCGCGTCGGTGAGCTGGTCGGCTGCCGTCAGCGCCCGCTGGTCCCACAGCAGTTCCTGGCGGGTGTCGTCCTGCACGTCGGCCATCGCGTGGGCGAGGACGCAGACGTGCAGGGGGTCGCCCCGCTCCTCGCCGATCTCATGCCAGACCTGCGCGAACAGGTCGCGGGCGGCCTCCCGCCGGCCGTGCTGATGGTGCAACTGCACGCCCTCGTTGATGCGGGTGAGCGTGGCATCGAAGGTCACCGGCTCATGGTAGGGCGGAAGCCCGACGGGATGGGTGCCGGTGACGATGGCCGGCCTCCCGGGCCCGGCACACCGACGGGTGGTCGCCGCGCGATCGGCACCCCGCCGGGAACCAGGCGGGCGGTCCGGACGACTATCCCTACATGGCGTGTGAGCAGTGGCGGGAGATCCTGTCGGCCCAGCTGGACGGTGAGGCGTCCCGGTCGGAGAGCGAGGCGGCCGAGGCGCACCTGAGCGGCTGCGCCGGCTGCCGGGGCTGGTTCGACGCCGCGGCGGCGGTCACCCGCCGGGCCCGTACGCACCTCGCCCCGCAGGTGCCCGACCTGGTGGCGTCCGTGCTGGCCGCCGCGCCCCCGCCCCGGCCGAGCCGGCGTCGCCGGGTGGCGCTCGGGCTGCGCGCGGCGCTCGGCCTGCTCGGCGCGGTGCAGTTGGTGCTGGGGCTGGCGCAGATCGGCCGGGAGGCGGTGGTCGCGCACGCGCACGCCTCCGGCCAGCACCTGTGGCACGAGTCGGCGGCGTGGAACGTGGCGGTGGGCGCCGGTTTCCTCTACGTCGCGCTGCGCCGGTCCGCCCCGTCCGGCCTGCTGCCGATGCTCAGCGCGTTCGTCGCCACGCTGGTGCTGCTGTCGGTGAACGACCTGATCACCGGGCAGGTGGCGATGACCCGGCTGGTCAGCCACGGCTTCCTGCTGGTCGGCTGGGCGGTGATGCTGGTGCTGTCCCGGCCCGGGTGGCGTCCCGGCGACACGCCGCCCGGGCGGGGCCGGTCGACCGGCTCGCGCTGGGCGCTGCGGATCGACGAGCCGCCCGCGCCCGCACCGCTGCGGCTGGTGCCGCCCGGCCCGTACCCCGCCCAGGCCCGCGACCGCCGCGCCGCCTGACGTTCAGCGGCCGCCCGCGCGCTGCCGGGCCGCACGAGGGTCAGCACCCCAGGCCGCGACCAACTCCTCGCGGGCGCGGGCGACCCGCGACCGGATGGTGCCGACCGGGCAGCCGCACACCTCGGCCGCCTCGGCGTAGGACAGGCCGAGCACCTGGGTGGCGACGAACGCCTCCCGGCGGTCCGGGGCGAGACCGGCGATGAGTCCGCGCAGCGCCACGCCGTCGTCCCCGCCGGCGGTCACCGCCCCGGCCGCCTCGGCGGCGGTCTGCCAGTCGGGCAGCGCGGCCACCCGAGGGCGGACGGTCGCGGCCCGGACGTGGTCCACGGCGACGCGGCGGGCGATGCTGAAGACCCAGGTCCGGGCCGAGGACCGGCCGGCGAACCCGGGCAGGCTGCGTAGCGCGCGCAGGAACGTCTCCTGGGCGAGGTCGTCGGCCTCGGCGGGCCCGGCCAGGTGGGCGAGGAACCGCCACACCGGTCCCTGGAGGGCGCGGACGAACGCGGCGGCGGCCTGCTGGTCGCCCCGGCCGGCCCGGTGCGCCCACCGGGTCACCTGGTCGTCGTCGGCGTCCGGGCTCATCCGCGGCCCACCCGCCGGCCCGGCACGCTCATGCCGGACGGTACGGATGCGGCGCTCGCTCGGTTCATCCCTGGCGTCCTCTCCGTCACCCGGCCACCGACCGCGACGATCGGTGGCCCCGAGGTTGGTCGGCCGGAGGGCGGGAAAAGTTCCCGGCCCGCGTCAGTCGCCGACGGCGACCGTGACCGGGCCGACCCGCAGGACGCCGTCGGTGAGCGGGGCGCAGCGGACGCCGCCCCGGCGGCGCAGCGCCTTCCAGGTGCCGGGTGCGACCATCACGTCCAGCCAGGCGCACGGCGGCGCGGCCCGGTGCACCCGCAGGCTGACCGGGCCGTCGCCGGAGTCCAGGGTGAGCACCCGACCGACCAGCTCGTCCACTGCGATGCCGCTGGTCAGCACGTTGCGCCGGAGCTGGGTGAGGTCGGCGCCGGCCGGCAGCGACTCCTGCGCGATCAGCGTGACGCTGGCGGCGCGGTGCGCCGGCCGACCGAAGTAGCGGTCCCCGACGATGCCCAGCCCGGCCCGGAGCCGCACCCGGTCGACCAGCTCACCGGCGGGCGCCGGGGCGGGCCCGTCCGCCGGCCGGCCCACGTAGCGGTGCACCGGCGAGGCCAGCAGCTGGACGATGTGCGGCACGGCGACGACCGCGCTCAGGAGGGCTGCGGGGTGAGCAGGTAGTCGCCGTCGTCCGGGCTCCACCGCAGCTCCACCACGCCGTCGGTCGCCGCCGCCTTGCAGAACTGGAGGAAGCTGCGGTAGCCGAGCTTCTTCTCGCTGAAGTCCGGCCGGGCGCGCCGGAGCTGGTCCTTCAGGCCGGAGAGCGCCACCGCGCCGCCCTCGCCGGCGAGGTCCGCCACCACGGCGCGGAGCAGCCCGAACGTGACCTCCCGGTCACCCCGCTCGGGCAGTGACACCTCCGGGTCGCCCTTGGCCGGGCCGGCGGCCAACTCCACCACGTTCGACCCGGCCAGGTGCCGCAGCAGCTCCCCGAACGTGCGGAAGCCGTAGTCGGACTCGCTGAACGTCGGATCCTTGCGGAGCAGCGCGCGTTTCAGGCCGGACGCGGTCACCTCGCCGCCGCCGCTGCCCTGCATTCCGGCCACGGTCTGCACGAGCAGGACGGCGAGCGTGTCGACGTCCCGCGGCGACTCCTCCTCGGTCGGCGCCGTCTCCACCGCCGGTTCGGGCGGCGGCTCCGCCACCGACGGCCCGGCCGACCGGGCCGGGCGCGTCCGGCGGGCGACGGGCGGCGGCACGTCCACCCCTTCGAGGCGGTCGTAGTAGAGGAACTCGTCGCAGGCCGGCGGCAGCAACGCGGAGGTCGACTTCTCCACCCCGACGCCGATCACCCGCTTGTTGAGTTCGCGCAGCTTGTGCACGAGCGGCGTGAAGTCGCTGTCGCCGGTGCAGATCACGAACGTCGAGATGTAGCCCCGTTCGAAGGCCAGCTCGACCGCGTCCACGGCCATCTTGATGTCGGCCGCGTTCTTGCGGGAGAAGCCCATCCGCTGCGGGATCTCGATCAGCTCGACGTGCGACCGGGTGAGCATCCGCCGGTCCTCGTCGAAGTACGACCAGTCGGCGTACGCGCGGCGCACCACCACCCGGCCGCGTTCGGCGAGGGCGTCGGCGATCGGACGGAGGTCGAACGACCGACCGCCGTGATGGTCCCGTACGCCCAGCGCCAGGTTCTCGTAGTCGAGGAACAGCGCGATCCGGTCTTCCTGATCCACGCCGGCCAGCCTAGCCGGACCGGACCGTCGCGCCGGTCAGCGCCGCCGGTCTTCGCGGTAGACGGTCTCCCGGCGGGCCACGCGCTGGATGGCGTAGCTGGCCAGCAGGAGCGCCAGCGCGAGCACCACCTCGACGCCGGCGACCGTGCCGTTGGCGACGGTGAGGCCGAGCAGCAGCAGGATCAACCCGACCACGGCCAGCAGGCCCGCCAGCAGCAGCCGCGTGCGCCGCCGCGCCGACCGGTCCCCGCCGCCTGCGCTCACCCAGCCCGCCTCTCCCCGGCCTCCCGGTTCGAGCCTAGGCGCTGCCCGGCCCGCCGGGGACGGATCCGGGATCGGTCGCCGGACGCGCCGTGGGGCCGGACGCCGTCGGCGTCCGGCCCCACGGGACAGGGCGGGTCAGTGGATCGGCACCGGCGTCGGCCGCTGCTCCTCGCCCGACTCGCCGTCGAGCAGGTGCGACGGCTCCCGCCGACGCGGCAGGAAGGCGGCCGGGATGAAGGTGAGCAGCACCAGCCCGAAGGCGACCCAGAACGTGGTGGCGAACGAGTTGGCCGCGAAGTCGAGCCCCCGCTCGATCAGCGACGGCGGCACCGGGAACTGCTGGGCCAGCTCGGGCTGCTGCTGCACGGCGATGGCGAGCTGCGCCTCGGTGACCGGCGCGCCGGTGCCCGGGTCGGTCACGCCGGGAATCGCCCGCGAGCCGTTCAGCTCGCTGGTGAGGATCACCGACATCACCGCCGCGCCGACCGACCCGCCGATCTGCTGGAGGATGTTGACAAGCGTCGAGCCGCGGGCCACCTCCGCCGCGCTCAGGGTCTTCAGCGCGGACGTCATGATCGGCATCATGGTGCCGCCCATGCCGAGGCCCATCACTAACAGCGAGCCGCAGAGCAGCAGGTAGGACGTGTCGGTGTCGAGCTGGGTGAAGGTGAAGAACCCGGCCGCGATGAGCACCAGCGCGAACGGCACGGTGCGGCCGATCGGCACCCGGTCGGCGAGCATGCCGCCGATCGGCATGGTGAGCATCGCGCCGATGCCCTGCGGTGCCATCAGCAGGCCGGCGGTGAGCGTGGTCTCGCCCCGGATCTGCAGGAAGTAGCTCGGGAACAGCAGGCCCGCGCCCATGAACGCGATGATGAAGACGAAGAGCGTCAGCGCGGCGATGGTCAGGTTGCGGTTGCGGAACAGCCGCAGGTCGAGCAGCGGGTGCCGGGGCCGGAACGAGTAGCGGACGAACGCCACCACGAGCGCGGCGCCGACCACCATGGGCAGCCAGACCTCGGTGTCGGTGACCGTGCCGGCCTCCGGCAGCGAGGAGACGCCGTAGAGGAACAGGGCCAGGCCCGGCGAGAGCATCAGCATGCCGAGGAAGTCGAACGACTCCGACGGCTCGGGGGCGTCCTTCGGCAGGGCGAGCTGGGCGTAGACGAGCGCGACCGCACCGATCGGCAGGTTGATCAGGAAGATCCAGTGCCAGCTCGCGGTGTCGATCAGCCAGCCGCCGAGGATCGGGCCGCCGATCGGCCCGAGCAGCATCGGGATGCCGAGCACGGCCATCAGCCGGCCGATCCGGTGCGGGCCGGCGGCCCGCGTCATGATCGTCATGCCGAGCGGCATGAGCATGCCGCCGCCGAGCCCCTGGACCACCCGCCAGGCGATCAGCTCACCGATGGAGTCGGCGGTGGCGCAGAGCCCGGAACCGATGGTGAACAACGCCAGCGCCACCATGTAGAGCCGTTTGGTGCCGAACCGGTCCGCGGCCCAGCCGCTGAGCGGGATCACCGTGGCCAGCGCGAGGGTGTAGCCGGTCATGGTCCAGGCGACGCGCGCGTAGGAGGCATCGAACTCGCGCTGGAACGTCGGGATGGCCACGCTGACGACTGTCACGTCGAGGATCGACATGATCGCGCCGAGCACGACGACGCCGGCCACCTTGAGCACCGCGGCGTCGAGTTTGTTCGATGTCGCGACGGATTGCTGGGTCACAGACAGTCTCCTGGTTACGGGTCGGTCCGAGGGGCGGTGGCGGCGCCGCGCGTCGTGGGGCGCGCGGAACGGACGTGCGACCGGTCGACGTCCGCGCGAAAGCCTAGTCACGGCCTGGGACATCGCGCGGCCGGTTTTGCCCAGAGGCGAACGCCCACGCCCCCGACGACGCACCCCGTCGGCCTCGCCGCGGCCCCGAACGGCCCGCACGGCCCCCCAATCCCGGGGCGATAACCACCGGTACGGCCCGATTCTCCGCCCCCGCCGACGCTCCGCCCCCGCACCCCTCCCGAGCCGCCGTGACGAACGTCATGCCCATCACACGCCCCCACACTTCGGCGATCGTGCACTCGGTGCCCCGACGAAAAGGGCGATCCACCCGTTCGGAGGGCGGCAAGTGCACGATCGCCGAAGGTGGGTCAGGCGTGTGGGCGGGACAGGTCCGCCATCAGGGCGACCTCGGCGGTGCGCGAACGGTCGATGCGGGTGGCGAGGTCGCGTACCCGTTCGCTGGTGCCGGCGGTGACCTGGGCCCGGGCCAGGGCGGCGGCGGTGCGCTGGTGCCCGGTGAGCACGTCGAGCAGCACCCGGTCGACGTCGGCGGCCGGGGCGGCCCGCAGCCGGGCCAGGCCGGCGGCGGCGTCGCTGTGCCCGGAGTGGTCGTGCCGCGCGACGGCGGCCGCGGCCGACGGGCCGGCCTCGCGCAGCCAGCCCCGCATGGTGGCCAGCTCGTCGGTCTCGGTGGCCCGGATCGCGGCGACCAGCGTCCGCACCCGGGGGTCGGTGACCCGGTCGAGGCCGACGCCGGCGATCTCCAGGGTCTGCTCGGTGTGCGCCACCATCATGGCCAGGAAGAGCGCGTCGACGCCGGTGACCTCGTCGACCGCGGGCGCCGCCCGACCCCCCGACGCCCCCGCCCCTCCCGTGCACCCGCCAAGAGCAAGCAGCACCCCCACGAGCGCGACAACCCCCCAACCCCTCACCCCCCGGGCCGCAGATTCACGGAAAGAGTGGCCATGACGCGCGGAACAGCCACTCTTTCCGTGAAAGCGCGAGCGGGGTGGGGGTGGTGGGGTCAGAGCTGCTGCCACAGGGCCGGGACGGCGGGAGGCTCCCAGCCGGGGATCGCGGTGTGCGCCTGGCGGCAGCGGTAGCTGAGGCCGCCGTAGGTGACCGTGTCGCCGACCTGGTACGACCGGCCGGCGGTCCAGGTGCCGCCGGGCACCGGCGAGCCGGTCGGCGACGGCGTGGGCGACGGGCTCGCGGTCCGGGTGGGCGACGGGGTCGGCGTCGGGGTGGGGGTCGGGTTGCCGCCTCCGCCGCCCACCTGGAGGTCGACGCAGGAGTAGAACGCGTTGGCGGTGTCGGCGATGTTCCAGATCGCGAGCAGCTTCTGCCGGCCGGTGAAGCCGCCCAGGTTGACGGTGTGCGACACGGTGGCGTCGGGCTGGCGGCCACCGCCGTCGACGACCGCGACCCGGGTGTTGCCGATCCAGTACTCCCAGTTGGCGGTGGCGTGCCGGGCGGTGTTGATCCAGGTGAACGTGACGGTGCTGCCGACCGAGGTGGCCGGCCAGTTACGGCTGTCGTCGTTGAGCACCGCGAACTGGGCGATGCCGGCGTGGCAGCTCTTCAGGCCCTTGGGCCCCTCGACGCTCTGCGGCTCGTACCGGATCTGGCCGCAGTCGGGCACCCGGTTCTGCGCGCAGAGCGCCTGCCGGCTGGGCGGCGAGGAGACGTAGCCGTGGGCCTGGGCGGGCGCGGCGAGCGCCAGGCCCGCGGCGACGGCACCGGTGGTGAGCAGCGGAAGCGTGATTCTTCGGCGCATGGTGGCAACTCCTTCGGGGGGACGGGAGATGTCACGAACATAAATTAAACCTTGTTAACAGTAAAGACTCCTATCTATAAATTAAGCCTTGAGCCGAGCGCGTCACGCGTGGAATTCTGATCAGCGCGCGGAGCCGAGCGTCGTCCCTGGGCACCCGGACGCCGGCAGGCATCCGGGAGGACGGCGGCACCGATCCTGGAGAACCCCGCCTCTCGAAGGACACCCGCATGAGGAGATCCCTGCCCAGCCTGCGCCGGTGGACCGCGTACGCGGCGAGCCTGCTGCTCGTCACCACCGCGCTCGCCACCGTCGAACCGACAGCCGCCGGCGCCGCCGCCGACCCGGTCACGGTGACCGTGAACGCCCGCGCCGGGCTGGCCACCGTGCCGGACACCGCGCTCGGCGTCAACCACGCCATCTGGGACGCGAAGCTCGGCAGCACCGAGACGTCCGACCTGCTCAAGGCCGCCGGCGTGAAGATGCTGCGCTACCCCGGCGGCTCGTACGCCGACATCTACCACTGGAAGACGCACACCGCGCCCGGCGGCTACGTCGCGCCGGACACCGACTTCGACACGTTCATGGCCGGCGCCCGCCGGGTCGGCGCGCAACCGATGATCATCGCCAACTACGGCACCGGCACGCCGGCCGAGGCGGCCGACTGGGTGCGGTACGCCAACGTCACCAAGGGCTACGGCGCGAAGTGGTGGACCGTCGGCAACGAGAACTACGGCAACGGCCTCTACGGTTCGGCCTGGGAGGCCGACGACCACGCCGACAAGAGCGCCACCCAGTACGCCAAGCTGGTGATCGAGTACGCCGACGCGATGAAGGCGGTCGACCCGAGCATCAAGGTCGGCGCGGTGCTGACCATGCCCGGCAACTGGCCGGACGGGATCACCGCGGGCGGCGACCCGGGGCCGTGGAACCGGACCGTGCTCTCCCTGGCCGGCCCGAAGATCGACTTCGTGGACGTGCACTGGTACCCGGGCGGCACCGCCGCCGAGTCGCTGACCCGGACCAACCAGATCTCCGACGCCACCTGGCTGCTGCGCCAGCAGATCGACAGGTACGCCGGCCCGGGCGCGGACCGGATCGGGATCAGCCTCACCGAGCTGAACGTGGACGCCGGCCGCACCACCCAGCCCGGCGCGTTGTTCCTCGCCGACGCCTACAGCGGCCTGCTGGAACAGGGCGTCTTCACGGTGCAGTGGTGGAACGTGCACAACGGCATCGGCACCGTCTCCGAGGTGGCCGGGCAGACCGACTACGGCGACTTCGGGCTGCTCTCCAGCGGCGGCTGCGCCAGCGACGGCGAGGTCTGCGAGCCGGCGTTCAACACGCCGTTCGCGCCCTACCACGCGCTGTCCATGATGAACACGTTCGCCCGCCCGGGTGACCAGTTCGTCCGCGCCGGCACGGACCAACCGCTGGTCAGCGCGCACGCGGTGCGCCGGCCGGACGGCAGCCTCGCGGTGCTGCTGCTCAACAAGGACCCGGAGACCGCGTACCCGGTGGCGGTCGACTACGCCGGCTTCACCCCGGCGGACGAGGCGCCGACCGTGCACACGCTGACCAACGGCGCGAGCGGTGTGACCACCGGCCGCTCCGGCAACGCCACCACCCGGACGCTGCCGCCGTACTCCCTGACCACGCTCGTGCTCCGACCGGCCGGCAGCTCCCCCGGGCGGCCGACCGCGCCGGGCCGGCCGACCGCGAGCGCGGTGACCGACCGCGCCGCGACCATCTCCTGGCCGGCCGCCACCGCGGGCGCCGCGCCGATCGCGAAGTACGAGGTGTACCGGCAGTACGGCGCGGTGAGCGAGCAGCTCGGCGAGACCGCCGGCACCTCGTTCCCGGTGGGCAACCTCCAACCGGGGGCCCGCTACACGGTCAACGTGCTGGCCCGGGACACGGCGGGCCGGGTGTCCTGGTCGTCCCCGCCGCTGACGTTCGCCACCGGCAGCCCGGCCGACAGCGGCTGCGCGGTCCGCTTCCACACCGACACCGACTGGGGCAACGGCTACGTGGCGACCGTCGACGTGGTCAACACCGGTCCGGACGCGGTCGACGGGTGGACGCTGACCTGGACCTGGCCCACCGGCTGGCAGCAGGTGAGCAGCGGCTGGAACGCCACCTGGACCCAGACCGGCACGGAGGTCCGGGTGACCCCGACCGCCGACAACCGCCGGTTGGCCGCCGACGGCGGGAGCACCAGCGTCGGGTTCGTCGGCGCGTACAGCGGGCCGAACGTGCCGCCCGGCGTGTTCCGGCTCAACGGCACGGTCTGCACCGTCCGGCCCTGAGCCGGGCCGACCCCTGAGCCGGGGGTCAGACCCGGCCGGGTGGCCGGAGCCGGACGTCGGCCGCCGTCGGGACCTTCGTGGTCCGGCGGCGGCCGGCGCGGCGCGGCGGTGGCACCACGTGCGGTCGCGGCGATTCCGCCGTCGGCGGCACCGGATGCCGGTCCGGCGCGGCGGGTCGGGGCAGCGCGGCCAGGATCAGTCCGAGCAGGACCACCGCGACGAACCCGTCGAGCCAGTAGTGGTTGCCGGTGCCGACGACCACGATCATGGTGACCAGCGGGTGCGCCAGCCAGAGCCAGCGCCATCGCCCGGCGGTGACCGCCACCAGCGCCACCGCCACCGCCAGCGCCCAGCCCACGTGCAGCGAGGGCATGGCAGCGTACTGGTTGCTGAGCTGGTCGGCGTCGGGCGGCCCGTAGACGGTGGGGCCGTACCGGCTGCCGGTGTCCACCAGGTGGGTGAGCGCGGTCAGCCGCGGCGGTGCGAGCGGGACGCAGACGTGCAGCACCATCGCCGCGCCGGTCAGCGCCGCGAGCGCCCGCCGGAGCCAGCGGTAGTGGGCCGGCCGGCGCAGGTAGAGCCAGACCAGGCAGAGCACGGTGGCCGGGAAGTGCACGTACGCGTAGTAGCTGTTGGCCAGCCGCACCGGCAGCTCGTGCGCCAGCAGCGGCACCTGCACGAGCGCCTCGTCCGGCAGGTGCAGCACCCGTTCCAGCCACCAGATCCGCTCCCCGTTGGCCAGCGCGGTGCCGTCCCGCCCGGCGACCAGTTGCCGGCCCGCCTTGTAGGCGAGGAAGAGCACCGCGACCAGGGCCAGTTCCCGGGCCGCCCGGCGTAGCGCGCCACCGGACGTGGACCCGCCCCCCATGGTGTCCAACGCTCCTCCTTCGCCTGGGTCCGCCCGCCGACCGGCACGGACCAGGGCCGCCGCCGGGGTCGGCGACGGCCCTGGGGTACGGGCTCAGCGTCGGGCGTGTTCCTCCCGGCCGGCCGGGTCGGCGCCCACCCCGTCGAACGCGGGCGCTCCGTCGACCGCGTCGGCACCCACCGCCACCGATCGACCGGGGTCCGGAAGATCGAGGCTGGAGCGAAGGGTAACCGGGCGCAGCAAGAGCGCCGCCACCACGCCGACGACCGCGATCGCCGCCGAGATGAGGAAGATGTGCCCGGTGGCGTCCCCGTACGCGGCCCGGACGATCTGCCGTACCGGCTCGGGCAGCGCATCGAGGTTCAGCGTGCTGCCGCCACCGCCGGTGGTGGGGATGCCGGCCGCGGCCAGGTCGTGGGTGATCCGGTCGGTGACCCGCCGGGCCAGCACCGCGCCGAGCACCGAGACACCGATGGTGCCGCCGAGCGACCGGAAGAAGGCCACGCTGGCGCTGGCCGCGCCGATGTCCTTCAGCGCGACGGTGTTCTGCACCGCGAGCACCAGGTTCTGCATGGTCATGCCGACGCCGACGCCGACGACGAACATGGCCACGCCGACGATGACCAGCGAGGTCTCGTGGTCGATGGTGCCGAGCAGCGCGAATCCGGCGACCAGCACGATCGACCCGAACACGATGTACGGCTTGATCTTCCCGCTGTTCGTGATCATCCGGCCGGCCACGATCGAGGAGATCAGCACGCCGGCCATCATCGGAATGGTGAGCAGGCCGGCCTCGGTGGGGCTGTAGCCGCGGCCGATCTGGAAGTACTGGCCGAGGAAGACCGCGCCGCCGAACATGGCCATGCCGACCGCGAGGCTGCCCAGGATGGCCAGCGCGGTGGTGCGCTCGCGGACGATGTGCAGCGGCACCACCGGCTCGGCGGCCCGCGACTCGACCAGGACGGCGAGCGCCAGCAGCAGCACCGAGCCGCCGACCATGGCGCCGGTCTGCCAGGAGAGCCAGGCGAACGAGTCGTCGACGAAGGAGATCCAGATCAGCAGCACGCTGACCCCGGCGGCGATCAGCGTGGCGCCCAGGTAGTCGATCTTGACGTTCTGCCGGCGCACGGTGGGCAGGTTCAGCGTGATCTGGAGCAGGAACAGCGCGATGATCGCGACCGGTACGCCGACGAAGAAGCACCAGCGCCAGCCGAGCCACGAGGTGTCCACGATGAGGCCGCCGAGCAGCGGGCCGCCGACCGTGGCGAGCGCCATGACGCCGCCCAGGTAGCCGTTGTAGCGACCGCGCTCGCGCGGCGGGATCATCGCCGCGATGGCCACCTGGACCAGCGCCTGGAGACCGCCGACGCCGATGCCCTGGAAGGCCCGGGCGGCGATGAGCTGACCGGCGCTCTGCGCGAAGCCGGCCGCGACGGAGCCGACCAGGAAGACCACGATGGCGGCCTGGATCAGCAGCTTCTTGCTGAACAGGTCGGCGAGCTTGCCCCAGATCGGGGTGGTGGCCGTGGCGGTGAGCAGGGTGGCGGTGACCACCCAGGTGTACTGCGTCTGCGAGCCGTTGAGCGCGCCGATGATCTTCGGCAGCGCCGTCGAGACGACGGTGCTGCTCAGCATGGCCACGAAGAGCACCAGCAGCAGACCGCTGAGTGCCTCCAGCGTCTGCCGCCGGCTCATGGGCGCGGCCTCGGCCGGCGCGGTGGGTGCGCTCATCGCGCGTCCTCCAGGGGTGTCGGATGGGGGTGGCCGCTTGGTTGCCTCAAGCAATCATCAACAAACGTTGCCCAACAGGCAACTTTGCCCGTTGAGAAAAGGATCACGTACGCTGGCCGCCATGGACGAGTGCACCGGGCTCCGGGAGCGCAAGAAGGCGGCCACCCGCCTGGCGCTGCACGAGGCGGCTCTGCGGCTGGCCGTCGAGCACGGCCCGGACCGGGTCACCGTCGAGGCCATCGCCGACGCCGCCAACGTCTCCCGGCGCACGTTCTCCAACTACTTCGCCGGCAAGGAGGAGGCGCTCTTCCACGGCGACACGATGCGGCTGCGCCGGATGCTGGAGCTGGTCGCGGAGCAGCCCGCCGGGCTGCCGCCCTGGGCCGCGCTGACCCGGGCCGCGCTGGCCCAGGCCGACGAGGGGTACGACGACCCGGCCGAGCCGTGGCTGAACCGGCGCCGCCGGCTGCACGGCCACCCGAGCCTGGCGGCCCACCAGGTCGGCGCGTACACGGCCATCGAGCGGGAGCTGTCCGCCGAGATCACCCGCCGGCTCACCGGCGCCGACGCTCCGCTGCGGGCGCGGGTGCTGGCCGCCACGTTCCTGGCCACGCTCCGTGTCGCCGCCCAGCAGTGGATCGAGCACCCGGACGCGCCGCTGCGCGACGTGCTGCGCGACGTGCTCGCCCACGCCACCCCGGCCGCCCCCGCCCACGCCGGCTGACCCGCCCACCCTCGCCGCGCCGACACCGCCGGCTACGGCCACGCCCGTACCGCCGGCCACACTCGCGGCGCCGGCTATGCCGGCTGCGCGCGGGCCAGCCGGGCGTAGACGATGACGTTGTCGCGGTAGCTGTCCCGCTCGCGGTCGAACTCGCCGCCGCAGGTGATCAGGCGCAGCGCCGCGTGATCGGTCGGACCGTAGACGTCGTCGCTGGGGAACCTGTCCTTCGGGTGCTGCTCGACCCGGGTGACGACGAACGTGGCGGCGCTGCCGTCGCGCCGCGTCACGGTCAGCGGCGTGTCCGGACGCAGCCGGGCCAGGTCGAAGAAGGAGCCCTCCCGCCCCTTCCAGTTCACGTGCCCGGCGAGCACCGCCGGGCCGAGCGAGCCCGGCGTCGGCGCCCCCGTGAACCAGCCGACCTCGGTCGCGCTGTCCGGCACCTGCATCGCGCCGTCCGGGCCCAGTCCGAGCGGCACGATCGGCGCGTCCACCCGCAGGCCCGGGATGCGGATGCGCACCGGCGGGGACGACGCCATCAGCGGCCCGCTGGTCAACTCGCCGGCGCGTCCCACCGGGCGCGGCGTCGGCGGCTGGCTCGTCGCCGCGGGGAGCGCCACCTCGGGCGGGTGGTCGTCCGCCCGGGTCACGGCCAGGCCGACGGTGGCCGCGGCGGCCAGGGTGAGCAGGCCCACCCCCGCCGCGAGCGCGACCCGCCCGCGGCGGGGGCCGGTGGCCGTACGGTCCTGCGGGCTGTCCACGGCCGGCTCAGCCCTGCCGGCCGGCGCGACGCCGCGCGACCACCAGGCCGGCCGCACCGAGCAACGCCAGCCCGCCCGCGACGTACCCGCCCGTCGGCGTCGCCCCGGTGCTGCCGTCTCCGGTGGCCACTCCGCCGGCCGGTACGGAACCCGCGGCCGCGCCGCTGACCATGCCACAGGTGGCCGGGTCGGTGGCCTCTTCCGGGATGCCGTTGACGCCGACCGACTTGGCGAACGTGGACTCGCCGAGCGCCGCCATGTCGTACTTGCCGTTGCGGTTGGCGTCGATGCCGTGCTGCACCAGGTGCAGGTCCTTGAGGTGGGCGATGGTGCCGGCCGGCAGTTCGGCGGCCGGGATGACCCGGTCGTAGGTCAGCCGGCCCTGCGCGTCCGCCTTGGGCATCCGGTCCACCGCCAGCCCGCTGGCCCGGGTGGTGTCACCGGCGGTGGTCAGCGAGATGAAGATGTCGCCGTACATCTTCAGGCCCTCCTCGGTGCTGACGTAGCCGTCGCCGTCGGTGTCGGCGGACTTGTCCGGGCAGTGGAAGTCCATGCCGTTGACCGCGCCGTGGATGTGCTGCGCGTGCGGGGAGTTCGGCGTCATCCCGGTGGAGGTGATCCGCACCCGCAGGTCACCACCGTCGGTCGCGGTCAGCGTGGCGGTGCCGCGGGCCCCGGTCTCGTTGAGGTCCAGCAGCGCCACCCGGACGCTCTCGTCGGCGTGCGCCACACCGGGGAAGCTGAGTACGAGCGCCGCCGCCGGCAGCGCCAGCAGGGTTCGGGACAGTCTCACGGCTTTCTCCTCGTCACCGGTCCCGGCCTCGGCGCCGGGACGTGTCAGGCATTCGGAGCGACCCGACGGCCGGATGGGTCGCCGCTCACCCGGGGCGGCGGAAGCTCGCCAGCACCACCCGGTAGGCCTCCTGCTCCGCCGACCACCGTTCGTCGGCGGTCACCCAGACCAGGCGGTGCCGGCTGCCGGACCCGGTGCCGTTGGCGACCAGGCGGCGGGCGTGCAGCCGGCCGCCGGGACCGTCCCAGCGGTACTCCCACTCGGCCGCGCCACCGGGCCGGATCACCGGGCCGATGCTGATCCGCTCGTATCCGGGCAGGCCGCCGGCCGCGCGTAGCCGTTCCGCCTCGCGCCGCCACGACCCGCTCGGGTCCGCCGCCGGGGCACCCCCGACCTGCACCGCCAGCACCCGCGTCCCGGCCGGGTCCCGCAGGCAGACGACCGCGCCGTCGACGTCGCGGGTCCAGCCCGCCGGCAGGGCGACGGCGAAGCCGGCCCGGTCCCGGTGCCACACCCAGCCGGTCGGCAACCGGCTGCCACCGGCCGGCGCCCCGCCGGCGGCCACCGGCACCGAACCGGCCGGCCGGGTGAGGCAGGGCGCGCCCGGCTCGGCGACCGCTCCGACCGGCGGCGGGCTCGCCCCGGCGCGCGTCGGGCCGGGCGGAGCCGAACCGGCCGAGGTCGGGCCCGGCTCGGCCGTCGTCGAGGCCGGGCCGCCGGTGCCGTCCCGCCATTCCCCGAGCACGGTCCGTACGCCGCCGACCGCCACCCCGCCGGCCGCCGCCAGCGCCACCAGCACCGTGGCCAGGGTGGCCGCGGAACGCCATCCGGTACGCCGGTCCGGCCCGCCCAGCGATGGGACGTCGTGCTCCGGTACGGCGTCCGCCCCACGGGAACCACGACCACCGTCCGACAGCACCTGGGTGACGTCTCCCGCCGGCAGGGCCTGGGTGACCTCACCCGACGGAAGAACCTGGGTGACCTCACCCGAGGGCAGCAGCTGCGTGACGTCCGCAGCCGGCACGACCTCGCCCGACGGCAGGGCCCGCGTGACGTCCGCCGCCGGCGTGGGCCGCGTCCGATCCGCTCCGGCGGCGGGTGACGGCGGCGGCGCATCGGCCGGCCGACGGTCCACCCCCTCGGCGGACCGAGGCGGCGGGCGGAGCCGGCCGAGGCCACGGCGACCGTCGAGTCCGGCGGTCCGACGCAGCATCCGGGCCGCCTCCCCGGCGGTCAGCCGCTGCCGCTCGTCCCGGGCGAGCAGGCCGGCGACGACCGGAGCGAGCGGGCCGGCGCGACGCATCCGGTCCGGCGGCTCGGTCGCCATGGCCAGCAATGTCGCCATGGTGCCGTCGCGTCGGTAGGGTGGTCGCCCCTCGACCGCGGTGTAGAGCGTGGCGCCCAGCGCCCAGAGGTCGGTGCCGGGCGAGGAGAGGCCCTGGCGGACCCGCTCCGGTGCCACGTACTGCGGGGTGGCGGTGATCCCCCACGACCGGCTCAGCGCCGCCGCGCCCTCCACCGCGGCCACCCCGAAGTCGCCGAGCAACGCCCGGCCGTCGGCGGTGACCAGCACGTTGCGCGGGGTCACGTCGCGGTGCAGCACCCCGACCCGGTGCGCCGCGCGTAGCGCCTCCACCAGCTCGACGCCGATGCGGGCCACCACCCGGGGCGGCAGCGGGCCGTCGTCGGTGACGATCCGGTGCAGCGAGCGGGACGGGACGTACTGCATGACGATCCAGGGCCGGCCGTCGGCGGTGATGACGTCGTGTACACGTACCACGTTGGGGTGGTCCAGGCGGGCGGCGGCGCGCGCCTCGCGCAGGGTGCTGTCGTGCAGCTCCGCGGTCTCCTGCGGCGACGAGCCGGCCCGGGGCAGCACCTCCTTGACCGCGACATCGCGGTCGAGCAGCTCGTCCCGGGCCAGCCACACCCGCCCCATGCCGCCCTGGCCGACGCAGCGCACCAGCCGGTAGCGCCCCACACGCTCAAGATGGTCCCTCACACCGGTGGTTCGGTGCCGCGACGGCTGCGGATGGGTGGCCGGGCCACCGTGGTCTTCGCGGACGGCCGGGTGGCGCTGCCGGGCGGTACGCGAGGAGCGGGCCAGCGCCGAGGAGAGCGCGGCCGCCTGGCGGGCCCGGTGGCACGACGGCGAGTCGGAGTGACCCGACCGCGCGGGTTCGCCGGCCGACCCGGGCCGTAGAGTCTCCGGGTGATCGAGATCGCCACCGAGGTCGACCTGTTCCATCAACCCGCCCGGATCTGGCCGGCGTTGACCGAGCGGGCGCTGCTGGCCAAGTGGTTCGCCGACAGCACCCCGCGGGACGACCACTGGACCCTGGCGACCGCGGCGCTGCCCGGCTACGACGCCGACACCGAGGTGGAACTGGTCGAGGCACGCGCGCCCCGACGGCTGGTGGTGCGGTGCCGGGAGGGAAACCGGGCCACCCGGCTCGCCTGCGACCTGACGCCCAGCGCGCACGGCACCCGGCTCTCCGTTCGCGAGGTGCTGGAGGAGGGCGACTGGGACGCCGACGCCCGCGCCGAGCAGCACGAACGGGCGCTGACCGGGCGGCTGCCGGCGATCCTCGACTGGCTCGCGTTCCAGGAGGTGGACCTGCGCCGCGCCGAGGGCGGGTTGACCGCGGAACTGCCGGTGGTCCGGCTGCTCGACGACGAGCGGGGCCGTCCCCGGCGGCGGGTCCTGCTGGCCGCCGGCGCGGTGACGCTGCTCGCGGGCGCCGCCGGGGCGGCACTGTGGACGACCCGGGACGCCCCGCCGTCGCCGGCCGCCCCGCCGTCGTCGCCGCCGGCGCTGGTCCGGCCCACCACCACGCCCGCCGCGTCGCCGCGGCCCACGACCGCCCGGCCCACGCCGAGCGCCAGCCGCCGCAGCGCCTCCCCCTCGCCGTCGCCGTCCCGCTCCCCCAGCCGTACGCCGAGCCCGACGCCGTCGGCCGCCGCCGTCGGGCTGACCGCGACGTACCAGACCGTCACCGACCGGGTCTTCGGCTACCGGGGCGAGGTGGTGCTGCGCAATCCCGGCCCGGCGAGCCGACCGGAGTGGACGGTGACCGTGACGCTCGGCGACGGCGCCACAGTGGGTTCGGTAAACGGCGCCGAGGCCACACAGGACGGCACCGTGGTCACGTTCACCGGCACCGAGCTGCCGCCCAACGGCTCGGCCACCATCCGTTTCGACGTCCGGGACCCGGACCCCCTGCACGACGCCCCGGAGTCCTGCACCGCCGACGGCACCCCCTGCACCAGCACCCCCTGACCTTCTCCCCCGGGGCTGCATGATCACCGGGCCTGCTGGGACATCGAAGAATTTCTCTCGTTGAGGTGATGGGAGCGCTCCCGTAACATACCTGACGCGGCTGTTAACGCTCACAACACAATCGCCCCCGCGAATGCGCAAGCCGCCACCACCACAGGAGGAAGCGTTATGTCCAGATCCAGAGCGGCCAATGTCGGCCTGGTGTCGGCCGGTGTCGCGTTGCTGGCCTCGGCCGGCGTCGTCGCGGCACTGCCGGCCGGCGCGGCAGCCGCCGGTTGTTCGGTGAAGTACACCGTGTCGTCCCAGTGGGGCGGCGGCTTCGGTGCCGAGGTCGCCATCACCAACCTCGGCGACCCGCTGTCGAGCTGGACGCTCACCTGGTCCTACGGCGCCGGCCAGACCGTCACCCAGGCGTGGAACGCCACCGTCACCCAGAGCGGCGCGAACGTCACCGCCAAGAACGTCAGCTACAACGGCTCCGTCCCCACCAACGGCACCACGTCGTTCGGCTTCAACGGCGCCTGGACCAGCAGCAACCCCGCGCCCACCAGCTTCGCGCTGAACGGCGTCACCTGCACCGGCGGGACCACCACCCCCACCACCTCACCCACCTCGTCGCCCACCACCTCACCGACCAGCTCGCCCACGCCGCCGCCCACCACGCCGCCGCCGGGCGGCACGTGCACCCTGCCGTCGTCGTACCGGTGGTCCTCGACCGGTGCGCTGGCGCAGCCGAAGTCGGGTTGGGCGTCGTTGAAGGACTTCACCGTCGTGCCCTATCAGGGCAAGCACCTGGTGTACGCGACCACGCACGACTTCGGCTCGTCGTGGGGCTCGATGAACTTCAGCCCGTTCACCAACTGGTCCGACATGGCCTCGGCCAGCCAGAACGGCATGAACCAGGGCACCGTCGCGCCGACGCTGTTCTACTTCGCCCCGCGCAACATCTGGGTGCTCGCCTACCAGTGGGGCGGCACGGCGTTCTCCTACAAGACCTCGTCCGACCCGACCAACCCCAACGGCTGGTCGGCGGCGCAGCCGCTGTTCACCGGCAGCATCTCCGGCTCCGGCACCGGCCCGATCGACCAGACGCTCATCGCCGACGACCAGAACATGTACCTGTTCTTCGCCGGTGACAACGGCAAGATCTACCGCGCCAGCATGCCGATCGGGAACTTCCCCGGCAACTTCGGCTCCACCTACACCACCATCATGAGCGACACCACGAACAACCTGTTCGAGGCCGTCCAGGTCTACAAGCTCCAGGGCCAGACCCGCTACCTCATGATCGTCGAGGCCATCGGCGCGCAGGGCCGCTACTTCCGCTCCTTCACCGCCACCAGCCTGAACGGCACGTGGACGCCGAACGCGGCCACCGAGAGCAACCCCTTCGCCGGCAAGGCCAACAGCGGCGCCACCTGGACCAACGACATCAGCCACGGCGAACTGGTCCGCACCACCGCCGACCAGACCTTCACCGTCGACCCGTGCAACCTGCAACTGCTCTACCAGGGCCGAGCCACCAACTCCGGCGGCGACTACGGCCTCCTGCCGTACCGCCCCGGCCTGCTGACCCTGCAACGCTAGTCGGACGAGGAGAGATTCGATGAGAAGACTCAGACTGCCTCGTACCGCGCTGGTGACGGCCGGCACGGTGCTGCTGGCCTCGGCGGCGGCCGCCGTGGCGATGCCGGCCGGGGCCGCGGCCGCCGGTTGTGCGGTGAACTACGCGGTGGCGTCGCAGTGGCAGGGCGGCTTCGGCGCCAATGTCACCATCACCAACCTCGGCGACCCGGTGTCGGGCTGGACACTGACCTGGTCCTACGGCGCCGGTCAGACCGTCACCCAGGCGTGGAGCGCCACGGTCACCCAGAGCGGCGCGAACGTCACCGCCCGCAACGTCGACTACAACGCCGCCATCCCCACCAACGGCACCGCGTCGTTCGGCTTCAACGGCGCGTGGACCAGCAGCAACCCGACCCCCACCAGCTTCGCGCTCAACGGGGTCACCTGCACCGGCGGCACCACCACCCCCACCACGTCGCCGACCAGCTCGCCCACGCCCACGCCGACCCCGACGTCGTCGCCGTCCACCCCGCCCCCGAACGGGCCGGCGGACATCACGGTGAACACCGCCACGAAGTACCAGACCGTGGACGGGTTCGGCGCGGCGGTGTCGATCTGGGGTGGCGCGTGGTCGACGGCGGAGACGCAGACGCTGGTCGGGCTGGGCCCGAACCAGCTCGGCCTGTCCATCGTGCGCACCGGCCTCTCGCCGGTGTCGAGCGAGTGGGGAACGCAGGTCAGCGCGCTGAAGACGGCGAAGTCGTACGGGTCGAACGTGAAGATCATGGCGTCGCCCTGGACGGCGCCGGCGGCCTGGAAGACGAACAACAGCCGCACCAACGGCGGCAAGCTGAAGACCGACTACTACGACGACTACGCCAACCACCTGAACAGCTACGTCCAGTACATGCGCAACCAGGGCGTGACCATCGACGTCACCTCGGTGCAGAACGAGCCGGACTGGCACCCGGACTACGACTCGATGGACTGGAGCGGCACCGAGTTGCAGACCTTCGTGCGCGAGCAGGGCGCGAAGGTGCAGAACACCAAGCTGATGGTCGCCGAGGCGGTGAACCTGAACTACAGCTACACCGACCCGACGCTGAACGACGCGGCCGCCCGCAACAACATCGGCTACATCGGCGGGCACCTCTACGGCACCGAGGGGGCCGGCCGGCTGAAGCCGTACCCGCTGGCGCAGCAGTACAACAAGCCGGTGTGGATGACCGAGTGGAACCTGCACGAGGCCGACGGCAGCGGCTCCAACATCTGGGGCAACCCCAGCAACGCGACGGTGTGGAACGAGACGCTGGACGACATCATGCGCACCGTGCACAAGTCGATGGAGTCCAACTGGAGCGCCTACGTCTGGTGGTACGGCAAGCGCTACTACTCGTTCATCGGTGACGGCGAGGCCGCGTACGGCACCACGGCGGGCGCGCCGCTGAAGCGCGGCTACGCGTTCTCCCAGTACGCCAAGTACGTCCGCCCCGGCTACCAACGGGTCGGCCTGACCAAGAGCAGCAAGGCGTCTCCGCTGGAGGTGACCGCCTACCAGGGCGACGGCAAGGTCACGTTGGTCATCCTCAACCGGTCGACCAGCGCGGTGAACAACGCCGTCATCCAGGCGCCGCAGAACGTCGCCAAGGCCGAGTACGTCGCCACCTCGCAGAACGCGAGCGCGGCGAGCCAGACGGTCGGCGTGAACGGGAGCCAGGTCTCCGTGAACGTCGGCGCACGCAGCATCTCCACCGTGGTGCTCACCCTGTGACCCGAGCCGGGCGTGCGGATGGGAACGCGCATCCGCACGCCCGGCCCGTCCGGGCTGCTCTCGACAGCGCCGTCAGTTCGGCCGGTGTCCGGTGAACAGGGCGGCGAGGCGGGTCACGGCGTCGGGACCGAACATCAGCTCCAACGAGGCGGCGGACTCGGCGGCGGCGGACTCGCTGCGCGGGAACAACGCCTCCTCGTAGGCGGTCAGGGCGGCTTCCACGTCGTCGGGGTGGTCGGCGACGGCCTCGCCGAGTCGGGCGCCGTCGAGCATGGCGAGATTGGCGCCTTCGCCGGCGAACGGTGACATCACGTGTGCGGCGTCGCCCAGCAGGGTCACGCCCGGCACCCGGGGCCAGCGGTGGCCGACGGGGAGGGCGTGGATGCGGCGCGGCACCAGCGGGCCGTCGGCGGCGGCGATCAGGTCCCGGAAGGCGGGGGCCCAGTCGGTGAACCGGGCCAGCAGCGCGGACCTGCCGGCGGGGTCGGTGACGTCGATGTCGTCCAGCCAGCCCTCGCCGGTTCGCAGCGCGACGTAGACGTGCAGGCTGCCGTCGGTCTCGCGGTGCGCCAGGAAGCCGCGCCGGCCGTCCAGCGCGATGAAGAAGCCACCGCCGACCAGTTCGGAGGCGCCGGGGTGGCGGGTGTCCGCATCCCGCAGGTCCAGCTCGACGAAGGAGACGCCGGTGTAGGCCGGGATCGCCGGGGAGACCAGCGGCCGGACGCGGGACCAGGCGCCGTCGGCGCCGACCAGCAGGTCGGTGGTGATGACGGCGCCGTCGGCGAACGTCACCTCGTGGCGACCACGGCCCAGCGCACGCGCGGCGGTGGCCTTGGCGCCCCACCGGACGGTGCCCGTGGGCAGCGAGGTCAGCAGGAGGTCGCGCAACTGCCCGCGGTCGACCTCGGGGCGGTCGCCGCTGCCGTCGTCCTCCTGGTGCAGGGCGACAGTGCCGTCGCGGTGCAGCAGCCGCAGGGCCTGCCCACCCGGGTGGATGATCTTTTCGAAACCGCCGTAGAGGTCGGCGGCGTGCAGTGCCGCCTGCCCGGAGTCCTGGTGGATGTCGAGCATGCCGCCCTGCGTTCGGGCCTGCGGTCCGGCTTCCAGGTCGAACAGGGTCGCGCGGATGCCTCGGGTCTGCAGGACGCGCGCCAGGGTCAGGCCGCCGAGGCCGGCCCCGATGATCGCGATGGGGTGGTGGGGGGTCATGGCGGTCCTCTCCAAGACGAACAAGAGCACTTTTGATGTCGCTGCAAAACTATAACAGCTTCACTTTAAGGTCTGTTCTGCCGACTGGGTACCATGGCGTCCATGACCGACGTCACCGTGGGCCGCCGCGAGCGGAAGAAGGCCCGGACGCGCCAGGCGATCGCCGACGCGGCCCGACGGCTGTTCCTGGAACGCGGTTTCGACGACGTGACGGTCCGGGAGGTCGCCGACTCGGCCGACGTGTCCATGAGCGGCCTGTTCACGCACTTCCCCACCAAGGAGTCCCTGGTCTTCGACGAGGACGACGACGTACGCGAGGGCCTGGTCGCCGCCGTCCGCGACCGCCCCGACGGCACGCCCGCGCCGGAGGCGCTGCGGCGGTGGCTGCGCGACCACACCCTCCGCCGGGCCGGCGATCCCGACGCCGGCGCCGTCGTCGACCTCATCGCCGGGACGCCGGCGCTGAACGACCACTGGCGCCGGATCCGGCGGCAGCACGAGGAGGCGCTGGCCGAGGCGATCCGCGAGGCGGGCCCCGACGCTCCCGGCGCCGACACCGCGGCGCGCGCGCTGGCTCGCTTCGTCCTCGAGCGGACCCGGCCCCGCCGGGACGATCCGCACGGCGAACTCGACGCCGCCCTCGACCTGATGAGCCGCGGCTGGCCCGCCCCCGAACGGGACCGACCGCGGCGCCCCACCTCGCCCGCCGGCGGGCCGCCGACCCCCACCCGTCCAGCCGGCCTGCGCGAGCGCAAGAAACAGCAGACCCGTCAGGCCATCACCCGGGCCGCGCTGGCGCTGTTCACCGAGCGCGGCTACGACCACGTCGGCGTCCGGGAGATCGCCGACGCCGCCGACGTCTCACCGGGCACCGTGTTCGCCCACTTCCCGGACGGGAAGGCGAGCCTCCTGTTCCCCGGCAACCGGGCCGATCGCCACGCCGCCGTCGTCGACGCGGTCCGGCACCGCCCCGCCGGCCAGACCATCCCCCGCGCCCTGCACGACCACCTGGCCCGTCGCGGCCCGTTCGCGCCGGATCTCTCCGCCGACGAGCAGCGCATCCTGGACCTCATCCGGGCCACCCCCGAACTGAGCGACTACGCGTTGCGCGGCTGGACGTCGGCTCAACCCGCTCTCGTCGCCGCCATCGTCGACGAGACCGGGCTGCCCGCCGACGACCCCACGGCCCACCTGCTGGCCCACTACATCCTGCAGATCCCGGACCTGGCCCACGCCTCGACCGACGCCCGCCAGGTCCTCGACGTCGTCACCGACCTGCTCGAACACGGCTGGCCCGCCTGCCTGACCAGCGGCGCCGCCCGCTGAGCGGTCCGCGCCACCCTCGCGACCCGGGCACGGGCGAGGGCGGGAGCGGCCATATCCGCCGCCCCCGCCCCGCGCCGGCCCTCAGCTGGCGTACGTCTCGAACTCGCCGACCCTCGGCGTACCGTTCGAGCTGTTGATCTTGAAGTTGATCTTCTGTAGCGACGTGGCGGCGAAGCTGATCGAGCCCGCCCCGCTCCCCGAGGCGAGGACCGCGCCGGTGTCGTTGTTGACGAGCTGCCAGGACCCGATCGAGCCCTGGGTGCCGGACGGTTCCCGGATGACCACCCGAGACACCCGGGTGGCGGAGCCCCACTTGATCGAGATGGTGCCGGTCGAGCCGGACGGTGACCACCAGGTGCCGAGGTTCGCGTCGCGCACGTTGCCGTAGCTGGTGCCGTCGGCCTTGCTGGAGCCGTCCGCGCCGGCGCCCGAGGCGAGGCTCAGGTTGGTCCCGCCGGACGGCGGCGGCGTGGTCGTCGGCGGCGGGGTGGTCGGCGCGGGCGTGGTCGGCGTCGGCGTGGTCGGCGGCGGGGACTGCGGCGTGCAGTTGCCGTCCGACACCCGCAGGCCGGTGTTGGCGCCCGCCGTCTGCCGGACGATGTCCGGCACGCAGCTCGCCCCGTCGAGACGGTACGAGTAGGGAATGGCGACGGTGGTGGTGGACGTCGGGTTCGGGCCCGCCGGGTAGTTCTCGTTGCCCGGGGCGGACCACGTCACGTTGTCGAAGATGTTGCCGCTGACCTGCCAGGTGCCGCGCTCGTTGGTGTAGAACGTACCGAGCACGTCCTTGGAGTTGCGGAAGTAGTTGTTCTCCACCTTGGCCCGGGCCCCGGCGCGGGAGTTGATGCCGGACTCGTGCAGCCCCGTGTAGTGGTTGTTGTACATGTGGGCGACGCCCCCGCGCAGCAGCGGCGTACGGGAGTCGATGTTCTCGTAGAGGTTGTGGTCGAACGTGATGAAGCTGTTCGACCGGTCGCTCTCGCTGGAGCCGATGAGCCCGCCGCGGCCGGAGTTGCGCAGGATGCTGTAGGACAGCGTCACGTACTGGGTGTCGTCCTTCATGTCGAAGAGGCCGTCGAAGCCCTCCGCCTCCCCGCCGGACGCCTCCAGCGTGACGTGGTCGACCCAGATGTTGCGGACCGTGCTCTCCATGCCGATGGCGTCGCCGCCGTTGGAGGTGGGCGAGCCCGACTTCTTGACGTTCCGCACCGTGACGTTCTGGATGATGATGTTGCGGGAGTCGCGGATGTGGATGCCGAGCTGGTCGAAGACCGCGCCGCCGCCCACCCCGATGATGGTGACGTTGCTGATCTGCTTCAGCTCGATCACGCCGGCCGCGGTGTTGCAGCTCGAACCCGAGACCTTGGTGGTGTTGCCGTGGTTGATGGTCCCGGAGACCTCGATGGTGATCGGGGTGCTGCTGCTGGCCCGGTTGCAGAGCGCGGCGTGGATCGCGGTCCCGGTGGTGGCCCGCACCGTCTGCCCGCCCGCGCCGCCGGTGGTCCCGCCGTTCTGGGTCGCGAAGCCGGTGGCGGTCCCGGCCGCCGCCGACGCCTGCGGGGTGGGCAGCAGGAAACCTGCCCCGACGCCCACCACCGCCGTCGCCAACGTCGCCTGAAGTCGCAGTGCGACAGGTCTTCTCATGAACGCCTCACTTCGTGTTCGAGCATGCCGAATTCACCGCCGTGCAGCGGTTGTCAGCCGAACCGGAAAGGTGAATGGCGGCAACGCGATCAGGCGCGTCGCCAGCGCTTCTCCTTCATTTGCGAGGCCCGGCTCGCAAATGAAACATCGATGTAACGCAATCGTAGGAAAGCGCTTTCGCTCAAGGCAAGACCTGGCGTTTGCAGGTTTTTTGCACTGGACTCGGGCCGGCCCCCGCCGTCAGCAGCAGCGCGCCGACGCCACCGGGCCCGTGGGGGCCTCCTCGGCGGCCGGGGGGCAGCATTCGCTCTCGGCGGGCTTCTCCAGCCGCGACGAGTCGGCCTTCACGGTGTAGACCTCCCAGCGCTCGTCGCCGGGGCCGCGCACCCACACCTTGTCCTGCAACGCATAGCAGCACTCGGTGTCGTTCTCCGCCAGCGTGATCAGGCCGGATTCGGTGAGGCGCCGGGTGGCGGCGTCGACCTCGTCGGTGCTGGACACCTCCACCCCCAGGTGGTCCAGGACGGTGGGCTGGTCGGCCGCACCCTCCAGGAGCACGAGCTTCAGGGGCGGGTTCTCGATCGCGAAGTTGGCGTAGCCGGGCCGACGCTTGGCCGGCTCGACGCCGAACAGCTTGGCGTAGAACGCGACGGAGCCTTCGAGGTCGGACACCCGCAGCGCGAGCTGGACTCGGGACATGGTGGTTCCTCCTGGTGACGGTTCTTGTCTAGACGACTGTCGAAGCAGCGCCTACGTTGCCCCCTGTTTCGAAATCTGTCAAGCTAGACGCATGTCGAAACAAGCGCTGCCCGACGGGGTCGCCCGCTGCTCCCCGATCGCGGCCCGCCCCCTGGCGCCCGAGCAGGCCGCAGAGGTCGCGCCCCTGTTCAAGGCGCTGGGTGACCCGATCCGCCTGCGACTGATGTCGATGATCGCCTCGGTGCCGGAGATCTGCGTCTGCGATCTCACCCCGGCCTTCGACCTGTCCGGGCCGACCATCTCGCACCACCTCAAGGTCCTTCGCGAGGCCGGCCTGGTCGACTCGGAGCGACGCGGGACCTGGGTCTGGTACCGGGTCCGGCCCGACGTGTTCCGGCAGCTCGGCGCGCTGCTGGAGATCTCGGCCGCCCCCGGCGACGGGCGCGCGGCGTGAGCCTCGCCCTGGCCCGGCGGGCATCGGCGGAGTTCGTCGGCACCGCCCTGCTCGTCACCGCCGTCGTCGGCTCGGGCATCGCCGCCGCCCGGCTGTCCCCCACCGACACGGGACTGCAACTGCTGGAGAACGCGATCGCCACCGCCCTCGCCCTGGGCGCGCTCATCCTGACGTTCGGCCCGGTCTCCGGCGCGCACCTCAACCCGGTCGTCTCCGCCGTCGACTGGTGGCTCGGCCGCCGCGCCGGCACCGGCCTGACCGGGCGCGACCTGGTGGCCTACGCAGCCGCCCAGACCGGCGGCGCGATCACCGGCGCCGTCCTCGCGCACCTGATGTTCGACCTCCCGGCGGTGGCCTGGTCCCGCACCGACCGGTCCGGCGGGCACCTGTGGCTGGCCGAGGTGGTCGCCACCGCCGGTCTGGTCCTCCTGATCTTCGCCCTGGCCCGCTCCGGCCGCACCTCCGCCGCGCCGGCCGCCGTGGGCGCGTACATCGGCGCGGCCTACTGGTTCACCTCGTCGACCTCGTTCGCCAATCCGGCCGTCACGATCGGCCGGGCCTTCTCGGACACGTTCGCCGGCATCGCCCCGGCCTCGGTGCCCGGCTTCGTGGTCGCCCAGCTCGTCGGCGGCCTGGTCGCCGTCGCCGCGCTCGCCATCTGGTATCCCCACGCCGGCGACGCCGCCGACGCCGTGGTCGTGCCCCACCTCACCCCGGAGACCGAAACACGATGAGCCGCAAACCCACCGTCCTGTTCGTCTGCGTCCACAACGCCGGCCGCTCCCAGATGGCCGCCGGCTGGCTGCGCCACCTCGCCGGGGACGCCGTCGAGGTGCGCTCCGCCGGCAGCGAACCCGCCGACCGGATCAACCCCGTCGCCGTCGAGGCCATGCGCGAGGTCGGCATCGACATCACCGACCGGACGCCGGCCCGGCTCACCTGGGACGCGGCCGAGGCCAGCGACGTCATCGTCACCATGGGCTGCGGCGACGCCTGCCCGGTCTTCCCCGGAAAGCGCTACGAGGACTGGCAGCTCACCGATCCGGCCGGCCGGTCGCTGGACGTCGTCCGTCAGGTCCGCGACGAGATCCGGCAGCGGGTGGCGCACCTGATCCGCACGCTCGACGGTCCGGCGTAGCCGACCCCGCCGGCCGGGGCCGGAACGCGGCGGAGCACAGCAACGGCACGCACACCAGCGCCAGCGCGACGACGACGCAGATCATGTTCCGCACCGCCCCCAGCTCGCCGAGGAGCTGCTCGACGAGCAGACCCGCCACCATGTTGTTGCCGGCGTGCGCCAGGCTGGTGACCCACACCGAACCGCTCCGGGCGTAGAGCCAGCACAACATCACCTGGAACAGCACGAACGTCAGCGTCCAGAGCGCCATGCTCACGGTGTGGTCGGGAAACTCGGCATAACCGAGGTAGGCGAGCGGATAGTGCCACACCGCCCAGATCAGCCCGGTCGCGAGCACCGACGCACGGGGACGGTCCGGCAGCAGGCGGGGCCAGAGGAAGCTGGTCCAGCCGAACTCCTCCCCCCAGTAGACCGGTGTCGTCACCAGTTGCAGGATCAGCAGCAGCGCGACGGCGCCCGGCCCACCCACCGGGGACAGGTCCGGCCGCCACCACCCCGACGCGGCGGCGCAGCCGAAGGCGAGGAACGTGACGGCCAACGGCGCGAACCAGGCGATCAGCCACCATCGCCACGCACCCCGTAGCCGCAACCGCAGCCCCGCGTCGGCGAACCCCTCCCGGGTGACCCACCGTCGCACCACCACGGCCCCGATCGCCGGCATCGCCGCCACCGGCAGTTGGACCAGCGGGTTCACCAGCGACCAGCCCAGCACCGACCGGGCAAGGAAGAGGTACGGCCACGTGCCGCCGAACGCGATGACCAGAAAGACGACGATTCCCCGTACGCGAAGAGACATGCCCTGAGCTGATCATCGCGACGGCAGCGCGATCACTACCGCTGGACGGCCTGTTCGGGGTGGGGCCGGGCGTACCCACGCGGGCGCGCGGCGCCCCGGGTGCGTTGGATGAGCACCACGCAGGCCAGCACCGCCCCCGCCACGACGACGGCGGCCGGGGTGATCGCCTCGCCGAGCAGCAGCGCCGACCAGATCAGCGTGAGCACCGGCTGGACGAGCTGGATCTGGCCCACCTTGGCGATGCCGCCGGCGGCCAGACCGGCGTACCAGGCGAAGAAGCCGAGGAACATCGAGACCAGCGTGAGGTAGCCGAACCCGGTCCAGGCGGCGGCGCCGGCCTGCGGGCGGTGGGCGAGGGCCGCCACCACCGTGATCGGGACGGTGACCGGCAGCGAGAGCAGCAACGCCCAGCAGATCGTCCGGGCGCCGCCGAGGTGGCGGGCCAGGCGGCCGCCCTCGGCGTACCCGAGACCGCACAGCACGACGGCGGCGAGCAGGAACAGGTCCGCCGGGGAGAGCGTGCCGCGCATCGCGTCGCCGGTGGCCAGGAACCCGAGCACCAGCGCCAGCCCGGCGGCACTGGCGAGCCAGAACAGCGGCGGCGGTCGCTCGCCGGCCCGGAGCACCGCGAACACCGCGGTCATGGCAGGCAGCACGGTGACGACGACCGCGCCGTGCGCGGACGTCTGCGTGGTGAGCGCGAGCGACGTGAACAGCGGAAAACCGACGACCACGCCGAGCGCGACGACGGCCAGTCGCCGCCACTGCTCCCGGGTGGGGCGCGGCGCCCGGGTCGACAGCAGGTACGCCGCCGCGAGCAGCGCCGCGCCGACGGCCCGTCCGAACGCGACGAACCACGGGTCGAGCGTATGCACGGCGACGCGGGTGGCCGGGAGCGACATGCTGAACGCCAGCACGCCCAGCGCGCCGAGCGCGATGCCGGCGCCCGGCCGGGCCGTTACCGTCGTGGGGTCAGTAGCGCTACTCTGTTCCGTCATGAACGATGGTAGCGCTACCGATCGCGTTGTCCACCACCTGCGCGTGCTGGTGGCGGCCGCCGCGCCCGGCACGCGGCTGCCGTCGGTGCGGGAGCTGACCGCCCACCACCACGCCTCGCCGGTGACCGTCGCCGAGGCGACCCGGCGGCTCGTCGCGGAGGGACTGGTCGAGACGCGCTCGGGTCGTGGCGCGTTCGTGGCGGCCCGACGCGTCGACCCGCCCCGCCCGGACCTGTCCTGGCAGACCGTCGCGTTGGGCTCCCGGCGGTCCGGCGGGGAGGAGATGCAGGCGCTCCTGGCGTTGCCGCCGGCCGGGGCCATCCCGTTGACCGGCGGCTACCTGGCCCCGGAGCTCCAGCCGGCCGCCGCGCTCGGTGCGGCACTCGCCCGCGCGGCCCGGCACCCGGCGGCGTGGCAGCGCGGCCCGGTGGAGGGGCGGGCGGACCTGCGGGCCTGGTTCGCCCGCGAGGCCGGCGGCGGCCTGCGCGCCGAGGACATGGTGATCTGCCCGGGCGGGCAGGCCGCCCTCGCGTCCACCCTGCGGGCGCTCACCGTGCCCGGCGACACGCTGCTGGTCGAGTCCCCCACCTACCTGGGCGCGCTGGCCACCGCGCACGCCGCCGGGCTGCGGGTGGTGCCGGTGCCCGCCGACGCCGAGGGGGTACGCCCCGACCAGCTCGCCGCCGCGTTCGCCCGCACCGGCGCCCGGTTGTTCTACTGCCAGCCGCTGCACGCCAACCCGCACGGCGCGACGCTCAGCCTCCCGCGGCGGGCCGAGGTGGCGGCCGCGGTCCGCGACGCGGGCGCGTTCCTCGTCGAGGACGACTACGCCCGAGACCTGACCATCGACGGCGCGGCGCCGCCACCGTTGGCCGCCGACGACCCGGACGGGCACGTGGTCTACCTGCGGTCGCTGACCAAGCCCGCCGCGCCGGGCCTGCGGATCGCCGCGCTCGGCGCGCGGGGACCGGCCGGGGAACGGCTGCGCGCCGCCCGGCTGCTCGACGACTTCTTCGTGGCCGGGCCGCTGCAACAGGCCGCGCTGGAGTTCCTCGCCGCGCCGGCCTGGGACCGGCACCGCCGTACGCTGCGCAAGGAGCTGCGGGCCCGCCGGGAGGCGCTGCTCGCGGCGCTGGACCGGCACCTGCCGTCGCTGACCCCGCACCACGTCCCGCGCGGTGGCCTGCACCTGTGGGTCCGGTTGCCGGACGGCACGGACGACGTCGCGGTGACCGCGGCGGCCGCCGCCGAGGGGGTCACCGTCTTCCCCGGCCGTCCCTGGTACGCGGCCGAGCCGCCGGCGCCGCACCTGCGTCTCTCCTACGCCGCCGCCCCGCCGGAGGCGATGGACGAGGCGGTCCGCAGGCTGGCCGTCGCACTCGGACACTGACGGCCGGTCCGGCCGCCCAACCACATGTCGGGATCGTGCCGGAAACGCACCGCGCCGGGGGTTACCCGTTACGCCGCGTCGGGCACAGTAGTCCCGTGAGTGATACCCGTAGCCAATCACCGACCGGTCCGGCGCCGGCGATCCGGGTCGCCGTGCTCGGCGAACCCGGCCTGTGCCGGACGCTCGTCGCCGGGGTGGTCGCGGCGGCCCCCGACTTCGAGGTGGTGGTGGAGGGGGAGGCGTGCGCCGCCGACCTGTGCCGACTTGCCGACCCCGGCCCCGATCTGGTGCTGGTCGACCTCAATCCGGAGGACGAGCCGGCGACCGTGGTCGCGGCGCTGCGCGCCGCCGTGCCGCACTGCGCGGTCGTGGTGCTGACGAACCGGCCGAGTGCCCGGATGCTGCGGTCGGCGCTGCGCCTGCGGGTCCGTGGGGTGGTCGCCAAGGACGTGCCGCCCGAGGAGATGCTCGCCCAGTTGCGGGCCGTCGCCGAGGGGCGCCGCGCCATCGACCCGGTGACCGCCGTCGCCGCCCTCGACACCGCGGTCAACCCGCTCACCGAGCGGGAGCGGGAGGTGGCCGCCGCCGCCGCGACGGGCCTGCCGAGCCGGGAGATCGCCGGGTCGCTGCATCTCGCGCCCGGGACGGTCCGCAACCACCTGTCCAGCCTGCTGCGCAAGACCGGCGGCCGAAACCGGTGGGAGGCGGTGCAACGCGCCCAGGAGGCCGGGTGGATCTGACAACAGGTTGACAGCGGGTGTCGCCGGGTCGGTGAGTTAAATAAGATTCCTGACGGCTGGTTATCAGATGTTCACGATACGTCAGGAAGACGGGGGTCATGGCAGGGAGTCGACATGGTCCGCACGCTGCTCGCGCTCAAGGGACGGCTGGTCCGGGGCGCGCTCGCCCACCTGCTGTCCGCCCAGGGCGACATCGATGTGGTCGCTGAGGCGGACACCCCCCTTGCCGTCCGGGCCGCGCTGCTCGGCGAGCGCCCCGACGTCGCCGTGATCGACGTCGACGTCGTGCCGGTGAACCAGTTGGTCCGGCTCGCCGCCGCGGCCGACGGCAGCCACGGCGGTCGGCTGCTGGTGCTGGTGGACCAGCGTCGGGCCGGGCGGCTGCGCGCGATGCTCGCCGAGCATCGCGGGTGGATCGGCTTCCTCAACCGTGACGTGCCGCCCGACCGGATCGCCGAGGGGGTCCGGCAGGTCGCCGACGGTCAGGTCGTGCTCGACCCGGACCTGGTCGTCGCCGCGCTCGAGATGGCCGACAATCCGTTGACCCCCCGGGAGCGGGAGGTGCTGGACGTGGTCGCCGAGGGCCTGCCGGTCCGCGAGATCGCGCAGAAGCTGGGCGTCTCGCCGGGGACGATCCGCAACCACCTGTCGCACATCATGGCGAAGACCGGCGCCCGGACCCGCTGGGAAGCGGTACGGACCGCCCGGGATGCCTGCTGGATCTGACCCGGTCCCCGGCCCCCTCCCAGTAGCCCACCATCTCCCGGTACGCCGCCGAGCCGGCCAGCAGCCCGTGATGACTGTCCAGGTGGGCCTGCCCACCGTCGAGCAGCAGCACGCGCCGGGCCCGCACCGCCGAGGTGATCCGGTGCGCGATCACCACGAGGGTGCCGGGCCGGGCGGCGAACGCCAGCTCCAGGCGGGCCTCGGTGGCCGGGTCCAGGTGGCAGGTCGCCTCGTCGAGGATGAGCAGCGGCGCCGGCGACAGCCAGGCCCGCAGCAGCGCCACCTGCTGGCGTTCCCCGGCGGACAGATCCGCCGGCCGCAGCGTCGCGTCGAGACCGCCGCACCGGGCCACCAGGTCGGTCAGGCCGAGCCGGTCCGCCGCCCGGAGGATCGACGGGTCGTCCACGTCGGGCCGCAGGTAGCGGACGTTGTCCCGGACCGTGCCGGTGAAGACGTACGCCTCCTGCGGGATCAGCACCCGGCGGGCGGCCAGCTCGGCCGGCGTCGCCGCGCCGGTCGGCGTGCCCGCGACGCGGACCGTGCCCGAACCGGGGCGCAGCACGCCGGCCATCAGCCCCGCCAACGTGGACTTGCCGATCCCGCTCGCGCCGACGATCGCCAGGTGGTCGCCCGCCGGCACGGTCAGGTCGAAGCCGTCGAGCACCGGCGCGGCGTGTGGCCCGTACCGGAAGGTCACCGCCCGCAGCGACAGCGCGGGCGCGGCCGGGTCGGGCGGCGCCGCCGGTGCGCCGCCGGGCTCCGCCGGGGGTACGCAGGTCCGCAGCAGCCGGTCGAGGGTGACCACGAAGCGCAGGCCGCCGGCCGCCACGCCCTGGAACAGCGTGTGCAGCGCCGGCTGGATGCCGTGCACGACGTAGACCAGCGCGCCGAGCAGCGCGCCCGGCCCGAGACCGCGCCCGAGCAGCCACGGCGCGGTCAGCAGCAGCACCGGCACCGGCAGCCACCCGCCGACGGCCAGGCTCAGACTGCGCGCGGCGGCCATGGTGGCCAACCGCCGCTCCACCCGTGCCTGCGCGTCGACGTGCCCGCCGAGCCAGTCGACGACCCGCTCCCCGGTCCCGCTGACCGTGACGTCACGATGGCCGGTCACCGCGACCACCGAGTCCCGGCCGAGCCGCTCACCGGCCCGGACGTACTCCCGTTGCCGGGCCACCATCGCCGGCAGGGCGGCGGCGAAGAGCAACAGGCCGGCGAGCACCGGCACGATCACCAGCAGCGCGACCGGAGCGGCCAGGGAACAGAGACCGACCACTGCCGCGCCGGCGGCGAAGACGAAGCCCCGGACCACCATCAGCAGGCCGGCCCAGGTGTCCCGGACCATCTCCACCTGGTGGGTCAGCCGGGTCACCGCCGCGTCGTCCGCCCGCCCGTCGGTCGCGCCGGCCAACGCCCCCGCGACGACCCGCCGCAGCAGGTCGTCGCGGAACGGCTCCACCACGTCGCCCAGCAGCCCGTACGCCTGCCGGGTGCCGAGCGCGCCGACCAGCACGGCGAGCGCCAGCAGGCCCAGCCAGAGCAGTCCGACGGCCGGCCGGCCGGCCAGGAACCCGCCGTCCACGGCCCGGGCGGTCAGCAGCCCGGTCAACGCCGCCGGCAGCGCCTCGGCCAGTGACCAGCCGGCCAGCCGCAGCAGCGGGCGGCGTCGCGTCGACAGCTCCGCGCGGACCACCGCGCCGACGGTGGTCACGACCGGAACACCGCCCGGTACGCCGGGTCGTCCCACAACGCCCGGTGCGGGGCGACCGCGCGGACCCGGCCACCGTCCACCCAGGCCACCAGGTCGGCGCGGGCGGCGGTGCCCACCCGGTGGCTCACCACCACCCGGGTACGTCTGTCGTCGTGGCCGGTGAGCGTGTCCACCACCCGGTGCTCGGTCACCGTGTCCAGGCTGGACGTGGCGTCGTCGAGGATCAGCAGCCGGTCGGCGCGCAGCGCGCGGGCCAGACCGAGCCGCTGCCGTTCGCCGCCGGAGAGGGCGAGGCCGCCCAGCGGGGTGCGGTAGCGCTCGGGCAGCCGCTGCACCACGTCGTCGACCTCGGCGGCACGGGCCAGCGGCACCGGGTCGCCGCCGCAGCCGACCGCCGCGCCGACGGTGTCACCGACCAGCACGGGCCGCTCGAAGCCGTAGCCGACCGCCCGGCCCAGCGCCGCCGGCGTCAACTCCCGCAGCGGTACGCCGTCCAGGCGTACCTCGCCGGCGTCCGGGTCACGCAGCCGGCCCGCCACGGCGGCCAGCAACGACTTGCCGGCCCCGGACGGCCCGACCACGGCGAGGAGCGTGCCGCCCGGCACCCGCAGGTCGACCCGGTGCAGCAGCGGACGCCCGTCGTCGTCGCGGACCTCCACCCCACTCAGCTCCAGCCGGCCCGACCCGGGCGGCAGGTCCCGGCCGCCGTGCGCGCGGGGCGGCTCGTCGAGGATCTCGGCGGCCCGACCGCAACCGGCGCGTACCCGCACGGCGGTGTTGACGGCGGCGATCGCGGCACCGAGCCCCGCGCCGATCGTGGCGTACTGCAGGGCGGCGAGCAGCTCACCGGGGGTCAGCCGGCCGGCCGACAGCGACCAGCCACCGACGGCGACGACCGCCAGTTGCAGCAGCGGGTTCAGCAGGGCGCCCCGGGCCGCCGCGCCGGCGAGCACCCGCCAGGTGCGCAGGCCGTGCCGGCGCAGCTCGGGCAGCGGCGCGAGCACCCGCTCGACCTCGTGCCCGGCGGTGCCGGCGGCGGCGATCGTCCGCGCGCCGGCGAGCGCCTCGACCAGCCGCCCGGCCAGGTGGCCCTGGGCCCGCTGGTAGCCGGCGACCGCACCGGACGCCTCGCTGACGAACCGGCGCAGCAGCACGGCCAGGAGCACCAGCCCGACCACGAACGTCAGGCCGAGCCAGGGATCGATCAGGGTGAGCGCGACCAGGCTGCCCAGCGGTGGCAGCAGCACGCTGCCGACCAGGACGACGGTCGGGGCGGCCTGCCCGGCGTCGGCTACCTGCCCCACCATCCGGCCGACCAGGTCACCCACCGGCCGGCGACCCACGGTGCGCGGATCGAGGGCGAAGAGGTGGCGGACCAGGGTGTGCCGCAGCGCGGCGACCGAGCGGGCGCCGGCCGCGCCGGTGCCGTAGTCGTGGGCCGCCCGCGCGCCGATCAGCACCAGCACCAGGGCGACGACCACCGCGAGCCACCGGCCGGACGACGACTGCGGCGCGACCCCGACGGCGGCGTCCACCGCCCGTCCCAGCACGGCGGGGAGCGTCAACTGGGCCGCCGCCTCCACCACGGCGAGCACCGCCAGCACCGGTGTCCACCAGCCGGCGAACGCCACGGCGCGCAGCGCGAGCCGGTCGGCGGGGGTCATCGGTCCTCCCACGGGCGCGGGCCCCGGACCGGCGTGAGCCGGCCCGGGGCCAAGCGACTGATCGTCAGTTGCAGGTGGTGACGCTCAGCGAGCTGTCGCCGCAGAGCAGCAGGCTGGCCTGGCTGCCACCACCGGTGCGCTCGGCGGCCGGCAGTTCCATCCCCTGAAGGTCGAGCAGAGCCATGTCGCTTCCTCTTTCTCTCGTGACGTCGGTCGTCGGGTGGGTCAGTTGCAGGTGGTGACGCTCAGCGAGCTGTCGCCGCAGAGCAGCAGGCTGGCGCGGCTGCCGCCACCGGTGCGCTCGGCGGCCGGCAGTTCCATCCCCTGGAGATCGAGCAGTGCCATGTCCATTCACCTCCTTCCGGTCACGTCGGTACGGGTCGCCCCGGGGAAGCCGGGGGGTCGGTGGGCCGCTCAGTCCGTGCCCGCGACGCGCGTCGCGTCGGGCAGCGGAGTCAGGAACGGCAGGTGGAGCGGGTGGTCCGGCCGGGTCGCGGCGAGCGCGGCGAGCACCCCGGCGGTGCCGGTGGCCAGGTCCATGGAGAGGCGCAGGAGCTGGTCGCCCGGGAAGGCGGGGCGATCCCGGTACGGCAGGGCGTGCCAGCCGAGCAGTCGGGCCTGCTGCCGGGCCGCGTCCCGGTCGCCACGCTCGGCGAGGTACGCGACGATCCCGGCGCGGCCGGCGAAGAGGCCGGACTGGGCGTAGAACGGGGAGTCGGCGGCACGGCGGATCGCGGTCGCCTCGTCGCGCAGCGCGTCGTCGGGCCGGTGGCGCAGGTACTGGTCGAGCACCAGCCCGATGCCGACGCTCCCCTCGGCCAGGTAGGGCATGGTCCGCCAGCCCTCGTTGACCTCCAGGTGCCCGGCGTCGCGGCGGACGCAGCGGCGCAGGTCCTGGCGCAGCGCGGTGCGCGCGTGGTCGAGCAGGTCGGCGTCGCCGTCCCGCTCGAACATCCGCAGCAGCATCAGCGCCACGCCGGCCCCGCCCCGGGCCAACCCGGCGTACGGATGTTGCCCGCCGCTGGTCTCGGCGACCGATTCGACGTCGCCGAGCCGGCCGACCACCACGTCGACGGCCCGCCGGGCGGCGTCGGCGTACCGGCGTTCGCCGGTCAGCGCGGCGAAGTGGGCCAGGTTCAACGCGATCCCGGGTAGTCCCCCGGTCAGGTCGTCGCGCACCTCGGTCCAGGGCTGGTCGAGGCAGAGGTCGAGCAGGCGCAGCGCCTCGCCCCGGTGCCCGAGCAGGTCCAGCACGTACGCGATGCCGTGCAGCCCGTCGTAGAGGCCGAGCCGGCTGCCGGAGGCCGGTTCGCGTACCCGGTCGATCAGCCACCGCTCGTGCGCGGGGTCGGTGCCGGCGCCGCTGGCGTGCAGCGCCCAGAGCACCCCGGCCGCGCCGTACGCCAGGTTGAGCCCACCGTCGGCGCCGGCGAACTGGCGGATGTCGCCGGGGAAGAGCCGGTCGTCGCGCTCCGGGGTGGCGCTGGCGGTGATCGCCTCGGCGAGCCGGTCGCGCAGGCCGGGCCAGTCGTCCGGGTCGATCGTGACGGCCCGCCGGAGGTCCGCCGGGCGTCCGCCGACGATCACCTCGACCGCCTCGTCGAGCAGCTCGCGCGGCACCGGGAAGTTCTCGGCGACCACGTCCGCCAGGTGCGCCGCCTTGGCCGGGGCCAGTCGCAGCATCGCGGTCAGCGGCAGGAACAGGGCGAGCCGCAGACAGGCCAGCGCGTACCGGTCGACGTCGACGCCGGTGCGGTCGCGGGGCGCGGCGAACGCCTGGTTGCGCAGCGCGGGGCGGGTCGCCTCGGCGACGTCGGTGGCGACCTCGAAGTCGATCAGTGTGACCGCG
Organism: Micromonospora sp. NPDC018662; assembly: GCF_044391475.1. Classification (NCBI taxonomy): domain Bacteria; kingdom Bacillati; phylum Actinomycetota; class Actinomycetes; order Micromonosporales; family Micromonosporaceae; genus Micromonospora; species Micromonospora sp. NPDC018662. The sequence goes on from NZ_JBISAC010000006.1 coordinate 351,926, forward strand.
CCGTCGTCGCCCACCATGATGTTGAACATGTGCAGGTCGCCGTAGACGATGCCGTGCGCGTGGATGGCGGCGACCGCCTCAGTGACCTGGCGGTGCACGTCCAGCGCCCAGCGGGTGTAGTCGGCCCGCTCGGCGTCGACGTGGACCAGCGGGTACCGCTCGACGACCACCTGGTTGAGCGGGCGGCCCTCGACGAACGCCAGGGCCAGGAACTCGTGCCCGCCGAAGCTGAACTCGTCGTGCACCCGCACCAGGTGCGGCACGTCGGCCAGCCGGCGCAGCGTCTCCGCCTCGCGGCGCAGCCGGGTCACCGCGTCGGCGCCGGTCGCGTCCAACCCGGCGTGCGGGCGGGCCTCCTTGAGCACCACCCGCTGGTCGGTGCGGGTGTCGCGGGCGACGTAGAGGCCGCCGCCGTTGGAGAAGTGGATGACCTTCTCGATCCGGTACGGCAGGTCCGTCGTCGTCGCCGCGTTGCGGGCGGCCAGGTGCGGGGCGAGGAAGTCGGGCAGCGTCACCCACTCCGGCACGTGGAACACCGGGTCCCGCCGGTCGGGCACCAGGACGCCGTCCGGGGTCTCGATCGCCGGCACCGTCTGCCCGTCGGCGGAGACGCAGTAGCGGGCGGCGAAACCGCCGTAGCGCAGGTACACCGGGCCGTCGCCGTAGCGCAGGTCGCTGAGGATGTACGGCCCGGTCTCGCCGTCGAGCAGGCCGGCGAGTTCCTTGGCGGTCAGCTCCAGCTCGGCGTCGTCGCGCGGGTAGACGGTGACGAACTTCCCGCTGGCGCCGCGCCGGGCGTACTTGCTGTTGCGCATGAGCAGCAGGCGCGGGCCGCGCAGGTGCTTGAACGCGATGCCGCGGGGCCGGCAGTATTCGACCACGCGGGCCAGTACGCGCTCCGCGTTGTCGAGTCGGGCCGACACGTGGATCTTCCAGCCCTGCGCGGGGAGGGACCCGCCGACCGGGCCGTGGATCAGCCAGTCGTCCTTGACCTCGCACTCCCAGCCGTCCGGCACCGGGCCGGTCGGGTAGGCGTCCGCGTCGGCCGTGGTGCCGGCCAGCGAGTCGTAGAAGAGCGGATCGACCGCGCAGTACGAGTCGTACCGTTCGTCCATGTCGGTTGCCTCCACCGGCTGATCGGTTGACGTCAATCCTGCGGATGGCGGAAGCGCGGGCCCAGTGCGACAAGTCACGACCGACCGATGAGTTTCACCCCCCGAAGTCGTGACAACAGCGGAGTTTGAACTCGCGAATGCCGTGTGACCAGTCGTTGCGCGGCCCGCCCCCGTCGATCTTGGACTTGTGGTGCCACGGTATGCCGGTTTCGCTCCTTATCGGAGGTGCCACAACTCCAAGATCGGCGCTTCGGTCGAGAGCTGGGCGGTCAGGGCGCGCGCCGTGGGGCGGTGGCGGACCTCGGCGGGCGCGAGGCGCTCCGCCCGCACCAGGGCCTTCGCCGCGCCCTCGGCGTCACCCACCAGGAGGTACGCCCGCGCGGCGTCCACCAGACACGCGGCGCGATGTTCCAGCGGCAGCCACCGCCACCCCTCCCCCGCGATCGCCGCCTCGTGCCGGGCCACCGCCTCCGCACCGTCGCCCCGCTCGACGGCGGCGACGACCCGCGCCACGTCCACCGCGGCCGGCCCGAACGCGGTCCGACAGTGGTCGTGCCCGTCACCCACCCGGGCGGCCATCTCCGCCGCCTCGTCCAGCAGGTCACCGGCGACGCGCCCGTCGCCCGCCCGCGCCGCCGTCAACGCCGCCTGCGTCAGCAGCGTCCCGCACAGCGACAACTCCTGCGGCGTACCCGAATCAAGGTCGCGCGGCGCGATCCGGTACGCGGCGGCCAGCAACACCGACCGGGCCCGCGCCGACGCCCGCAACACCGGCCCGAGCTGCACCGCCGCGCAGGCCGACAACGTCCGGTCCCCGGTCGCGGCCGACATCGCCCGGTCGGCGGCCAGCCAGGCGAGACTCGCCTCGTCCAGCTTGGTCAACAGCGCCGCCGTCACCCGGTACGCGTCCACCACCGCCGCCCGACCTGCCTGCGGATCCCGCGCCTGCCAGCTTTGGACATCGGTCAGTAACGCCGGGAGCTGCTCGATCACTTGCGGGTAGCGGGCGTGCCGGTAGGTGTTCCAGGCGTACGCCACGGCCTGACCCAACCGGTCCGGCGGCGCGTCCCGGCCGGACGTCATGCCGTACGTGGACAGGGCCGCCCGGATGCGGGCGACGCCCTCGCTCCGCTCGGTTGCCTCGGCGGGGCGGGCGTCGTGGTCGAGCAGCGTCGCCGCGTCGACGCGCAGCACCGCCGCGATCTCCCGGATCGTCGAAACCCGCTCCAGCGACCGGACGCCGCGCTCCACCTTGTCCACCCAGCTCTTCGACTTGCCCAGCCGGTCGGCGAACGTCTGCTGCGACAGCTTGCGGCGCACCCGCAGATAGGCGACGCGCCGGCCGATCGGCACCCGCTCACCGGTCACGACGCCACCGCCGGTCCGGCACCGCCCGAGTGGTGTCGTCGACAGGTGTTCGGTCCGCCTCGGCCTGCGCGATGATCCGCTGCCGGGCCGCCTCCTGCTCGGCGGCTTCCGCCTGTTCACCTGGGCTCTGTTCCGGCTCGCGCTGACTACCGCTCATGTGCGACCTCCTGGAAGACGCGGCGGTGATGTCCTCGGGAACCGGCATCACCGCGCTGTTCAGGGGCGCGACTCGCGACTGAGGTGACGTCCCATCACCTCAACGATCGCGGCCCGTATCCAGAGGTTCACCCAGCGAGATCGCCGCAGTCAGGTGCAGAACAGACCATGGCAAATAGTCCACAAAAATGGTCGTACGTCGCGTACGACTATGCGCCGACCAGTGATGCCAGCTCGGCCAAGTCCTTGGTCATCGTTCGCCGCCGCCGTTCAGCGATCGACTTCACGATGTCCCGGGCGTACCGCTGCTGCCGGAGCCAGGCCGGCGCCCGGTCCCGCAGGCCCATGAGCACACCGGTCGCGTCCGAGTAGGCACCGGTCTGCACGTGTGACCAGGCAACGTCCAGAAAGTGCCGCTGACGAGACGAGGGTGTCACCTGCGGGGATCGGTGCACCTGCCGTGCCAGCATCAGCGCCTCGTCCGGCCGCCCCGCGATCACCGCCGCCTCCACGCGCATCAGGTGCACGCCCTCGGTCGAGTAGTCGTTCCCGATGAGATCGGCGTTCGGGTCCTGCCGATCACCGAGCCGATGCGCGCCGGCCGCCGCCAGGTCAAGCATGTCGCGGGCGTCGTCGTGCCGCGCGTCGCGCACCGCTGCCGACGCCGCCTTGATCAGCAAAAACCCCCACGCCGACAGGTCAGCCGGGGACGCCGTGGACAGCTTCGGCTCCACCTGATCGGCGGTACGCACCGCGAGGACTTCCGCCTCTCCGAAGCGGGCCTGCCGCAGCAGCAACCAGCACATCGCCGCGACCGCCGCAGGACCGACCGCCCGGTCTCCGCTACGCCGGGCGTGATCGAGTGCTGCGGTGAGGGCGACGTGTGCCAGGTCGACCCGACGGAGTTGGATGAGCAGCCGACCGGCCAACTGGTGCGCCTGGGACGCGAGCGCATGCGCGGCCAGCCGCTCGTCGCCGTCGGCGATCTCGACGAGGGTCCGCGCCTCGTCCAGCAGGCCGGGGATCAACGTGAGCGCGGCTGCGTAGTCGTTGGCGTGATAGATCGTGTTGGCCGCGAGGATCGAGCGGCGCACGTCCGCCGCGGTAGGTGGGCCGATCTCGGGCTCGTCGAGCACCGAACACCCGTCGAGGCCGGACACCGGCGTCAGTGCGCGGCGGACGGCCACGAGGCCGAGTGGCTCGGCATTGGGCTCCCGCATCGCCTGGGCCTGTGCGGCGGAGCCCATCAGGGCGGTGGTGGGGACACCGAGCGCGGTGGCCAGCTTGTTCAGCGTCGACATGCGGGCGCTGGTGCGCTCGTTCTGCTCCAGCTTGCGGATGGTCTCCACGCTCACGCCAGCCTTCTCGGCCAGACGTTCCTGCGTCAAGGTGGACTCGGTGCGCAGCTTGCGCAGGTGATCACCAATGGTCGTGAGCATGGCAGCCTCCCCGGCAGCGGACTGTGCCCCGAACCCGCCGGCCGTCCGACGGGCCACCACTTCGGACGGTACACCGAGCCGCCGACTCGATGGTGACGGTGAGCGTTCGAAACGCGACAGCCGGTGCAGCACACGATGACATCAAGGCGCTCAACGGAGTGCGCCCCCGACCCTCACGCAGGGACGCCGATTCGTGCACCCGGACTGACCCACGCCCGGCGCGCATGGGCTGCATTGCCAGCAGACCGCCGCCCCCCAGACGCTCGAACGTGTTCTTCGGGAAGTCGAGCGGGCCGCTCGGCAGCAACATTGAAGGCCGGCAGCAGACTCTTGCCGCCAACGTGCAGTTAAGGCCGAATTATCCCGCCAGCCCAGACAATTGCCATCAGTCTGCCGCACGCCGATCCAACCAACACTATGAGACCAAATAGCACTCCCCGAAATTGCTTCTTTTTGCCGACCGAACAACGGTCATGGAATTTGTAGGCATCCCTGAGCAGCAGAGATGTCCAATGATTGCCGTCGAGCCGGATAGGGCGGGATTTCTGGCACGGTCGTACCGACCAGTATCTATTGCGCTTTCGAAAATCGCAGCGATAGCCTACGTCCCCGATCACGCGCCACGGGGGGTTCAATTCTCGGGCGTCCACTGACAGGAGACAACGTGCTCAGACGCTTTGCAGCCGTCGGAATCGCCCTGCTGGCCTGCTTCGCGGCCACCGGCGCGGTGGCAATGCCGGCGCACGCCTCGGAACCCGACTGTTCTCTCAATTGCGACGGCGGAGGCGGGGATGGGGGCGGCGGTGGGACCGGCGACCCGGGCACGCCGCCGCCCCCGTCGACGCCGGCGTACAACCTGCAGGGCGTCATCCAGTTGGAGAGCGTCGGCCACGAGGGAGCCTGGCCGTTCCGCGTCGGTGGCATCAAGGTCCGTGGCTACTCGCGGCTCGCCACCTGGAGCAACGACCGGGTGGACGCCAACTACATCAACGTCCGGTGCTCGGCCACCGTGCTCAGCTACTCCACCAACGACTCCGACTCGGAGAACAACGGCGCGCTCGTCGACGTGACCTTCTGGTCGCCGACCGTCCCGGTCAGTGGCGTCCCCGCCCAGTCCCGGACGGTCACGGTCAGCTGCACCCACCACGCCGAGAAGAACGGCGTCAACTACGACACCACCAGCACCGCCCAGTTCCTCATCCCTGAGTGATTCTCCGGGGTGGCCCGGTCCGGACCGGGCCACCCCGCCGTGCTCGCGCCCGAGCGGGCACCGCTCACTTCAGTCAGCCGGGTTCAGTGGCAGGTGCCGCTGCCGCCGTCGGTGAAGGTCTGCCCGGTCACCGGCAGAAAGCGCCAGTCGTATCCGCCGGTGTAGAGGGTGAGCCTCAGGACGCCGTAGGTGGTGCCGTTGCGTACCTCGCTGTTGGGCACCACGGTGCCGAAGTTTGACTGGAGGGAACGACCGCCGGTCCCCACCACGAACTCGCGGATGCCCCGGGCGGGGTCGGCGGTCCGGTCCGGGGACTGGGGGGCGAACCGTTCGTACTGGTGGGCGTGCCCGTTCAGCACGATCTCGGCGCCGGCGTCGTAGAGCGCCCGGAACAGCGGTAACACGTTGGGCGCCTGCCGCTCGCCGGAGCTGAACAGGGGGTGGTGCCAGTAGGCCAGGGTGCAGCGGCTGGGGTGGGCCGCGAGGTCGGCACGCAGCCACCGCTCCTGGGCCGAGCCCGCCTGGCAGCCACCCACCTTGGCGCAGTTGGAGTTCAGCACGACGATGTGCCAGTCAGAGGAGCCGGGCAGGTCGTACGAGTAGTAGCCGAGTCCCGCAGGGCCGGCCGCCGCCCCGAAGTAGGCGAAGTAGGGGGCGGCGTTGGCGGTGAGGTACTCGTGGTTGCCGACTGCGGGACGGGTGCGGGCCTTGTGTCGTCCCCAGGTCGGCTGGTAGCAGTTGGCGAACTCGGCGGTGGTGCCGGACTCGTAGACGGAGTCGCCGATCGTGGCCACGGTGCCCGGCTGGCTGTCCAGGATCCGCGCGGTCTCCTCGTCCCGGTCGGTGGTGCAGCTCGCGATGTCCCCGGCGGCCAGCAGGATGTTGTCGGGGCTGGGGGGCACGCCGGTGTCGACGGCGAGTCGAGGCCAGTTCTCGGCGCTCTCCCGGGCGTCGTAGTAGGCGCCGTCCGGGTCGGTGGAGGAGATGGCGAAGCTGACCACCATGTTGCCGGTCACCGCGGCGGTCACGTCGGCCTGGTACCAGCGATCCGGCTTGACGATGCCGAACCGGGACAACGGCGAGCCGATCGGGGACGGTCGGTTGGCGTAGGTCAACGTCGTCTCGACCCAGTTCGCGCCGGTGCGCTCGATCGTGCCACCCGTGAGGCTGCCCGCGAAGCTCGCGCTGCTGGTGTGCATCACCAACCGGGCATGCACCACGGGCGCGGTCAGGCCGGTGACCGCGAAACTCACGTACGAGATCCGGGCCGGGCCCGCGGCCACCGCCAGCCTCGACGACGTGTCGTAGTTCGTGGTGGGCGCGGCGGCGTTGACGTAGCTGTCGTTGGTGGCGGCGAAGACCTGGGTCGTGATGGCCGCCTCGGCGGGCGAGCCGACGGTCAGGGCGGCACCGACCATGACCGGGCCGAGGATCGCGGCGAGCATGGCGCGCGTGGTCCCGGAGGCCCGGGACGGAACGAGCCGGGTACGGAGGCGCATCCGTGGAGTACATCCGGACCACCGTGAGCGGGGCGTCACCACGTCGACCCGGCCCGGTGACGTTCGAACGCGTCCCCCACCTTCTCGGCACAACACGGAGGGCCGCCGGGAGAGTCCTCTCCCGGCGGCCTGCCGCCATCAGCGGCACCGACAACGAACGCCGGGCGCGTGAGAAGGGGCCCCTTCTCTACCGGAGGCGTTAAGAAGGGGCCCCGCCTTACATCAGTTGCGGGTGATGGTGAAGGTGGTGGTGTTGTTGCGGATGTCCTGGTAGTTGTCGGTCAGGCGGAGGTTGGTGAAGGTGGCCGCGCCGACCGCCGGGCCCTGCCCCGCCTCGGGCATCTCGTTGACCCAGATGCCGAAGCCGGACTTCGCGTCGAACGCGTCGCCGCTGCGCCGCGCCCCGGAGATCGAGACGTTGGTGAGCACCGTGTCGGTGATCGGGTTCTCCGGCTGGCTGCCGGTGTACTTCGTCTGGAACATGATCCCGGAGTACGTCGGGTCCACGATGTCCACGTCGCTGACCCGGATGCCGCGGAACTCCTTGGACGCGGAGAACAACCACATCGCCGGGAACGTCTGCGCGCCCCAGAAGTGCCCGCCGGAGCGGATCAGCGAGATGTTCTCGAACCGGGTGGGTGGGTTGGCGCCGAACCCGACGAACGGGTAGCCGAAGTCCAGCGAGCTGATGGTGATGCCCGAGTACGTCAACTGGTCGGCGATGTAGAGGTTGCGGAAGATGTTGTCGTAGCCGCCGTACACGGCGATGCCGGCGGCCCGCCAGGTCAGCGTGGCGGTCAGGTTCTCGAACACGTTGCCGTGGTTGCCGCCCGAACCGCCCTGGTCGGTCGCGGAGAACAACGCGAACGCGTCGTCGCCGTTGGAGCGGCCCTCCGAGTTGGTGACCAGCGCGTTGGTGCTGCCGTTTGTCATGTTCACCGCGTCGGCGAAGGTGTTGCGGAACCGGCTGTCCCGGATGGTCAGCGCGTCCACGCTCACCCCCCAGTACGCGCAGACGGTGTGCTCCACCCAGACGCTGTCCAGCGTCAGGTTGTCGACGTCCTTCAGCTCGCCCCACACCTTGCCCGGACCATCGATCCGGTTGGTGTAGTTGCCGAAGAACGCCAGGTGGGCGAAGGTCGACCCGCTGGCCGAGGACTCGACCCGGAACCCGGCGTCGGTGTTCTGCTGGTTGGTCGGCGTCTGGAAGCGGGTGTACCACATGCCCGCGCCGACGACCTTCACCGCCTTGCCGTACACCTGGAGCTTCTGCGCGGTCTCGTAGGTACCGGCGGGCAGGTAGACGCCGACCAGCGTGCCGGTGGTGTCCATCCGCACCGCGTCCAGCGCGTTCTGCACGTCGGCGTGGCTGAAGCCGGTGGGCACCTTGTACCGGGCCGGGTCCGGGTTGGCGCGCGGCGACACCAGCTCGGTGTTGACGAAGTCGATCGCGTACGTGGTGCTGTTGGCCGGGTCCTTCTGGAGCCGGATCCGGCTGCCCGCCGGGACTGTGGCGTTGAGCAGCACGTTCGCCTCGTCGTAGAGGTGCCGGGGCGCGCCCGCGCTGGGCGAGTCGCTGGGGGCGGCCTCCGCGCCGTAGAGCCAGATGTGCTTCGAGGTGAGACTGATCGGCTTGTGCAGCACGCCGTTGACGTAGACGTTGAGCGTCGAGTCGATCCCGCCACCGCCCGGCGCGTCCGGGATGGAGAAGCGGGTGACCAGCGCGTTCGCGGCCGACTTGGTGGTCCACTCGACGTACGCGCCGGTGGTGGTGAGCGTGACCGCGCGCCGGCCGGACGCCTCGCCGGCCAGGTCGCCGATGGTGCGGTTCGGGCCGATGACCTGCGCGCCGCCGCCGACCGAGCCGTCCTCGGCCTCGTACGCGTCGTACCCCAGGTTCGCGCCGCGGCCGACGAACAGCGGCCGGTCGCTGGTGTTGTTCTGCCGCTTCACCGGCAGTTCGTTGGCGTCGTCGGCGAGCACCACCCGCACCGTGTAGCGGCCGTTGGCGGCGGTCCAGGTGCCGAGCGACACCGGGCCGGCGGTGGCCCCGGCGGCGATCGTGCCGGAGTACGCGCCGGTCAGCGTGCGGACCACCGTGCCGGCGTCGTTGAGCACGGTGAGCGTGATGCCGTGCGTGCCGCTCGCCGACGCGATCGTGCCCTGGTTGCGCAGCGTGACCGTGAAGCTGACAGTGGCGCCGGCGGCCGGCGTGCCGGGCGACCAGGTCACCGCGGACGCGACCAGGTCGGCGCTGGCCACCGGGCTGACCGTCAGCGCGGTCGGGCTGGTGTAGGAGTTGTTCGCCTCGTTCTGCTCGATCACCGTGTTCGACTCGTCGACAGTGGCGGTGAGCTGGTAGCTGCCGGCGTTGCGCGCGCCGATGCTCGCCGAGACGGTGCTCGACGCGCCGGCGGCGAGCGCGCCGACGGCGGCGGTGCCGACCTTCGTCGTACCCAGGTAGAGGTTGACGGTGGTGGCGGCGGACGCGGCGCTGCCGGCGTTGCGCACGGTGGCGGACAGCGTGATCGTGTCGGTCTCGACCGGCGTGGCGGGCGAGGCGGTGACGCCGGTGACGGTCAGGTCCGGGTTGGCCGCCGGCACGCCGATGACCTGGAGTTCGGCGACCTGGCCGTTGGACGAGCCGGAGTTCGCGGTGAACTGGAGCCGGACGTCCGCGGCGGTCGCGGACACCGGGACGGTCACCGTGTTGCCGGTGTTCGGGTTGAACGAGTACGTCGCGGCGCCGACCAGGCTGGTGAACCCGGACGCGGACTGCTCCCGGCCGAGCACCTGGAACGTCTGGGTGCGCGCGCCCCACGCCGGGTCCGGGTTCAGCTTCACCACCACCGCGCTGATGCTGGCGTTCGCGCCCAGCGCCACGGTCAGCGTGCTCGGGTACGCGCCGGGTGCGCCCTCCCAGTAGGTGGCGACGTCGTTGTCGACCGCGTTGGCGGCGTTGAACACGTGCACCACCGAGGACGCGGTGGCCGGCTTGCCGACCGCCAGGTTGGTGCCGCCGGTGGTGCTGCCGGGGCGGGTCACCGTGTTGCTGTTGGCCGACACGTTGCCGGCGGCGTCGCGGGCGCGCACCTGGTAGGAGACGGTGGCGCTGTCCGGCTGGCTGTCGGTGAACGTCAGCGTCGAGCCGCCGACGGTGGTGCGCAGCGCGCCGTTGGCCCACACCTCGTAGCCGGTGACGCCGACGTTGTCGGTGGACGCGGTCCAGGTCAACCGGATCTGCCCACTCGCGGGCTGGGTCCAGGCGAGGTTGCCGGGCGCGGTCGGCGCGGTGGTGTCTCCGGTGTTGCCGGTGCGGGTCACCGTGTTGCTGCTCGCCGACACGTTCCCGGCGGCGTCGCGCGCCCGCACGTAGTACGACACGGTGCTGCCGGCGGGCTGGGTGTCGGTGTACGTCAGCGTGGTGCCGCCGACGCTGGTGCGGAGCACGCCGTTGGCGTAGATGTCGTAGCCGGTGACGCCGACGTTGTCGGTGGACGCGGTCCAGGTCAACCGCACCTGGTCGGTGGCCGGCTCGGTGAACGCGAGACTGCCCGGCGCGCTCGGCGCCTGGGTGTCGCCGGTCGCCGGGCCGTAGATCTCCAGCTCGGCGAGCTGCCCGGCGGGCCAGGCGCTGTTCGCGGTGAACAGCAGCCGCAGGTAGCGGGTGGAGGCGGTGGGCACGGTGACGGTGACCGTGTTGCCGCCGGCCGGGTCGAACGCGTACGCCGCGGACGCGACGAGCGTGCCGAACGTGGAGCCGTTGGTGCTGCCCTGCACCGTCAGCGTCTGGGTGCGCGCGCCCCAGCCGGTGGGCAGCCGCAGCACCAGCCGGTTGACGCTGGTGGCGGCGCCCAGGTCGGCCTGGATCCACTGCGGGAACGCGTTGTTCGGGCTCTCCCAGTAGGTGGCCGCGGTGCCGTCGTTGGCGTTGCCGGCCCCGTACACGTCGGAGTGGCCGCTCTCGGTCATCGTCTTGCCGAGCGCCAGGTTGGTCGACGAGCTGGCGGTGCCGTAGACCTCCAACTCCGCGAGTTGGGCGGCGGCCCAGCCGGTGTTCGCGGTGACGGCCACGCGCAGGTAGCGGGCGTTGGTGGCGGAGAAGCCGAGCGTCACCGTGTTGCCGGCGGCCGGGCTGAACGTGCGGGCGGCCGGCGCGACGACCGTGGTGAAGCCGCTGCCGTCGGCGCTGGCCTGCACGGACAGTGTCTGGTTGCGGGCCTCCCAGGCGGCCGGGAGCTTGAGCACCACCTGGTCGACGGCGCGGCTGGTGCCGAGGTCGACCTGCGCCCACTGGGGCAGCGCGCCGCTGCTCTCCCAGTAGCTGCCCTGGTTGCCGTCGGTCAGGTTGGCGGCCACGAACGGGCCGTTGACGCTGCTGGCGCTGGCGGGCCGGCCGGCGGCGAGGTTCGGGCCGCCGGCGGCCAGGGCCGGCGGGGCCGGCGCCGCGGTGACGGCCAGGCCGACCGCGGCGAGCACCGCGACGATTCGGGTACGGAATCTGGACATGGTGGACGGACACCTTCTTCCCGGGGGACGTGGAGAGGCGTTGACGGGGGTGGGGGATGTGGTGGGGGGGGGGGCCCCCCCGCCCCCCCCCCCCCCGGGGCCGGGGGGGGGCCCCCCAACAAGCGGGGCGGGGGGGCCCGGCCCCCCGGGGGTACCGGGGACCAAAAGCCCCCCCCACCGCGGGG
>NZ_JBISAC010000006.1:363416-416891 GCF_044391475.1 Micromonospora sp. NPDC018662
GCGGGGGGGGGGGGGGGCGGGGGGGGGGGGGGGGGGGGGCGGGGGGGGGGGGGGGGGGGGGGCGGCGGGGGGGGGGGGGGGGGGGGGGGGGGGGGGGGGGGCGGGGCCCCCCCCCCCCCCCCCCCCCCGCGCCGGGTCAGGAGGCGTAGACCTCGAACTCGGAGAGCTGGCCGGCCGGCCAGCCGGTGTTGCCGGTGAACGTCAGCCGCACGAAGCGGCGGTCACCGGCGGGCACCGCGATCGACACGGTGTTGCCGCTCGCCGGGTCGAACGGGTAGCCGGCCGACGCCTTGAGCGTGGTGAACGACGCGCCGTCGGTGGAGCCGAGCACGGACACCGTCTGGGTGCGGGTCTGCCAGGCCGCCGACGGTGGCAGCTTCAGCACCACCCGGGCCACCGGCCGGGCGCTGCCCAGGTCGACGGTCACCGACTGCGGGAACGCGTTGTTGGCGCTCTCCCAGTAGGTGTTCGCGTTGCCGTCGACCGTGTTGCCGGCACCGTAGACGTCGGCGTGGCTGGTCTCCGCGACCGGCCGGCCGGCGGCCAGGTTGCCGGTCGGCGGCGCGGTCGTGGTGGGCGGCGGGGTGGTCGTGCCGCCGCCGTACACCTCCAGCTCGCTGAGCTGGGCGGCCGGCCAGCCGGTGTTGCCGGTGACGGTGACCCGGACGAACCGGCGGGTGCCGGACGGCAGCGCGATCGAGACGCTGTTGCCGGCCGCCGGGTCGAACACCCGGCCCGCCGACGCGGCGAGCGTGCTGTAGGAGGAGCCGTCGGTGGAGCCGAGCACGGAGAGCGTCTGCGTGCGGCGCTCCCAGCCGGCCGGCAGCTTGAGCACCACCCGGTCGACCGTGCGCGACGCGCCGAGGTCGACGGTCACCGACTGCGGGAACGCGTTGTTGGCGCTCTCCCAGTAGCTGGCCGCGTTCCCGTCGACCGCGTTGCCGGCCGCGTACGTCTGGTTGACGCTGGTGGCGGTCGCCGGCCGGCCCAGGGCCAGGTTCCCGCCGGCCGGCGGCGGCGTGGTCGGCGGGGCGGTGGTCGGCGGAGCCGTGGTCGGGGGCACGCTGGTGGGCGGCGGGCTGGACGGGCCGTTGCCCCACTGCGGCTGCGGCCACGGCCCGCAGTACGGGGTGGCCGTGTACCAGCCGGAGTTGCCGGCGCCCTGGGTGATCTGGAAGCCGCTGCCGACGCAGTTGTGCATCGGGTTGGCCTGCGCGATGTTGGTGGCCCGCACGTTGGTGAAGCTGACCTGGCTGGGCGCCTGCACCTGGAGCGCGTACGTGCCCGCGCCGTCGATGCGCACATTATTGAAGCTGATGCCGCTGGTCTGCCCCTCGATCCAGTGCAGCGCCGCGTACGAGCTGTCCAGGATGTCGGTGTCGGTGACATTGATCGCCGCGCCCTGGATCGGCTCGTTGAGCGCCGAGAACCAGATCGCGCCGACCCCGAAGTTCCAGTTGTAGTCGGAGTTGCCGTTGCGGATCAGCGTGTTGCGGGCGACCGTGATGGTGCCGGCCACCGCCGTCGGCCCGGTGACGCCCGGATAGCGGTTCGCCACATGGATGCCACCGCCGTTGGTCACCGAGTCGGCGGTCACGTTGTCGGCGATGGTGATGTTTCGCCCGCCGTACGTGACCAGGTGGTTGGCCAGGACCGTCACGCCGATGGTGTTGTGGGTGAACGAGTTGCCGACGTTCGGCACGCTCTGCGCCCACATGGCCAGCGCGTCGTCGCCGGTGTTACGGACGAACGTGTTGGTCACCGTGGAGTTGGTGACGCCCCAGTGGAAGTTCACCCCGTCGGCGGTCTGGTCGAGGATGCGGCTGTTGCGGATGGTGAAGTTGTCCATCGGGCCGTCCATCCAGGCGCCGACCTTGGTGTGCTGCAACCACAGGTTGTCCACCACCGAGTTCGTCATCGCGCCGCCGAGCGCGTTGACCTGGTCCTCGTCCACCCGCTCCCGGATGTCGCCGATGATGGCGAAGTCCCGCAGCGTGACGTTGCGGCTCGGCCCGCCGGCCTCGTGCGGGCGGATCTCCCCGGAGTAGCCGCCGCCGGGCACGTACTTGCCGTAGATGCCGGCGGCGCGCTTGCGGTCGGTGGGGTGCCGGCCGCCGAGCACCGAATACCACGGCCCGGCGCCGCGCAGCGTCACACCGTCGACCACCACGTGGTCCCAGAGCGTGAACGTGCCGGCCGGGATCCACACCGCCCTCCCCTGCGCCTTGCCGGCGTCCACCGCGGCCTGGAACCTCGCGGTGGAGTCGGTGGCGCCGGTCGGGTCCGCGCCGAAGTCGGTGACCACGTCCAGCACCCCGGACGGCTTCGCGATCGGTGCCCCGACCAGCTCGAAGTCGGCCAGGTCGATGGTGAACGTGGGCGACTGCGCGGTCGAGGAGACCTGGAGGCGGATCTTCGTGCCGGCCGGGTAGGTGGTGCCGAACATCGCCCGGGTCTCGTCGTAGAAGTGGTGCGGGTTGGTGTCGCCCGGGTTGTTGTTGAACGGGTAGCCGCCGTAGAACCAGCCGTACCGGGAGGTGACCGGCACGGCCTTGACCAGCGTGCCGTTCGCACGCAGGTCGATGGCGGCGTCCCGGCCGGTGCCGGCGGCGTTGTCCGGCAGGCTGTAGCGGAACGTGACGGCGTTCGCCGGGGCGGCGAGCGTGAACTCGACGTACTCCCCGACCGCGTCGAGCGTGACCGCCTCCCGGCCGGACGCCTCGGACGGCAGCGTGCCGTAGCGGCGGTCCGGGCCGATCCTCGTGCCGTTGTGCGCGGCCTGCTCCGCCTCCTGCTCCCGGAATCCGACGGTGGCGCCGCGGCCGGCGATGTCGAACGGGGACAGCCCGGCGGCCTGCGCCGGGGTGGCGGTGGAGGTCAACGCCACGACGGTGAGTGTCGAGGCGGCGAGCGCGGCGGCGGTCAGGGCCGCCAGCCCGGTCCTGCGGTGGCGGTGCGCGGTGCGGTGCTCGGCCATGCGGGGTGTGCTCCCTTTCGTCGGTGGCCAGGTCCCCCGTTGCGGCGGTGCTGTTCCTTTCTCCCGGGTGCGGTGGCGGCCGGGACGGGCCGCCGGTCGTGGTGCGGCGCGGTGATGCCGGCGGCGGGACGGAGCCGCCGGCGCCGCCGCGGTTCAGCGCGATCCGGTACGCAGCCAGACCGCGGTGTCCGGTGGTAGCCGGTCGTCGTCGAGTGGGCCGCTGGCCAGCAGCAGCCGGTCGTGCGCGGGCAGCGGCACGGCCTCGCGGCCGAGGTTGACCAGGCAGGCGAAGCCCGGTTCGCGGGCGAACGCGAGCACCCCCTCCGGCGCGGGCAGCCAGCGCAACGCGCCGTCGCCGAGTGCCGGTTCGGCCCGGCGCAGGCCCAGCGCCGCCCGGTACAACTCCAGCATCGAGTGCGGGTCGCCGACCTGGGCGCGGACCGTGCGGTCCTTCCAGTCCGCCGGCTGCGGCAGCCACGGCGCGACGGTGGCGTCGTCGGGGCTGAACCCGAACGGCGGCGTGTCGCCCTGCCAGGGCAGCGGCACCCGGCAGCCGTCACGGCCCGGGTCGACCCGTCCGGAGCGTTCCCACATCGGGTCCTGCCGCAGCGCGTACGGGATGTCCTCGACCTCCCAGAGCCCCAGCTCCTCGCCCTGGTAGACGTAGGCGGCGCCGGGCAGCGCCAGGCTGAGCAGCGCGGCGGCGCGGGCCCGGCGGGTGCCCAACTCCAGGTCGGTGGGGATGCCCTCGCGCTTGGCGGCGAAGCTGAACGTGGTGTCCGCCCGGCCGTAGCGGGTGACGTGCCGGGTCACGTCGTGGTTGGACAGCACCCAGGTGGCCGGCGCGCCGACCGGCGCGTGCGCGCTCAGCGTGCCGTCGATGCTGTCCCGCAGCGCGACGGCGTCCCAGGCGCAGCCGAGGAAGTCGAAGTTGAACGCGGTGTGCAGCTCGTCCGGGCGCAGGTAGTTGGCGAACCGCTGCCGGTCCGGCAGCCACACCTCCCCCACCAGCGCCCGCTGGCCCGGATAGCTGTCGGCGATCCGCCGCCAGGCCCGGTAGACGTCGTGCACGCCGTCGAGGTCGTGGAACGGGTGCGGCCGGTCCGGGTCGACCTCGGGCAGCGTGCCGTCCTTGACCAGCAGGCCGGCCGAGTCGATCCGGATGCCGTCCACCCCCCGGTCGAACCAGAACCGCAGGATGTCCTCGAACTCGGCGCGCACCCGGGGGTGGTCCCAGTTGAAGTCGGGCTGCTGCGGGGCGAACAGGTGCAGGTACCAGTCGCCGGGCGTGCCGTCCGGGTCGGTGGTGCGGGTCCAGGTGGGGCCGCCGAACTCGCCGGTCCAGTCCGTGGGCGGCCGGGAGCCGTCCGGGCCGCGGCCGGCGCGGAACCAGAACAGGTCCCGCTCCGGCGCGTCCGGGCCGCCGGCCAGCGCCGCCTGGAACCACGGGTGCGCGTCCGAGCAGTGGTTGGGCACCACGTCGACGATGGTCCGGATGCCCAGCGCGTGCGCCTCGGTGATCAGCGCCTCCACCTCGGCGAGCGTGCCGAAGACCGGGTCGATGTCGCGGTAGTCGGCCACGTCGTAGCCGGCGTCGGCCATCGGCGACGGATACCAGGGGCTGAACCAGATCGCGTCGACGCCGAGCGCGGCCAGGTGGTCCAGGCGGGACCGGATGCCGGCGACGTCACCGATTCCGTCGCCGTTGCCGTCGGCGAAGCTGCGCGGATAGACCTGGTAGATCACCGCGGAGCGCCACCACGGGCTGCTGTCGACCATGGACACGGTCACCTGCTTTCTGCGGGTCGGTTCTGCTGCGGCGGGGCTCGGTGGCCGGCTGCGGGGCGGCGACGCCCGGTCAGCCCTTGAGCCCGCCGGTGGTCAGGCCGGACATGATGTTCCGTTGGAAGATCAGGAACAGCAGGACGGTGGGGATCGCGGCGATCACCGACGCGGCGATCACCACGTTCATCGGGGTGCCGCCGGCGAAGGCGTAGATGCCGACGCTGACCGTGCGCGTCTCCGGCGACGGCATGACCAGCTTGGGCCAGAGGAAGTCCTTCCAGACCGCGGTCACCGCGAAGATGGCGACCACGCCGAGGATCGGACGGGACATCGGCAGCACGATCGACCGGAGCGTACGCAGCGGCGACGCGCCGTCCATCACGGCGGCGGCCATCAGATCCTCCGGGATCGAGTCGAAGAACCGCTTGAGCAGGAAGATGTTGAACGCGTTGGCGACCAGCGGCAGCCAGATCGCGAACGGCGAGTCCAGCAGGTTGAGGTGCACGATCGGCAGGTCGATCACGGTCACGTACTGGGGGACGATCAGCACCATCGCCGGGATCATCAACGTCGCCAGCATCAGGCCGAGGATCAGCCCACCCAGCACCGGGCGCAGCTTCGACAACGCGTACGCGGCGGCGGTGTCGAACACGAGCTGGAACAGCACCGCGCCGGTGGCGTAGTAGAACGTGTTGAACAGCAGTTTCGCCAGGTCGAGGTTGGTCCACGCGTCGACGTAGTTCTGCGGCTGCGGGTCGCGCGGGAACAGCGACGGCGGCGTCTGCGCGATCTCCTGGCCGCTCTTGAGCGCACCGGTGACCATCCAGTAGAGCGGGCCGAGGAAGACCAGCGTGAACGTCACCACGACGACGGCGAGCACGGTCCAGTAGAGGACCCGGCCACGACCGCGCCGCAGTTGGGCCGCGGAGATGAGGGTACGGGTGGTGGAGTCGGCGGCCATGTCCTAGTCCTGTCTCGCGGTCAGTCGCACGTAGACGGCGGAGAACCCGGCCAGCACCACCAGCATGATCACGCCGAGCGCGGCGGCGCCGTTGAGGTCGTTCTGGAAGAAGCCGTGCTGATAGATCAGGTACGCCACCGAGGTCGCCGAGTCCTGGGTGCCGGCGCCGTTGGCGAGGATCAGCGGCTCGATGAAGAGCTGCATGGTGGCCACGATCTGGAGCATCGCCAGCAGCGCGAGGATCAGCCGGGTCTGTGGGATCGTCACGTGCGCGATCCGCCGCCACACCCCGGCGCCGTCGATCTCGGCCGCCTCGTACAGCTCGCCGGGGATGTTCTGCAACGCGGCCAGGTAGATCAGCACGGCGCCACCCATGTTCATCCAGGTCGACGCCAGCACCATGGCCGGCATCGTCATGGTCGGCGACTGCATCCACTCCGAGGTGGGCAGCCCCAGCGCGGTGAGCACCGCGTTGAACAGTCCCGCCTCGCTCGGGTCGTACGCGTAGAACTTGAACAGGAACAGCGCGGACGCCGGCGGCAGCATCACCGGCAGGTAGACCAGCACCCGCAGGTAGCCCTTGGCGTGGCGTAGCTCGTTGAGCAGGATCGCCACGAAGAACGGCACCGCGTAGCCGAGCACGAGCGCCAGGCCGGTGAAGACGAAGGTGTTCTTCCAGGCGGTCCAGAAGCTCGGGTCGGCGACGATCCGGGCGTAGTTGTCCCAGCCGACCCAGGTGGTCTCGCCGCGCCGGGTGCGCTGGAAGCTCATCACCACGCCGCGGACCATCGGATACCAGGAGAAGACGGCGAAGCAGGCGACCGCGCCGATGAGGAACGTGTGCCCGGTCAGGTTGTCCCGTACCTTCCGGCCGAGCCCGGCCCGCCGGGCGGCGGAACGCTGCGGTGGAAGGGCGGGGCGGCCGGGGGTGCGGGTGGCACCCGGGGCGGTGGTGAGCGCCAAGACGACTCCTGCGGTAGTGGGTGGGGGCCGGTGCGTCCGGCCCCCACCCCGGTCGGGTCAGCTACCGGCGGCGAGGAGCTGGTTGACCTTGTCCTCGGCGGTCTTGAGCAGGGCGTCGATGTTCGCGTTCGGGTTGGTCAGCACCCCGGACATCGCGGCGTCGAGCACCGCGTAGATGGCCTGGGCGTTACGCGGCTCCCCCTTGATCGGCACCGGGTTGGCCTCGAAGGCCGTGAAGTTGGTGGTGTCCACGTTGGCGTTGGCCTTGCGCAGCTCCAGTTCCTGCTTCTGCGCGTCGCTGCCGTTGGTGAACAGCAGCGGCTGGGGCAGACCGACCGGGTAGTTCTGCGGCTTGGCGCGGACGTAGTCGAACTGGCCCTTGCCGGGCGTGAGCTTCTGGTAGGCGATCCACTTCAGACCGGCCTTCACCTGCTCCGGGCTCAGGCCCTTCTTGAAGAAGTAGCCCTCGCCGCCGCCGAGCGTCGCCTTGGCGGGCCCGTCCTGGCCGGGCAGCGGGCCCATCGCCCAGTCCTGGTACTTGCCCTGGAACTGGCTGACGATCGCCTGGGTGGCGTCGGGCGCGCCGATGAACATGCCGACCTTGCCGGCGCCGGCGTTGGTGAGCAGGTCACCCCACTGGAGAAGCTGGCGGCTGCCCATGCTGTTGTCGCCGTACCGCATGTCCTTGAGGTTCTGCAGGACCTGCCTGCCCATCGGGTTGTTGAAGTCGGCCTTCTTACCGTCGGCGCTGAGCACCTGGCCGCCCTGGGAGTAGAGCAGCGAGGTGAAGTGCCAGCCGCCGGTGTTGCCGGCGCTGTACTCGGAGTACCCGGCGACGCCACCGCCGAGCGCGGAGATCTTCTTGGCCGCGGCCCGCACCTCGGGCCAGGTCTTCGGCGGGTTGGCCGCGTCGAGCCCGGCGCGCTGGAACAGCGCCTTGTTGTAGACCAGGCCCATCGAGTAGTTCTTCACCGGTACGCCGTAGAGCTTGCCGCCGTCGGTGAAGACCTCCTTGAGCGCCGGGTCGACGCTGTCCCAGGTGGGGATGGTGTCCTTGCCGACGTAGTCGGTGATGTCCATCGCCTGGCCGGAGTCCAGCACCTGCTGAAGGTCGGTCATGTATCCGTAGAACACGTCGGTGACGGTGCCGCCGGCGAGGCGGGCGGTGAAGTCGGGCGGGTTGTTGCACTGCTCGCCGACGCTGACGCTCTTCACCACGATGGTGGGGTTCTGCCGCTGGAACTCGGCGACGTCGTCGTTCCAGTTCTTCAGCAGCTCCTTCTGGGCGCCGACCGGCTGGCAGTCGACAGTGATGGTGACCTTGCCGCCGGCGTCGGCGGAGTCGTCGCCCTTCGTGGAGCAGGCGGCGAGGCTGAGCCCGAGGCCGGCCGCGAGCGCCGCCGCCGCGACCTTCCGATATTGCGGTACGGACATCTGTCCATCCCTTCGGGAACGGTTATGTCGAGGACCTTCACTGGTGTGGGTGACCGCCGGTGAGTGGAGTCAATGTAGCGAAGCCGACTCTTGACGGCAAGGTTTCAACTCGATGACGAAAGAACACGACTTGACTACGGATGATCGAGACGACGGATGGGTTCGGGTGGTCGGACGGGGCGGCCGAGGCGGATCGGCCGAGGCGGCCGGGAGCACTCGACCGGCGCTTTCGAGCTGAGTCGACGGTGATATCGCCTCGCCGTCACCGGCGGTGCGGACAAGTGCCCGACCAAGGCGGGAGTGCGGCGCGGCGTGCGGGCACGGCGATGCGCGGCGTACGGGCGAGGCGCTGCGCGGCGTACGGGGGCGGCGAGGCGTGCGGGCGCGGCGTGCGGCGGCGCGGCGTACGGGCACGGCGAGGCGTGCGGGCGAGGCGTGCGGGCGCGGCGAGGCGTGCGGGCACGGCGTGCGGGCACGGCGAGGCCTGGCCGGGCGGCGACGCCGGCTGAGTCGTTTCTGCTCTCAGCTCGAAAGGGACCGGTCAGCAGCCCTCCCCGCTCCGCACCGCCGGGGCGAGCCGGCGGAAGGAGCGGCGCCGGAAAGCGCGGCGCGGGCGCGGGCGCGGGCGGAAGGCGGGGCTAGGAGCGGGGAGCGGGGGCGGTGGAGCCGCGTACCACCAGCTCGGGCTCGAAGAGCAACTCGTCGTGCAGCACACCGGCACCCTCGATCTGGGTGACCAGCAGGTCCACCGCGGCCTGCCCCATCGTCTCGATCGGCTGCCGGACCGTGGTCAGCGGCGGATCGGTGCAGGTCATGAACGCGGAGTCGTCGAAGCCGACCACCGACACGTCGGCCGGCACCGCGCGGCCGAGCCGGCGGGCCGCGCGGATGGAGCCGAGGGCCAGCACGTCGCTGGCGCAGACGATGCCGGTCACCCCGCGCTCGATCAGCTTGGTCGCCGCGACCCGCGCCCCCTCCATGGAGAAGCTGGACCGCTCGACGAGGCGGTCGTCCGCGCCCCAGCCGGCGGCCCGGACCATGGCATCCAGCTTGCGCCGCGAGGGCACGTGATCCTCCGGGCCGAGCACCATGCCGATCCGCTCGTGTCCGAGCGAACGCAGGTGCCCGTACGCCTGCTCGACCGCGACCGCGTCGTCGGTGGACACGCGCGGGAAGCCCAACTCCTCGACGCCGGCGTTGACCAGCACCACGGGCAGGCCCCGGTCGGTCAGCCGCCGGTAGTGCTCGTGCGAGGCGTCGGCGAGCGCGTACGAGCCACCGGCGAAGATGACGCCGCTGACCTGGTGGTCGAGGAGCATCTCCACGTAGCCGGACTCGGGCACGCCACCGATGGTGCGGGCGCAGAGCGCCGGGGTGAAGCCGCGTTGGGCGAGTGAGCCGGTGACCACCTCGGCCAACGCCGGGAAGATCGGGTTCTGAAGTTCCGGCAGGACCAGCCCGACCAGTCGGGCCCGCTCCCCGCGCAGCTTCGTCGGGCGTTCGTAGCCGAGCACGTCCAGGGCGGTCAGCACGGCCGTCCGCGTCGCCTCGGAGACGCCGCCGCGCCCGTTGAGCACCCGGCTCACGGTCGCCTCACTGACGCCCGCCTTGCGGGCCACCTCCGTCAAACGCTTCGTCACGGCGGCATCGTACGTCATATTCTTGCAAGAATTGAACAGCGAGGCGGCGCTGACATGACGCGACCGCCACCGGCGCGGGGCCGGTGGCGGTCGGGACGTGGTGTGCGCCGGTCGGTCAGGCCGCCTCGGTGAGCTGGCCCCGCAGCTTGGTCAGCGCGCGGGCGAGCAGCCGCGACACGTGCATCTGGGAGACACCGACCTTGGCGGCGATCTCGCTCTGGGTCAGGTTGCCGTAGAAGCGGAGCGTGAGGATCTTCTGCTCCCGCTCGTCGAGCGTGGCCAGCGCCGGGCCGAGCGAGGCGCGCAGGTCGGCCAGCTCGTACTCGTTGTCCTCGATGCCGAGCGTGTCACCAAGCTCGGTGGCGCTGTCACCGTCGCCGATCGGGGTCGAGAGCGAGACCGCGTTGTAGGCGCGGGCGCCCTCCAGGCCCTCCAGGACCTCTTCCTCGGTGACGCCGAGGTGCGCGGCGATGTCGGCGACGGTCGGCGCCCGGTTGAGCGTCTGGGTCAGCGAGCTGTTCGCCTCGGAGATGCGCAACCGCAGCTCCTGGAGGCGACGCGGCACCCGGATGTTCCAGGTGCGGTCACGGAAGTGCCGCTTGATCTCGCCGAGGATGGTCGGGATGGCGAAACCGGCGAAGTCGACGCCACGGGAGGCGTCGAACCGGTCCACCGCCTTGATCAGGCCCAGCGCCGCCGTCTGCGCGAGGTCGCCGGCCGGCTCGCCGCGACCGCTGTAGCGGGCGGCCAGGTGGTTGGCCAGCGGCAGCCACGCCTCGATGACCTGATTGCGCAGGGCGGCCCGCTTCGGGTGGTCCGCCGGCAGTTCGGCGAGCGCCGCGATCAGCTCGCTGGCACGGGACTCCTCACCGTTCTGCGGCGCGCGGTGCACCTCGGTGACGGACGGTGCCATGGTCATCGTGGTCATGCTGCCCTTCCTGTCCTCGGAGAACGGGTGGGACTCCCACACCGGTCGTGGGAGCAACACTAGACCAAAGGTCACCGGCAAATCAACCGAACGGACGATGGATGTTTGCCTCATAAGCGGACAAAAAATCAGCGAGGCAGCAGCGGGCGGTAATCGGCGGCGGTGAGCGGCAGCGCCGACACGCTGCCGTCGGCACGCGGCACCTCCAACGGCTGGCCGTCCCGGCGGAACGCGACGCTGTCCACGTCCGGTCGCTGGGTCAGGCTGCACACGATCTGCCCGAACGCGAGCACCTCGTCGTTGCGGCCGGTCTCCTCGCCGGCCTGTCGCACGTCGACCGTGGCGACGGTGCCGGTCAGCGCCGCGCCGGCCACCGCCACCGTGCCCGGCAACGCGGTGGCCAGCCCTCGCTCGCGCTCCGCCCGGTCCGGCCCGGCCAGCAGGTGCTGGAGGTGGGCGTCCACCCCGGGCAGGCCGTCCGCCCGGCGGGTGACCACCGCCAGCCCGTCGTCGCGCACGAAGCAGAACGGCTCGTCCACCCGCCCGTCGGGGTCGGCCGTCGAGGTGCCCGCCGGCGTCGGGAACCGCCCGGGCGGCGGCTGCACCAGCCGGGGCTCGTCGTCGACCGGCACGCCGCAGCCGGCCAGCAGCACCACCGCGAGCAGCGCACGCACCAGACGCCGCGTGGTCGGGCGCCCCCCGACCACGGGAGCCGCGTCCGCGCGCCGCGCCACCGCACCGTCCCCGACCGTGCGGCCCCGAACCACGCGCCGCGTCACCGGACCGCCCCCGGCAGCTCGACCCGGAACCGGGCGCCCCGGTCCCGGCCCAGCACGGCGGCCGTGCCACCGTGCGCGGCGGCGTGCTGGGCCACCAGGGCCAACCCGAGGCCGGTGCCGTCGGTGCCGGCCCGGGCGTGCGCCGCCCGCCCCCGGACGAAGCGGTCGAAGATGACCTCCCGGTCCGCCGGCGGCACACCCGGCCCGTCGTCGTCGACCTCCAGGACGCCCACCCCGTCCGCCGCCCCCAGGCGGACCGCGACCGGGCCGCCGCCGTACCGCTCGGCGTTCTCCAGCAGGTTCAGCAGGACCTGGGCGATCCGGCGGCGGTCGATCCACCACTGGTGCGGTACGCCGTCGGCCACCTCCACCAGGCTCTCCGGCAGCGACCGTTCCCGGCAGGCGGCCCGCGCCAACTCGGCCACGTCGACCGTCTGGCGGTGCGCCGGCTGCTCGGTGCGGGCGAGCTGGATCAGGTCGTCGACCAACCGCTGGAACCGGGCCACCTCGTCGGCCACCAGGCCGGCCGCGGTGGCGGTGCGCTCGTCCTGGTGCTCCTTGCGGCGGTTCAGCACGCTCGCCGCCGCGGCCAGCGTCTGGAGCGGCGAGCGCAGCTCGTGGCTGACGTCCGCGGCGAACCGCCGGTCCCGGTCGATCCGCTGCACCAGCTTGTCGACCATCTCGTTGAACGAGCTGGACAGGCGCGTGAGGTCCGGGTCGGTGGTCGGGTCCAGTCGGGTGGCGAAGTCGCCGGCCGCGATCCGCTCGGCGGCGTCGGCGACCGCGGTGAGCGGCCGGAGGCTGTTGCGGGTGGCGTACCAGCCCAGCGCCGCGCCGGCCCCGGCGATCATGATGGCCACCGCGGTCAGCGCCAGCCCGACCACCTGGAACGTGTCCTCCACCTCGCGCAGCGAGGTCAGCTCGTAGTAGCCCAACTCGCCGGGGAGCGGCACGCCGACCAGCAGCGTCGGCTGCCCGTCGAGGCGGATCCGCTGCACGGCGGGCTGGCCGTCGGCGACCACGCGTTGCAGCTCCGCCGGCACCGAGCTGGCGCCCACGTCGGCGGTACGGGCGTACCAACCGGTGCGCAGGTGCAGCAGCGGCCGCCGAGCGCTGCCGGTGTCCAGCGAGCGCAGCACGGCCACCACGTCCGGGGTGTCGGTGTCCAGCCCCGACCGGACCACCGCGGCGTCGTAGTACGCGGCCCGGACCGCGGTGCGCTCCCGCTCGTCGAGCAGCGAACGGCGGGTCAGGTCGTACGAGAAGAGCGCCATCAGCGCGGCCAGCAGCAGGGCGCCGACGGCGAACGCGGCGGTGACCCGGGCGCGCAGTCCGGGTCGGCTCATCGTTGCAGCTTGTAGCCGAGGCCCCGGAGCGTGACCAGGTGGCGGGGGTTGGCCGGATCCGGCTCGATCTTCTGCCGCAGGCGACCCACGTGCACGTCGACCAGCCGTTCGTCGCCGGTCTCGTAGCCCCAGACGCGGCTCAGCAACTGCTGGCGGGACAGCACCCGGCCGGCGTGCTCGGCCAGCTCGCAGAGCAGCCTGAACTCGGTCCGCGTCACCGGCACCGGTCGGCCCGAGCGGCGCACCTCGCCGGCCTCCGCGCTGATCTCCAGGTCGCCGAAGAACTGGGCGGGCGCGGGGCCGGCCACGGTCCGGGCCCGCCGGCGCAGCGCGCGGAGCCGGGCCGACAGCTCCTTGATCGCGACCGGCTTGACCACGTAGTCGTCGGCGCCGGCCTCCAGCGCGGCGACGATGTCGTGGGTGTCGTCGCGGGCGCTGATCACGACGACCGGGACGTCGTCGTCGCGGCGCAGTTGGCGGATGCAGTCGAAGCCGTCGATGCCGGGCAGCATCAGGTCGACCAACACGTAGTCGGCCGGGCTCTCCCGCTGGCGGCGCAGCCCCTCCTCCGCGGTCGCCGCCCCGTCGGCCTGGTAGCCCTCCTCCTCCAACGCGAGCTGGAGCGCGAGCCGGATGCGGTCGTCGTCCTCGATCACCAGTACGGCCGTCATATGGGCATCATGACCGGCCCGGCACAGGTCGCCCAATCGCGTCGGCTGTTCGTGGTTTTTGTCATCGAACCGTCATCCAACCGTCCGGTGACCTCCAAGATCGCCGCCCAGAGTGGGACCGAACCGGAACCCGTCCCGAAAGCGACCTGATGACCAGCACCCTGCCGCCCGCCCCGCAGCCGGAGTCCTCCGTGCCGCACGTCCGGGTGGAGATCACCGACGAGCTGGACCTGGCCGGGCTGCCGGAGGTCGCGCACGTGCTGGACCGGGTCCTCGCGCTGCGGCCCCGGGAGGTGACCATCGACCTGGCCGGTTGCCGGCACGTGGACGCCGCCGCCATCGCGCTGCTGCTGGACGCGCACCGCCGACTGGCCCGGCGTCACGGCACCCTCACGCTGAGCAACCCGCACCCCCGGATCCGGCGCATCCTGGTCACGGCCGGGCTCGGCGCGACCGTTCCCATCGTCGACACCCCCCGCCCGGCCGCGCGCGGCCGGGCTCGGGTCTCGTCCGCATCGCGCTGAGGAGGAGTGGTGACCGTCAGCACGCTCGTCGGGGCGCTCGTCGTGGGGCTCGCGATCGGCGGGGTGGGCCGGCTGGCCGTCCCGGGGCGCAAGGCCGTCCCGGTCTGGCTGACCCTGGCGCTCGGCGTGGCCGCCGCGCTGCTCGGCGCGATCGTGACCGGGCTGGTCGACCGGCGGCCGGGCGGCACGGTGCTGCTGTCCCTGCTGGTGCAGTCCGGCTTCGCCGCCCTGGCCGTCATCCTGGCGGTGCTGGCCGCCGGCCGGCCCGGGGCGGGCCGATCGGCGTCGTCCGGTCCGGGCGCCCGGCGGAAGGAGGAGGTGTGACGGTCGTACCGGCGGAACACCTGATGATGCTGATCTGCGACGGCTGCGGCGACAGCGTCACCGGCACGGGCACCACGCTGCCGGATGCCGAGGTGGTCTGGACGCTGGTCTTCGAGCACGGCTGGGTCGGTTCGCCGTTCGCCTCCGGACCGCACCACTGCCCCCGGTGCAGCGCCCGGGCGGCGGTCGCCGACGACGGCATGTGCCTGGACGATCTGGAGCAGGTCGGCGGGCGGCCGGCCGCGCCGGAGGCGGACTCCGCCGAGGCGGTACGCCGGGCGCTGGCCGACCGGCTCGTCCGGGACGATCGGGTGCTGGTCGACCTCGCCGGACTCGAGGTGATCGACTCCGTCGGTCTCGGCCTGCTGGTCCGCGCGCACCAGGAGGCCCGGCGGGACGGCCGGCGGCTGTGCCTGGTGGCGCCGTCGCGGTTCGTGCTCACCGTGTTGCACACCATGCGGCTCGACCGGGTCTTCACCGTCGTCGACGACCGCGCCTCGACGTCGGGTGCCGCATCCGGCCCGAGGTCATGAGCGAACAGAAGGAGCCCTCCGCAGTGATGATGCCCTGGCCGTACCCCGAGTTCCCGTTCGCCGGCGACGGGCCGGAGCCCGCCGGCGCGGACGTGCGGCTCGCCTCCCTGGTCGCCCAGCGGCTCAGCGCCGACTGGACCACCCGGCGGCAGCAGATTACCGTCACCGTGCAGAACCGGGTGGTCATCCTCGCCGGCCTGGTCGCCGACCCGGAGACCCGCCGGGTCGCCGCCGAACTGGCCTGGGACGTGCCCGGCGTGTTCGACGTCTGCAACGCGCTGCGGCTCTACGGCGGGCGACGCTCCCGGCGCTGATCGCCGGTTGCACGTATCGGCGTGCGCCTCTACCCTCGGCGTGGGAGCGCTCCACAGGCCGCCACGTCGGGCTTTCCGGGCAGGTCGACGACGGGCACCGTCCGATCACCACCCACCAGATGGGACCTTCCCGCATGTTCTCGATTCCCCGCCCGTCCCGGCGGCATCTGCTCGTCGGCGGCGCGGTCGGCGCGCTCGCCCTGACGGCCACCGCCGTCATGCCGACGACGGACGCGATGGCGGCGACCGGCTGCGCCGTCACCTACACCACCAACTCCTGGCAGGGCGGCTTCACCGCCAACGTGACAGTGAAGAACCTCGGCGACCCGGTGAGCAACTGGACGCTGGGCTTCACCTTCCCCGACGGGGGCCAGCGGTTGGTGCAGGGCTGGTCGGCCACCTGGCAGCAGAGCGGCGCCGCGGTGACCGCGCGCAGCCTGGACTACAACGGCGCACTCGGCACCGGCGCCAGCACCACCGTCGGCTTCAACGGCTCCTGGACCGGGTCGAACCCGAACCCGACCTCGTTCACGCTCAACGGCACGGTCTGCACCGGCGGCACCAGCACGCCGCCCCCCACCACACCGCCGCCGACCACGCCGCCGCCGACCACCCCGCCGCCGCCGACCGGTACCACGCCGGTCGCGATCAACGGGCAGCTCCGCGTCTGCGGCGTCAACCTCTGCAACCAGTACGGGCGACCGATCCAGCTGCGCGGCATGAGCACGCACGGGTTGCAGTGGTTCGCCAACTGCTACACCGACGCCTCGCTCAACGCGCTCGCCGACGACTGGCAGGCCGACCTGCTGCGCATCTCGATGTACGTGCAGGAGCAGGGCTACGAGACCAACCCGGCAGGCTTCACCAACCAGGTGAACACGCTCGTCGACAAGGCCGAGGCCCGGGGCATGTACGCGCTGATCGACTTCCACACGCTGACCCCCGGCGACCCGACGTACAACCTGGACCGGGCCAAGACGTTCTTCGCCAACGTCTCGGCGCGCAACGCGGCCAAGAAGAACGTGATCTACGAGATCACCAACGAGCCCAACGGGGTGAGCTGGTCGACCATCCGCGCCTACGCCGAGCAGGTCATCCCGGTGATCCGGGCGAACGACCCGGACGCCGTGGTCATCGTCGGCACGCGGGGCTGGTCGTCGCTCGGTGTCTCCGACGGCGGCAACTCCGACGAGATCGTCAACAATCCGGTCCGCGCGGAGAACATCATGTACACGTTCCACTTCTACGCCGCGTCGCACAAGGACAACTACCGCAACGAGGTGCAGCGGGCCGCCGCCCGGCTGCCGCTGTTCGTCACCGAGTTCGGCACGGTGACCTACACCGGTGACGGCGCGGTCGACACGGCCAGCAGCAACGCCTGGCTCGACCTGCTCGACCGGCTGAAGATCAGCTATGCCAACTGGACGTTCTCCGACGCGGCCGAGGGCAGCGCGGCGCTGCGGCCGGGGACCTGCGCGGCGGGGAACTTCACCGGCACCTCGGTGCTGACCGAGTCCGGCGCGTACCTGCGCAACCGGATCCGTACCCCGGACAACTTCCCCACCTCCTGACCGGGCGGCCGGCGGCGGCCCTCCCCCCTTCGGGTCGCCGCCGGCCCGCCCCCCCCCCCCCGCGGGCGGCCCCCCCCGTGCGGGCCTGCCCCCGACCGCCCCCGGGCTGCTGGTCTTCGGCCGAGGGGTGGTGGCCGGCGACGACGGCTACCGGCTCACCGCCGAGAGCGCGGCGCGGACCCGGGCCGCCGTCGGGTACGTCCGCGCGCACGCGGCCGAGTTCCGGGCCGCGCCCGACGCGCGGGTGGTGTTCACCGGCGGCTGGCCGCACGGGCCGGCCGGGGCACCGGACCCGCCGGCCGACTGCCGGGAGGGCGAGCTGATGCGGGCGCTCGCCCGCGACGCCGGCCTCGACGCGTACGCCCGGCTGGACGCGGAGACCCGCTCCCGCACCACGCTGCAGAACCTCGCGCTCAGCGTCCAGGACGGGCTGCTCGGCGCGGCCGGCTTCACCCCCGACCACCCGCTCGGGTTGGTCTCCCACCCCTGGCACCTGCCCCGGATCCGGCTGCTCGCCGGTCGGGTGCTCGGGCTGCGCGGCGCGCAGTTGCGGGACGTGCCGGTGACCGGCCCGGATCCGGTGCCGGCGCGGCGGGAGCGGGCGGCCCGGGTCGCCTGCCGGATCGGCTATCTGGGCCTGCGTACCCCGGAGGCGCTGTTGCGCCGCGAGCGCGGGCTGACCCGCGCCGCCCAGCGCGTCGAGCGGCTGCTCGGGACGCGTGGGTTGGCCGCCCGACGCGCGGGGTAGAACGCTCGTCGATCGACCCGGCGGGCCGCGCCGGCGGACGACGCCACCCCGGGAGGGTTTCGTGATCGTGCTGGTGCCGGTGTACCGACCGGGGGATCGGCTGCCGCCGCTCGTCACCGACCTGACCGCCGCGTTGCCCGGGGCGTCCGTGCTGGTCGTCGACGACGGCAGCGGCCCGGCCGCCGCCGCGGTGCTCGCCGAGGCCCGCGCCCGGGGCGCGACCGTGCTGCGCCGCCGGGTCAACCGGGGCAAGGGCGTGGTGCTGCGCACCGGTTTCCGGTACGCCATGACGCACCGCCCGGACGACGACGTGGTCTGTGTGGACGCCGACGGCCAGCACCGGGTCTCCGATGTGGTCCGGGTGGCCGACCGGATGCGCGACACCGGCGCGCAGACGCTGGGGGTGCGCCGGTTCGACGGCGAGGTCCCGGCCCGCAGCCGGTTCGGCAACGCCGCGACCCGGGTCGCGTTCCGGCTGGCCACCGGCCGGGACGTCCGCGACACCCAGACCGGCCTGCGCGCCTACCCGGCCGGGCTGCTG
Source organism: Micromonospora sp. NPDC018662 (assembly GCF_044391475.1). Classification (NCBI taxonomy): domain Bacteria; kingdom Bacillati; phylum Actinomycetota; class Actinomycetes; order Micromonosporales; family Micromonosporaceae; genus Micromonospora; species Micromonospora sp. NPDC018662. The sequence continues at coordinate 381,456 of NZ_JBISAC010000006.1, forward strand.
CACCGGCTCACCACGATCCCCGGCGACCGCTTCGAGTACGAGATGAACGTGCTGCTGGACGCCGCGCGGGCCGGGCTGCCGATCGAGCAGGTCGACATCGCCACCCGCTACCACGCCGGCAACTCGGGATCGCACTTCTCCGCGCTGGCCGACTCGGTCCGGATCTACCGCCCGCTGGTCGGCTTCGCCGCCGCCCGGGCGCTGTCCCTCGCGCCGGTCGCTGTCGACGTGCCCGCCGACGCGGCCGCGACGCCGCACCCGACGCCCGCCCGGACGCCCTGAGCCGGAGGGCGGCCGGCGCACGTCGGCCGCCCCTCCGGCCCGGTCAGGGATAGCTGACCACGTTGACCGGCACGGTGTTCGTGCCCTGCGCCGGGCCGCCGGTGTCGTTGATGACGTGGGTGATCGACCCGTTGCCGCCCAGCGAGACGGTGAGCAGGTCGTGGAACCGCACGCCGGCCCGGGTCGGGGCCTCGAAGGCGTGGTAGGCGGCGATGGTCGGGTCCACGTTGAAGTAGCAGTAGCTGCCCATCCCCCAGCCCTCGAACGAGGTGACCGCGTCAGCGACCTTGAACGCCGCGTACCCGACCCGGGAACCGTTCGTCCAGGCGGCGGCGTTCGGCGGGTCGTACGGCAACTCGTTCTGGAAGAAGACGGTGCGCCCGTTCTCGCCGTTCCAGATCACCTCGTGCTTCTGGTAGTGCTCGACGAAGAGCCCGAGCGCGGTGACGTTGTCGCCGTTGACGATCAGGCCGGTGTCGGCGGTGTTCACGGTCCAGCCGATGCCGGCGCCGTGGTCGCCCCGCCAGGCCCAGATGTGGTCGATCAACGCGTCGTCCTGGTTGACCACCAGGCTGGTGGTCGCCTTCCCGGCGTGCGCGCCGCCGATGCGGAAGAACACGTCCTGCACGGAGGTGGGGTCGGCGGCGTGCCGCGCGGCCGACCCGGCCGGGCCGACCTGCAACAGCACCGGTGAGTTCACCGCGCCGGCGTCGAACAGCAGCCCGGCGAGCCGGACCCCGTCGACGTCGGCGACCGTCATCGGCACCACGCCGTTCTGCGGCACCAGCGTCGGGTAGCCGATGCCGAGCACCACCGTGCCGGGGCGGTTCACCGCGATGGTCTGGTCGACGGTGTAGACGCCGGGCGTGAACAGCAGGTTCAGCCCCTGGGCCAGCGCGGCGTTGATGGTGGCCGCCGAGTCACCGGGCTTCGCCACGTAGAACTGGCTCAGCGGGATCGACGTGCCGGGCGTGGCGCCGCCCAGCCAGGAGGCGCCGACGGCGTTGGTCCGGGTGGACGGCACGAACACCTGGTAGGTGCCGCCGTCCAGGTAGAGGTAGGGCACGTCGCGGCTGACCGGGGTCTGCGCCAGCGTGGTGTACGGCGGGTTCGGGAAGCTGGTCGCGGGCGCCCCGACGACGCCGGAGTTGGTCACGTTCCATACCGCGTTGAGGTACCCGCCGACGTTGCTGTCCCGGGTGTACCACTGCTGCTGCGAGTACGGCTGGACCACGCCGGTGACCCGGCTGTCCGCGATGTAGCCGCCGCTGGCCCAGCCGTAGCCGTTCGGGGCCAGGTTGAGGTCGCCCTGGATGTCCATCCGGCGGAACGGCGCGGCCTGCGACACCGCCCAGCGGGTGAACCCGGCGGACGGATAGACCCGCATGTTCGACGCCGAGCGCCAGAAGTTCTGGGTGGCGTTGCCGTTGAACCAGCCGGCGTCGACCGTGACGTCGCCGTGGATGCGCACGTCGCCCGGGTTCCGGCCGAGCCCCATGATCGAGGTGTAGAAGCCGATCTGCGCGTTGATGCCGGAGTAGTCGCCGGGGGCGAACATCAGCGCGTACCGCTCGGTGCCGAACTGGTTCGACTCCTGGGTGCGGAAGACGGCGTCGAGCTGGGCCTGGATGGTGGCGGCGGACATCGACGGGTCGAACGTGAGCACGTTGGGCCCGAGCGGCCCACCACCCGGCACGGTGCCGCCGCCGGTGGTGTTGACGACGAGTTCCCAGAGGGAGTAGCCGTAGCCGGTGGCCCGCGCGGTGCCGTACACCCGCACGTAGCGGCCGGAACCGCTGACGGTCACCGTGTCGGTGCCGCCGTCTCCGCTGGTGGTGGCGTGCACGGTGGTCCAGGTGGCGCCGTCGGTCGAGGTCTGGATCTGGTACGCCCGCGCGTACGCGGCCTCCCAGGTCAGCACCACCCGGCAGACGGTGCGCACGCTGCCCAGGTCGACCCGGAGCCACTGCGGGTCGGCGGCGACGCTGGCCCACCGGGTGCCCGGGTTGCCGTCGACAGCCGCCGAGGCGGGGGTGCCGGCGTTCTCGGTCGAGGAGGCGGTGGCCGGTCGGCCCTGGGCCGCGTTCGTCGCGGTGTCGCAGCCGCTGCCGCCGCCGGTGGTGCCGTAGACCTGGAACTCCCAGAGGGAGTAGCCGTAGCCGGTGGCCCGCGCGGTGCCGTACACCCGCACGTAGCGGCCGGTGCCGGTGACCGTCAGGTCGTCGGTGCCGCCGTCCCCGGTCGTGGTGCCGAACACGGTGGTCCAGGTGGCGCCGTCGGTCGAGGTCTGCACCTGGTACGCCCGCGCGTACGCCCCCTCCCAGGTCAGGCTGACCCGGGAGACGGTGGCGGTCGCGCCGAGGTCGACCTGGATCCACTGGGGATCGGCGAACGCGCTGGACCAGCGGGTGCCGGTGTTGCCGTCGGTGGCGTCGGACGCCGGGGTGCCGGCGTTCTCGGTCGAGGAGGCGGTGGTGGGCCGGCCCTGGGACAGCAGCGGGTCGGCGGCGCGGGCCGGCCCCGCCGGGGCGGTCAACGCCCCGGCGGTGAGCAGCGCGGCCAACGCGGCGAGCAGTCGGCGGCGGGCGGACGGGAGGGGCGACATGGGCAGCTCCGGGACGGGTGGAGTGCGGGGAACGGGGCTCGGGCGTGCCGGGGGTGGCCGCCCGTGCGCTGGACCCTCCCCGCAGGCAGTGGCGCATGTCAATTCCCCGGAGCGCTCCGCCCTCCTTTTTTCGCGCCTTGTGAAAAGTCCGGAACAAAGTGCCCCGTGGCGTCCTCACCCGGTCGCGGCCACCGCCGCCGCGATCCCGCGGACCCGGTCCGCGTGGGTGAGTACGTCGACGTTGTCGACGTACTGGTCCACCGCGCCGACCGGCGGCCGGTCGCGCAACTCCGGGTCGGCGATCGACGCGCGCAGCGCCTCGACGAACCGCCCCGCGTGCAGCACCAGGAAGGGCCGGTCGTGGAACGGCCGGGCGGTCGGGTCCACGGGCGCGGCCAGCCCGGCGTCGTTGGTCCAGGCGGCCACCGTCTCCAGGGCCCGCACCAGGCCGGCCTGCCGGGCCGGCCAGTCGCCGGGCCCGAGCGCGACGGCCAGCGCGTCCCGGACCGGCGCCGCCGCCGGCAGGCCGGCGAAGACCGTGCCCAGCCACTTCGAGTAGGGCGGCCAGCGACGGTGCAGCACCAGGCCGAGACGCATCAGGTCGCGGGCCAGCCCGGCGACGACCACCCGGCTGCCCAGGTCGTCGCCGACCTCGGCGCAGCGGCCGGCCAGGTGCTCGGCCTGCGCCACTCGCTGCCAGCCGGCCAGCAGCACGTGCCGCCACACGTCGTCCGGATACCACGCCAGCCGGGCCCGGACCTCGGTGAGCGCCCCGTCCAGCCCGTCGTGGAAGACCGCGCCGCCGGTCAGCTCGGCGAGCCGCTGGGTCGGCGTGGCCAACCAGTCCGCCGTCGTCAGGCCGCCCCGCGGGTCGACTCCCAGCCGGTCCCGCAGCCACGCCCCCAGCTCGTCGACGCTCACCCCGTGCCGGTCGCCGTCCGCCCGGACCACCCCGAGCCGGACCGTCGGCCCACCGGAGAACCGGGCCGGCCAGCCGAGGAACTCCGCCGGCAGCTCCGCGTCGAGCACCGCGCGCACCGCCGGCGCCCGCGCCGCGTCCGCCACGAACACCTGGGTACGCGGACCCCAGTCGTGGTCGGTGGAACGGGGCGTGTCGAGGCCGAACAGCTCGGAGCCGCCGTCGAGCAGACCGGCGGCGTACCGCAGGCCGGGCAGCCGGCGGGCCAGCAGCGGGGCCACCACCTCGTCGTGGAACCGGCGGGCCAGGATCAGACCGGGTACGAAGCTCACCGGGCCAGTCTGCGCGCACCGGGGTCGGCCGGGCCCCCGGTTTTCGGCCCGGCGAGCGCGTCCCCCACCCCGTCGGAGGGCTGTGCCACAGTGGTCGGCGTGGCACACCGACCCCCGATCCTGCTGATCGACTCCCCCAGCCTCTACTTCCGCGCCTACTTCGGCATTCCCGAGTCGGCCGCGAAGACGGGCGACGGCCAGCCGGTCAACGCCGTGCGCGGCTTCCTCGACATGCTCGCCCAGCTGGTGCGCACCCGCCGTCCGGACCGGATGATCTGCGCGCTGGACCACGACTGGCGGCCGGCCTGGCGGGTGGAGCTGCTGCCGTCGTACAAGGCGCACCGGGTCGCGCCGGAGGGTGGCGAGGTCGTGCCGGACACGCTCTCCCCGCAGGTGCCGATGATCCTGGAGGTGCTCGACGCGCTCGGCATCCCGGCGGTCGGCGCCACCGGCTACGAGGCCGACGACGTGCTGGGCACGCTCTCGGTGACCCAGCCCGGCCCGGTCGAGGTGGTCTCCGGCGACCGCGACCTGTTCCAGCTCGTCGACGACACCCACCCGACCCGCCTGCTCTACGTCGGGCGGGGCGTGGCCAAGCTGGACGACTGCGACGACGCCGCGGTGCGGACCCGCTACGGCGTGCCCGCCGACCGGTACGCCGACTTCGCCGCGCTGCGTGGCGACCCGAGCGACGGCCTGCCCGGGGTGTCCGGAGTGGGTGAGAAGACCGCCGCCCGGCTGATCGACCGCTACGGCGGCCTCGACGGCATCCTCGCCGCGCTCGACGATCCCGCTTCCGGATTCGCGCCGGGCCTGCGCGGCAAGCTCGACGCCGCCCGCGACTACCTGGCCGTGGCGCCCAAGGTCGTCCGCGTCGCCACCGACGTGCCACTGCCCGAGCTGGACCCGGCGTTGCCGACGTCCCCGGCCGACCCGGACCGGCTGCTCGACCTGGCGCAACGCTGGAACCTGGCCGGCTCCTGCCGACGCCTGGTCGACGCGCTAGCCACCCCCCACCCCTGACCCCCCACCCGCCTCAGCCCCACCCCACCCCCCTCTCCGCCCCGCCTGTTTCACGGAAAGAGTGGCCATTCCGGGCGGGATGGCCACTCTTTCCGTGAATGTGTGTGCGAGCGGGGAACGTCAGGGACGCGGGTCGGTGCTCCGGCGGGAGGGGAACTGGGCGCCGGGCTGCGCCAGCGTCGAGCGGGCCCGCAGGCCCACCGGGTCCGGCGCCGGCTGCCCGGGCGTCGCGCGGGTCGCCCGCAGGCCCACCGGGTCGGGTGCCGGCTCGGCCTCGGCCGCCGGAGTCGCGCCGTCAAGCCGGGCCGCCACGTACGCCGCCCCGGCCCGATCGTCGTCGGACGGCGCGGCGAGCAGCGCGTAGACCAGCCCGACCACCCCGAAGACCACCGCGAGCACGATCGGCACCAGCAGGCCGCTGACCTCCGTGCCGCCGGTGGCCGCGCCCCGGCCCTCGTGCAGGTGCACCGACAGCGCGCTCATGCCGGTGAAGTGCATGCCGTTCACGGCGACGCCCATGACCAGCGCGGAACCGATGATGGCGACGCCGCGCCGGACGGTCATCGCCAGCCAGAGCGCGACAGTGGCGGCCACCAGCGCGACCACGACGGAGAGCGTCACCCGCAGCGGGTCGTAGCCGAGCGTGCCGTCCAGGCGCATCGCCGCCATGCCGGTGTAGTGCATGGCGGCCACTCCGGCGCCGGTGAAGAGGCCACCGGCGAGCAATCGGAGCGCGGTGAGCCGACCGGTGCCCACGATGGCCAGGCCGATGCCGACCCCGACCATCGCGATCACCGTGCTGGCGGCGGTCAGCGGCACGTCGTAGCGGATCCGGGTGCCGCTGACGGCGAACCCGAGCATGGCCATGAAGTGCATCGCCCAGATGGCGGTGCCGCCCAACGCCCAGGCCGCGAGCAGGCCCCACCACGCCCGCTGGCCGGCACCGGTGGCGGTGCGGATCCGCCCCGCGCAGACCAGTCCGAGCGCCGAGCCGAGCACGGACAGCGCGTAGCTGAGCGCGGGTGTGATCCACCCGTACTCAAAGTGATTGATCTCGCCCACGGTGATCTTCCCCCGATCCGCTACCGACGCGTAACCAGCGCGTCCCGACAATGATCCGGCAGCGCCTGACCAGGCATGACGGCGGCCCCCGCAGTTTCGGGGGGTGCCGTCACGATGACGGAGCGATGCGTCGATTCTCCGGACCGAGGTGACCGAAAGTGATGGTCAGGCGGAGGCGTGATAGGCCAGGACGCCCCGGTTGACGGCCGAGATCGCCTGCCGGGCGGTGGCCCGCAACTCGGTCGAGGCACCTCCCGAGTCGGCGAGCTGGCCGAGCAGGTCGACCACCTGCCGGGCCCACCGGACGAAGTCACCGGCCGGCATCTCGCCGTCGATCTGGTGCCCACTGGCGAGCACCTTGGCCAGCGCCTCCCCGCGCGCCCAGCGGTAGATCGGCCAGGCGAAGCCGAGATCCGGCTCGCGGGTGACGGTCAGACCCCGGGCCGCCTCGTCCGCCTCGATGTCGCCCCACAGCTTGAGCGTCTCGTCGACCGCGTCGCCGACCGCGCCGCGCGGCAGCGACGCCCGCTCGTCGACGTCCCGCCGGGCCTCGAAGACCACCACCGACACGGCGGCGGCCAGCTCGGCCGGGGACAGCCCGTCCCACACCCGGCGACGCAGGCACTCGGCGACCAGCAGGTCGGCCTCGGTCCAGATCCGGGCCAGCATCCGGCCGGCGTCGGTGACCTCACCGTCGGGGGCCAGGTAGCCGCGCGCGGTCAGCAGCGCGACGATCCGGTCGAACGTCCGGGCCAGGGAGCCCGTCCGCCCGCTCACCCGCTGGCGCAGCTCGTCGGTGTCGCGCTCCAGCCGCCGGCGGCGCTCCGCCCAGCGGGCGTGCTCCTCCCGCTCCGGGCAGGCGTGGCAGGGGTGCCCGCGCAGCTCGACCCGGAGCTGGCTGAGCCGGTGGTCCTCCCCCACCGGCTGGCGGGACCGCCCGCCGCGCCGGCCGCCGTGCCGGTCCAGCCCGGTGCCGCTGACGGCGGCGGCCAGGTCACGCCGCGCCGCCGGGGACCGGTGGTTGAAGTGCTTCGGGACCCGGATGCGGGTGAGCACCTCGGCCGGGGTGGTGAAGTCCCCGGGGCTGACCCGGCCGGCCCAGCGGTCCTGGGTGAGCACCAGCGGGCGCGGCTCGCCGAAGCCGCCGGTGGCCGGGTCGAGCACCACGGCCAGGCCGGCCCGCCGCCCGGACGGCACCCGGATCACGTCACCGACCCGCAGCCGCTCCAGCGACTCGACGGCCGCCGCCTTGCGCTGGGTCTGCCCCTGCCGGGCGATGGCCCGCTCGCGGTCGGCGATCGCCACCCGCAGCGCGAAGTACTCGTCGAAGTCGCCCTGGTGGCAGGCGGCCTCCGCGCCGTACGCGTCGATCGTCTCGGTGTTGCGCTGCACCTGCCGCGCCAGGCCGACCACCGAGCGGTCCGCCTGGAACTGCGCGAACGAGGACTCCAGCAGCTCCCGGGCCGGCTCGGCGCCGACGCTGCCGACCAGGTTGACGGCCATGTTGTAGGACGGCCGGAAGCTGGACCGCAGCGGATAGGTGCGGGTGGAGGCGAGGCCGGCCACGTGCCGGGGGTCGGTCTCCGGCGACCAGACCACCACCGCGTGCCCCTCCACGTCGATCCCCCGCCGGCCGGCCCGGCCGGTGAGCTGGGTGTATTCGCCCGGGGTGAGGTCGACGTGGGCCTCGCCGTTGAACTTGACCAGCCGCTCCAGCACCACGCAGCGGGCCGGCATGTTGATGCCCAGGGCGAGTGTCTCGGTGGCGAAGACGGCCTTGACCAGGCCGCGGACGAACAGCTCCTCGACGACCTCCTTGAACGCGGGGAGCATGCCGGCGTGGTGGGCGGCCAGCCCGCGCTCCAGGCCGTCGAGCCACTCCCAGTAGCCGAGCACGGTCAGGTCCTCGCCGGGGATCGCGGTGATCCGGGACTCCACCACCCGGCGGATCTCGGCGCGCTCGTCCGGGGAGGTCAGCCGCAGCCCGGCGGCGAGGCACTGCTGGACGGCGGCCTGGCAGCCGGCCCGGCTGAAGATGAACAGGATCGCCGGGAGCAGCCCCTCCCGGTCGAGCCGGTCGACGATGTCCGGGCGCATCGGGCCGCGCCACCGGGGGCCGCGCCGCCCGCCGCCGGGGCCGGCGCTACGCCCCTCGCCCAGCTCCAGCCGGCGCACCGTGTCGCGGGTGTAGCGCAGCAGCTCGGGGTGGACGTCGTGCTTACGGGCCGCGTCGGCGTCGTGGAACAGGTCGAACATGCGCTTGCCGACCAACATGTGCTGCCAGAGCGGCACCGGTCGGTGCTCGGAGACCACCACCGCGGTCTCGCCGCGCACGGTGACCAGCCAGTCGGCGAACTCCTCGGCGTTGGAGACGGTGGCCGACAGCGAGACCAGGGTCACCGAGGCGGGCAGGTGGATGATCACCTCTTCCCACACGCCGCCCCGGAACCGGTCGGCCAGGTAGTGGACCTCGTCCATCACCACGTAGGCCAGGCCCTCGAGCGTGGCCGAGCCGGCGTAGAGCATGTTGCGCAGCACCTCGGTGGTCATCACCACCACCGGCGCGTCGCCGTTGATCGCGTTGTCGCCGGTGAGCAGGCCGACCTGCTCGACGCCGTAGCGGTCGACCAGGTCGTGGTATTTCTGGTTGGACAGCGCCTTGATCGGCGTGGTGTAGAAGCACTTGCGCCGCACGGCCGGGCCGTCGCCACCCGCCGGTGCGCCGGGCACGCCACGCAGCGCCAGGTGCACCGCGAACTCGCCCACCACCGTCTTGCCGGCGCCGGTGGGGGCGCAGACCAGCACCCCGCTGCCCCGCTCCAGGGCCTCGCACGCCTCCCGCTGGAAGTCGTCGAGGTCGAACCCGAGATCACGGGAGAATTCGTCCAGGGCCGGGAAGGCGGAGGCCTGCGCGGCCCGGCGGCGCGCCGCGGCGTACCGCTCGGCGGGGCTCGACATGCACCCAAGATTAATCGCTACCACCGACGACCACCGGTCAAGGCCGTCCGGCAGGGCGGTCGGAGCGGGTCGGTAGGGTGCACGACGTGCCGGACCGTATCGAACTGCCCCACGCCTCGCGCGGCGCCGACGACGCCGTCCGCCCGAGCCCGTCCCGCCGGCCCGTGGAGGCGGTGCTCTTCGACTTCCACGGCACCCTCGCCCAGGTGGAGGCGCCGCTGGCCTGGGTACGCGCCGCGGCGGCCGCCTGCGGGGTCGAACTGGACCGGATCCGGGCCACCTCGCTCGCCGACCGCCTGCTCACCGCGGGCCGGGCCGGCGGCCCGCTGCCGGCCCGGGTGCCGCCCCGGCTGGCCGAGCTGTGGGCCGACCGCGACCTCTACCCGCACGCCCACCGGGGGGCCTACACCGGGCTGGCCGAGACCGTCGACACCGGCATCGACGGGTTCGCCGACGCGCTGTACGAGCGAGTGCTGGTCCCCGACGGCTGGCTGCCGTACCCGGACACCGCCCCGGTGCTCGGCGCGTTGCGGGCCGCCGGGGTGAAGGTGGCGGTGGTCAGCAACATCGGCTTCGACCTGCGGCCGCTCTTCGCCGCCTGGGGCCTCGACGCGCTGGTCGACGCGTACGCGCTCTCCTACGAGGTGGGGCGCTGCAAGCCGGACCCGGGCATCTTCCTGCGGGCCTGCGGCATGCTCGGCGTCGACCCGGAGCACACGCTGATGGTGGGCGACACCCCGGCCGACGCCGGCGCGGTGGCGGCCGGCTGCGGCGTGCTGGTGCTGCCGTGCGCCGACCCCGGCCGGCCGAACGGGTTGGGCGCGGTGCTCGACCTGGCCGGCGTCGGGTGACCGGCCGCGCGGCGGGTCGTCCCGGCCGACGCGCTCGACGCGACGGACGGCACCCCGGCTAACGTCAGGGGCATGACCGCTGACCACCCCGTACCGCAGGGACGGCTCGGCGGGGTGGCGCTGGTGCTCGGTGGGGCGCTGTCCGTGCAGTTCGGCTCCGCGCTGGCCGCGTCGTTGTTCCCGCGTACCGGGGTGGCCGGGGCGGTCACCCTGCGGCTCACCCTCGGCGCGCTGCTGATGCTCGCGGTGTGCCGGCCCCGGCTGCGCGGGCACCGGCGCGGCGACTGGGCCGCCGTGGTCGCCTTCGGGCTGGCCCTGGCCGGCATGAACTCGATCTTCTACCAGGCGATCGAACGCATCCCGCTCGGGCCGGCCGTGACGCTGGAGGTGCTCGGCCCGCTGGCGCTCTCCGTGGTCGGGGCGCGCCGCGCGGCGGCCTGGTGCTGGGCCGGGCTGGCGCTGGCCGGCGTCGCCCTGCTCGGGCAGGGCGGCTTCGACCGGCTGGACCCGGTCGGCGCCGCGCTGGCGCTGGCGGCGGGCACGATGTGGGCGGCGTACATTGTCTGCTCGGCCCGGGTCGGCGCGCGCTTCCCCCGGGCCGACGGGCTGGCCCTGGCGCTCGCCGTGGCGGCGCTGGTCACGCTGCCGATCGGGCTGGTCGACGCGGGTGGCCGGCTGACCCACCCGGCGGTGTTGGGGCTCGGCGCCGGGCTGGCGCTGCTGGCCTCCGTGCTGCCCTACAGCCTGGAACTGGCGGCGCTGCGACGGCTGCCCACCGCCACGTTCGCGGTGCTGATGAGCCTCGGGCCGGCGATCGCCGCACTAGCCGGCTGGCTGGTGCTCGGCCAGGCGCTGCACCCGGTCGAGATGCTCGCCGTCGCGCTGGTGGTGGCCGCGAGCGTGGGCGCGGTCCGGGCCGCCGCCCCACCGCCACCGCCGCCGCCGGCCCCGGTCAGCGCAGCAGCCGCAGCGCCGCCGGCACGGCGGTGACCGTCACCGGCAGCGGGAACGCCCGTTCCCCGTCCACGTACGTGGTGATGCCCTCCGCGGCCAACTCCACCGTCCGCGCCCGGTAGGTCCGCACCAGCGGGTGCGTGACGTGGGTGCCCCGGTAGATGCGGGGCTTGACCCGCATCAGCGTGCGCCGGTCGAAGCGGCCGCCCACCACCACGTCCAGCAGTCCGTCGGTCGGGTCGGCGTCCGGGCAGATCCGCATGCCACCGCCGTAGCTGGCCGCGTTGCCGACCGCGACCAGCACCGCGTCCACCTCGTGCGGCACGCCGTCGAGGGTCAGCCGGTAGCGGCGGGGACGCAGCCGGGCCAGCTCGACCAGGATCGCCAGGTCGTACCGGCGGCGGCCGCGCGGCCAACGCATCCGGTTGGCCCGCTCGTTGACGATCGCGTCGAAGCCGGCCGCGAGCACCGCGCCGTACCACCGGTCGTCGTCGCCGGGCCGGGACAGCCGGGCCAGGTCCACCGGGCGGGTGCGGCCGGCGGCCAGCGCGGCGGCGATCACCCCGACCGCGGCGAGCGGGTCGGCCGGGTAGCCGGTGTCGACCGCGAAGTCGTTGCCGGTGCCGGCCGGGACCGGCCCGAACGGCACCGCCGTGCCGGCGACCGCCTGCACCGCGCGGTGCACAGTGCCGTCGCCGCCGACCGCGACCAGCGCCGCGGCGCCGCCGGCCACCGCGGCGTGGCACGCCACCTCCGCCTCCTCCGGGGTACGCGCGCGCAGCAGCTCCACCGGGCGGCCGGCGGCGCCGAGGCGCGCCAGGACCTCCGGCAGCAGGCCCCGGTGCCGTCCCCGGCCGGCGGTCGGGTTGGCGAGCACGGCCACCGGGCCGGGCGGAACATGATCGTGCGCGGTCACGGCGAGCACGGTACGACACCGGGCGCGCCACCCACCAGGGGCGACACCGGCGCCGCGGATCGACGGGGCCACGGCGCGGGCACCCGTACGGCATACTCCGCGCCATGCGTTCCCGCACGCTGATCGCCGTCCTCGCCCCGCTCGCGCTCGCGCCGTTCGTGGTGGCCGCCGCGGTGTGGTGGGCGCACCGGCCGGGCGAGACGCCCTGGCACGACAGTGCGGTCGCCGACGCGACCGAGACCGTCGACCGGGTCGAGGCCCGGTTCGACCGCGACCACCTCTACCGGGCCGAGGAGTTCGTGCACACCGCCGGGCAGGAGCAGGCGGTGGAGGTGCTCCAGGTGCGCGGCGAGACGCACTGGCAGACCGGGGTGACGTTGGTGCTGCGGGTGACCGGGCACGGGGTCGGCGTCAACGACTGGGGCGAGCGGGTCGAGGGCACCGAGCCGGTCTGCTTCCGGCTCAGCCTCGGCCCCGAACGGGACGACCGCGACGACGACGTCGACTGCCCCACCGGCGACCCGCTGCCGGTCCCCCGGGACCCGTCCCTCACCGGCGTCGACGCCCGGCTCCGGGCGGCGCTCACCCGGTCCGACCGCGACGAGGCCGCGGTCCGCGCCGCCGTGGCCGGCCTGGAACTCGACCCGGCGGTGCGGCAGGAGATCGCCGTCGAGGGCGGCACGGTCGGTGTCGCGCTGCGGGCCAGCCAGTACGACTGCCTGCTGGCCCGCGTCGGCCCGAAGGGCGCCGCCGAGACGTGGCGGCCCGCCCACGTCCAGCTCGCCCCCGGCGAGCTGAGCTGTTCCGCCGGGCTGGCGTTGAGCCGCCAGTTCGGTCACGCCGTACGCTGACCGCCGGCACGCCGACGGCGCCCGGCACGGGGCCGGACGCCGTCGGGGGAAAGCGCGTCAGGGCAGGTCGATCGGGCGCAGCACCCGGTCCACCGCGTGGGCGATCTGCTTGTTGCCCTTGTTGATGTCGTAACGGACCACCCGCGCGTCGCGGTCGTTGGTGTCCGCGTCGACCAGGCGTACCTGCTTGCCGTACCAGCAGTGCCGCACGTCGACCTCGACAGTGGCGCCGAGCGCGGTCGACAGCTCCGCGCCGTCGGCCTTCAGCGCCGCCTTCCGGTCGATCGTCGCGCCCGGCACCACGTGGTAGAGCAGCACGTTCTCCACGGTGTCCACACCCAGGCCGGCGACCCCGTCGAACGCGGCCTTCTCGCTCGGCAGCGTCCGCGCGTGGGTGATGTCGCGGACCAGCTCGCGGAACGCGTAGTCGTTCGGCACGAACGCGGTCAGCGCGACCGTGCCGTCGGTGAGCACCTTCACCGGCGAGTTCGGCTTCGCCTCCAGGACGGTCAGGACCGCCTTGGTGAGCACGTCGAAGTCCCGCGCGTTGCGGTCGAAGCCGCTCTTGTCGGCGGTGAGCACCGCGGCCAGCGAACGCGTGCCGGGCTGCTTCGCGCCGGCCTGGGCGGGCGCGGCGGCGACGGCGGTGGCCACCGCCGCGGCCGTGGCACCCACGGCCAGCCGGGCGGCGAGACGAGCGATGTTCATCGGGGAGCCTTTCGTCGAGGCGACCAGGTCCGTGACTGTCGTCACGACCCATGCTTCGCCCGGACCGTCCCCGATGGATGCACCCGCGTCGGAACTCGTCGGATCAGCGCACCACCAGCCGCTTGCTCACCGAGGCCACCCCGTCGCCCTTGACCTTGAGCGTCCAGTTGCCGGCCGCGCCCAACGCCACCACGGTCTCGGCGGTGCCGTTCGGCTCCGCCTTCAGCTCGGCGACCCGCTTGCCGTCCGGGTTGAGCACGTACAGCGTCCGGGCGCCGGCGGTCTTGTTGGTCACCTTCAGCGAGAGCTTCTCGCCGGGCTCGGCGATCAGCCCGTCCACGCCGGTGAGCGTGTCCCCGGTCAGCTCGATGGCGACCGCCCGGTCGTACGCGGTCTCGGCCGCGGCGCTGGCCACGTTGCCGTCGTCGGAGACGGTGATCCGGGTACGCACCCCGTCGCCCTGCCGGCCGGGCTTGCAGGCCACCTCGTAGGAGCCGGTGGCGAGCGTGGCGCGCAGGTCGCCGGTGCGGCCCGCCGGCACGTCGGCCACCTCGGCGACCACCTTGGTGAAGCCGTCGCCCTCCCGGCCGTAGACGTAGACCCCGGTGGCCTGCTGCCCCCGGTTGGTCACGGTGAAGGTCACCGTGCCGGGGGTGAACAGCGTGGTGGTGACCTCGCAACTGGTGTCGGTGGCGGTCACCGGAACCTGCTCGCCCTTCGGCGCGGGCTCGTCGTCGCCGCAGGCGGTGAGCGCGGTGGCGGCACAGAGGACGGTCAGGACGGCGGCGGTACGGCTCTTCATCGAAGCTCTCCGGAGCGGAGGTCAGCGCGCTGACCGGGACGGGGGGTGGGACTCGGCGGAGTCAGCAGAGTCTAAGCGGGCCGGCCGGCCCGGCAAGGCCCGAGGGCGGCTCGGATGTCCACCCGCGCGCCGGCCGGGCATGATGGGCGGCATGCGCCTGGTGTCCCTGCTCCCGTCCGCCACCGAGATCGTCCAAGCGCTGGGCCTCGGCGACGACTTGGTCGGGGTGACGTTCGAGTGCGAGGTGCCACCGTCGTACCGGGCCGGCGTCACGGTGGTGGTGGGTGGCCGCGACACCCGCGGCATGAGCCCCGGCGAGATCGACGCCTACGTGCGGGAGCGGGTCGCGGCCGGCGCGGACCTGTACACGTTGCACGCCGGCGCGCTGGCCGGGCTGGACCCGGACCTGATCCTCACCCAGGACCTGTGCCGGGTCTGCGCGCTGCCGTCCGGCCGGGTGGCCGACGCCGTCGAGCATCTCGGCGCGCGGGCGGAGGTGCTGTCGCTCGACCCGTACACCCTGGACGACGTGCTGGGCACGATCCGCGCGGTGGGCGCGGCGGCCCGGGTGCCGGACCGGGCCGAGGCCCTGGTGGACGGGCTGCGGGCCCGGCTGGCGGCGATTCGCGCGGCGGTGGCCGGCCGGCCCCGGCGGCGGGTCGCCGTGGTCGAGTGGGTGGACCCGCCGTTCGGCGCCGGGCACTGGATCCCGGACCTGGTCGACGTCGCCGGCGGCGAGCCGGTCGCCACCCATCCAGGGGCCCGGTCCACGCCGACGACCTGGGCGGAGCTGCGTGCGGCCGAACCGGAGGTGGTGCTGGTCGCGCCGTGCGGCTTCCGGCTGGACGGCGCCGCCGCGCAGGCGAGCGCGGTGGTCGGGCACTTCCCGGGCGCGGAGGTCTGGGCGGTGGACGCGGACGGTCTGATCGTGCGGGCCGGCCCCCGCCTGGTCGACGGCGCCGAGGCGATCGCCGCGATCCTGCACCCCGACGCGGTCCCGCCGCTGTCCCCCACCGCCGCCCGCCGCGTGGCCTGACCCCTGATCCACCACACCTCCCGGGACGACGAACGCCGCCCCCGGGCAGCGGGGACGGCGTTCGACCGCGGACCGGACGGTCAGGTCATGTCGTCGTAGCGGCGTTCGATCGGCGCCGGGGCGGCAACCGGCTCGGGGGCGGCGACCGGGGCGGCCGCCTCGATCCGGGCACCGGTCGGCACCGGTTCGCTCGACAGGTCCAGCGGCGACACCTCGTCGTCGGCGATGCCCGCGTAGACCTCGCGGCCCCGCCCGCGCCGCTTGTCGTTGAGGAACGCCAACCCCACCGCGCCGAAGTAGAGCGCGGAGAGGCAGAACGCCAGCGCCGTCATGCCGAACGGGTCCGGCGTCGGCGTGACCACCGCGGAGAACGCGAAGAACACGAAGATCGCCACCCGCCACCAGCTCAGCAGCCGCTTCGCGCTGGCCAGGCCGACGAAGTTGAGCATCAGCACGATCAGCGGGAACTCGAACGCCACCCCGAACAGCAGGATCAGGTTGGTGACAAACCCGATGTAGCGGGTGATGTCGAGCGTGGTGGTGACGTCACCGCCGCCGGAGACGTCGAGCAGGAACTCCAGACCCTTGGAGGTGACGAAGAACGCCAGCACCGCACCGGCCGCGAACAGCGGCGCCGCCAGGGCGGTGAAGAAGTAGGCGTAGCGCCGCTCGTGCCGGTGCAGGCCGGGCGCGATGAACGCCCAGAGTTGGTAGAGCCAGACCGGCGCCGCGATGATCAGGCCGACCCAGAGGGAGACCTTCATCTGCAGCAGGAACAGGTCGGCGGGACCGAGCTGCACGAAGTTGCAGTCGCCGTTGATCAACCGCGCCTTGGGCAGGTCGCAGTAGGGCTTCTGCAGCAGGTGCATCACAGGCCCGGACAGCCAGACGCCGAAGCCGAAGCCGAACAGGATCGCCAGTGAGGCCCGGAACAGTCGGTTACGCAGCTCGCGGATGTGCTCGATGAGCGTCATCGAGCCGTCGGCGGCGCGCGCGAACGTGCTCGGCCCGCGCTTCTTCAACCCGAAGGCCACGGTGATGAGGCCCCTTCGGGTCAGTTCTCGCGGACGCGCTGCACCGGGTCGACCGGCGGGGCGACCGGCTGCTGCGGCTGCGGGGCGTACTGCGGCTGCGCGTACTGCTGCTGACCCGGCGCGAACTGCTGCTGCGGCTGCTGCGGCGGGAGGGGCTGGTAGGCGGCCTGCGCGTCGGCCTTCTCGGCCAGGTCACGGTCGTCGTCGTGCAGGCTCTTCGTCTCGGCCTTGATGATCCGCAGCGAACGGCCCAGCGAGCGGGCCGCGTCCGGGAGCCGCTTCGCGCCGAAGAGCAGGATCAGCACGACCACGAGTACGGCGATGTGCCACGGCTTGAGGGCACCCATGGGAAGCTCCAGTCGCTCTGTGTCGGTGGTGAGGTGGGTCGCCGCCCATCGTACGTGCGTCGCAGCGGCTTGCCACCCCCGCCGGGCCTGCTGGTGCCGGCCCGGTCGGTGAAGTCTCGGCCAACCCGAAGTGTCCCGTCAACCACCCGTCACGGCGCATTCGGGTGGGAAACGGCAGGCGTCGATCACTCGCCGCGCTTGGCCTTGATCAACGTGATCCGCTCCTGCGTGACGGTCGCCCGCTCCTGGAGCGCCTCGGCCCGCGCCTGCAACGTCTCCGCGGCCGAGCGTAGCGACTCCGCCTCGGCCGCCCGGCGCTGCAACGCCACCGCCGACCGGCGCAGCCGGGGCAGCCGGGCCACCACCGGGCGGACCGCCAGGGCCAGCACGACCAGCGCGAACAGCACGACCCCGAGCACGATCCACATCACCACGCGGTCAGCCTAACGGGTGACGCCGGTCGCCGCCGCGTCGGCGCTGCCGGTCGGAACCGCGTACGCGTCCAGCGCGGCGACCGCCTGGGCGCGGACCTGATCGGTCAGCTCGGCCGGGGCCACCACGGTCGCCTCCGGGCCCAGCCCGAGCACGAACCGGCGGGCCCAGCCGAGGTCGGTGACCCGCAGCGACACCAGCCACTGCTCGCCGTCGGCCTCGACCCGCTCACACGGATAGTATTCGGTGATCCACCGCTCGCCCCGGCCGATCCGCAGCGTGATCAGCGGCAGGTCGGCCGAGGGCCGGAACACGCCGTCGCGCAGATCGTGCGGGCGGGCCTGCGGCGGCACCACGGCCCGCTCCGGCAGCTCGGTGACCGCGTCGATCCGGTCGGCCCGGAACAGCCGGACCGCCTCGGCACGGCGGCACCACGCCTCCACGTACGCCCGGCCGCCGACCATCAGCATCCGCAACGGGTCGATGGTGCGTTCGGTGGTCTCGTCCCGCGCCGGGGTGTAATAGGTGATCCGCAGCGCCCGGCCCCGCTCGACCGCGGCGCGCAGCTCACGCACCCGGGCGCTGTCGCCGGGCAGCCGCACCTCGACCGGCGCGCCGGCCAGGTCACCGGCCGCGCTCTCGATCTTGGCGAGAGCCCGCTCCACCGCCTCCCGGTTGGCCACCCCCGGCGTCTCGGCCAGCATCCGCAGCGCCACCACCAGGGCCAACGCCTCGTCCGGAGTGAGCCGCAGCGGACGGTCGATGCCGGCGTCGTAGGTGATCGTCACCCGGTCGCCGTCGAACGCCATGTCGATCAGGTCACCGGGCCCGTAGCCGGGCAGCCCGCACACCCAGAGCAGCTCCAGGTCCTCCCGGAGCTGCCGCTCGGTCACGCCCAGGTCGTGCGCCGCCTCGGCGATCTCGATGCCGGGCCGGGCCAGCAGGTAGGGCACCAGGTTGAGCAGCCGGGCCAGCCGGTCGGCCGAGGCGCGACCGGCGCGGGTCGCCGCCGGCCGGGTCACCGGGCACCCCCGGCCGCCGCCAGCTCGTCGTGCCGGGCCGCGACCTCCTTCAACCGCTGGATGACCGCCTCCCGCACCTCCGGTGGCTCCAACACCCGCACGTCCGGGCCGTACCCGACGATCTGGCCGGCCAGGAACTCGGCGTCGGCGTACGGCAGCACCAGCCGGTCGCCGTCCGGCCCGGCGTGGCCCTCCACCGCCCAGCGCCGCAGCCCGGCGGCGCGACCCGGCGTGACCAGCACGGTCGCCCGGCCGGTGCGCTCCACCGGCCCCGACCAGCGGGCCACATGGCTGATCAGGTCCACCCCGGCGGGCGGCTGGTAGGCCCCCGGCTCACCGGTCGCCCGGACCGCGCCGACGACCCGGGAGAGCCGGAAGCAGCGGGTCGCCGCCCGGTCCAGGTCGTGACCGACCACGTACCACCGGCCGCGCCAGCAGACCACGCCCCACGGCTGCACCCGACGGCGGGTCGGCGCGTCCCGGTCCGGCACCCGGTAGTCGAAGCTGACCTCCCGCCGGTCCCGCGCGGCGGCGGTCAACGGCGCGAACGCCGGGTCGACCGTCACCATCGGCTCCAGCCCCAGGGTGGCCTGCGGATCCACGTCGATGCCCGCCGCGCGCAGCTTGGCCAGCCCGGACGACGCGGCGGCGGCCAGACCGGCGTGCTGCCACAGCCGGGCCGCGATGCCCACCGCGGCGGCCTCGTCCGGTTCGAGCGGGATGTCGGGCAGCGCGTACTCCCGGTGGGCGATCCGGTAGCCCGGCTCGGCGTCGAAGACGCTGGCCGTGCCGGTCTCCAGCGGCACGCCCAGCTCCCGCAGCTCGGCCTTGTCCCGCTCGAACTTGCGCTGGAACGCCTCATGGTCCTTGGCGTCGTCCGGGTCGTGCTCGTAGCCGGGCACGGTCGCGGCGATCTGGGCGGCGGTCAGGAAACGCCGCGTCGACAACAGGCAGATCACCAGGTTGACCAGGCGTTCGGTACGGGTCCGGGACACGTACCGAACGCTAGCAGCCCGCACGTCCGACGCGGGCACCCGCGCGGGCGCGGCGCGCGGTCACCACCCGAGCGGCCCCGTCCGCCTCACCGCGCGGCCCGCCGGGACCGGCCATAGGGTGAGCCCATGGCGGAACCGGAAGTCAAGACCGAGAGCGTCGGCACCGTCGTGGTGGCCGGCGCGGCGAACCTCGCCATCGCGATCGCCAAGCTGGTCGCCGGCCTGCTCTCCGGCTCCGCGGCGATGCTCTCCGAGGCCGCCCACTCGGTCGCCGACACCACCACCGAGGTGCTGCTCTACCTGGCGTTGCGCCGCGGCGCGCGGCCCGCCGACCCCCGGCACCCGTTCGGGTACGGCAAGGAGAGCTACGTCTGGGCGTTCCTCGCCGCGCTGTTCACGTTCGTGGCCGGCGCCGGTTTCGCCATCACCCACGGCGTCACCACGATCCTCGTGCACGACCACACCGGCGACTACCTGGTCGCGTACGTCGTGCTGGCGATCTCGTTCGCCATCGAGTCGGTGTCGCTGGCCCGGGCCGTGCGGCAGGTCCGCGGCGAGTCCCGGCGCTGGCGCACCACCCCCCGCCGCTACCTGCGGCTCACCGCCGACACCACGGTCAAGGCGGTCTTCCTGGAGGACAGCGCCGCGCTGATCGGCCTGCTGATCGCCGCCGCCGGGCTCACTCTGTCCCACCTCACCGGCGACGAGCTCTACGACGGCATCGCCTCCATCCTGATCGGCGTGCTGCTGCTCGTGGTCGCCGCGATCCTGGCGCACAGCAACATCTCGCTGCTGGTCGGCCGCGCCGTGTCCGAGCGCACGCACCGGCAGATCGAGCAGGAACTGGCCGCGCTGCCGACGGTGGACCGGATCGACACGCTGATGACCATGTTCCTCGGCCCGGAGGACATCCTGGTCGCCGCCAAGGTCGACTTCCGGGACGACGCCACCGGCGCGGAGATCGAGGCCGCCGCCGACGAGGCCGAACGCCGGCTCACCGGGCGGTTCCCGGAGATCGCGTACGTCTTCCTCGACCCGACCCGGTCCCGTGCCACCGGCCGGCGCGCCCGCACCACCCAGGACGAACCCGGTCGACCGGTCGACCAGGAGGCCTGACCCGGCCGACGCCCGCCCGCCCGCCGGCCGATAGGTTTCCGGTCATGGTGCGATGGCGGTCCGGCACGGTCACGACGGTACGGCGACGGTGGGCCGGCGCCGTCGAACTCGACGTCGACCTGCCCGACGGCGCCCGGATGCGCGCCCTGGCCTACCCCGCGCTCGTCGGCGACCCCGAGCCCGGCGACCGCGTGCTGCTCAACGCCGGCGCCCTGCTGATGGGCCTCGGCACCGGCGGGTACGCCCTGGTCGTCGCACTGCCCGACCGGCTGCCCGCCGACCCGCCGCAGGCCGGCGACAGCCGCGACGCCGGGCACCTGGTGAAGGCCCGCTACACGCCGCTGCAACCGATCCTGCTCGGCGTGGACGAGGAAGCCTCGCCGCACCACGCCCGGCTGGCCGCCGCCGAGTCGGTCGACGGCATGCCGGTGGTCACCGCCGACCTGCACTCCGCGCTGCCGGCGATCCTGGCCGGCGTGCGCGCCGACGCCCCGCACGCCCGGGTCGCGTACCTGCTCACCGACGGCGGCGCACTGCCCGCCTGGTTCTCCCGCACGCTGGCCGGGCTCGCCGACCACCTCGCCGGCACGGTCAGCGTGGGCCAGGCGTTCGGCGGCGACCTGGAGGCCAGCACGCTGCACAGCGGCCTGCTCGCCGCCCGGCACGTGCTCCACGCCGACCTGGCGATCGTCGCCCAGGGGCCGGGCAACCTCGGCACCGGCACCCGCTGGGGCTTCTCCGGCGTGGCCGTCGGCGAGGCGGTCAACGCGGTCGCCACGCTGGGCGGCCGCCCGGTCGGCTCGCTGCGGATCTCCGACGCCGACCCGCGCCCCCGGCACCGCGGCGTCTCCCACCACAGCCTCACCGCGTACGGCCGGGTGGCGCTGGCCCCCGCGGAGCTGGTCGTGCCGGACGGCCTCGACCCGGAACTGGCGGCGGCCGTGACGGCGGCGCTGGCACCACTCGCGGACCGGCACCGCGTCGTCACCGTGCCCACCGACGGCCTCGACGCGGCGCTGCGCGCCAGCCCGGTGGGGCTGTCGACGATGGGCCGTGGCCTCGACGCCGACCACGCCTACTTCCTGGCCGCGGCCGCCGCCGGCCGCTACGCCGCCGGCCTGCTCCGCTGAGCGGCCTGCTCCGCTCAACGGTCAGCGGGCGACGGAGCCGCTCGCGACGTCGTGCGCTCAGCGGGCGCCGTAGCCGTCGGTGACGATGCGCTCCGCCGCCCGGGTGTAGCCCGCCGGGTCGGCGGGCACGACCGTGCCCAGGCCGTCCACGTAGCGGTTGAACATGCAGAACGCGGCCGCGATCAGCACCGTGTCGTGGATCTCCAGGTCGGTGGCGCCCTCGGCGCGGGCCGCCTCGACCAGCGCGGTGGTGACCTCCCGGCCACTGCGCTGCACCGCCCCGGCGATCCGCAGCAGCGCCCGCAGCTTCGCCTCGACCGGTGCCGCGTCCAGGTCCCGGCGGACCTGCTCCACCAGCGCCATCCCGGCCGGCAACTGCGCGGCGGCGAACGCCGAGTGCGACGCGCAGCAGAACGTGCAGGCGTTCAACCCCGACACGTACGCGGCGATCAGTTCCCGCTCCCCCGGCGTCAGCGTGGGATGGGGAGCGTGCAGCAGCGTGTCGGCGAGGTCGAGCAGCGGCCCGGCGGTCTCCGGCCGGTAGCGGGCCAGCCCGTTGATGCCGGGGTGGGCCTGCTCGTCCAGGCCGAGGTCGATGTGTGCGATGACGTCACCCTCCCGTGCCCGCGCCCACGGTGCCCCATGGGTCGATCTCGGTCGATGTGACAACTCTCCCGGCGACCGGGCGACGGCGCAACCCCCCGTGCGCGGACGCCGACGGTCAGCCAACCAGGAAGATCAACGCCAGCCAGGCGCCCACGATCAGCACCAGCGCGGCCGCCAGCACCCAGGTCGGCACCGCATGATCACCACGACGGTTACGCGCGATCTCGGCGCGGATCTTCTCCCGCCGCCGGTCGATCCAGTTGAGCTTCTCGGCGCCGCCGTCCCGCTCGCGGCCGGAGGTCTGGCCGCGCTCGCGGCCCTGCGGTTCGGAAGTGTCCATGGCGACGCCAGCCTACCGGGGCCGCGGCGGCCGGCACGCAGGCACCGGCCGCCGCCGGCCTCACATGCTGGCGATCAGCCGCTCCACCCGCTCGTCGTACGCCCGGAACGGGTCCTTGCACAACACCGTGCGCTGCGCCTGGTCGTTCAGCTTCAGGTGCACCCAGTCGACGGTGAAGTCACGCCGCTTCTCCTGCGCGTGCCGGATGAACTCGCCACGCAACCGCGCCCGGGTGGTCTGCGGCGGCGTCTCCTTCGCCTCGAAGATCTCCGGGTCGGTGGCCACCCGGTCCACCTCGCCCCGCCGCTCCAGCAATCCGTACAGGCCCCGGCCGCGCCGCAGGTCGTGATAGGCCAGATCCATCTGCGCCACCCGCGGATGCGACAGCGGCAGGTCGTGCTTGCGCTGGTAACGCTCGATCAGCTTGAGCTTGCTCACCCAGTCGATCTCGCGCGCCACCGGATCCAGGTCGCCGGTCTCCACCGCGCCCAGCACCCGCGCCCACAGGTCCACCACCCGCTTGGCGGTCTGGTCGCCGCCCCGGCGCTCCACGAACTCCGTCGCCTTCGCCAGATATTCCTGCTGGATCTCCAGGGCCGAGACCTCCTTGCCGGAGGCCAGCCGAACCTTGCGCCGGCCGGTGATGTCGTGCGACACCTCCCGGATGGCCCGGATCGGGTTCTCCAGCGTCAGGTCCCGCATCACCACACCGGCCTCGATCATCCGCAGCACGATGTCGGCCGTGCCGACCTTCAACAGCGTGGTGACCTCGTTCATGTTGGAGTCGCCGACGATCACGTGCAGCCGGCGGTAGCGCTCCGCGTCCGCGTGCGGCTCGTCGCGGGTGTTGATGATCGGCCGGCTCCGGGTGGTCGCCGAGGAGACGCCCTCCCAGATGTGCTCCGCCCGCTGCGACAGGCAGTAGACCGCGCCGCGCGGCGTCTGCAACACCTTGCCCGCGCCGCAGATCAACTGCCGGGTGACCAGGAACGGGATCAGCACGTCGGCCAGCCGGCCGAACTCCCCGTGCCGGGACACCAGGTAGTTCTCGTGGCAGCCGTACGAGTTGCCGGCCGAATCCGTGTTGTTCTTGAACAGATAGATCTCGCCCGCGATGCCCTCGTCGTGCAGTCGCTTCTCCGCATCGACGAGCAGCCCCTCCAGGATCCGCTCACCGGCCCGGTCGTGGGCCACCAGATCGGTCACCGAGTCGCACTCCGGCGTCGCGTACTCCGGATGCGAGCCCACATCCAGATAGAGGCGCGCCCCGTTGCGCAGGAAAACGTTGCTCGACCGGCCCCACGACACCACCCGCCGGAACAGGTACCGCGCGACCTCGTCGGGGGAAAGCCGGCGCTGCCCGCGATAGGTGCAGGTGACGCCGTACTCGGTCTCGAGGCCGAAGATTCGCCGCTCCATGATGAGACATTAGCCGCCCGGAGCCCCCGATGGGCAGCGCCCGCGTTCATCGTCGTACACCGAAGCCGCCCGATCGGCGAGACGGCGGCACCAGACACCGGCGGGCCCCGCCACTTCACGGAAGTGGCGGGGCCCGAAAACAGGTGTCACTCGCCGGGGGCGTCCTCCCGGTGGCCCTCCAGGTCGGCCGAGCCCGCCGACGTGGTCGGCTTCTTCGCCTCCTCGGTCGGCACCGTCGGGGTCTTCGCCGTGCCCGGCGCCGGCGCCACGTCCCCCTCCGCCTCGCCGTTCAGCAAGGCGGTCAGCGCCGCGCCGGTGATCCGCCGGAACGTACGACCCACCCGGCGCCGGTCCAGGACCGCCACCTCCAACTGGTTCGCCGCGATCGTCCGGGCCGCCCCACCCTCGCCGCCGACGCTGCTCAACGCCTTCATCGCGGCGCGCACGGCCTCCGACAGCGACATCTCCGGCCGGTGCTCGTTCTTCAGCACGCCGGCGATCGCCTCCGACTGGCCGCCCATCGCCATCCGGCCCGGCTCGTCGTTGACCGAGCCGTCGTAGGTCACCCGGTAGAGCGAGTCGTCGTCCGGCGAGGCAGCCACCTCGGCCACGCAGATCTCCACCTCGAACGGCTTCGACTGCTCGGTGAAGATGGCACCCAGCGTCTGCGCGTACGCGTTCGCCAGCGCCAGCCCGGTCACGTCCCGCCGGTCGTAGCTCAGGCCGTTGAGATCGGCCATCCGCACCCCGGCGCGGCGCAGGTTCTCGAACTCGTTGTACCGGCCGACCGCAGCGAAGCCGATCCGGTCGTAGATCTCGCTGACCTTGTGCAGCGTGCTGGACAGATTCTCGGCGACGAAGAGCACCCCGCCGGCGTAGCTCAGGACCACCGCGCTACGGCCCCGGGCGATGCCCTTGCGGGCCAGCTCGGAGCGGTCGCGCATGATCTGCTCGGGCGAGGCGTAGAACTGCATGGCCACGGCGGCGGTTCTCCTTCGTACCTGTGGTGCGGGACTGCTGACTCGGTGGACGTGCGAGCGGGGTCAGCCGCCGGGGTTCTCCATCCGGCCGGACACCACGCCCTCCGCGATCGCCGCCGTCTCGGCGTCGGTGAGCCGGTAGGTGCCCTCGGCCGTCGCGGTCATCACCACCGGGTAGATCCGCCGGGTCAGGTCGGGGCCGCCGGTGGCGGTGTCGTCGTCCGCGGCGTCGTAAAGCGCCTCGACGGCCAACCGCGTCGCGTCGTCGACGGACAGGCCGGCCCGGAAACGCTTCTTCAGCGCGGACTTGGCGAACAACGAGCCGGAGCCGATCGCGTCGTAGCCGGTCTCCTCGTAGGGACCGCCGGTCACGTCGAAGCTGAAGATCCGGCCGGCCCGCGCCGGGTCGCTCGCGGCCAGGTCGAAGCCGGCGAACAGCGGGACCACGGCCAGGCCCTGCATGGCGGCGCCCAGGTTGCCCCGGATCATCGAGGCCAGCCGGTTGGCCTTGCCGTCGAGCGAGAGCATCGCGCCCTCGATCTTCTCGTAGTGCTCCAGCTCCACCTGGAACAGTCGCATCAGCTCGATGCCGATGCCCGCGGTGCCCGCGATGCCGACCAGCGAGTACGCGTCGGCCGGGTGCACCTTCTCGATGTCGCGCTGGGCGATCAGGTTGCCCATCGTGGCCCGGCGGTCGCCGGCCATGACCACGCCGTTCGCGGCCGCGATGGCCACGATCGTGGTGGCGTGCGGCGCCATGTCGGCGGCCATGCCGGGCGGCAGCGGCCGACGGCCCGGCAGCATCTCGGGGGCCACCTTGCTCAGGAACGTGGTGAAGGAGGACGTCCCCGCGTTGGTGAACACATCTGGAAGACGCCCGGATGGATCAAAACCCGCTGCCACGTGGTTCCTCTCAGGTATGTGATCGCCCCGGCCAGGTTGTCGAGGTTGTCCTTGAACTGGCCGAGACCGCCATTGCAGTTGAAGCAGAGTATCCCGCGCACCCATCCGGTGCGATGATCGTGGTCCAGATGTTCCGGATCGGGGCGCCGACAGATCGCGCACACGCCGCCCTGCTCGGCCAGGAGCTCCTGGAACTCCTTCTCCCCGACCCCGTAGCGACGGCGCAGGTGGTACTCGCGGTTGCCGCCGTAGAGCCGCTGCTTGGTCTCCACGGTCCGCCTGTTGTGGCAAGGCTTGCAGTAGGTGGCGTAACCGGTGCTATCGGAGCGGTTCCGCGGAAAGTCAGCCAGCGGCTTGGCGTTTCCGCAGTCGGCACAGAAGCGATGCCCGTCCGGAACGTCCCGCTTGGGCTTCACCTCTCGGCCGAAATTGGCCTTCACACGCTTTGCGTAACTGGCCTTGGAGCGCGTGTTGAAGCACGGCTTGCAGTAGCTGCCGCGACCACTGGGACGCTTGCTGCTCGCGCAGAAGTCGTCGAGAGGCTTCCACTCCCCGCAGTCGCGGCAACGGCGTCGACCTTCCCGATCATCCGAAGGGAGAGGCATGTCCGTTTCGCCCCGGTATATTCACTGACCTCCTTTTTGTACGTATCCTCTCACGAACTCTTCTGCATTTTCCTCCAGGACGGAGTCGATCTCGTCGAGCAGGTCGTCGACGTCCTCGGTGATCTCGGCGTGCCGCTCGGCCACCTCGGGGTTGGCCTGCGCGGTGACCTCCTCGACCTCCTCGTGGGACTTGCCGGACTGGGTCTGCCCACCCTCTTGCGTCGCCATGGTGGTGCCTCCTCCACGATCGCCTGCGATCAACTTACCTCGCGCGGGCGACGAAAAGCCCGCCGCGCGCCGGGTTCGGCACGCGACGGGCCTTCCGGCATCCGCGTCAGCCGCCGGTGAGCATCTCCAGCAGGTCCTTGGCGCTCGCGCACCGGTCGAAGAGCTGGCCGACGTGCGCGCGGGTGCCCCGCTCGGGCTCCATCATCGGCACCCGGACCAGCGACTCGCGGCCCACGTCGAAGATGACCGAGTCCCAGCTCGCGGCCACCACCTCGGAGGCGTACTGGGCCAGGCAGCGACCGCGGAAGTAGGCCCGGGTGTCCTCCGGGGGCTCGGTCATCGCGGTGCGCGTCTGCTCGTCGGTGAGCAGCGTCTTCATCGAACCGCGCTGGACCAGCCGGTGGTAGAGCCCCTTCTCCGGTCGCACGTCGGAGTACTGCAGGTCGACCAGTTGCAGCTTGTGCGAACCCCAGCCGAGGTTCTCCCGCTCCCGGTAGCCCTCCAGCACCCGCAGCTTGGCCACCCAGTCCAGCTCGTCGGCGCACTCGAAGGCGTCCCGGCCGAGCCGGTCCAGCACGCTCTCCCAGCGGTCCAGGACGTCGGTGGTCTGCGCGTCCACGTCCTGGCCGTGCCGGTCGTCCACGAAGGAACGGACCCGCTCGTAGTAGGCCCACTGCACGTCCAGCGCGGTGAGCCGGCGACCGTCGCGCATCCGCATGAGGTGCTTCAGCGACGGGTCGTGGCTGACCGCGCGCAGCTCACCGACCGGGTCGGCGATGCCCAGGTCGGCACCGAGCGCCTTCTCCTCGATCATGGCGAGGATCAGCGACGTGGTGCCGACCTTGAGGAACGTGGAGATCTCGGAGAGGTTGGCGTCGCCGATGATGACGTGCAGGCGACGGTACTTGTCGGCGTCCGCGTGCGGCTCGTCGCGGGTGTTGATGATGGGCCGCTTGAGCGTGGTCTCCAGCCCGACCTCGACCTCGAAGAAGTCGGCGCGCTGGGAGATCTGGAAGCCGCTCTGGCCGCCGTCCTGGCCGATGCCGACGCGGCCGGCGCCGCAGACGATCTGGCGGGTGACGAAGAACGGCGTCAGGTACGCCACGATGTCGGCGAACGGCGTCTGCCGGCGCATCAGGTAGTTCTCGTGGGCGCCGTAGCTGGCGCCCTTGTTGTCGGTGTTGTTCTTGTAGAGGTGGATCGGGTGGGTGCCCGGGATGGTGGCGGCCCGCCGGGCCGCCTCGGCCATCACCCGCTCACCCGCCTTGTCCCAACGGACCACGTCGAGCGGGGTGGTCACCTCGGGGGTGGAGTATTCGGGGTGGGCGTGGTCGACGTAGAGCCGGGCACCGTTGGTGAGTATCACGTTGGCGAGCCCGAGATCCTCGTCGGCGAGCGCCTCGGCCGGGTCGTACGCCGCCCCGGAGTAGGTGAAGCCGCGGGCGTCGCGCAGCGGCGACTCCTCCTCGTAGTCCCAGCGGGCCCGTCCGCCCCGGTTGAGTTCCGGTCGCGCCCCGTAGGCGTTGACCACCTGCGAGGAGGTGACCATCGGGTTGGCTCCGGCCTGGCCGGGCACGGAGATGCCGTACTCGACCTCGGTGCCCATGATCCGTCTGACGCTCATCGACCTGCCCGCTCCGCTCGCCGTCCCGGTCCCCGTCATGTCGAGCGTAGTCGGCGCATCGACGCCAGGTGGCGCGCCGGGCTTCCGGCGGGCGCGGCGGTGTGGCGGGCGGGGCGGCCGGAGCAGGGGTTCTCCGTCCGGCCACCCCGTCGCGACCGGTCAGAAGAAGCGGTACATCTCGGCCGACGCCGGCTCGGTCTCGGACGCCTTCGGCGTGGTGATGGTGACCGGCTCGCCGAAGCCGTGCATGGTCAACTCGTTCTCGATCTTCCCGGCCGCGGTGTCGAACGTGTAGGTGAGCCTGGTGAGCCGGCCCTCGGTGTCCAGGGTGGCCTGGAACGGCACCGACTTGTCCTTGAGCACCTTGAACGCGTTGCGCAGGGTCGCCCGCTCCGCCTCGCTGGAGGCCGCCGCGATGGCCTTGTCGGCGTCGGCCGCGCCGGTGTAGCGGCCGTCGCCGGCCGCCTCGGCGGTGACCACCCCGCCGAGGATGCCGGCCTGCGCCCGGATGTCGAGGCCCTGGGCCAGCGGGCCGTCGGCGCGGAGCCGCTTCCGGTCCAGTTTCACCCAGGGCTTGCCGTCCGACTCGTCCTGCTTGACGTAGACGGCGTCGGCGGTGACGACCATGCTGACCGGGTCGGGTGTCTTCATGTCGAGCGTCATCGCGCCGGAGGCGGGCTCGACGGCCGACTGCATGGTGACGGTCTGGTTGCCGGCCTTGATGACGACGTTCATCCTGGCCGACTTCTCCAGGCTGCGGCCGAACCCCTGCTTGACCGCGGCGACCGGGTCGGCGGCGGACGTGGCGGCGGAGGCCGGGCCGGCCGGCGCGGCGGCGGTGTCGGTGGTGGCGGTGCCGCACGCGGTGAGCAGCGCCGCGAGGCAGACGGTCAGGACCGGGGCGAGTGATCTACGCACGGGCGCAGACCCTAGTGGGTGCGTCCCGCTCCCGGAGCCCGGAGACGACCGACCGGGACGGCGCCGGCGTGGCGCCGCCCCGGTCGGGCCGGTCTCAGAGGTACTGGCCGGTGTTGCTGGCGGTCTCGATGGACCGGCCGGCCTCGGTGCCCTTGCCGCCGGAGACGAGCGTGCGGATGTAGACGATCCGCTCGCCCTTCTTGCCGGAGATGCGGGCCCAGTCGTCGGGGTTGGTGGTGTTGGGCAGGTCCTCGTTCTCCCGGAACTCGTCGACGCACGCGTCGAGCAGGTGCTGCAGCCGCAGCCCCTTGCGACCGGAGGTGAGGAACTCCTTGATGGCCATCTTCTTGCCCCGGTCGACGATGTTCTGGATCATCGCGCCGGAGTTGAAGTCCTTGAAGTAGAGGACTTCCTTGTCGCCGTTGGCGTAGGTGACCTCGAGGAAGCGGTTCTCCTCGGTCTCGGAGTACATCCGCAGGACGACGGCGTCGATCATCGCGGCCACCGTGGCCTGCGGGTCGCTGCCGTGCTCGGCCAGGTCATCCGCATGCAGCGGCAGGTCGGCGAGGACGTACTTGGTGAAGATGTCCTTGGCCGCCTCGGCGTCCGGCCGCTCGATCTTGATCTTCACGTCGAGCCGGCCGGGGCGCAGGATCGCCGGGTCGATCATGTCTTCCCGGTTGGAGGCGCCGATGACGATGACGTTCTCCAGCCCCTCCACGCCGTCGATCTCGCTGAGCAGCTGGGGAACGATGGTGTTCTCCACGTCGGAGGAGACGCCGGAGCCGCGGGTGCGGAAGATCGAGTCCATCTCGTCGAAGAACACGATCACCGGGGTGCCCTCGCCGGCCTTCTCCCGGGCTCGCTGGAAGATCAGCCGGATGTGCCGCTCGGTCTCGCCGACGTACTTGTTGAGCAGCTCGGGACCCTTGATGTTGAGGAAGAAGCTGGTGTGCCGCTCCTTGCCCAACCGCTCGGCGATCTTCTTGGCGAGCGAGTTGGCCACCGCCTTGGCGATCAGCGTCTTGCCGCAGCCGGGCGGACCGTAGAGCAGGATGCCCTTCGGCGGCCGGAGCTGGTGCTCGCGGAACAGGTCGGCGTGCAGGAACGGCAGCTCCACCGCGTCGCGGATCTGCTCGATCTGCGCCTGGAGGCCACCGATGTCCTCGTAGTCGACATCCGGCACCTCCTCCAAGACCAGCTCCTCGACCTCGCTCTTCGGGATCCGCTCGTAGGCGTACGCCGAGCGGGGCTCGATCATGAGCGAGTCACCGGCCCGGATCGCGCTGCCGATCAGCGTCTCGGCGAGGTGCACGATGCGCTCCTCGTCCGAGTGCGAGACCACCAGCGCCCGGTCACCCGGCGCGCCGTCCGGACCGACGAGGATCTCCTTGAGCATCACCACCTCGCCGACCCGCTCGAAGCCGAACGCGTCGACGATGTTGAGCGCGTCGTTGAGCAGCACCTCCTGCCCACGGCGTAGCTCGTCGACCTCCAGCGAGGGCGAGACGGCGACGCGGAGCTTGCGCCCGCCGGTGAACACGTCCACCGTGCCGTCGTCGTGCCTCGCCAGGAAGACGCCGTAGCCGCTGGGCGGCTGGGCGAGCCGGTCGATCTCCTCCTTGAGCGTCACGATCTGCGCGCGAGCCTCCTTGAGGGTGCTCACCAGACGCTCGTTGTTCTCGGTCAGCCGGGCCAACTGTGCCTGGGTGGCCGCCAGCCGCTCTTCGAGCTGCCGGACGTGTCGGGGGCTTTCGGTCAACTTGCGCCGCACCAGAGCGAGCTCCTCTTGCAGGAACGCGACCTGCGTGGAGAGATCGTGGGCTTCCTTTTCCCACCGTGCGGCGCGCGAGTCCGCGTCGTCGCTGCGTGCCACGTCCCACCTCCCCGGGGGGCTTGAACGTTCTGAGCTAACACTAGCCGCTATGAGCCCGATTCGGTCCTCCGCAACGCGCTCGTCACCGAAGCTTGATCGCCAAGGGCTGGTCGACGGGCGGGTACGGGCGTTCGGGTACCGTCGGAGTCCGGGACGGGAGAACATGGGGGGTGCTTCGTGACCGACGTCGCGACCGACCAGTTGCAGGTCTGGGTCGACCAGGACCTCTGCACGGGTGACGGGCTGTGTGTGCAGTACGCGCCGGAGGTCTTCGAGTTCGACGTCGACGGCCTGGCGTACGTCAAGGGCCCGGACGGCGAGCTGCGACAGACCCCGGGCGCCCGGGTGGACGTGCCGGAGCACCTGCGCCTCGAGGTGATCGACTCGGCGAAGGAATGTCCGGGCGAGTGCATCCACGTGACGCGGGGCAGTGACGGCGTCGAGGTGGCCGGCCCGGAGGCCGACGACTGACCGCACGGACGGAGGGGGGCCGGGGACCACGTCCCCGGCCCCCCTCCGTCTCAGAGCATGGGACGGCCGACCACCGAGGCCACCAGCCGGGCGAACTCCTCCAGCCGGGTGATCTGCCCGGCGCCGCCGTCGTCGAGCGTCTTGCCGAAGCGCAGCGCGTCGTGCCGCGGCGTGCCGGCCGCCTCGTCGCTCGGCGGCGCCTCGTCCAGCGAGCTGAGCAACAGGTACACGTCGATGCTGTCGACCCGGACCGTGCCGTCCTCGGCGCGGGTGAGCCGGCGCCGGCAGCCGACCTCGGTGACCGTGGAGACCGGCACCACCCGCAGCGAGGAGGTCATCGCGCCGGGCGGCCCCTCCCCCGGCGGGACGTCCTCGCCGTGCCAGAGCACCAGCCGGCTGCCGTCGCAGACGACGACCTCCTGCCACACCCCGTTCACCTCGTTGACGAAGCGTTCCAGCGTGAAGCCGAGCACCGAGGCGCCGCGCAGCACCCCGCCGAGCGCCTCCAGGGCGATGTCGGGGTCCCGCAGGTAGGCGCGGGCGGCCGACTCCAGGTCGGCGTAGGGCGACCAGTCGGGGAAGACGGCGGGCATCTCGCCGTTGCCGTAGCCGGGACTGCTCACGTCACCTCCCGTCGACCCGTACCGCCGGGGCCGGGACGGACGCGCCCACCGCGCGCCCCGAGCCGCTCTGTCATGCTTACCGTCTCCGGTGTCGTCGTCCCCACGGGCACACATGATCCGCCCGCCCGTGGCGGTTCGCGCGGCGGGGGTCAGGACTGTTCCGGCTCCTCCGCCGGCCGCGCCGCCGCGGCGGCGCGCAGGGCGTCGCGGCGCTGCGCGTACGCCTCGGCGCCCTTGCTGGGCTTGCGCCGGCGCGGCGGCGCGGTGACCCCGGGGGCGAGCTTGCGCGCGGAGACCAGGAACGCGGTGTGCGCGATCATGCGGTGGTCCGGCCGGACCGCGAGGCCCTCGGCGTGCCAGTCGCGGACCATCGACTCCCAGGCGCGCGGCTCGGTCCAGCCGCCCCGCTCGCGCAGCGCCTCGACCAGCTCGGAGAGCTGCGGCGTGGTGGCCACGTAGCCGATCAGCACGCCGCCGGGGACCAGCGCCCGCTCGACCATGTCGAGCATCTCCCACGGGGTCAGCATGTCGAGGATGATCCGGTCGAAGCCGGTCTCGGCGCACTCGGCGACGTCGCCGACGTGCAGCCGCCAGGCCGGGTGCGGGCCGGTGAAGAACGCCTCGACGTTGCGCCGGGCGATCTGGGCGAAGTCGTCGCGCAGCTCGAAGGAGTGCAGCTCCCCCTCGGTGCCCACGGCGCGCAACAGCGAGCAGGACAGCGCGCCGGAGCCGGCGCCGGCCTCCAGCACCTTGGCGCCGGGGAAGATGTCGCCCATCGCGACGATCTGCGCCGAGTCCTTCGGGTAGATCACCTGGGCGCCGCGCGGCATGGACAGCACGTAGTCCGACAGCAGCGGTCGCAGCGCCAGGAAGGCGGTGCCGCCGCCGGCGGTGGTGACCACGCTGCCGTCGGGCAGGCCGATCAGCGTGTCGTGCTTGAGGATGCCGCGGTGGGTGTGGAACTCCTTGCCGGGCTCCAGCGTCACGGTGTGCATCCGGCCCTTCGGGTCGGTGAGCTGGACCCGGTCGCCGATCCGGAACGGCCCGCGGTGGACCGGGGGCAGCGCCGGGACGGTGGAGTTCTCTGCGGTCACGTGTTCGTCTTCCGTTTCGGTTCGAGGAGCTGGGCGAGATCCGCGACGTGGAGCACGCCGACCACATCTTCGCCTGCCGTCACCAGGTACTGCGCGCCCGGGTGGGTGCGGACCGTCTCCAGCACCCGATCGCCGTCCGCGGCGACCGGCAGGGCGGGCAGCGTGGCCAGGCCGCGGGCCACCTCGTCCACCGCGAGCCACGGCCGCCGTTCCGGGGGTACGGCGGCGGCGCGCGCCGGGTCGACCAGCGCCACGGTACGGCCGGCGGAGTCGACCACGGCGAGCGCCGCGTCGGGTGTGCCCGCCTCGGCGCGACGACGCTGCGCCTCGGCCAGCGGGGTGCCGGTGGGCACCGGCAGCAGCGGGCGGGCCAGCCGGGTCAGGTCGACCAGGTGCAGCCGGCGGCCGATGCGGGCCAGCCGGACGGACTGCCCGGCGCCCCGCCACAGCGTCAACGCGACCAGCAGGAGCAGCGGCAACGCCAGCGGGGCGAGCGCCCGCCGTAGCGTGAGCGCCACCACCAGGGCCAACGTGGCCAGCGCGACGGCCCGGCCGACCCAGCCGGCCACCTCGGTGCCCCGGTGCCGGTCCCGGGTGAGCGCCCACACCGCGGCGCGCAGCGCGCGCCCGCCGTCCAGCGGCAGCCCGGGCAGGCTGTTGAAGATCGCCACCACCACGTTGCTGACCGCGAGCTGGAAGGCGAGCTGGTGGCCGAGCGTGCCGGCGGGCAGCGTGAGCGTGGCGGCGACCGCGCCGGCGCCGAGCACGGCGGACACGGCCGGGCCGGCCAGCGAGATCAGCAGCTCCACCCGGGGGCTGGGGGCGTCGGAGTCCATCTCGGTGTAGCCGCCGAGCAGTTCCAGCGTGATTCCCCGCACACCGATGCCGAACCGGCGGGCGGTGAGCGCGTGCCCCAGCTCGTGCAGCAGCACGGAGCCGAGCAGCGCGACGACGAAGCCGAGGCCGACCAGGTAGCCGCCGAGCGGACCGAGGTCGAGCTGGCGGCGGGCCAGCGCCGCGTAGAGCACGGTGACCACGACGGTGAGCAGCAGCATCGACGCGTCGGCGCGCAGCGGCACCCCGAAGACCCGGCCGAGGCTCAGCCCGGGCCGGCGCGGCGGTCGGGTGCGCTGCTCCACCCCGACGATGCTACGCGGCGGTAGATCATGGCCCGGTGCGGCGACGACGGCGGTGTCACACCGGTGGCCTAACCTTCCGGGCATGACGGCGGAACCGGTGATCGACACGCAGGGCGTCCCGACGACGGAGCCGGCGCCGGTCACGGTGCGGGCGTCGCTGTCGCCGTCGCGGGCGGCCGACTTCAAGACCTGCCCGCTGCTCTACCGGTTCCGCAGCATCGACCGGCTGCCGGAGCGCCCGACGGTCGAGCAGGCCCGGGGCACGCTGGTGCACGCCGTGCTGGAGCGGCTGTTCGACCTGCCGGCCGCGGCGCGCACCCCGGAGTCGGCGGGCGACCTGGTCGCCCCGCAGTGGGACCGCCTGGTCACCGAGGAGCCGGAGCTGGCAGCGCTGTTCGCCGACGGCGACACGGCCGGCGTGGAGGGGTTCCTCCGCTCGGCGGCCGGCCTGCTGGAGGGCTACTTCGCGGTGGAGGACCCGCGCCGGCTGGAGCCGGCCGAGCGCGAGGCGCTGATTTCCGCGGTGGTCGACGACGAGTTGCTCATCCGGGGTTATCTCGACCGCCTCGACGTGGCACCGGACGGCGCGTTGCGGGTGGTCGACTACAAGACCGGCGGCGCGCCGCGTGAGGCGTTCGAGGCGCGGGCGCTGTTCCAGTTGAAGTTCTACGCGCTGGTGCTGTGGCGCACCCGGGGCGTGGTGCCGCGGGTGCTGCGCCTGCTCTACCTCAAGGACGCCGAGGTCTGCGACTACGCGCCCGACGCCGAGGAGCTGGTGCGCTTCGAGCGCACGGTGGTGGCGCTGTGGCGGGCGATCGAGCAGGCCACCGCGCGGCAGGATTTCCGGCCCCGGCCGAGCCGGCTCTGCGACTGGTGCAGCCACCAGGCGCTCTGCCCGACCTTCGGTGGCACGCCGCCGCCGTTCCCGGTGGCCGCCGCCGCGCCCGACCCGCTGGTGGACGCCCGTTCCCGGCCGGCCACCCCCGGGGCCGACGAGTGAGGCGCCTCCTCGCCGGGTGAGCCCCGGTTCGGCTTCCCCCGTGCCCGCGCGCCCCACCCGACGCCGCTCGCCCACGCTCCTCCCCTTGGCCACCGCCCACTTTCACGGAAAGCGGGGCCATGCAGGCGCCGTTAGCCACTCTTTCCGTGAGCTTGTCTCATCCTGTTTGTGCTGGTCGGGGGGTCTTGACGTGGTGGTGTGAGGTGTTTTCTGGCTGGTCGGTGGGGTGTTGATC
>NZ_JBISAC010000007.1:0-131728 GCF_044391475.1 Micromonospora sp. NPDC018662
ACGGCGGCGGCATCTACGCCGAGAACACCGACCTCGACCTCGACAAGGTCGTCATCGCCAACAACCACGCCGACGGCGACGGCGGCGGCATCGTGGTCACCGGCGGCAAGCACTGGGGCTACCCCAACACCAAGGACGAGGGCAGCACCACGATCGCCGACAGCGTCATCGTCGACAACACCGCCAACCGCTTCGGCGGCGGCATCTACAACGGCGAATGGCTCGTCAAGATCGAAGACGGCTTCCTCACCCGCGACCACGACGAGGACGACAACGCCGCCCTCACCCTGCGCAACACCGTGGTCAAGGGCAACACCGCCCTCAACGGCGGCGGCATCTTCAACAACAAGGCCACCATCACCCTGACCAAGACCCACGTCACCAAGAACACCGCCACCGACGCCGGCAAGCTCCACCGCGTCGCCGGCGGCATCCTCAACAACGAGGGCCGCGTCAAGCTCGACGACGAGTCCCTCATCAGCGACAACGACCCCACCAACTGCGCCAACACCGTCAAGGACTGCTTCAACTGACCTGACGGACCCGGGGTACGCACCGGCCCCCCTGCCACCAGTGGCAGGGGGGCCGGTCGGTCGTGCCGCGGTCAGCTCTGGACGAACACCGCCACGCTGCGCGCCGGCACGGTGAACGTGCCGCCGGACCGGTCGAACGAGGCCGTCCGCAGCGCCGGGTCGGCCGAGTTCCGCAGCACCGGGTGCAGCGCCACGTTCGCCCCACGCAGGCCGGTCACGGTCTGCTTCGCCGTCTCCGGAGTGGCGTTGAAGACCACAGTCACCGACTTCCACGCCCCGCCCAGCCCACGGGCGTCCAGCGTCATGGTGAGCACGCCGGGGGTCTCCTTCGCCCCGGACAGCGGGAACGCGACCCGCTTCTGCACCTGCTCGGCGCTGGGCAGCCCGAACACCGGCGAGGACCGGCGGATCCGGAGCAGCTCGGCGTACCGGGCGTCGGCCAGGTCGATCGCCGCGCAATCCGGGACCAGCTTCGCATCGGCCAGCAAGGGCTTGGCGTACGGCCACTTGTCCTTGTTGTCCTGCTCCGGCGGCAGACCGGCGCCGAACCCGTTGCCCTGGGCGCAGTCCCAGCGGATCTGGTTGAACCAGTCACCGGAGTTGAACGAGTTGCGGTCCAGCGACTTGGAGCGCAGCCGCTCCGAGCCGGCCGTCACGAACCCGGTTCCCTGCCCGAACGCGGTGGTGGCCAGCGCGAGCACCTGCATCCGGGCCCGGTCCTGCGCCGAGGTGCCCTGCGGCAGCTTGTACGCCAACGCGTCGTACAGGATCTCGTTGTCGTGCGCGTCGACGTACGTGACCGCCTCGCCCGGCGCGGCGGTGTAGCCGGCCGGAGCGCCGTTGTAGTCGACCTGCGCGCCGGTCACCCGCCTGCCGGCGGAGTCGGTGAACCGGTAGTCGCGCAGGTTGCCGGTCAGCCCCACCTTGATCAGGTCGTGGGCGTGCAGCAGCCGGGCCTTCTGCTCGGCGGCCGAACCGTTGACCTCGTCGCCGTTCGGGTCGGTGAACAGGCCGGAGGCGAAGCCCTGCACCCGCGGGTTGGCGTCGAACGGGCCGCCGCCGCGCACCGCGTCGCGGAGCCGGTCGTTGAACGTGCCGATCCCGGTGCCGGCCATGTTGGCCTGGGTGGCCTGCGTGAACCGGGCGTCGTTCGCGACCTCGCCGAAGTTCCAGCCCTCGCCGTACAGCATGATCTTCTTGCCGTCGACGCCGTCGCGGGCGAGCGTGAGCTTGTCCAGCGCGGCCCGTACGGCCAGGATGTTCGCCTTCGGGTGGTGGCCCATCAGGTCGAACCGGAACCCGTCCACCTTGTACGCCGTGGCCCAGGTGACCAGCGAGTCCACCACGAGCTTGCCCATCATGGCGTGTTCCGGGGCGGTGTTGGCGCAGCAGGTCGAGTTGGCGACCGTGCCGTCGTCCAGCAGCCGGTGGTAGTAGCCGGGCACCACCTGGTCGAGCACCGACTTCCCGTCGGTGCCGGCGGCCGAGGTGTGGTTGTAGACCACGTCCATGACCACCCGCAGGCCGGCCTGGTTCACCCCGGCGACCATCTGCCGGAACTCGGTGGTGCGCTTCGCGCCGCTCGGGTCGACCGCGTAGCCGCCCTCCGGCACGGTGTAGTGCAGCGGGTCGTACCCCCAGTTGTAGCCGTCCTTGTCGGCCACCGCCGCGACGCACTTCTGCTGCTGGTCCGAGTCCGGCGGCAGCTTGGCCAGGTCGCAGGCCGGCTGGGCCTGGTCGGCCCGCTTCTCCGGAATGGTGGCGAAGTCGAACGCCGGCAGCAGGTGCAGGTAGTTGACCCCGGCGTCGCCGAGCGCCCGCAGGTGCTTCATCCCGGCCGTGTTCGGGTCGGTGAACGCGAGGTAGGTGCCCCGCTTCTCGGCCGGGACGGTGGTGTCGGCGATGGAGAAGTCCCGCACCGACAGCTCGGAGATCTGCGCCTTCGACGCGGGCACGGCCGCCGGCTTGCGCAGCTTCGCCCAGCCGGCCGGCGCCAGCGCCGGGTCGGTCAGGTCGACGATCTGGCTGTGCGTGGAGTCCGGCGCGAGCGCCACCGAGTAGGGGTCGGTCACCGACGCGGTGACCACCTTCTGCGCGGCCGGCTGCCACGCCTCCACCTGGTAGCGGTAGTAGCGGCCGGTCCACGCCGTGGTGCCGCGCACCGACCAGACGCCGGTGCGGTCGTTGCGGCTCATCGCCACCGTGCTCGGCTGCGCCGTCGGCGAGTCGAACAGTTGCAGCGACACCTTCCGCGCGGTCGGCGCCCACACGGCCAGCGTGGGCACCCGACCGGCGAACGTCGGGCCGAGCTTCACCCCGGTGGCCGCCGCGTAGACGTCGTCCAGCACGCCGGGGATCTGCACGCCGGTGGCGCCGAGCAGCACGCCCTCGGCGTCCCGCTCGGTGACCACGAGCTGCCCGCGCAGCGCCGCCGGCACCTTGGCCAGGTCGGCGCGGTCAAGCGAGAAGGCGCGAGAGGCCCAGAGCTGGGGGTACGCCTGCCGCTGCGCCTCGGTCAGCCCGTTGCGCTGCGCCCGCAGCGGCAGCGTGGTGTACGTCCCGGTCAGCTCGCCGTCGGCGACGCCGATCCCGCCGGCCGGGGCGGCGACCAGCGCGTACTTCTTGCCGTCGGTCGGGCCGGTGGCCCAGGCGACGGTGGACCGGTCGATCCACTGCGCCTTCTGCTTGGCGATGTCGACGTCCTTGGCCACGCCGGAGCTGGTCGCCGGCAGCAGCCGGCCCTTGACGCCGGCCAGCAGCCACACCTCGTGCCCGACGCCGGTCAGGTCGAGCCGCTGATCGTCCGGCTGATCCTTCTCGTCGCCCTTGTGGATGATGTAGCTCAGCCCGGTCGCGCCGGCGGCCAGGGGCACCCGGAACACCGCGCCGTACGCGTCGATCTTCTCCGGCTTGAGCGGGGCGGCCCAGTCGGTCGGGTTGGCCGCGCCGTCCCACAGGTGCAGGCCCCAGCCGTCGTAGTTGCCGTCGGCCTTGCGCCAGTGGATGACCGCGGTGCCCTGGTCGACGGCCGGGTCCGGCTCGCCGGTGGCGGCCTGCCGGGTCGGGTAGAGCGTCGGGTCGCCCTGCTTGACCCAGACCTCGCCGGTCTGCGTCACGTCGATGGTGCGGTCGTTGGCCACGTCCTTGTTGCCGTCGGAGTCGACCACCAGGAAGCCGACGGACTTCGCGCCGGGCTTCAGCTTCACCCAGGCGAACCGGCCGTACGCGTCCTCACCGGCGAACGGCTGCCCCTTGGGCCACTCGGTGGCGTACGCCGGGTCGATGTCGCCCCAGGCGTAGAGCCCCCAGTCGGCGTATCCGCCGGCCGGGCGCTGGTAGTGCACGATCGCCCAGTCCCGGGACGCGCCCTGGGCCGGGGTGCCGACCGTGCCGGTGGTGCGGGCGGCGGCGGTGCGGCCCTTGCCGTCGCGGACCACCGCCTTGTACTCCACGGTCGCGCCGCCGGGCAGGCCGGTCAGGTCGTGGTGGACCGTGTACGGGGCACGGTGGGCGCTGCCCAGCAGCGTCCACTTCCCGCCGGGCACCCGGGCGGCGAACGTGACGGTGGCGAGCGGGTCGCCGCCGACCTGGGCGGTGATGGCGGTCTTGCCGGCGACCGGTGCGTCACCCGGCTCGGTCAGCGTGATCGTCGGGGCCGCGCCGGCCGGCGGGATCGCCCGGTCGGCCTTGAGCACCACTGCCGACATGGCCGGCACGGTGACGCTCAGCTTGCCGTCGGCGCCGGCCGTCGCGGCGGCGGCGCCGCCGTAGATGCCGGTGAAGCGGGCACCGGCCGACCAGGTGTCCACGGTGACAGTCTGCGGGGTGGCGGCGTTGTTCACCGCCGCGACGTGTTCCACCCGCTCGGCGGGCAGGACGCGGGAGAACGCGAACACGCCGGGGCCGTCGGCCGCGTAGCGGGTGACCTGGACGCCGTCGCGCAGCGCCGGGTGCGCCGCCCGGAGCCTGCCCAGCTCGGCGATGGTCCGGTAGAGCGGGTGCCGGGTGTCGTACTGGTCGGACGCGTGGGTGCGGGTGGTGCCGATCAGGTCGTCGTCCAGGTAGTCCGCGGTGCGCGAGGCGAACATGTCCTGGCGGGCGTCCTTGTCCCCGCCGGGGCCGGTGAAGCCCTGCTCGTCGCCGGAGTAGACCACCGGCTGGCCGCGGGTGAGGAACATCAGCTGGTGGGCGAGCTGGTCGCGGCGCAACTGGGTGGCGTCGTCACCGCCGGCCGCGGCGATGAACGAGCCGATCCGGCCCATGTCGTGGCTGCCGAGGAACGTGGGCAGCCGGTTGGCGTCGGTGTCCCGGGCGGCGTACAGGTCGTCCTTGGCGTAGACGTCGGCGAGCGCCTTGGCCGAGCCGTCGGCGGCGGTGTAGCCGCGCGCCGCCTCCTGGAACGAGAAGTCAAGCGTGGCGGGCAGGCCGCCCTGCCGCACGTACGTCGACTCGATCTCCTGGTCGGCGCTGTAGACCTCGCCGAACATGAAGAAGTCCTTCTTGCCGGCCTTCGCCGCGTAGGCGTCGATGCCGCGGGTGAACTGCGGCCAGAAGTCGAGGTTGGCGTGCTTGACGGTGTCGAGGCGGAAGCCGTCGACGCCGGCCTTGCCGATCCACTGACCGTAGATGTCGGTCATGCCGCGGACCACCTCGGGACGCTCGGTCCACAGGTCGTCGAGGCCGAAGAAGTCGCCGTACTCGCTGTTCTCCCCGGCGAACGTGGAGTCACCGCGGTTGTGGTACATGGTCGGGGCGTTGAGCCACGCCGGGACCTTGACCTTCGCGTCGGCCGGGCTGGCGAACGTCGGGGTGTACGGGAACGAATCCCGGTTGACCTGCGGGAACTTCCGCGTGCCGTCGGCGTAGTTGCGGTCCTCGAAGGCCCGCCCCTGCGCGTCGCGGTAGGGCTCGGTCTTCTTGTCGACGTAGCCGTACTTGTCCTCGGCGTACCGGATGACGTCGGCGGTGTGGTTGACGATGATGTCGAGGTAGACCTTGATGCCGCGCCGGTGCGCGAGGTCGACCAGCTTCTTCAGCTCGGCGTTGGTGCCGAAGTGCGGGTCGACCTGGGTGAAGTCGGTGATCCAGTAGCCGTGGTAGCCGGCCGAGACGTCGGCGCCGGTGCCCTGCACGGGCCGGTTCTTGAAGATCGGGGCCAGCCAGATGGCGGTGGTGCCCATCTGCTGGATGTAGTCCATCTTGTCGATGACGCCCTTGAGGTCACCGCCGTGGTAGAAGCCCTTGTCCGCGGGGTCCAGGCCGGTGGCGAGCCGGTCGCCGCGCAGGCCGCCGGTGTCGTTGCGCTTGTCGCCGTTGGCGAAGCGGTCCGGCAGCACGAAGTAGAACTGCTCCGCCTTGGCGGTGGTGGTGCCCGCCTTCAGCAGCGCCTCCGCGGACGGCTCCCGGTTCCACTGGGGGGCGTTGCCGGCGGCCAGCACGTCGGGGGTGACGCGGTGGGCGCCGTCGGCACCGAGCTGGTGGAGGGCCACCGGCACGCCGACGAGGGTGAGTACGAGGGAGGAGACCAGGGCGAGCAACGCCTTGGGGGATATCGGCGTCGGTTTCATCGACGGCCTTTCTCTGGTCGCTGATTCGCCCGCACGCTAGCTCTTGCCGAAACATTCTGCAATAGCTTGCAAACAAAGTCGAAACACGACAGCCGTCTTGCAAAACCGTCCGGACACCGTGCGGTCGTCCGGACGGCTGGATCAGAGACCGGCGCAGGTCACGCCGTCGACCGTGCAGCTCTCCGGCCGGGTGGTGCCGGTCCGTTCGAGGTGGAAGCGCACCGGCACCGACGCGCCCGGCGCCAGGTCGACGCCGCTGCGATAGGTGAAGACGCCGCCGTCGAAGCCGAAGGTGCCCTGTTCGGCGCCTTCCACCCAGGCGGTGACCAGGCGGCCCTGCGGGTACGTCAGCCGCACCGTCCAGCCGTGCGCCGTACCCCCGGTGTTGACCAGCCGCACCTCGCCGATGAAGCCGCCGTCGAAGCTGCTCACCACCGCGTACCGGCCGGTCACCGCGGACGGCGGCGCCGGGGGTTGCGGTGGCGGCGCCGGCGGCGCCGGACGGACGTCGCCGCGCGGGCTGCCGGTCGACACGGCCGGCGTCGGCCGGGCCGGCAGCACCGTCGACCGGGGCGACAGCCCCGGGAGCACCGGCCGCCCGGGCGTGCTCGGCGGTCCCCCCGCCACCGTGGGCGAGGTCGCCGCGGCGGTCGGCAGACCCGGCAGCGACATCGCCGGATCGGTCGGCGACGCCGGGAACGTCCGCCGGCCCCGCACCGAACCGAGCGCCACCGCCAGCAGCACCACCATCACGATCACGCCGATCGCCACGACCACCCAGGGCGACGAGGTGATGGCGGACCCGGGTGACGGGGCGGCGCGACGGTTGTGGGACATGCTCCTCCTGTCGACGGGCGGAACCGCCCGGCTGGCCTCCCCCGTCGGCGGACTGCGCCAGCCTAGCCAGCGGACCGGTTCGCGGCGAGTGTCCGGTCCGGGGGCCTGCCGCGCGGCGCGGCCACCTGATACGTTGCACGCCGATCGATGACCACAATGGCTCGTTGAGCCGGCAGGACGGGTGGCCAGTGACTGAGTGGCAGGGCAACATCCGGCGCGCGTCCACCGCGGACGCCGCCGTCGTGACCGGAATCCTCGCCGAGGCGTTCATGCAGGACCCGGTGAGCAGTTGGATCTTCCCGGCGGACGACCACCGGGCGCGGGTGCACCCCGCCTTCTTCGGGCCGTTCGTCGCGCTGGCGCTGCGGACCGGTGAGGTCCACGTGGCCGGCGACGGGCTGGGCGCCACGCTCTGGCTGCCGGTCGGCGACGACCACGGCGCCGACGAGGGCGACGAGTTCGCCGAGCTGGAGGCCGCGATCGGGCCGGACGCGATGAAGCGGTTCGGCATGCTCGACGAGCAGATGACCGCGAACCACCCGGCCGAGCCGCACTGGTACCTGCCGTTCATCGCGGTGCACCCGGCGCACCACGGCAAGGGCGTGGGCTCGGCGCTGCTGCGCGACAAGCTGACCGGGCTGGACCGCGCCGGCACCGCCGCGTACCTGGAGGCCAGCTCGCCGCGCAACGCCGCGCTCTACGAGCGACTCGGCTTCCGGCGTCGACCGACCACGCTGGACCTGCCGGATGGTCCCCGCCTCTATCCGATGTGGCGCGAGCCCGCCTGAGGCGTGCCCGTCCCGTCCCGGTCCGCCGGGGCGGGACGTCACCGGCGGTACGTCACCGGCGGACCGTCGTGGTGCTGACGTCCAACGCACCCACCACCGCGGCGAGCAGCCCGTCGAGCTGCGCCGGCAGGAACCGACGGCAGTCCCGCATCCGGCCGCCCACCTGCGGGTCGAAGATGTGCGCGGCGAGCCCGACCGCCTCGGCGAGACTCGCCAGCAGCAGCGTGCCCGGGTCCAGCTCGGCCGGGGACGAGTGCATCAGCATGGCGGTCAGCCGCACCCGTGGCGAGGCCGCCTGGTTCGGGTCGATGGCCGGCCAGCGCACCTGGCGACCGATCAGCTTGCCCTGCTCCCGGCGGAGGACGCCGGCGGTGACCAGCCGCGTCCCGACCCGCTCGTTGATGTTGAGCTGGGTCCGCAGGTAGCGGATCCACAACCGGGCCGGATGCGCGCCCTCGCGGCGCAGGATCTCGGTGATCAGCAGGTCGGTCAGCGGCTCCTGCCAGAGCCGCGGGTCGACCGCGGCGATGCCGCCACCGTCGAGCGCGATCCGGCCCTCGAACATCAGCTCGGCGAGCGCGGCGCCGGCCAGCCCGCACTCCAGCCGGTCGACGGCGACGTGCGGCTTACCGGTGAACTCGTCATGTCCGATGAGGAACAGCGCATCGGCGAGCCGGTACGTGGCTTGTGCCCCGGGGTAGGTCATGGTCCATCCTCGAACGGTGGCCGTGATCGTCGACACGGGACGGTACGGCATGACCACGCACAGCTCAATTCCGGTCGTACACACGCGTCCTAATCGATATCGAAGTGGGCTTGTGACGATCCGTGATCACCAATACCCTGCCTGAGGTTGTTCTGAAGTAGACACCTCAAACCCCTTCCCCTCCCCTGGAGAAGCCTTGTCCTCCGATCCGTTCTTCTCCGACGGTGGGCTGCGCCGTGGCCGTCTCGGCACCGCCCATCTCGTCTTCTTCACCGTCGCCGCCTCGGCCCCGCTGACCGTTCTCGGCGGTGGCGTCACCACCATGTACGCGGTCAGCGGCAACATCGGCGCCGCGCTGGGCTACGTGCTGCTCGCGGCCGTGCTCGCGATCTTCGCCACCGGCTACGCCGCGATGAGCCGGTACGTCGCCAACGCGGGCGCGTTCTACGCGTACATCGCCAACGGGCTCGGCCGGGCCGG
This sequence comes from Micromonospora sp. NPDC018662, assembly GCF_044391475.1. Classification (NCBI taxonomy): domain Bacteria; kingdom Bacillati; phylum Actinomycetota; class Actinomycetes; order Micromonosporales; family Micromonosporaceae; genus Micromonospora; species Micromonospora sp. NPDC018662. Next base: position 8,912 of record NZ_JBISAC010000007.1, read on the forward strand.
CGGGGTGGCCGGCTCGGCGGTCGCGCTGGCCGCGTACAACGCCATCCAGATCGGCCTATACGGGCTGTTCGGCGCCATCATGTCGGACTTCATGTCGGCCAAGGCCGGGCTGGACCTCAAGTGGTGGGTCTGGGCGCTGCTGGCCTGGGTCTTCATCGCCGTGCTCGGCGTGCTGCGCATCGACCTGAACGCCAGCGTCCTCGCGGTGCTGCTCGTCCTGGAGTGCGTGGCCGTGCTGATCTTCGACCTGGTGGCGTTCGCCCACCCGGCCGGCGGCGCCGTCACCACCGCCGGCATCAGCCCCGGCCACCTGTTCGGGGCCGGGTTCGGCGCCGTGCTGGCGTTCACCATCGCCTCCTTCACCGGCTTCGAGAGCGGCGCCATCTACAGCGAGGAGGTCAAGGACCCGCGCCGCACCGTGGCCCGGGCCACCTACATCGCGGTCGCGTTCACCGGCCTGTTCTACGCCTTCTCCGCCTGGGCACTCACGGTGCTGACCGGGCCGGAGAACGCGCCGCAGGCCAGCGCCGAGGCCGGTCCCGGCGTGATCTTCGGCGCCCTCGACCAGTACTCCGGCGCCGTGGTGGCGGACATCGCGAACGTCCTGTTCATCACCAGCGTGCTGGCCGCCCTGCTGTCGTTCCACAACGGCGTGGCCCGCTACCTGTTCGCCCTCGGCCGGGAGAACGTCCTGCCCCGCTTCCTCGGCGCGACCTCCAGCCGCAGCGGCGCCCCGGTGGCCGGCTCGCTGGTGCAGAGCGTCCTGGCCGTGGTGGTCTTCGTGGGGTTCGCGATGTCCGGCCGGGACCCGGTCATCGACCTGTTCACCTGGCTGTCCGGCTCGGCCGCGGTCGGCGTCGTGCTGCTGATGACGCTCACCTCGGCCTCCGTCGTCGGCTTCTTCCGGGGCCGCGGCGGCCCGGAGTCGGCCTGGCAGCGGGCGATCGCCCCGGCGCTCGGCACCGTCCTGCTGGCCGCCGTGCTGCTGGTGCTGCTGTTCAACTTCGACGCGCTGCTCGCACCGGACACCGCGAGCTACCTCAAGTGGCTGCTGCCGGCGATCCCGGTGGTGGCCGGCGCCCTCGGCCTGATCTGGGGCGGCGTGCTGCGCACCAGCCGGCCGGACACCTACCGGCGGATCGGCCAGCTCGACGAGGAGGGCCTGCACGAGCCCGGCCTGCACTCGGCCCCCGAGCCCGACCGGTGGGCCGGCAGCCACCGCTGAGCACGTAAGGCGGGGCCCCTTCTTAACGTCTTCGGTAGAGGAGGGGGCCCCGCTTAACACCCGGGGCGGGCGGCTCAGGCGGTGCGGATGACGGTGCAGATGGCCGGGCCCTCGTCGGTGGCCCGCAGCAGGTAGCGGTAGTGCTCGCCGGGCACCGCGCCGCCCTGGCTGTCCAGGAACTCCCACCGCACCGCCACCTCGGTCAGCAGCGCCGAGACCTGTTGCACGTCTTCGATCTGCGCGTTCGCGGCGACCAGCTCCCGCTCCTGGTAGTCGGGCGCGGCACCGACGAAACTGAGCGCCACCGCGGCCGGCGAGGTGAACGAGAAGCTGTAGGTGTCGGCGACCACCAGCCCGGGCAGCGCGTAGCAGGCGGCGATGGCCGGCACGTCGGCGTTGGTCAGCGCCACGCCGTACCGGTCGAAGAAGTCGGAGAGCGTGTCGAGGTCGGTGGAAGCCGTCACGACGCTCTCCATTACCGGCCCACCGGCCCGGCAAACCTGGTCAGCGCGGCGGGATGCGCACCTCGATCTCCGCGCCGAGCTGCGCGCCGCCGGTCAGGGCCAGGTCGTCGCCACTCCAGAACCGTCCCGGGTCGTACCAGTTGGGCCGGCGGCCGGCCGGCAGCAACCCCATCGCCTCGTAGGTCACCGCCACCACCTCCGCGCAGTACGCGGTCTCCAGCGCCCGGTCACGTGCCTGTCCCCCGGCGTCCGGCGCGCGGCGGTCGCCCGGCACGGGGCCCGCGTCCGAGGTGGACCGGCGCCACGGTGGTTGCGGCACCCGGCCCCGGGCCCAACGCCAGGCGAGCTGCGCGGTGGACGGGAACGGCGTGCCGTCCAGACGCGCCACGGTACGCAGCACCGCCTCCTCCATCGTGGCGTCGGCGGGCGGGTCGAGCTGGCGCAGCCAGCCGCGCTGGCCGTACCGGTTGGCCCACACGCAGACCGCGTCGCGCAGGTCGTGCAGCTGCACGCCGCGCTGGCGGGTGCCGGTCCACATGTCCGGCAGCGAACGACCCAGCTCCGCGTGCCACATCAACGGCGGCATGTCGTCCAGCACCACCGCCATCCCCACGTGGTTGACCGGGCTGTTGGTGGTGAACTGGATGGCGCGGTCGGGCACGCTCCGCCCGCGGAACACCCACAGGTCGCCGGTGCGGGTCAGCTCCACGGCCTCGTCCAGGCTGATGCTCATGGAGGACTACCCTAAGCCGATGCGGCAACGGATGCGGTGGTGGAAACTGCTCGGCCTGGCCGGTCTGGCGGGCGTCGCGGCGACGGGCGTGGTGGTGGCGCGGGCGGAACGGCAGCGCCGGGCGTACACGCCGGAGGAGATCCGGGACCGGTTGCGGGAGCGGCACGCCAAGGCGTCGTCCTCCTGATCTCCAGGACAACCGGGGCGGCGCGCGACGGCGCTCTGCCCTAGCATCGCCACCATGGCAAACAGTTTCTGGGAGACACAGTTTGTTCTCGACCCGCCGGCCGCCCCGGTCGAGCGGCACGGCGAGGTCGACCTGCACCTGCCGGCCGGCGACGGCCGTCATCCCGCGGTCGTGGTGGTGCACGGCGTTCCCGGGCCGCCCGACGCACCCGACGCCCGGGAGTGGCCGCTCTACCGGGGCTACGGCGCGCTGCTCGCCGAACAGGGCGTGGTGGCCGCACTCCCCCGGCTCGCCGTGGCCGGCCCGGACGACCTGATCACGGTCGCCGCCCGGGTCGCCGACGCAGCCGACCTGCTCCGCGCCGATCCCCGCGTCGACCCGGAGCGACTGGCGCTCTGGTTCTTCTCCGGCGCCGGCCTGCTGCTCGGCGACTGGCTCCGCGACCCGCCGGGCTGGCTGCGCGGCCTCGCCGCGACGTACCCGCTGCTGGCTCCGCTCCCCGAATGGCCCCCGGTCGACCCGCGCTTCCACCCGCTCGACGCGCTCACCACGGGCGACGTCGACCGGCCGCCGCTCGTGCTGACCCGGGTCGGTCGGGACCGGCCCGAGGTGGCGTCCACCATCGCGGCGTTCACGGCTGCCGCAACCCGGCACGGGCTGCCGCTGCACGTGGTCGACGTGCCGGACGGGCGGCACGGATTCGACGCCCTCGACCACACCGAGGAGTCGCGGGCCGCCGTACGCGCCGCCCGCGACGCCCTGCTCGACCTGCTCACCGCCTGAACCCGCCCACCCGCGGCGATCATGAGGTTGGCTGCCTGGTTGTCGGCGTGTCGGCCCGCCAACTTCATGATCGGCGCGCGGTGAACCCGGGGGTCGGGCCCGGTCGCGTCAGCGTTCCGTCGCCCCGACCGGCTCGGCCTGCTCGGGCGTCTCGACCGGGGCCAGCCGCTTCGCGCGGCGGCGCAGCCACCACGTGCTGACCAGGCCGGCCAGCACGGCGAGCACCAGCCCGGCCCAGGAGATGTCCTTGAGCCAGTGCTCGGCGGCCCGCCCGACGTAGAACAACAGGTAGGTCGTGCCGAACGCCCAGACCAGCCCGCCGGCCGCGTTCGCCACCAGGAACCGGCGGTACGGCACGTGCAGCGCCCCGGCCAGCGGGCCGGCGAGGATGCGCAGCAGCGCGACGAACCGGCCGAAGAAGACGGCCCACACACCGTGGCGGGCGAAGCTCTGCTCGGCGCGGGCCAGGTGCGCCGGGCCGAGGTGCTTGGGGAAGCGCCGGCCCAGCCGTTCCAGCAGTGGCCGGCCCCCGCGACGGCCGACCGCGTACCCGATGGAGTCACCGACTATCGCGCCGGTCGCGGCGGCGATGGCCACCCACTCGGGCTGGACCACCCCGGTGGCGGCGAGCAGGGCGGAGCTGACCAGCACGATCTCACCGGGCAGCGGGACGCCCATGCTCTCGACGCCGATCACCCCGGCGACGATCAGGTAGATCACGGCCGGGGGTAGCGCGGAGAGCCAGTGCTGCACGTCGACCACCCGCCGACCCTACCTCCGCCCGGTCACCCCGCGGGGGCCAGGAACTCCAGCCGGTTGCCGTGCGGGTCGAACGTGTGGAACCGCCGCATGCCGGGAATCTCGTCGTCGCCCCAGGTCACGGCGTGGCCGGCGGCGTGGAGCCGGGCGGCCAGCTCGTCCAGGTCGGTGCGGACCAGCGCCGGATGGGCCTTGCGGGCGGGGCGGAAGTCGTCCTCGACGCCGAGGTGCAGTTCGACGCCGTACCCGGTGAACCAGCAACCACCGCGGGCGGCGAGGGCCGGGGGTTTGGGTTTCTCGGTGAGGCCGAGCAGGCCGGCGTAGAAGGAGCGGGAGAGGTCCTCGGAGCCGCGTGGGCAGGCGAGCAGGACGTGGTGGATCATGGTGGCACCTCCTCGTCCCGCAGCGTGGCACGAGGTTGCGCGAATAGCAAGACGGACGTACGGTTTTGTAGAGACCGGCGCAGGTAAGTGTCGCCTAAGCACGGCGGCGCCCCGGTCGGTGCGACAAACTGCTCAGGACTACTCACGGTCGCTGGTGTGAAGGAGTACGACGTGGCGAGCCTCGACACCTTCGGTGCGAAGACCCAGCTACGCGTCGGAGACGCGAGCTACGAGATTTTCAGGATCGGCCAGGTGCCGGGGCACGACAGACTGCCCTACAGCCTCAAGATCCTGCTGGAGAACCTGCTGCGGACCGAGGACGGCGCGAACATCACCGCCGACCACATCCGGCAGCTCGGCGCGTGGGACCCCACCGCCGACCCGAGCGTGGAGATCCAGTTCACCCCGGCCCGGGTGCTGATGCAGGACTTCACCGGCGTGCCCTGTGTCGTCGACCTGGCGACCATGCGCGAGGCGGTCCGCGACCTCGGCGGCGACGCCACCAAGGTGAACCCGCTCGCGCCGGCCGAGCTGGTCATCGACCACTCCGTCATCGCCGACCTGTTCGGCCGCGAGGACGCGTTCGAGCGCAACGTCGAGCTGGAGTACGAGCGCAACAAGGAGCGCTACCAGTTCCTGCGCTGGGGCCAGACCGCGTTCAACGAGTTCAAGGTCGTCCCGCCGGGCACCGGCATCGTGCACCAGGTCAACATCGAGTACCTGGCCCGCACGATCATGGAGCGCAACGGCCAGGCGTACCCGGACACGGTCGTCGGCACCGACTCGCACACCACCATGGTCAACGGCCTGGGCGTGCTGGGCTGGGGCGTCGGCGGCATCGAGGCCGAGGCCGCGATGCTCGGCCAGCCGGTCAGCATGCTGATCCCCCGCGTGGTCGGCTTCAAGCTCTCCGGTGAGATGCCGGCCGGCACCACCGCCACCGACCTGGTGCTCACCATCACCGAGATGCTGCGCAAGCACGGCGTGGTCGGCAAGTTCGTCGAGTTCTACGGGCCGGGCGTGAGCGCGGTGCCGCTGGCCAACCGCGCCACCATCGGCAACATGTCGCCGGAGTACGGCTCCACCGTGGCGATCTTCCCGATCGACGGCGAGACGGTGCGCTACCTGGAGCTGACCGGGCGCGACCCGCAGCAGGTCGCGCTGGTCGAGGCGTACGCCAAGGAGCAGGGCCTCTGGCACGACCCGAACCACGAGCCGGAGTACTCGGAGCGCCTGGAGCTGGACCTCGGCACCATCGAGCCCTCCCTGGCCGGCCCGAAGCGCCCGCAGGACCGGGTGCCGCTGGGCAGCGCCAAGACGCTGTTCCGCTCGGCGCTGACCGACTACGTGGCGGCCGACGAGACCGGCGGCGACCCGGGCCGCAAGCCGGGCGTGCCGCAGCAGCAGAAGCCGTTCGGCACCGACGGCCCGGCCGACGAGGCCAGCGCCGAGTCCTTCCCGGCCAGCGACGCCCCGGCCAACGGCGTCAACGACCCGGCGGACGCGCCGCGTGACCTGGAGACCGCCGCCGTGGGCGCGGGCGGCCGGGCCAGCAACCCGGTCCGGGTGACCGGCACCGACGGCGTCGAGTACGAGCTGGACCACGGCGCCGTGGTGATCGCCGCGATCACCTCCTGCACCAACACCTCGAACCCGCAGGTGATGATCGGCGCCGCGCTGCTGGCCCGCAACGCGGTGGAGAAGGGGCTGGCCCGCAAGCCGTGGGTGAAGACCACCCTCGCGCCGGGCTCGAAGGTCGTCATGGACTACTACGACCGCGCCGGCCTCACGCCCTACCTGGAGAAGCTCGGCTTCAACCTGGTCGGCTACGGCTGCACCACCTGCATCGGCAACTCCGGCCCGCTGCCGGAGGAGGTCTCCGCCGCCGTCAACGAGGGCGACCTGGCCGTCGTCTCGGTGCTGTCGGGCAACCGCAACTTCGAGGGCCGGATCAACCCGGACGTCAAGATGAACTACCTGGCGTCCCCGCCGCTGGTGGTCGCGTACGCGCTCGCCGGCACGATGGACATCGACCTGGCGAACGAGCCGATCGGTGAGGACGCCCAGGGCAACCCGGTGTTCCTGCGGGAGATCTGGCCGAACACCGCCGAGATCCAGGACGTCATCGCCTCGGCGATCGGCGCCACCGGCTTCAGCGCCGCGTACGCCGACGTGTTCGCCGGCGACGAGCGCTGGCAGTCGCTGCCGACCCCGACCGGTGACACGTTCTCCTGGGCGGGCGACTCCACCTACGTGCGCAAGCCCCCGTACTTCGAGGGCATGCGGCGCCTGCCGGCGCCTGTCTCCGACATCGGTCCCGCGCGGGTGCTGGCGAAGCTGGGCGACTCGGTGACCACCGACCACATCTCGCCGGCCGGCTCGATCAAGGCGGACTCCCCCGCCGGCACGTACCTGGCCGAGCATGGCGTGGCCCGGCACGAGTTCAACTCGTACGGCTCGCGGCGGGGCAACCACGAGGTGATGATCCGGGGCACGTTCGCCAACATCCGGCTGCGCAACCAGCTCGTCCCGGGCGTGGAGGGCGGCTTCACGGTCAACCACCTGACCGGCGAGCAGTCCTCGATCTACGACGCCTCGATGGCCTACCAGGAGGCGGGCGTCCCGCTGGTCATCCTGGCCGGCAAGGAGTACGGCTCGGGCTCGTCGCGCGACTGGGCGGCCAAGGGCACCATGCTGCTGGGCGTGAAGGCCGTCATCGCCGAGTCGTACGAGCGGATCCACCGCTCGAACCTGATCGGCATGGGCGTCCTGCCGCTCCAGTTCCCGGTGGACACCACCGCCGAGTCGCTGGGCCTGACCGGCACCGAGACGTTCTCGATCAGCGGCGTCACCGCCCTGAACGACGGCGACACCCCGCGCACGGTGACTGTCACCACCGACACCGGCGTGGAGTTCGACGCCGTGGTCCGCATCGACACCCCCGGTGAGGCGGACTACTACCGGCACGGCGGCATCCTCCAGTACGTGCTGCGCCGCATGATCGCCAACTGACCGCGTACGGCTGGTCGAAGGCCGCTTCCCGCTCCGGCGGGGGGCGGCCTTCGCCGTACCGTGTTGGGCGTCGGCCTACCGGCGAGCGGTCCCGGTGGCGTCCGCCGCGGATTCCAGTACGACCTTCACCCGGGCGAGGGCACGGCGACGATGCCCTGACTTCCGGGCGTGTCGGCCCGGGAATTCGTGTCACGTCAGAGCGGTATACCTCAGAGGCATAATTATGCCTGAGAGGTATACCGCCCAACAGCGATGTGTTCCTTCGCGAGGTGACGCTCAGTCACGCTCACCGGCGGTCAGGTCCTTGCGCATCTGCTGGGTGACCACGCGGTAGCCCGACGTGCGGTAGAGCGTCGCGGCCGTCTCGTTGGCCCCGAACACGTTGAGTTCGAGCGCCCGCGCGCCCCGCTCCCGGGCCGCCCGCTCCCCCGCCGCGAGCAGCGCCCGGCCCAGGCCCTGACCGCGGTGGTCGGCGACCACCTCGAGGTCCTGGAGGAAGGCGCAGTGCGACAGGCCGCGCGGATGGGTCAGGCTGATCCACAGGCGACCGATCGGCGACCCGTCCGCCAGCACACCGACCAGCAGCAGCTCGCCGGCGGTGGCCAGGCCGTCCGGCAGCTGGGCGGCGATGGCCTTGCGCGCCCGGCCGGGCCCCTCCTCGGCCGTCCAGTTGCCGGCCGAGACATGTTCCCGCGCGTACTCGGTGGCCAGCTCCGTCTGCCAGCGGTCGAACTCGTCCGGGGTCATCGCCCGGAGGGTCACCTCAGTCACCGGCGGCCCGCCGACGCGCCTCACGCAGCTTCATGGCGTGCTCCAGCAGCGTGATCAGCACCTCCTTGGCCGACTCGCGCTGACGCGCGTCGCAGAGCACCACCGGCACGCCCGGATCCAGGTCGAGCGCCGCCTGGACCTCGTCGAGCCGGAACTGCCGGGCCCCCTCGAAGCAGTTCACCGCCACCACGAACGGCGTGCCCCGCCCCTCGAAGTAGTCGATCGACGGGAAGCAGTCGGCCAGCCGGCGGGTGTCGGCGAGCACCACCGCGCCGAGCGCGCCGAGCGCCAGCTCGTCCCAGACGAACCAGAACCGGTCCTGGCCGGGCGTACCGAACAGGTAGAGCACCAGATCGTCGCTGAGCGTGATCCGGCCGAAGTCCATCGCCACGGTGGTGGTCGACTTCGCCTCCACCCCGGACAGGTCGTCGATGCCGATCCCGGTCTCGGTCAGCACCTCCTCGGTACGCAGCGGCCGGGTCTCGCTGACCGCGCCGACCATGGTGGTCTTGCCGACGCCGAAACCACCGGCGATCAGGATCTTGATCGCGGTGGGCAGCGGCGCCGCTCCCGCCGGCCGCTCAGAGCGCCCGTAGTCCATTGATTACCGCCTCGAAAACATGCTCGTCGGGAAGGCCGGCGGGGGTGGCGCGCGGCTCGCGTACCTGCACCAGACTGCGGGCCGCCAGGTCTCCGAGGAGGACCCGGACGGTGCCCACCGGCAGGTCGAGGTGGGCGGCGATCTCGGCCACGGAGAGGATCCGCTGACAGAGGCCGACTATCGCCACGTGCTCCGGGCCCAGCCCGGACTCCGACCCGACCTCGGTGCGGGTCGCGGTCACCAGGGAGATCAGGTCGAACGTGCCGGTCACCGGGCGGGCCCGGCCACCGGTCACCGCGTACGGGCGGACCACCGGACCCGCGTGGTCGTCGACCCACTCCTGCTCGGTGGGCTCCCCCCGGCCGGTCATCGTGCCGCGTTCTCGCCGAGGGGCTGTTCCCGGGTGGGTGATGCGACGAACCGGCCGACCCGGGTGACCAGCATGGCCATCTCGTACGCGATCAGGCCGACGTCCGCGTCCTCCGACGCCAGCACCGCGAGGCAGGCGTTCCGGCCCGCCGCGGTGACGAACAGGAAGGAGGACTGCATCTCGATGATGGTCTGCTGCACCTGACCACCGCCGAACCGCTTGCCCGCGCCCCGGGCCAGGCTCTGGATGCCCGCCGCCATCGCCGCCAGGTGCTCGCCGTCGTCCCGGCTCAACCCGCGGGACGAGGCCATCAGCAGTCCGTCGGTGGAGAGCGCCACGGCGTGTTCCGCCTGCTTGACCCGGCCGACCAGGTCATCCAGCAGCCACGCAAGATCCGCGCTCGAAGCCGTCTTCTGCGCCACTCGTCGTCCTCTTCTCCCCGGCTGGTGTGCCGTTCTCGTCCCGGATGCGTCGGCGTCGACGCCCGGTCAGGTGACCTGCTCGTTTCCGTCGGCCGGCCCGTCACCGGCCCCGTGCGCCCCGCCGAGCAGCCGCGCCGCGTCGGTGCGGCCACGTCGGGTTCCACTCTGGTAGGAGCTCATCATCCGGCGTACCTGCTCCGGCGCGCGCGCCGTGTCGTCCGCCCCGTCGTCGTCCACCTCGGACGGCTCGTGCCGCAGCTCCGGCACGAGGCTGGCCTGGCGTACCCGCACGGGCAGCCCGGCGTCGGTCTTCGGCGGGGTCGTCTCCTCGACCGCCGCCGCCGGTGCGACGCGGTTCTCGACCACGGCCAGCTCCGCGGTCGGCCCGGCCACCGCCGGCTGCCGTTTGCGGGTACGCGCCGGCAGCCCGGACGGGGTCAGCCGGGGCGCCGGTGGTGCCGGCTCGGCCTCGGGCGTACCGGCGTCGACCGGCTCGGCCACGGCGGCGTCGCCGGCCGCGCCGGCCCGGACCGCGACGGTCTCCTCGCCGGGCCGGGTCGGGTCGTCCGCCGGCGCGGCCGGCACCGCCGCCGACGGGGCGGTGCGGGCGCGGACGTCGCCGGACCCGTCCGGGTCGCCGGCGTCCGTGGTGATCAGTTCCCGCGGGATCAGCACCACCGCGGTCGTGCCGCCGTACGCGGACTCCCGGAGCTGCACCCGCACGCCGTGCCGCTCGGTGAGCCGGCTGACCACGAACAGGCCGAGTCGGGCGGCGTCGGCCAGGTTCAGCTCCGACCGGTCCACGATGCGGGCGTTGGCGGCGGCCAGCTCGTCGCCGCTCATGCCGAGGCCCCGGTCCTCGATCTCGATGGCGAAGCCGTTGGCGACCAGTTGGCCGCGCACCTCCACGGTGGTCTGCGGCGGCGAGAAGGACAGGCCGTTCTCGATCAGCTCGGCCAGCAGGTGGATCACGTCACCGACGGCGCGGCCGGTCAGCGACACCGCGCCCAGCGGCCGGACGGTCACCCGGGTGTAGTCCTCGACCTCGGCGACCGCGCCGCGCACCACGTCGACCATCGGCACGCTGCGCCGCCAGGCGCGACCGGGCGTCGACCCGGAGAGCACGATCAGGTTCTCCGCGTTGCGCCGCATCCGGGTGGCCAGGTGGTCGACCCGGAACAGGTCCTCCAGCTCCTCGGCGTCGTGCTCCCGGCGTTCCATCGCGTCGAGCAGCGTGAGCTGGCGGTGCACCAGCGCCTGGGTGCGCCGGGCCAGGCTGAGGAACACGTCGCGGACGCTGCGGCGCAGCTCGGCCTGCTCGACGGCGGTGCGGACGGCGGTCTCCTGGACCACGTTGAAGGCCTTGCCGACCTGGCCGATCTCGTCGTCGCCGAACTGCAGGGGTGGCGCCTCCCGGGCGACGTCCACCTCCTCGCCGTGCCCCAGTCGCTCCACCACGCTGGGCAGCCGCTCGTTGGCCAGCCGGAAGGCGGCCTCGCGCAGCCGTTCGAGCTGCCGGACCAGCGCGCGGGTCGTGGTGATCGAGACGATGACGGACGCGACGACGGCGATCAGGCCGAGACCGGCGGCGAGCACCAGCCGGACGATGACGCCGACCGCGACCGGGGTCGCCCGGGACACGATGTCCTCACCACCGGCGAGGATCACCCCACGCAGGTCGGCCATCGCCCGGTCGGCGGCGGCCCGCCAGGCCGCGGCGGTGACCGGCGGACGGACGTCCTCGCCCTTGGCCGCGAGCACCCGGTCCTGGAGCGTGCGCAACTGGCCGAACGCCTCGCCCTCGACCATCTGCTGGTAGCGGGCCCGGTCGGTCGGGGCGAGCTCGCGGGCGGTGCGGTCGGCGAGGAACCACTGGGCGCCGACCAGCCGGGCGAACGCGGTCTGCTCGGCGACGGTCAGCCGGTTGGCCGAGACCGCGCCGGTGAGCAGCGCGTCCTGTTGGGACAGCAGCTCGCGGGAGCGGTTCAGGTCGATCAGCGCGGCGGTGTCCCGGGCGATCTGGTCGTCGTCGAGGCCGCCGAGCGCGTCGAAGACGGCGAAGATGCCGTCGACCGCCTCGTCGTACGCGCTCAGCGTCGCCGTCCGGTCGATGGTCTTGCGGCCCACCTCGTCGCGCACCTGGACGAGCTGGCCCAGCTCGGCCTTCAGCTCGGCGAGCCGCTGTTCCAGCTCCTCGCTGGCCGGGACCTCGGTGCGCCAGTCCTGCACCGAGTCCCACAGCGCGGTGGCCGCGGTGTCGGTGCGCCCGCGCTGGGCCTGGAGCTCCTGCAACTGCCCGGGGTCGGACTCACCCAGGTAGCGCAGCGAGAGTCGGCGCTCGCTCTGCAGCTCCAGCAGCAGCGGATCGCTCGGCTCGAAGACCCGCGCGTTGAGCGCCTGCACGCCGAGCAGGTTGAACCCGTCCCGCACGGTCACCCAGGCCGCGAACGCCCAGAGCGCCGTCAGCGACGCCAGCAGGGCGATGATCTTCGTACGGAGATTCGTACTGCGGGAACCCATCACACCGTCCTGGCCCGGTCTTCGGTCGGTCCGGAATCCGATCGACTCCGGCGCACGCTAGCAGCCGTCGTGAACTCCATTCAAGCGATCCTGATCATGGTGGGTGCCGGACGCGGCGACGCCCAGCCGGCCCGCCCCGACGCGGCCAGCACCGCCGCGCGCACGATCCGGGTGGGACGGTAGAGGTCCTTGTCGTGCCAGAGTGCCGGCCCGCCGTCGCGTCCGTCCAGCTCGGACAGTCGGACCCGCCCCCGGGCCAGTGCCGCGGCGATCCGGGCGTCCCCCGCGCGGCCGGCGCCGGCCAGGGCGAGCACCGCGTACGCGGTCTCCTCGGCGGTGCCGTGCCAGCGCCCCCAGGATCCGTCGGACCGCTGGGTGTCCAGCAGCCAGCCGACGCCCCGCTCGACGGCGGTCCGGGCCGCGCCGTCCGGCGCGTGGTCGGCCAGGGCGAGCAGCACCGCGTACGTCGCGTAGTACGCCGAGGCGTGCCAGCGGTCGTCCCACCGCCCGTCCGGCTCCTGCCGCTCGACCAGCCAGTCGGCGACCCGGCGCCGGGCCGCCGTCACGCCGGGCCGGCTGGGATGCTCGCCGAGCGCGTCGAGCACGTGCGCGTTGGTGGTCAGCGAGGCGCCGTCCTCCCCCGGCCAGGTGCAGAAGTGGCGCCCGGTGTCGTACCCGGCGAGCGGGGCGACGCCGAGCGGCCGGCCCAGGCGGGCCAGCACGTAGAGCACGACGGCTGTGGTGTCGGCGTCGGCCGGCAGGCCGGGCGCGGTGGCCGCGCCGGCGCTGCCGACGGCGGCGTGCAGCTCGGACAGCACCGGCTCCGGCACGCGCACCGGGACGCCGGCCCGGACCAGGACGGCGAGCACCCAGGCCCGTTCGAAGACGGTGATCGGGCTCGCGCAGGGCACCGGCCCGGCCCGGCCGACCGTACACAGGTAGTCCAGGGCCGGACCGGGCTCGGGCCGACCGAGCCAGGCGGCCGTGGCGGCCGGGGAGGCACCCACCGACCCGCTCGCCGAGGGGCGGACACCGGCCGCCCCGGACGCCAGTTCGCCGGTCACCTCCAGCGCGTGCGCCAGCTTCTCCGGGACCGGCCGGCCGGTGGCCAGCAGTCCGCGTACCCGGGTCAGCCGGGCCGGGTCGAGACCGGCCGGCAGCGGCAGGCGGGGCCGGTCCGCCCACCCGGCCAGCCCGGGCGGCGGACCCGCCGGCCCGGTGAGCCGCCGGTCCACGGCGGCCAGCAGCGCCGGCACGATCAGGTCGGTGGCCGGCAGGTCGGGCGGGGTGTCACCGGTCAGCGCGGCGGCCAGGAACGCCAGGCCACGGTGCGCGGCGGCGGACGGCGTCGCCGCCGGCCCGGCCCGGTGCAGCTCGGCCAGCAGGGCCTCGACGGCGCTCAGCGTCGGCACCAGCGCGTAGCCGCCGGGGCCGCCCCAACCGCCGTCCGGGCGCTGCCGGTCGAGCAGCCAGGCCAGGCGCGCGTCGTGGCCGGGCAGCCAGGGCGCCAGCGCCACGAGCCGGCCGGTCTCGTAGACCGACGGCGAGGTCTGCCCCGTCGGGTCGTCCGCGAGCGCGTCGACCAGCTCCCGCGCGGGCCCGGTCCGGGTCGCGGGTTGGGCGGTCAGACTCACCGCACGCCCCAGAAGTCGGTGTGCCGGTAGAACCCGGTGGTGAAACCGAGCTGGCGGGACAGGAAGTCGGCTTCCCGGGGCACCTCGTCGGCCAGCTTCGCCAGCAGCACGCGGCAGTGGTCGACCTGCTCGGCGAACCGCCGCTCGACCTCCGCCGGGTCGTCCACCAGCAGCAGCGCGTTGAGGTCGCCCGACGCCGCGTCCCGACGATGGGTGCCGAGGTCGTTGACCAGCCGCAACGCCCGCTGCACCTCGTCGCCGACCTCGATCAGCCGGTCCAGCTCGGCGGCGTCGGCGACCGATCCGGTGTGGATCCAGTGCGCCACGTTGACCACCGTGGCGGCGAGATTGTCCGCGTTGGCGAGGTATTCGGCGAGCGTGGGACGGCCGGTGCGCCGCCACGTCCACTCGCGGGCCATCGCGTCCAGCGTGCGTTCCATCGTGGTGCGCCAGCGCCCGCGCAGGGCGTGGTAGCCGGGTGCGGTGGCGACGTCGTCGCGCAGCTCGGCGAGGAACCGGCCGAGCGGGTCGTCGACCTCGGCTCCGTCGAGCACGTCCAGGCAGGTACGGGTGATCCGGTCCACCTCGGCGCGGCTGGTCGCCCGGTGGTCGACCAGCCAGTCGACCGCGAAGCCCCACAGCACCGCGCGGTTGGTGACCGCCAGCTCGGCGGCGGTGTGCCAGGGGGCGCTGAACGCCATCGCCGAGGCGATGCTGCCGAACAGCGTCGCGTCGAACGGGTCGCCGGGGAACAGGTCGGGGTGCGCGGCGGCGACCCGTCGCAGGCCGCGCTGGCCGTGCGCGACGAGCGCGGAGATCCGGCCCTGTTCCGCCGCGGCGGCGATCACGTCAGGCATCGGTCCGCCGGTCACACCGGCTCCGCCCGGCCGGCCGCGAGCAACGTCAGCTCGACCCGCTCGCGCGGTCGCAGCGCCGCCGCCAGCCGCAGCCCGGGCACGCCGGTGCGGTGCAGCCGGAAGCGGTAGCGGCTGAGCATCGTGGCGAGGATGAGCTGGGCCTCCAGATAGAACAGGTACATGCCGAGGCACTGGTGCGGCCCGCCGCCGAACGGGAAGTGGGCGTAGCGGTGGCGGTTCCGGACCTGCTCCGGCCGGAACCGCTCCGGGTCGAACTCGTCCGGCCGGTCCCAGAACTGCCGCATCCGCTGGGTGATCAGCGGGCTGACCGCCATGGTGGCGCCGGCCTCGATCGGCACGCCGTCGATGACGTCCTCGGCGACCGCGCGGCGCGGGATGATCCAGCCGATCGGGTAGAGCCGCAGCAGCTCGTCCAGCACCATCTTGGTGTAGGTGAGTCGGGTCAGGTGCTCCCGGCGTACCGGCCCGTGGCCGACCACCTCGTCGATCTCGGCGTAGAGCCGCTCGGCGACCTCGGGGTGCTGGTGCAGGTGCGGCCAGGCCCAGGTGAGCACGTTGATGGTGGTCTCGGTGGTGGCGGCGAACATGGCCACGGTGTCGTTGCGGACCTGCCGCTCGTCGAGCTGCCGGCCGTCCTCGGTGCGGGCCCGCCACAGCGTGGAGATGATGTCGTCGCCGGAGTCGGCGTCGTCGCGGGTCTGCCGGACGATCGGCACCAGCACGTCGTCCACCACGCGCACCGCGCGGCGGAACGCCCGGTCGCCGGGCATCGGCAGCGACAGCGGCGCGAACGGCACGACGATGCGGGGGATGACCGCGGTGGCGATGCGGTCCTGGGCGTCGATCACGCGCATCGCGTCCGGCACCGAGATGCGGTCGGCGAAGAGCACCTTCATGATCGCCCGGCTGACGATGCGGGCCTGTTCGACGCCGATGTCGACAGGTCGCCCGGCGCGGTACGGCTCGTCCAGCTCGTCGACGGCGTCGGAGATGGCGTCGGCCATGCCGTCGATGAGCGCCTCCACCCGCTTGGCGGTGAACATCGGCTGCAGCATGCGGCGGCTGGCCGACCAGATCTGTCCCTCGCCGAGGATGCCCTCGCCGAACAGCCGCTTGACCGGGCGCCAGAACAGTCCGTCGCCGGCCCGCTCGTAGTTGTCCGCCCGGTCGCGCAGCACGTGCTGCACGTGCCGGGGATGGGTGACCAGGTACGGGCGGAACGAGCCGAGGTTGAGCCGGACCACGTCGCCGCCGGTGCGGTTGCCGACGTCGATCAGCGCGCGGGCCGGGTCCCGCAGGACGGCGGGCAGGATCTGCCGCAGCGGCACGGCGTGCGGCCGGCCGGTGGGCCGGGACAGGCCGGGCGAATCGACCACCTGAACGCTCCCTCGGGTAGCTGAGGGTCGTTACCCCGTCTCGACCCGTGAACGTTGCTCGCGAGCATGCCATCCTGAGCGATGAATCAAAAGCCCAGGCCGGAGGATATTTCACTTAACAACAATCTCTTTGTCGAGAATGGAGCCGGTGGGATATGCGTCACGCCGAAAGGTTTGCGGGTAAGGCGGGGCCCCCGCTTAACGCATGCGGTATAGGCCGGGACCCCGCTTAACACTCCCCGCGCGCGGGAACGCGGGCGCGGGCGCGTCGGCTGTGCCAAGCTTCGGGCATGGACGACAAGACCATCCTGAGCCGGATCTCCGAACTGGTCGACGAGGAGCACCGGCTGCGCGCCGGCGCGCAGCAGCACGAGGCCGGCACCGACGACGAGGCCCGCGAGCGGCTCCGGCACCTGGAGGAGTCCCTGGACCAGTGCTGGGACCTGCTCCGCCGCCGCCGGGCGGCCCGGCAGGCGCACGGCGACCCGGACGCCCAGGGCGAGCGCCCGGTGCCGGAGGTCGAGCGCTACCTCCAGTGACCCGTGGTCCGGACGGCGAGGCCGACACCGCCGTCCCGGACGGCAGGGCAGACACCGCCGTCCCGGACGGCAAGGCCGACACCGCCGTCCCGGACGGCAAGGCCGACACCGCCGTCCCGGACGGCAGGGCCGAGCCGGCGTCCCGAGCGGGACGGATCCCGCCCGGGACGCTCGTGGTTCAGCGGATCCCCGCCTCCCGCAACAGCGCCTCGGTCAGCGCCGCCGGGTCGGTGTCGGCGGCGGGCAGCCCCCGGGCGGTGAACCAGGCGGCCACCACGCGCACGTCCCGCGCCAGGAACTCGGCTCCCTGCGGGTTGGCCACCACGTCCACCACCTGCGGCAGGTCGATCATGACCAGCCGACCGGCGTGCACCAGGAGGTTGTACGGGGACAGGTCACCGTGGGCGTACCCGGCCCGCGCCAGCACGACCAGGGCGTCGACCAACTGGCTCCACAGGTCGCGCAGCTCGTCGTCGTCGGGCCGCACCTGGGCCAGCCGGGGCGCGGCCTCGCCCGCCTCGGCGTCGCCCACGAACTCCAGCATCAGCTCGGTGCCGAGCAACTGCACCGGGTAGGGCACGGCGATCCGCCCGGAGGCGGCGCCGATCTCCCAGAGCCGGGACAGCGCGGCGAACTCGGCCGCCGCCCACTGGCCGGCGATCATCTGCCGGCCGAACGCGGTGCGCCCGGCCATCGCCCGCATCTCCCGCGACCGGCGTACCCGGCGGCCCTCCAGGTAACCGGCGTCGCGGTGGAAGAGCCGGTGCTGGGCGTCCCGGTAGCGCTTGACCGCCAGCAGGCAGCCCCGGTCGGTGTCCGGCACCGCGCGGCGGACCAGGTGGACGTCCGCCTCCTTGCCGGTCTTGAGCATCCCGAGCTCGGTGTCCCGGGCGGCCAGCTCGGTCACCAGCCAGGCCGGGTGCGGCTCCGGGCCGTGGACGGCCTGGTCCCAGGAGGACCAGCGGTCCTCCGCGTCGGGCTCGGCGTCCGGGTCGGCGAGGGTCGGGGCCGGCCGGCCCCGCTTCAGGTAGTCGGGTTCGTCGTCGTCGAAGCGGCTCTTGCCGCGGCCACGGCGCGGCTGCGCCGGGAAGTCGTGATCGCGCACAGGTGGATCTGTCCTTCGGTCGAGTCTGGTGGGGGCAGGTGGAACGACCCTGCAAAGACGGCCATGACCGACCTCCCCTCCTCGACCGGGCGACCCCGGCTGCGCCCTCGCGCGGCCCCATGCTCGTGGGCCGTCCCGGGCGGGCGCAACCGGTTTTCGCGCGGCCCGGCTCAGCCCGCCAGCACCGCGGCCACGGCCGGGATCAGGCCGTCCTCCACCCGGGTCGGCGCGAACCGGGGATCCGACCAGCGGCGGCCGCGGTGCAGCCAGACGCTGGGCAGGCCCACCGCGGTCGCGCCGCCGATGTCGGCCTCCGGGCTGTCACCGATCACCCACGCGCCGCGCAGCGGCAACCGGGCCCGCTGGGCGGCGAGCGCGAAGATCCGCGGATTGGGTTTGCTGACCCCGGCCTCCTCGGAGATCACCCAGTCGGCGACGTACCGGTCCAGGCCGGTCTTGCGGATCTTGGTGTCCTGCTGGCGCGACGCGCCGTTGGTGACCACGACCGGCACCCAGCCCGCGTCGGCGGCGATCCGCAGCGCGCAGGCCACCAGCGGGTCCAGCCGCATGAGCGCCACCACGCCGTCGTGCAGCTCCTCGACCAGGTCGATCGAGGGAATGCGCAGGCCGTAGCGGTCGCGGATGGCGTCGGCCACGTCCCAGCGGTTGGTCAACCCGTCGGCGTCGACGGAGACCAGCCAGTCGAGGTCGATGGGCGGCGCGCCGATGCTCTCCAGGAAGCGTGCTCCCCAGGCGCGGAACGGCCCGTCGCGGTCCAGCAGGGTGTCGTCCAGAGCGAGCAGGAGCAACGGCACCTGAGCACCCTACGGGAACGGCCGGAGCACCGGCAGGGCCGAGGGTCCCGGTCGCGGTCAGGCGACGAGCGTCGTGCGGGCGGCGCCGCCGTCGGGCAGCCGGTCGAGCAGCATGGTGTGTGCCGCGCGGGTGTCCGCCAGGACGGCCGGGTCCAGCGTCGCCACCAGCACGTCCTCCCCGCTGTCCGCACCCCGGGCCAGTGGCCGGCCCTCCGGGTCGTAGACCGCCGCGCCACCGTTGAACCGCCAGGGATCCACGCCGCCGACCGCGTTGGCGAAGACCACGAACATGGTGTTGTCCAGCGCGCGGGCCGGGTAGTAGAGGTCCCGGCGGTGCGCCGAGCCGGCCAGGTAGCCGCTCGGGCAGAGGTAGCCGTGCGCGCCGTCGCCCGCCGCGGCCCGGCCGTGCTCCGGGAAGCAGCCGTCGTAGCAGATGCCGAGGCCGAACCGCCACCGGTCGACCAGCAGCGTGGCACCGCGCCGGCCGGCGTCGAACAGCTCGCGCTCGCCGCGCCAGAGCTGCTGCTTGTCGTACGCCGCGGTGACCGTGCCGGCCGGGTCCACCACCAGCGACGAGATGGTGCGCCGCCGGTCGGGGTGGCGGACCGCCGCGCCGATCACCACGGCGGTCCCGCCGTCCCGGGCGGCGGCGCGCAGCGGGTCCAGCCGAGCGTCGTCGACCCGCCCGTCCGGGTCGGCGGCCACGTCCGTCCCGTCCGGGTCGGCGCCCAGCGTCGGCGGGTGGTACGCGGGCAGGAACAGCTCGGGCAGCACCACGACGCGTGCCCCGGCGGCGCGGCCGACCAGGCGGGCGGCGGCGCGGGCGTTGCCGGCGACGTCGCCGGGCGTCGGTTGCGCCTGCACGGCGGCGACGGTCAGCGGGGCGGTGGGGAGCGGCACGCCCGGATCGTAGCGAACCCGTCTCGCAAGCCGTACGTACGGTTTGCGTCGACCCCCCGCCACCTGCGACGATCGTCCGGTGCCCAGAGTAAGTCAGGACCAGCTCGACGCGCGCCGGCAGGAGATCCTCGCCGCGGCGCGGGCGTGTTTCGCCCGGCACGGCTACGAGGGCGCCACCGTGCGGCGGCTGGAGGAGGCCACCGGCCTGTCCCGGGGCGCGATCTTCCACCACTTCCGGGACAAGGACTCGCTCTTCCTCGCCGTGGCCGAGGACGACGCCGCCGCCATGGTGGAGACCGTCGCCCGCAACGGCCTGGTCCAGGTGATGCGGGACCTGCTCGCCCGGGCGGTCTCCCCGGACACCACGGGCTGGCTCGGCAGCCAGCTCGAGGTCTCCCGCCGGCTGCGGACCGACCCGGCGTTCGCCAAGCGCTGGTCCGAGCGTTCGGCGGCCATCGCCGAGGCCACCCGGGAGCGGCTGCTCCGCCAACGCGAGGCCGGCGTGCTCCGCGACGACGTGCCGATCGACGTGCTGGCGCAGTTCCTGGAGCTGGCCTACGACGGGCTGGTGCTGCACCTGGCGATGGGGCGGCCGGCCGGCGACCTGACCCGCGTGCTGGACCTGGTCGAGGAGGCCGTCCGCCGGCACTGACGTCTCGGTCCGGTAACTGCCCGCACCGCGGAGATCGACACTGGCGTACCTGCTCCACAATGAGCCGCGACCCCCCTCGCGACAGGAGCACAGCATGACCGTCCTCGCGGCCGACACCTGGGGCATTCCCGGCCCCGTCTTCCTGCGCTGGTATCTCGTCGCGACCGTCGTGCTGGTCGTCGGCGCCACGGTGTACCGGTTCCGCGCGCTGGCCGGCACCCCGGTCGCCGATCACGGCTCGCTCGGGCCGCAACAGGTCGCGTACCTCAACGGGGGCGACCAACTCGCGGTCTGGACGTCGCTCGGCGGGCTGCGCCGGGCCGGCGCGGTGGGCGTGCACCCGGACCGGCGGCTCGCCACCGGCGGGCCGCTGCCGGCCGGGCTCACCCCGCTCGACCAGGCCGTCCACCACGCGGCCGGCCGTGGCCTGCGCGCCCGGGAACTGGCCGGTGACGAGTGGGTCCGACGGGCCCTCGACGAGCTGCGCGACGGCCTGGTCCGCCGCGGCCTGGCCCTGGACCCGGAACGGCGCCGCACGCTGCGACGCGGGTCCACGCTGCTCGGCCTGCTGCTGGTGCTCGGCGTGGCGCGTGCCTTCGTCGGGCTGACCAACGGCCGGCCGGCCGGCTTCCTGCTGCTCACCCTGGTCCCGCTCGTCGTCGCGTTCCTGCTGCTCAACCGCGTGCCGTGGCGCACCCGGGCGGCCACCGCCGCGCTGCGTGACCTGCGCCGCCGGCACACCGCGCTGCGCCCCGCCGCCGCGCCGGCCTACGCCACGTACGGCGCGTCGGCCACCGCCATGGCGGTGGCGCTGTACGGCACCGCCACCCTCTGGACGATGGACCCGGGCTTCGCGGAGCAGGCCGAGATCCAGCGTCAGGCGATGGGTACGGCGGGCAGCTCCGGCAGCTCGTGCGGCGGCTCCTCCTCCTGCTCCGGCGGCTCCTCCTCCTGCGGCGGCGGCAGCTCCTGCGGCGGGGGCGGCGGCTGCGGGGGTGGCGGGTGCGGCGGATGAGCGGCCCGTCCGGCGTCGGCATCGGCTGGCGGCCCGAGATCGCCGGCTTCGTGGCCGAGCTGCCGGGGCTGCGCTTCGTCGAGGTGGTCGCGGAGGCGGTCGCCCCGGCGGGGCCGCTGCCCGACGGTCTGGCCGAGCTGCGCGCCCGCGGCGTCACTGTCGTACCCCACGGGGTGCGGCTCTCGCTCGGCGGCGCGGAACCGGTCGACCCGGCCCGGGTGGCCCACCTGGCTCGGGTGGCCGCGGCGCTGGACGCGCCGCTGGTCAGCGAGCACATCGCGTTCGTGCGGGCCGGCGGCCTGGAGGCCGGCCACCTGCTGCCGCTGCCGCGCAGCCGGGAGGCGGTGGCCGCGGTGGTGGCCAACGTGCGGCGGGCGCAGGCGGAGCTGCCGGTGCCGCTGGCGCTGGAACCGATCGCGGCGCTCTTCGACTGGCCCGACGACGAGCTGGACGAGGCCGACTTCCTCACCGAGATCCTCGACGCCACCGGCGCGCTGCTGCTGCTCGACGTCGCCAACGTGCACGCCAACGCGCGTAACCGGGGTGGCGACCCGGCCGCGCTGCTGGACCGGCTGCCGCTGGAGCGGATCGCCTACGTCCACGTGGCCGGCGGCGCCGAGGCCGGCGGCTTCTACCACGACACGCACACCGACCCGGTCCCCGCCGAGGTGCTCGACCTGGTCCGGGACCTGTGCGACCGACGCCGGCCGCCGGCGCTGCTGCTGGAACGCGACGGCCACTACCCGCCCGCCGCCGAGCTGCGCGGCGAGCTGGACGCGCTGGCCGCCGCCTCCGGGCACCCGGTGGTCACGTGAGCGGCGACCTGGCGGCCCGGCAGGCCGAGCTGGTCGCGGCGCTGGTCGCCGGCGGGCCGCTGCCGCCCGGCTTCGCCCCGGCGCCGGTCGAGGCCGCCCGCCGGGCGCTGATACGCAAACGCGCCGGCGACGTGGCCCGGCACTGGCCGCTGCTCGCCGCCGGCCTCGGTGCCGACTGGCCGGCGGTGTTCGTCGACTGGGCGGCCGGCCGCCCCACCAACGGCTCGCTGCGCGACGGCTGGGACCTGGCCCGCGAGCTGCGCGACCGGGGCACGCTGCCGCCGCTGGGCGCCGACGAGCTGGCCGGGCGCGAGGCCGCGAGCCGCTACGACGGCCGCGGCGCGCCCCGACCCCGTAGCCTCCCGGCGTTCGCCCGCACCGGCGGCGCCGTCGCGGTCCAGCTCGCCGGCCGGGTACGCCTGCTGCGGCCCGCCCCGCGCTGACAGCTCCGGCCCGATGCGGCAGGATCGGGCCCATGGATCTCGGACTGGCCGACCGGGTGTACGTGCTGACCGGCGCCTCCGGTGGCCTCGGTCTCGCCACCGCCCGGCAGCTCGTCGCGGACGGCGCCCGGGTGGTGGTCGCCGCCCGGGCCCCGGAACGGGTGGCCGCCGCCGTCGAGGCGCTCGGCGACCCGGCGCGGGCCATCGGGCTGACCGCCGACCTCGCCGATCCCGGCACCCCGGACCGCCTCGTCGCGGCGGCCCGCGAACACTTCGGCCGGCTCGACGGCGCGCTGGTCTCGGTCGGCGGACCGCCCCGGGGCACCGCCGCCGAGGTCACCGACGACCAGTGGCGGGAGTCGTTCGAGACGGTCTTCCTGGGCAGCGTCCGGGTCGCGCGCACGGTGGCCGGCGCGCTCACCGACGGCGGCGCGATAGCGCTCGTGCTCTCCACCTCGGTGCGCGCGCCGCTGGCCGGCCTCGGCATCTCCAACGGGCTGCGGCCCGGCCTGGCCGGGGTGGCGAAGGACATGGCCGACGAGTACGGCCCGCGCGGCGTACGGGTGGTGAGCCTGCTGCCCGGCCGGATCATGACCGACCGCAACCGGGAGCTGCTGGCCGCCTCCGGCGACGCCGACCGGGCCCGCGCCGAGGCGGAGGCGGTGATCCCGCTGGGCCGCATCGGCGATCCCGCCGAGTTCGGCCGGGTCGCCGCGTTCCTGCTCTCCCCCGCCGCGAGCTACGTCACCGGGGTCACCGTGCCGGTCGACGGCGGCGCGCTGCGTGGCCTGTGAGGACACGTCGGTGACCTCGCAGCCCGGTGCCGGCACGCCGACGCGCCAGCGGTTCGGAGCCGGCACGCCGATGCGCCAGCGGTTCGGAGCCGGCACGCCGATGCGCCAGCGGCCCGCGGCGGCACGGCGATGAACGACCGACGCCGCCCCGCCGGCGGGCGGCCCGAGCCCGCGACCGGTCCCGGCTCGCCGGCCCGGCGCCACCCGCGACCCAGCCGGGAGCAACTCGCGGCGGCGGCCGACCGGCTCCTGCCCGACGTGATCGCGCCCGGCCTGGACGTGCTCTTCGTCGGCATCAACCCGGGCCTGTGGTCGGCGGCCACCGGCTGGCACTTCGCCCGGCCGGGCAACCGGTTCTGGCCGGCGCTGCACCGCGGCGGGTTCACCCCGCGCC
Organism: Micromonospora sp. NPDC018662; assembly: GCF_044391475.1. Classification (NCBI taxonomy): domain Bacteria; kingdom Bacillati; phylum Actinomycetota; class Actinomycetes; order Micromonosporales; family Micromonosporaceae; genus Micromonospora; species Micromonospora sp. NPDC018662. The sequence continues at coordinate 32,502 of NZ_JBISAC010000007.1, forward strand.
TGCTGCACCCCAGCGAGCAGGACGAGCTGCCCGCGCTGGGGCTGGGCATCACGAACATGGTGGCCCGGGCCAGCGCCCGCGCCGACGAGCTGACCGCCGGGGAACTGGTCGACGGCGCGCGGGTGCTCACCGACAAGGTCGAGCGCCACCGGCCGCGTTGGGTGGCGGTGGTCGGGGTGACCGCCTACCGGATCGGGTTCGCCCGGCCGAAGGCCGGCTTCGGGCCGCAGCCGGAGCCGCTCGGGCCGGCGCGGCTCTGGGTGCTGCCCAACCCGAGCGGGCTGAACGCGCACTTCACCCCGGAGACGCTCGGCGCCGCGTTCGGTGAACTGCGCGCCGCGGTCACCGGCGCGTAGCGCCTCCGGTTCCGCTCACGACCTCCCGGCCTGCGGTGACGTACCGCGACGGCGGGACCGCGTGGGGTAGACGCGTGCTGCGAGAATCGCCGTCGTGCAGGGGTTGGTCGCGTCCGGGCCGTAGGACGTGATCGAGCGCGGCATCGCCAGCGGGGTCGCACCCTTCGTGGTGGCCGTGGTCGCGGCGCTCACCGGGCTGACCTCGCTGGTGTTCACGCGGTGGTTCCCCCGGGCCTCGGCGGGGCGGGGCCCGGCGGCCGGTGCCGCGCCAGCAGACCCGGTCGCCCGATCGGGTCACCGGCGCCGGGGGGCGGAACGCCTAGTTCGCCGACGACGGCGGCATGGCCTCCTGCGCGACGTACGTGCCCATCGGCACCGTGGTCACCACCGGCTCCGGCTGCTCCGGTTCGACGTACGGGGTCGGCGAGTCGCTGACCGCGAACTGGGTCCGGTAGAGCTCGGCGTAGAGGCCACCGACCGCCACCAGCTCCTCGTGCCGGCCGCGCTCGACGATGCGCCCCTCGTCGAGCACGAGGATCTGGTCGGCGTCGCGCACGGTGGAGAGCCGGTGCGCGATGACCAGCGCGGTGCGCCCGGTCAACGCCACGGACAGCGCCCGCTGCACCGCCGCCTCGCTCTCCGAGTCGAGGTGCGCGGTGGCCTCGTCGAGGATCACGATCGACGGGGCCTTGAGCAGCAGCCGGGCGATGGCGATGCGTTGCTTCTCGCCGCCGGAGAAGCGGTAGCCCCGCTCGCCTACCGTGGTGTCGAGACCGTCGGGCGTGGCCCGGACCAGGTCCGCGACCTGCGCCCCGGCCAGCGCCGCCCAGATCTCGTCGTCGGTCGCGTCCGGCTTGGCGTAACGAAGGTTCTCCCGGATCGTCTCGTGGAACAGGTGCGAATCCTGGGTGACCACGCCGATCTCGTCACGCAGCGAGGCGAGCGTCGCGTCGCGCACGTCGAGGCCGCCGACCAGCACCTGGCCGTCGCTGACGTCGTAGATCCGGGAGATCAGCATGGACAGCGTCGACTTGCCGGCGCCGGACGGGCCGACCAGCGCCACCATCTGCCCGGGCTCGACGGCGAACGAGACGCCCTTGAGCACCGGCTCGTTCACCGTCCGGTCCAGCGTGGCGACCTCCTCCAGCGACGCCAGCGACACCTCGGCGGCGCTCGGGTAGCGGAAGCGCACGTCACGGAACTCGACCCGGCCGTTGCGGGGCGGCACCGGCACCGCGTCGGGCTTCTCCGCGATGGCCGGACGCAGGTCGAGCACCTCGAAGACGCGGTCGAAGGAGACCAACGCGCTCATCACGTCGACCCGGACGTTTGACAGCGCGGTGAGCGGACCGTAGAGGCGGGTCAGCAGCAGCGCCAGCTTGACGACGGTGCCCGCGCTGACCGCGCCGGTGACCGCGAGCCAGCCGCCCATGCCGTAGGTCAACGCCTGGGCCAGCGAGGCGACCAGCAGCATCGCCACGAAGAACGTGCGGGAGTACATCGCGGACTGGATGCCGATGTCGCGTACCCGCTCGGCCCGGCGGGCGAACCGGTCGGCCTCCACCTCGGGCGCGCCGAAGAGCTTGACCAGCAGCGCGCCCGAGACGCCGAACCGCTCGGTCATGGTGGCGTTCATCTTGGCGTCGAGGTCGTAGGACTCGCGGGTGATCTCGGCCAGCCGGCGGCCGACCCGGCGGGCCGGGATGATGAAGATCGGCAGCAGCACCAGCGCCAGCACGGTGATCTGCCAGGACAGCACCAGCATCGCGCCGGCGGTGAGCACGAGCTGGATGACGTTGCTGACCACCCCGGACAGCGTCGAGGTGAACGCGCGCTGGGCGCCGAGCACGTCGTTGTTGAGCCGGCTGACCAGCGCGCCGGTCTGGGTGCGGGTGAAGAACTGCAGCGGCATCCGCTGGACGTGGTCGTAGACCCGGGTGCGCAGGTCGAGGATGATGCCCTCGCCGATGCGGGCCGAATACCACCGCTGGGCAAGCGAGAACAGCGCGTCGGCCACGGCCAGGACGGCGATGATCAGGGCCAGCCGGACCACGGTGTCGCGGGCGTCGGAACCGCCGCCGGCGATCGCGTCGATGACGTCACCGGCGAGCAGCGGGGTGGCCACGCCGATCACCGCGGCGACGATCACGGTGAGCAGGAAGACGACGATGTCGCGGCGGTAGGGCTGGGCGAACGCGACGATCCGCCGAGCGGTGCCGCGCTTGAGCTGGTGGGCGGAGACCTCGTCGCGGTTGCGCAACGACCGGAGCATGCTCCAGCCGCCCATGCCGCCGCCGGCCATGTGGTTGGACACTCGTCACCTCCGGGTCGTCGGGCAGCGTGAACCGTCGGGGTCAATTCTCCCGACGCCTGTGACAACCTCGCGAGTAACCCAGATCTTCCCGTACGGTCCTTACCGCTATTCGCCGCGCCCGGCCAGGTCCCGGATCCGGCGGGTCTGGGCCTCCCGCTCGGCCCGCTGCTGCTCGGCGTGCGACCGCCCGGCCGCGCCGGCGAGCAGCGCCTTGATCTCCACGACGGCGTCCCGGCTGTTGGCCAGCAGCCCGGCGGCCAGGTCGCGCACCGCGGCGTCCAGCTCGTCGGTGGGCACCACGAGCGTGGCGAGGCCGATCCGGTCCGCCTCGGCGGCGTCCATCCGGCGGCCGGTGGCACAGATCTCCAGGGCCCGGGAATAGCCGACCAGCTCGACCAGGCGGCGCGTGCCGGCCAGGTCGGGAACCAGCCCGAGCGTCACCTCGGCCATCGAGAGCCGGGCGTCGGCGGCGAGCACGCGCAGGTCGCAGGCGAGAGCGAGCTGGAAGCCGGCGCCGATCGCGTGGCCCTGCACGGCGGCGATCGAGATGACGTCCGGCCGGTGCAGCCAGGTGAAACCGCCCTGATAGGTGGCGATCCGGTCGGCGCACTCGGACTCGGAGAGCGTGGCCAGCTCGGCGAAGGAGCCCGGCCCGGAGGCACCGGCGACCGCCAGGTCCAGGCCCGCGGAGAAGGCCCGCCCCTCGCCGCGTACGACGACGACCCGGACGTCACCGGGCAGGTCCCGGGAGAAGTCGCTCATGGCGCGCCACATCGCCGGGGTCTGGGCGTTGAGCACGTCGGGCCGGCACAACGTCACCGTCGCGACCGGCCCGTCGCAGTCGAGTCGAACTCCGGTCGTCTCGGTGGTCACCGGACCACCCGGAGCGCGACGCTGATGGACGACGCTGGGGGGCGGGTCACGCCTTCTTGCGGCGCCGGGCGCCGCCGCGCTGCCGCAGCTGCACCCCGGACTCGGTGAGCACCCGGTGGATGAACCCGTAGGAACGGCCGGTCGAGGCCGCCAGCGCACGGATGCTCTCACCCCCGGTGTACCGCTTTACCAGGTCTTTGGCGAGCGTCTGACGCTCGGCCCCGACGATCCGGCGACCCTTCTCAGTGCTGGTGGCTGTGCCGGTGGCTGCCATGCTGATTCCTCACGTCCCAGACTGTGCGGTTCGGATACGGTCCCACCTATTAGACCGCCTCGGACGATCATGCGCCAGATATCAACTATTCGCCAACCGACACGCTACGCAATGTCAGCTTCCCGATAGGGTGATCCTCCCGGCCTTCTGATCCGTACCGCCTGGCCCTTTTCCCGTTCGGTCCGCTCCGGGAGGCGGCCCCGCCGGCGGGCCCGTACCCTGCCCCGGGTGACCGATCTGATCACCGCCGCGGTCGGCGCAGCCGGCGTGTTCACCGCCACCAACCTCGACGACGTCGTCGTTCTCACCGTGCTGTTCGTGGCGGCCCGGCGCGGCGGCCGGCCCCGCCCCTGGCACATCGTCGCCGGCCAGTACGCCGGCATCGGCGCGTTGGTAGCCGTCGCGGTGGTGGCCGCCGCCGGGCTGCTGGTGGTGCCCGACCCGTGGCCCGGGCTGCTCGGGCTGCTGCCGATCGCGCTCGGCGTCCGCGCCTTGCTGTCCCACGGTGACGACGACGAGCCGCCGGCGGTGGTCGGCAGCCTGCTGGGCGTCGCCGGGGTGACCGTGGCGAACGGCGCGGACAACATCGCCGTCTACGTACCGGTGTTCCGCTCTCTCGACCCGGCCACCGGTCTGGTCTGGCTGCTGGTGTTCGCGCTGCTGGTGGCCGTGTGGTGCGCGGTCGCCGCCGCGCTCGGCGGCCATCCCCGGGTGGTGGCTCTGGTCGGCCGCGCCGGCCACTGGCTGGTCCCGGTGATCTTCATCGTCATCGGCGCGACCATCCTGCTCACCTCCGGCGTCCTCCCCCACCTGGCCGCCCTCCTGCCCTGACCGGCACCCCACCCGCCCGCCCTACCCCGACCCAGCCCGTCGATCATGAAGTTGACGGCGATGTGGATCTCCAAAAGTGCCGTCAACTTCATGATCAACGGGGAAGGCGGGGAGGAAGGGCGAGCGGGGTCAGGCCAGCTCGACCAGTTCCAGCAGGTCGTCGGACCAGGCGTCCTCGTCGCCGTCGGGCAGCAGGATGGCGCGGTCCGGCTTGAGCGCGGTGACCGCCCCCGGATCGTGGGTGACCAGCACGATCGCGCCCGGGTAGCGGGCGATCGCGTCGAGCACCTGCTCCCGGCTGACCGGGTCGAGGTTGTTCGTCGGTTCGTCAAGCAGCAGCACGTTGGCCCCGGAACAGACCAGCGTGGCCAGCGCCAGCCGGGTCTTCTCCCCGCCGGAGAGCACGCCGGCCGGCTTGTCGACGTCCTCGCCGGAGAACAGGAACGCGCCGAGGATCTTGCGCAGGTCGGTGTCGGTCTGGTCGGACGCGGCGCTGCGCATGTGCTCCAGGATCGTCCGGTCCACGTCCAGCGTCTCGTGCTCCTGGGCGTAGTAGCCGAGCCGCAGGCCGTGCCCGGGGCGCACCTCGCCGGTGTCCGGCTCCAGCAGCCCGCCGAGCATCCGCAGCAACGTGGTCTTGCCGGCGCCGTTCAGACCGAGGATGGCCACCCGCGAGCCGCGGTCCACCGCGACGTTCACGTCGGTGAAGATCTCCAACGATCCGTACGACTTGGACAGGCCGGCGGCGGTCAGCGGCGTCTTGCCGCACGGTGCCGGGTTGGGGAAGCGCACCTTGGCCACCTTGTCCGACACCCGGACCTCGTCCAGGCCGGAGAGCAGCCGCTCGGCGCGGCGGGCCATGTTCTGCGCGGCGACCGTCTTGGTGGCCTTGGCCCGCATCTTGTCCGCCTGCGCCATCAGCGCGCCGGCCTTCTTCTCCGCGTTGGCCCGCTCCCGGCGGCGGCGCCGCTCGTCGGTCTCCCGCGCCTCCTGGTACGCCTTCCAGCCGAGGTTGTAGCTGTCGACCACGGACCGGGTGGCGTCCAGGAACCAGACCTTGTTGACCACGGCCTCCAGCAGCGACGCGTCGTGGGAGATCACGATCAGGCCGCCCTTGTGGTTGGCGAGGAAGCCGCGCAGCCAGGTGATCGAGTCCGCGTCGAGGTGGTTGGTGGGCTCGTCGAGCAGCAGGATGCCGCCGCCGTTCTCGCCGGCGTCCCGGAACAGGATCCGGGCCAGCTCGATGCGGCGGCGCTGACCGCCGGAGAGCGTGCCGATGGTCTGCGCCAGGGCGCGGTCGGGCAGGCCGAGGTTGGCGCAGATCCGGGCCGCCTCGGCCTCGGCCGCGTAGCCGCCGAGCGAGGCGAACTGGTCCTCCAGCGCGCCGTAGCGGCGGACCAGCCGCTCGTCGTCGGCACCCTCGGCGAGCTTGTCCTCCAGCTCCTTCATCTGCGCCATCAGCACGTCCAGGCCGCGGGCGGAGAGCACCCGGTCCCGGCCGGTGACCTCCAGGTCGCCGGTACGCGGGTCCTGCGGCAGGTAGCCGATGGCGCTGCGCCGGTCGATCTGCCCGGCGTACGGCTGGCCCTCCCCGGCGAGCACCTTCAGGGTGGTGGTCTTGCCGGCGCCGTTGCGCCCGACCAGGCCGATCCGGTCCCCCGGCTGCACCCGCAGGGTGGTGTCGGACAGCAGGATCCGGGAACCGGCGCGCAGTTCCAGGCCGGTGGCAGTGATCATTTCGGAGTACTCGCTCTCGGGTCCGGAAGGGCTGACTCAGGGCACGCGAAAGCGCCGGCGGGTCTCGTTCTCCCGTCGGCGCGGGGCCGTTCAGCCTTCGCAGCGCAGCACGGTTCCAGTGTACCGGGCGCGCCGCGATCGTCCCGCCGGATTACCGGACAAGATCATCGGGTACCGAATCCGCCGTCCGGACCCGGTCCGGTACCGCAACCACCACACACGGACACATCGGTGATCGGGGTCAACATGGAGCTGAATGAGAACGCGCGGGTCGACACCAGCCAGGTGGACGACCGGCGAGGGTCCGGCGGAGGAGGCGGGATGGGCATCCCGATCCCGACCGGCGGCGGTCGCGGCGGGATCGTGGGCATCATCATCGCCGTGCTGGTCGCCCTGGTGGGCGGCGGCTTCGGCCTCAACGCGGCCACCAACGGCGGCGGCGACCCGCAGCAGGGCGACAACACGTCGCTCGAGCAGAAGTGCTCGGCGGACGACGCGCTGAAGCAGCTCGACTGCCGCAACGCGCTCTACGTCAACTCGATCCAGGCATACTGGCGCACCGCCATGCCGGAGGTCTTCGGCGAGCAGTACAAGCCGTCCAAGACGGTCTTCTTCAGCCAGAACGTCAGCACCGGCTGCGGCGCCGCCGACTCCGGCGTCGGCCCGTTCTACTGCCCGGCCGACGACCTGGTCTACATCGACCTCACGTTCTACCGCCTGCTCGCCGACCAGCTCGGCGCCAAGGGCGAGTTCGCCCAGCCGTACGTGCTCGCCCACGAGTACGGCCACCACGTGCAGGACCTGCTCGGCACCGAGGCGCAGATGCGCCGCCAGCAGCAGCGCGACCCGCAGAACGCCAACGCGCTCTCGGTCAAGCTGGAGCTCCAGGCCGACTGCTACGCCGGCGCCTGGGCGAAGAACGCCACCGGCACCGCCGACGAGCAGGGGCAGAAGATCTTCAAGAGCATCACCGACCAGGACATCCAGCAGGCGATCGACACCGCCGAGAAGATCGGCGACGACGCCATCCAGCAGCGCTCCGGCCGGCCGGTGAACCCGGACGAGTTCACCCACGGCAGCTCCGAGCAGCGCAAGCAGTGGTTCACCAAGGGCTTCTCCACCGGCGACCCGAAGGCCTGCGACACCTTCGGCGCCGGGCAGTAACGACACGGCTGCCGCCCCGGGCCGTCGGCCTGCCCGCTGAGAGATCCAGCGGCGCAGGCCGACGGCCCGACGTCGTGATGCCGGCGGATCAGGCCGGCAGGATCACCTCGGCCGGGCTGGACCGCCCGACCGTGGTGCCGTCGCCCAGCTGCCCCCCGCTGTTGTCACCCCAGCACCACAGGCCGCCGTCGGTGCGGATCGCGCAGCTGTGGTCGGTGACGGCGAGACCGCCCGTCCAGGTGGTGGCGGTGCCGACCCGGGTCGGCGCAAACCGGTGGGTGGTGGTGCCGTCGCCCACCTGCCCCGTCGCGTTCTTGCCCCAGCACCACAGGCTGCCGTCGGAGCGGGACGCGCACGTCGCGTCGCCGCTGGCGGCGACCCGGCTCCAGGTGGCGACGGTGCCGACCTGGACCGGCGCGGTCTGGTAGTTGCCGCTCACGCCCAACTGCCCGTAGCCGTTCTCACCCCAGCACCACAGCGTGCCGGACCGGATCCCGCAGGTGTGCGCGTAGCCGGCCGTGACGCCGCTCCAGGTGGTGGCGGTGCCGACCTGCGCCGGCGTGGTCTGGGAGCCCAGCGTGCCCAGACCGAGCTGCCCGTCCGAACTGAGGCCCCAGCACCACAGCGTGCCGTCGGTGCGGACGCCGCAGGTGTGCGCGAAGCCGGTCGAGACGCTCGCCCAGTTGGTCGCGGTGCCGACCTGGAGCGGCGTGGTCGCGGTGTAGGGCGAGCTGCCGACGCCCAACTGCGAGGTCCGGTTGAACCCCCAGCACCAGAGCGTGCCGTCGGTCCGTACCGCGCAGGTGTGTGCCGGACCGGCGTCGACCCGGGCCCAGGTGGTGGCGGTGCCGACCTGCACCGGGGCGCTCCGGCTCGTGGTCGTGCCGTCACCGAGCTGGCCCCGGAAGTTCGAGCCCCAGCACCACAGCGTGCCGTCCGTCCGGACCGCGCAGGTGTGCCCGGAGCCGGCGTCGACACCGGCCCAGCTGGCGGTGCCGACCCGCGTCGGGGTGCTCCGGTTCGTGGTGGTCCCGTCGCCGAGCTGGCCGCCGTAGTTCGAGCCCCAGCACCACAGCCCGCCGTCGGCGCGGATCGCGCACGTGTGCGCGCCGCCCGCGGTGACGGTGGTGACCGCCGGGGCGGCCAGTGCGACCCGCTCGCCGGCGGCCGCCGGGCCCGTGGTCAGCGCGGCGGTGAGCACGACGCTTCCGGTACACATCGCCGCCGCGGCGGCGAGGAGCCTCGTCGCACGGCGCCACCGGTTCCGCAGCCGGCCGTCCTGATGTCCGTTCATGAAATGCTGTCTCCCAACGATGTCGATGCGTGAACGGCGGAGGCGAAGCTGCCCTGCGGGTCGCCCGGAGACCCACCACTTCGTGACACCGACTGTAATCATCGATTCGATTCGATGCACTAGGAGCAAGCGGGATTGACCGGCTTGATGTGATCTTTCCCGTTCAGCGGACCAGGATGTGGACCGCCCGGGCGGCGGCGACGGCCGCGACCAGGACCGCGTGTCGAGGTTCGGGCACGTCGAGGAGGCGGTCGGCGCGCAGCGCCGCGAGCGGGGCCAGCCGCCGGTCGGCCAGCACCGTGTCCACCGCGCGCCGGTCACCGCCGCAGACCAGCGCCGTGAGCGTGCCGGCGGCCGGCAACAGCAGGCGTACGGCGAGATCGGCCGCGTCGCCCAGCGCCGCCTTCGCCTGGTTGTCGCGTCGCCGGGCGAACCGCTGCTGGGACCAGCCGCCCGCGGCGGTGCGGCCCTGCACGTACCGGGTGTCCACCTTGGAGGTCAGCAGCTCGGTCCCGTCGGCCACCCCGACCGCCACCGCGCCCTTGCGCGCCAGCAGCAGGCCGAGCCGGCGGGGCGCGGCGGCGACGCCGGCGAACGCGGTCAGGTCCGGAGTGGGCCGCGCACCGGGCGGGGTGTGCAGCTCGGCGGTGGCACCGTCCGGGGCGGTGAGCAGCAGACCGTACCCCTGGACGGTGGTGGTGGGCGGGCCGTGCCGGTCGGTGAAGCCCTCGACCCAGCGGGCGACGCGGCCCGGGTCGACCTCGACCCACCGGCCACCTCCGGCTGCGGGTCGACTGCTCATGCCACGACGGTACGACACGCCGGGCCGGGCCCGCCGACCGGCGCGGTCGAACGGCGCGACGGCACGGATCATCGGCCCGCCGGACGGCTGACCGGCACGGGTCAGCCGGACCACAGGGTCGCCGCCGCCAGGGCGGCGATCAGGGCGCTGGACACCAGGCCGGTGACCAGGCGACCGCGCGGGCCGGCCAGCGCGCGACCGACCATCGACCCGCCGCCGGCCACCAGCAGTTGCCAACTCGCCGACGCCAGGAACGCACCGGCCACGAAGAACGCCGCGGCGCTCGGGTCCGGGTCGGCGGCGTCCCGGCGGCCGAGCACCAGCGCGGCGAAGTAGAGCACCGTGGCCGGGTTCAGCAGCGTCAACCCGAGCAACGCCGCGTACGCCCGGACCGGGGTGTGCAGGCCGCGTCCGGCCGGCGCCTCTGCGACCTCCCGGGCCCGCCGGCCGGACCAGGCCCGCCACAGGCCGTGGGCGGCGATGCCGAGCAGCACCAGCGCGGCCACCACCCGCAGCGGCCCGGCCACCGGGGCCAGCACCCCGGCCAGCCCGGCACCGCCCAGCGCGGCCAGCGCGGCGTAGAGCCCGTCGGCGGTGGCCACCGCGAGCGCCGCGGCAGCGCCGACGCGGAAGCCGGCACGGGCGCTCAGGCCGAGGATGAGAATGGCGATCGCGCCGACCGGCACGGCGACGCCGTAGCCGGCCAGCAGACCGGCGAGGAACGCCCCGGTCACGACGGCGGACGGTGACGTGAGGCGACCCGCGGCGCGGTGCGCTGTCGACGCGCGGCGGTCGCCACGCGGACAGGAACCTGCTTCGGGTACGCCTCGATCACCCGCTCATCCTCCGCCCCGCCCACCACCCCCACCACCCATTTCCCCACACCCCCACACCCCGCCCCGCCCCCGTCCGCCCCGCCCCGCCCGCCTCGCCCCCGCCCGCCTCGCCCCTGTCCGCCTCGCCCCTGTCCGCCTCGCCCCCGCCCGCCCCGCCCGCAGATTCACGGAAAGAGGGCGTATCCGCAGCGGGAAAGGGCCTCTTTCCGTGCATCAGCGGACGAAGTGGCGGAGGGCGCGCGGGGGCGAGGGACGAGGGCGCGTGGGGGCGAGGGCGGAGGGCGGAGGGCGGAGGGCGGAGGGCGGAGGGCGGAGGGCGGAGGGCGGAGGGCGGAGGGCGGAGGGGGTGGGGTGGAGGGGCGAGGAAAGCGAGGGCGCGGCGCCCCCGAAGGGGAGCCGCGCCCTCGTACGGTGACCCGCGGAACGGGTCAGACGTTGAAGCCGAGCGAGCGGAGCTGGTCCCGCCCCTCGTCGGTGATCTTGTCGGGGCCCCACGGCGGCAGCCACACCCAGTTGATCCGGATGTCGTTGACCAGACCGCCGCCCGGCCCGGTGGTCAGCGCCTGCCGGGCCTGGTCCTCGATCACGTCGGTCAGCGGGCACGCCGCCGAGGTCAACGTCATGTCCAGCGTGGCCACGTTCTCGTCGTCCACGTGCACGCCGTACACCAGACCCAGGTCGACCACGTTGATGCCCAGCTCGGGGTCGACGACGTCCTTCATCGCCTCCTCGACGTCGCCGACGGCGGCCTTGCCGTTGGCCGGCGTCACCGGGCTGTCAGTCGCCACCGCGCCGGTCTCCGGCGTCGTGGTGGTCTCGTCCTCGCTCATGCCGCCCCCTCGCTTCGCCCGGCACCGGCCTGGGACGCCGCCGCGCGGTATTGATGATTCGCCTTCACCTCGGGGCTCACGCCCACCCCGGCGCGTGCCGCGGCGTCCTTGAACGCCATCCACGACAGCAACGCGCACTTGACCCGGGCCGGGTAGCGCGCGACACCCGCGAACGCCACCCCGTCCCCGAGCACGTCCTCGTCCGGCGTGACCTGGCCCCGCCCGGACATCAACTCGACGAACGCCTCGTGCACCACCGCGGCGTCGCCGGCGGCCCGGCCGCGCAGCAGCTCGTGCAGGATGCTCGCCGACGCCTGGCTGATCGAGCAGCCCATCCCGTCGTAGGAGATGTCGGTGAACACCGTGCCGTCGGTCGCCACCCGCACGGTGATCTCGTCACCGCAGGTCGGGTTGACGTGGTGCGCCTCGCCGACCACGGCCGCCGGGTCCGTCGCCTCCCGCAGGCCGCGGCCGTGCGGGTGCTTGTAGTGGTCCAGGATGATCTCCTGGTAGAGCTGGTCGAGCTGCATCACTCGAACACCTTCCGCACCTGTTCCAGGCCCGTCACCAGGGCGTCGATCTCCGCCGTGGTGGTGTAGAGGTAGAACGACGCCCGCGTCATGGCCGGCACGCCGAAACGGGCGCAGACCGGCTTGGCGCAGTGGTGGCCCACCCGCACCTGCACGCCGAGCGAGTCGAGCACCTGCCCGACGTCGTGCGGGTGCACGTCACCGAGCGCGAACGAGATCGTCCCGCCCCGGCCGACCGGCACGGACGGGCCGAAGATCCGCAGGCCCGGCACGGTGGCGAGGGCGTCCAGCGCGTACGCCGTCAGCTCCTTCTCGTGCCACTGGATCGCCCGCATGCCGACGCCGGTGAGGTAGTCCACCGCCGCGCCGAGCGCGACCGCCTCGGCGATCGGCGGCGTGCCCGCCTCGAACCGGGCCGGCGGCGCGGCGAACGTCGACCGCGCCATCGTCACCGTCTCGATCATCGAACCGCCGCCCAGCACCGGGGGCATCGCGGCGAGCAGCTCGCCCCGGCCCCAGAGCACGCCGATGCCGGTCGGGCCGCACATCTTGTGCCCGGTGAAGACGATGAAGTCGGCGTCCAGGTCGACCACGTCGATCGGCAAATGCGGCACCGACTGGGAGCAGTCGAGCAGCAGCAGCGCGCCGACCTGCCGGACCCGCTCGGTGATCCGGGCGGTGGCGTTCACCGTGCCGAGGATGTTCGACACGTGCACCAGTGAGACGATCTTCGTCCGCTCGGTGACCAGGTCGTCCAGCCCGGACTCGTCCAGCCGGCCGCCGTCGGTGACCGGGAACCAGCGCAACGTCGCGCCGGTGCGCTCGGCGAGCAGCTGCCACGGGACGATGTTCGAGTGGTGCTCCATCTCGGAGATCACGATCTCGTCGCCGGGGCCGAGCCGGAAGCGGGGGTCACCGTCCGCGCGCAGCGAGGCGTTGGAGAACGCGTACGCCACCAGGTTGATCGCCTCGGTGGAGTTCTTGGTGAACACCACCTCGTCGACGCTGGGCGCGTTGACGAACGCGGCGATCTTCGCCCGCGCGCCCTCGTACGCCTCGGTCGCCTCGGTGCCCAGCGTGTGCACCGAACGCGACACGTTGGCGTTGTGCATCGCGTAGTGCTCGGTGAGCACGTCGAGCACCTGCCGCGGCTTGTGCGACGTGTTCGCGCTGTCCAGGTAGACCAGCGGGTGGCCGTTGACCTCCCGGTCCAGGATCGGGAAGTCGGCCCGCACCGCCGCGGTGTCGAGGCGCGGCACGTCGTCGTACTGCGGCATGCCCGCCGGGATCGCGATGGAGGTCATGGCAGGTCAGGCCCGTGCCGCGCCGGCCCCGGCGACGTACCGCTCGTAGCCCTCTTCCTCGAGCTTGTCGGCCAGCTCCCGGCCGCCCTGCTCGACGATCCGGCCGGCGACGAAGACGTGCACGAAGTCCGGCTTGATGTAGCGCAGGATCCGGGTGTAGTGGGTGATCAGCAGCATTCCGGTGTCGCCGGTGTCGCGGACCCGGTTCACGCCCTCGCTGACCACGCGCAGCGCGTCCACGTCGAGGCCGGAGTCGGTCTCGTCGAGGATCGCGATCTTCGGCTTGAGCAGCTCGAGCTGCACGATCTCGTGCCGCTTCTTCTCACCGCCGGAGAAGCCCTCGTTGACGTTGCGCTGGGCGAACGCCGGGTCCATCTGGAGCTTCTCCATGGCGCCGCGCAGCTCGCCGGCCCAGGTGCGCAGCTTCGGCGCCTCGCCGTCGATGGCAGTCTTGGCGGTACGCAGGAAGTTGGCCACCGACACGCCGGGAACCTCGACCGGGTACTGCATGGCCAGGAACAGGCCGGCACGGGCCCGCTCGTCGACGGACATGGCGAGCACGTCCTCGCCGTCGAGCGTCACCTCGCCACCGGTGATCTCGTACTTCGGGTGGCCGGCGACCGAGTAGGCCAGCGTCGACTTGCCGGAGCCGTTCGGGCCCATGATCGCGTGCGTCTCACCGGAGCGCACGGTCAGGTCGACCCCGTGCAGGATCGGCTTGAGCTCACCCTCGGGCAGCTTGACCGACACCTTCAGGTCGCGGATCTCCAGGGTGCTCATTATCGCGTCACTCCATTGCTCGGCGTCATGCTGACGTAGATCTCGCCGTCGCGGACCTCGACGGGGTAGACGGGTACGGGTTCGGTGGCGGGCAGCCCGGTGGGCTCACCGGTACGCAGGTCGAAACGGGATCCGTGCAGCCAGCATTCCAGCGTGCAGCCGGAGACCTCGCCCTCGGAGAGCGCCACGGCGGCGTGCGAGCACTCGTCGCGGACGGCGTAGAACGCGTCGTCCTCGCCGTGCACGAGCGCGATCTGCACGCCGTCCACGTCGGCGCTGATCACGGCGCCCTTCGGCACGTCCTCGGTCGAACAGATCCTGATCATCAGGCGCCGGCCTTCGTGAGGCGGGCCTCGATCGCGTCGCCGAGCCGCTCGCGGAGGTCCTCGACCGGGATCTTGTTGATCAGCTCGGCGAAGAAGCCGCGCACCACCAGGCGCCGCGCCTCGGACTCCGGGATGCCGCGGGCCATCAGGTAGAACAACTGCTCGTCGTCGAACCGGCCGGTCGCGCTGGCGTGCCCGGCGCCGGCGATCTCGCCGGTCTCGATCTCCAGGTTCGGCACCGAGTCGGCGCGGGCGCCGTCGCTGAGCAGCAGGTTCCGGTTGATCTCGTACGTGTCGGTGCCGGTCGCCTCGGCCCGGATCAGCACGTCGCCGACCCAGACGGTGTGCGCGTCGTCGCCCTGGAGCGCGCCCCGGTAGCCGACGTTGCTGCGGCAGTCCGGCACGGTGTGGTCGACCAGCTGCCGGTGCTCCAGGTGCTGACCGGAGTCGGCGAAGTAGAGGCCGTACAGCTCGGCCTCGCCGCCGCGCTGGGTGTATTCCACTGTGGTGTGCTGCCGGACCAGGTCACCGCCGAGGCTCACCTGCACGTGCACGACCTTGGCGTCCCGGCCCAGCCGCACCTTCAGGTGCTGCGCCTGGACCGCGTCGTCGGCCCAGTCGGCGAGCGTGACCAGCGTCAGCTTCGCCCCGTCCGCCACCGTCACCTCGACGTTGTCGGCGAGCGTGGCGGAGCCGACGTGCTCCAGCACCACAGTCACCTCGGCGAAGCGGCCCACCTCGACGAACGTGTGGCCGAACGCGAGCGAGCCGGCGTCCTCGCCGACCACCCGCAGGCGCACCGGGGCGTCCACCACGGCGTCCCGGGCGACGGCCACCAGCAGGGCGTCCTCGGCCGCGCCGTAGGCCAGCGCGCTGACCCGGTCGAACGGCGTGAGCACGCTGCCCACCCGCGGGTCGTCGGAGCCGATCCGGTCGACGGTGACGCCCTCGGGCAGGTCGCCGTACTCGTGCCGGACCGTGCCGCGCGACGCCCCGGAGCCGTCACCCGCCAGGCCACGGAGGCGCTTGAGCGGGGTGAAGCGCCACTCCTCCTCCAGGCCGGTCAGGGCCGGGAAGTCGGCGACGTCGTACGAGCGGAGCGCCTGCGACTTGGTCGTGGGCGGCGCGGAAGCCTGGGTAGTCATCTCTTCCTTGGTCTGTTCAGCGACGGCGGTGTCTTTAACCGGAGGGTGGGTCGGAGCCCGCGCGGCCCGGCCCGACGGGTCCGGGCCGCGCGGTCACGCGGTCAGCCGACCGCGCCCTCCATCTGCAGCTCGATCAGGCGGTTGAGCTCCAGCGCGTACTCCATCGGAAGCTCCTTGGCGATCGGCTCGATGAAGCCGCGCACGATCATCGCCATCGCCTCGTCCTCGCTCAGGCCACGGCTCATCAGGTAGAAGAGCTGATCGTCGCTGATCTTGGAGACGGTCGCCTCGTGCCCCATCGACACGTCGTCCTCGCGGATGTCGACGTACGGGTAGGTGTCGGAGCGGGAGATGGTGTCGACCAGCAACGCGTCGCACTTGACCGTGCTGCGGCTGCTGTGCGAACCCTCCAGCACCTGCACCAGGCCGCGGTACGAGGTGCGGCCGCCGCCCCGGGCGATCGACTTCGACACGATGGTGCTGCTCGTGTGCGGCGCCGCGTGCACCATCTTGGCGCCGGCGTCCTGGTGCTGGCCCTCACCGGCCATGGCCACCGAGAGCACCTCGCCCTTGGCGTGCTCGCCGGTCATGTAGACCGCCGGGTACTTCATGGTGACCTTGGAACCGATGTTGCCGTCGACCCACTCCATGGTCGCGCCCTCGTGGCACACCGCGCGCTTGGTGACCAGGTTGTAGACGTTGTTCGACCAGTTCTGGATGGTGGTGTAGCGGCAGCGCGCGTTCTTCTTGACGATGATCTCCACGACCGCGCTGTGCAGCGAGTCGGAGGAGTAGAGCGGGGCGGTGCAGCCCTCGACGTAGTGCACGTACGCGCCCTCGTCGACGATGATCAGCGTCCGCTCGAACTGGCCCATGTTCTCGGTGTTGATCCGGAAGTAGGCCTGGAGCGGGATCTCCACGTGCACGCCCTTCGGCACGTAGATGAACGAGCCGCCGGACCAGACGGAGGTGTTCAACGCGGCGAACTTGTTGTCGCCGACCGGGATCACCGTGCCGAAGTATTCCTTGAAGATGTCCTCGTGCTCGCGCAGCGCGGTGTCGGTGTCGAGGAAGACGACGCCCTGCTCCTCGAGGTCCTCACGGATCTTGTGGTAGACGACCTCGGACTCGTACTGCGCCGCGACGCCGGCGACCAGCCGCTGCTTCTCCGCCTCGGGGATGCCCAGCCGGTCGTAGGTGTTCTTGATGTCCTCCGGCAGGTCCTCCCAGGAGGTGGCCTGCTTCTCGGTGGACCGCACGAAGTACTTGATGTTGTCGAAGTCGATCCCGGTGAGGTCGGCGCCCCAGGCCGGCATCGGCTTGCGGCCGAACAGCCGCAGGCCCTTGAGTCGCAGGTCGAGCATCCAGGCCGGCTCGTTCTTCTTGGCCGAGATGTCCCGCACCACCGCCTCGTTCAGGCCACGCTGGGCGGCGGCCCCGGCGACGTCGGGGTCGGCCCACCCGTACTCGTAACGACCGAGGGCGGCGAGCTGCTCCTCCTGGGTCAGGGGCTGGACGATCTGCTCGGTCATCTATCTGTCCTCACAGTGGTGACGGTGGAACCGGACTGGGCGGGAATGTGCGTGGTGCACACGCCGTCGCCGTGCGCGATGGTGGCCAGGCGCTGCACGTGGGTGCCGACCAGGCGGGAGATCACCGCGGTCTCGGCCTCGCACAGCTGGGGAAACTCGGCGGCCACGTGCGCCACCGGGCAGTGGTGCTGGCAGAGCTGGCCGCCGGAGGCGATCGTGGACGCGTTGGCAGCGTAACCCTCGGCGGTCAGCGCCCCGGCGAGCGCCTCGGCCCGCGCGAGCGGGGCGTCGCCGGCGTCCTCCATGGCGGCCCGGCAGCGCGTCTCCAGCGCGGCGACCTGGTCGGCCGCGAACGCCGCGACCGCCTCCGCCCCGCCGGTGCGGGCGATCCACCGGAGCGCGGCGGTGGCCATGTTGTCGTAGTGGTGGGTGCCGCAGCGCACCCGGGCCGCCTCGGTCAGCACGAAGACCTTGGCCGGCCGGCCCCGCCCCCGGCTGCCGCGCACGGACTGCTCCCGGGCGACCACGTCACCGTCGGCGAGCATCGCGTCGAGGTGCCGGCGGATCGCGGCCGGGCTGAGGCCGAGCGCCGAACCGAGCTGCGCGGCGGTGGTCGCGCCCCGCTCCAGCAGAAGCTGCGTGACCCGGTCGCGGGTCGACAGGTCGGCGGGCGCCGTCGCGCCGGCGACCGTACTGGTCACCGACCCTTCGGACAGCGCTGCCGCGTTTTTCACAACAGCAACGTTACGTAATTCGCGCGGGGCCCGCAAACCCGGGGTCCGGTGATCCCGACCACCGGGGCGGCCGAGTCACCCGATCGGGATCAACTACGGTGCGTAGGATTCGCTAGGTGAAGCGTTCCGTCCGGTTCCCGGTCTCCCCCACGCTGCTGCGCCGGCTCGCGTACACCTCGATCATCGCGAACGTGGCGATCGTGGTCACCGGCGGGGCCGTCCGGCTCACCGCCTCCGGCCTCGGCTGCCCCACCTGGCCCCGGTGCACCGACGAGTCCTACACCACGACCGCCGAGATGGGCGTGCACGGGGTGATCGAGTTCGGCAACCGGCTGCTGACGTTCGCGGTGGGGATCATCGCGCTCGCCGTGGTGCTCGCCGTCCTCGCCCAGCGCCCCCGCCGCCGGGGGCTGCTGCCGCTGGCCGTGATCGTGCTGCTCGGCATCCCGGCCCAGGCGGTCCTCGGCGGGATCACCGTGCTCACCAACCTCAACCCCTGGGTGGTCGGGCTGCACTTCCTGGCCTCGATGGCGGTGATCGCGGTCGCGTACGCGCTCTGGCGGCGCACCGGCGAGCCGGACGGGCCGGTGACGCCGACCGTGCCGGCGCCGCTGCGTACCCTCGCCCGGATCACCGCAGTGGTGAGCGCGGCCGTGCTGGTGGTCGGCACCTGGGTGACCGGTAGCGGGCCGCACGCCGGCGACCACGGCGCGGCCCGCAACGGGCTGGACCCGGAGGCGATCTCCCAGGTGCACGCGGACGGCGTCTTCCTGCTGATCGGCCTCTCGGTGGCGCTGTTCTTCGCGTTCCGCGCGGTCGGCGCGCGGCGCGCCGCCCGGGCCGCCGCGGTGCTGCTCGCGGTCGAGGCGGGTCAGGGCGTGATCGGCTTCGTGCAGTACTTCACCAACCTGCCCGCGGTGCTGGTCGCCGCGCACATGCTCGGCTCCTGCCTGGTGCTGCTGGCCACGCTGGGCGTGCTCTGGGCCACCCGGGTGCGGCTCCCGGCCGCCCCGGCGGCCCCGGCCGCGCCCGCCGCCGAGCCGGTGGGCGCCGCCGCCTGAGCCGGCGTTACCACCCGGCGGGAGCGGGAAAGCGGCCACGGACCGCACGCCCGAGGGGAGCCGCCGGTGTCGCGCAAGGGCCTTGCCACGTCCACCCCGCAGCGGCTGACGCCGGTGGCCGGCGCGCCGCTGTGGTGCGACGCCCGCGAGCACGGCCTCGCCGGGGACGGGGTGACAAACGACCAGCCGGCCCTGGCCGCGCTGGTGGACCGCCTCGGCGCCGGGTACGACGCCGACGGCCGGGCCCGGGTCATCCACTGCCCGCCCGGCCTGTACTCGATCCGCGACGCCGGCACGGTCTGGCGCAGCGGGGTGTCCCTGATCGGCGCCGGCCCGGCCGCGACCCGGTTCCTGCTCAGCAACGAGGGCAACCGCGCCGACCCGGTGCCGCTGGCCTACTGGACCACGGTGCAGCACGGCGCGGACCGGGACCGGCACATCGCCGACTGCACGTTCGCCGACTTCGAGATCGACGGCTCCGGCGTGGGCCTGGCCGAGTACGACTACCTGGCCAAGGGCCTCGGCCTGCAGTACGTCGTGCGGGGCGTGTTCCGCAACCTCTACATCCACCACACCGGCGCCACCGGCCTCGGCTGCGACTTCCTCCAGGACAGCCTGATCGACGGCGTGGTCGTGGTGGGCTGCGGCCGACTGGACAACGGCCAGCAGATGGGCGGCGCCGGGATCGGGGTCGGCATCGGCGGCTGGGGCGCCGTGGAGCGCCTCACCATCGCCAACTGCACCACGGTCGGCAACGGCACCAACGGGATCTTCCTGGAACTCCAGAAGGACTACTGGGACCCGCCGCGCGGCATCCGCATCATCGGCTGCCACAGCCAGGCCAACCGGTTCGGCATCTCGGACTGGGGCGCGGACGGGCTGATCGTCTCCGGCTGCACCATGACCAACAACCTGGAGGCCGGCTTCGACGTCTCCGCCAACGGCACCGCCGGGGTCGCCGGGCGGGGCGGCCTGCTCACCGGCAACGTGATCGACTGCAACGTCGGCGACGGGATCAGCATGGGCAACACCCCCGGCCCGTACGCGGTGCAGGGCAACCGGATCAGCAACAACGGCGGGTACGGCTACCACGAGCACGACCTGGGCCACGGCTACCGGGGCGCGGCGGCGGACGTGGTGGTCCAGGACAACGACATCCGGGAGAACGCGCTGGACGGGATCCGGATCGACCGGCCGATGCTGGACGCGTCGATCGTCGGCAACCGGATCCGGGACAACGGACAGCGGTCCGCGCCCGCCCACCGGGGCTCGGGCGACGCGGTGCGCTACGGCCCGCGCGAGGTCACCGACGGCGGGGCGGACTGGCCGCCCGGCGGGCACCGGGGGAAGGTCGTCCGGGTCGGCACCCGGGACGCGGTGGTCGCCGACAACACCGCCGACCGGCTCTCCCTGGCCGAGGTACGCCCGGACGGCGCCACCGGCTGGAACGAGGCCACCCCGGAGCCCGGCTCGGCGTACGAGCTGCCCAGCGGGCCGCCGGCCTGCGCCGGGATCACCGTCGCCGCCCCGTTCGACTCCGCCACGGTGCGCGACAACCGGATCTGGCACCGGGACGCCGACACCCAGGCGTACGGGCTGTGGATCACCGAGGCGGGCAGCTGCGTGTCGTGCGTGGTCGAGGACAACGACCTCGCCGGGTCGGCGGCCGCGTTGCGGCTGGACACCCCGCCGATCGGCGGTCGCTGGGACCGCAACCACACCGACCGCGACTGAGCGGGCGCCTCAGCCGTTCTCGGCGGCCGTGGCGGGGTCAGCCGGCCTCGGCGGCGAAGGCAAGCACGATCAGGCTTCCGTTGCTGACCGCGTGGGCGACGATCGGCACCCAGAGGTTCCGGTAGCGGTGCAGCAGCCAGGCGAAGAGCAGGCCGGCGAGCAGCGCGCTGACGGTGTTGAAGACGCGGGGCAGGTGGGCCACGGCGAAGAAGGACGCCGACAGCACGATGGCCGCCACGGCGGGCAGCCGCGCCGCCAGCCCCTGGTAGAACACGCCCCGGTAGAGGATCTCCTCGTACAGCGGGGAGACGACGGCGCCGAAGACGAACGCGAAGACGAACTGGGCCAGCAGGCTTCCGTCCGGGTAACCACCCTCCCCACCGCCGCCGTCGACAAGCGCGGCGGGCAGGACCACCAGCAGGACGAGCGTGCCGACGGCCTTCACCACGCCCCAGCCGACACCGACCGCGACCTGACGGCGCCCGGGACGGTGGAGCACGAGTGGCCGGGCGAGCGCGCCGAACCGGTGGTGGACGACCGCGAGGCCGACCGCCAGCTGGGTGCCGTTGATCACGGCCCAGGCGATGCTCGACGACGCCATCTCCGACATGCCCAGGCCGGCCGGACCGCGGGCGACGAAGTCCGCCACCGCGGAGTTCGCCAGCCCGATCCCGACGGCGAACACGAGGATCAGGTCGAGCCAGCTGAACCGGCGGGTGTCGTCCATGCCGGCAAGATTAGATCGCTGACCTATATCGGTCAAATGACCGACCATCTATGATCGCAGCGTGCCCAAACTGGTGGACCACGAGGAACGGCGCCGGCATCTCGGCGCCGCCGCCTGCGTCGTACTGGCCCGCGCCGGCTCGGCCGGCCTGACCGTGCGGGCCGTCGCCGCCGAGGCCGGCATGGCCCTCGCCACCGCCCAGCACTACCTGCCGACCCGGGAACGCATGGTCCGGGCGGCCATCGACCACCTGGCCAGCCGGGTGGTGCGGCGGGCCCGCGCGATCCCCGCCGACCCCGTCACCGCCGAGGTGATCCGCCAGGCGGCCCGGGAACTCGTCCCGCTGGACGCCGAGCGCGCCTTCGAGGCCCGGGTCTGGCTCGTCCTCACCGCCGAGGCCCTTGTCGACGACGAGATCGCGGCGCTGCTGGCGGAGAGCGAGGCGGCACTGCGGGCGAACCTCGAACGGCTGCTCACGGCCGGCCGCGCGGCCGGCGAGATCGACGCCCAGGTCGACCCGCAGGCCGAAGCCACCGCGCTGGTCACCCTGCTGGACGGCATCACCGTACGGGTGCTGACCACCGGCCTGGACCCCGCCGGCGCCGACGTCGAGATCGACCGGCACCTCGCCCGGCTCGCCCCGCCACCCGGCCCCCCGACAGACGGACCGACATGACACCCATGCCGTTCCCACCACTGCGCCGGCGGACGGCGAGTGGAACACGGTGGGTGTCTGGGCCGACCTGAGACACCCATGGCGTTCCACCGACGGCGTCGACGGACGGCGAGTGGAACACGATGGGTGTCTCACGGTGGGGGCGGTCGCGGGCGGCGGGTCACGCCAGCGGTCGGACCGGGGCGGTCAGCGCCGGGACAGGGCGCAGACAGCGCCGGGGCAGGGCGCGGTCAGGAACGACGGGACAGGTGGGTGAGGACCGCGTCGGCGAGCCGGTCGGGCGCGCCCTCGGCGTACCCGACGAACAGGCTCGGCTCGGTCAGCTCCAGCTCGACCAGCACGGGCCCGCCGTCCGGGCCGGGGATCAGGTCGACCCGGGCGTAGAGCAGCCGGTCGGTGCCGCCCGGCACGGCGGCCAGCACCTTCCCCGCCACGGCCCGCTGGGCGTCGGTGGCGGTGCGGGCGTCGATCCGCTCCTCCTTGTAGAGCGCGGCCTCGCCCCGGTCCGGGCCGGTCAGCATCGGCCCCTTGCGGATCGCGTGGCTGAACGCCAGGCCGTCGGGGCCGGCCAGGAAGAGCAGCGCGGTCTCGCCGTCGGTGTCCACCGCGTCGAGGTACGGCTGGACCATGGCGACCCGACCGGCGTCGCCGAGCCGGCGCAGGTGCGCCGACGCCAGCTCGCGGTGCTCCGGGTCGGCCAGGTCGTAGCGCCCGGTGTCCTGGCTGCCGGCGCTGACCGCCGGCTTGAGCACGTACTCGCCGTCGGCGGGTGCCGTCCAGCTCTCCCCCGGCGCGACCCAGGCGGTCGGCACGGTGGGCACCCCGGCGCCGGACAGCTCCGCCAGGTAGCGCTTGTCGGTGTTCCAGGCGACCACGTCGGCCGGGTTGACCAGGGTCGGGACCGTACGCGCCCAGGCGACGAAGTCGTCGCGGCGCAACGCGTAGTCCCAGGGCGAGCGGAGCAGCACCAGGTCGTACCGGGACCAGTCGACGGCCGGGTCGTCCCAGACCGCGATCTCGACGGCCACGCCCCGAGCGGCGAGCGGGCCGAGCACGAGCCGGTCGTCCGGGTCGAGGTCGGGCAGGGCGGCGCAGGTGACGAGAGCGACCCGGGGTTTCCCCCGGGTCGACTGGTGGTGGTTGGTCATGCGGTTATGTGTGTCAACGGGCCATCGTGCGCCGGGCCATCGACCGCCAGAGGTCGTTGCTCGGACGCATCTGGTCCATCAGTTCACGCTCCCAAGCGTTTTCGATGTCGACCCCGGCCTTGACGCAGGCCTGCCGCGCGACGTCGGTGCCGTCGGCGAACTGGTCGGCCCACGCCCCGTCGGAACCCACGAGGACGATCCGTGCGCCGCGCTTGCCGACGTACTCGATGACCGCCTTCGCGCCGCCGTGCCCGGCGGCGAACGACTTGATGCCCGCGACCAGGCCGTTGGAGGCCTGCTCGGGGGTCTGATCAGCCGTCAGCGTCGTATCGGAACCATCTGCCATGACGCGAAGCCTAAGCAGACTTCCACCCGGATGTGCGAGAACCATGAACTGAATGTGATGCCAATTACCCACTGGTTTAAGGAGAACCACAGGCAATTTGCTCCCATTCATCCGTCATATGCGGACGAATCTCCCGCACAGGATCGTCACGCTCTGTCCGGCTTGTCCCCCCGTGAAGGAACGGAAGAAAATTTCTGATGAACCGTCTCACGTGCGGAAATCCCGCACGGGGTGAGAACCGCTCAGATCAGCGCGTCGAGGGCGACGGCGGCGAACAGGATGGTCAGGTAGGTCGTGGACCAGTGGAACAGCCGCATCGGCTTGACCGCCTCGCCGCGCGCCGCACGCCGGCACAGCTTGTGCGCCTCGACCACGAAGATGCCGCCCACCACCAGTGCGGTCACCCCGTAGATCGGGCTCATCCCGAGCGGCCAGACCGCCAGCGACGACAGCAGCGTCAGCCAGGAGAACGCGATGATCTCCACGTTGACCCGCCGGACCGACGCCACCACCGGCAGCATCGGGATGCCGGCCCGCGCGTAGTCGTCCTTGTACTTGATGGCCAGCGCGTAGAAGTGCGGCATCTGCCAGAAGAAGACCACCGCGAACAGGCCCCAGGCGGCGGGCGCCAGCGAACCGGTGACCGCGGCCCAGCCGATCAGCACCGGCGCGGCCCCGCAGGCGCCACCCCAGAACGTGTTGGCGGCCGTGGTCCGCTTCAGCCACAGCGTGTAGACCAGGTCGTAGTAGGCGATCGCGGCGAGCGTCAGGCCGGCCGCCAGCCAGTTGGTGGTCGCCGCCATCAGCGCCACCGACACCACGGCCAGCACCAGCCCGAACACCAGCGCGTTGCGCGGCGACACGGTGTGCGCGGGCAGCGGCCGGCGCTTGGTGCGCCGCATCAGCTGGTCGATGTCGCGGTCGATGTAGCAGTTGAGGACGCTGGCCGCGCCGGCGGCGAGCGAGCCGCCGACCAGCACCACGGCCACCAGCCACAGCGACGGCATGCCGCCGTCCGCGAGCATCATCGCCGGCACGGTGGTCACCAGCAGCAACTCGACGATCCGCGGCTTGGTCAGCGCCACGTACGCGGCCACCACGGCCCGTACGTCCCGCCGGCCGGTCGCCGGCGCCTCCGCCACCGTGCCCACCGGCGACTTCACGGCAGGGTTGCTGACGGGGCGCTCGGTGATCATGCTCACGGATTGCCACCTTCCGGCTTCGGCAGGGGAGATCGATCGGCCCGGACCCGAGCCCGGGTCCACACACCGCCCCACACACTACGCGTCGTCGTTTTGGCTGCCCCGCAGACCCGGCAACGGTGCGGGCCGTCACACCTCGGGTTGAACGACAGGTCCCCCCGGAAACGTAGGAGTCAGCATGCCGAGATCCCCGGGCGGACGTTTAGCGCCGCTCGATAGGGTCATCGGTGAGGGTTCCGCCCATCTGCCGAGGAGCACAACCATCGTGGCTGCGAAACGACCCGAGCTTCCCGCTCTCAACTGGTCCGACCTCGACCGCAGGGCCGTCGACACGGTCCGCGTGCTGGCCATGGACGCCGTGGAGAAATCCGGCAACGGCCACCCGGGCACGGCGATGAGCCTCGCCCCGGCGGCGTACCTGCTCTTCAACCGCGTCATGCGGCACAACCCGGCCGACCCGAACTGGCCCGGCCGGGACCGGTTCGTGCTGTCCGCCGGGCACTCCAGCCTGACGCTCTACATCCAGCTCTTCCTCGCCGGCTACCCGCTGGCCCTGGACGACCTCAAGGCGCTGCGCCAGTGGGGCTCGCTCACCCCGGGCCACCCGGAGCACGGCCACACGCCCGGCGTGGAGACCACCACCGGGCCGCTGGGCCAGGGGCTCGGCAACGCGGTCGGCTTCGCCATGGCGGCCCGCCGCGAGCGGGGCCTGTTCGACCCGGAGCCGGACCGCGCCGACTCGCCGTTCCGGCACGACATCTGGTGCATCGCCTCCGACGGCGACATCGAGGAGGGCATCACCCACGAGGTGAGCGCGCTCGCCGGCCACCAGCAGCTCGGCAACCTCTGCGTGATCTACGACGACAACGAGATCTCGATCGAGGACGACACCCGGATCGCCAAGAGCGAGGACGTCGCGGCCCGCTACGAGGCGTACGGCTGGCACGTGCAGACCGTCGACTGGCGCACCGGCGACGCCGACCAGGGCGACTACCACGAGGACGTGGAGGCGCTCTACCAGGCGCTGCTGGCCGCCAAGGCGGAGACCGGCAAGCCGTCGTTCATCGCGCTGCGCACCATCATCGGCTGGCCCGCGCCGAACAAGCAGAACACCGGCAAGATCCACGGCTCGGCGCTCGGCGCCGACGAGGTCAAGGCCACCAAGGAGATCCTCGGCTTCGACCCGCAGCAGACGTTCCAGGTCGACGAGGAGGTGCTCAAGCACGCCCGCCAGGTGCTGGAGCGCGGCGCGCAGGCGCAGGCCGAGTGGGACACCCGGTTCGACGCCTGGGCGCAGGCCAACCCGGAGCGCAAGGCGCTGTGGGAGCGGATGGCCACCCGTACCCTGCCGACCGGCTGGACCGACGCGTTGCCCACCTTCCCGGCGGACGCCAAGGGCGTCGCGACCCGGGCCGCCTCCGGCAAGGTCCTGGAGGCGCTCGCCCCGGTGCTGCCGGAGCTGTGGGGCGGCTCGGCCGACCTGGCCGAGAGCAACAACACCACCATGAAGGGCGAGCCGTCGTTCGTCCCGGCCGGGCACGCCACCAAGGACTTCCCGGGCGACGAGTACGGCCGCACGCTGCACTTCGGCATCCGTGAGCACGGCATGGGCGCGATCCTCAACGGCATCGCGCTGCACGGCGGCACCCGCCCCTACGGCGGCACGTTCCTCGTGTTCAGCGACTACATGCGCCCGTCGGTGCGGCTCGCCGCGCTGATGAAGCTGCCGGTGACCTACGTCTGGACGCACGACTCGATCGGTCTCGGCGAGGACGGCCCGACCCACCAGCCGATCGAGCACCTGAGCGCGCTGCGGGCCATCCCCGGCCTGGACGTGGTCCGGCCGGCCGACGCCAACGAGACCGCGTGGGCGTGGCGGCAGGCGCTGGAGCACACCGACCGGCCGACCGCGCTGGCGCTCAGCCGGCAGGCGCTGCCGACGATCGACCGCGCCGAGTTCGGCTCCGCCGAGGGCACCGCCAAGGGCGGGTACGTGCTGGCCGAGGCGTCCAACGGCAAGCCGCAGGTGATCCTCGTCGGCACCGGCTCCGAGGTGCAGCTCTGCCTCACCGCCCGGGAGCGGCTGGAGGCCGACGGCACCCCCACCCGGGTGGTGTCCATGCCGTGCCAGGAGTGGTTCTTCGCGCAGGACGAGGCGTACCGGGAGTCGGTGCTGCCGCGCGGGGTAAAGGCACGGGTGAGCGTGGAGGCGGGCATCGCGATGTCCTGGCGAGGGATCGTCGGCGACAGCGGCGAGAGCGTGAGCATCGAGCACTACGGCGCGAGCGCGCCCCACTCCGTGCTCTTCGAGCAGTTCGGGTTCACCCCCGACCGGATCGTGGCCGCCGCGCACGCGGCGCTGACCCGGGTGGGCGACATCACCGGTTTCACGACCGGCAACTGAGGGGAGCGTGGACGGCATGACGGACAGGCTGAGCGAGCTCCAGAACGCCGGGGTGGCGATCTGGCTCGACGATCTTTCCCGGGTACGACTGAGCTCCGGCGGGCTGGACAAGCTGCGCCGGGAGAGCCACGTGGCCGGCGTGACCACCAACCCGACGATCTTCGCGAAGGCGCTGAGCGACGCCGACGAGTACGACTGGCAGCTGCGTGACCTCGCCACCCGCGACGTGGACGTCGAGGAGGCGGTCCGCATGCTCACCACGTACGACGTGCGGTGGGCCTGCGACGTGATGCGCCCGTCGTACGACGCGAGCGCCGGCGTGGACGGCCGGGTCTCGATCGAGGTGGACCCGCGCTCGGCGCACGACGCGGACAAGACCGCGGCAGAGGCCAAGGCGCTGTGGTGGCTGGTCGACCGGCCGAACCTGTTCATCAAGATCCCGGCGACCGAGGAGGGCCTGCCGGCGATCACCAAGACGCTCGCGGAGGGGATCAGCGTGAACGTCACGCTGATCTTCGGGCTGGACCGCTACTCGCAGGTCATGGACGCGTTCCTGGCCGGCCTGGAGCAGGCGCAGGCCAACGGGCACGACCTGTCCAAGATCGGCTCGGTCGCCTCGTTCTTCGTCTCCCGGGTCGACAGCGAGGTGGACAAGCGGCTGGAGAAGATCGGCTCCGACCAGGCCAAGTCGCTGCGCGGCAAGGCCGCGGTGGCGAACGCCCGGCTGGCGTACGAGCGGTACGGCGAGGTGTTCTCCTCCGCCCGCTGGCAGAAGCTGGCCGACGCCGGCGCCCACCCGCAGCGGCCGCTGTGGGCCTCCACCTCGACGAAGAACCCGGACTACCGGGACGTCATCTACGTCGAGGAACTGGTCGCCCCCGGCACGGTCAACACCATGCCGGAGCCGGTCGTGCACGCCTACGCCGACCACGGCGAGACCCGGGCCGACGCGATCACCGGCGCGTACGACGACGCGCGGCAGGTCTTCGCCGACCTGGAGTCCGTCGGCGTGGACCTGGCCGACGTGATCGCCACGCTGGAGCGGGAGGGCGTGGAGAAGTTCGAGGCGAGCTGGCTGGAGCTGCTGGAGGGCGTGAAGAAGTCCCTCGCCGAGGCCGCCAAGGGCGCCGGCAGCCCGCACCAGGCCGCCGAGGGCAACGCGCAGAACGCCCAGCGGGCCGGCGGCAACGCGTGACCGACGGCGTCCGACGCGTCCCGGGGCAGCGCCCCGGGACGCGTCCCGCCGTACCGTGGAACGGGTGAGGTGATCACGTGGACGACCTGCTCGCCGGTCCGGCGGATGTCGCCGCCGGCCTGGCCGTGCACGGCGCGGACGCGGTGGACCGCTCCGCGCGCGTCGCGCTGGTCGCCCACGACGTCCCCGCGCGGCTGGCCGCCAAGGACCCGACCCTCTGGGGTCCCGGGGCCGAGGCGGCGGCCCGCACCCGGCTGGGCTGGCTGGACACCCACTGCCGCAGCCGGGAGTTGCTCCCCCAGCTCGCCGAGCTGACCGCCGAACTCGGCGACCTGGACCACGTGGTGCTCGCCGGCCCCGGTGGCGTCACGCTCGCCGCCGAGGTGATCGCCGACTGCCTGGGCCGGCCGTTGACCGTGCTCGACACGGCCGATCCCGGGCCGGTCCGGGCGGCGCTGGCCGACCGGCCGACGCGTACCGTGCTGGTGCTCGCCGGCCGGGACCTGGACCGGACCACGGACGCCCACCTGCGGGCCTTCCGGCAGTCCTGGCACGACGCCGGGCCGGAGGCGGCCCGGCACGTGGTGGTGGTCACCCCGCCCGGCTCGGCGTTGGAGGCGCTCGCCGACGAGCTGGGCGCGGTGGTGATCCCGACCGACCCGGAGGCGGACGGGCACTGGTCCGCGCTCACCGCGACCGGCCTGGTCCCGGCCGCGCTGGCCGGCGCGCCGGTGACCGAGCTGCTGGACGAGGCCGCGGCGCTGGCCGGCGCGCTCGACCGGGTTCGGGACAATCCCGGTCTCGCGCTCGGCGCGGCAGTGGGCGCGGCGGCCGACGACGGCCGGGCCACCGTGGCGCTGGTGCCCGACGGCACCGGGCTCGACGGGTTGCGCCACTGGGCCGGCGCGCTGCTCGCCGCCGCGACCGGCGGGCGGGTGCTGACGGTCCCGGCGGAGTCCCCCGACGCGCCCGGCGCCGTCGGCCCGGACGTGCTGACGGTCGGCCTGGGCGGTGCGCTCGTCGCGGGCGTGGGGCCCGGCGTGGCCGCCGACCTGGCGGTCAACGGGCCGCTCGGCGCCCAGTTCCTCACCTGGGAATACGCTGCCGCGATCGCCGCGGTGACGCTGCGGGTGGACCCGTTCGCGGAGCCGGCGGGCACCCCCGGCGACGACGAGGCGGCACCGGCGGGCGGGCCGTCGTCGGTCGACGGCGCGATCGAGGTGTACGCCCCGACCGGCGCCCCCACCGACCTGGCCGGCGCGCTGCGCTGGCTGACCGACGGGCTGGACGCGGACGAGCACCTCGCGGTCACCGCCTACCTCGACCGGCGGGTCGACGCGACGGTGGCCGGGCTGCGCCCGCTGCTGGCCCGCGCCGCCGGGCGGCCGGTGACCTTCGGGTGGGGCCCCCGCCATCCGCACCACAGCGACGGGCGCGCCCGGCACCTCCAGATCACCGGTGCGGTCACCGATGATCTGGACGTGCCCGGTCGCCCGTACACCTTCGCGGAACTCCAGGCGGCCCAGGCCGCCGACGACCGGCGGGCCCTGGCCGGCCGGGAGCGACCGGTGCTGCGACTACACCTGACCGAGCGGGCGGCCGGCGTCGCCCAGCTGCTGGATACGGCCGGACGGACACGTACGTGACGATCAATGACCTGGAATCAGTGGACCGAGATGCAGGAGGAGGTGGCCCGGTGAACCCGCTGCGCGACCCCCAGGACCGGCGGCTGCCGCGGATCCCCGAGCCGTGCGCCTTGGTGATCTTCGGGGTCACCGGGGACCTGGCTCGCAAGAAGTTGTTGCCCGCGGTGTACGACCTCGCCAACCGAGGGCTCCTGCCGCCCGGTTTCGTGGTGCTGGGCTTCGCCCGACGCGACTGGGGCGACGGGGACTTCGAGTCGCTGGCCCACGACGCGGCCAAGAAGCACGCCCGCACCCCGTGGCGCGAGGAGGTCTGGGCCCGGCTGGTCGGCAACATCAAGTTCGTCGGCGGCTCGTTCGACGACGACGCCGCGTTCGACCATCTCGCCACCACGCTGGACGAGCTGCGCGACACGCACGGCATCCACGGCAACGCCGCATTCTACTTCTCCATCCCCCCGGCGGCGTTCCCGGTGGTGCTCAAGCAGCTCGCCCGCACCGGCATGGCCGACAACGAGAAGTCCGGCGGCTGGCGGCGGGTGGTGGTGGAGAAGCCGTTCGGCAACGACCTGCCCTCGGCCAAGGCGCTCAACGACCTCGTCGACGACGTCTTCACCAGCCAGGACGTCTTCCGGATCGACCACTACCTGGGCAAGGAGACGGTCCAGAACATCCTGGCCCTGCGGTTCGCCAACAACCTGTTCGAGCCGTTGTGGAACTCCAAGTACGTCGACTCGGTGCAGATCACCATGGCCGAGGACGTCGGCATCGGCACCCGGGCCGCGTTCTACGACTCCGTCGGCACCGCCCGGGACGTGCTCCAGAACCACCTGCTCCAGCTGCTCGCCCTGGTCGCGATGGAGGAGCCGACCAGCTTCGACGCCGACGAGATCCGGGCCGAGAAGCTCAAGGTGCTCAAGGCCATCGCCGTGCCTCGGGACGTCGCCCGGGACACCGTCCGCGGGCAGTACCTGCCCGGCTGGGTGGGCGGCGAGCGCGCCAAGGGCTACCTGGAGGAGGAGGACGTCCCGGAGGACTCCACCACCGAGACGTACGTGGCGGTGAAGCTGGGCATCCAGAACCGGCGCTGGGCCGGGGTGCCGTTCTACATCCGGGCCGGCAAGCGGCTGCCCCGGCGGGTCACCGAGGTGGCCATCATGTTCAAGAAGGCGCCGCACCTGCCGTTCAACCCGGCCGACATGGAGTCCCTCGGCGCCAACCAGCTCGTCATCCGGGTGCAGCCGGACGAGGGCGTGGTGCTGAAGTTCGGCTCCAAGGTGCCGGGCACCACCATGGAGGTCCGCGACATCGCGATGGACTTCCAGTACGGCGAGGCGTTCACCGAGTCCAGCCCCGAGGCGTACGAGCGGCTGGTGCTGGACGTGCTGATCGGCGACCGGACGCTGTTCCCGGACGCCGCCGAGGTGGAGCAGAGCTGGCAGGTGGTGGACCCGCTGGAGCACGCCTGGGAGGGCACCACGCCGGAGCCGTACCGGGCCGGCGAGTGGGGCCCCCGGGCCGCCGACGAAATGCTGGCCGCCGAGGGAAGAGCTTGGAGAAGAGCATGATCGGGCTGTGGGACACCACCGGCAACGAGGTGGTCAAGGCGCTGGCCGCCGAGCGGCGCAGCGCGGGCGGGGTGGCCAGCGGCATGGCGCTCACGCTGATCGTCGTGGTGGACGAGAAGCGGGTCCGGGAGGCCGAGGCGGCGGCCACCATCGCCGCCGCCGCGCACCCCTGCCGGCTGCTCGTGGTGGTCCGCTCCGACATCGAGCGGGACCGCAACCGGCTGGACGCGGAGATCGTGGTGGGCGGCCGGCTCGGCCCCTGCGAGGCGGTGGTGACCCGGATGTACGGCCGGCTCGCGCTGCACGCCGAGTCCGTGGTGATGCCGCTGCTGGTGCCGGACGTGCCGGTGGTGACCTGGTGGCACGGCGAGCCGCCGGACGAGATCGCCACCGACTTCCTCGGCGTGGTGGCCGACCGTCGGATCACCGATTCGGCGCAGGCCGCCGACCCGATCGCCGCGCTGCGGCAGCGGGCCTGCGACTACGCGCCGGGCGACACCGACCTGGCGTGGACCCGGATCACCCCGTGGCGCACGCTGGTCGCCGGCGCGTTCGACACCACCCAGGCCCGGGTCACCGAGGCGACAGTGGTGGCGCCGCCCACCGACCCGACCGCGGCGCTGATGCGCGGGTGGCTGGCCGCCCGGCTCGGCATCGAGCCGGCCTGGCAGCACAGCGACGAGTTCCCGCGGATGCGCGAGGTGCAGCTGCGCTGCGCCAACGGCGACGAGCTGACGCTGACCAGGGACGACAGCGTCGCGGTGTTCCG
The DNA here is from genome assembly GCF_044391475.1 of Micromonospora sp. NPDC018662. Taxonomy (NCBI): domain Bacteria; kingdom Bacillati; phylum Actinomycetota; class Actinomycetes; order Micromonosporales; family Micromonosporaceae; genus Micromonospora; species Micromonospora sp. NPDC018662. Next base: position 64,637 of record NZ_JBISAC010000007.1, read on the forward strand.
GCGTACCGGGCAGGAGGACCGGACGCTGCCGCTGGTCCGCCGGCCGCTCGGCGACGAGCTGGCCGAGGAGTTGCGCCGGCTCGACGCCGACCAGGTGTACGCCGAGGCGCTCGGCGCGACGGCCGGGCTGACCGGGCTGGACCAGCGGGCGGCTCAGCGGGTGCACGTGTGGAAGGATCCGGCGACCGCCCAGCGGGCCGAGGCGGGCGTGACCGCGCACGCGGGCGCGACCGCGAACGAGTGACCGCCCGGACCGGGCGACCGGACCCAGAGAGACACGAGGGCACGACGGATGACTGAGGCGAGTGTCGCCGTACACGCCGACCCCGACCTGCTGGCGCAGGCGGTGGCGGCCCGGCTGGTGGTGAAGCTGCTCGACGCGCAGGCCGAGCGCGGTCAGGCGTCGGTGGTGCTGACCGGCGGGCGGATCGCCGCGGCGGTCCACCGGGCGGTCGGCCAGCTCCCGGCTCGGGACGCCGTGGACTGGTCCCGGGTCGACGTCTGGTGGGGCGACGAGCGGTTCCTGCCGGCCGGCCACCCGGAGCGCAACGAGACCCAGGCCCGGGCGGCGCTGCTGGACGCGGTGCCGCTGGACCCGGCCCGGGTGCACCCGATGCCGGCGTCGGACGGCCCGTCGGGCGACGACCCGGAGGCGGCCGCCGCCGCCTACGCGCGGGAGTTGGCCGCCGCCGCCCGGCCGGGGCACGCCACGGTCCCCCACTTCGACGTGCTGATGCTGGGCGTCGGTGAGGACGGGCACGTGGCGTCCGTGTTCCCGGAGCATCCGGTGCACCACGACAACCGTCCGGTCAGCGCCGTACGCGGCAGCCCGAAGCCGCCGCCGGTGCGGACCACGCTGACCCTGCCGACGATCAACACGGCCGAGGAGGTCTGGCTGGTCGCCGCCGGGGCGGACAAGGCCCGGGCGGTGGGCATGGCGCTGGCCGGGGCGGGGCCGGTGCAACTGCCGGCGGCCGGCGCGCACGGGGTGTCCCGTACCCTCTGGCTGCTGGACCGGCTCGCGGCGGCCAACGTCCCACCCCGCTCCCGCAGCCTCCGCTGACCCGTCCCACCCCACCCTCTCCGCGCTGATTCACGGAAAGAGTGGCCATGGCCGACGGCATGGCCACTCTTTCCGTGAAAGAGGCGGGACGGGGGGTGGGGGTCAGGCGCGGCCGCGGCGGCGGCGCAGGGCGGCCAGGGCCTCGGCCAGCAGCGCCTCGCCCTCCTCCGGGGTACGCCGCTCCTGCACGTACGCCAGGTGGGTCTTGTAGGGCTCGGCGCGGGTGCGGCCCGGCGGGTTGCCCGGGTCGGGGCCGGCCGGCTCCCCGCAGCGGGGGCAGTCCCACGACGCCGGGGTCTCCGCCTCGGCAGCGATCAGGAACTCGACCCGGTGCCCGTGGCGGCACCAGTAGACGACCGGTCGGCGCGGAGCCGGCTCGGCCCGCTGGTCGAAACGCTCAGGGGCGGACCCGATCCGGGTGCCGCGGATGACGTTGTTACTGGGCACGGTTGCGCGCTCCCTGTCGTCGGAGGGGACCGCCGCCGGAAGGGGATCGGCGACGGGCGACGGGCGGAGAAACAAACTGCGCGCGGTCCGTGACGGACCGCGCGCAGATTGTACGCGTTGACGCGCTCGCTCAGGTGCCGCTGCTCATCTGGAGGCGCAGCCAGAGGCCGAGCCCGACGATGCAGGCGAACCAGACGATCCCCACCAGAACGGTGTAGCGGTCGAGGTTCTTCTCGGCCACCGAGGAACCGGCCAGGCTGGAGCTGACGCCGCCGCCGAACATGCTCGACAAGCCGCCGCCCTTACCGCGGTGCAGGAGGATCAGCAGGGTGAGCAGCACGCTGGTGATGACCAGCAAGGTGATCATCGTGTAGGCGAACCAGATCGGCATGGCGGGGGTCAGTCCTCTCGTTGCGATCACTGCCCGGACCTGTCGGGCACTGCGGCACCGACCGGTGGACGGGCAGCGTCAAGGATAGCGAGCGATCAGCGGGCCGTGTGCTCCGGGAACCGACAGATCCGCGCGAACTCCTCCGCGTCGAGGCTGGCGCCCCCCACCAGGGCCCCGTCCACGTCCGGCTGGGCCATGATCGCGGCGACGTTCGACGCCTTGACCGACCCGCCGTAGAGGATCCGGACCTGCCCGGCGGTGGTCTCGTCGTAGGTCTCGGCGAGCCGCTTACGCACCTCGCCGCAGACCTCCTGCGCGTCCTCCGGCGTCGCCGTCTTGCCGGTGCCGATCGCCCAGACCGGCTCGTACGCCACGACGACCTGGGTGACCTGCTCGGCGGTCAGCCCCTTCAGCGCGCCGTCGAGCTGGTCGCAGCAGTGCGGGACCTGGTTGAGCTGCTCCCGCACCTCCAGGCCCTCGCCGATGCAGAGGATCGGCGTGAGCCCGTTCGCCAGCGCCGCCGCCACCTTCGCGTTGACCAGCGCGTCGTCCTCGCCGTGGTACTGCCGCCGCTCGGAGTGGCCGACCGTCACGTAGGTGCAGCCGAGCTTGGCCAGCATCGGCCCGGCGATGTCGCCGGTGTACGCCCCGGACGGGAACGGCGACAGGTCCTGCGCGCCGTAGCCGATCAGCAGCTTGTCGCCGTCCACCGCGGTCTGCACCGTACGCAGGTCGGTGAAGGGCGGCAGCACCACGCACTCGACGTCGGTGAGCTGCTTCTCGGTGAGGCTCGCGGCCAGCTTCTGCACCAGCAGGTTCGCCTCGAGGTGGTTGAGGTTCATCTTCCAGTTGCCGGCCATCAGCGGCCGGCGGGTGGTGCTCGCCATTCAGTTCTCCAGAGCCGCGATGCCGGGGAGGGCCTTGCCCTCCAGGTATTCCAGGGAGGCGCCGCCGCCGGTGGAGATGTGCCCGAACGACGACTCGTCCAGGCCCAGCGCGCGCACCGCCGCGGCGGAGTCGCCGCCGCCGACCACGCTGAACGCGTCCGCCTTGGTGATCGCCTCGGCGACCCCGCGCGTGCCGTTGGCGAACGCGGCCATCTCGAACACGCCCATCGGGCCGTTCCAGAAGATCGTCTTCGCCTGGGACAGCACGGCGGCGAAGCCGGCCACCGTCTCCGGCCCGATGTCCAGGCCCAGCCGGTGGCTGGGGATGCCGTCGGCCGGCACGGTGTCGTGCGCGGCGTCCGGGGCGAAGGCGTCCGCGGCCACCACGTCGACCGGGAGCAGGATCTTGCCCGGCGCGCGGTCCAGCAGGTTGCGGCAGGTCTCGACCATCTCCTCCTCCAGCAGCGAGGAGCCCACCTCGTGGCCCTGGGCCTTGAGGAAGGTGAAGCACATCCCGCCGCCGATGAGCAGCCGGTCGACAGTGGGCAGCAGCGCCTCGATCACGGCCAGCTTGTCGGAGACCTTCGAGCCGCCCAGCACCACCACGTACGGCCGCTCGGGCGCGCCGGTCAGCTTGCTGAGCACCTCGACCTCGCGCAGCACCAGCCGGCCGGCCACGTGCGGCAGCCGGGCCGGCACGTCGTGCACGCTGGCGTGCTTGCGGTGCACCGCGCCGAACGCGTCGTCGACGTACGCGTCGCCGAGCGCCGCGAGCTGGTCGGCGAACGCGCCCCGCTCGGCGTCGTCCTTGCTGGTCTCACCGGCGTTGAACCGCAGGTTCTCCAGCAGCGCCACCTGGCCGTCGGCCAGGCCCGCCACTGTCGACTGTGCCGATTCGCCGACGGTGTCCTCGGCGAAGTGCACCGGGGCGTCGAGCAGCTCACCGAGCCGCCCGGCGACCGGACGGAGGCTGAACTTCGGGTCCGGCGTGCCCTTCGGGCGGCCCAGGTGCGAGCAGACGACCACCTTCGCGCCGGCCTGCACCAGCGCGCTCAGCGTCGGCAGCACCGCCCGGATCCGCCCGTCGTCGGTGATGTCACCGGTCTGCTTGTCGAGCGGGACGTTCAGGTCGGCGCGCACCAGCACGCGCCGACCCGACACCCCCTCGGCGAGCAGGTCGTCGAGGTTGCGGATGCTCACAGCGAGGAACCCACCAGCTTGACCAGGTCCACCAGGCGGTTGGAGTAGCCCCACTCGTTGTCGTACCAGCCGACGACCTTGACCTGGTTGCCGATCACCTTGGTCAGCGGCGCGTCGAAGATGCACGACGCCGGGTCGGTGACGATGTCGGCGGAGACGATCGGGTCCTCGTTGTAGACCAGGATGCCCTTGAGCGGGCCCTCCGCGGCGGCCTTGAGCGCGGCGTTGACCTCGTCCACGGTGGTCTCCCGGCCGACCTCGACGGTCAGGTCGGTGGCCGAGCCGGTCGGGATCGGCACCCGCAGCGCGTAACCGTCGAGCTTGCCCTTCAGCTCCGGCAGCACCAGGCCGATGGCCTTCGCGGCGCCGGTCGAGGTCGGCACGATGTTGAGCGCGGCGGCCCGGGCCCGGCGCAGGTCCTTGTGCGGCGCGTCCTGCAGGTTCTGGTCCTGCGTGTACGCGTGGATGGTGGTCATCAGACCCTTGGTGATGCCGAACGTGTCCTGGAGGACCTTCGCCATCGGGGCGAGGCAGTTGGTGGTGCAGGAGGCGTTCGAGATGATGGTGTGCTTCGCCGGGTCGTAGGTGTCCTGGTTGACACCCATGACCACGGTGACGTCCTCGTTCTTCGCCGGGGCGGAGATGATGACCTTCTTGGCCCCGCCGTCGACGTGCGCCTTCGCCTTGCTGCCGTCGGTGAAGAACCCGGTGGACTCGATGACCACGTCGGCGCCGACCTCGCCCCACGGCAGCTTCGCCGGGTCCTTCTCGGCGAACGCCTTGATGGTCTTGCCGCCCACCGTGATCTCGTCGGCGGTGGCCTTCACCTCGTGCGGGAGGCGACCCAGGATGCTGTCGTACTTGAGCAGGTGGGCGAGCGTCGCGTTGTCGGTCAGGTCGTTGACCGCGACGACCTCGATGTCGGCGCCGGACGCCAGCACTGCCCGGAAGAAGTTACGGCCGATCCGGCCGAAGCCGTTGATGCCAACCCGGATGGTCACAGGTCCCATCTCCTCGCGTTCTGGTCCGCCGGCGTCAGACCACAGCCGGCGGAGGTGTGTGCGCCGACCGTTGGAGCCGGCCGTTGACGATGTCATCTCGGCCACCCCGCCGCGGTCCGTTCCAGACCTGACCGCCCGAGGCGGTGAGTGCGGCGAGGAGTGCCTGTGCCGGCCCCCTTGCCGTACGCAGCGACCCTATCCGAGCGCGTGGCGGCGCGCTGCGGCGGGTGGTGATCCCGGTCGCGCGACGTCGCCCCTCCGTCCTATCAGACCACGAGCATGTCCGGCGTGACTGCCGCTTCCGTATCCGGGATGCCCAGGTCGCGGGCCCGCTTGTCGGCGAGCGCGAGCAGCCGGCGGATCCGGCCGGCGATGGCGTCCTTGGTCAGCGGCGGCTCGGCGAGCGCGCCCAGCTCCTCCAGCGAGGCCTGCCGGTGCTCCAGCCGCAGCCGGCCGGCCGAGGTCAGGTGGTTGGGCGCGTCGTCGGCGAGGATCTCCAGCGCCCGGGTCACCCGGGCGGCGGCGGCCACCGCGGCGCGCGCCGAGCGGCGCAGGTTGGCGTCGTCGAAGTTGGCCAGCCGGTTGGCGGTGGCGCGCACCTCCCGGCGGACCCGCCGCTCCTCCCAGGCCAGCACGCTGGAGTGCGCGCCGATGCGGGTCAGCAGCGCGGCGATCGCGTCGCCGTCCTTCACCACCACCCGGTCCACGCCGCGCACCTCGCGGTTCTTGGCGGTGATGCCGAGCCGGCGGGCGGCGCCGACCAGCGCCAGCGCCGACTCCGGACCCGGGCAGGTGATCTCCAGCGCGCTGGAGCGCCCCGGCTCGGTCAGCGAGCCGTGCGCCATGAACGCGCCCCGCCAGGCGGAGACCGCGCAGCAGACGTTCGCGGCCACCACGTGCGGCGGCAGGCCCCGCACCGGGCGACCCCGCACGTCCAGCAGGCCGGTCTGTCGGGCCAGCGCCTCGCCGTCCTTCACCACCCGCACGATGAAGTGGCTGCCCTTGCGCAGGCCGCCCGAGGCGAGCACATGGATCTCACTCGGGTAGCCGTAGACCTCGGCGATCTCCCGCCGCAGCCGGCGGGCCACCGCGCCGGTGTCCAGCTCCGCCTCCACCACCACGCGCCCCGACACGATGTGCAGGCCACCGGCGAAGCGCAGCAGGGCGGCCATCTCCGCCCGCCGGCAGCAGGGCTTGGGCACGTCGACCCGACTCAGCTCGTCCTTGACCGCAGCCGTCATCGCCATTCCAGCGCCCCCTCACGGACCCGTTCCGGCGTGTCGCCGGTGATTACGTACGTGTCTAACGATCGACGCCCAGGACCGGCACCAGTGCGGCGCCCAGGGCGGCCGGATCATGACGGGGCGCGCCGTCGACGACGGCGACGGGAGCGAGGACCAGCCGGGCACCCAGCGATTCTGCCGCACGTTCGACCGCCACGGGATCACCCACCGCCGTCGAGTCGGCGAGCACCATGTCCACCTTCAGCTCGGGCAGATAGCGGCGCAGGGTGTCCAGATGGTCGGGCAGGGAAAGCCCCGAGGTCTCCTTCTCGGCCACCAGGTTCAGCGTCACCAGCCGCCGCGCCGGGCTGGACACGATCGCGTCGGCCAGGCCGGGCACCAGCAGGTGCGGCAGCACGCTGGTGTACCAGCTGCCCGGCCCGAAGATCAACCAGTCGGCGGCCCGTACCGCGGTCACCGCCTCGGCGCACGCGGCCGGCGCGGCCGGCGTGAGCCGCAGCGACTCCACCGTCCCCGAGGTGACCGCCACCTGGTGCTGGCCGCGCACCGTGCGCACCTCGTCCGGGTGGTCCGGGTCGACGCCGCGGACCCGGGCCTCGATGCCCACCGGCTGGCGCGACATCGGCAGCACCCGGCCCACCGCGCCGAGCATCGCCCCGGCGTGGTCCAGCGCGGCCACCGGATCGCCGAGCAGTTCGGTCAGCCCGTGCAGCAGCAGGTTGCCGACCGCGTGGCCGGCGAGCGGGTCACCCGCCGCCGGGGCCGGCGAGCCGAGCGTCGGCGCGGGCGCGGCGGCCGCGAAGCGGTGCTGGAACAACGCCGCGCTGCGCCGGGTGGCCGGGTGGTCACCGGAGAGCGCGACCAGCGCCTGCCGCAGGTCACCCGGGGGCAGGCCGCCGCGCTCGGCGCGCAGCCGGCCGCTGGAGCCGCCGTCGTCGCCGACCGTGACCACCGCGGTGATGTCCAGGTCCAGTCCGGGTACGCAGTGCCGCAGCGCCCGCAGCGACGCGGACAGCCCGTGCCCCCCGCCGAACGCGACCACCCTGGTCGGGGTCATTCCCGCCCCAGGTCCCGGTGCTGCGGGTTGGCGGCGATGCCGGACGCGCGCAGCCGCACGGCCAGCTCCTCGGCGATCGCCACGCTGCGGTGCTTGCCGCCGGTGCAGCCCACGGCCACGGTCAGGTAGCGCTTGCCCTCCCGCTCGAAGCCGGCCGTGGTGGCGTTGACCAGGTCGGCGTAGCCGGCGACGAACGCGTCCGCGCCCTCCTGACCCAGCACGTACGCGCTGACCGCCTCCTCCCGGCCGGTGTGCTCGCGCAGCTCCGGCACCCAGTACGGGTTGGGCAGGAACCGGGCGTCCATCACGAAGTCGGCGTCCGGCGGGAGACCGTACTTGAAGCCGAACGACAGCACGGTGATCCGCAGCCGGCGGGCGTCCTCGCCGCCGAACAGCTCCTCGACGCGGCGGCGGAGCTGGTTGACGTTCAGGTGGCTGGTGTCGATGATCACGTCGGCCTGGTCGCGGGCCTCCTCCAGCAGGGCCCGCTCCACCGCGATGCCGTCGGCCAGCCGCCCGTCGCCCTGCAACGGGTGCGAACGGCGCACGCTCTCGAAGCGCCGGATCAGCACCTCGTCGTCGGCGTCGACGAAGACCACCCGAGGCTGGAAGCCGCGCTCGCGCAGCTCCCGGATCGCCCCGGCCAGGTCCGTGGAGAAGGCGCGCGACCGCACGTCCAGCACCATCGCCGTACGCCGGGCCGCGCCGCCGGCCTTGAACGCCAGCTCGGCCATGTCCAGCAGGAGCGCCTGGGGCAGGTTGTCGACCACGTAGTAGCCGACGTTCTCCAGCGCCCGGGCCACCGTGCTGCGCCCACCGCCGGAGAGGCCGGTCACCACCACCAGTGACGTCTCCGCCTCGGTCGGCGCCGGCCGCCCCACCGCGGTCTCCGCCGTCTGCGCCTCGCTCACCCGCGTACCCCCAAGCCGTGGCGCCGCGGCCGGTCGGCCGCGCATGGTCAGTCGACGACTCTAACGGCTGCGCCCCCACCCGGGATTCCACGGGGTGACCACCGGAACACCTGCTCGTCCGGTTTACCGCTCGTCGTCCCAAGCCGCTGAGCCAACGACTGCTCTGCTGGTGGACAGCAACTCGCCCCGGGAGCGCGGACCGCGTCGGCCGGTCAGCGGCGCCGGAGCAGTGCCTTGACCCGCTGGCGACCGAGCACGGCAAGGTAGTCCCATGGCTCGTCGAGACAGGAGTCGACCTCGGCCGCCGCGATGATCTCGGCGAGCCGGCCCGCCAGCTCGTCGGGATCCGGCTGCACCTGCTCACAGAGGCGGACGTGGGCCGCCCGTAACGCGCCGCCGATCTCGGCCGGCTCTTCGTCGTACGTCTCCCAGGCGTCGTACAGATATCCGGAGCGGCCGTCCCAGGCACGAGCGGCCCGTTCGACCACCAGCAGCGCCTCCTCGGTCGGGGGTCGCTGGGCGAGCACCTCCACCTCCTCCACGATCGCCCGCCCCGCCTTCTCCACGTCATGCAGGTCCCACTGGCCGCTGGTCGCCTCGCCGGCCAGATTGTCGATCATGCGACGGATGCGGTCGAGATCGTTCACGGTGGGAGACGCAAGCTGGCCGGCCCGCGCCCGCAGCCGGCTTTCCAGGACGCGATCCTTTGCCGCCCACTCGGCGACCAGCGACGCCAGCCGCCGCATCGGCACGCTCCGCGCGAGTTCGGCCAGCTCAGCAATCACCGGGTCGACAGCCACGGCGGACGGCGGGGTGGCCGCCGAGGACCAGGCGAGCCCGTCGCTCAGCGCAGCGAGCGTCAGGGCCACCGCGTGCGCGCACGGCCTCGTCCCGGCCGAACAGTCGCACTCGGCGGTGAAGCCGTCCGCCGTGATCCCGACCCAGATCACGACCGGCGGCTCCCCGGCCGTCCGGACGGTGCCTGATGCTCCCCCGCCGACCGGTACCAGCGTCGCGGGTTGGCCGGCTGATCGCAGCTTCTCCGCCGTCGCCCAGGTCGCCGAGCCAGCCACGTCCCGCAGTGCGTCGATGTCGATGCGTACCGCCATCCGACCATCCAACCCGGCGCGGGTGATGCCGCCGGCATCGGGGCGGCGGATCGACTTCGAGGGGAATCAGCCGTGCCGCAGGCCGGCGACGAAGGACGACCACACGCCCCGATCGAAGAGGAGGGCCGGCCCGTCCGGGTCCTTGGAGTCACGCACCGCCAACGCGGTGGAGAGGTCAGCCACCTCGACGCAGTTCGAATCGTTCGCACCACTTCGGCTGCTCTTGCGCCAGCGAACCTGGGCCGGATCCGAGGGGGTCATCGGCAGCGCTCCACGGGGTTGGAGTCAGTCCGGGACCTCGGCGGCAGCCCGGCTGAGGAGATCCGCAGACCGGTCGGGGTCGAGCGCCTTGGCCCGAAGGTGGTCGAACAGGAGTCTAGAGCGGGTCACCTGTCCACGGTCGGGTCGAGCACCGGATCGTCGTAGCTCAGCAGCGTGAAGGCTCCACCCATGGCCGCGTGAGCCCCGGCGGGTGAACGGCAGGACCTGGATCTCCACCGTCGGCATCTCGCACGCCTCGACCAGGCGCGCGAGCTGGGCCCGCATCACCGCCGGGCCGCCGACCACCCGCCGGAGCACCGCCTCGTCCAACACCACCCACAGCGACGGTGGCAGGTCGCGGGACAGCAACGCCTTGCGAGCCAGCCGCGCCGCCACCACGCGATCCGTCTCGTCCTGGTCGGCGGTGCCGCGACCGGCCCGGACGTACTCCTCGGTCTGCAACAGGCCGGGCACGTAGAGGCTCTCGAACGAGCTGATCGACGTGGCCTCCGCCTCGAAGCCGACGTAGTCGTCCGGCAGCACGTCGCCGTACGCGCTCCACCAGCCCTTCAGCCGGGACTGGCGGTGCAGCGCGGCCAGTGATTCCCGCTCGGACTCGGTGGCCTCGTAGAGGTCAAGGAGCGGCGGCATGTCCTTCGGCATCACCCGGGAGTGCCCCTGCTCCAAGCGGATGACCTTGGTGCGGTGCCAGCCGAGGATCTTGGCCACCTCCTCGGCGGTGTGGCCGGCGCGACCCAAGCTGTTCGCAACCACTCGCCTACGGAGAGGCAGCATGCGGTGACCGACTTTCACCATGACCTGGCCGCCATGCTCGACGGGGCCGACGTGTCCGAGCGGGTCCGCGCCGCCATCGCCCACGCGCTGGCGACGTCCGATCCCCTCTCGCCGTACGTCAATGCTCTGATGACCCACTACGCGACGGAGCGCGAGCGGCGGTCGGACCGCAACCAGTCACCCGCCGGGGCCTACCGGATGCCCCGCCGCTGGACGCTGCACCTGACCTACCTCGCGGCCGACGCGCGGGAGGCCCGCGACCAGGCCGTCGTCTACACGGAAGGGCTGACGATCCGGCGTCCGGAGCTGCCCGCGAACGCTGCGATGTTGTCCCGGGCCGATGCCTGGAATCACGTGGAGCCGGTCTTCTGCGGCCGGGTCGGCCCCGACGACGAGGTATGCATGGACGTCACCGGGCACCCGGGCTTCCACAGCGCGGCCGGGATCGGCAGGCTGAGCTGGGGCGACGGGGACGGAACGGTGACCGCGTACCCGGGCCCGGGTGTCGCCGTGCCGGCACGGCCGCCCCGATGCCATCGCCGCGCCCCCTTCCCCCGCCATTCTTCCCTCCCCTGTTTCAGGGAATCAGGGGCTATCCGCGGCGGAATAGCCACTGTTTCCGTGAAACAGGGCCCGGTGGGGCGGCGGCGCGGGCGGGCGGTTCCGTGGCGGTGTCGGCGGGCGCTCGTAGACTGCGCGGATGGTTTCCCCCACCGATGAGCGGACCGCGGGCGCGCTGGACGTGCTGCGCCGGGTCTTCGGTTACGACGCGTTCCGCGGTGTCCAGCAGGACATCATCGAGCACGTGGTGGCCGGCGGCGACGCGCTGGTGCTCATGCCCACCGGGGGCGGCAAGTCGCTCTGCTACCAGATCCCCGCGCTGGTCCGCGACGGCGTGGCGGTGGTCGTCTCGCCGCTGATCGCGCTCATGCAGGACCAGGTCGACGCGCTCACCGCGGTCGGCGTCCGGGCCGGGTTCCTCAACTCGACCCAGGACGCGGCGCAGCGCCGACGGGTCGAGGCGGCCTACCTCGCCGGCGAGCTGGACCTGCTCTACCTGGCCCCGGAAGGGCTGGCCGTGCGCTCGACGCTCAACCTGCTGGAACGCGGCCGGATCGCGCTGTTCGCGATCGACGAGGCGCACTGCGTCTCGCAGTGGGGGCACGACTTCCGCCCCGACTACCTCAACCTGTCGATGCTGCACGAACGCTGGCCGCAGGTGCCGCGCATCGCGCTGACCGCCACCGCGACGCAGGCCACCCGCACCGAGATCGCCTCCCGGCTCCAGCTCACCGACGCCCGGCACTTCGTGGCCAGCTTCGACCGGCCCAACATCCAGTACCGCATCGTCCCCAAGCGGGAGCCGCGCCGGCAGTTGCTGAGCCTGCTGCGCGACGAGCACCCGGGCGACGCCGGCATCGTCTACTGCCTGTCCCGCGCCTCGGTGGAGAAGACCGCCGAGTTCCTGGTCGCCAACGGCATCCCGGCGCTGCCCTACCACGCCGGCCTGGACGCGGCGACCCGCGCCCGCAACCAGCAGCGCTTCCTGCGCGAGGACGGGCTGGTCATGGTGGCCACCATCGCGTTCGGCATGGGCATCGACAAGCCCGACGTACGCTTCGTCGCCCATCTCGACCTGCCCAAGTCGGTGGAGGGCTACTACCAGGAGACCGGCCGCGCCGGGCGCGACGGGCTGCCGTCCACGGCCTGGCTGGCGTACGGGCTCCAGGACGTGGTGCAGCAACGCAAGATGATCGAGACCTCGGAGGGCGACCTGGCGCACCGGCGCAACCTGGCCGCCCACCTCGACGCGATGCTGGCACTCTGCGAGACGGTCCGCTGCCGCCGCGCCCAACTGCTCGACTACTTCGGCGAGGCCGGGGCACCGAACTGCGGCAACTGCGACACCTGCCTGGACCCGCCGGAGTCCTGGGACGGCACGGTCGCCGCGCAGAAGCTGCTCTCCACCGTCTACCGGCTCGACCGGGAGCGCAATCAGCGGTTCGGCGCCGGGCACAGCATCGACATCCTGCTCGGCAAGCACACCGACAAGATCGACCAACACGGGCACGACGCGCTGAGCACGTTCGGCATCGGCACCGAACTGCGCGACGCCGAGTGGCGCGGCGTGGTGCGGCAACTGCTCGCCGAGGGCCTGCTCGCGGTCGAGGGCGACTACGGCACGCTGGCGCTGACCGAGGCCAGCGCCGACGTGCTGGGCCGACGGCGCACGGTCACCCTGCGCAAGGAGCCGGAACGGCCGCTGTCCGGCCGGGCCGCGAAGCCACGGGGCGCGGCCACCGTCGTCGCCGACCTCTCCCCCGCCGCCGCGCCGGTCTTCGAGCGGCTCCGCGCCTGGCGCGCGGCCACCGCCAAGGAGCAGGGCGTGCCGGCGTACGTGGTCTTCCACGACGCCACGCTGCGTCAGATCGCCGCCGAGCCGCCGAGTTCCCTGGCCGAGCTGTCCCGGTTCAACGGGGTGGGCGAGAACAAGCTCGCCAAGTACGGCGAAGCGATCCTCGCCGTCCTGGCCGAGGGGTGACGAAAGGGCCGGCCCCGTTGTCGGGGCCGGCCCTTTCGCTGGTGTCAGCGGGTGCTGTAGCCGCGGGTGGCAATCCAGTCGGCGAGGTTGTCGACGCTGATGCGGTAGGAGGCGGTGTTCGGGTTGGCGCTGTCGGCGATGGTGACGGTGGTGCCGTTGTTCTGGTAGCCGACGACGCTGATGTAGTGGCCGCCTTCGAAGGAGTGGGTGGTGCCGTCGGTGTCGGTGGCGGTGCCGGCGATGTTGGCGACCACGGCGCGGCCGTCGTCGACGGTCTTGACGATGTCGGCGCGCAGGGTGTCGGTCTGCTTGTCGTCGGCCTTGCGGTCGGTGATCTCGACGGAGCGGTAGGGCTTGCCGGTCTCCTTGTTCAGGACCGGGGTGATGTCGTTGATGCTGTTGGTGCCGTTCTCGGTGGTGCCCATCTCGCGGGCCATGGCGTCGACGTCGATGTTCTTGCCGAGGACGCTGATGGCGTTGCGGGCGGCGGCGGGGCCGCAGTAGTAGAAGTTCGGCTGGGCTTCGTAGCGCACGTCGAGTTCCCGCTCGCCGTGACCCTTGCGGTCGGCGACGGCGGTGGTGGTGTTCTGGGCGGGGGCGGCGTTGGCGGCGATGGCGGGGCCGGCGATCCCGCCGGCGGTGGCGGCGATACCGGCAGCGGTGAGCACGGTCTTACGCAGCAGGGTGGTAGCCATGATGGTGCCTCCCAAAGGGGGGTGGGGGATACGCGGCCGGGGGCCGCGAGGGGGGAAGTCCTGTGGGTGGGCCCGGCGGCCACAGGGGGGTGGTCTGCTCGGGGCCCGGGTGCCGGCGCGGCCACAGGGGGTGGCGGGGCTCGGCGGCTCGTGGGTGTAACGACGGCCGGTGGCCGGTCATTCCGACCGGGGCTGTCGACGGCTCGGGGCCGGGCTGCACGCGGTCTGCCAGGTATAACGCCCCGCCCCCGGCCCCGATTCCCCCACGCCCGTGACCCCGACCACCCCACACCCGACGAAACCGCACATCCCGCCCCAGGTGCTCCATCCGGGGAGCCCGCCCGAGGCGAGCGCGGGGAGATCTTGGAAGCGGAAGGCCCCTCTGGGGGCCGATTCCTACCAAGATCTCCACCGTTCCCGAGGTGCGAAACGCCCATCCCGTCACGTGAGAGCACCAACCCCGCCCCCGCCCCCCACCCGTTCACCGCGCGGCGATCATGAGGGTGGCGGGCCGACACGCCGACAACCGGGCAGCCAGCCCCATGATCACTAGGCGTGGCGGGGCGCCGCATCGCGCGCCTCCGGCCGGTCTGGGCGTGATCACGGGGTTTGTGTCTCAGTGGGCCGGCGGGGGTGACGCCAACTCCTTGATCATCGCGCGAGGGAGGCGGCGGTGGGTGGTCAGGGGGAGGACGGGGTTGTGGCGGGGTCGCTGTCGAGGGCGGCGAGGATCGCCTCGGCCGTACGTTGGCCGACGCCGGGCACCTCGGTGATCTCCTCGACCGTGGCCGCGGACAGCCGCTTCAGCGAGCCGAAGTGCCGCAGGAGCGCCTTACGACGGACCTCCCCCAGGCCGGGCACGTTGTCGAGCGCCGACTCGGTCATCCGCTTGGACCGCCGCTGGCGATGGAACGTGATGGCGAAGCGGTGGGCCTCGTCGCGGACCCGTTGCAGCAGGTAGAGCGCCTCGGAGGTGCGCGGCAGGATGACCGGGTATTCGTCGTCGGGCAGCCAGACCTCCTCCAGCCGCTTGGCCAGCCCGCACAGCGAGACGTCGTCGATGCCCAGCTCAGTGAGGGCCTTCGCGGCGGCGGCCACCTGCGGCGGGCCGCCGTCGACCACCACCAGCTGCGGCGGGTACGCGAACCGGCGCGGCCGCCCGGTGGTCGGGTCGATGCCGGGGCGGTCGGGGTCGGCGGCGGTCTCGTCGCCCAGCTCCCCCGTCTCGGCGCGGGCGTCGAGGTAGCGGGCGAAACGCCGACGCAGCACCTCGGACATGGCGGACAGGTCGTCGGTGGCGCCGCGCACGATGAACCGGCGGTATTCGCTCTTGCGGGGCAGCCCGTCCTCGAAGACCACCATGCTGGCGACCACGTCGGTGCCCTGGATCTGGGAGACGTCGAAGCACTCGATGCGCAGCGGTGAGGTGCGCATGGCGAGCGCGTCGGCGATCTCGTCGAGGGCCTGACTGCGGGTGGTCAGGTCACCGGCGCGCTTGAGCTTGTGCCGGGTCAACGCGTCCTTCGCGTTGCGCTCGACGGTCTCCAGCAGCGACCGCTTGTCGCCGCGCTGCGGCACCCGCAGCGAGACGCGGCTGCCCCGGCGGGTGGAGAGCCAGTCGGCGAGCGCGTCGGCGTCGCCGGGCAACTCGGGGACGAGCAGCTCCCGGGGGACGTCGGCCTCGCCCTGCTCGCCGCCGTAGACCTGGGTGCAGAAGTGGTGCACGAGGTCGCCGGTGGTCAGCTCCTCGGTCTTCTCCACCACCCAGCCGCGCTGGCCGCGCACCCGGCCGTCGCGGACGTGGAAGACCTGCACCGCGGCTTCGAGGGGGTCGTCGGCGAACGCCACCACGTCGGCGTCGGTGCCGTCGCCGAGCACCACTGTCTGCTTCTCCATGGCCCGGCGCAGCGCGGCCACGTCGTCGCGCAGCCGGGCGGCACGCTCGAACTCCAGTTGCTCACTGGCGTCGAGCATCTCCTTCTCCAGCCGGCGGACCATGGTGTCGGTGCGGCCGGCCATGAAGTCGCAGAAGCCGGTGACGATCTCCCGGTGCTGCTCGGCGGTGACGGTGCCGACGCACGGCGCCGAACACTTGCCGATGTAGCCGAGCAGGCAGGGCCGGCCGACCTGGCCGGCCCGCTTGAACACCCCGGAGGAGCAGGTGCGGGCCGGAAAGACCCGCAGCAGCAGGTCGAGCGTCTCGCGGATGGCCCAGGCGTGCGAGTATGGCCCGAAGTAGCGCACGCCCTTGCGCTTCGCGCCGCGCATCACCTGTAGGCGCGGGTATTCCTCGTCGAGCGTGACCGCGAGGTAGGGGTAGGACTTGTCGTCGCGGTAGCGGACGTTGAACCTCGGGTCGTACTGCTTGATCCAGGTGTATTCCTGCTGGAGCGCCTCCACCTCGGTGGCGACGGTGATCCAGTCGACCGACTCGGCGGTGAAGACCATCTGCCGGGTGCGCTGGTGCAGGTTGACCGGGTCGGCGAAGTAGGAGTTGAGCCGGCTGCGCAGGTTGCGCGCCTTGCCCACGTAGATCACCCGGCCGGTGCCGTCGCGGAAGCGGTAGACCCCTGGGGACTCCGGGATGGTGCCGGTCGCGGGACGGTAGGTCGAGGGGTCAGCCACGCGCCAAGCCTAGTCCGCACCCCCGACACCCGACCGCCACCGCGCCCCCGCCCACGGTCGGCGGGCGGGGACGGGGCGCGCGGTCAGGCCAGCGTGATCTGGTCGCCGCTGACCTTGATCTCCTTGGCCGCGAGCGGCTTGGTGGCGGGGCCCTGCTTCACCGAGCCGTCGCTGATGGAGAACCGGCTGTTGTGGCAGGTGCAGTTGATGGTGCCGCCGTCGACGTTCGACACCGGGCAGCCCTGGTGCGTGCAGATCGGGTCGAACGCCTTGAACTGGCCGGCCTCCGGCTGGGTGATCACCACGCCCTTGCTGGCGTAGATCGCGCCGCCGCCGACCGGGATGTCGCTGGTGCGGGCCAGCGGGCCGCTGCTGTCGCGGTTGCCGCCACCGGCGTCGCCGGTCGCGGTGGCGCCGGGCGGGCCGCCGCTGGTCGGGGCCGCCCCGGGGGTCGCGTCGTCGTCGCCGCAACCGGCGAGCACCACGGCCGCGCCGACAGCTCCGGCACCCGCGAGCAGGGCCCGACGGGTCTGGGTGACCGGTCCGGTTCGCGCCTGGTCGTCACTCATCTCCGGCCTCTCTCTCGGCTGTGGCCACCGGTCATGATCCGTGGCCACAGTGTGCAACACGCACCAGCCTCCGGCACGGTTCATACTGTCGCGTCACCAGACCGGCACCACGAGGACCGCGACGCTGTCGAACGACCGGGCATCCGTGCGGACGACGGGCGGGGCGGACTGCCCGCCCCGCCCGTCGGGCCCGTCGGTCAGCGCGCGCCGGCCGGCACCTTACGGACCCGTGACTTCGTGGCGCCGTTGGCCTTGGCCGCCCGGGTGGTGGCCGCCTTCGCGCCCTTGGCCGCGCCGGCCAGCTTGAGGATCGGCCGCAGGAACTCGCCGGTGTGGCTCTCCGGCACCTCGGCGACCTCCTCCGGGGTGCCGGTGGCGAGCACCGTGCCGCCGCGGTGACCGCCCTCGGGACCCATGTCGATGAGCCAGTCGGCCGTCTTGATCACGTCGAGGTTGTGCTCGATGGTGATCACCGTGTTGCCCTTGTCGACCAGGCCCTCCAGCACCATCAGCAGCTTGCGGATGTCCTCGAAGTGCAGGCCGGTGGTGGGCTCGTCGAGCACGTAGACCGTCCGCCCGGTGGAGCGCTTCTGCAGCTCGGAGGCGAGCTTCACGCGCTGCGCCTCGCCGCCGGAGAGCGTCGGCGCGGGCTGGCCGAGCCGGACGTAGCCCAGGCCGACGTCGACGAGCGTCTTCAGGTGCCGGTGGATGGCCGGGATGGCGGAGAAGAACTCGGCCGCCTCCTCGATCGGCATGTCCAGCACCTCGGCGACCGTCCGGCCCTTGTAGTGCACCTCGAGCGTCTCGCGGTTGTAGCGCGCGCCCTTGCACACCTCACAGGGGACGTAGACGTCCGGCAGGAAGTTCATCTCGATCTTGATGGTGCCGTCGCCGGAGCACGCCTCGCAGCGCCCGCCCTTGACGTTGAACGAGAACCGGCCCGGGCCGTACCCCCGGACCTTGGCCTCGGTGGTCTCGGCGAAGAGCTTGCGGACGTGGTCCCAGACACCGGTGTAGGTGGCCGGGTTGGAGCGCGGGGTACGCCCGATCGGCGACTGGTCCACGCCGACGACCTTGTCCACGTGCTCCAGGCCGGTGATCCGGGTGTGCCGACCGGGCACCAGCCGGGCGCCGTTGATCTGGTTGGCGAGCACCGTGTAGAGGATGTCGTTGACCAGTGTCGACTTGCCCGAGCCGCTGACGCCGGTGACGGCGATGAGCTGGCCGAGCGGGAAGCTGACGGTGAGGTTGCGCAGGTTGTGCTCGCGCGCGCCGTGCACCACCAGCTCCCGGCCCGGCGTCTGCGACCGGCGGGTGGCCGGCGTCGGGATGGCCCGGCGCCCGGCCAGGTAGGCGCCGGTGACCGACTCGTCGTTGTCGAGCAGCGCCGGCACCGAGCCGCTGTGCACGATCTTGCCGCCGTGCTCGCCCGCGCCCGGGCCGATGTCGACGATCCAGTCGGCCACCCGGATGGTGTCCTCGTCGTGCTCGACCACGATCAGCGTGTTGCCCAGCCCGCGCAGCCGCAGCAGCGTCTCGATGAGCCGGTGGTTGTCCCGCTGGTGCAGACCGATCGACGGCTCGTCGAGCACGTAGAGCACGCCGACCAGGCCGGAGCCGATCTGGGTGGCGAGCCGGATGCGCTGCGCCTCGCCGCCGGAGAGCGTGCCCGCCGGCCGGTCCAGGGAGAGGTAGTCCAGACCGACGTCGAGCAGGAACTTCAGCCGGGCGTTGATCTCCTTGAGCACGCGCTCGGCGATCATCTTCTGCCGGTCGGTCAGCTCGATGCCGGCGAGCAGGTCGGCCGCCTCGCCCACGGAGAGGTTGCAGACCTCGGCGATGCTCTTGCCGGCCAGCGTGACCGCGAGCACCTCCGGCTTGAGCCGGGCGCCACCGCAGGCCGCGCACGGCACGTCACGCATGTAGCCCTCGTACTTGTCGCGGGACCACTCGGACTCGGTGTCGGTGTGCCGGCGCTCGATCCACTGCACCACGCCCTCGAAGCCGGTGTAGTAGGAGCGCTCGCGGCCGTACTTGTTGCGGTAGCGGACGTGCACCTGGTCGTCGGAGCCGTGCAGGATCGTCTTCTGCGCCCTCGACGGCAACGCGCGCCACGGCGTGTCGACGTCGAAGTGCTGGCTCTCGCCCAGCGCCTCCAGCAGGCGCAGGAAGTATTCCAGGTTGTGCCCGGTGGACCAGGGCTGGATCGCGCCCTCGCGCAGCGTGCGCTCCGGGTCCGGGATGATCAGCTCGGGGTCGACCTCCTTCTTGGTGCCCAGGCCGGTGCAGTCCGGGCAGGCGCCGTAGGGCGCGTTGAAGGAGAAGACCCGGGGTTCCAGGTCCTCGATCGCGAGCGGGTGGTCGTTCGGGCAGGCCAGGTGCTCGGAGTAGCGGCGCTCCCGGGCCGGGTCGTCCTCCGGCAGGTCGACGAAGTCGAGCAGGACCAGGCCGCCGGAGAGGCCGAGCGCGGCCTCGACCGAGTCGGTCAGCCGCTGCTTGGCGCTCGGCTTCACGCTGAGCCGGTCGATGACCACCTCGATGGTGTGCTTCTCCTGCTTCTTGAGCTTCGGCGGCTCGGTCAGCGGGTGCACCACGCCGTCGACCCGGGCCCGGGCGTAGCCCTTGGCCTGGAGCTCGGCGAAGAGGTCGACGTATTCGCCCTTGCGGCCGCGGACCACCGGCGCGAGCACCATGAACTTGGTGCCCTCGGGCATGGCGAGCACCCGGTCGACGATCTGCTGCGGGCTCTGCTTGGAGATCCGCTCGCCGCAGATCGGGCAGTGCGGCTCGCCGATGCGGGCGAAGAGCAGGCGGAGGTAGTCGTAGACCTCGGTGATGGTGCCGACGGTGGAGCGCGGGTTGCGCGAGGTGGACTTCTGGTCGATGGAGACCGCGGGGCTGAGGCCCTCGATGAAGTCGACGTCGGGCTTGTCCATCTGGCCGAGGAACTGCCGGGCGTACGACGACAGCGACTCGACGTAACGGCGCTGCCCCTCGGCGAAGATGGTGTCGAACGCCAGGCTCGACTTGCCCGAACCGGACAGCCCGGTGAAGACGATCAGGGCGTCCCGGGGCAGGTCGAGACTGACGTCACGCAGGTTGTGCTCGCGCGCGCCACGGATGATCAGACGGTCGGCCACGGTGCGTGTGCTCCCGGAAGAAGAATGTGAGGCGGATCTGTTCACCAGACGACGGGTCTGGGTGGATTTCACGAGTTGTCGAGGCGCAGGGAAAGCGCCTCGGCAACTCTAGCCTCGAGGTGTGACAACTTCCGTCGCGCGACCATTCCCCCAGCTCAGAACGTGCCGGGAGCGGGCGGCGGTGCCGCCGGACGCCCGGTGCGTCGCCGCCCACCGCGCCAGCCGCCCCGCCGCTCGGCGGCGAGCCGGGCCGCGCGCCGACCGCTCTCGTACGCGAGCTCCCGCTGCAACCGGTGCCAGCTCTCCCAGCGGCGGACCGGCAGCTCGCCGCTGTCCAGCGCCTCCCGCACCGCGCAGGCCGGCTCGGCGTCGTGCGCGCAGTCGGCGTACCGGCAGCCGGCGGCCAGGTCGGCGATGTCGGCGAACGCCCGGTCCAGGCCGGCGGTGCCGTCCAGCAGGCCGACCGCCCGGACGCCGGGGGTGTCCAGCACCGCTCCCCCACCCGGCAGCGGCACCAGCGCCCGCCAGGTGGTGGTGTGCCGGCCCTTGCCGTCGACCCGGCGGATCGCCTGGGTCCGCATCACGTCCGCCCCGGCCAACGCGTTGACCAGGCTGGACTTGCCCGCCCCGGACGGACCGAGCAGGCCCAGCGTGCGCCCCGGCGCGACGTGCCGGCGCAGCGGCGCCAGCCCGGTGCCCCGCTCGGCGCTCACCGCCAGCACCGGCACCCCGGGCGCCAGCTCGGCGAGCTGCCGGGCCACTGCGGCCGGGTCGGCGGCCAGGTCGGCCTTGGTGAGCACCACCAGCGGCGCGGCGCCGGATTCGTGGACGAGGGAGAGCAGCCGCTCGATCCGGGCGGCGTCCGGCGCCGGGTGCACCGGCTCGACCACCGCGGCGGTGTCGAGGTTGGCGGCCAGCACCTGGCCGCTGGCGTCCTTGCCGGCGGTGCGCCGCACCAGCGCGGTACGCCGCGGCAGCACCGCCTCCACGGTGACCGGACCGTCCGGCCAGGTGGCCAGCAGCACCCAGTCGCCGGCGCAGGGCAACGCGGTCAGGTCGCGGGCCGCGGCGGCGAGCACGCCGCCGCCGAGGCTCGCCCGCACCGGCCCTTCCGGGCGCAGCACGGTGCACACGCCGCGGTCGACCCGGGCCACCCGCCCGGGTCGATGGTCGGCGCGTCGATCGAGGTGGGTCGCCCAGTCGGCGTCCCAGCCGAGGGCGGTCAGGTCGAGGGTCATGGCATCCTCATCGGGTTCGTGGGATCAGGGCGGACACACGCGCGGGGACCGGCATGCGCACCACCTCCCTCCGACTCCCGGCGTCACGGCGCGAAGCCGTCGGCCCCGACGCTAGGACGCGCGGCGACGCGCCGAAAGCGATTTCCCCGGCGGCGCGGCGCGGGCCGGCCCGCTACTGTCGGATCCGATGACGACTGATCCCCTGCTGCTGACCGGCGAGCTGGCCCAGGCGAACGACCGGCTGCTGCGTACCGTGACCGTCCTGGCCGCCGCGGACGTGGCGGTGCCGTCGCTGCTGCCGGGCTGGAGCCGCGCGCACGTGCTCACCCACCTGGCCCGCAACGCCGACGGGTTCGTCAACCTGCTCACGGCCGCGCGCACCGGCGAGCCGATCCCGATGTACGCCTCGATCGAGGCGCGTAACGCCGACATCGAGGCGGGCGCCGGCCGGGGCCCCGCCGACCTGCTGGACGACCTGCGGCGCAGCGGCCAGCGCTTCGACGCGGCGGTGGCGGAGATGCCGCCCGGGGCGTGGGGCGCCATGGTGCAGACCCGGCGCGGCCCGTGGCCGGCGGCGCTGCTGGTCTGGGGCCGGCTGCGCGAGGTCGAGGTGCACCACGTCGACCTGGCCGCCGGCTACCGACCGGCGGACTGGCCGGAGGCGTTCGCCCAGCGGCTGCTGCACGAGGTGACGACCGGGCTGGCCGACGATCCGGCCGCGCCGGCCATGGTGCTGCGTCCCGACGGCCCCGCGCGCGAACTCGCCGTGGGCGACCCCGAGGGCGCGCCCACGATCACCGGCCCCGCGCCGGAACTCGCCGCCTGGCTGACCGGCCGGGGCACGGGCGAGCTGCTCACCGTCGATCCCGACGGCCCCCTGCCGAACCCACCGGAATGGATCTGAACCCCGTCATGACCTACACCGGAGACGTCACGCCCGGCGGCCCGCCGGCCGTGCGCGAACTCGACCGGCTCACCGTGACCAAGCTGTCGGTGGGCCCGATGGACAACAACGCCTACCTGCTGCGCTGCCGCGCCACCGGCGAGCAGGTGCTGATCGACGCCGCCAACGAGGCGCCCCGGCTGCTGGAGCTGATCGGCGACGGCGGGTTGGCGACGGTGGTCACCACCCACCGGCACATGGACCACTGGGTCGCGCTGGAGGAGGTGGTCGCCAAGACCGGCGCCCGCGCGCTGGTGCACGCCGACGACGCGGAGGGCCTGCCGATCGACGCCGCGCCGCTGCACGAGGGCGACACGGTTCCGGTCGGCGACTGCGCGCTGGAGGTGATCCACCTGCGCGGGCACACGCCGGGTTCGATCGCGCTGCTCCACCGCGACCCGGCCGGCGGGCCGCACCTCTTCACCGGGGACTCACTCTTCCCCGGTGGGGTGGGGAACACCGACCAGGACCCGGAGCGGTTCGGCCGGCTCATCGACGACGTCGAGGCGAAGCTCTTCGACCGGCTGCCGGACGAGACCTGGTTCTACCCGGGTCACGGCAAGGACAGCACGCTCGGCGCCGAGCGGCCGGCCGTGCCGCAGTGGCGGGCCCGCGGCTGGTGAGCGTGCCGGGTCCGGCCTCCCCCGTGGCGGCCGGACCCGGCCCGGTCAGCCGGTCACCGCACGCAGCCGGCGCCGGGTGCCGAGCAGCACCGGGCCGGCGAGCAGCAACCCGACCGTCATGGTGAGCACCGTCGGGTCCGGCGCGCCGGGCAGCAGGGCGGTCAGCGTCCGCGCGGCCAGCCCGAGCGCCACGTAGAGCCCGGCCCACGCGGTCGCGCCGAGCGCCGCGCAGGTGATGAACCGCCGGTACGGCATCCGCAGCCCGCCCGCGGCCAGCGGCAGCAACGCGTTGAACACCGGCAGGAACGGCGCCACCAGCACGATCCGCCCGCCCCCGCGAAGCAGCAGCGTCTCGGCGGCGGCCCAGCGGGACTCGCCGATCCAGGCGCCCAGCCGGCCGCCCCGCAGCCGCCCGCCCCAGCGCCGTCCGGCGAGGAAGCTCAACGACCAGCCGGCCAGGCAACCGGCCACCACCGCCGCGACGGTCGCCGCGCCGCCGGCCGGCCGGCCCGCGCCGACCGCCGCCAGGACCGCGGCGTCGCCGGGCACCAGCACCCCGAGCAGGGGTACGGCGTCGGCGAGCATCACCACGCCCAGCAGGCCCATCAGCAGGGTGGTGGGCAGCTGCCCGAACTGGGCGAGCAGGTTCGTCATGCCTGGCACGCTATGCCCGGCCGGTCACCCGGCACATCGGGCGTGACCCCCCCAGCGGCCCCGGAGATCGCCTCCGGAGGATCCCCGAGGGTCAGCGGGGGCGCAGCACCTGGACCCGGCGTACCGGGGAGTCGACCGAGGGCTCGGTGGTGGGCACCGGGTAGCTGGCCACCAACTCCAGCCCGGCTGGCGGCAGGTGACCCCGGTCCGGGTCACCGACCAGCACCTCGACACCCCGGTCCGCGCAGCGCCGCAGGTAGGGCAACACCCGTGCGGCCAGCTCGGCGTCGTAGAGGGCGTCGCCGGCCACCAGCAGGTCGGCGTCGGCCACGCCGTCGAGCAGGTCGTCGCCGTCGACGGCCACCCGGACCCGGTTCGCCCGCGCGTTGACCGTGACGGCGGCCACCGCGTACGGGTCGACGTCGTTGGCGACCACCTGGTCGGCGCCGGCGAGCGCGGCGGCGATGGCGACCAGCCCGGACCCGGCGCCCAGGTCGAGCACGCGCCGCCCGGCGACGAGCTCGGGGTGGTCGAGCAGGTGCCGGGCCAGGGCCTGCCCGCCGGCCCAGACCGAGGCCCAGTACGGCGGTGGGAGCGACCGCCCGGCGGCGGCCTCCATCCGCGCCCACCACAGGATGGCGTCCTCGGCCAGGTGCAGCCGCACCTCGGGCACGAACGGCGTGGCCACCAGGCGCAGGCGGTCGGGGCCCCCCGCACCGGGCGCCGTGATCTCCCGTTCCAGGTCGGCCAGCGCCGTCGTTGTGCTCATCCGGGCAAGCATGCCGCGCCCCGGGGCGGGTCGGGGGGATTTCCGGTTCGCAGGTATTCGTGAGCCACGCCGGCACTTCCGCCAGCGGATCCGGGTTCGGGCGGTTACTGTCGAGGAGGTACAGGGGCGATCACCGACCGCGGGTCGGTGCTCACCCGCATTGAACAGGGAGAGACGCATGGCAACCGGCACGGTCAAGTGGTTCAACTCGGAAAAGGGCTTCGGCTTCATCGAGCAGGATGGCGGAGGCCCGGACGTGTTCGTCCACTACTCGGCCATCCAGAGCGGTGGCTACCGCGAGCTGAACGAGGGCCAGAAGGTCGAGTTCGAGGTGACGCAGGGCCAGAAGGGCCCGCAGGCGGACAACGTCCGTCCGATGTGACGTAGTGCCGGTGGCGGCGGTCGGGCTCCGACCGCCGCCGCAGCGCGCCGTCACGCGGGTCTCGCCGGCAGGTCACGCCGCCGGCGTAGCGGCCCGATCAGCAGGATCAGCGGGGTGAGCGCGAGCCAGGCGGTCATCAGCCGGATCGCGCCGCCCGGTCCCCACGCGGCACCCAGCACGCCGGCGAGCAGCGCGGCGAGCGGGATGGTGCCGTAGTTGAGCAGGTGCATGCTCACCGTGACGCGGCCGAGCAGCCGGTGCGGCGTGTAGGTCTGCCGGAAGCTGCCCTTGACCACGTTGCCGATCGCGACGCCCAGGCTCACCAGCACGCCGCCGAGCACCAGCCAGGCCACCCGCCCGCCGGGGCCGGCGAGCGGGATCAGCAGCGCCGGCGGCCCGGTTAGCGCGCCGGCGAGCAGCAGGGCGCGGGCGGTGCCGAGCCGCCGGGCCAGCCGGGCGGCCAGGGCCGCGCCGACGACCCCGCCGAGACTGGCCAGGCCGATCAGGAGGCCGACCAGGCCGGCCGGCAGCGCCGCCGAGCGGACCAGGAAGACCACCAGCACCGCCTGGTAGCCGGTGAGCCCGATGTTGCTCGCCGCGCCGAAGACGGTCAGCACCCGCAGGTACGGGTCCCGGGCGACGAAGCGCAGCCCGTCGGACACCTCCCGGCGCATCGACCCCGTCCCGGCGGTACGGCGCGGGCGGGGCTCGACCGCGCGGATGCGGTGCAGGCACAGCGCGGACGCCAGGAAGCTCACCGCGTCCAGCGCCACCGCGGTCACCGCGCCGGCGAGCTGGGCGATCAGCCCGGCCAGCCCGGGGCCGAGCAGGTAGCTCGCGGTCTGGGTGGCGTGCAGCCGGGCGTTGGCGGGCGGCACCTGCTCGGGCGGCAGCAGGGTGGGCAGGTAGACCTGGTCGGCGGTCTCGAAGAACACCCGGGCCAGGCCGGCGCCGAGCGCCACGACCAGCAGGTGCCCGACGGTGAGCAGGTCGAGCAGGGCGGCGGCCGGGACGCTGGCGAACAGCGCGGCGGCGGCCAGGTCGGCGGCGATCATCACGGGGCGGCGGCGGACCCGGTCGACCCAGGCCCCGACCGGCAGGCCGGCCAGCAGCCAGGGCAGCCAGGCCGCGGCGGTGAGCACCGCCACCTGGAACGTGCTGGCGTCGAGCACGGCCACGGCGACCAGCGGCAGCGCCACCGCGGTCATGTTGCTGCCCACGGCGCTGATCGAGTGGCCGGTCCAGAGCAGCCGGAAGTCACGGTGCCGGAACAGGCCGCCGGGCGGCGCGGGGGCGGGCGGCGCGGCAGCGCCGGGCGGGGCGGTCACGGTCGCGCCGGTACGCCGTGGGTGAACACGAAGACCGGCTCGCGGCGCTGCCCGTCGTCGGGGGCGGGCCGGTCTGCCCAGCGGGTGAACAGCGCGATCACCTCGCGGCTCAGCTCGGCCAGCTCGTCCGGGGTCAGGTGCAGCCAGTGGTCGGTGCTGAACGGCGCGTCACCCCAGGCGGCGTGCGCCTCGTCGGGGGCCGCGTGCCAGGCCCGCACCAGGGCGGTGTGCCGCTCCAGGTTGAGCGAGCCGGCCGCGTCGGCCACCACCCGGGTGGACGGGTCGTCGTCGAAGTCGGTGCTGGACCAGCGCACTCCCCGGTTCCGGGGCTTCCACCAGCGTTCCCGGCGGTCGCGGGCCAGCTCGGGCGCCTCGACCAGCAGGCCGGCGGCGGCCAGCACCTTCAGGTGGTGGCTGACGTTCGCCGGTGCCTGGTCGGTGCGTTCGGCGAGCATGCCCACGGTGCCCGGTCCGTAGACCTTGAGCACGTCCATGAGGCGGCGGCGCAGCGGATGGGCGAGCGCGGCGAGCACACGCGAGTCGGTGACCTGACGCACGGTGGGTTGGTCCATGCGGCCGAGTCTGACATCCGCAAGAACTGTTGCGCAATGCTTGTTGCTAAATTCCCGGCGCCGCGACGCTGCAGTCGTCGCGGCGGGATCGGGTCAGGCGGTGAGCCGCCGGGACAGCTCGTCGGCGACGTCGCGGGCGATCTGCGGCGGGATGGCCTCGGCGATCTTCTCCGGCGGCAGCCCGGCGAGCACGCCGGTGACGATCTGCTGCTCGTCGGTGAAGTCCCTGCCGGACAGCTCGGTCACCTGCGCCACGAGCGCCGGCCAGGCCCGCAGCATCGCCAGCATCTGCTGGAGCGGGGAGTTCGCCAGCGGCGGATTGACCAGTCCGACGGTGTTGGCCGGCGAGATCAACCAATTGCGCAGATTCTGCAGGTCGGCCAGCACGTCGCCGACCGTACGGTTGGCCGAGCCGGTGTTCCCGATGAGCTTGTCGGTCTGCTTCATGTCGTCCTCCGGTGTCACTGGGGCGATCAGCCCGATGGCGGTGAGATAGCGGCGGAACAGCGGGGTCTGGTCCCGGCCCGCCCTGGTCGAGTCGCGGAAGAAGCTGATGTGGGTGTGGAACAGGTGGCTGCTGTCGCCGGTGGTGCGCCGGCCCAGCCGGTCCCAGCGCCGCACCGTCCGGCCGTCCGCGGAGTAGATGATCTCCCGGATGTCCCGGGTGTCGGACGCGTTCGCCACGCACTGCGCCACGAGCCAGGTGGAGAACGTCCGCAGCGTGTGCGTGGCGCCGCCGGAGCGGACCGAGAACGTGCCGATGTCCAACGCGGACGCGTACAGGGTCAGCCCGGAACGGTCCCTGGAGGACTCGACCACCGAGTAGTCGTTGGCCACCACCCGGTCCGAGCCGCAGTGGTAGCCGCCCCGGTGGCTGGGATCGCCGACGATGCCGACCTCCGCCGGTTCGAGATCGGCATCCCGGACGACGTTCTTGTCGACGTTGAGGTAGGTGAGTAACAGGGTGCGGACGGCCAGCAGGTTCGCCGGAGCCGACGTCATGGCGGATCCCCTTCCGATCGATGGTCGACAAGGGAACGGCAATCACTACGTGTGATGACGTGAGATCTGCGGACGCGCCCCTGCCGGATGACTGCACAGCAACGGGCACTTGCTGGCAGCCTATCTCCCAGCGGGGAAAAATCCCAGCTCAGAACCGCTATTTGCGACTACCGGACGGGCCGCACGAGCGGCAGCAACAATGCCGACGGATGCTCACGGTCATGCCACACCTCTCGCCACCCGGCGCGGAGAGTGACCGCGGTGCCGAGCGGCTCCCCGGTGCCGGGATTACGCGCCCAGCGCGGGTGGGCGCCGCCGGAGACCTGGACGCGCAGCCGGTGCCCCGGCGCGAACCGGTACGCGGTCGGCCAGAGCGTGACCGGCACCCGCACCACACCCGACGGCCCCGGCGGGAACCGACCCGGCTCGACGCGGACCAGTCCGTCGCAGACGTTCCACGATCGACCGCGTCGGTCCACGTCGCACAGCCGCACGAACACGTCCAGGTAGGACAGCTCGCTGCGCAGGTGGATCTCGGCGTGCACCGGCCCGACCACCTCGACCGGACCGTCCACCGGATCGCTGGTGTAGGTCAGCACGTCCGGGCGGGCCTCCACCGGCCGGTTGTCCACCGCGCCCGCCCGCTGGGCGACCAGCAGCGGGCCGCCCAGCGACGGGGTCGGGTCGGCCGGGTCGTACCGGAACCGGTCCGGCGGGCCGGCCACCGGCGGGGTGGGCGACAGGCCACCGCCGGCGCGCAGGTGCCAGCGCGTCGGCGTGGCGGGCGGCGGCCAGTCGGGCAGGTCCCGCCACCCACCCCCGACGCCGCCCACGTGCACCCGCACCGGCGCGCGCTCCGTGCCCGCACGAGGTGACGCCGCCCGGCCGGCCAGGTGTTCGTCGAACCAGTCCAGCCCGTCGCGCAGCGCCGCCACCAGCAGCCCGGGGCTGCCGTGGGTCCACGGGCCGACGGTCAGCCGTGGGCGGGCGCCGGCGGCGCGCAGCCGGGCGTAGTCGTCGAGCTGGGCCGGGAGGAAGATGTCCTGCCAGCCGCTGACCATGGCGACCGGCGCGCCGACCTCGGTGATCCGGTCGCCGAAGACCCGGGCCCGCCAATAGTCGGCGTCCGGCGTGTGGTGGCGCAGCCACTCCTGAAAGAACGGCACGGTCACGCCGGTGGCGACCCGGTCCGCCTCGACCAGCGGCAGGTGGGCCAACGCGCGGATGAGCCGGGGCTGGCCGCGCTTGAGCTCCCACTGCCGGGCCAGCCAGGGCACGGTCTGCGCCTGGAGCAGCTCCGCCCAGGTGAGCACCGTGTCCAGCGCGAACGACTCCCCCGCGTACGTCGAGTCGCGGGTGGCCGACGCGGTGACCACGGCGACCATCGCGCGCAGCTCGTCGCCCGCCTCGGCGGCCACCGCCCACTGCACGAACCCCTGGTAGCTGGCGCCGAACATGCCGAACACGCCGGTCCACCAGGGTTGCCGGCGCAGCCAGTCGAGCGTGTCCAGGCCGTCGTCGCGCTCGTGCACCAGCGGGGCGAACTCGCCGCCGGAGCCGTACGTGCCGCGACACGACTGGATCACCACGTGGAAGCCCCGCTCGGCGACCAGGTGAACGAGCAGCCGGATCGGACCGCCCCGCCCGTACGGGGTGCGGATCAGCACGCAGGCCGCGCCCGGCAGGTCCGGCGCGTAGTGGTCGGTGCGCAGGGTGATCCCGTCGCGGACCCGCACCGGGATGTCCCGGGTGACGGCGACCCGGCCGGCGCGGGCGGCGGGCAACCGCAGCGCCGCGGCGGCGAGCCGGGTGACGAGCCGCACGGTCAGCGGTCGCCGGCCGGGTCGGTGGCGGCATCGCGGGCGGCGCGCACCTCGTCGCGGTGCGCCCGCATGCTGTGCACCATCTCGCCCATGAACCGGTGCACCACGGCCAGTTCGTCGTCGGTGAACCGGTCCATCACCTCGTCGGTGCGCCGGCCCAGCGGGCCGAAGAAGCTCTGCGCCAGCGTGGCGCCGCGGTCGGCGTAGTGCAGCAGGATCTTGCGACGGTCGGCGGTGTCCCGGTCGCGCCGGATGTGGCCGGCGCGCTCCAGGCGGTCGACCAGCGCGGTCACCGAGCCGGAGGAGAGGTTGAGCACCTCGCCGAGCCGGCCGGGGGTGATCGGATCGCCCACCAGCTCGGCCTCCATCACCGCGATCAGCGCCTGGAGGTCGGTGGCGTTCAGCCCGTGCAGGCCGGCGAACGCGTGCCCGACGTGCTGGGCGTCCGACGAGTAACGGCGCAGGTCGTTGGTGATCTCCGCGACCATGCGTCCACGCGGGTCGTTTCGTCGCCGGTACATCCCGTGCCCCGTCACCGCTCGCCGCCATCCCCTCGGTCCGGCTTGCAGCATAGAGCCTCGCCGGATAATCTCGCTCATCAAGATACTCGGCTGGCGAGAATCAACCGCAGGATCAAGAGGGCATCCGATGTCACTGTTCACCCGCGTCGCCCGGGGCCGGCTGGCCGCCTGGCTCACCGTGGCGGCCGCGCTCGTCGTCGGCGCGGTGGTCTTCGGGCTACCCCGACCGGACAACCCCGAACCGGTCTCCGCCACCGGTCTGTCCGTCGAGTGGCAGTCGACCCAGGTCGAACGCCTCC
This sequence comes from Micromonospora sp. NPDC018662, assembly GCF_044391475.1. Classification (NCBI taxonomy): domain Bacteria; kingdom Bacillati; phylum Actinomycetota; class Actinomycetes; order Micromonosporales; family Micromonosporaceae; genus Micromonospora; species Micromonospora sp. NPDC018662. Next base: position 94,728 of record NZ_JBISAC010000007.1, read on the forward strand.
AGGACCAGTTGCCGTCGCGCGACACCCAGCCCGCGCTGGTCGTGGTCAGCCGCGCCGACCGCGCCCCGCTCAGCGCCTCCGACCGGTCCGCGCTGGACGGCGCCGCCGGCAAGCTGGGCCCGCTCGCCGTCGGCGGCCGGGTCGCCCCCGCCCAGCTCTCCCCCGACGGCACCGTGGCGCTGGTCGCCGTGCCGCTGTCCACCGCGGGCGACCAGCAGGCAGTGGTCGACGAGGTGGGCAAGGTGCGGGACGCCGTGGCGGACCTGCCCGACGACCTGACCGTCGAGGTCACCGGCGGCCCCGCCTTCACCGCCGACCTGAGCAAGGTCTTCCAGGGCGCCGACACCACGCTGCTGCTGGTCACCGCCGCCGTGGTGGCGCTGCTGCTGCTGGTCACCTACCGCAGCCCGTTCCTGTGGCTGGTGCCGTTGCTCGTGGTGGCCGCCGCCGAGCAGTTCACCCTGCGCACGGTGGAGACGGTGGTGCCGGCGCTCGGCATCTACCTGCCCAGCGGCCAGGTCACCGGCATCGCCAGCGTGCTGGTCTTCGGCGCGGCCACCGACTACGCCCTGCTGCTCATCGCCCGCTACCGCGAGGAGCTGCGCCGCGAGGAGAGCCGGTTCACCGCCATGCGGGCCGCGTTGCGGCGCACCGCCGAGCCGATCCTGGCCAGCGGCGGCACCGTCGTGCTGGGCGTGCTCACGCTGCTGCTGTCCGAGCAGGAGACCAACCGCGCGCTCGCGGTGGCCTGCGCCATCGGCGTGGTGTTCGCCATGCTCTCCGCGCTGTTCGTGCTCCCCGCCGCGCTGGTGCTGTTCGGCCGGGGCCTGTTCTGGCCGTTCGTCCCGCGTGTCGGCAGCGCCGCCCGGGAGGGCCGGCTGTGGGGCCGCCTCGGCGAGCTGGTCGTCCGCCGGCCGCTGCCGGTCGCGGCGCTGGCCACGCTGCTGCTCGCCGGCCTCGCGCTCGGCGGGCTCGGCATCCGCACCGGCCTGTCCGAGACCGAGCAGTTCCGGGAGCGACCCGAAGCGGTCGCCGGCGCGGAGACGCTCGCGCGGGCCTTCCCGGCCGGCAGCACCCAGCCGGTCGCGGTGCTCACCAACCCGCAGGCGGCGCCCGCGGTGCTCGCCGCCGCCGGCGCGGTCGACGGCGTCGCCTCGGCCCGGCCCGGCCTCGCCGGGGACCGGGTCGCCCAGGTCGACGTGGTGCTCACCGCCGAGCCCGGCACCGCCGCCTCCGACCGGGCCGTGGTGGCGCTGCGCGACGCGGTCGCCGCCGTGCCCGACTCCGCGCCACCCACCGTCGCCGGGGCGGACGCCCCCGACGGCGCGCTGGTCGGCGGCACGGTCGCCGCCACCTACGACTCCGCCGAGGCCAACACCCGGGACCTGCGGCTGATCCTGCCGATCATCCTGCTGCTGGTCGGCGCCGTGCTGGTGCTGCTGCTGCGCGGCCTGCTGGCCCCGCTGCTGCTGGTGCTGACCGTGATCGCCTCGTTCTTCGCCAGCCTCGGCGCCGCCTGGCTGCTCTTCGACCACGTGCTGGGCTTCCCGGCGCTGGACAGCGGCGTGCTGCTGCTGGCGTTCGTGTTCCTGGTCGCGCTCGGCGTGGACTACAACATCTTCCTGGTCACCCGGGCCCGGGAGGACGCCCGCCGGGCCGGGACCCGCGACGGCATGCTGTCCGCGCTGCGGGTCACCGGCGGCGTCATCACCAGCGCCGGCGTGCTGCTGGCCGCGGTCTTCGCGGTGCTGGGCGTGCTCCCGCTCATCACGCTCACCCAGATCGGCATCATCGTCTGCGTCGGTGTGCTGCTGGACACGTTGCTCGTCCGTACCGTGCTGGTGCCGGCCCTGGCGTTCCTGCTGGGCGACCGGTTCTGGTGGCCCGGGCGGATCACCCGCGACCCGGACGCACCCACCGGGGAGACCGCCGCGCCGGCCGAGCCGGTCGCCGCGCGGGACTGACCCGCCGGCCGGGCGTCGGCAGCACGCCGGCGCCCGGCCGGGGCGGGCCGCTCAGAAGCCGAGACACTCGCAGCTGGTCATCAGGTCGCGGACGTTGTAGACGTACTGCGGGTTGGGGATCGCCAGCGGCCTCCCCTCCCGGGCCACCGCGGCGTGCCCGTAGTTGTACGCCGAGATCACGGCGTTGAGCAGGCAGGAATCCAGCTCGGCGGTGCACAGCGAGGCGTCCAGCCGGTAGTCCGACTCGAAGTACATGTCGCCGATGTACTTCGTCAGCCAGGCCAGGTAGGTGCCGCCCAGGTAGGCGTTGTCCCGGTAGTCGTCGATGTCGTACGACTGCTCGAACCGCTGGTTCATCCACTCCGCGGTGGCCGGCATGACCTGCATCAGCCCGACGCCGCCGTCGCAGGCGACGATCGTCGACTGCCAGCCGCTCTCCTGCCAGGCGGTCGCCTTCATCAGCGTCGACGGGATCCGGATGTCCGGCGCGGACGTGGGCCAGTAGGTGCGGGCCGCGGCGTCGGCCAGCGCCGCCTTCACCTGGCTCTGCGTCGCCTTGGTGCCCCGGTGGGTCGGCTTGCAGCCGCTGGGCGCCGGCTTCGGCGGGGGCGGCGGCACCCGGGTCTCGGTCGGCGGCTTCGGCCGGGCCAACGGCGCGGTGGACGTGCGGGACGGCTTCGGGCGTGGCTTCGCGCTCGCCTTCGCGCTGGGGCTGGGCTTGCCGCCCATCGCCGCGACCGCCGGCGGCGCCTCACTCGGCGCGTCGGCCGGCGCCTCCGCCGGCTCCTCGGCCGGCGCCGCCGCCGTGGGCAGCTCCGCCGCCACCTCACGAACCGGCGGTTCCTCGCCGCCGCATCCGGTCACCGTGCCCGCCGCCAGCAGTGCCACCACCGCAGCCGCGGCCCACCGGCCGACTCCTCGCCGCATCGAACCTCCCCGTGGTCCCCGTCCGGCGCACCCTAGCAGGGATCGACGGGGGTCCGGGGCCCCCGCGACCACGGCCGGCGGGCCCGCGGCCGGGGCGGTCGCTCCGCCGGGTCCGGTCCGGCCGGGTCCGCCGGGATGGACGGGCCGGCTCCCGCGCCCGTCGGGCCGGGCGGGCCGGGGTCCGCGGCGCCCGGCCGACCGTTGCCGCTCGTAGCCCGGTTCCGGGTCGACCAGGCGATCACGAACACGGCGGTCCAGGCGGCGCCCAGCAGCACCGACGAGGCGGTGCCGCTGGCCGTGCTCCAGCCCAGGTAGAGCCGCGCGCCGGCGACCGCGACCACGCCGACCGAGGCGGCCGTCCAGACCGCCACCCCGACCGGCCAGCGCGCCCCGCGCGACAGCAGCCACGCCAGCGTGCCGAAACTCGCCGTCACCACCGCGTTCTGACCCGGGAACAGGTCACGGACCCGGTCCGGGACGCCCGGACCGGTGAGGTCGACCACCCCCACCAGCACCACCAGCGGCACCGCCGCCCCGACCGTGCCGACCAGCCCGAGCAGGTCCGCCCGCCAGGGCCGGTGCCGCCGGGCCACCACCGCCGCCACCACTGCCACCGCGGTGATCAGCACCCAGCCGCGCAGCACCGACACGACGGCCAGGGCCGCGTCCGCCACCCCCGGGGTACGCCGGGCGGCGAACCAGTCGCCGACCAGCCCGTCGAGCACCCCGAGCCCGCTGTGCCGGACCACCGCGTCCAGCAGGGCGGCCACCGCCAGCCCGGCGGCGAACAGCAGCGCCAACCCGCACGCCAGGTTGACCAGCAGCGCGCCGACCGGGCCGACGCGCATGCCGAGCAGGAAGAACAACACCCCGTACCGGGACCGGAACCAGCGCAGCGGCGGCAGCGCGGCGGCGCGGGCCGCCAGCGCCCGGGCCGGATCCGGGTTACGCCCGAGCCAGCGGCCGGCCAGCACCACGCCGAGCAGGCACAGCAGCAGCACCAGGACCGCGCCGGTGGCACGACCGAGCAGATCCGACACCCGCTGGTAGGACTCGCCGGCCAGATAACCGGCCAGCACCGAGGCGCCGACCCAGCTCACCACCCCGGCCAGGTTCCACGGTGCGAACCGCCGGTACGACATCCCGGCGCCGCCGGCCAGCCGGGGCGCCAGCGTGCGGGCGAACGCTACCCAGCGGGCGGCCATCATGCCGCGCCCGCCCAGCCGGTCCGACAATTCCTCGGCACGCCGCCACCGGTGCGGCCCGATCCGGGCACCGAGCCCGGAGGCACGCAACCGCGGCCCGTGACGCCGCCCGGCGCGGTAGGCGAGTGTGTCTCCGATCACGGCGGCGGCCGTCATCGCCGCCAGCGCGGGGGCGAGCCGTAGCGTCCCCGCGTACGCTAGGAAGCCGACCAGCAGCAGGGTCGCCTCGCCCGGCACCAGCAGCCCGAAGATCACCGCGGTCTCCCCCGCGACGATCAGCGCGGCGACCAGGTAGATGAGCAGGGGCGGCAGCCCTTGCAGCCAGTTCAGCAGATCAGGCATTCGGCACCCCGCACGGGAGCCAGCATGCCAGTGGCAGGAACGGTCGGCCCAGCACTTTCCACACAGATCCGGGCCATCTCGGGGTGACCCCGAGGCGTGCCCCGGCAACCGCAGACAGGAGTATGGAGGGTATGCAGCTTCGCACCGACCTCCGCAACGTCGCCATCATCGCCCACGTCGACCACGGCAAGACGACCCTGGTCGACGCCATGTTGCGGCAGGCCGGCGCCTACGGCGCCCGCGGCGAGGACACCGAGCGGGTCATGGACTCGATGGACCTCGAGCGGGAGAAGGGCATCACCATCCTCGCCAAGAACACCGGCGTGCGATACCTGCCGGCGGACGGCGACCCGGTCACCATCAACATCATCGACACCCCCGGCCACGCCGACTTCGGTGGTGAGGTCGAGCGCGGCCTGACCATGGTCGACGGCGTCGTCTTGCTGGTCGACGCCAGCGAGGGCCCCCTGCCGCAGACCCGGTTCGTGCTCCGCAAGGCGCTGCGCGCCCGGCTGCCGATCATCCTGGTGATCAACAAGGTGGACCGCCCGGACGCCCGGATCAAGGAGGTCGTGGACGACACCTACGAGCTCTTCCTCGACCTGGACGCCGACGAGGAGCAGATCGACTTCCCGATCGTCTACGCCTGCGCCCGCGACGGCATCGCCTCGCTGACCCAGCCGGCCGACGGCGCGATCCCGGACGACAGCACCAGCCTGGAGCCGCTGTTCCGCACCCTGCTGGACACCATCCCGGCCCCCGCGTTCGACGAGGGCGCGCCACTCCAGGCGCACGTCACCAACCTCGACGCCTCGCCGTTCCTGGGCCGGCTCGCCCTGTGCCGGGTCCGCCAGGGCACGATCAGCAAGGGCCAGACCGTGGCCTGGTGCCGCACCGACGGCAGCACCCAGCGGGTGCGCATCTCCGAGCTGCTGATGACCGAGGGTCTGGAGCGCAAGCCGGCGGAGTCCGCCGGGCCGGGCGACATCATCGCGGTCGCCGGCATCCCGGAGATCATGATCGGCGAGACGCTGGCCGACGCCGAGAACCCGATCCCGCTGCCGCTGATCACGGTGGACGAGCCGGCCATCTCGATGACCATCGGCACCAACACCTCGCCGCTGGTCGGTCGGGTCAAGGGCGCCAAGGTCACCGCCCGGATGGTCAAGGACCGGCTCGACAAGGAGCTGATCGGCAACGTGTCGCTGCGGGTGCTGCCCACCGAGCGGCCGGACGCCTGGGAGGTGCAGGGCCGTGGCGAGCTGGCCCTGGCGATCCTGGTCGAGCAGATGCGCCGCGAGTCCTACGAGCTGACCGTCGGCAAGCCGCAGGTGGTCACCAAGGAGATCGACGGCAAGACCTGCGAGCCGGTCGAGCGGCTCACCATCGACGCCCCCGAGGAATACCTCGGCGCGATCACCCAGCTCCTCGCGACCCGCAAGGGCCGGATGGAGCAGCTGGTCAACCACGGCACCGGCTGGATCCGGATGGAGTGGCTGGTCCCGGCGCGCGGCCTGATCGGCTTCCGCACCGAGTTCCTCACCGACACCCGGGGCACCGGCATCCTGCACCACGTCTTCGAGTCGTACGAGCCGTGGTTCGGCGAGCTGCGTACCCGCAACAACGGTTCGCTGGTGGCCGACCGGGCGGGCGCGGTCACCTCGTTCGCCATGATCAACCTTCAGGAGCGCGGCCAGCTCTTCGTCGAGCCGACCACCGAGGTGTACGAGGGCATGATCGTCGGGGAGAACTCCCGCTCCGACGACATGGACGTCAACATCACCAAGGAGAAGAAGCTCACCAACATGCGGGCGTCGACCTCCGACGAGACCGAGAAGCTGATCCCGCCGCGCAAGCTGTCGCTGGAGCAGGCGCTCGAGTTCTGCCGCGAGGACGAGTGCGTCGAGGTCACCCCGACCTCGGTGCGCATCCGCAAGGTGGTCCTCGACCAGCAGCAGCGCGGCCGGGCAGCGGCCCGCCGCAAGCACGCCGGCTGACCCACCCGCTCCGCGTACCGCACTTTCACGGAAAGAGTGGCCACTCCCCGGGGAATGGCCACTCTTTCCGTGCATCAGCGAGCCCGGTGGGGGGTGGGGGTGGGGGTCAGGCGGGCTTGGTGGCGGCGAAGGCCAGGACGTCGGGGACCGGGCCGGAGCCGGACTCGACCACCCGGTCGAGCACCAAGCCGGTGGCCGTGCCGGCGGTGAGCAGGTCGGCCAGCGGCAGGTGCCAGGCCCCCACCCGGGCCCGCACCCCGGCGGCGTTCCACGAGCGGACCGTGCGCTCCCGCTCGGCGTAGCCGCCGTCGATCACGATGCGCTCCGGCTCGGACCGGTCGGCGAACGCGCCGACGAAGCACGGATGCACGCCGACGTGCACCAGCCGGCCGCCCGGCGCCAGCACCCGGGCCATTTCCGCGAGCGCCGCCGGATAGTCCGGCATGTCGGTGTGCGCCAGCACGCAGACCGCGGCCGGCACCGCGCCGTCGGCCAACGGCAGCGCGGTCGCGTCGGCGCGGGCCACCGGCAGCCGGGCCCGGGCGTGGCGGAGCTGCCCGGCCGACAGGTCCACGCCCACCGGCGTCCAGCCCAGCCGGGCCAGCTCGGCGGCGTGCGCGCCGGTGCCGCAGCACAGGTCCAGGCACCGCCCGGGGCCCGCACCCAGCAACTCCGCCAGCACCGACCGGACCCGATCCATGTACGGGCCGGAGGTGTCGCTGGCGTACTCCTCGTACCAGTCCGCGATGTCGTCGTACAAGGCGGTCGCCATCCCCGCACGTTAACGCCGTACCGGCCGCACCGCAGCCCCGCGCGCCGGGCGGTTCCGCTACGGTCGGCCCATGATCTGGGACGAACTCGACATGCACCTGGACCGGGTGCCCGGCACCGTCTCCGCGTACGTCGGGCGTCCCGGTGCCCGACCCACCTGGACGCGGCGGGCCGACGCCACCCACTACGCGGCGAGCACCATGAAGGTCGCCGTGCTGGTGGCGCTGCACCGGGCCGCTGAGGCCGGCCGGCTCGACCTGGACGCGCCGGTGCCGGTGCGCAACTCGTTCGACTCCGCGCGGCCCGACGCGCCCCGGTTCGCCAACAACCGCGACTACGACAACGACGAGGCGGTCTGGGACGCCGTCGGCGGCAGCGCTCCGCTGCGCTGGCTCGCCGAGCGGATGATCATCCGGTCCAGCAACCTGGCCACCAACCTCTGCATCGGCCAGGTCGGGCTGCCCGCCGTGGCGGAGGCGTGGACGCTGGCCGGCGCGCGGCACAGCGTCACCGGCCGCGGCATCGAGGACTTCGCCGCCCGCGACGCCGGCATCGACAACCTGGTCACCGCCGCCGACCTGGCCGCCCTCCTCGGCGAGCTGGCACTGGGCGCGAGCCGGCCCGGTCCGCTCGCCTCGCCGGCCGGCTGCGCGGCCATGCTCGACGTGCTCGTCGCCCAGGAGCACCGCGAGGACCTGGCCGCCGGGCTGCCCGACGGCACCCGCATCGCGCACAAGAACGGCTGGGTACGCGGCGTCCGCCACGGCGCCGGCGTGGTCTTCCCGGACGACGCGCCGCCGTACGCCGTCGTGGTGTGCACGACCACCGACCTGGCCGACGGCGGCGCGGACGGCGAGCAGGTCGAGGACGACGCCTGCCGGCTGATCGCGCACGTCAGCGCGCGGGTGTGGGACGCCCGGCACGAGCTGGCCGGCTGAGCCGCTACGCCAGCAACCGCTCCCGCAACGCGGCGCGCAGCTCGTCGGTCACGCCCAGACCGTCGCGCAGGTACGCCTCGAACGAGCCGTGCACCCGGCGCACCTCGTCGTACGCGGCGTCCAGGTACTCCGGGCGCACCTCCAGCAGCGGCCGGGCCGCCGCCGGGTCGAGGTCCGGCCGACGCCGCGTCATCGCCGCCAGCAGCACCTCGCGCAGGCTCTCGGTCAACTCGTTGTGCCGCAGGTAGTCGGCCCGGATCGCCGGCTCCTCGACGCCCAGCGCGGTCAGCAGCACCACCGACAGCCACCCGGTGCGGTCCTTGCCGGCGGAGCAGTGGAACAGCAACGGCAGGTGCGCGCCGTCGGCGGCCAGCCGCACCGCCGCGCCGAACCCCGCCCGCGCCGGTTCCCCGGTGACGAACCAGCGGTAGATCGCCGTCATCGCCCCCGGCATGCCCTCGCGGGCCAGCTCCGCGTACGCGTCCAGGTCGTGCCCCTGCAACACGGCCGAGACGTACGTGAACACCGGGTGGGCCGCGTCGTACACCGGCAGGTGCACCACGCGGGGTTCGCCCACCAGCCGGTCCGGTGGGGCCACCTCCTGCTCCTGCGCGGCGCGCAGGTCCACCACGCAGGCCACGCCGAGCTTGCCCAGCACCGGCAGGTCCTCGTCGGTCAGCCGGCCCAGCGCCGCGGTGCGGACGAGCCGCCCGGCGCGGACCCGCCGCCCGTCGGTCGTCGGCAACCCGCCCAGGTCGCGGGCGTTCGGCGCGCCCACCAGCTCCCAGTCCCGCCCGGTCATCGGCCCTCCCCTGCTCGCCGCCAGTGCCTATAGGGTGCCCCACATGACGATCGCGGCGGTACGCACCCACCGGCTCTCGGCCCCCTTACACACCCCGTTCGTCACCGCGCTGCGCAGCACCACCACCACGGAGACCCTGGTCGTCGAGGTGATCGACACCGACGGCCGGTCCGGGTTCGGCGAGGCCCCGCAGGTCTGGCAGGTCACCGGCGCGTCGATCGGCGGCGCCGAGGCGTGCGTCCGCGAACTGCTCGCGCCGCTGCTGACCGGACGCGACGCGGACGACCTCCAGGCCCGCTGCGGGCAGGTGCGCGGGGCCGTGGTGGGCAACGAGTCGGCGAAGGCGGCAGTGGACGTGGCGCTGCACGACCTGGCCGCGCGGCGACTCGGCGTACCCCTGGTGCGGCTGCTGGGCGGCACCGCGCTGCGCGTCCCGACGGACGTCACGCTGGCCGCCGGCGACGCGGTCGACCTGGCCGCGGCGGCCGGCCGGCGGCGGGCCGAGGGTTTCACCGTGCTGAAGCTCAAGGTGGGCACCGACGCCGCGGGCGACCTGGACCGGGTCCGCTCGGTGCGCGCCGCCGTCGGCCCGGACGTGCGGATCCGGCTGGACGCCAACCAGGGCTGGACGCCGCGCGAGGCGGTCCGGGTGATCCGTGGCATCTCGGACGCCGGGCTCGACGTCGAACTGGTCGAGCAGCCGGTGCACCGCCGCGACCTGGACGGGTTGGCCTGGGTCAGCGACCGGGTGGACGTGCCGATCCTCGCCGACGAGTCGGTCTTCGACGTGCGGGACCTGGTCGAGGTGATCCGCCGCCGGGCGGCCGACATGGTCAACGTCAAGCTGGCCAAGTGCGGCGGCCTGCAACCGGCCCGCACGCTGCTCGACCTGGCCGCCGCGCACGGCATGGGCACGATCGTCGGTTCCATGATGGAGGGTCCGATCGGCGTGGGCGCGGCCGCCAGCCTGGCCGCCGCGCACGGCACCACGGCCGTGTCGGACCTCGACGCCGCCTGGTGGCTCGCCTGGTCGCCGGTCACCGGCGGGCTCCGGTACGAGGGCGCGAGCGTGCTGCTGCCGAACGCGCCGGGGCTCGGGATCACCGACGTGAATGAAGCTAAGGTTCAGCACCGCAGTTGAGTGTCGGCGGATTTTTTCATAGGGTCGCCCACAGAAGCGTGGGAGGAGGGGTGCACATGGCGCCTCAACCGGGCCACCAGGCCGTCGTACGGGTCCCGGTGGCGACCCTCTGGACCGCGCCCGAGGCGGTGCGTCCGATCGACCGCCCCGCTCTCGCCGACGCCCCCGACGTGGCCGCCTGGGTCGCCGGAATGGACCGCGACCAGCAGGTCGGCGACTGCGTCCTGACCCAGCTCCTGCTCGGCGAGCCGGTGCTGGTGACCGAGACCCGACCGGACGGCTGGGTCCGGGTGCTCGCCCTCGGCCAACCCGCCGCCAAGCTCGACGTCCGCGGCTACCCGGGCTGGCTGCGCGCCGCCCACCTCACCACACCCACCGACGCGCCGTCCGCCGGCGCGCTGGTGGTCGACGTCGGCCGCACCACGCTGCACGCCGCCGCCGGCGGCCCCCCGGACCTCACCGGCGTGGTGCTCGGCACCCGTCTCGCCTCCGCCGGGCGGCCGGTGGACGGGTGGCGGCCGGTCCGGGTGCCCGGTCGGGCCGATCCGCTCTGGGCGCCGGAGGGCGACCTGGTGCCGCTGCCCGGAGAGCGGCCCGAGGCCAAGGAGGTGCTCGCGGTCGCCGACCGGCTGCGCGACCTGGTCTACGTCTGGGGCGGCCTGTCCACCGACGGCATCGACTGCTCCGGGCTGGTGCACCTGGCCTGGCGGCGGTACGGCGTCACGCTGCCCCGCGACGCGGACGACCAGGCCGAGGCGACCACGCCACTGGCGCTGGACGACGAGCGCCCCGGCGACCTCTATTTCTTCGCCCGCCCCGGCCGGCGCATCCACCACGTCGGCATCGTCACGGCCGAGCCGCACGGCGGCCGGCGCCGGATGTTGAACGCCTGCTACCTGACCCGCCGGGTGGTCGAGGAGGAACTGCCCCCGGACCGGGTCGCCACCCTGGTCGGCGCGCACCGCGTCTGACCCGGGTGTCCGGGGCGGGACCGCCCCGGACACCCGATGCGGTCAGCGGCGCGCCTCGGCCAGTTCCCGGCGCCGGTCCCGCGACGACTTGGCCAGGCTCGCCACCGTGGCCACGGCCAGGGTGCCGAGGATGACGGTCAGCGAGAGCCAGATCGGGATGTGCGGCGCCCAGCCCACGTGCTCGCCGCCGTTGATGAACGGCAGGTTGTTGTCGGCCAACGCCTCCAGGACCAGCTTCACGCCGATGAAGCCGAGCACCACGGCCAGCCCGTAGCTGAGGTAGATGAGCCGGTCCAGCAGGCCGCCCAGCAGGAAGTAGAGCTGCCGCAACCCCATCAGCGCGAAGACGTTCGCGGTGAACACGAGGTATGGCTCCTGGGTGATGCCGAAGATCGCCGGAATCGAGTCGAGCGCGAAGATGAGGTCGGTGGTGCCGATCGCGATCATCACGATCAGCATCGGGGTGAACAACCGCCGCCCGTTCTCCCGGGTGGTCATCTTCGCCCCGTCGAAGTCCCGGGACAGCGGCAACGCCTTGCGGCTCCACCGAATCAGCAGGTTCTCGCTGAACTCGTCCTCGTCCGGCTCACCCTGCCGGGCCAGGTTCACCGCGGTGTAGATCAGGAACGCGCCGAAGATGTAGAACACCCAGGAGAACTGGGAGATCAGCGCCGCACCGGCCGCGATGAACCCGCCGCGCATGACCAGCGCCAGCAGGATGCCGATGAGCAACACCTTCTGCTGGTACTGCCGGGGCACCCCGAAGCGGGCCATGATGATCACGAAGACGAAGAGGTTGTCCACCGAGAGGCTGTACTCGGTGAGCCAGCCGGTGTAGAACTGGCCGGCCACGCTCGGCCCGGCCGTCAACCAGAGCACCACGCCGAAGAGCAGTGCCAGCACCACGTAGAAGCCGACCCACAGGCTGGACTCGCGGACGCTGGGCTCATGCGGGCGGCGGCCGATGATGAACAGGTCGGCGAGCAGGACCGCGATCATCGCGGTCAGGGTTACCGCCCACACCAATGCGGACACGTTCAAATCCATCCTCCGGCAGACACGCAGCGTCGGGCACACCGTACGCCGGGTGTGGGGCCGGGGTGCGTCGACGCTGACTGTGGTGACTGTCGGAGGTCTCTTCCGCCGGAACCCGGGTGGGCTCCGACCGACGGAGCCGGGTCGAGCCACCGGGGGGTGCTGGCGCTCTTCCGTGCTGACGACTCCGTCGCGGGGGAATACTCCCCTCCTCGGCCGCCATTGTTCACCATCCCGACCCGGTAGCGCATCTCCGGGCGCCGATCTGCCGTCTTCAGGTGCCACGACTCACGTTGCGCAGTGCGTCCTAGGAGGCTAGCCTTTCTGTCCCAGGGTCGGTGGAAACAGCGTTCGCTGGGCGGGGCCCAGGCAGCTCTCGGGTGGCGGACAGCACCGCCGGGTGCCGGCGGTGCTCGGCACCCTCCGGTCCGGTGCAGACGAGGGCTTCAGTGGGCGGGCAGCACCGGGTCGGTGAACGCCCACCCGGCGGCGAGCAGATCCTCGACCACGGTGACCGCGGTGGCCAGCCGCTCCTCGTGCGTGCCGCGCAGCTCGACCACCGGCACCCCGCCCCCGGCCAGTTCCGCCCGGAACCGCCCGGTCATCCATGCCCGCAGGTGTTCCCCGTCGCGCAGGCCGTCGTCGGCGAAGGGCACACCCTCGTGGTCGGTGAGCAGGTAGAGCGCCGGGCGGCGCGCAGCGGCCCGGACCTCGGCCGACGACGAACCCAGGTAGCGCTCCTCCCAGATCGCGGTGGCCCGGGCGTCGGTGTCGCAGAACAGCAGCGGGCCGCTGACCCGGGCCGCGGCGTCCTCGGCCGCCTGCTGCTCGCGCACCACCTCGACGAAGTCGTCCCGGTCCCAGGTGACGTCGAAGACGGTCGCGTCCGGCCGGGAACGGCGCAGCGCGGCCAGCTTGCGGGCGGTCAGCTCGCGGCCGTACTCGGGCACCCAGGCGGTGCGGAAGTGCTCCGCCAGCGCCCGCGCCATGGTCGTGGTGCCGGTGGACTCCGCGCCGACCACCACCACGCGGCGGACCAGCCACGCCCGCACCGGCGCGCTCAGCCACCGCCAGTGCGCCGCCGGGTCCGCGCGCACCGCCGTGCCGGAGACCGGCACCGCCCGCCGCCGCGGATCCACGTCGACCGCGACCGCGCCGAACCGACGGGCCAGTTCCGCGCCGTACACCTCGGAGGAGAAGACGGCGTCCACCCGCTCACCGCCCAGCGCGTCGGCGAACACCGCGCAGTGCAGATCCCACACCGCCGGGTCGGCGTAGTCGACCGGGTGGTCGTCGTGCCGGCCGACGAACCGCACCCACGGGGTGCCGGCGTGCACCTCGCGCAGCCAGGCCAGCCGCAGGTCCAACGGGATCGACTCGCGCCGGGACGGCGCCACCACCACGGTCACCGCCGCGCAGCGGGCCGCGGCGGCCTCGATGAGCGCGTGGTGCCCGGCGTGCGGGGGATAGAACTTGCCGACCACCAGGCCGTGCCGGAACCGTCGCGGGCCCGTCCCGGCCATGCTCACGCGGCCACCGGCGCCGGACCCGGCGGCACCGGCGTGGCCGCCACGCGCCGGCGCAGGTCCGCCCGCCAGGCCCGCAACCCCACCACGCAGAGGGCCAGGAAGATCAGGTACAGGCCGCCGGTCAGCCACAGCCCCTTGTACGCGTAGAGCGGGATGTAGATCAGGTCGGCGGCGATCCACAGCCACCAGCTCTCCACCAGCTTGCGGGTCTGGCCGTAGGTGGCCAGCAGCGACAACGCGGTGGTGACCGCGTCGGCCAGCGGGACGGTCGAGTCGGTCGCCCGGTCCAGGAACGCCCACAGACCGGCGGTGAGCAGCAGCCCGGCCAGGCCCAGCGCCCACCACTCCCGCCGCCCGGTGCGGGCCACCGTGAGCCGGCTGCGCCGGGCGCCACCGAACAGCCAGTGCCACCAGCCGTAGACCCCGAGCGCCACGTAGACCACTTGCAGGCCGGCGTCGGCGTACAGGCCGGCGGTCCAGAACAGCACCATCAGCAGCAGCACGTTGGCGATGCCGACGGCCCAGTTCGCGATGTGCTGGCGGGCGACCAACCAGACGTTGACCACGCCGGTGACGAAGCCGAGCAGCTCGGCCCAGGTGGTGCCGGCGCCGAGCACGGTGAACGCGGTGCCGGTGAGCCAGTCGAGCATGTAGATGTCCCTCCCCCGCCGCCGGAGCGCCCCCGGAGCGTACCGGGGGAGGCCGGGCATGGGAGGCTTCGGGCATGGTTCTTGAGGTCGCGCTGATCGACGTGACGCCCGGACACGAGGACGACTTCGCCGCCGCCTACGCGCAGGCGCGTCCGATCCTCGCCGAGGCGCAGGGTTGCCGCTCGGTACGGATGACCCGCGGGGTGGAGTCGCCCACCCGGTTCGTGCTGCTGGTCGAGTGGGACTCGGTGGAGGCGCACGACGTGCACTTCCGGCAGACCGAGCGCTTCGCGCGGTGGCGTGGGCTGATCGGCCCGTACTTCGCCGGCCCGCCGCTGGTCGAGCACTTCGTCGACGTGCCGGCCTGAACTGTCGTACCCCTGGCGTAGCCTGCGCGTGACGCGCGGTCACCGGTCCCGACGGGCATCGGGGGCGTCGGGCCCGGTGGGCGCGCGGCGCCCCTGTCCAGCTCAGTGGGCGCGCGGCGCGGTGACTCAGCCCGGCTCGCGCGGCCGGGGCACCGGCGCGGAGCCGAGCCGCCGGGCCAGCAGCGCGGCCGTCGCGTCCTCGGGCAGCGCCGCCACGAGCAGCCGCTCGATCACCTGCTCGTAGCGGGCCACATCCGCCTCGGCGACCAGCCGCAGGTCGGTGGTGAGCGTCTCCACCAGCACGGTGCGCGGGTCGTCCGGGTCGGGATAGGCGTAGTAGGAGAACGGCGCCAACGGGTGCAGGACCTCGCCGGACGAGGCGTCACGCGGCAACACCCGGACGGTGACGTACGAGCGTTCGGTCAGCGCCAGCAGGTGCCGCAACTGCTCCCGCCACACCTCGACCGGCAGGCCGCCCGGCTCGCACGCCCGCTCGTCGATCAACGCGGTGTAGTGCGGCGGGTCCGGCCGGACCAGCAACTCCTGGCGCACCGCCCGGGCGCGGACGTCGGCCTCCACGTCCACCTCGTCGGCGAGCGACGCGCCCGCCGACACCCGCAGCCGGGCGTACGCCGGGGTCTGCAACAGGCCGGGCACGAACGCCGGCTGGTATTCCACGATGCGCTCGGCGCCGGCCTCCAACTCCGCGTACGCCCGCTGCCGCTCCCCCATCTCGCCGAGCGCCTTGGACCAGCCGCGCCCGGTGGCGGCGTCGCGGGCGATGACGATCAGATCGTCCCGCTGGTGCGGTGGCACCGCGTAGACGTCGAGCAGGTCGAGCACGTCGGCCAGGTCCGGCCGGCTCTGACCCAGCTCGATGCGGGACAGTTTCGACGTGGACGCCCAGCCGAGCCGGGCGCAGACCTGCTCGAGCGTCAGTGACTCACGGCGGCGCAGCCGGCGCAGCTCGACACCGAGCCGCACCCGCCGGACGACCGGACTTGCTGACATCGGCATGCGCTCCTCCCAGGGTGGGAGCGTACGCATGACCATCACACACGGCAATACCTCGCTCGCGCAGAGCGACAGACGCCGGCCGGGTCAGGGATGGTAGGTGCCGAAGGACCAGACCACGCCGACCAGGTCACGGGCCGCGTAGTCGCGGGACCCGTAGTCGGTGTCGAACGGCGACCGGACGATCTCCGCGCCGGCCTCACGGGCCCGCCGGTGATGCGCGTCCACGTCGTCGACCGCCAGGTAGACGCGGTAGTCGTCGTCGGCCGGGCGGCTCACCGGCGCGGGCCCCGCCCCGATCATGACCAGGCCGTCGCCGTGACCCAGCTCGGCGTGGCGCACCGTGCCGTCGGGCTCCTCGTAGAGTTCGTGGACCGTGAGGCCGAACGCCGACCGGAGGAAGTCGACGGCGGCGCGGACGTCGGGATACCGGAGAACCGGGTAGATGCTTGGCATGCCACCAGCGTGCCGCGCGCCGGTCAGCCCGGATAGGACGGATGTGATCCGGGCCGGGCCAGCACCGCCGGCGTGGCGCCGGCGAACGCCTGGAACTCCCGGATCAGGTGCGACTGGTCGTAGTAGCCCCAGCGGGTCGCCCGCTCCGCCCAGCCCGCCCCGCCCGCGCCGGCGGCCGGCGCGATGAGCACCGTGCGGCCGAGACTGGCGTACGCCCGCTCGAAACGCAGCAGCCGGGCCACCGTCCTCGGCGGCAGCCCGAACTCCTGGCGGAACCGGACCGCCAGGTGACGACGGGACCAGCCGATCTCGTCGGCCAGCGCGGCGACGCCGACCGCTCCCCCGCTGGCGTCGAGCCGCCGCCACGCCGCCAGCAGCCGGCGGTCGACCGGGCCGGTGGCGGCCAGCCGGGCGGCGAAGGCGGCGTCGAGCCGGGCGAAGCGCTCCGGCCAGCCGGCCGCGCCGGCCAGCTCGTCCCGCAGGTCGGCCAGCCAGCCGGCGACCCGGTCGACCGGCACCACCCGGTTGGCCAGCTCACCGAGCGGCAGCCCGAGCACCCGCCGCGCCGCCGGCGCGGTCAGGATCACCTGCACGCCGGCGCCCGCCCCGTCGGTGCGGGTGGCGCACCACCCGTCGAACGGACCGGCCAGGAACGCGTTGCCGGACGCGCCCCGGCCGGTCACCCGTGGATCGCGTACGTCGAGCGGGGCACCCCAGCCCAGGATCAGCACCACGAACGCGCCGGCCACCTCGCGGCGCACCAGCGGAGCCGGCGCGTCCTCCCGGTAGCCGAGGTAGCGGTCCACCCACTGCCGCAGCCTGGCGTCGGGACGCCCGGTCACCGCCTCGGTCAGCATCCCGCCCTCCCGGCCGGCGCGCCGGTCACCGCACCCCGGCGGCGTCCATCCCGCGCAACTCCTTCTTGAGATCGGCGACCTCGTCGCGGATCCGCGCCGCCAGCTCGAATTGGAGTTCCCGCGCGGCCGCCAGCATCTGGTCGTTGAGCTCCTGGATGAGGTTGGCCAGGTCGGCCCGGGCCATCCCCTCCCGGGACGGGGTCGCCGCGCCGCCCCGGCCACCCCGGCTGCGGGTCTCCTTGACCGGCGCCTTGCCCCGGGACAGTTGCCGCGCGGCGCCGCCGACGGTGGTGGCCTCGGTGTCCTCCGCCTCGCGGTAGATGTCGTCGAGGATGTCGTAGATCTTCTTGCGCAGCGGCTCGGGGCTGATCCCGTGGGCCTCGTTGTGGGCGATCTGCTTGGCCCGACGCCGGTCGGTCTCGTCGATCGCCGCCGCCATCGACGGGGTGATCTTGTCGGCGTACATGTGGACCTGGCCGGAGACGTTCCGGGCCGCGCGGCCGATGGTCTGGATCAGCGACCGGCCGCTGCGCAGGAAGCCCTCCTTGTCGGCGTCGAGGATCGCCACCAGGGAGACCTCGGGCAGGTCGAGGCCCTCCCGGAGCAGGTTGATGCCGACCAGCACGTCGTAGTCGCCCTTGCGCAGCTCGCTCAGCAGCTCGACCCGGCGCAGCGTGTCCACCTCGGAGTGCAGGTAACGCACCCGGATGCCGTTCTCCAGCAGGTAGTCGGAGAGGTCCTCGGCCATCTTCTTGGTCAGCGTGGTGACCAGCACCCGCTCGTCCCGCTCGGTGCGCAGCTTGATCTCGTGCATGAGGTCGTCGATCTGCCCCTTGGTCGGCTTCACCACCACCTCGGGATCGACCAGGCCGGTCGGCCGGATGACCTGCTCGACGAACTCGCCCTGGGCCTGCTCCAGCTCCCACGGGCCCGGGGTGGCGGAGAGGAAGACCGACTGGCCCACCCGCTCCAGGTATTCGTCGAAGCGCAGCGGCCGGTTGTCGGCGGCGCTGGGCAGCCGGAAGCCGTGGTCGATCAGCATCCGCTTGCGGGAGGCGTCGCCCTCGTACATGCCGCCGATCTGCGGGATCGTCACGTGCGACTCGTCGACCACGGTGAGGAAGTCGTCGGGGAAGTAGTCGAGCAGGCAGTGCGGCGGGCTGCCGGGCAGCCGGCCGTCCATGTGCATCGAGTAGTTCTCGATGCCGGAGCAGAAGCCGACCTGACGCATCATCTCGATGTCGTAGGTGGTGCGCATCCGCAGCCGCTGCGCCTCCAGCAGCTTGCCCTGCCGGTCCAGCTCGGCCAGCCGCTCGGCCAGCTCGGCCTCGATGTCGCGGATCGCCCGCTCCATCCGCTCCGGGCCGGCCGCGTAGTGCGTGGCCGGGAAGATCACCAGGCTGTCGACCTCACGGACCACGTCCCCGGTCAACGGGTTGAGGTAGTAGAGCTTCTCGATCTCGTCGCCGAACAGCTCGATCCGGACGGCCAGTTCCTCGTACGCCGGGATGATCTCCAGCGTGTCGCCGCGGACCCGGAACGTGCCGCGCTGGAAGGCCATGTCGTTGCGGGTGTACTGAATGTCGACCAGCCGGCGCAGCAACTGGTCGCGGTCGAGCTCCTGCCCCACCTTGGCCCGCACGGCGCGGTCGAGGTATTCCTCCGGCGTGCCCAGACCGTAGATCGCCGACACGGTGGCCACCACGATGACGTCGCGCCGGGTGAGCAGCGACATGGTCGCCGAGTGCCGCAGCCGCTCCACCTCCTCGTTGATCGAGGAGTCCTTCTCGATGTAGGTGTCGGTCTGCGGGATGTAGGCCTCGGGCTGGTAGTAGTCGTAGTAGGAGACGAAGTATTCCACCGCGTTGTGCGGCAGCAGCTCGCCGAACTCCTTGGCGAGCTGGGCGGCGAGCGTCTTGTTGGGCGCGAGCACCAGGGTGGGCCGCTGGAGCCGCTCGACCAGCCACGCCGTGGTGGCGCTCTTGCCGGTGCCGGTCGCGCCCAGCAGCACCGTGTTGCGGTCGCCGCGCCGCACCCGACGCTCAAGATCGTCGATGGCTGCCGGCTGGTCGCCGGCCGGCTGGAAGTCACTGACGACCTGGAAGCGGCCGTCGAGCCGGGGAATGTCGAGCGCCATGCCACCAACGGTACGCCCGCGGTCCGACACTTCCCCGACGACCACGGACCGTCCCTGACCGGCTTCGATATTCCCATTGTGTGGCTCATCTCACCGGACTACCCTCGTACCGTAGGCCGCTCGCGGCGGCCGACCGGGCCGGTGGCCGCCCCCTCGCGGGGCCCGGCTGCCCCCGGCGCCAGGGGCCGCAGCACCCGGGACGACCGGCGTGCGCGCCCACGGTGGTCGCGCTGAGGCGCTCACCGGCCGCCGCGAGCGCCCCTGCCTCGTCACCCGTGACCCCGCCGCCGCGTTCTCCACTCGTGGAGCCCTCTCCCGATCGCCGGTCGCGCCGTGATCGCGCGCCCGGCACCGGCGCGTCCACCCCGCCGCGGGAGCCGGGCCGACCGCCCGCCCCCGGGCACCCGCCTCGGATCGCCGCGCGCGGCAACGGTGACCAGCACGTGCCGCGCGAGCCCGGCCGGGGTCACCGCCGGGCCCGCACCAGCGTCCCGACCCGGCCCGGCGCCGTGGCCGGCCGTCGCCGGCGACCCGGCGTCGCGACCGGCCCGACCCCGACCGTCGCCGCCCGACCGGGCGAGGACGGCGCGCTGGACGGGGCGGACGACCCGCCGGAACGGCCGACCCGGCGACGCGCCGCGCTGGCCGCGCTCGTACTCGCCGCCGCCGCCTCGGCGACCGTCCTGGTCGCCGGGCTGCCCGGCGGGTCACCACCGCGGTCGGGGCCGACGGAACGCCCGCTCACCGCCGCCGAGGCCGAACGGGTGGCCGCGCTGCGGGTGACCAACGTCCGTGACCTGCGCGCCGGCGTCCGGGTCACGGCCGGCGCCGGCCGGGACCGGATCGAACTGCTCGGCTGGGTCGACTGGGCCCGGCCGCTGCTCTACCTGGACGTCGGCGGTCCCGGCGCGGGTGCCGACCGGGGGCTCGTCCAGGCCACCGCGGCGGCGCTGCTGGTCCGGCCGGAACCGGTCGCGCTGCCCACGCCCGCGCGACCACCGCTGGTGCCGCCGCCCGACCGGTGGCGGCTCCGCGAACCGCCGGCCGGGCGGGGGCTGGCCGCCGTCCGGGACCTGCTGCTCGGGCTGGGCGCGGACCGGCTCGACCCGGTCGGGCGGGACGGCCGGTGGCTGCGCCGCGACGACCTCGCCGGCATCCCGGTGGACGTGCTCCGGGCGCCGCTGGCCGCCCCGTCGGGCGACCCGTGGCCGACGCTCTGGCTGGACCGGGACGCCCGGCTGCACCGGCTGGCCGGCCGGCTGCCCGACGGCACGCCGGTCACCGTCGACCTGGAGCGTGCCGACCGGCCCGCCCCGCACGCCGTGGACGCGCTCGGTGGCCGGGCCGGGCAGCCCCGGGCGCTGAGCGACGACGAGGCCGACCGGTTGGCCGGGCTGCCCGGCCGGCTGCGGCACGCCGGCGGCGCGGCGGTGACCGTGGCCGCTCCGCTCGACCCGTCCACCACCCTGCACGGCCTGGGCACGCTGAGCTGGTCGACGCCGTCGGCGTACCTCACGGTGACCGACGACGACACCGGCCGGCGTACGCTGCGCCGGGCCGGGCCGGACGGGGTGACCCACGCGCAGGCGGCCCCGGACGGGGTCGGCACGCTCCCGCCGCCGACGCCCGAGGGGCGGCTCACCACCGCCTCCCGACGAGCCACCGACGACCTGGACCGGCTACTCGCGGCCGCGCTGCGGGCCGGCACCCGGCCACCGGACCGACCGGCGGTCCGGATCCGGGAGGACCGGACCGCCGACCGCACGGTGGACGTCGTCGAGGTGCCGGGCGGCCTGCGCTGGTGGCTCGACCGGAGCGGGCTGCCGCACCGCCTGGAGCTGCGCACCGGGCGGGGCGTCTGGATCCACCTCGACCTCACCCCCACCTCGCCGAAGCCCGCTGATTCACGGAAAGTGGGGCCATCCGGCGCGGAATGAGCACACTTTCCGTGAATCAGCGGGCGGGTGGGTCGGGGGGTGGGGGGCGAAGGGGGTGGGGGGGCGAAGGGGGTGGGGGTCAGGGGTGCCAGGCGGTTTGCGTGGCCCACGCCTCGGCGCGCAGGTGCTCCTCGTCGAACCAGGGGTCGGTGAGCGTGCCGCGCTCCGCGCTGTCCGGCGCGGTGGCCACCAGATCGCGCTTGACCTGGAGGTACGCGGCCCGTTGCGCCGGGTCGGCGCGGAGGTGGTCGCGCATCAGCAGCGCGTACCGCCAGCCGGCGGAGCCGGCGACCCGCAGGTGCAGCAGCACCGGACGGCCCGGGTCCGCGCCGCCGTGCAGCCGCTTCGCCCAGTGCACCCCGTCGGGGCGGCGCGGCGCGTCCCGCCACTCGCCGGGCAACCGGGGGAAGCCCGCGTCGGCCAGCCGGTCGGCGAGCGGACCGTCCGCCTCCGCCAGCGAGGCGACGGTCAGCTGGATGTCGATGACGTCCGGCGCGGCCAGCCCGGGCACGGCGGTGGAGCCGATGTGGTCGACCCGGAGATCGTCCCCGACCGCGTGGCGGATCCGCGCCGCCAGCCGGGCGTACTGCGCGGGCCAGGTCGGGTCCGGCACGGCGAGCGTCGGCCGCTCGGCCCGGACGGCGTGCCGCTCGCGGACGTTGCGCTCGTAGGGCAGCAACCGGCCCCGCCAGAGGTCGTCCACCGCGTCGTGCAGGTCGGCCAGCGCGCCGTCGTTGGTGAGCAGCACGTCCGCCACCGCCGCCCGACGGGCGTCGTCGGCCTGCGCGGCGATCCGCCGCTCGGCCTCGGCCGGGTCCATGCCCCGGTCCCGGGACAGTCGCGCCAGCCGCGTCGGCACCGCCGTCTGCACCACCACCACCAGGTGGTACGTGGGCGCGAGCCCCACCTCGACCAGCAGCGGCACGTCGTTGACCACCACCGCGTCGGCGGGCGCGGCGGCGACCAGCTCGGCGGCCCGCGCCCGGACCCGGGGGTGGGTGATCGCCTCCAGCCGGCGGCGGGCGACCTCGTCGCCGAAGACCAGCGCGCCCAGGGCGGCCCGGTCCAGCGCGCCGTCCGGCCCGAGGACCCGGTCGGAGAACGCGGCGACCACCTCGGCCAGCCCCTCGGTGCCCGGCGCGACCACCTCGCGGGCGATCTGGTCCGAGTCGACGACCACCGCGCCGAGCGCGGCGAGGCGGGCCGCCACCGCGCTCTTGCCGGATCCGATGCCGCCCGTCAGCCCCACCTTCAGCATCCGGACAGTCAACCGGATCACCTGGTGCATGCCAAACAGGCCGAGGCGCCCGCGCCGCCGGTCGGGCGGCACGGCGAGCCGACTCGCCGTACGTGGACACGACGCGGGCCCCGCCCCCGGGCGCTCCGCTGGTGCGGAACGCCGGGGACGGGGCCCGTCGTCAGAGGCAGCCGCTGGTGCGTCCGGGTGGACGAACCGGCGTCAGCGACCGGTCACTTGCCGCCGGCGAGCTTCTCGCGCAGCGCGGCGAGCGCCTCGTCGGTGGCCAGCGTGCCGGCCGGCTCCTCGGCCTGACGGCTCGGGGCCGACGAGGTCGAGGTGGTGGTGGCGCTGGCGGGCGGGGCCGGGTTGGCCGCGGCCTCGGCGTCGGCGGCACGGGAGGTCTGCACCTGCTTGGTGTGGGCCTCCCAGCGCTGACGCGCCTCGGCGTACTGGTTCTCCCAGGTCTCGCGCTGCTTGTCGTAGCCCTCGAGCCACTCGCCCGTCTCCGGGTCGAAGCCCTCCGGGTAGATGTAGTTGCCCTCGTTGTCGTACGTCGCGGCCATGCCGTAGAGGGTCGGGTCGAAGTGCTCCTCGCCCTCGACGAAGCCCTCGTTGGCCTGCTTGAGCGACAGCGAGATCCGGCGGCGCTCCAGGTCGATGTCGATGACCTTGACCATGACCTCGGAGCCGACCTGCACGACCTGCTCCGGGATCTCCACGTGGCGCTCGGCCAGCTCGGAGATGTGGACCAGGCCCTCGATGCCGTCGTCCACCCGGACGAACGCGCCGAACGGCACCAGCTTGGTGACCTTACCCGGCACGATCTGCTGGATCGCGTGGGTGCGGGCGAACTGACGCCACGGGTCCTCCTGGGTCGCCTTCAGCGACAGCGAGACCCGCTCGCGGTCCAGGTCGACGTCCAGGACCTCGACCTCGACCTCCTGGCCCACCTCGACGACCTCGGACGGGTGGTCGATGTGCTTCCAGGACAGCTCGGAGACGTGCACGAGGCCGTCCACGCCGCCCAGGTCGACGAACGCGCCGAAGTTGACGATCGAGGAGACGACGCCCTTGCGGACCTGCCCCTTCTGGAGCTTGTTGAGGAACTCGGTGCGCACCTCGGACTGCGTCTGCTCCAGCCAGGCCCGGCGGGACAGGAC
This sequence comes from Micromonospora sp. NPDC018662, assembly GCF_044391475.1. Lineage (NCBI taxonomy): Bacteria > Bacillati > Actinomycetota > Actinomycetes > Micromonosporales > Micromonosporaceae > Micromonospora > Micromonospora sp. NPDC018662. The sequence goes on from NZ_JBISAC010000007.1 coordinate 118,169, forward strand.
CACGTTGTTGCGGTTCTTGTCCAGCTCGATGATCTTGGCTTCGAGCTCGCGGCCGACGTACGGCTGGAGGTCGCGCACCCGCCGCATCTCGACCAGCGACGCGGGCAGGAAGCCGCGCAGGCCGATGTCGAGGATGAGACCACCCTTGACGACCTCGATGACCGAGCCGCGGACGACACCGTCCTCGTCCTTGATCTTCTCGATCGTGCCCCAGGCCCGCTCGTACTGCGCCCGCTTCTTGGAGAGGATCAGCCGACCCTCCTTGTCCTCCTTCTGGAGGACGAGGGCCTCGATGTGGTCGCCGACCGAAACAACCTCGGCCGGGTCCACGTCGTGCTTGATCGACAGCTCCCGAGAGGGGATCACGCCCTCGGTCTTGTAGCCGATGTCGAGCAGGACCTCGTCCCGATCGACCTTGACGACGGTGCCTTCGACAATGTCGCCGTCGTTGAAGTACTTGATGGTCTCGTCGATAGCGGCGAGGAATGCTTCCTCAGAGCCGAGATCGTCGTGCGTGACCTTGTTGGCGCTCGAGGTGGCCTCGATGCTGCTCGTCATGTGGGCGGTTGCTCCGGTCGGATGGGTTGTCACAGCGGGCATGGGTGTCGCGGTGACTCTTCCGCGCCAACGGATCCGCCGCCGGGCACACCGAACGATCGACGCGAGAAGATCATTAGTGGCTCCGGTGACCGCGCACCTGCTCCCTGCCGAGGCACACGATCCGCGAGCGCATCGTCTAGCCTACCCGCTGCATTACCACAGCGTGCAAGCCCTCCCGGGTCCGTGCGACCGCATCGGCTGCGAAAGCGGAGATTTCGCGCGGTAAGGGGCCACTCCTGTCTCGTCCGTCACATCTGCCCCACCCGCGACACGCCGACCCGCCCGCGACGCGGCGTCCCACCGGCCCTAGCGTGGACTCGTGGACGACGACAGGGTGACCCGCCGGCGGGTCGGGGCCGCCGAGATCCGCCGCGCCAACCGCGGCTGGTGGGACACCGACGCCGACGCCTACCAGGCCGAGCACGGCACGTTCCTCGGCGACGTCGACTTCGTCTGGTGCCCGGAAGGGCTGCGCGAGGCCGACGCGCGGCTGCTCGGCGACGTCACCGGCCGTCGGATCCTCGAACTGGGCGCCGGCGCGGCCGCCGCCGCCCGCTGGCTCGCCGCCCAGGGCGCCCGGCCGGTCGCGCTGGACCTCTCCGCCGGCATGTTGCGGCACGCCGCCGACGCCGCCGACCGCAGCGGGGTACGCGTGCCGCTGGTCCAGGCCGACGCGCTGGCGCTGCCCTTCGCCGACGCCGCCTTCGACACGGTCTGCACCGCGTTCGGCGCGATCCCGTTCGTGGACGACTCGGCGGCGGCGATGCGCGAGGTGGCCCGGGTGCTGCGCCCCGGCGGCCGGTGGGTCTTCTCGGTCACCCACCCGATGCGCTGGATCTTCCTCGACGACCCCGGCCAGGGCGGGCTGACCGCCGTGCACTCGTACTTCGACCGGTCCCCCTACGTCGAGCAGGACGCGCACGGCGTGGCCACGTACGTGGAGCAGCACCGGACGCTGGGCGACCGCATCCGGGAGCTGGTCGGGGCCGGCTTCCGCCTGCTCGACCTGGTGGAGCCGGAGTGGCCGGCCGGGCACGAGGGGATCTGGGGCCAGTGGAGCCCGCTACGCGGCCGGCTCTTCCCCGGCACCGCCATCTTCGTCGCGGAGAAGCAGGCCGCCTGACCGCGTCGCACGTCCGGTGCGACGTCGGTGACGTCACGCGGCGGTACGCTCGCCGCATGAGCGCCGAGCCCATCCCGACATCACCTGGCCCCTGGTGTCCGGACCCGATGCGGCAGCAGCGTGCGGACTACACGCTGGAGGACCTGCTCACCCTGCCGGACGACGCCCCCCGCGTCGAACTCGTCGACGGAGTAATCCAGGTGACACCCTCCCCCACCCTGGGCCACCAGAACATCGCCAGCCTGCTGTGGCTCTGGCTTCGGTCCCATGCACCGGCTCACCTTCGAGCCTCCCAGTCGGTCGGAGTCGGGCTCAGCCCCAACACCAGCCGGCAACCGGACGTGCTGCTCCACCACGCGGGGCTGCCGAGCGACCGGTCGCGCCTACGGCCGAAGGACGTCGTGCTGGCCGTCGAGATCGTCTCCCCCGGCACCCGGCGAGTGGACCGGTTCGCCAAACCGGGTGAGTACGCCGCCGCCGGCATCCCGTTCTACTGGCGGATCGAGCAGGACCCGGTGCACCTCTACGCGTACCGCCTCGGCGACCGGATCGGCCCCGGCGGCGAGCGTCAGTACGAACTGGTGGCCGACGGCAGCGAGGTGGTCGAGCTGGCCGAGCCGTTCGACATCAAGCTGCCGATCGCCGAGATCCGGCCCTGACCGCACCGTTACTCGGTCCGGCCGGCGGGTAACCGGCCGGCATGGCCGAGAAGGAGTTCCGCGCGGGTGACCACGTCTCCTGGGCCAGCCACAGCGGCCGGGCGTACGGCGTGGTCAAGGAGAAGCTGACCGAGCGCACCCACGTCCGCGGGCATCCGGTGAACGCCTCGCCGGAGCAGCCGCAGTACCGGATCACCAACGACGACTCCGGCCGCGACGTCGCCCACCGACCGGAGGTGCTGCGCGATGAGCCGCAGTGAGGACCCGCAGCAGACGTACCGGGAGTTCACCGACGCGGTGAACATGAAGCCCGCCGAGCTGACCCGCTGGCTGGAGACTGACGAGTCCAAGCACGTCGGCTGGCACAAGCCGGGCACCAAGGGCGGCGAGTCGGTCGGGCACGACTCCGGCCGCCGGATCGTCGACCTGCTGCGCCGCAAGCGTGACCAGCTCACCGCCGCCGACTACAAGCACATGCGCAAGGTGGTCGGATACGTGCACCGGCACCTGGCCCAGCGCCCGTCCGGCGACGTCCGCGACACGAGGTGGCGCTGGTCGCTGATGAACTGGGGCCACGACCCGCTCAAGGGCTGAGCCTCGCGAGAGGCGGTCCGGTCGCGCGTCGTTGGTACCGTGCCGGCGATGACGACAGACGCCCCGACCGCCCGCCGTCATCCCCGAGCCGGACATGCCGTGCTCGTCGCCGGTCTGGCACTTGTCGCCGTCGCGGCACTCTGGCTCGCCGCCACCGGCGACACCGGCATCCGCTACAGCGCTGACCACACCGACACCGTGCCGGTGTGGACCCGGTGGATCCCGGCGCTGGTCGGCATCGCGCTGATCCGGCTGATCCCGCCCCCGTCGGATCCCCGATGGCCGGACCCGGTCGCGCCGTGGCGGGAGGCGGTGCCACTGCTGTTGGCCGGCGTCGCGTTCGCCGCGATCATGCCGCTGCTCGGCGGCGAGCCGGCGTACACCGTGCTGAAGCTCGCGCTGCTGCTCGGCGTACCGGCCGGGGTGTTCCTGGCCGCCCGGCGGTGGCCGCCGCGCTGGCGTCCCGGGCCGCCCCCGGCAGGCGCCGCCCACCGCTGGGGTCCGGCGCTGCCGGTGGTGGTGTGGCTGATGCTCAGCTACGCCACCCCGCTGGCGGCGCCGACCAGCGACTGGGGGCGGGCGATGACGCCGGTCGAGCTGGTCGTCACGGTGCTGGTGGTGTTCGCGATCAACGCGCTGCTGGAGGAGGTCTTCTACCGGCGATGGTTGCAGACCCGGTGGGAGTCGCTGCTCGGCCGGTGGCCGGCGATCGTGCTGGCGTCGCTGGTCTGGGCGGCATGGCACCTGGCCATCCAGGGCACCGGGCGGCCCGGCCTCGACCTGGCCATGTTGGCCGTCAACCAGGGCGTGCTCGGGCTCTTCCTCGGCTACCTGTGGTCGCGCTACCGCCGGATTTGGCCGCCTCTGGTGGTGCACGGCGCGCTCAACGCGATGCCCGGCCTGCTCGGTCTCTGACCGTCGCCGGTGATCAAGGAGTTCGCGTCGCCGGTGCGCCGGCATCCGACGCGAACTCCTTGATCACCGACTTCGACCGGCCGGGGTCAGTGGTCGGCGCTGTTCCAGTCGCGGCCCTCGCCGACCGACACCTCCAGCGGCACCGACAGCGGGTACGCCGCCCCCATCTCCTTGCGCACCAGCGCCTCCAGCGCCTCCCGTTCCCCGGGGGCAACCTCGAAGACCAGCTCGTCGTGCACCTGGAGCAGCATCCGGGAACGCAGCCCCGCGTCGCGCAGCGCGCCGTCGACGTGCAGCATGGCGACCTTGATGATGTCGGCCGCCGAGCCCTGGATCGGGGCGTTGAGCGCCATCCGCTCGGCCATCTCCCGGCGCTGCCGGTTGTCGCTGACCAGGTCGGGCAGGTAGCGGCGGCGACCCAGGATGGTGGAGGTGTAGCCGTCCTGCCGGGCCCGGGCCACCACCTCCTGGAGGTAGTCGCGAACGCCGCCGAACCCGGCGAAGTAGTTCTCCATCAGCCCACGGGCCTCCTCGGCGGTGATGCCGAGCTGCTGGGACAGGCCGAACGCGCTCAGCCCGTACGCCAGGCCGTAGTTCATCGCCTTGATCTTGCGGCGCTGGTCGGCGGTGACGTCGCCGACCTCGACGGTGAAGACCGAGGAGGCGGTCGCGGCGTGGAAGTCGTGCCCGGAGTTGAACGCCTCGACCAGTGCCTCGTCGGCGGACAGATGCGCCATGATCCGCATCTCGATCTGGCTGTAGTCGGCGGTGAGCAGGCATTCGTAGCCCTCGCCGACCACGAACGCCCGCCGGATCCGCCGCCCCTCCTCGGTGCGGATGGGGATGTTCTGGAGATTCGGCTCGGTGGACGACAGCCGGCCGGTCGCGGCCACCGTCTGGTTGAACGTGGTGTGGATCCGGCCGTCGTCGGAGACGGACTTGAGCAGCCCGTCGACAGTCGACTTGAGCTTGGCGACGTCGCGGTGGCGCAACAGGTGGTGCAGCAGCGGGTGCTCGGTCTGGGCGTACAGCCACTGCAGGGCGTCGGCGTCGGTGGTGTAGCCGGTCTTGATCCGCTTCGTCTTGGGCAGCGCCAGCTCGGTGAAGAGGATCTCCTGCAACTGCTTCGGCGAGCCCAGGTTGAACTCCCGGCCGACCACGCCGTACGCGCTCTGCGCGGCGGCCTTCACCTCGGCGGCGAAGTGCGCCTCCAGCTCGGAGAGGTAGTCGGTGTCGGCGGCGATGCCGGTGCGTTCCATGGCGGCGAGCACGCGCATCAGCGGCAGCTCCACCTCGGCCATCAGCCGGGCGGACTGCTCGCCGTCGCGGGACAGCTCGGCGTCGATCGCGTCGGCCAGGTCGAGCGTGGCGCGGGCCTGGAGCATCAGGTTCTGCTCGGCCGCGTCCTCGTCGCCGAACCCGTCCAGGGTGAGCTGGCCGGTCTCCGGCGCGTCGACGCGCAGCTCCCGGTGCAGGTAGCGCAGGGCCAGGTCGGTGAGGTCGTAGGAGCGCTGGTCGGGGCGGGCCAGGTAGGCGGCGATCTGGGTGTCGCGCGCGATGCCCCGAAGCTCCCAGCCGTGCGCGGCGAACGCCAGCACCGCCGGCTTGCTGTCGTGCAGCACCTTGGGCCGCCCGCCGTCGGCCAGCCACCCGGCCAGCGCGGCCTCGTCGGCCGCCTCCAGCCGGCTCGGGTCGAACCAGGCGGCCGCGCCGGCGGAGGTGGCGAGCGCCATCCCGGTCACGGTCGCGGTGTGCCGCCGGTTGGGGCCGGTGTCGAGCGTGGCGGCCAGGCCGACCGGCGCCCCGGCCGGGGCGTGCGCGTCCAGCCAACCGGCGAGCGCGCCCGGCTCGGTCAGCACCTCGCCGGCCAGCTCGAAGCCGGCCTCGGCCTCCGGCTCGACGGCTTCCAGGTATTGGTAGAGCCGGTCGCGCAGGATGCGGAACTGGAGCGTGTCGAAGACCTGGTGCACGGCCTCGCGGTCCCAGCCCTGCCAGCGGGCGTCCTCGGGCCGCACCGGCAGCTCCAGGTCGGTGACCAGGCAGTTGATCTCGTAGTTGCGGATCACGTCGGCGAGCCGCTCGCGCAGGCTGTCGCCCGCCTTGCCCTTGATCTCGTCGGCGCGCGCCACCACGCCCTCGACCCCGTCGTACAGGTTGATCCACTTGGCGGCGGTCTTCGGGCCGACACCGGGGACGCCGGGCAGGTTGTCGCTGGTCTCACCGACCAACGCGGCCAGGTCGCGGTAGCGGCCCGGGGTGACGCCGTACTTCGCCTCGACCGCCGCCGGGTCCATCCGGGCCAGGTCGGAGACGCCCTTGCGCGGGTAGAGCACGGTGACCCGGTCGCCGACGAGCTGGAACGCGTCCCGGTCGCCGGTGGTGATCAGCACGTCCATGCCCTGGTCGCGGGCCTGGCAGGCGAGGGTGGCGATCACGTCGTCGGCCTCGTAGCCGGGCTTCTCCACCACCGGCACGCGTAGCGCGGCGAGGACCTCCTTGACCAGGCTGACCTGGCCCTTGAAGTCGGTCGGGGTCTCACTGCGGCCGGCCTTGTACTCCGCGTATCTGTCGGTGCGGAAGGAGTGGCGGGAGACGTCGAACGCGACCACGATGTGGGTCGGCTGCTCGTCGCGGAGCACGTTGATCAGCATCGAGGTGAAGCCGTAGACGGCGTTCGTCGGCTGCCCCGTGGTGGTGGAGAAGTTTTCCACCGGCAGGGCGAAGAACGCCCGGTATGCCAGGGAGTGTCCGTCGACGAGGAGCAGGCGCGGCGTCGTAGCTGTCACGGCAGCGACTCTAGTCCGTGGCCCCGACATCCCCGGCACCAGCGGCCCCCACGGATCGCGACCGGACCGCTACGGTATGGAGATCCGTCGATAGCACTCACAAGGAGGACTCGATGCGACGATGGGGTGTCCGAATCCTGGTACCGGCGCTCGCCACGGCCGGCGCGCTGACCGTGCTGAGCGGTCCGGCGTTCGCCGGGTGGGTCAGCGGCGGGGTCTACACGCTCCAGTCGAAGTGCATCTCGGTCGGGCAGTCCCGGGTCAACAGCGGCATCTACCAGACCTACGTCTGTGAGCCGCAGAGTCCCGGCTGGCTGCTCCGCGGCTACGTGAACTGACCGGCGAGGTCCGGTGCGGCCCACGCCGCACCGGACCCGTCAGAGCACCTTCGCCAGGAACGCCTGGGTCCGCTCGTGCTTCGGCGCCGCGATCACCTCGCGCGGGTCGCCCTGCTCGACGACCACGCCGCCGTCCATGAAGACCAGGTGGTCGCCGACCTCCCGGGCGAAGCCGATCTCGTGGGTCACCACGATCATCGTCATGCCGTCGCGGGCAAGGTCCTTCATCGTGTCCAGCACCTCACCCACCAACTCCGGGTCGAGCGCGCTGGTCGGCTCGTCGAAGAGCATGAGCTTCGGCTGCATGGCCAGCGCCCGGGCGATCGCCACCCGCTGCTGCTGGCCACCGGAGAGCTGACCCGGGTACGCGCCGAGCTTGTCGCCCAGCCCCACCCGCTCCAGCAGCTCCGCGGCCCGCGCCCGGGCCTGCGCCTTCTTCGCCTGCCGCAGCAGCAGCGGCGCCTCGACGACGTTCTGCAACACGGTCATGTGCGGGAACAGGTTGAACCGCTGGAACACCATGCCGATCGCCCGGCGCTGCGCGGCCACCTCCTTGTCCCGCATCTCGTGCAGCTTCCCGCCGCGCTCCCGGTAGCCGATCAGGTCGCCGTCCACCCAGATCCGGCCGGCGTCGATCTTCTCCAGGTGGTTGATGCAGCGCAGGAACGTCGACTTGCCGGAGCCGGAGGGCCCGAGCAGGCAGCACACCTCGCCGGCGCGGACCTCCAGGTCGATGCCCTTGAGCACCTCCAGCGGCCCGAACGACTTGTGCACCTGCTCGGCGCGCACCATCAGGCCGGACTCGGCCGTCGGCGCGGTGGCCTGACCAGGAACGATCAACTCGGTCATGGTGTCCCCGCCCCTCCGGCGCCGCCTCCACCGGTCTCCGCGGCCAGCGTGCGCAGCCGCGCCCGGGCCCGTTGCGTGGTCCCGTAGCCCTTGCCGAAGTGGCGCTCCAGGAAATACTGCCCGACCAGGAGGATGCTGGTCAGAAACAGGTACCAGAGGCACGCCGCGACGTACATCGGGAAGATCTGGAACGTCCGCTTGCCGACGGCGTCGAGCTGGAAGAACAGCTCGACGCTGACCGGCACGTAGAGCAGCAGCGACGTGTCCTTGAGCATGGCGATGGTCTCGTTGCCGGTCGGCGGGATGATCACCCGCATGGCCTGCGGCAGCACCACCCGGCGCAGCAACTGGCCCCGGCTCAGGCCCAGCGCCTGGGCCGCCTCGGTCTGCCCGGGGTCAACCGACTGGATGCCGGCCCGGACGATCTCGGCCATGTAGGCGGCCTCGGAGAGCGCGAGCCCGAGCAGGCCGGCCATGAAACCGGTGAGGATGTCGCGGGAGGAGAACCCGAACAACCGCAGTTGCAGGTTGTCGATGCCGAACAACTGGCCGAGCTGGGTGTCGAAGGGTACGCCGAACTCGACCCGGCTCCACAGGATGCCGATGTTGCCGAACACGGCCAGCAGCACCAGCCGGGGCACGGCCCGGAAGAACCAGGTGTAGAGCCAGGCCACGCCGCGCAGGATCGGGTTGTCGGAGAGCCGCATCACCGCGATCACCACGCCGAGCGTGACGCCGATCAGCATCGCGCTGACCGTCATCAGCACGGTGCCGCGCAGCAGTCCCTCGATGATCGGCGGGCGGAACATCTTGTCGACCATGAAGGACCAGTTGAAGGCCTCGTTGGTCACCAGCAGGTGGACGAACATCGCGGTCAGCACGGCGAGCACCGCCACCGCGATCCAGCGTCCCGGGTGCCGCACGGGCACGGCCTTGATCGGTTCCGGCCGTGCCCGTGCGGTTGTCGCTTCCTCGGTGGTCATGTCGTCACGGGTTGATCGCGGGATCCGTGATCGCGCCGTCCCCCACCTTCCACTTGTCCAGCACCTGCTTGTACGAGCCGTCGGTGATCAGCGCCTTGGTGGCGTCGCGCACCGCCTCCGCGAACTGCGCCTGCTCCTTGGCCACCACGTAACCGTACGGGGCCGCCTCGTACTGCTTGTCCAGCAGCTCCAGGGCGTCGTTGGACTTAGTCACCGCGTACACCCCGACCGGGTAGTCGGCGAGCATCGCGTCGTCCTTGCCGGAGACGACCGCGGCGGTGGCGGCGTCCTGGCCCGGGAACTGGTCGATCGTGATGGCCGGCTTGCCGGCGTCGGTGCAGGTCTTGGAACGCTTCTGGATGTCCTCGACCTGGACCGTGTCCTTCTGCACCGCGATCTTCTTGCCGCAGGCGTTGTCCAGCGCCACCCCGGCCGGATTGCCCTTCTTGGTCACCCACTGGGTGCCGACCTGGAAGTAGCTGACCATGTTGGCCTGACCCTTGCGCTCGTCGTTGACGGTGAACGACGAGACGCCGACCTCGTACTTGCCCGAGTTGACGCCGTTGATGATGTCGCCGAACGGCGCCGAGACGAACTCCGCCTTCAGGCCGAGCTTGGCCGCCACGGCGGTGAACAGCTCGACGTCGAAGCCGATGACGGTCTTGCCGTCGGAGTCGAGGAACTCGGCCGGGGCGTACGTGGAGTCGGTGCCGACCACGATCTTGCCGTCGGACTTGATGGCGTCGGGCACCTTGGCGGCCAGCGAGGAATCCGCCGTGGCGGTCACGCTCGCGCCGCCGCCGGGCTGCTCGGTGCTCTCCTCCTCACCGCAGGCGGCGAGGGAGAGCAGGAGGACGGCCGCGCCGGCGACGCCGAGCGCCGCCCGCCGGCCGGGGCTGCTGTGGAACATGGGGTACTCCTTTTGCGAGGGGGGCGTCGGTCAGGCCACGCCGAGGTAGGCCTCTTTGACCGAGGGGTCGTGCAGCAGGTCGGCGCCGGTGCCGCTCTTGACGATCCGGCCGGTCTCCAGCACGTACGCCCGGTGCGCGCGGGCCAGGGCCTGCTGGGCGTTCTGCTCGACCAGCAGGATGGTGGTGCCCTGCTGGTTGATCTCCGTGATGATGGTGAAGATCTGCTGGATGAGCATCGGCGCGAGACCCATCGACGGCTCGTCGAGCAGCAGCAGCTTCGGCCGGCTCATCAGCGCCCGGCCGACCGCCAGCATCTGCTGCTCGCCGCCGGAGAGCGTGCCGCCGGCCTGCTTGCGCCGCTCGGCCAGCCGGGGGAACAGCTCCAGCACCCGCGCCAGGTCCTGCGCGATGCCGGCCTTGTCCCGCCGGGTGTACGCACCCATGTCGAGGTTCTCCAGCACCGTCATGCCGGGGAAGATGCCCCGGCCCTCGGGCGCCTGGCACAGCCCGCGCCGCACCCGCAGGTCGGCCCGCAGCTTGGAGATGTCCTCACCGGCGAACTTGATGCTGCCGGTGGCGATCGGCCGGATGCCGGAGATCGCCCGCATGGTGGTGGACTTGCCGGCGCCGTTCGCGCCGATCAGCGCGACGATCTCGCCCTCGTCCACGGTCAGGCTGATGCCGTGCAGCGCCTGGATCCGCCCGTAGAGCAGGCTCACGTCCTCGATCTCAAGCAGCATCGTCCGGCACCCCCAGGTACGCCGCGATCACCTTCGGGTTGTCCCGCACCTCGGCGGGCAGCCCTTCGGCGATCTTCTTTCCGAACTCCAGCACCACGATCCGGTCGGTCACGCCCATCACCAGGCGCATGTCGTGCTCGATCAGCAGCACCGTCACGCCGGTGTCGCGGATCTGCCGGATGAGCTGGAGCAGTTCCTCCTTCTCCGCCGGGTTGAAGCCGGCGGCCGGCTCGTCCAGGCAGAGCAGCACCGGGTCGGTGGCCAGCGCCCGGGCGATCTCCAGGCGCCGCTGCTCCCCGTACGACAGGTTGCGGGCGAACTCGTGCATCCGGGGCAGGATGCCGACGAACTCCAGCAGGCGCTCGGCCTTCTCCCGACCCTCGCGCTCCTCCTTCCAGTGCCGCGGCAGCCGCAGCAGCGCGGAGATCACGCTGGTCTTGTGGTGCGCGTCCGCGCCGACCTGGACGTTCTCCAGCGCGGTCATCTCCGGGAAGAGCCGGATGTTCTGGAACGTGCGGGCCATGCCCATCCGGGTGATCTGGTGGCGCTTCTTGCCGCTGATCTTCTCGCCCCGGAACCGGATCTGCCCCTCGGTGGGCTGGTAGATGCCGGTCATCGCGTTGAAGCAGGTGGTCTTGCCCGCGCCGTTGGGCCCGATCAGCCCGAGGATCTCGCCCTTGTAGAGGGTGAAGTCCACGTCGTTGAGGGCCACCACGCCGCCGAAGCGCAGCGTGACGTGGTCGACCTCCAGCAGCGGCTCGCGCTTGTCCACCGTCTCGACGGCGGGCGCCGCCGCCTGGGCCGGGACGGCCGGGGTCTGCTCGGTGTCACTCACCGACGATCACCTCCTTGCGACGGTCCTTGAACTCCGCCGCTCGTCGCCGGTTCGGGATGAGGCCCTGCGGCCGGAAGATCATCATGATCACGAGCACCAGGCCGAAGAAGAGGAACCGGTACTCGTACAGCTCGACGCCGAACAGCTCGATGCCGCGGAACCGCTCGATCATGTACGCCACCAGGCCGCCGCCGACGATCGCGCCGACGATGTTGCCGGAGCCGCCGAAGATGACCGCGGCCAGGATGATGATCGAGTTGAGCAGCTCGAAGTTCTGCGAGTTGACGAAGTTCTGCTTGCCGGCGAACAGCGCGCCGGCCAGGCCGGCGATCGCCGCGCCGGAGGCGAACGCCCACAGCTTGAACTTGAACGTCGGCACGCCCATGAGCTGGGCCGCGTCCTCGTCCTCCCGGATCGAGATCCAGGCCCGGCCGACCCGGCTGTGGGTCAGGTTCCGCACCCCGATCACTACCAGGATGATCAGCGTGAGCACCAGCCAGTAGTAGGGGCGGGCGTCGAGCACGCCGAAGAACGGCTTGCCGTCGGCGTACTTGCCGGGCGGGTGCGGGATCTGGTTGAAGCCCCGCTGCCCCTTGAGGAACTCGGAGCTGACCGCCGCGATCCGGATCATCTCGGCGAAGCCGAGCGTCACCAGCGCCAGGTAGTCGCCGCGCAGGCGCAGCGTCGGCGTGCCCAGCATGACGCCGGAGACCATGGTCAGGGCGATCGCGATCGGCACCACCAGCAGCCACGGCCACAGCGTCTTGATGTTGCTGCTCGGCGACGTCAGCACCGCGACCGTGTACGCGCCGACCGCGAAGAAGCCGAAGTAGCCCAGGTCGAGCAGGCCGGCGAAGCCGACCACGATGTTCAGCCCGACCGCCAGCAACACGTAGATCGAGACGGTGAAGAGCACCTGGGTGAAGTTCGCCCCGGGCGTCGGGATCGGCCCGAGGTACTGGTAGAACTCCTTGTTCGGCAACGCGTAGAAGAACACGATGACCGCGGCCAGCAGCGCCCAGCGCACCCAGCGCGGAGCGTGGTGCCACCGGTTCGCGACGGCCTCGCGGGCGTGCCGCAGTCGGACCCCGATCCCCTCCTGCTGCTCCGGGGTCGGCGGATTCACCGTCGTCGTCATGCCCGTGCCCTCCCCAGTGATTCGCCCAGCAGACCGGTCGGCCGGAACATCAGCAGCACGACCAGGACCGCGAACGCGGCGAAGTCCTTCCACTGACTGCCGAACAGGCCCGAGGCGTAGTTCTCCACGACGCCCAGCAGCAGGCCGCCGATCAGCGCGCCGCGCAGGTTGCCGATGCCGCCGAGCACCGCGGCGGTGAACGCCTTCAGGCCCAGCAGGAAGCCGACGCTGTAGGTCAGCGTCTGGATCCGGACGTCGTAGAGCAGGCCCGCGACGCCGGCCATGGTGCCGCCGGCGATGAAGACCATCAGGATGATCCGGTCCTTGTTGACGCCCATCAGCGCCGCCGTGTTGGCGTCCTGGGCCACCGCCCGGATGCCGCGGCCGGTGCGGCTGCGGTTGATGAACTGGTCGAGCGCGAACATCATCACCAGCGCGGCGCCGATGGTGAGCAGCTGGATGCTGTCGATCGGCACGCCGGCGACGTGGAACAGCGGCTTGGAGCTGACCAGCGACGGCGCGCCCTGCGGCAGGCGTCGGGTGTAGACGCCGAACGCCTCGGAGATCGCGATCGAGGCGCCGATCGCGGTGATGAGGAACGCCAGCGGCGGCGCGTTGCGCTTGCGCAGCGGCCGGTACGCCACCCGCTCGATCACCGTCGCGGTGCCGGCCGAGGCGATGGCCGCCACGATCATCGCCACCAGCAGATAGAACAGGATCGAGCCGACGCCGCTGACCTGGGAGTCCTGGTCGAGGCCGAAGCCGTTCCAGGTCCAGATCGCGGCGAACGCGCCGGCGATGAAGACCTCGGAGTGGGCGAAGTTGATGAGCCTGAGCACGCCGTAGACCAGCGTGTAGCCGAGCGCGACCAGGGCGTAGATCGCGCCCTGCGTCAGGCCGGTCGTGGTGAGTTCCCCGAAGTTGGAGAACAGTCCGTCGAAGTTCAAGGAGGGACGCTCCGTCGCTGAAGAGAAAAAGGGGGTGGGGGGGGGGGGCCCCCCCCCCCCCCCCCCCCCCCCCCCACAAAAAAAACCCCCCCCCCCCCCCCCACCCCGGCGTAGGCATGTGTGAGGGCGGGTGTGGGGGCGG